>NZ_JBXVVZ010000004.1:0-384347 GCF_057219775.1 Aquabacterium sp. T101
GGCCTGCGCCCGCGGCACCCCGACCCCCGGTCCAAGCCCCAGCAGTGGCCTGCCGGCCGCATGCAGATGACGTGGGTTGCAGGGGGGCGCGGGTGCCTGCGGGCGCAGGCCCCATTCGCGGTCGCCAAGGCGCTTGCAGGAGAACGCCGGTGTTGAAGAGGCACCGATTGCAGTCCTCGGAGGTCGCCCGCGAGCGTGGGCCGGAGAACGCAGGTGCCCGCGCCCCCCTGCCGCAGCGGCAAAGGAACGCCCGCACTCCCGATCCGCAGCGGCAACCGCACTGAAGCTCTGCTGCACCCCACAGCGCAATGACCCTCACCTGGCCCATCGTCGCCGCCGTCCTGCTGGGCGCGCTGCTGCACGCGTCGTGGAACGCGCTGGTCAAGTCGTCCGGCGACAAGCCGCTGGACACGGCGCTGGTGCATTCGATGGGCGCGCTGGTGGCGCTGCCGTTCGCGCTGTGGGTCGGCCTGCCGTCGCCGGCGGCGTGGCCCTTCATCGCCGCGTCGCTGGTGATCCACATCGGCTACTACATCGCGCTGGCCGGGGCCTACCAGCATGGCGAGCTGGGGCTCACCTATCCGATCATGCGCGGCTTCGCGCCGCTGCTGGTGGCGCTGGGCTCGGCGGCCGTGGTGGGCGAGGTGCCCAGCCCGTCGGCCTGGGTCGGCATCGTGGGCATCACCGCCGGCGTCGCGCTGGTGGGCCTGGCGCACCCGGGGCAGGCGCTGCATCACGGCAAGGCACTCGGCTACGCGTTCGCCAACGCCGCCATCATCGCCGTCTACACCTTCGTCGACGGGCTGGGCGTGCGCACGGAAGCCGGCGGCGGCGGACAGACGCTGCGCTACGTGCTGTGGCTGTTCGTGCTCGACGGGCTGCCGTATCCGCTGCTCGTGTGGTGGCGGCGCGGCCCGCAGGGGCGCCGCGCCATCCTCGACTACGCGCGGCAGCGCTGGCCGCTGGCCGCGCTGGGCGGCGCCGCGTCGATCGGCTCCTACGCCATCGCGCTGTGGGCGATGACGCGCGCGCCGGTGGCCAGCGTGGCCGCGCTGCGCGAGACCTCGGTGCTGTTCGCCACCGTGATCGGCACCCTGGTGCTGAAGGAGAAGTTCGGCCTGCAGCGCGCCATCGGCACCGTGGTCATCGTGGCCGGCGTCATCGCGCTGCGCTTCGGCTAGCGCCGCGCGCGGCGCGCGCCTGCACCACCTGCGCGAAGGCCTCGGCCGCCGGCGACAGCAGCCGCGCGCGGCGGCGGATCAGGTGCAGCGCCGGCACCCGCATCGGCAGCGCATAGCGCAGCGCGGCGAGCGCGCCCAGGCGGCCATAGTGCCGCGCCAGCGACGCCGGCATCACGGTGGCCATGTCGGACTGCTCCAGCAGCGCCGTGGTGGCCACGGTGGACGCCGTCTCCAGGATGTCCAGCCGCGTGCGCAGGCCGGCCTCGCGCAGCGCGTCCTCGAAGCGCGTGCGCTGCGGCGAGCCGGGCGGCTGCAGCACCCACGACAGGCCCGCCAGCGCCGCCAGGTCGACCCGGGCGCCGCGCCGCGCCAGCGGATGGCCGGCGCGCACCACCACCACCTGCGGCTCGGCCAGCAGCGGCACGGCGTCGAACGCGTCGGCGTCGCTGCGGTCGGTGAGGCGGCCGAGCACGAGGTCCACCTCGCCCAGCGCCAGCCGCTCCAGCATCTGGTCGCTGGTGGCCACGTCCAGGTGCACTGCCACCCGCGGATGCGTGCGCCGGTAGTCGGCCAGCGCCGGCGCCACCAGGTCGGGCATCGCGCCGGGCACGCTGCCCAGGCGCAGGCGCCCCTGCAGGCCGGCGTCGAGCGATCGCATCGTCTCGCGCACCGCACCGAAGTCGGTGAGCATCTGTGCGGCGAAGCGGATCAGCGCCTGCCCGCCGTCGGTGGGCTCCATGCCGCGCGGGCCGCGCGTGAACAGGCGCGCCTCGAGTGCCGCCTCCAGCTGCTGCAGCAGCTTGGTCGCCGCCGGCTGGCTGACGCCGAGCGCCGCCGCCGCGCGGCCGAGGTGCCGCTCGCGCCCGAGCTGCGCCACCAGCAGCAGCTGGCGCGTGCGCAGGCGCAGCAGCGCCTGGGGGTCGGTGAGCCGGGAGGCCATGCACGAATGTATATCGCCTGTTGAGCAAATTCGATTGGCAATGCATGACGGGGCTGCCTACGCTCGCACCAGCCGCCGCATCCGACGGACGCGCACACACCGACCAGGAGACCGCCCGATGACACGCCCCCTGCCCCTGCGGCGCCGACTGGCGTCGCTGCTCGCCCTGGCGCCGCTCGCGCTGGCACTGCCCGCCCCCGCCAGCGCCCAGGCCTGGCCCGACAAGCCGCTTCGCATCATGGTCGGCGCCTCCGCCGGCGGCGGCACCGACATCCTGGCGCGGCTGCTGGCCGAGAAGATGGGGCCGGCGCTCAAGCAGAGCATCGTGGTCGAGAACCGCCCGGGCGCCAGCAACACCATCGCCGCGGAGATCGCGGCCAAGGCCACGCCCGACGGCTACACGCTGCTGCTGGCCACCAACACCGGCCAGGCGGTGGCGCCGCACCTGATCAAGCTGAAGTTCGACCCGCTCAAGGACCTGCAGCCGCTCGGCCTGGTGGCGGTGGTGCCCAACGTGCTGGTGGTCAGCGCCACGTCGCCCTACCAGAGCCTGAAGGACCTGCTGGCCGACATGCAGGCCAAGCCGGGCGCGATCAAGTACGCCAGCTCGGGCATCGGCAGCACGCAGCACATCGTGGGCGAGGCGTTCAACCTGTCCACCCGCACCAAGGCGATCCACGTGCCCTACAAGGGCAGCTCGCAGGCGCACATCGACATCATCGGCGGCCAGGTCGAGATGATGTTCGACACCACCAGCTCGGCGATGGGCCAGATCAAGGGCGGCAAGTTCCGCCCGCTGGCGATCACCACGCCGCGGCGCAGCGCCGAGCTGCCCGACGTGCCCACGCTGGCCGAACTGGGCGTGGCCGGCGCCGACATCCAGACCTGGTACGCGATGTACGTCACCGCCGGCACGCCGCGGCCGGTGGTCGAGCGCCTGGCCGCCGAGCTGACGGCGGCGCTGAAGCTGCCCGACGTGCAGGCGCGCATCAAGGGCCTGGGCGGCGACATCCAGCTGATGACGCCGGAGCAGTTCGCCGAGATGAACAAGGCCGAGTTCGAGCGCTACGGCAAGCTCGTGCGCGACGCCAACATCAAGGTGGACGGCCAGTGAGCCTGTCCCGCCCCGTGCGCGTGGCCCTGCTGATGGGCGACGCCGGCGGCGTGGGCCCCGAGATGGCCGCCCGCCTGCTGGCCGACCCCGCGGCGCGCGCGCAGGCCGCGGTGCTGCTGATCGCCGACCGCGCCGTGCTCGCCGCCGGCCAGCGCCAGGCCGGCGTGGAGCTGCCGCTGGTGGCGCTGGATCGGCCCGACGCGCCGCTGGCCGCGGGGCAGATCGGCTGGTGGCGCTACGACACGCTGGGCGGGGTGGCGCCGCCGCTGGGGCAGGCCACCGAGGCCTCGGGCCGCTGCGCGATGCAGTCGCTGGAACTCGCCTGCCAGGCGGTGCAGCAGGGCGCGGCCGATGCGATCGTGTTCGCGCCCTTCAACAAGCATGCGCTGCGCCTGGGCGGGCTGCAGCAGGAGGACGAGCTGCGCTGGCTGCAGGAGCGGCTGGGCGTGCGCGACTTCGTCTGCGAGTTCAACATCACCGGCGCGCTGTGGACGTCGCGCGTCACGTCGCACGTGCCGCTGAAGGACGTGGCGGCGCTGATCCACCCGGGCGCGATCGGCGACGCGGTGCGCATCATCGACGCCGCGCTGCGCCGCGCCGGCGTGGCCGCGCCGCGCATCGCGGTGTCGGGCCTGAACCCGCATGCCGGCGACGGCGGCTCGATCGGCCGCGAGGAGATCGACATCATCGAGCCCGCGGTGCAGGGGCTGCGCCGCGACGGCCTGGACGCGCGCGGCCCGTTCTCGCCCGACACGGTGTTCATCGCCGCGCGCCGCGGCGACTTCGACGCGGTGGTCTCGATGTACCACGACCAGGGCCAGATCGCGATGAAGCTGATGGGCTTCGAGCGCGGCGTCACGCTGCACGGCGGGCTGCCGGTGCCGGTGGCCACGCCCGCCAGCGGCAGCGCTTACGACATCGCCGGGCGCGGCGTGGCGCGCGTGGACGGCCTGCGTGCCGCCTGGGACCTGGCGGCGCGCATGGCAGGGACCTCCCGCTGACGCGCCCGCGCAGCCTGCGTTAGCCTCTCGGGGATGACACTCCCCGATCAAGCCCGCGTCGTGATCGTCGGCGGCGGCATCGCCGGCTGCTCCGTGGCCTACCACCTGGCGCAGCTCGGCGTCACCGACGTGCTGCTGCTCGAACAGGGCAAGCTCACCAGCGGCACCACCTGGCATGCCGCCGGCCTGGTGGGCCAGATGCGGCCCAACCGCAACATGACGCGCATGAGCCGCTACGGCATCGAGCTGTACTCGCGGCTCGAGGCCGAGACCGGCCTGGCCACCGGCTGGAAGCAGTGCGGCAGCGTCAACGTGGCGCGCACGCCCGAGCGCATGAAGGTGCTGCGGCGCCAGGCCGCGCTGGCGCGCAGCTTCGGCGTCGAGGTGCACGTGATCGGCCCGAAGGAGGCCGGCGACTTGTACCCGGTGATGCGCACCGACGACCTGCAGGGCGCGCTGTGGATCCCCGGCGACGGCAAGGCCAACCCGGCCGACCTGTGCATGTCGCTGGCCAAGGGCGCGCGCCTGAAGGGCGTGCGCATCGTCGAGGGCGTGCAGGTGACCGGCGTGCGCAGCGAGCGCGGCCGCGTCACCGGCGTGATCACCGCGCAGGGCGAGGTGCGCTGCGACACGCTGGTCAACTGCGGCGGGCAGTGGGCGCGCCAGTTCGGCGCGCTCGCGGGCGTGAACGTACCGCTGTACTCGGCCGAGCACTTCTACATCGTCACCGACCGCATCGAGGGCGTGCATCCGATGCTGCCGGTGATGCGCGACCCCGACGGATTCATCTACTACAAGGAGGAGGTCGGCGGCCTGGTGATGGGCGGCTTCGAGCCGCAGGCCAAGCCCTGGGCGGTGGACCCGATCCCGGCCGACTTCCAGTTCCAGCTGCTGCCCGAGGACTGGGACCAGTTCGAGATCCTGATGACCAACGCGATCCATCGCACGCCGTGCCTGGAGACCGCGCCGATCAAGATGCTGCTCAACGGGCCGGAGAGCTTCACGCCCGACGGCAACTTCATGATCGGCGAGGCGCCGGGGCTGGCGGGCTACTTCGTCTGCGCCGGCTTCAACTCCGCCGGCATTGCCAACAGCGGCGGCGCCGGGCAGCTGGTGGCGCAATGGATCGTCGACGGCGAGGCGCCGTGCGACCTGTGGGACGTGGACCTGCGCCGCTTCGGCCCCTTCACCGCCAACCGCAAGGCGCTGGCCCAGCGCACCGGCGAGACGCTCGGCCTGCACTACGCGATGCGCTGGCCGCGCCAGGAACTCGTCACCGCGCGGCCGCTGCGCACGTCGCCGCTGTACGACCTGCTGGCCGCGCGCGGCGCCGAGTTCGGCAGCAAGAACGGCTGGGAGCGGGCGAACGTCTTCCGCCCCGCGGGCGCGGCACCGGCGCAGCACGGCCTGGGCACGCCGGACTGGCTGCCCTGGATGCGCGCCGAGATGCGCGCCACGCGCGAGGCGGTGGCGCTGTACGACCAGACTTCCTTCGGCAAGCTGCTGCTGCAGGGGCCGGACGCGCTGGCGCTGCTGCAGCGGCTGTGCGCCAACGACGTCGACGTGGCGCCCGGCCGCATGGTCTACACCGGCCTGCTCAACCGGCGCGGCGGCTTCGAGAGCGACCTCACCGTGATGCGCCAGGCCGCCGACCGCTTCCTGCTCGTCACCGGCTCGGCGCAGCCGCAGCGCGACGCCGACTGGATCGGCCGCCAGGCCGGCGACGCGGCGGTGGCGCTCACCGACGTGAGCGCGCTGTATTCGGTGCTGTCGGTGATGGGCCCGCGCTCGCGCGAGCTGCTCGCGCGCGTGAGCCCGGACGACCTGTCGCCCACCGGCCTGAAGTTCGCGCACACGAAGGAGATCGACCTCGGCCTGGCGCGCGTGCGCGCCGCGCGCATGAGCTATGTCGGCGGGCCGGGCTTCGAGCTGTACGTGCCGGTGGAAATGGCGCGGCACGTCTACCTGACGCTGCACGAGGCCGGCGCGGACCTGGGTCTGGCCGACGCCGGCTACTACGCGCTCGACGCGCTGCGCATCGAGGCCGGACGGCGCGCCTGGGGCCACGAGCTCGGCCCCGACGAGACCCCGTGGATGGCCGGCCTGGACTTCGCCGTGCGCATGGACAAGCCCGGCGGCTTCATTGGCCGCGACGCGCTGGCGGCGGCGCAGGGCCAGGCGCCGGCCAAGAAGCTGCTGGCCTTCGTGCCCGACGCGCCACTGGACGGCAGCGACGCCTGGCTGTGGGGCGGCGAGCCGATCGCGCTCGACGGCGCGGCCGTGGGCGAGCTCAGCTCGGCCGGCTACAGCCTGCGCGCGGCGCGCTGCGTCGGCCTGGGCTACATGCGCGGCGCGGCCGCGGCGCGCGCGCATGCCGGCACGCCGGTGACGCTGGAAGTGTGGGGCGAGGCCGTGCCGGCCACGGCCTGGGACGACATGGCCGCGGCGCTGGACGCCGTGGCCGCGAAGGGTGACGCGCGATGAAGTTGAAGATGGCGAAGAACTCGCTGTTCGCGGTGCTGCTGCGCTCGCCGTGGTGGGCCAGCGCCGCCATCGGCGTGGTGCTCGTGCTGCTGGCCGCCGCGCTGCTGCCGCCCGACCTTCAGGTGGCCGGCGCGGTGTCCGGCGCGCCCTTCTTCGTGATCTCCGCGCTGGCGGCCTGGAAGCGGCGCGGCCTGCCCAGCGCCGAGCGCATCGAAGCGACGCAGCGCGCCGTGGCGGCGATGCCTTGGCCGGCGTTCGAGGCGCTGCTGCTGCAGGCCTTCCGCCGCGACGGCTTCGAGCTCGCCGCCGGCAAGCCGCCGGCCGGGGTGGACTTCGTGCTCGAGCGCGCCAACCGGCGCCAGTTCGTCGCGGCGCGGCGCTGGAAGTCGGCGCACATCGGCCTGGAGCCGCTGCGCGCGCTGCAGGCCGCGCGCGAGGCCGGCGACGGCGACCGCATCAACGACGCGCTCTACATCGGCCTGGGCGAACTCGGCGACGCGGCGCGCCAGCTCGCCACCGCCGAGCGCATCGCGGTGTGGCGCGCCGACGAGATCGCACTCGCCCTGCGCGGCCTGGACTTGCCGGCTTGACAGCCCCCAGCTCGCTGCGCTCGCGTCCCCCGAGGGGAGCTCAGGCCGCTTGGGACGGCCCGGCGCGGCCTGACATGACAGCCCCCAGCTCGCTTCGCTCGCGTCCCCCGAGGGGAGCTCAGGCCGCTTGGGACGGCCCGGCGCGGCCTGAGATCTAAGTTCCTTCCGGCGCGATACTTTCGGACATGGACGACGACAGGCCGAAGCTGAGGGTGGGCCGCCCGATCACGCCGGAGCAGTTCGAGCTGCTGACCGACGAGCAGCTCGCGCGGCTGGTGCCGCGCGCGTATCGCGAGTTCTTCCCCGGCAAGGACTTCTGCGCCGACGGCCACTTCTACCTGCACGACGGCACCGCGTGGTGCTTCTACCGCGGCGGCTTTCTCGACGATTGACGGCGCAAAAGGCCGCATAAGCACGGAACTGGCGGCCGATGGCCCCGCAGTTACATGCGGTGCCACAAATCCCCTCAGACCCGTCGAGGGCGCGACCGAAACCGGGGCAAGCGTCGAGGCCCGTGCTTCATCGCCCCCGAAACGGGCACACGGGTCGACGGCGCAACCTCCAACCCTTTCGGGAGAGAACGCCATGACGCCCCTGACCTCCTCCTCGCCTGCCGCGGCGAGCCTGTCCCGCCCCACCGAGGCCCTGCAGGCCAAGGCCGCCGCACGGCGCGCCGAGTGCTGCGACCACGACGCCAAGGCCGAGTCGCGCCGCGACGACGCCGAGCGCAGCGAGGGCCCGCGCCGCTCGCCGCTGCTCAAGGCCCTGGTGCAGGCGCTGCGCGAAGTGCTCGCCGCACCCACCACCGGCGCGGCCGAGGCGGCCCCCACGAAGGCCGCGGCCCCCGCCGGCAGCGCCGACGCCGTGAAGACCGAAGCGGCCACCACCGACGCCACCGCCGAGGCGGACAAGGCCCCGGCCGCGGCCGGCGGCGACGCGCTGGAGCAGGCGCTGACCGCCTTCGCCCGCGCGCTGATGCAGGCCCTGCGCGGCGGCGACGACGACCACCGCGGGCGCGGCCATCACCATGGGCACCACTTCGGCCGCCGCGAGGGCGCGGGCTGGGGCGACGACCCGGCCCAGCGTCTGGACAAGCTGGCCTCGATGGTGGCCCAGGCCGCCCTCGGCACGGCACCCGCCAAGCCGCAGGCGGCCGCACCGGCGACGACCGCGGCGCCCGCCAGCGCGGCCGGCGCCACGTCCACGGCGGCGCCCAAGCCGGCCACCGCCACCACGGCCTCCACGGCCACCGACGTGGCCCCGGTCACGGCGCCGGCCCCCGCCGCCGCGACGGCCCCGGCCACGCTGGTGCTCGAGATCCGGCTCGTGCCGGGCGTGTCCTCCGCGTCGCCGTGGGCGCGCGCCGCCAACGACCTGGTCGGCGCGTTCGGCTCGCTGCAGCAGGCCCTGGGCCGCAGCACCGCCGCCGACAACGAAGGCTCGGTGCGCGAGCAGCTGGCCACCTTCCTGCGCAACCTCGCCGCCCGCGTGCGCGGCGACGAGGCCGCGACGTCCGACGTCGAGCCCACCCGCCCGGGCGCCCTGCTCAGCGTGACGGCCTGACACGACGCGATGACGGCCCTGTGACGGCCTGAAACGCACGGCCACCCCGCGGGTGGCCGATGGTTTTCCTTGATGAACCGTGCGCCGCGGTGTGTGAACATCCCGGCGACCCTTCAAGGAGACCCTTCATGACCCGCAGTAAGTCGTCCCGCACGCCCGTGGCCCTCGCACTGGCCGCGTTGGCCCTGTCCGCCGCCCCCGCCCTCGCGCAGGAACTGCGCGTGCAGTGCTATTCCGACGGCAACGAGTGCGAAGTCACCGGCGAGATCGCCAAGCGCTTCGAGGCCGCCAACGCCGGCGCCAAGATCGTCATCGACAAGGTGCCCTACAAGGCCGTGGTCGAGCAGCTGCCGGTGCAGCTGGCCGCCGGCGAGGGCCCGGACATCGCCCGCGTCACCGACCTGGGCGGCCTGAACAAGTACTACCTCGACCTGACGCCGCACCTGAGCGCGGCGCGCCAGAAGTTCTGGAGCGACAACTTCGCCTCCACCCTGCCCTGGTTCCGTGCCGGCCCGCAGGACAAGGGCATCTACGGTCTGATGTCGCAGCTCACCGTCACCGGCGCCTTCGTCAACAAGACGCTGTTCGACCAGGCCAAGGTGCCGATGCCCGGCGACAAGGCCACCTGGGACGACTGGATGGCCGCCGCCGACAAGGTGGCCAAGGCCACCAAGGTGCCGTTCGCGATGGCGATGGACCGATCCGGCCACCGCTTCGCGCCGCTGGCCGTGGCCTACGGTGCCAGGATCTTCGACGCCAACGGCGCGCCCGTGGTCGACGCCGGCTACCAGGCTGCGGCCAAGAAGTTCGTCGACTGGCACAAGGCCGGCCTGATGCCCAAGGAGGTGTGGGGCGGCGTCGGCGGCTCGCAGTACCGCGACGCGTTCGAGGAGTTCGCCAACGGCCGCGTGGTCGTGTACTACTCCGGCTCGTGGCAGCTGAAGCGCATGGACACGCAGGTGACCAAGGCCTTCGAGTGGGCCGTGGCTCCGGCGCCCTGCGGCCCGGCCGCCTGCACCGCCATGCCCGGCGGCGCGGCCTTCGTCGGCCTCAAGCGCACCAAGCAGCCGGCGCTGGTGGCCAAGTTCCTCGACTTCCTGGCCGAGGACGCCAACTACCGCGAGCTGATGGCCAAGACCGAGAACATCCCGGCCAGCCTGTCGGTGGCCCGGGCCGGCGTCACCTACAACGTGTCGCCGATGGCGAAGGCCGCGCTCAACGCGTTCGTGGCCGACGTGCCCAAGATCGCCGGCCCGAACTACGCGCTGCAGGGCTACCGCTTCAACCGCGCCGTGTTCCTGCCCACCGCGCAGCGCCTGGGTCAGGCCGTGGCCGGCGAGATGAGCGCCGACGACGCGCTCAAGCGCCTGGCGTCGGACATCGACGAGCAGGTCAAGGCCGCCAGCAAGTAAGCCTCCTGCCGCGCGGCCTGCGGGTCGCGCGGCGCCACCCGCGCGCAAAGGACACCACGGCATGCAAGTGCGGCAGAGCACGCCGTGGTTCTTCCTGGCGCCCAACCTGTTGATCTTCGGCGTCTTCACGTTCCTGCCGATCGCGATCAACTTCTACTACGCCTTCACCGGCGGGGTGGAGCTGTACCCGAAGGACCGGCCCTTCGTCGGCTTCGAGAACCTCGCCACGCTGCTGGACTGCGGCAACCACTTCGACCCCTCCACCTGCAAGCGCGACCTGTTCTGGCGCGCGGTGTGGAACACGGCCGCGTTCTCGGTGCTGCAGGTCAGCCTGATGGTGCTGTTCAGCCTGATCACCGCGCTGGTGCTCAACCGCAAGATCATCGGGCGCGGCTTCTGGCGCGGCGTGTACTTCTACCCGGTGCTGCTGAGCCCGGTGGTGGTGGCGCTGGTGTGGAAGTGGATCCTGCAGCGCGACGGCGTGCTCAACGCGCTGATGGTGGCCGCCGGCCGCGAGCCCACGCTGTGGCTGGCCGAGGCCGGCTGGGCCTTCTCTTGGGTGGTGTTCGTCAGCATCTGGGCCCACATGGGCTTCTACACGCTGATCCTGCTGGCGGGCCTGCAGGCGATCCCGGCCGACCTGTACGAAGCCGCGCAGATGGACCGCGCCTCGCCCTGGCGCACGCTGGTGCGCATCACGCTGCCGCTGCTGCTGCCCAACCTGCTGGTGGTGATGGTGCTGGCCGCGATCCGCGCGGTGCAGACCTTCGACGAGGTGTTCGTGCTCACCGGCGGCGGGCCGGGCTCGGCCACCACCTTCGTGGTGCAGTTCATCTACCAGACCGGCTTCCAGGAACAGGTGCGCCTGTACGGCCTGGCGGCCGCCGGCTCGCTGCTGCTGGCCCTCGCCCTGATCGCGCTGACGCTGCTGCAGCTGCGCGCCACCAATGCCGGGTCGGCGGGGGAGCGCAAGCGGTGAGCCTCATGACGTTCGTGCCTGCGCGGGCTGGCGCCCGCGGCAGGCGGGGGGCCGGGGGGCGCGGCGCTCCCGCTGGGGTGGCACGCGCGCAAACGCACGGCCACATTCCGCCAACGCCCGCCATACCACTGCGGTGGCCCTCGGCGTGGTGCCCGGCGCGGCGGTGCGCGTGGGCGGCGCCGAGGAGCGCAGCGCGCCCGGCCGCGCGCGCCAGCGCGCCTTGTGATCTGACTCGTGGCGGCTGTCAGAGCGCAGCGAACGCAGTGAGCGAAGCGAGTTCGGCCACGGGCCGGGCGTGCGAGCACCGCAGGGCCGTCGGCGCGCAGCGCCGACCGCCGACGTCGCGCGCCGCCGCGCCGGGCGCCACGCCGACGCGCGGCACCCTCCACGCAGCAACCCCGAAGCGCGCAGCGCGAGGCCCCTCCGTCACGAAGCGCGAAGCGCAAGGCGTCACGACCGCAAAGCACACAACGCGAGGAACGACCGCAAGATGAACGCCGTCGCCTTCCTCACCCGCACCCGCGGCCGGCGCCAGCTGCACTGGACCGACTGGCTCAGCTACGCCTACCTCACGGTCGGCCTGTTCCTGATGTTCGGCCCGGTGCTGTGGCTCGTGCTGTCGAGCTTCAAGACCGAGTCGGCGCTGTCGGAGTTCCCGCCCAGCCTGCTGCCCTACGGCCAGAAGAGCATCGCCGTGCCCGGCGAGGACGGCCTCAAGCCGGTGTACCGCGTCAAGCTGCCCGACGGCAGCGTGCGCGAGCTGCCCGAGCTGCGCCGCATCGGCCTGATGGCCACGCACGTGGACCCGGCCAGGCCCGACGAGCTGATCCGCGTCAACGTGGCCGACCGCGAGCCGGTGCGCGAGTTCAAGCTCGCCACCGAGAACTACACCGACCTGGGCGGCAAGTTCGCCTTCGGCCGCTACCTGTGGAACTCGGTGTTCATCACCGTGGTGGCCACCTTCCTGACGCTGCTGTTCAACTCGATGGCCGCGTTCGCCCTGTCGAAGTACCGCTTCAAGGGCCGCTCGGGCGTGTTCCTGCTGATCATCGCCACGCTGATGGTGCCGCCGGCCATCGTGCTGGTGCCCAACTTCCTCGTCATCTCCGAGCTCGGCCTGCTCAACAGCCTGTGGGGCGTGATCTGGCCCGCGGTGGCCACGCCCACCGGCGTGTTCCTGCTGCGGCAGTACATGCTGACCATCCCCGACGAGCTGCTCGACGCCGCGCGCATGGACCACGCCGGCGAGTGGCGCATCTACTGGCGCATCGTGTTGCCGCTGTCGGCGCCGGCGCTGGCGGTGCTGGCGATCTTCTCGGTCATGTGGCGCTGGAACGACTTCCTCTGGCCGCTGATCGTGCTGAGCAAGTCCGAGTACTTCACGCTGCAGCTCGCGCTCAACGCGTTCCAGGGCGACCTCGTCACGCAGTGGCACTACCTGCTGGCGATGACCGTCATCACGCTGCTGCCGGTGACGCTCGTGTTCGCATTCCTCCAGAAATACATCGCCCAGGGCATTGCCTCGGCGGGAGTCAAGTGATGGCGTCGCTGGAACTGAAGCAGCTGGTGAAGGACTTCGAGGGCACGCGCGTGATCCACGGCGTGGACCTGCAGGTCGCGCATGGCGAGTTCACCGTCTTCGTCGGCCCCTCGGGCTGCGGCAAGAGCACGCTGCTGCGCCTGATCTGCGGCCTGGAGGAGGCCACCGCGGGCGACATCCTGATCGACGGCCAGCGCGTGAACCACCTGCGCGCGGCCGACCGCGAGCTGGCGATGGTGTTCCAGAGCTATGCGCTGTACCCGCACATGACGGTGCACCAGAACATGGCCTTCGGCCTGGAGAACCTGGGCATGCCCAAGGGCGAGGTGCAGCGCCGCGTGATGGACGCCGCCGTGCTGCTGCGCCTGGACGGCCTGCTGCAGCGCAAGCCCACGCAGCTGTCGGGCGGCCAGCGCCAGCGCGTGGCGATCGGCCGCGCCATCGTGCGCGAGCCGCGCATCTTCCTGTTCGACGAGCCGCTGTCCAACCTGGACGCCGAGCTGCGCGTGTCGATGCGCGGCGAGATCTCGGCGCTGCACCGGCGCCTGGGCGCCACGATGATCTACGTCACCCACGACCAGGTCGAGGCCATGACCATGGCCGACAAGATCGTCGTGCTGCGCGCCGGGCGCATCGAGCAGGTGGGCTCGCCGCTGGCGCTGTACAACAAGCCCGCCAACCGCTTCGTGGCCGGCTTCATCGGCTCGCCGCAGATGAACTTCATCCAGGCCGACGTGGGCGCCGACCGGCGCCTGTGGCCGGCCTTCGGCGGCTCGGTCGCGGTGCCGGGGCTGGCCGGCCCCGGCGTGGTGGCCGCCGGCACTGCCGTCGTGCTGGGCGTGCGCCCGGAACACCTGCGGCTGGAGGCCGGCGCCGACACGCTGCCGCTGCCGATCACCGTGTCGCAGGTGGAACAGCTCGGCGGCCTGTCGCTGATCTACGGCACCCTGCCCGGCGACGCCGGCCGCCTGACGGTGCAGTGCGCCGGCCAGGTGTCGGTGCGCGTGGGCGACACTCTCACCGCGCACGCGCCGCCCGAGGCGGTCCGCGTCTTCCGCGCCGACGACTCCGGTGACTCCCTGACCGCATGACTCCCCTTCGCAAGGCGCGGCTGCTGTCCGCGCAGGACGGCCGCATCGAACTCGGACTCGCGCTGGGCTGGCGCGCCCGCGTGGCGATCGTCGGCGACGGCATCGGCCGCTTCGGCCTGGTGCCACCGGACGGCTGGCGCGAGCCGCGCACCTGGGCGCTGGACCCGTCGGGCGCGTTCCCGCACCAGGGCGTGGCGCGCGACGCGGTGTACCCGCCGCGCGCCGACGCGCGCATCGAGCACGACGCCGCGCAGGGCACGCTGCTGCTGTCGGGCACCGGCCTGCGCGCGCGCGTCGCGCTCGACCCCTTCCACGTGGTGTGGGAGCAGGCCGACGCGCAGGGCGTCTGGCACTGGTGCTGCGGCGACCGCGACAGCTACGCCTATGCGGTGTCGCCGCGCAGCGGCACGCTGTTCCACTGGCAGCGGCGCGACGCCGCCGACCGCTACTTCGGCCTGGGCGACAAGACCGGCCCGCTCGACCTGCACGGCCGGCGCCTGCGCACGCGCCAGCTCGACGCCCTGGGCTACGACGCCAAGACCGGCGACCCGCTCTACAAGCACTGGCCCTTCCTGCTGAACCACCGCGCCGACACCGGCACCGCCTGCGGCGTCTACTACGACACGCTGGCCGAGTGCGCGTTCGACCTCGGCGCCGAGCACGACAACTACCACGGCCGCTACCGCGCCACCGAGGTGGCCGACGGCGACCTGGATTGCTATGTGTTCGCCGGCCCCGACCTCAAGGCCGCGCTGGCGCGCTTCGTGGCGGCCATCGGCGGCACCGCGCTGCCGCCGCGCTGGACGCTGGGCTTCGCCAACACCGCGATGGGCCTGGCCGACGACCCGAAGGCGCAGGAGCGCATCCGCGGCTTCCTCGGCCTGGCCGAGGCCGACCACTTCCCGCTGTCGAGCTTCCACTTCGGCTCGGGCTACACCAGCCGCGGCAAGCAGCGCTACGTGTTCACCTGGAACCGCGACAAGTTCCCCGAGCCACGCGCGCTGATCGACGCCTTCGCCGCCGCGGGCGTGCGCACGGTGGCCAACCTCAAGCCCTGCCTGCTCGACGACCACCCGGCCTATGCCGCGCTGGCCGAGGGCGGCGCCTTCGTGCGCGACGACGCCGGCCCCTGCCTGGAGCAGTTCTGGGACGGCTGGGGCGCGCACCTGGACTTCACGCGCCCGGACGACGCCGCGTGGTGGCGGCGCCACCTGCGCGAGCAGATCCTCGACATGGGCATCGACGTCGGCTGGAACGACAACAACGAGTACGTGATCTGGGGCGAGGGCGCGCGCGCGCACGGCTTCGGCCAGCCGCTGCCGGTGCCGCGCTCGCGCCCGCTGCAGGCGCTGCTGATGACGCGCGCCACCTTCGACGAGCAGGCCGCGCACAAGCCGGCCGAGCGCGTCTACACCGTCACCCGCGCCGGCCCGCCCGGCCTGCAGCGCTACGCCCAGACCTGGACCGGCGACAACTCGACGAGCTGGCACACGATGCGCTGGAACCAGCGCATGGCGATGACGATGAGCCTGTCGGGCATGTTCAACACCGGCCATGACATCGGCGGTTTCGACGGCCCGGTGCCCGACCCCGAGATGCTGATCCGCTGGACCCAGGCCTGCTGCCTGGTGCCGCGCATGATCATGAACAGCTGGAAGGCCGACGGCAGCGTCAACTCGCCGTGGCTGCACGCCGAGGCCACCGCGCCGATCCGCGCCGCGGTGGGCCTGCGCCTGAAGCTGCTGCCCTACCTGTACACGCAGCTGTGGCGCGCCAGCACCGAGCACGTGCCGGTGCTGCGCCCGACCTTCCTCGACTTCGGCGACGACCCCGCCACCTGGGCCGACAACGACGAGATGATGGTCGGCCCCGACCTGCTCGTCGCGCCGGTGTTCGAGCCGCATGCGCGCACGCGGCGCCTGTACCTGCCGCGCACGCCGCACGGCTGGCACGACTGGTGGACCGGCGCGCACCACGCCGGCGGCCAGTGGGTGGAGGTGCCCGCGCCGCTGCACCGCCTGCCGCTGTTCGTGCGTGCCGGCGCGCTGGTGCCGGTGACCGACAGCCCGAGCGACCGCGCCCGCACCGAGGAGCCGTCGCGCGCGCTGCTGTGGTTCCCCGCGCGCGAGGGCGACGACGCCGCGCTGCTGTACGAGGACGACGGCGCGCAGGCCGCGGGCGACGCGGCGCACCACGTGCTGCACCGCTTCAGCACGCAGGCGCATGCCGCCTCGCTGCAGCTCACGCTGCACAGCCAGGGCGGCTGGACGCTGCCCTACCGCCAGATCCGCGTCGTGCTGCCCGAGGGCGAGCGGCGCAAGGTGGCGCTGAACGCGTCCGGCGCGGTCACGCTCAAGGCCTGAGGCCGCGCCGATGATCCCGGCCGCCGGCGGCGCGCCCTGGGGCTGGCTCGGCGATGCGCAGGCCACGGCGGCGCGCCGCGCGGCCCTGTGGCGCCTGCTCGGCACGGCGCCGGTCGATGCCGCAGCCGTCTCGGGCCGCCTGCTGAACGCCGACGCCGACGGCGCCGAACGATGGCAGCTCGAACTCGACGCCGGCGAGCCGGTGCCGGCCGTGCTGATGCGCCCGCCCGCGGGCACGCCGCTGCGCGGCCTGGTGCTGTACGGCCATGCGCACGGCCGCCGCTTCGACCTCGGCGCCGACGAGCTGGTGACGGGCCGCCCGGCGCTGCAGGCGCCGCCCTACGGCCCGGTGCTCGCCGCGTGCGGCTGGGCCGCGCTGGCGATCGACCAGCGCGGCTTCGGCGCGCGCCAGGGCCCGGGCGAGCGCGCGCTGGTCAAGCAGGCGCTGTGGCAGGGCCGCACGCTGTGGGGGCTGCGCCTGCGCGACACGCTGGCCGCACTGGACTGGCTGCGCGCGCAGCCCGGCTTCGCGGCGCTGCCGGTGGTCACCCTCGGGCTGTCGATGGGCAGCACGCTGGCGCTGTGGGCCGCCGCGCTGGACGAGCGCATCGCCGGCTGCGCCGAGCTGTGCTGCGCCGCCGAGTACGACGCGCTGCTGGCCAGTGGCGGCTACGACGGCCACGGCGAGTACTTCTTCGTGCCGGGCCTGCTGGCGCAGTTCACGCTCGGCGAGATCAGCGCGCTGATCGCGCCGCGCCCGCACCTGTCGCTGGCCGGCCGCGCCGACCCGCTGACGCCGCCGGCCGGGCTCGACGCGCTCGACCGCTCGCAGCGCGCCGCCTATGCCGCGCTCGGCGCCGCGTCGGCGTGGCAGCAGCATGTGGAAGACGTCGGCCACACCGAGACGCCCGCGATGCGCGCGCGCGTGCTGACATGGCTGGAAGGGCTCCCCCCCGGAGCGCCTTCGGCGCACCCCCCCGAGGGGGGCACCGCCAGCGGACCGGCATAGCCGGATCCGCGGCGGTTGCTGGGTGGTGCCCTGGCGGGGCGAGAAAGAGGTCACGCTCGGGTGCAGCTTCACACGGCGTGACCAGAGGTACGCGCGGGGCGCGCCGTAAGCTGCCCGGATCGTGTCCGCGCCCGCCCCCCCGCCGCCCGTCGTCGACGCCCACCGCGCCCTGCCGGTGGGCCAGCGCCTGGGCGAACTCGAGATCCGCTCGGTGCTCGGCGTGGGCGGCTTCGGCATCGTCTATCACGCGTTCGACCATGCGCTCGAGCGCGACGTGGCGGTCAAGGAGTACATGCCCGGCGCGCTGGCGCAGCGCAGCGACACGCTGCACGTGAGCGTGCTGTCGCAGGGCCATGCCGAGACCTTCGCGCTCGGCCTGCGCTCCTTCGTCAACGAGGCGCGGCTGCTGGCGCGCTTCGACCATCCGTCGCTGGTCAAGGTGCACCGCTTCTGGGAAGCCAACGGCACCGCGTACATGGCGATGCCGCTGTACCGCGGCCGCACGCTCAAGGCGCTGCGCCTGGCGATGGGCGAGTCGCCCAGCGAGGCCTGGCTGCGCCGCCTGCTCGCGCCGCTGCTCGGCGCGCTGGAGGTGCTGCATGCCGAGGGCGTGTTCCACCGCGACATCGCGCCGGACAACATCCTCGTGGGCGACGACGGCAAGCCGGTGCTGCTGGACTTCGGCGCCGCGCGCCGCGTGATCGCCGACAACAGCCAGTCGCTGACCGCGATCCTCAAGCCGAGCTATGCGCCGGTGGAGCAGTACGCCGAGGCGCCGGGCCTGCGCCAGGGCGCGTGGACCGACCTGTACGCGCTGGGCGCCACGCTGGCCTTCGTGATCACCGGCGTGCCGCCGCAACCGGCCACCGCGCGCGCGCTCGGCACCGACCACCACCGCCTGGCCGGCACCGCGCGGCGCAGCGTGTCCGACACCTTCCTGCAGATCGTCGACTGGATGATGGCGCCGCGCCCCGAGCACCGGCCGCAGAGCGTGGCCGCGCTGCGCGAGGTGCTCGACGGCCATGCCGCGCCGCCCGAGGTGCCGCGGCCGGCGCCCGTGGCGCAGGACTGGGAGCGCACGGTGGCGCTGTCCCCGGCCGCCGAGGCGCCCACGGTGGTGAACCTGCCGGCGCAGGACGCCCCCGTGGCGCACGCGGCGGGCGACATGCCGCTGTTCGCCGCCACGTCGCCGCCCGTGACCGAGGCGTCGTATCGCGCGGCGCCTCAGCCGCGCCGCCGCTCGCCGGCCCTGCTGCTGGCCGGGGTGGCGCTGGCCGCGGCCGGCGTCGCCTTCGCGATGTGGCGCACCGAGCCGGCGCCGCCCCAGGCGAGCGCCGCGCCCGCCGCGATCGCGCCGGCGAGCGCCGCATCCGCCGGGGCGGCCGTCGTCGCCGACGCAACGCCCGCGCCGGTCTCCGAGCCCAATGTCGCCACGCGACCGGCCACCGACGCGCCGGCCTCCGCGGCCGTGTCCGCCACGGGTGCCGCCGGCGTTGCCGCCGCGGGGGGCGCCGTGGGGGGCGCCCTGGCCGCCCGCGCATCGGAGCCGGCCGCGTCGGCCGCGCCACCGTCGCAACCGCGTCGCAGCGCGCCCCCCGGCCGCCGCGAGGACATGGCGCGCGCCACGCCGGCACCGGTGTCCGTGGCCTCGCCGGTGTCCACCGAACTGCCTGCGGCCGCCACGACCCCGACGCCCGCAACGTCTCCGACGCCCGCAGCAGCGTCGAAGGGCGTGCTGCGCCCGCGCGACCAGTGCGAGGGCCGGATGCTGCTGGCGCTGCACCGCTGCCTCAAGCGCGTTTGCGAGGACCCGGCCGTGGCCGGCCACCGCGACTGCCAGCGCATGCGCCAGGTGGACGCCGCGAGCCAGCGGCCTGCCACGTACTGACCCTCTCGACGCAGGGGCTGGCGCGGCCTAAGCTGCGCCGCACCGGCCGCATCCCGCGGCCCCGACGAAAGCGCCGCACCATGACCGTCTGCCCGATCGCCATCGCCGTGGGGTGCAAGAAGTGCCCCGCGTTCTCCGTCTGCCCGCTCAAGGGCGTGCTGGGCGACCAGAAGAAGGACGACGCGGCCGCCAAGGCCGCCGACACCCCGAAGAAGAAGTAGCCGCCGCCTTTCAGCGCGGCAGCGACGCCCAGGCGGCGGCAAACGCCAGCGCGCGCTCGCGCACCTCGTCGACCGACAGCGCCGGCGTGAACAGCGCCGAGCCGAGCCCGAAGCCGGCGGCGCCGGCCTTCGCATAGGGTGCCATCGACGCGGGCGTGATGCCGCCCACCGGCAGCAGCCGCGTGCCCGCCGGCAGCACGGCGCGCAGCGCCTGCAGCACGGGCGGGGTCAGCATCTCGGCCGGGAACAGCTTCAGCGCGCAGGCGCCCGCGGCCAGCGCGGCGAAGGCCTCGGTGGGCGTGGCGATGCCCGGCACGCAGGCCAGCCCGGCCGACACCGCGGCGCGGATCACCGCCGTGTCGGCATGCGGCATCACCACCAGCTCGCCGCCGGCCCGGGCCAGCGCCGCGACCGACGCCGCTTCGAGCACGGTGCCCGCGCCGATCACCGCGTCGGCGGGCAGCGCGGCGCGGATGGCGGCGATGCTGGCGAAGGGCTCGGGCGAATTGAGCGGCACCTCGATCACGCGAAAGCCCGCGTCGTAGAGCGCGGCGGCGGTGGCCACGGCGCGCTCGGGGCGCAGGCCGCGCAGGATCGCCACCAGCGGCAGCGCGGCGAAGGCGGCGTCGAAGCGGGCGATGGCCGGTGGCGTGGCGGAGGTCGATGGCGTCATGGCGGTGTCGCTGAGCAAAGGATGCGAAGGAGGCGCGTCGTGTCGCGGGATCGGCGGTGGTCGGGTGCGGTCGCGTGCCGGGGCATGCCGTCGATGCGCCCTCAGGCCAGCAGGCCGGCGGCGCGGGCGAGCGCGGCCAGCCCGTCGGGCGCGGTGTTGCCGAGCACGGCGGCCGCGGGCCGGCCGGCCTGCTGCAGCGCGCGGGCGTAGCGGCGGCACAGCGCGTCGTCGCCCACCAGCAGCAGCGGCACGGCCGCCGGTGCGCGCGCCAGCATCGCCTGCAGCTCGCTGCCCACCAGCAGGCCCGACAGGTAGCCCGCCCCCTGGGCCGGCGGCAGCTCGCCCATCAGCGCCAGCGTGCGGGTGGAGAACAGCGTGTGGAGCAGGTCGCCGGCCGCGTCGGCCGAGCGCGCCGCCTGCACGCCGCGGTCGAAGCCGGCCGTGTCGTCGGCGTCGCCGGCGTCGGGCGCCATCAGCCGGCCGAGGATCGAGTGCGTGCGCAGCAGCGCGAACACTTCGCCGGTCATCGCGGTGCGCAGCGACACGATGCGGCCCTGCTCGACCACGACCCACTTCGAGTGCGTGCCCGGCAGCACGAACAGCGCGTGCGGATGCGGCTCGCGCCGCAGCGCACCCATCACCTGGGTTTCCTCGCCGCGCATCACGTCGGGCGCGGCGCCTTGCGGCCAGTGCCGCACGCCGGGGGCCACCAGCAGCGGCACGCCGCCGGCGGTGGCCACCGTGGTGGCGCCGGCCACCAGCGCCGCCGCGTCGGCCGGCGTGGCGGCATAGGGCACCTCCTGCCAGCCCTGCGCGCTGCCGACCATGCCGCAGGCCACGCGCGGCAGCACGGGCCAGCCGTCGACGATGCGCGACAGCGCGGCGTCGAACGCGGCGGCGCCGCCGCCGGCCAGCGCCTGCACTCCGTCGGCGGCATGGCGGGTCTGTAGCACCGCGCCGTCGGCCCCCATCAGGAAGGCGCGCAGGCTGGTGGTGCCCCAGTCCAGGCCGATCAGCTGCGGCACCGCGGCGTTGCCCGATGCGCCGTGCGTGGTGCCATTCATGGTGCGGTTGCTCAAGGTGCCCGACGGACCGTTGCCCGCGCCGCTCATCGCACCGCGGGCGGCGCGGCCGCGACGTTGGTGCCCTGCGCGGCGCGGATGCGCCAGGTGCCGCCGTCGTCCACCAGCAGCCAGGTGAAGTGGCCGTGGCGTGGCGGGCGCGGCGTGCCGTCGGCGTCGCGTTCGCCGTGCACCGCGAAGCCCAGGTGCACCACGGCCGCGCCGGGGCCCACCGGCTTCGCGTCGCAGTCGCCGTTGGCCCACGCGGTGCCGGCCAGCGCGCCGGCGTGCAGCAGCTCGTGCACCTGCACCACCTGCTCGCGGCCGACGAGCCGCTTGCCGCCGACGGTGACCCAGTCGACGTCGGCCGTCACCAGCGCGGGCAGCGCGCCCATGTCGTGCCGGTTCCAGGCCTGCTGCCAGCGCAGCGCCAGGTCGAGCGCGGCCGCGGCCACCGGCCCGGCCGCGGGGCGCACCTGCTGCGGCGCGAAGCGCGGCTGGCGCACGCCGTCCACGTCCACCGCCTCGAAGAACATCGCATGCGGCCGCACCCACCAGCTGCCGTCGCCGGCCAGCGGCCGGTACACCACCAGCGGCTCGTGCGTCTCGCTGTGGCGCGCCACGCCGATCACTTCGTAGTGGCCGCCCTTGTAGTGGCGGTAGTGGCCCACGGGCGTGGCGGGCAGCGGTGGCAGGGCGGTCATGGGCGGGGCAGGGGTCGTCGGCGCAGCCCCGATGATGAAGGATCGGCGGCGCCGGCGTGCGCCGCACGGAGGCGGCGCGTTGCCGGCCCGCGGCGGCCGTGGCAGCATCGCGCCCCACCGCTGCCCGGCCCCCTGGCCTCCTGTCATGAGCAACAGCACCGCCCTGCCACCCCTGCGCGACATCGTCATCGTCGGAGGCGGCACGGCCGGCTGGATGAGCGCGGCGGTGCTGGCCAAGCTGCTGGGCCGCAGCTACCGCATCCGCCTCGTGGAGTCCGACGAGATCGGCATCGTCGGCGTCGGCGAAGCCACCATCCCCAACATCCGCAACTTCAACAGCACGCTCGAGATCGACGAGGACGAGTTCCTGCGCGCCACGCAGGGCACGTTCAAGCTCGGCATCGAGTTCGCGGACTGGGGGGCGCTGGGCGAACGCTACATCCACGGCTTCGGCCGCATCGGCGTCGATCTCGACGGCATCTCGTTCCACCACTACTGGCTGCGCCTGGCGCGGCTGGGACTGGCCATGCCGCTCGATGCCTGCTCGATCAACACCGCGGCGCCGCGCGCGGCGCGCTTCATGCGGGCGCGCGCCGACATGCCCGATTCGCCGTTGGGCGAGATCTCCTACGCGTTCCACTTCGACGCAAGCCTGTACGCGCGCTTCCTGCGCCGCTATGCCGAGGCCCGGGGCGTGGAGCGCATCGAGGGCCGCATCGTCGAGGTGCAGCAGCGGCCGGTCGACGACGGCATCGCCGCCGTGGTGCTGGAGCGCGGGCAGCGGGTGGCCGGCGACCTGTTCATCGACTGCTCGGGACTGCGCGGCCTGCTGATCGAGCAGACCCTGAAGACCGGCTACGAGGACTGGAGCCACTGGCTGCCCTGCGACCGCGCGATCGCGGTGCCCTGCGCGTCGGTGCGGCCGCTGTTGCCGGTGACGCGCTCGACGGCGCGCGACGCCGGCTGGCAGTGGCGCATTCCGCTGCAGCACCGCATCGGCAACGGCCATGTGTTCTGCTCGCGCTACCTGAGCGAGGACGAGGCCACCGCGACGCTGCTGGCGGGCCTGGACGGTGAGCGCCTCGCCGAGCCGCGCACGGTGCGCTTCGTCACCGGACGGCGGCGCCGGTTCTGGAACCGCAACTGCGTGGCGGTAGGCCTGGCCAGCGGGTTCCTCGAGCCGCTGGAGTCCACCAGCATCCATCTGATCCAGGCCTCGATCGCCCGCCTCGTGGCGATGTTCCCGCACGCCGGGCTCGACGACGAGGACATCGACGAATACAACGCCCAGACCGCTTTTGCCTGGGAGCGCATCCGCGACCTGATCATCGCCCACTACCACCTGACGCGCCGCACCGACAGCGCCTTCTGGCGCGACATGCAGCGCATGGAGGTGCCCGAGTCGCTGTCGCGGCGGATCGCGCTGTTCCGCGCCAACGGCCGCGTGTTCCGCGACAACAACGAGCTCTTCGCCGAGCCCTCCTGGCTGCAGGTGATGTACGGCCAGGGCGTGCGGCCGCGCGGCTACCACCCGCTGGCCGACCTGCGCCCGCTCGACGAGGTGAAGGCCTTCGTCGGCAATGTCGGCTCGGTCATCGAGCGCTGCGTCGACGCGATGCCCACGCACGAACAGTTCATCGCCGCCCATTGCGCGGCGCCGCGTCCCGGGGCGGCGTGAGCGCCGCTGTGGACGGGGCCGTGCGCAGCCTGCGGGCGGCGCTGGCCGCGGCGCTGGTCGCGGCGGTGGTCGCGCCCGTTGCGGGCCGGGCGTGTGCGCAGGCGCCGCTGCCCGAAGCCGCCGCGGCGCCGCTGTGGCGCGAGACGCTGGCGTCGTCCACGCTGGGTCGGCACGTCGGCGTGACGCTGTACCGGGCCTCGCCGCCACGGCCCGGGTCCGCGGTCGTGCCGCTGGTGATCTACGTGCTGCATGGTGCGGGCGGCAGCGACCTCGACTTCGCGCCCGGCGGACGGCTGGCGCCCGTGTTCGAGCGCGCGCTGTCCGACGGCACGCTGCCGCCGGGCACCGTGCTCGTGATGCCGGGCCTCGGCCCGAACACATGGTGGATCGACGGCGCCGAGGACGCCGCGGCGACGGCCTTCCTGGACGAGCTGATGCCGCAGGTCGAGGCGCGCCTGGGACTTGCGGCCGGGCCGCCGCGACGAGCCATCGCCGGCGTGTCGATGGGAGGCTTCGGCGCGCTGCACCTGACGCTGCGCGGGCCCGCGCGGTTCTGTGCCGCGGCCCTGGTGAGCCCGGCGGCCTATGTGCCGCTGCCGCCGGCGGAGTCGGCAGCGCGGCGCAGCGCGCAGTTCCTGCGCGCAGGCCGCTTCGACGACGACGCGTGGCAGGCCGCCTCATGGCCTGCCTTGCTGCCGCGCTACGCCGCGGGCGGCGCGCGGGTGGCGATCTGGATCGGCAGCGGGGACCGGGACCCCCTGGGCATTGCGCTCGAGGCCTCGCGGCTGGCCGAGCGTCTGCGGACCCTGCAGCCCGACGCCATGGCGCTGCGCATCGTCGGCGGCGGCCACGACGGGACGGCCTTCGACGCCCAGTGGCCGCAGGCGCTGGCCTTCGTCGCGCGCCACTGTGGCGGCCCGCGAGGGCGTTAGCGCACCGGGGTCGGGGCCGATTGACGCCGGCGTGAGGCTCGGCAACACTTGTGGAAACGTTTCCACGACCGCAGGGATCCCTGCCGTACCGCCCCGCGGTCGGTGCCCACACGCCACGCCATGAAACCTCCCTTTCCTTCGGACTTCCTCTGGGGCTGCGCCACGTCCGCCTTCCAGGTGGAGGGTTCGCCGCTGGCCGACGGCGCCGGCCCCAGCATCTGGCAGCGCTTCGGTCGCACGCCGGGGCGCATCCATGGCGGGGACACCGGCGACGTGGCCTGCGACCACTACCGGCGCATGCGCGAGGACGTGGCGCTGATGCGCGATCTGGGTCTCACCGCGTATCGCTTCAGCATCGCGTGGGGCCGCGTGCTGCCGCAGGGACGCGGGGCCGTCAACGCCGCCGGCCTGGGCTTCTACGAGCGGCTCGTCGACACGCTGCTGGCCGCAGGCATCACGCCGATGGCCACGCTGTACCACTGGGACCTTCCGGCGGCGCTCGACGACCGTGGCGGCTGGCTCAACCCGGACATCGCCGACTGGTTCGCGGACTACGCGCAGGTGATGGTGCGCGCGCTGGACGATCGCGTCCCGCTCTGGGCGACGATCAACGAGCCCTGGGTCGTGGCCGACGCCGGCTACATGCACGGCGTGCATGCGCCCGGCCACCGCTCGGCCGAGGAGGCGGCACGGGCGGCGCACAACCTCCTGCGGGCGCATGCGCACGCGGTCCGGGCCTATCGCGCGATCGGCCGCCAGCGCATCGGGCTGGTGGTCAACATCGAGCCCAAACATGTCGGGCCCGGGGCGACCGCCGCCGACCGGCACGCACAGGCGCTGGCCGACGCCTACATGAACCGCCAGTACCTGGACCCGGCCCTCCTGGGCCGCATGCCGCCGGAGCTGCCGGGCCTGTTCGGCGCGGACTGGCCCGGGTGGACGGACGACGAGGTGCGGGCCCTCGCGGAGCCGGTGGACTTCCTCGGCCTGAACTACTACACGCGCGCGGTGGTCCGGCACGACCCGGCAGGCTGGCCCGTGCCCGCCGTGCCGGTCCGGCAGCCGGGCGCGATCCACACCGAGACCGGCTGGGAGCTGCACCCGCAGAGCCTGACCGACACGCTCGTGTGGATGCACGAGCGCTACGGCGGGCTGCCGCTGTACGTGACCGAGAACGGCGCGGCCTTCTACGACCCGCCGAGCGCCGTGGACGGGCGGGTGGACGATCCGCTGCGCGTGCACTACCTGCGCACCCACGTCGCCGCGGTGCGCGACGCGATCGCCCGCGGCGCCGACGTGCGGGGCTACTTCGCCTGGTCGCTGTTCGACAACCTGGAGTGGGCGCACGGGTACTCCAAGCGCTTCGGCCTCGTGCATGTCGACTTCGCGACGCAGCGCCGTACGCCCAAGGCCAGCGCACGGTGGTACTCACAGCTGATCGCCGCGGGCGGCGCGCTGCCCGAAGGCGCCTGAGCGGCCGGCCCGACCGGCCGCCGCGCCGCCACGGCCGCCCCGCTTAGGTGGAAACGATTACATGCAACCCGACCGGTTCATGTCCCAATCACCATGTAACCCTTCTCATGATTGTTACAACCCATCCCGCACAACACCGATGGCCTCCACGATCAAGGACGTAGCCCGCGCCGCCGGCGTCTCGGTGGCCACGGTGTCGCGCGCGCTCAACGGCGCGAGCAACGTGCTGCCGGAGACGCGGCTGCGCATCCTGGAGGTGGCGCGGGCGATGCGGTTCGTGCCGTCGAGCGCGGCGCGGTCGCTGATCACCCGCCGCACCGACACCATCGGGGCGCTGCTGCCCGACCTACACGGCGAGTACTTCTCCGAGCTGATCCGGGGCATCGACCAGGCGGCGCGCGCGCGCGGGCTGCACCTGCTGCTGTCGAGTTCGCATGACGACGCCGACGAGGCCGCCACCGCGCTGCGGGCGATGCAGGGCCGGGTCGACGGCCTGCTGCTGATGTCGCCGCACGCCGACAGCGAGTTCCTGTCGCGCAACCTCCCGGCCAACCTGCCGGCGGTGCTGGTCAACACCGACGTGCGGCTGCCGGGGCACGCCTCGTTCATGGTCGACAACTTCGGCGGCGCCCGCACGATGACGCGCCACCTCGTGGCCGCGGGCCGGCGCCACATCGCCTTCGTGTGCGGCCCCGAGGGCAACCACGAGTCCGAGGAGCGTCTTCGCGGCTGGCGCGCGGGCCTTCGCAAGGGCATGCGCGAGACAGTGCTGCCCGGCGACTTCGACCAGGCCTCGGGCTGGGCCGCGGGCCGCCGGATCGCGCAGTCGCGGCCGCGGCCCGACGCGGTGTTCGCCGCCAACGACATGATGGCCATCGGCTGCCTGGCCGCGCTCGCCGAGGCGGGCCTGCGCGTGCCCGAGGACATCGCCGTGGTCGGCTTCGACGACATCCCCATCGCGCGCTATGTCGCGCCGGCCCTCACCACGATCCGCGTGCCCATCGCGGCCATCGGCGCGGCGGCGCTGGATGCGCTGTCCAAGCGCATCGAGTCGCCCGACCTGCCCGAGGGCCGCCCCACCGTGATGCCCGTGGAACTGGTCGTCCGCCGCTCCTGCGGCACCGGCCCGCCCACCCCCCTGCAGCCCCCGGACGTCGCCCACTGACGCCGCGCCCGCCCACCCAACGATTCCAGCAGAGGAGACAGACGATGAAGCGCCATACCGGATCCGATCGATTCCGCCGCCACGCCCTCGCCACGGCCGTGGTGCTGGCCCTGGCCGGCACCGCAGCCCACGCGCAGGTGAGCACCTCCACCATCAAGGGCCAGATCGCCGCCGCCCAGGGCGGCACCACGGTGACGGCCGTGAACCTGGCCAACGGCAACACCTACCGCACCACGACCCAGGCCGACGGCAGCTACGTGCTCACCGGCCTGGCCCCGGGCTCCTACGAGATCCGCGTCGGCGGCCAGAAGTCGTCGCCGGTGCTGCTGCAGGTCGGCGAGACGGCCTCGGTCGACCTCGCCCTGGCCGGCACGCAGTCGATCACCATCGTCGGCTCGGCTCAGCGCCAGGGGGTGCGGGACTCGCAGGTCGGCACCAATGTCTCGCGCAAACTGATCGAGGCGCTGCCGCAGACGACGCGCAACTTCCTGAGCTCGGCCGACCTCGCGCCGGGCGTGGCCTTCTCGACGGACGGCGCGGGCAACACCAAGATCCAGGCGGGAGCGCAGAACTTCGACCACGTCAACGTCTTCATCGACGGCGTCGGCCAGAAGAACAACATCCTGCGCGGCGGCCTGACCGGCCAGGACTCGTCACGCGGCAACCCCTTCCCGCAGTCGGCGATCGCCGAGTACAAGGTGCTGACGCAGAACTACAAGGCCGAGTTCGAGCAGGTCAGCAGCGCGGCCATCAGCGCGGTCACCAAGTCGGGGTCGAACGAGCTGCAGGGCGAGGCCTACATCGACCGCACCGGCACCAACTGGCGCTCGCTGTCGGTGTTCGAGAAGGAGCGCGAGGCCGCCGGCGTGCGGCTGCCGCCGTCGTCGAAGAAGGAGTACGGCTTCAACGTCGGCGGGCCGCTGGCGCGCGACCAGGCCCACTTCTTCCTCGCCTACGACGGCAAGAAGATCGAGGACTCGCGCCAGGTGGTGCCGCGCAACCTGAACCTGCTGCCCGCCACCCTGGGCATCGTGCCGTCGCTGGTGGCGGCCCAGGGATCGCAGGTCGACAACTTCACCGAGCACCTGTTCTTCGGCAAGCTCGACCTGCAGGTCAACGACGACAACCGCCTGAGCGTCAGTCTGAAGCTGCGCCGCGAGTCCGACCTGCTGCCCGAGAACCGCGACCTCAGCGCGCCGGGCAACGACAAGAAGCGCGGCAACGACGACACGCGCTTCGACATCAAGAACGAGTATTCGCGCGGCGCGCTGCTGAGCGAGACCCGCCTGGGCTGGGAGAAGGCGCGCTGGAACCCGCACTCGTCGGCGACCGAGCCCTTCGTGCGCTACAAGGTCTCGTCGGCCACGCCCCAGGTGCTGTCGGGTGCGCAGGACGTGCTCTTCGTCGGCGGCTCGCCGGACGCGCAGGACCGCGGCCAGGAAGGCACCTACGCCTCGCAGGACCTGACCTACACCGGTCTCAAGGGCCACGTGATCAAGGGCGGGATCAAGGTCAAGTCGATGAAGTACGTGCTGGCCGGCACGGCCTTCAGCGTCGACACGGTCGACGTGCTGATCGACCGCACCACGGGCCTGCCGTACTTCGACGGCCTCAACTGCCTCGGGACCAACATCACCAACGGCGGCGCCAACAGCGACCAGTGCTCGATCCGCCGCGCGGCGCCGGGGGCCAACGCCACCTTCGGCAACGAGCAGCTCGGCCTGTACCTGCAGGACGACTGGGCGGTCAGCAAGCAGCTCGAGCTCAACCTCGGCCTGCGCTACGACTACGAGACCAACATGTTGAACAACGACTACCGCACGCCGGCAGACCGTGTGGCAGCGTTGCTGGGCCCGGACGGAACCCGCTGGGGCATCACCCCGCCCGCGGGCCAGACCTACGAGCAGTCGCTGGCGCTGGGCGGCATCAACATCCGCGACTACATCAGCACCGGCACCTCGCGCAAGCCGTTCCGCAAGGCCTTCGCGCCCCGCCTGGGCGCGTCGTACGACGTGTTCGGCGACAAGGCCACCGTGGTGTTCGGCGGCTGGGGCCGCTCGTACGACCGCACGATGGCCAACCATGCCCTCGACGAGCTGCAGAAGAACCAGCAGCCGGGCGGCGAGATCTGGCTGATCCGCAACGAGTTCAAGATGCCCTATGCGGACCAGTTCACGGTCGGCCTGCGCCAGGCGGTAGGCCAGTGGAACACGGAGCTCGCGCTCAGCCGCGTCAATGCCAAGAACCAGTTCTCGTGGTTCGGCGGCAACCGCGACCCCAATGGCGGCTTCGCCACCCAGAGCTCGATCGACCCGCTGTGGGGCGGGCCCAACGGGTACGGCACGCTGATCCTGGGCGACTTCATCACGCAGACGCGCACGAACTCGGTGTTCGCCAAGCTCGAGAAGCCCTACACCGCCGCCTCGGGATGGGCCGTCAACGTGGCCTACACCTACAGCGACGCCAAGACCACCAACCGCGACTGGAACAACGACATCTTCGACTGGAACTACGGCCGCCCCGGGGCCCGCGGGTTCAATCCGTCGACGCTGGTGGACAAGCATCGCCTCGTCGCTGCCGGCGTGACCGAGAAGCTGCTGCCCTTCGGCATCACGCTGGCCGGCAAGGTCACGTGGGCCAGCGGCCTGCCGCGCCGCATCACGAGCTGCGCCGCCGGCTTCAGCAACTGCGTCTCGGTGGAAGGCGACTCGCCCTCGTTCAAGCAGGTGGACCTGAGCGTGAGCAAGGCGCTGAGCTTCGGCAAGCACGCCAACTTCACGCTGCGCGCCGACGTGCTCAACGTGTTCAACAGCACCAACTACGGCGGCTTCGACGACTGGGGTGGCGGGCCCGTGGCCCCCGGCAACCCGACCAACGCCGTGGGGGGCGACAACCTGAACCTGGGCAAGCCGAACTCGATCCGCGGCGACACGCGCACCTACCGGCTGGCGGTGGTCTACAAGTTCTGACGATCGCTGCGCGGACACGCGACCCGGGGCGCCCTCAGGCAGCCCCGGGTTCGCATGTCCGGGCCCACAGCCCGACCGACACGCCAACATGACCCAGCCGACCGACCCCTCTGGCGGCCGGAGGCGGCTGCAGGCCGCTGCCGACGCCCCCCGCCTGCGCCGGCGCCACCTCCTGACGGGCACGGCCGCCACCCTGGCGGCACCGTGGTGGGCCACGGCCTGCAGTTCCGCCGGCGCGCCCGTCGACGCGGGCGACGGCCCGGCCGCCCTGCCGCCGATGGACGCCGCCGCGCTCATCGACGACCTGGAGCGGCGCAGCTTCCAGTACTTCTGGGAGACCACCGACGCGCGCAGCGGGCTCGTGCCCGACCGCTGGCCGACGCCCTCCTTCGCGAGCATCGCCGCGGTGGGCTTCGCGCTGTCGGCCTACCCCATCGGCGTGGCGCGCGGCTGGATCACGCGCGCGCAGGCCCGCGACCGCGTGCTGGCGACCTTGCGCTTCTTCCACGACGCGCCGCAGGGGCCCGGGGCCGCCGGCGTGGCAGGCTACCGCGGGTTCTTCTATCACTTCCTGGACATGCAGACCGGCATGCGCTATCGCGACTGCGAGCTGTCCACGGTCGACACCGCGCTGCTGCTGGCCGGGGCGCTGCACTGCCAGTCGTGGTTCGACGGTGCCGATGCCGCGGAGACGCAGATCCGCCACCTGGCCGAAGAGCTGGCGGCAAGGCCGGACTGGCGCTGGGCCCAGGTGCGCCCGCCGTCGATCGGCCATGGCTGGCGTCCCGAGAACGGCTTCATCGCCAGCGACTGGAAGGGCTACAACGAGGCGATCATCGTGTACTTGCTGGCGCTGGGAACGCCGGCGCGCCCGCTGGACGCCGACGCCTGGTCGGCGTGGACGAGCACCTACGACCGCTCCTGGGGAACCGACCACGGCCAGACCTACCTGCGCTTCCCGCCGCTGTTCGGGCACCAGTTCACCCATGCCTGGGTGGACTTCCGCGGCCTGCGCGAGCCCTGGCTGGCCGCACGCGGGCTGGACTATTTCGAGAACTCGCGCCGCGCCACGCTCGCGCAGCGCGCCCATGCCATCGCCAACCCCGACGGCTGGGCGGGCTACGGGCCGGACGTCTGGGGCGTGACCGCCTGCGATGGACCGGCCGATGTCGAGCGCCCCTTCGGAGGGCGCATGCGCCGCTTCATCAGCTATGCCGGCCGCGGCATGGCCGAGCACGACGACGGCACGATCGCGCCCTATGGCGCGGGCTCGTCGATCGTGTTCACGCCCGAGCTGGCCACCGCCGCCCTGTCGGCCATGCACCGGCGCTGGGGCCGGGAGATCTACGGCCGCTACGGCTTCTTTGCATTCAACCCCAGCTTCACCTTCACCGACGTGCGCCTTACCCACGGCCGGATCGCGCCTGGCGTCGGCTGGGTGGACACCGACTTCCTCGGCATCGAGGTGGGCCCGCTGCTGATGATGCTGGCCAACCACCGCGGCGGCCATGTCTGGGACGCGATGCGCCGCAACCCCCATGTGCGGCGCGGCCTGCAGCGGGCAGGATTCACAGGTGGCTGGCTCGGCTGACTTCCCGCGACCACCGACGATGCGTCGGCGCGCGCTGCTGGCCGCCGCGGCCGCCGCCTCGATCGGCACGGCCGGCTGCGCCCGGCGCGACCCGGGCACCTTGCGCTTCTGGGCCATGGGCCGGGAGGGCGAGGTCGCGGGCGCGCTGATGCCGGAGTTCGAGCGCGAGCATCCGGGCATCCGGGTGCGCATCGAGAAGCTGCCCTGGAGCGCCGCGCACGAGAAGCTGCTCACCGCGTTCGCCGGCGACAGCCTGCCCGACGTGGCCCAGCTCGGCAACACCTGGCTGCCGGAGTTCGTCGCCATCGGCTCGGTCGCGCCGCTGGACGGGCGCGTTGCGGCGGCGCCCGACATCGACCCGGCCGACTACTTCGAGGGCATCTGGGACACCAACCGCCTGGGCGGCAAGCTCTGGGGCGTGCCGTGGTACGTCGACACGCGCCTGCTCTTCTACCGCCGCGACCTCCTGGCGGCGGCCGGCGTGGGCGCGCTGCCGCAGCGCTGGGACGACTGGCTGGCCTGCATGCACGCGCTCAAGCGCCACGTGGGCGAGAAGCGCTATGCGATGCTGCTGCCGCTCAACGAGTACGACCCGCTGGTCGCCCTGGCCCTGCAGCAGCCCGGCGACGCCCTGCTGCGCGACGGCGGCCGCTGGGGCCACTTCCGCGGCGCGGGCTTCCGGCGGGCGTGGGAGTTCTACCTCCAGGTGTTCGAGCAGGGGCTCGCGCCCCCGGCCAGCGACAACGAGATCGCCAACGTCTGGAACGAGTTCGGCCGCGGCTACTTCGGCATGTACATCAGCGGGCCGTGGCAGATCGGCGAGTTCCGGCGCCGGCTGCCCGCGGCCCTGCAGTCGTCGTGGAGCACCATGCCGCTGCCGGGGCCCGACGGCCCGGGCGTGTCGATCGCCGGGGGCTCGAGCCTGGCCCTGTTCGCGCGATCCGGGCGCCAGGAGGCCGCATGGGCCCTGGTGCGCTACCTGTCGCGCCCCGCGGTGCAGCAGCGCTTCCATGCGCTCACGGGCAACCTGCCGCCGCGCCGCGCGGCCTGGGCCGCCGGCGCGCTCGCCGCCGACGAGCCCACGCGGGCGTTCCGCGATCAGCTCGAGCGCGTGCGGCCCGTGCCCAAGGTGCCGGAGTGGGAGCGCATCGCCACCGAACTGCGGCTCGCCGCCGAGCGCGCGGTGCGGGGCGTGCAGCGGCCCGACGCCGCCCTCGCCGCGCTGGACGCACGCGTCGACGCGATGCTGGACAAGCGTCGCTGGCTGCTGGCGCGCGGAGCCACCCCATGAACGGCCGCCAGCTCGCCGGCTGGATGTTCGTCGGCCCGGCGCTGATCGCCATCGCGGTGTTCTTCGTCGTGCCGGTGGCCCTGGCGCTGGCGATGAGCTTCACCGACTTCGACATCTATGGCCTGGCCGACCTGCGCAACGTGCGCTTCGTGGGCCTGGACAACTATGCGCACCTGCTGTCCACGCCGCTGTTCTGGCAGGCCCTGGGCAACACGATGTTCTTCGTGATCGTGGGCGTGCCGCTGTCCATCGGCGTGTCGCTGGGCGCGGCGCTGCTGCTGAACTCGCCGCTGGCGCGGTGGCGCGGCTTCTTCCGCACCGCCCTGTTCGCCCCCGTGGTCACCACCCTGGTGGCGGTGGCGGTGGTGTGGCGCTACCTGCTGCACACGCGCTACGGCCTCGTCAACCACGGCCTGTCCTCGCTCGGCCTGCCCACCGTGGACTGGCTGGGCGACCCGGCCCTGGCGATGCCTGCGATCGCGCTGATGTCCGTGTGGAAGAACTTCGGCTACAACATGATCATCCTGCTGGCGGGCCTGCAGGCGATCCCGCGCGACCTGTACGAGGCCGCGGGCCTGGAGGGGGCCACGCGCTGGCAGCAGCTGCGCCACATCACGCTGCCGGCGCTCGCTCCGATGCTGCTGATGGTGGGCATCCTCACGATGGCGGCCCACTTCCAGCTCTTCGCCGAGCCCTACGTCATGACCCAGGGCGGCCCGGCCCAGAGCACGGTCACCGTGCTGTACTTCATGTACGAGGAAGGCTTCAAGTGGTGGAGCCTGGGCTCGGCGTCGGCGGTGGCCTTCGTGCTGTTCGCCTTCATGTTCGTGTTCACGGTCGCCCAGGTCCGCCTGGCGCGGCGCTCGGAGGCCCTGTGACGCGGCGCGGCGAGGCCCTGCTCGTGAACGCGGCGCTCGTGGCGATCGCGGCGCTGACGATGTTCCCGCTGCTGTGGATGGTCTCGGCGTCCTTCATGGCGCCCGGCGAGGCCGCGCAGTTCCCGCCGCCGCTGCTGCCGCGCGAGGCGTCCTGGGCCAACTACCGGGAGCTCTTCGCCACCGCCGGCATCGGCCGCCAGCTCGTCAACAGCCTGGTGGTTTCCGCGGGGGCGACGGTGCTGTCGCTGGCCTTCAACCTCAGCGCGGGCTATGCGTTCGCGAAGCTGCGCTTCGCCGGCCGCGACCGGGTGTTCCGCGGCCTGCTTGGCGCGCTGGTGATCCCGGCGCAGGTGACGATGATGCCGCTGTTCCTGATGCTCGAGCGCATGGGGCTGGTCAACAGCGTCGCGGGGGCCCTGGTGCCTTGGCTGGCCAGCGTGTTCGGCATCTTCCTCGTGCGCCAGTACGCGCTCACGATCCCCGACGAGATCCTCGAGGCGGCCCGCATGGACGGCGCCAGCGAATGGCGCATCTTCCGGCTCATCGTGCTGCCGCTGCTCAAGCCGGTGATCGTGACGCTGGCCGTGCTGAGCTTCCTCGGCGCATGGAACGACTTCATGTGGCCGCTGATCGTGCTGAGCGACCGCGACCTGCAGACGCTGCCGGTGGCCCTGGCCGCGCTGTCGCGAGAGCATGTCTCCGACACCGAGCTGATGATGGCCGGCGCGGTGGTCACCGTGCTGCCGGTGCTGCTGCTCTTCCTGGCGCTGCAGCGCTACTACATGCAGGGGCTGCTGATGGGCAGTGTGAAGGGATGAAGGGCGCCGCGTCGACCATCGCGCTGGCGCTCGCGCTGGCCACCGCCGCCCCGGCCGGGGCGGCGGTGCTCGACGACTTCCGCGACGCCGCGCCGTGGCGGGCCCTGGCGTCGGACCAGGTACGCGCGACGCTTCGCCGCGACGCCGCCGACGCCAGCCTGTGCCTCGACTACGACTTCGGCGGCGTGTCGGGCTACGCGGTGATGCGGCGCGAGCTGCCGCTGGAGTGGCCGGCCCACTTCGACCTGCAGCTGCGCGTCAAGGGCCACGGCGCCGTCAACGATGTGCAGATCAAGTTCGTCGACGACAGCGGCGACAACGTGTGGTGGGTGCACCGCCCCAACCATGCGATGCCCGCGACGCTGGCCGACTGGAACCTGCGGCGGCGCCATGTCGACTTCGCCTGGGGCCCGGCAGGCGACCGGACGCTGCGCCGCACGCGCTACGTCGAGCTGGTGGTGTCCGCGGGCCGCGAAGGCGGCCGCGGCTCGCTGTGCGCGGCCCGCCTGGCGCTCACCGAGCGGGCGCCCGATCCGGTGCCCTGGCCCGCCCCGGTGGTGCGCGCGGACGGCAGCACGCTGGAGCTGGACTTCGGCCACCTGCGCGAGTTCAACGGCGTGGCGCTGCGCTGGCCCGAGCGGGCGGCCGCGGCGCGGGACTACGAGCTGCTCGCGTCCGCCGATGGCCGGCAGTGGCGATCCTTGCGCCGCGTCGTGGCCGGCGACGGCGGCCTGGACACGCTGTTCCTGCCCGAGCAGGAGGCGCGCCACCTGCGCGTGGTGAGCAGCGTGCCCGCGCCCAAGGCGCTCAAGGCGCCCGGGCGGGCCGAGCGCCCGCGCAGCCGCCGCGCCGCGCCGCCGCCCCTGCCCGTGCTCGAGCTGCGCGACGCCACGCAGTGGCCGGACTTCAACGCCGTGCTCGCGGAGCAGGCCCGCGACGCGCGACCCGGGCACATGCCGCGCGCCTTCCTCGGCCAGCAGAACTACTGGGGCCTGGTCGGTGTCGACGGCGGCGGCGAGCGCTCCGCGCTGCTGTCGGAGGACGGTGCCGTCGAGATCGGCCGAGGCGGCTACTCGATCGAGCCCGCGGTCCAGCTCGACGACGGTCGCGTCGTCACCTGGGCCGATGTGCAGCCCGGGCAGTCGCTGCGCGACGGTTACCTGCCCGTGCCGTCGGTGCACTGGCAGCACGAGGCGTTCACGCTCGACGTGGAAGCGGGGGCCGACGGCACGGCCGACGCGCCGCAGGCGCTGGTGCGCTACACCGTGGGCAACCCGGGCGACCGGCCGCGCACGCTGACGCTGTGGCTGGCCCTGCGGCCCTGGCAGGTGAATCCGCCGCAGCAGTTCCTCGCCACGCAGGGCGGCGCGAGCCCGGTGCGCACGCTGGCCTGGGCGGACGGCGTGCTGGCCGTCAACGGCCGCCGCATCGTGCGTCCGACGGAACCCCCGCGCGCCGTGGGTGCGCTGGCCTACGACGCCGGCTTCTCGCTGGAGGCGCTGGCCGCGGCGCCGCCGCTGACCGCGCTGGAGGACCCGCAGGCCCACGCGTCGGCGCTGATGCAGTTCCGCCTGACCCTGGCCGCGGGCGAACGCCGCACGCTGGGCTGGGTGGCGCCGCTGGGCCCGCAGGCCGGCGCGCCCGACCGCGTGGACGCCGCGGCCCTCGAAGCCCGGCTGGCGCGCAGCGCCGAGTCCTGGCGGGAGCGCCTGAACCGCGCGTCGCTCGTGCTGCCCCCCGAGGCGCAGCCGCTGGCCGACACGCTGCGCAGCGCGCTGGCCCAGATCCTGGTCTCGCGCGAGGGCCCGGCGCTCAAGCCGGGCACGCGCTCCTACGCCCGCGCCTGGGTGCGCGACGGCGCGATGATGGTCGCCGGCCTGCTGCGCCTGGGCGAGGCCGACGCCGCACGCGAGTTCGTCGACTGGTTCTCCGGCTTCGTGTTCACCTCGGGCAAGGTGCCCTGCTGCGTGGACGCGCGCGGCGCCGACCCCGTGGCGGAAAACGACAGCCACGGCCAGTACCTCTACGCGGTGGCCGAGGTGTGGCGGCACACGCGGGACCGCGCCTTCCTGGCGCGCCACTGGCCCACGATGCAGCGCGTGGTGGCCTACCAGGAGAGCCTGCGCCAGAGCGAGCGCGGCGAGCGCAACCGCGAGCCGGCCCGGCGCCACTACTTCGGCCTGATGCCGCCGTCGATCAGCCACGAGGGCTACTCCGACCGCCCGGCCTACTCCTACTGGGACGACTTCTGGGCGCTGCGCGGCTACAAGGACGCCGTGCGCATGGCGCTGGTGCTCGGCCACGACGCCACCGCGGTGCGCTGGGCGGCCTGGGGCGACGAGTTCGAGCGCGAACTCGCGGCGTCGATCGTGGCTGCCGCGGCCGTGCACGGCGTGGACTTCATCCCCGGAGCGGCCGACCGCGGCGACTTCGACGCCACCTCCACCACCATCGCGCTCAACCCGGTCCAGGCCGAGGTGCCGGCGGGCCTGCTGACGGCCACCTTCGAGCGCTACTGGAAGGACGCGCAGGCGCGCACGCTGGGGCAGCGCGCCTGGAAGGACTACACGCCCTATGAACTGCGCACCGTGGGCGCGCTGGCACGCATGGCGCAGGGCGAGCGTGCGCACGCGATGCTCGACTTCTTCATGCGCGACCGTCGACCGGCAGGCTGGAACCAGTGGGCCGAGGTCGTCCGGCCGGGCTATCGCGAGCGCGGCTTCATCGGCGACCTGCCGCATGCCTGGGTGGCTTCGGACTACATCCGCTCGGCGATGGACCTGTTCGCCTACGAGCAGGAGGCCGACGCCAGCCTGGTGGTGGGGGCGGGCTGGAAGCCCTCGTGGCTCGCGCGCGGCCTGTCGGTGCGCGGCCTGTCCACCGCCTACGGGCGCCTGAGCTACCGCCTCGAGCGCGTGACCGGCGGGTGGCGCTTCACGATCGGCTCGCCATTGCCCGAAGCGCGGGGCGGCCTGTGGCTGCAGTGGCCCGGCAGCGACGCGCTGCCGCGGGCCCGCCAGGACGGCCGCGAGCTCGCCTGGACCGGCCGGCGCCTCGCGCTGCCGCCGACGACGGCCACGATCACGCTGCTGGACCCCTGACGCCCCGAGGACACGCGCCGATGGCATCGATCGAACTGAAGCGACTGCGCAAGGACTTCGGCGGCACCCGCGTGCTGCACGACGTGGACCTTCGCGTCGACGACGGCGAGTTCGTCGTCTTCGTCGGCCCCTCGGGCTGCGGCAAGAGCACGCTGCTGCGCTGCATCGCCGGGCTGGAGGACATCACCGACGGGGAGCTGCTGATCGACGGCCGGCGCATGAACGACACGCCCTCGGCGCAGCGCGGCCTGGCCATGGTGTTCCAGAGCTACGCCCTGTACCCCCACATGACGGTGGCCGAGAACATGTCGTTCGGCCTGCGCATGGCCGGCAAGCCGGCCGCCGAGATCGAGCGCGCGGTGCGCGAGGCGGCCGACGTGCTGCAGCTGGGCGAACTGCTGCAGCGCCGACCGGCCCAGCTCTCCGGCGGCCAGCGCCAGCGCGTGGCCATCGGGCGCGCGATCGTGCGCCGTCCCGGCGTGTTCCTGTTCGACGAGCCCCTGTCCAACCTGGACGCCGCACTGCGCACGCAGATGCGCATCGAGATGGCCAGGCTGCACGAGACGCTGCGCGCCACCGTGATCTACGTGACGCACGACCAGGCCGAGGCCATGACCCTGGCCGACCGCATCGTGGTCATGCAGGGCGGGCGCATCGAGCAGGTCGGCGCGCCGCTGGACCTGTACCGTCGGCCGGCCAACGTGTTCGTCGCCGGCTTCCTCGGGTCCCCGCGCATCAACCTGCTGGAGGCCGTGGTCGAGTCGCGGGGGCCGCAGGCCAGTCTGGCCCACCGGCCGGGCTCCCCGCTCGCGCTGCCGTTGCCCGCGCTGCGCACGGCCCCGGCCGACGGCGCCCGCGTGACGCTCGGCCTGCGGCCGGAGCACCTCGCTGCCGGCCCGGTCGGCGCCGCGCCGGGCAGCGGCGCGGTGCTGGCGGGCGAGGTGCTGCTGGTCGAGCACCTGGGCGACGTGGCCTATGTGCATGCCCGCGCCGCCGACGGCGCCATGCTCGTCGCGCGCGCCTCGCCCGAGACCCCGCTACGCTCGGGCAGCCCGGTGCAGCTCGCGTTCGACCCCTCTCATTGCCTCGTGTTCGACGACACCGGCCGCACGATCGAGCGCGCCGACTGACCCCTTGCCCATGACCGGATCCCACGACACCCCGCCTTCCGCACTCCGCAACGCCGCCGGGTTGCAGGTCGACCTGCTGAGCCACGGCGCCGTGTCGCGCTGGCGCCTCGGCGACGTGGACCTGGGCCTGCTGCGCGGCAACGAGCTGGAAGGCGGCCCGGCCAACCTCTGGCTGCGCCTGCGCGACGGCAACGACGTGGTCGACGCGACACCCTTGCTCGGCCCGGGCTCGCCGCTGGCCTTCACGCACGCACCGCACGGCCTGGACGCGAGCGGCCGCTGGCGCCAGCTCGAACTGGTGCTGACGCTGCGACTGGACGGGCGCGACGCCGCCTGGACCTGGCAGGTGCAGGTCGACAACACCGGCGCACGCACCTGCACCGTGGACCTCGTGCACGTGCAGGACATCGGCCTGGCGGCCTACGGTGCACTGCGCAGCAACGAGTACTACGTGAGCCACTACGTGGACCTGTGCCCCCTGGAGCACCCCCTGCACGGCTGGGTGGTGGCCGCGCGCCAGAACCAGGCGGTGCGGGGCCGCCATCCCTGGGCCGTCATCGGGTCGCTGCGCCGCGCGGTGGCGTGGGCCACCGACGGCCTGCAGGTGTTCGGCACCGCGCTGCGCGGGGGCGGCACCCCGGCCCTGGCGCGCGAACCGCTGCCGTCGCGGCGCCTGCAGCACGAGCATGCGCTGGCCGCGCTGCAGGACGAGCCCGTGACCCTGGCCCCCGGCACGTCGGCCCGGCTCGGCTTCTTCGGCCTCATGGCGGCAGACCATCCCGCCGCCACCAGCGGCGCGGACCTCGCCGCCGTGGACGCGCTGCGCCTGCACGAACGCGAAGCGGCTGCGCCCATGCCGCCGGGCCGCGGCCAGCCGGCGGCAGGCAACCTGTTCGCCCGGGCGCCGCTGCTCGAGGCGCTGCCGCTCGCCGAGCCCGACCTCGAAGCCCTGTTCGGCAGCGAACGCCGGCACGAGGAGCGCGACGGCGGCACGCTGCTGTCGTTCTTCCACGGTGACGACGCCCACGTCGTGCTGCGCGACAAGGAACTGCGCGTGCAGCGCCCTCACGGCCACATCCTGCGCAGCGGCAGCCACGTGGTGCCCGACGAGGCCGGCCTCACGTCCACGTCGTGGATGGCGGGCGTGTTCCATTCCATGGTCACGCAGGGCCATGTCAGCATCAACCGCTTCCTGTCCACCCAGCGCGGCTGGCTCGGCCTGTTCCGGTCGCAGGGCCAGCGCGTGTTCGCGGCCGTCGGCGGCAGCTGGCAGCTGCTGGGCGTGCCTTCGGCGTTCGAGCTGCAGCCGCAGGGCTGCCGCTGGCTCTACCGGCATGCCGACGGGCTGATCGAGGTGCGCGCCCGGGCCGCGGCCGACGCCCATCGCCTGGACCTGTCGGTGCGCGTGCTCGCCGGCCCGCCGCGCGCGCTGCTGATCACGCACCACGTGGCGCTGGGCGGCGACGACGGCGCGGCACCGGGCGCGGCCGACTGGTTCGCCGACGCGCGCGGCGTGGTGGTGTGCGTGCAGCGCGGCAGCGAACTGGCGGCGCGCTTCCCCCACGGCAGCTTCCGCATCGCGCCGGCGCCCGGCCTGCGATTCGCGCGCGTCGGCGGCGACGAGCTGCTGTTCGACGATGCGCGCTCGCGCGGCCTGCCCTACGTGTGCGTGGGCACGGAGCCGGTCACGGCGTTCGATCTGTCCATCACCGGCCACCTCGTTGCCGACACCTCGGCGGCGGCGCCGGCGGCCGTGCCGGCCCTGCCGCCACCCAAGGCGCCGCGCTGGCGCAGCGCCGACGCCGAGGCCGCGCGGCTGGACGACATGCTGCCCTGGCTGCTGCACAACGCGCTGGTCCACTACCTGTCGCCGCGCGGCCTGGAGCAGTACTCCGGTGGCGGATGGGGCACGCGCGACGTCTGCCAGGGCCCGCTCGAGTTGCTGCTGGCGCTGGGCCGCACGGCGCCCGCGCGCGACCTGCTGGTGCGCGTGTTCCGGGCCCAGAACGGCGACGGCGACTGGCCGCAGTGGTTCATGTTCTTCGAGCGCGAGCGCGCCATCCGCGCGCCGGACTCGCATGGCGACATCGTGTTCTGGCCGCTGCAGGCGCTGGCGCGCTACCTGCTGGCCAGCGGTGACGCCGCCTTGCTCGACGAGGTGCTGCCCTTCCACGACGCCGAGCCCGCGCCGCTGTGGCAGCACGTTCAGCGCGCACTCGCCGTGATCGACGCGCGGCGCATCCCCGGCACCCGGCTAGCGTCCTACGGGCATGGCGACTGGAACGACGCCCTGCAGCCGGTGGATGCCGCGTCGCGCGAGCGCCTGTGCAGCGCCTGGACCGTGACGCTGCACCACCAGATGCTGCGCACGCTGGCGCAGGCGCTGGCCCGGGTGGGCCGCACCGACGAGGCCCGCGCGCTGGACGCCCAGGCCGGCGAGGTGCGCGAGGACTTCCGGCGCCTGCTGGTGGCCGACGGTGTCGTGGCCGGCTATGCGCGCTTCGATCCCGGCCGCGAGCGCAGCCTGCTGCTGCACCCGCAGGACTCGGTCACCGGCGTGCACTACAGCCTGCTGCCGATGATGCACGCCGTCATCAACGACATGCTCGATCCCGCGCAGGCGCGCCAGCAGCTCGCGCTGATCGAGACCCGGCTCACCGGCCCGGACGGCGCGCGCCTGTTCGACCGGCCCATGGCCTACCGGGGCGGCCCCCAGCGCCTGTTCCAGCGTGCCGAAAGCAGCGCGTTCTTCGGCCGTGAGATCGGCATGATGTACATGCACGCGCACCTGCGCTATGCCGAGATGCTCGCCCACCTGGGCGAGGCGGACCGGCTGCTCCGCGCGCTGAGCCTGTCGCACCCGATCGCCCTGCGCGAGCGCGTGCCCTGCGCGACGCTGCGCCAGGCCAACTGCTACTACTCCAGCTCTGACGCCGCGTTCGGCGACCGCTACGAGGCCGAGCGGCGCTACGACGAGCTGATCTCGGGCCGCGTGGCCTGCGACGGCGGCTGGCGCATCTACTCGAGCGGCCCGGGCATCGCCCTGGGCCTGATCGTCGAGCGCCTGCTGGGCATCCGCCAGGCCCATGCCGAGCTGACGATCGACCCCGTGGTGCCTGCCTCGCTGCACGGCCTGCAGGCCGATCTGCAGGTGGCCGGCCACGATCTGACGCTCACGCTGCGGGCCGGGCCACGCGGTCATGGTCCGACGGCGGTGCAGCTCAACGGCCGGCCCCTGCGTTTCGAGCGGGGCGCCAACCCTTACCGCGTCGGCGCGGCACTCGTGTCGATGGCGGACTTCCGCGCCGCGCTCGTGGAAGGCCCGAACGCGCTGCAGGTCACGGTGGGCTGAGCGGCCTGCGCCGGCCGCGAACCTAGCGCTCGGTGTCGCGCTCCGGCGCGTGCATCAGCGCGGCGGGCTCGGTGCCGACCCAGCCGCGCTGGGCGTCGTCGAAATCGGCGAAGGTGGACTCGGAGATCTCCGCCGCCTCCGCCACCTCGACGCCGCGGCGCGGCGCGCGCTTGTCGTCGCGGGCCCGCGCGGCGGCCTGCAGCGGCAGCAGGCCCTCGATGAACGCGTCCAGGTTCGGCGAAGGCTCCTCGCGCGCCATCATGCCGGCCAGCGCCAGCGCCTTGGCCAGCACCGGCGCCGGCAGCGAAGCCACGCCGGACCAGCCCTTGCGCTCGAGCGCGTCGTGCACGGTGACCAGCGGGCGCAGCACGGTGGCCGCATGCTCGGGCCCGACGGCCAGCAGCCGCGTGCTGAGTTCGTCGCACATCTGCTCGATGCCCGGCGCGGCACCGGCCGCCGGCGCGCGGCGGCGCTCCACCAGCACCAGCTTCAGGTCGACGCCCTGGCGCTCGATCTTCATCGGGCGCCCGAGCGCACCCTTCAGGCGCTTGAGCGTGCCGGCCGGCGCGTCGGGCGGCGCGCGGCGATCGACACCACCGGGCAGGCCGGGACTCTTGCGGGGTTTCTTGGCAGCGGGCATGCGGTGCATTCTGGGCGCGCCCGTCGCGCCGCGACACGCGTTCACCCGTCCGGACGGGCGCAGGCGAGAAATCCTGCCGAAGTCCGCTCGCCGGGCACCACTGCGAACATGGGTGTTGCGCCGCACCGGGCCGGACCCGACACTGGCCCGTCGCAATCCGTGGAGGCCGGCCCATGCTGATGTTCACGAACCGGGCGGTGATCTCGTCCACGACGCCCTCGGCGTTCACGCGGCGGTTCCTGCCGGAGTCCGACGCGCTGTCCGCGGCGCAAGTCGGACGCCAGGGCAAGGGCTTCGCCGTGGCCGACGTGGCGACCGGCGTGGACGACGACGCGGCACTGAACCTGCTGGTGCCGCTGTTCAAGGGACGGCGGCCGGTGCTGGTGTACCTGCACGGGTTCAACAACCCGCCCACGGCCTGCTTCGAGCGCTGCGCGCGCCTGGAGGAGACCTACAACCTCAAGGTCGTCGGCTTCTCGTGGCCGTCCGAGGGCTATCTGTCCTCCGGGGCGGACCAGCCCAACCTGCCACCGGGCCCGGACGACGAGGACGAGGACTCGTTCGCGAAGATCGACTCGAAGAGCGCGTCCGAAGGCTGGGCGAAGCGCAAGAAGCGCCGCTATCTGCAGGCGAAGATGAACGCGCTCGGCTCGACCGATGCGCTGGCGCGGGTGATGCGCCTGCTGGCCACGGCGCGCCTGTACGCCAACCACCAGCCGATGACCCTGGCCGCGCACAGCCTGGGCTGCCATCTGCTGCAGTACTCGATCGAGAACGAGGGCGCGGCGGGCTCGCTCAGCATCGCGCACAACGTCGCCCTGATCGCGGCCTGCTGCCGGGCCGCGGGCCACGAGACCTGGGTGCGCAGGCTGACGCCCGTGGGCCGGGTGTACGTGACCTACAACAAGGGGGACTCGGTCCTCTTCGGCGCCTCCATCGTGGACGGCAACCAGGTCAAGCTGGGCGCGGAGCCCGGCGCGCGCATCGTGTCCGGCTCGGTGCGCTACGTCAGCTGCACCAACGCCCAGGTCGGGCTCGGCGGGCATGGCTACTTCGTGCCGGCGGCGGGCGAGTCGCTGCCCAAGGACTTCAAGCGGCTGTTCAAGCGCATCCTCGGCAGCGAGCGCGATGTGCGGGACGACCAGGGCGAGGACGCGCGCAAGGTGTACCCGCTGGGCTGCGACGCGGACGGCGCCACCTGCTACATGGCGGACCCGAACCCCGGCGCCTGACGGCCGGCGCGCCGGGGCTCCCGTAACATCGTCCGCCTCGGCCACGGCACCCCTGACGCGGAGACCCTATGTATCTCGTCGACATCGAGCTGACGAACGTGCGTGCGATCCGGCAGATGCATGTGAGCTTCCGGGGCACCACGCCGGAACAGAAGACGCGGCGCTGGACCGTGCTGCTGGGCGAGAACGGCTGCGGCAAGAGCACCGTGCTCAAGTCGATCGGCCTGCTGCTGGCCGGGTCCGAGGCGCTGCCCGACCTGATCGGCAACCCCGACGACTGGATCCGCAACACGGCCACCAGCGCCGCCCTGAAGGCCACGCTGATGACGGCCGAGGGCGAGGAGCGGACCGTGCGCCTGGAGATCCACCGCGGCGACGGGCGCGACACGGTGATCCGCCGCAACGAGGCCGGCCTGAGCCAGCTCGACGCCGCGATCCGCAAGGCCGACCGCAACTACTTCGTCGCCGGCTACGGCGCCTTCCGGCGGCCGCCCGACACGTCCCGCGGCCGCCGCTCCTACGGCGCGTCGTTCGAGAGCCGAAGGGCTTCGCAGCTGGCGACGATGTTCTCGTCGAGCCAGGACCTGGTGAGCCTGGAGCAGTGGGCCATGGACCTCGACTACGCCACCGGGCCCACCGGGCGCCGGATCATCGCCGACGCGCTGGACAAGCTGCTGCCCGGCATGAGCTTCAAGGACATCGACAAGTCGCGCCGCATCGTGGTCATGAAGACCCAGGACGGCGACGTGCCGCTGCAGCAGCTGTCGGAGGGCTACCAGGCCATGGCGGCCTGGGCCGGCGACCTGCTGTTCCGGATGACGGACACGTTCAAGGACCGCAGCGCCCCGCTCGACTCGCGCGGCGTGCTGCTGATCGACGAGATGGACCTGCACCTGCACCCGGTGTGGAAGCGCAACCTCGTCGACTTCCTCAACGCGGCCTTCCCGAACCTGCAGGTCATCGCCACCACGCACTCGCCGCTGTCGATCCAGCAGTGCGGCGAGGGCGAGCTTTTCGTCGTGCGGCGCGAGGAGGCGGGCCCGACCCTGGTGGCGTTCAAGGGCGACCCGAGCCGCATGCGCCTGTCCGAGCTTTTCCTGTCGCCGCTGATCGGCCTGGAGACGCTGGACTCGCCCAAGGTGGCGCAGCTGCGGCAGCAGGCGCGCGCGATCGAGCTCAAGCGGGGCGCCAAGACCGACAAGGACCTGCTGGCGCTGTCCGAGATCCAGTCGCAGCTCGAAGGCGCGGCGCCCCTGATCCCCGAGGAAGCCCCCGCCTATGCCGACCTGATCGCCTACCAGCGCTCGGTGGACACCGGCACCGTGCAGCAGCGCATCGAGCAGGCCAAGTTCCTCTACGGCACGAGCCGCAAGGCCATGCCGTCCGCCAGCCCGCCCGCGGTGGCGAGGAAGAAGGCGGCGACGAAGCGACCGGCTGCGAAGAAGCCCGCGGCGAAGAAGCCCGTGGCGAAGAAAGCCGCAGCGAAGAAGCCGGCGGCGAGGAAGGCACCCCGGCGCAAGGCCGCCGCCCGCTAGGCCGACCGGTCGTTCCAGAGGAGATCCGTCGTGATCAAGCTGAAGCGGGACCGCAGCGCGCAGGCGCTGCATCGGGACTTCACGGGCGAAGGGCTCTTCCGCAAGCTCGTGGCACTGGCCCAGGCGCGCATCGATCACGGCGACGGCATCGACTGGGAGGGCGTGCTCGGCGACTGGAAGAAGATGAAGCCGGCGCTCAAGGACGACAGCTTCGACAAGTGCGCCTACTGCGAGGCGCCGACCGCCCACGTGGCCCACGGCGACGTGGAGCACTTCCGGCCCAAGTCGGTGTACTGGTGGCTGGCACTGTGCGTGGACAACTACGTGTTCGCCTGCCAGCTGTGCAACCAGACGCACAAGAAGGACCACTTCCCGATCCAGGGCACGCGACTGAAGGCGCCGCGCCTGGGAGCGAGCCTGCCCACCACCGAGCGGGCCCTGCGCCGGCTGGCCGGGCGCATGTCGCCCGACCCCGCGGGCGTGGACGAGGCGGCCCTGCTGGCCGAGTGGCTCGACGAGGAGCCCGACCTTCCGCATCCCTACCTGGAGGACCCGGAGCCGATGTTCGCCTGGGCCGCGGTGGAAACCAACGCGGAGGTGCTCGTCGTCGCGCCGGACCACGCGACGCCGCGCGCCCGGCGCGCCGTCGAGGCGGCGGTCGACTACCTCGGCCTCAACCGCGAGACCCTCGTGCGCCAGCGCTACTTCATCTACTCGTCGCTCACCTCCGCGGTGGGCGCCTGGAAGCGCGGTGACGCGCCGAGCCTGGACCAGATCCAGCGCATGTGCCAGGCCCGGCACCCGTTTGCCGGGATGTGCCGCTACTTCGCCCATCTGGCCGGGGCGCCGGTGGTGCGCTGAGCGGGTGCGCGGGGCGGTGGGGCGGCTGCAACCGGCCAACACCAGTCATTCGCAAAGCCGCGGATGCTGTATCCCGAAATCCGACGCTGATGCCCACATCGCTGCTTGCGCTCGTTGCACACTCATTGTCTGCACCTCGGGGACAGGCGACTTCAGTGCTGCACGGCTGGCGCTGTGACATAGTTAGCTGTCAGGAGGCTCCATTGCGTGCACAAAGTCTTCGTCAGCTACCACCATGCAATCGACCAATCTTGGCGGGACGCGTTCGAACGGATGTTCTCGTTGCTGTCGCCAGTGTTCATCTCCAAGTCGGTGCAGATTGGAGAGATCTCTCCGCTCTTGAACACAGACACCGTCCGTGCCAAAGTTCGTGACGAGTACCTCCGCGACTCCACGGTAACCGTGGTGCTGGTGGGGACCAACACATGGCAGCGGAAACACGTGGACTGGGAGATCTCGTCAAGCATCCGAGAAACCAAACTAAGTACACGCTCGGGCCTATTGGGCATCCTCTTGCCGACACATCCCAGCTTTGGAAAACACGGATACGACCCCGGGATCGTTCCCCCACGTCTCGTCGACAACCAAAGACGCGGCTACGCCGCGATCTACGACTGGACTACAAGCGCTTCCGCGGTCGAAGCATGGATTGAGGCGGCTTTCCGGCGGCGCCTCGCTGTTCAGCCCGACAATTCGTACGAGCACTTTGTCTATAACAAGACCGCAGATCGGTGGTACTGATGCAGTTGCGCAAATTGCTCGAGCAGTGGGACCTCGATAGTCTGAAGATCAAGGCCGGTTTCCTCGAGATGGAGTGGGTTCCTCGAGATGAGGACAAGGCCGCCGCCTGGGACTTGTACGTCGAGCTACTAACCAGAGTCGCCACGCAGAGATTGGTGCCCGCACAAGGCAGTGAGAAAGCGGCGCTTGCAAGTATCTATCAGCTCTTTCCCCTCACGCGGGAGATCGTCAGACGGAACGGCAGACACTGCATCAACTTCACGAAGATTGCGGTAGTCGTACTCAACCAAGTCGTCCGGCCGTTTACTACGAAGTGGCACGGCGCACTTGACGATCCGCAGCAAGTTACAGAGGAGCAGGCTGTTGCATTCCGAGTCGAGCTCCTGTCGTTGCAGGCTGAATTGCGCAAGTACACGCGTTTGCTTGCTGACATGGCAGGCGTCGAAGACCTTACCGACCTTGAGCCTGACGCCTAGCTGCTCGATTCGCCCGACCATGGTAGGTGGCTTTGCTCACATGTTGTGCACTTGAAGGAGATCTTGTGCAGTCGAGCGCACCGTACGTGTTTATCAGCTACTCCTCGAAGGATCGCGGCCTCGCTGAACAGGTTGAGCACGAACTAACGGCCGCCGGTGTTTCGTTCTTCCGGGACGCCAATCGAATTCAGGTCGGCGAGAACTTCAAGGCGCGGATTTCAGACGGACTAGCAAAGGCTACGCATCTGGTGCTCATCGCAACACCGGCCAGCCTGAGGAGCCCATGGGTGTTCTTCGAATTGGGGCAGGCAGTGGCCTTTCGGTGCCCGATTCTGCCGCTGCTAAGCCATCCAAGCTTGGAGCTGCCTTCGTTCCTCTCTGACTTCCAGTGCGCGCACGACATTGCAGAGCTTGTGGACGCCCTGCGGGCCTTTGGCAAGGTTGGACACAGGGCCTCCGGCTTGGAAATGAAAAAGGAGCATCTCGCGGAACCAAGTGGGTCCGTGGTACTGGGTCCGACTAGACGGATGTCAGCATTTATTGCGACAGCTCCGCGAGCCTGGTACGAAGGGAACATTGCAATAGATGGGGCAATGGAGATGTACACGTTCCCCGATCACGCCAATCGATACGGCGGGATCGTTTCGAATCAGTTAACGACGTTTGGCACGGACGAAGAGTGGTCCGAAGTGGCCAGGCGAGGTCTTCCGGACCATGCATTGCGCACCCTTGGTCTGGAGCTTCGCAGATGGGTGGGCACGCGCCGGGCCAAGCCGAATCGGATCAGGCGCCTAGTCGAACCGCCGAGGCAAATGGTCATTGACAACAACGAGTTCCAGATGACCATCGGCAACAGCGACTACTTCACCATGCGAACAATTGCCACGTTGTCACGTGGCTCGCATGTCTCTGCTGACGGTGGGCCGATCTCGCACGTCTTCTCCTCATGGTGGTCAGAACCTGGCTGTCCCTTTGACGTCAAGACAGTTCCCTATCACCTGAGTGCGCTCGGAGTCCTTCTTGTCTATGACCCTTCGACCGCGGTACGTTACTTGGTCTTGACACTCCCCAGTGCACAGAGAACGCCGCTTGTGCCAGGCTGGAACGTCTCGTTTGCTGAGCAGATGTGGGCGCCTGCCCCGCGGTCACGGGTCCAGCCATGGTGGCAGCCATATGTCACTGGCCTCGACATCGAATCGCCGGCTGACAGGACTGGCGACCCGAGTCTATTTGCCACCGTCACACGCGGGCTCTACGAAGAACTCGGGGTCATGGAGTCCGATCTCCGCTCCCCAACACGCCTTGTCATGGCTTGCTTCGAGCAGGACATGCACTTCTTGGGTTTTGTCTTCGTGCTTGAGGCGCAGCTTTCGCTGGCGGACCTGAACCGGAGGCGACTTGGAGCGCCTGACAAGGAGGTTGGCCTTGTCGCGGCGTACCCGATTGAAGGCACTACTGCAAATGGAGTCCGGCTTGATCGTGCTCGCCAACTCGCAAACTTGTTGTCACAAGAGTCATTCGACGGCGGACCATATCTCATTCCGTCTCCCGCCCCATCAGCTCGTGACGGATGGCATCTTTCCTCGCGCCTTCGCCTGTACGCGTTGGCGCGTCACCTTGAGGGAAACAGTTTCATGGACTACGCGACAAACGTTCCGATCCCACCAGACACATGACGCACTCAACACGTGACTGCCCACGGCCGGCTGCTCCGGGCGCGCCAGCTCGTTCGTTGTGCGTCCGCTCTTGCGATCAGGTCGACAACTCGGATGTCCGTTTTGGGTCAACAGCCGTCGATCCGGTCGGCCTCATCGAACCACGGCAGCCCATCTGAAGCCTGCGCAGCCGCAGCAGTGGCCGAGGCAGCCCCGCCGCCCCGCCTCCGCTAGTGGTTGTCCCGCGGCACGAAGCTGCCGCGCTTGCCGCGCAGGAAGTCGAGGTCGGCGCCTTCGTCGGCCTGGGTCACGCGGTCGATGTAGAGCTTCCAGTAGCCCGAATCCAGCGGCGGCTTCGGCGGCTGCCAGGCGGCGCGGCGCTGGGCCAGCTCGGCGTCGTCCACGTGCAGGTGCAGGCTGCGCGCGGCCACGTCCAGCGTGATCAGGTCGCCGTTCTTCACCAGGGCCAGCGGGCCGCCGGCGGCGGCCTCGGGCGCGGTGTGCAGCACCACGGTGCCGTAGGCGGTGCCGCTCATGCGCGCGTCGCTGATGCGCACCATGTCCGTGATGCCCTTGCGCAGCACCTTCGGCGGCAGCGGCATGTTGCCCACCTCGGCCATGCCGGGGTAGCCCTTGGGGCCGCAGTTCTTCAGCACCAGCACGCAGGTCTCGTCGACGTCGAGGTTCTCGTCGTCGATGCGGGTGTGGAAGTCCTCGATGTCCTCGAACACCACGGCGCGGCCGGTGTGCTTCATCAGCGCGGGCGTGGCGGCGCTGGGCTTGATGACGGCGCCGCGCGGCGCGAGGTTGCCCTTGAGCACGGCGATGCCGGCCTTGGCCTTGAAGGGCTCGGCCACGCTCTTGATGACCTTCGGGTTCCAGTTCTGCGCCTCGGCCACGTTGTCGGCCACGCTGCGGCCGTTGGCAGTGACGGCTCCGCCGTGCAGCAGCGGCAGGATCTCCTTCATCACCGCGGGCAGGCCGCCGGCGTAGCAGAAGTCCTCCATCAGGAACTCGCCGCTGGGCTGCAGGTTCACCAGGCAGGGCAGCTCGCTGGCGAGGCGGTCGAAGTCCTCCAGCGTCAACGGCACGCCCACGCGGCCGGCGATGGCGATCAGGTGGATCACCGCGTTGGTGCTGCCGCCGATGGCTGCCAGCGTGCGGATGGCGTTCTCGAACGCCTCGCGCGTGAGGATCTTCGACAGCAGCTGGTCCTCGTGAACCATGTTCACGATGCGCCGGCCGGCCTCGCGCGCGAGCACGTTGCGGCGCCCGTCCACCGCCGGGTAGGCAGCGTTGCCGGGCAGGCCCACGCCCAGCGCCTCCACCATGCTGGCCATGGTGCTGGCGGTGCCCATGGTCATGCAATGGCCGTGGCTGCGGTGCATGCAGCTCTCGGCCTCGAAGAAGTCCTTCAGCTTGAGCGTGCCGGCGCGCACCTCCTCGCTCATGCGCCACACGCCGGTGCCCGAGCCGAGCTGCTGGTCGCGCCAGCGGCCGTTGAGCATCGGCCCGCCGGACACGCCGATGGTGGGCAGGTCCACGCTGGCCGCGCCCATCAGCAGCGACGGCGTGGTCTTGTCGCAGCCCATCAGCAGCACGACGCCGTCCACCGGGTTGCCGCGGATGCTCTCTTCCACGTCCATGCTGGCCAGGTTGCGGTAGAGCATGGCGGTGGGGCGCAGCAGCGTCTCGCCGAGCGACATCACCGGGAACTCGAGCGGGAACCCGCCGGCCTCGTAGACGCCGACCTTCACCTGCTCGGCCAGCGTGCGGAAATGGCTGTTGCAAGGCGTCAGCTCGGAGAAGGTGTTGCAGATGCCGATCACCGGCCGGCCGTCGAACTGGTCGTGCGGCACGCCCTTGCCCTTGACCCAGCTACGGTAGTTGAAGCCGTCGCGGTCCTGGCGGCCGAACCACTGCTGGCTGCGCAGTTCGTGGGGGGCCTTCTTCTTCGTCGTCATGATGTCCTCGCCTTCGGTGCGTTCAGTGGATGTGCGATCCGCCGTGGATGTCGAGCTCGATGCCGGTGATGTAGCTGGCCAGGTCGCTGGCCAGGAACAGCACGCAGCCGGCCACCTCGTGCGCATGCCCGGGGCGACCCATCGGCACGCTGGCCACGATGGCCGCCAGCTTGTCGGGCGTCATCATGCCTGCGGTGATGTCGGTGTCGATGAAGCTCGGGCAGATGGCGTTGACGCGCACGTTGTCCGGGCCCAGCTCGCGCGCCGCGGCCTTGGTGTAGCCCAGCACCGCGGCCTTGGCCGCCGAGTAGTGGCTGCCGCCGAAGACGCCGCCGCCGCGCTGCGCCGACACGCTGCTCATGTTGACGATGCTGCCGCTGCGCTGGCGGCGCATGTGCGGCACCACCGCCTGCGTCATGTACATCGTGCCGCGCATGTTGATGTCGAAGATGCGGTCGTAGGTCTTGGCGTCCACGTCCATCAGGCGCTGCGGGCTGGTGATGCCGGCGATGTTGACCAGCACGTCCACCCGGCCCAGGCGCTGCAGCGCCAGCGCCACCGACGCCTCGCACTCGGCCTTGTCGGTGACGTCGCAGCGCGCGCCGGCGTGGCCGCTGCCGGGCAGCGACGCGGCGGCGCGCTCGGCGGCGGCGGCGTCCAGGTCGGTGATCAGCACGCGCGCGCCATGCTCGGCCAGCAGCTTGGCGGCGGCCAGGCCCAGGCCGCGCGGGCTGGCCGCGCCGGTGACGATGACGCCGCGGCCTTCGAGCAGCGGCCCGCTCATGCGCGCGGTGGACGGGTGCGGGTCAGGCGTGGACATGGTCGTGGTCCTTCTTCTGTTGCAGCAGCCGCCGCGCCTGCGCGGCGACCGCCTCGGGGGTGATGCCGAAATGGCGGTACAGGGCGTCGGCCGGGCCGGACGCGCCGAAGCCGGGCATGCCGACGAAGGCGCCGCGCTCGCCGAGCCAGCGCTCCCAGCCGAAACGCACCGCCGCTTCCACCGCGACGCGCACGCTGCCGGGGCCGAGCACGGCGGCGCGCCAGGCGTCGTCCTGCTGCTCGAAGAGTTCCCAGCACGGCATCGACACCACGGCGGTGGCGATGCCCTCGGCCTGCAGAAGCTCGCGCGCGGCCAGCGCCAGCGCCACCTCGGAGCCGGTGGCCAGCAGCGTGACGCGGCGCGGCGCGCCGTCGGACTCGCGCTGCCCCTCGGCCAGCACGTAGGCGCCACGCGCGCAGCGGTTGTCCGCGCCGGGGCCGTCGTGGCGCACGGTGGGCAGCGCCTGGCGCGCGAACACCAGGCTCGCCGGCCCGTCGCGGCGCTGCAGCGCGAGCGCCCAGCATTCGGCGGCCTCCACCGCGTCGGCCGGGCGCATGACCTGCATGTTGGGGATCGCGCGCAGCGCGGCCAGGCCCTCGGACGGCTGGTGCGTCGGCCCGTTCTTGCCGATGCCGATGGAGTCGTGGCTGAACACGAACACGGCCGGCAGGTTCATCAGCGCGGCCATGCGCATCGACGGCCGCTGGTAGTCGGCGAAGGCGAGGTAGGTCACGGCCGCGGGCCGCAGCCCGCCGTGCGCGGCGATGCCCACCGCCGCGGCGGCCATCGCATGCTCGCGCACGCCGCAGTGCACGTAGGCGCCGGCGCGGTCGTCGGCGGTGAAGGCCGACAGGCGCCGCTTGTGCGCGGTGGGCGCTTCGAGATCCGCGCACAGCACCATGCGGTCGGGCAGCACGTCGGTCAGCGCGTCGTGGATGTCGGACGACAGGTTGATGCCGCCCTTGGGCGGCGTCTCGGCGGCCGCGGCGCGGGCGTGCGCCCACAGCGCGGCCTGCCAGCCGGCGGGCAGGTCGCCGCGCAGCGTGCGCTCGAACTCGGCGCGCTCGGCGGCGGGCAGCGCGGCCACGCGCGCCTGCCACGCGGCATGCGCCTCGCGCGAGCGCGCGCCGGCGGCGCGCCAGGCGCCCTGCACGTCGGCCGGCAGCTCGAACGGCGCATGGGGCCAGCCCAGCGCCTGCCGCGCGGCCTGCGCGTCGGCGTCGAACAGGCGCGCGCTGTGGCCGCCGCGCTGGCCCTGCAGCCGCGCGATGCCGCGTGCGATCACGGTGCGGCAGGCGATCATCGACGGCCGCGGGTCGGCCTTGGCCGCGGCGATGGCCGAGTCCACCGCGTCGATGTCGTGGCCGTCCACGGCCTGCACGTGCCAGCCCGCGACGCGGAAGCGCTCGGCCACGTCCTCGCTGATCGACAGCGCGGTGGCGCCGTCGTCGGTGATGCGGTTGTCGTCCCACAGCAGCGTGAGCCGGTCCAGCCGCAGGTGGCCGGCCAGCGCGATCACTTCCTGGCCCACGCCCTCCTGCAGGCAGCCGTCGCCGACGAAGGCCCAGGTGCGGTGGTCCACCAGCGCGCTGCCGAAGCGCTGGCGCAGGTGCGCCTCGGCGATGGCCATGCCCAGCGCATTGCCGATGCCCTGGCCGAGCGGCCCGGTGGTCACCTCGATGCCGGCGGCGACGTCGCGCTCCGGGTGGCCGGCGCAGTGCGAGCCCAGCTCGCGGAAGCTCATGATCTGGTCGATGCCGATGCGCTCGTAGCCGGCCAGGTGCAGCAGCGAGTACAGCAGCATCGAGCCGTGGCCGTTGGACAGCACGACGCGGTCGCGGTCGGGCCAGGCCGGGTCGTGCGGCGCGTGCTTCAGGTGCCGCGCGTACAGCGCAGTGGCGATCTCGGCCATGCCCAGCGGCACGCCCTGGTGCCCCTCGGTGGCGCGCACGATGGCGTCGATCGACAGGAAGCGGATGGCGTGCGCCAGCGGCTGCAGCGCGTGCGCGTCGGTGCCCACGGTCGCGCTCAGCCCAGCCAGCCCTTGATGCGGCGGCAGATGGCGTCGGTGGAGAAGCCGTAGCGCTCGTGCAGCGTGGGCAGCGCGCCGGCGTCGAGGAACGCGTCGGGCAGGCCGATGCGCGCGAAGCGCGGCGCCACGCCGGCGTCCAGCAGCGCGGCGGCCACCGCCTCGCCCAGGCCGCCCACGGTGCTGTGGTTCTCGGCCACCACCACGAGGCGGCCGCTGCGGGCGCATTCGCGGCGGATCGTCTCCACGTCCAGCGGCTTGATCGTCGGCACGTGCAGCACGCCGACGTCCACGCTGTCGGCGGCCAGCGCCTGCGCCGCCTCCAGTGCGCGCATCGTCAGCAGGCCCGACGACACCACCAGCACGTCGCGGCCGTCGCGCAGCATCTGCGCCTTGCCGATCTGGAAGCGGTAGCCGTATTCGTCGAGCACCAGTGGCACCTGGCCGCGCAGCAGGCGCATGTACACCGGGCCGCGGTGCGCAGCGATCGCCGGCACCACCTGCGCGATCTCGTGCGCGTCGCAGGGGTCGATCACCATCAGGCCGGGAATCGCGCGCATGAGCGCGAGGTCCTCGGTGGCCTGGTGGCTCGGGCCGTAGCCCGACGTGAGGCCCGGCAGCGCGCAGGCGATCTTGACGTCGAGGTCGTCCTCGGCGATGGCCTGGTGGATGAAGTCGTAGGCGCGCCGCGTGGCGAACACGGCGTAGGTGGTGACGAAGGGCACCGCGCCTTCCTTGGCCAGGCCCGCCGCGGCGCCGAACAGCAGCTGCTCGGCCATGCCCATCTGGTAGAAGCGCTCGGGGTAGGCCTGCGCGAACACATGCAGGTCGGTGTACTTGGCCAGGTCGGCGGTCATGCCGACGATGTCCGGGCGCTGCTCGGCCAGCTCCACCAGCGCAGTGCCGAAGGGTGCGCCGCGCGTGCGCTGCCCCTCGGCGGCGATCGACGCGATCATGGCCGACGTGGTGAGCCGCTTCTTGGCCGGGCCGTTCATCGCCGCGCTCCTTCGTCCAGCGCGGCCAGCGCCAGCTGCCACTCGTGCGCGTCGACGCGGATGAAGTGGTTCTTCTCGCGCGCTTCCAGGAAGGGCACGCCGCAGCCCATCTTCGTGTCGCAGACGATCATGCGCGGCTGCGGCCCCGGGTGCGCCATCGCGGCGTCGAACGCGGCCACCACCGCGGGCAGGTCGTTGCCGTCGATGCGCTGGGTGAACCAGCCGAAGGCGCGCGTCTTGTCCACCAGCGGCTCGAAGGCCATCACGCTGTGGCTCGGGCCGTCGGCCTGCTGGTTGTTCACGTCCACCATCGCGATCAGGTTGTCGAGCTTGTAGTGGGCGGCGCTCATCATGGCCTCCCACATCGCGCCCTCGTCGAGCTCGCCGTCGGAGAACAGCGTGAACACGCGCGACGCGGAGCCCTTGCGCTTGAGGCCCAGCGCGTGGCCCACGGCGATGGACAGGCCCTGGCCGAGCGAGCCGCCGGACATCTCCATGCCGGGCGTGTAGCTGGCCATGCCCGACATCGGCAGTCGGCTGTCGTCGCTGCCGTAGGTGTCGAGCTCGCTCTCCGGCACGACGCCGGCCTCGATCAGCGCGGCATACAGCGCGATGGCGTAGTGGCCGTTGGACAGCAGGAAGCGGTCGCGGCCCTCCCACTGCGGGTCGTCGGGCCGCAGCTTCATGGCGTGGAAGTAGGCCACGGCCAGCACGTCGGCGATGTCCAGCGCCTGGCCGATGTAGCCCTGGCCCTGCACCTCGCCCATGCGCAGCGCCAGGCGGCGGATGCGGTAGGCGCGTTGCGCCAGGGCGTCGAGTGTCATTGCGGTGTGCGTTCGGCCGCCGCGGGCGGCAGGCCGTTGAGATGGGCGATGAAGTCGGCCAGCATCGGCACGTACTTCTGGCCGTCGCCGGCGGCTTCCATCGCGGCGAAGCTGTTCTTCACCAGGGTCTGGATGTTGTTCACCGCGCCGATCTCGTTGGCCATGCTGGCGAGGTAGCGCATGTCCTTGTGGGCGTTGCTGATGGTGAAGCGGTGCGCGTTCTCGTTGCCGAGCAGGCTCCACTGGATGAAGGTGTCGTAGAAGCCGCTGCGCATGCGGCCCGAGCCGATGACGCTGTGGAACTGCTCCACCGACAGGCCGGCCTTGCGCGCGATGGCCAGCGCCTCGGCGAACAGCGCCGCGTAGCCCATGGCCACGAAGTTGTTCACCAGCTTCATCTTGTGCCCCAGGCCGAGCGGGCCCAGGTGCACCACGTTGCCGGCCCAGCAGCGCAGCACCGGCTCGATGCGGGCGAAGGTGTCCGGGTCGCAGCCGACCATGGTGTCGAGCGTGCCGGCCTCGGCCTCCACCGGCGTGCGCGACAGCGGCGCGTCCACCAGGGTCATGCCGGCGGCGCGCAGCTCCTCGCCCAGCGCCAGCGTGGACACCGGGTTGGAGGTGGAGCAGTCGATCACCACCAGCCCCGGCCGGCCGCCGGCGACCACGCCGTCCGGGCCGCGCAGGTTGGCTTCCACCTGGGGCGAGCCGGTGACGCACAGGTGCACGATGTCGCACTGCGCGGCCAGCTCGCGCGGCGTGCGCGCCTCGGTGGCGCCGAGCGACTTGAGGTGTTCCACCGGCTCGCGGTTGCGGTGGCCCAGCACCACGAGCGGGTAGCCCTTGGTGACGATGTTCTTGGCCATGCCGTGGCCCATCAGCCCGACGCCGATGAAACCCACGGTGGGGCGCTTGTCGATGCTCACTTGTTGCGTGCTCCGGCGCCGTTGAGCGCCCGGTAGGCGCGGATGACCTGGCTGTCGTCGGCGGCGCCGTGGCCCAGGCCGCTGGCGGCGAGGAACATCTGCATCGCCGCGGCCGACAGCGGCAGCCCGGCCTTGAGTGCGCGGCCCTCGCCGAGCACGATGCCGAGGTCCTTGACGAAGATGTCCACCGCGCTGGTGACGGCCGGGTCGTCCTGCATCATGCGCGGGCCGCGGTCGCCCCACATCCAGGAGTTGCCGGCGCTGACGCTGATGATCTCGTGCATCGTGGCGGTGGACACGCCGGCGCGCTCGGCCACGTGCATGGCCTCGGCGGCGGCGGCGATGTGCACGCCGCACAGCAGCTGGTTGATCATCTTCGCGGTGGAGCCCATGCCGGCGTCGCGACCGCAGTCGAAGACGCGCGAGCCCATGGCGCCCAGCACCGGGCGCGCGCGCTCCAGCACGTCGGCCGCGCCGGAGCACATGATCGTCAGCGCCGCGGCGTTGGCGCCCTTGGTGCCGCCGGACACCGGCGCGTCCAGCACGGCCAGCCCCATCGCCGCCAGCTTCGCCGCGGTGCGCGCGGCATGCGCCGGCGCCTGCGTGCAGCCCATGCCGACGATGGCGCCGCGCGGCAGCGCGGCGGCCGCGCCATGCTCGAACAGCACCGCCTCGGCCTGCTCGCCGGACACCACCATCAGCCACAGCAGCTCGGCGTCGCGCGCGGCGTCGGCGGCGCTCGCCGCAGCCTGGCCGCCGGCGGCCACCAGCGCGTCGGCGGCACCGGCGCGCACGTCGAAGCCGCGCACCGCGTGGCCGGCCTTGACCAGATTGACGGCCATCGGGACGCCCATCGCGCCCAGGCCCACGAAACCGACCTTCACGGCGCTACTCCTTGACCGCGCCGGTCATCGCGCTGACGTAGTGCTCGACGAAGAAGGCGTACAGGATCACCAGCGGCAGCGAGCCGACCAGCGCGCCGGCCATCAGCGAGCCCCAGCGGTACTGGTCGCCGTCGGTGAAGGCCGACAGGATCGCCACCGGCACGGTCTTCTTCTCGGTGCTGTTGATGAAGGTCAGCGCGTAGATGAACTCGTTCCAGCACAGCGTGAGGCAGAAGATCGACGCCGAGATCAGCCCCGGCACCGCCAGCGGCAGCACGATCTTGGTGAGGATCTGCCAGCGGCTGGCGCCGTCCATCAGCGCGCACTCCTCCAGCTCGTAGGGGATGGTCTTGAAGTAGCCCATCAGCAGCCAGGTGGAGAACGGGATCAGGATCGTCGGGTAGGTGAGGATCAGCGCGAAGGGCGTGTCGAACAGGCCGTACTGGAACACCACCGTGGACAGCGGGATGAACAGGATGGAAGGCGGCACCAGGTAAGCCAGGAAGATCGCGCCGCCCACCCACTGCGAGCCGCGGTAGCGGATGCGGGTGATGGCATAGGCCGCGAACACGCTGGCGATCAGCGACAGGATCGTGGCCGACACCGCGATGAACATCGTGTTCCACAGCCACTGCGGGTAGTCGGTCTTGAACAGCAGGTCGTAGATGTGCTCGAAGGTCGGCTGCAGCGTGTAGAACGGGTTGTGCGCGTCCAGGTCGAGCAGGTGCTCCTTCGGCTTGATCGCCGTCATCGTCATCCAGTAGAACGGGAACAGGAGGACGAAGACGATCAGCAGCAGGGGGATGTAGACCCGGACCACGCGCTGCGGCAGCGTGGACAGGTAGCTCATGCCCTCCGAGTCGTCGGACGGGCGCGCGGCTTGGGCGCTGCTACTCATTGTTCTCTCCGCTCTGCCACTTGCGGCGTTGCAGGCCGAACCAGCTCACCATGATGGCGGCCAGCAGGAAGGGCACCATGGCGGTGGAGATCGCCGAGCCCTCGCCGATGCGCCCGCCCAGGATAGCGGTGTTGTAGGACATGGTGGCCATCAGCTCGGTGGCGCCGGCCGGGCCGCCGTTGGTCAGCACCTTGATCAGCTGGAAGTCGGTGAAGGTGAACAGCACCGAGAAGGTCATCACCACCGCGATGATCGGCGTGAGCAGCGGGTAGGTGATGCGTCGGAACATCTGCCAGCGCGTGGCGCCGTCGAGCGTGGCGGCCTCGTACAGCGAGGGCGGCACCGTCTGCAGCCCGGCCAGCAGCGAGATCGCGATGAAGGGCACGCCGCGCCAGACGTTGGCGAAGATGACCGAGAAGCGCGAGTTCCACACGTCGCCCAGGAAGTTGATGTTCTCGGTGATCAGCCCGGCCTTCTTCAGCGTCCAGGAGATGACGGAGAACTGCGGGTCGAAGATCCACCAGAACGCGATCGCCGACAGCACGGTCGGCACGATGAAGGGGATCAGCACCAGCGCGCGGATGATGGCCTTGAACGGCAGCTTCTCGTTGAGCAGGATCGCCAGGTACAGGCCGATGGCGAACTTGAGCACGCTGGCGACGAAGGTGTAGAAGAGGGTGAAGAACACCGCCGTCTGGAACTTGCTGTCGCCGATGATCCATTCGTAGTTCTCGAGCCCGACGAACTGCCCGGGCTGGCCGATCTTGGCGTCCGTGAAGGACAGCCAGATGCCCAGCCCGAGCGGGTACACCAGGAACAGGATCAGGAAGGCCGCCGCGGGCAGCATGAACAGCAGCCCGACGAAGTTCTTGTTGTTCCAGAGCGTGTTCACGCGGCGGCGCTCCTGTCCTGCGGATCAGCGGTAGATGCGCCGGGCCTGGCGCTCGGCCACCGAGATCGCGTCCTTGATCGACGCGCGCCCGGTGCACACCGACGCCACCATGTCCAGCATCACGAAGTCGGCCAGCGCCGCGGCCGCCTTCTCGCCCACCGAGCCCAGGCCGCCCGCGGTCAGCGTGCGGCGGCTGGCGTCCTTGAGCATCGACAGCTTCGGGTCGGTCCGCCAGACGGGGTTGGCGTCGTAGGCGTTGAGCGGGTGCGTCAGGTAGGCCACGGCGTCCTGCAGCCACTTGTCGTAGTTCTCGGCCTCGAGCATGAAGCTCATGAAGGCCTTGCAGGCGTTGGGCACCTTCGAGTACTTCATGATCATCAGCGGGTAGGCGATGTGGAACTCGGTCGGCTTGCCGACCGGACCCACCGGCCACAGCGAGTGGTTCATGTCGTCCATCACCTCCTTGGCCTTGGCGTCGCCCTTGGCGGCGGCGGCCTTGGCGGCGGCATAGATGGACACGCCGTTGTTGGTCAGCGAGACCTGGCTCTCCAGGAACGCCTTGTTATTGAAGGCGTCGTTCCAGCTCGCGGTGCCGGCCACGAAGGTGTCGGACAGCGCCTTGCAGTACTCCAGCGCCTTGACCGTCTCGGGCGAGTTGATGATGACCTTGTCCTTGGCATCGACCAGGTTGGCGCCCTGCGACCACAGCGCCCAGTGCACCCAGGCATTGCCGTCGCCCGAGGCGCGGCCGAGCGCGAAGCCGCCCGGCACCGACTTCTCCTTCAGGCCCTTCATCAGCTCCAGGAAGCCGGCGGTGTCCTTGGGCACCTCCTTGAAGCCGGCCTTCTCGATCATGCTCTGGCGGTAGTTGATGACGTTGCCGTTGTAGGCCACGGGGATGGCGATCCACTTGCCGCCGGGGCCCTTGCCGTAGGTTTCGGCGGTGGAGACCCAGCCGCCGTACTTCTTGCCCAGGTAGCCCGCCACGTCGGTGACGTCGACGCACTTGCTGGGGAACAGGTGCGGCAGCGAGTACAGGCCCCAGAACATGTCCGGGCCCTGGTTGGTGTTGGCCGCGACGCTGGCCTTGGGCTGCACGTCGTCGAGCGACTCGTTGATCACCTTCACGTCCACGCCGGTGGCCTTGGTGAAGGCCGCGCACAGTGCCATGAAGGCGTCCTCCTCGGCCTGCACGAAGCGCTTCCAGCGCAGCAGCGTGATCGCCGCGCCCTTCTCGGGCTTGAACGGCGAGGCCTGGGCCCAGGCGTTGGCCCAGAGCATCAGGTTGGCGGTGCCCGCACCGGCGACGACGGCGCCCGTCTTCAGCACATGGCGGCGATTGAGCTTGTTCTGGAACATGGGCTTGTCTCCTCTTGGGGTTGGGGCGGTCAGATCCGCTGGCCGCTGGTGGCGTCGAAAAGATGCGCGACCGGTGCACGCGGCACGAGCCGGATGCGCTGGCCAGGGGTGAAGGCGTGCCGTTCGCGGAACACGCCGATGAGCTCCTGCGTGCCGAGGCGCGCCACGAGCTGGGTCTCGCTGCCGGTGGGTTCCACCACCACGACCTCGGCCTCGAAGCCGGCGGTCTCGCCGGTGCCGGCCAGGTCGAGGTGCTCGGGGCGGATGCCGTAGACGACGCTGCGGCCGTCGTTGGCCGCCTGCGCGCCCACCAGCGGCAGGCGCGCGCCGTTGGCCGCGACCACGGCGCCGTCCTTCTGGGTGCCCTCGATGAAGTTCATCGCCGGCGAGCCGATGAAGCCGGCCACGAAGCGGTTGGCCGGGCGGTCGTACAGCTCCAGCGGCGAGCCGATCTGCTCGACGCGGCCGTCGTGCATGACGACGATCTGGTCGGCCATGGTCATGGCCTCGATCTGGTCGTGCGTGACGTAGATGGAGGTGGTGCGCAGGCGCTGGTGCAGCTCCTTGATCTCGGAGCGCATCGCCACGCGCAGCTTGGCGTCCAGGTTGGACAGCGGCTCGTCGAACAGGAACACCTGCGGGTCGCGCACGATGGCGCGGCCCATGGCCACGCGCTGGCGCTGGCCGCCGGAGAGCTGGCGCGGAAAGCGCTCGAGCAGCGGCGCCAGGCCCAGGATGGCGGCGGCCTTGCCGACGCGGTCGTCGATGTAGGCCTTGTCCTTCTTGGCCAGCGTGAGCGAGAACGCCATGTTGTCGCGCACGGTCATGTGCGGGTACAGCGCGTAGTTCTGGAACACCATCGCGATGTCGCGTTCCTTCGGCGGCACCTGGTTGACCACCTTGTCGCTGATGGCGACCTCGCCGCCGCTGATGTTCTCCAGGCCGGCCACCATGCGCAGCAGCGTGCTCTTGCCGCAGCCCGACGGACCCACCAGCACCGTGAACGAGCCGTCGGGAATCTCGATCGACACGCCATGGAGCACGGCGGTGTCGCCGAAGCGCTTGATCACGTTGCGGATGCTGACGCTGGCCATCGTGGGGTCGGTCTCGTCGGTCGGTCGGATTAGGGTGCCGGAGCGGTTGCCTCGGCGCGGACGCAAGTTGTATGATGACCTTATCACCATGTCAATCGCGCTTTCCCACGCCCCCGGGCAAACCCTTGGCAAGCCGGTGCAGCGGCTCGAATCGAGCCGGCTGTCCGACCGCCTGGCCGCCCGCATCGAGGCGCAGATCGACGGCGGCGAGCTCAAGCCCGGCGACCGCCTGCCCACCGAGCAGAAGCTGGCCGAGGTGCACGGCGTGTCGCGCACCGTGGTGCGCGAGGCGGTGCACCAGCTCAAGTCGCAGGGCCTGGTGCGCTCGCGGCAGGGCTCGGGCGTCTACGTCACCGAGCCGCCCGCGCACCGCGCACTGGCCTTCGACCCCAAGGTGCTGGAGTCGATGGACGCGGTGGTGCAGATGGTGGAGCTGCGCCGCGTGATGGAAGGCGAGATGGCCGCGCTGGCCGCGGTGCGCGCCACGCGCAGCCAGCTCGCGGGCCTGAAGCGCGCACTGGCCGCCATCGACGAGGCCACCGAACGCGGCGAGCTCGGCGTCGAGCAGGACCTGGCCTTCCACCGCGCCATCGGCGAGGCCACCGGCAACCCGCAGTTCCTGCGCCTGCTGGGCATCCTGGAGGCCTACCTGCGCGACGCGATGACGGTGACCAAGGGCCACGAGTCCAAGCGCGCCGACTTCATGGCGCAGGTGCGGCGCGAGCACCGCGCCATCGTCACCGCGGTGGCCGCGCGCGACCCCAAGGCCGCACGCGCCGCCGCCATCGAGCACCATCTCAACGGCGAGCGCCGGCTGATCGCCAGCGGCGTGATCAAGCCGTCGCGCATCCCGAAGCGCTAGCCCGCACCCCGTCCCGGAGCCGCCGCCGATGCCCCGCTTCGCCGCCAACCTGTCGATGCTCTACAACGAGCATGCCTTCCTCGACCGCTTCGCCGCGGCCGCCGCCGACGGCTTCGGCGCGGTGGAATACCTCTTCCCCTACGAGCACCCGGCCGCCGAGCTGGCGGCGCGGCTGGGCGCGCACGGCCTGCAGCAGGTGCTGTTCAACTCGCCGCCGGGCGACTGGGCCGCCGGTGAGCGCGGCCTGGCCTGCCTGCCCGGGCGCGAGGCCGAGTTCCGCCGCGGCGTCGAGCGCGCGCTCGAGTACGCGCGGGCGCTGGGCTGCCCGCGCATCCACCTGATGGCCGGCCTGGCGCCCGAGGGCGCCGACCGCGCCGCGCTGCAGGCCACCTACGTGGCCAACCTGGCGTGGGCGGCGGCGCAGTCGCGCGAGCACACCTTCCTGATCGAGCCGATCAACACGCGCGACATCCCGCGCTTCTTCCTCAACCGCCAGGACCACGCGCACGAGATCGTCGGCCTGGTCGGCGCGCCCAACCTCAAGGTGCAGATGGACCTGTACCACTGCCAGATCGTCGAGGGCGATCTCGCCCGCAAGATCGAGCGCTGGCTGCCCGGCGGCAACGTCGGCCACTTCCAGATCGCCGGCGTGCCCGAGCGCCACGAGCCCGACGTCGGCGAACTGCACCACCCGTACCTGTTCGCGCTGATCGACCGCCTGGGCTGGGAGGGCTTCGTCGGCTGCGAGTACCGCCCGCGCGACGCGGGCCCCGGCGGCACCACGCGCGGCCTGGGCTGGTTCCAACCCTACCGGACGACATCACGATGAGACTGCTGATCACCGGCGGCGCCGGCTTCATCGGCGCGCGCCTGGCGCGCACGCTGCTCGCGCGCGGCCACCTCGGCGGCACGCCGATCCGCGAGATGGTGCTGGCCGACCAGTTCGCGCCGCCGCCCGACCTGCTGGCCGCCCCCGGCGTGCGCGCGCTCACCGGGCCCCTGCTGGAGCAGTGCGCCGGCTTCGCCGGCGAGCGATTCGACGGCGTGTTCCACCTCGCGTCGGCCGTCAGCGGCGAGTGCGAGCTGGACTTCGACCTCGGCATGCGCTCCAACCTGGACTCCACCCGCGCGCTGCTCGACGCGCTGCGCGCCGCCGGCAACGTGCCGCGGCTGGTGTTCTCCAGCTCGGTGGCGGTGTTCGGCCCGGACCCGGGCCTGCCGATGCCGGCCGTGGTGGCCGACGACACGCTGCCCGCGCCGCAGACGTCCTACGGCACGCAGAAGCTGATGTGCGAGCAGCTCATCGCCGACATGACGCGCAAGGGCTTCATCGACGGCCGCGCCGCGCGCCTGATGACCGTGACCGTGCGCCCGGGCAAGCCCAACGCCGCCGCGTCGTCGTTCTTCAGCGGCGTGATCCGCGAGCCGCTGGCCGGCGTGGAGGCGGTCTGCCCGGTGGACGCGTCGGTGTCGCACCCGGTGTCGTCGCCGGCGCGCACGATCGACGCGCTGGTGCGCATCTACGAGGCCGGCCGCGACGAGCTGCGCGGCCGCCTGGCGCTGAACCTGCCGGCGCTCAACGTCACCGTGCAGCAGATGCTCGACGCGCTGGAGAAGGTGGCCGGCCCGAAGGTGCGCCGGCACGTGGTGTTCCGCCGCGACGAGCGCATTGCCGGCATCGTGGCCAACTGGCCCAAGGGCGCCAGCGCGGCGCGGGCGCGCGCGCTCGGCCTGGGCGGCGACACGTCCTTCGAGGACATCATCCGCCAGTACATCGACGACTGCCGCGCGCGCCCGGACGCCGCGGCCACCCTGAAAGGACTCGACGCATGAACCAGATCGACCTCGCCGGCCGCATCGCCATCGTCACCGGCGGCGCGCAGGGCATCGGCCTGGCCGTGGCCGAGCGCTTCGTCGCCTCCGGTGCCAAGGTGGTGCTGTGGGACATCGACGAGGCGCTGCTGGCCAAGGCGCGCGCCAAGCTCGGCGCCGCGGCCACGACGGCGCGCGTGGAGCTCACCGACGAGGCGGTGGTGGGCCAGGCCGCGCAGGCGGTGCTGGCCGCGCACGGCCGCATCGACATCCTGGTGAACAACGCCGGCATCACCGGCGGCAACGGCCCCACCTGGGAGCTGGCGCCCGACGTGTGGCGCCGCACCGTGGACGTGAACCTGGTGGCGCCCTACCTCACCTGCCGCGCCGTGGTGCCGGCGATGCTGAGCCAGGGCTACGGCCGCATCGTCAACGTGGCCTCGGTGGCCGGCAAGGAAGGCAACCCCAACGCCAGCCACTACAGCGCCAGCAAGGCGGGCCTGATCGCGCTGACCAAGTCGCTGGCCAAGGAAGTGGCCACCAAGGGCATCGTCGTCAACGCGGTATCGCCGGCGGCGGCACGCACCGCCATCTTCGACCAGATGACGCAGCAGCACATCGACTACATGCTGGGCAAGATCCCCATGGGCCGCTTCGTCGAGCCGCGCGAGATCGCCGCCGCGATCGCGTGGCTGGCCAGCGAGGACTGCTCCTTCACCACCGGCTCGGTGCTCGACCTGTCGGGCGGCCGCGCCACCTACTGAGCATGCAGCGCGGCTGGTCGCGCCGTCACTGGCTGGCCACGGCCGGCGCGGCGGCCGTGGCGGGCGCGGCCGGCCCCCTGGCCGCCCCGGCGCACGCGCAGCCGGCCCCGGCACCGCTGCTGGGCGACATGCATTCGCACTTCGGCCTGATCACGCGGCGCGACCTCGACGCGTCGGGCTTCGGCGACGAACTGCGCGATGCGCGCGTGGCCCTGGTGGGCTGGAAGCTCGTCGCCGACGGCCCGTGGCTGCGCGCCACCGGCAGCGGCGTCGAGCAGGCGCGGGTGCCCGCGCCGGGCGAACTGGCGGACTACTTCGCGCGCCGCCTGCAGGCCATGCGCGGCTACCTCGCGCGCCAGCGCATCGACATCGTGCAGGCGCCCGCCGACGTGGACGCGGCGCTGGCCGGCGGCGGGCCGCGCGTGGTGCTGTCCAGCGAGGGCGCGGACTTCCTCGAAGGCGACGTGTCGCGACTGGCCGGCGCGGTGGGCCAGGGGCTGCGCCAGCTGCAGCTGGTGCACTACATCCGCACGCCGGTGGGCGACTTCCAGACCGTGGCCCCGGTGCACGGCGGGCTGTCGGCCATGGGCCGCGAGCTGGTGGCCGCCTGCAATGCGCAGGGCGTGCTGGTGGACCTGTCGCACTGCACCGGCGACGGGGTGGACCAGGCCCTGGCCGCGAGCAAGCGGCCGATGGTGTGGTCGCACGGCTTCGTCGACGGCGACGGCGGCGACTGGCGCGACCCCTACGGCTTCCTCAAGCGCCGACTGTCGCTCGCGCATGCGAAGCGCATCGCCGCCGCCGGCGGCGTGATCGGCCTGTGGGCGCTGGGGCTGAACCGGCCCGGGCCGCCCTGGGCCGTGGCCGCGGGCGACCGGCGTGCCTACGCGCGCGAGCTGGCGCGGCTGGTGAGCCTGCTGGGCGCCGACCATGTGGGCATCGGCACCGACATCGAGGGCCTCGGCCCCAACTGGACCGTGGACCGCTACAGCCACCTGCGCTCGGTGGTGGAGCACATGCGCGACCAGGGCCTGGACTCGGCCACGGTGGAGAAGGTGGCGGTGGGCAACTACGCCCGCGTGCTGCGCGAGGCGCTGGTACCGCTGCGCAGCTAGGCCGCCGGCGCGCGCCGCCTCAGATGCTCAGGCGCGCCCACTGTTCGAGCAGCTGCTCGAACTCGCGCCGCGTCTCGGCGTAGGCCTGCGCGAACTCGCGCGTGGTGCAGCCACCGCTGCCGCGCACCATGGCCTGGCCGGCGTCGGCCGACAGCTTGCGCGACAGCTGCCGCAGCTCGGTCGTGCGCGCCTGCGGCGGCAGCTCGCGCACCACCGCCTGCCAGTCGCGACGCGCGGCGCGCGCGGCCGGGCACATCGCGTCCAGCGAGGTCATCAGGTCGGCGTGGAACAGCAGGTCGCCCATCAGTGCGTCGACGTCCTCGTCGGGCGTGATCACCTGCAGCGCCTTGCCGGGGCCGTGCTTGACGACCGGGCCGCTGGAAGCCCCCGACGCCCCCGCGGCGGCCGCGACCGCGCAGCCCAGCGCCAGCCCGGCGGCCAGCAGCAGGCGGCTCGGCAGGGACGCAAAGGCAAGGCGACGACGGTCCACGGCGGCAGTTGTGACGAGTTGTTGCGAAGCCAGTGTAGGAGCGGCCCGTGCGCCTGCCAGCCCCGCGACATGGGGGCCGCGCCACACCCGCGCCGCGCGCGATCGTTACCGTTACAGGTGCCGGCGAGGCCTCGCCGGGGCCTGCGCGGGCGCGTGGCCGCGAGCGCCTACTTGCGTCGCGCGCGCCGTGCCGTCACCGGCTCGCCGCCCTCGCCCCAGTTGTCGGGGTCGACCTCGTCGATGATCACGGTGACGCTGTCGCGGCGCTTGTCGAGCACGCGCTCGACCACGTCGGTCAGGCCGGCGATCAGCTGCGCCTTCTGTTCGGCCGTGGTGGGCTCGGGACGGCGCGCGATGCGCACGGTGATCAGCGGCATGGCGGGCCTCGTGGGGGGCGATGACGGGTGGTGACGCGGCGCGGTCAGCGCTCGCCGACGCCCAGCCGGTCGAGCAGGCTGCCCAGCTCGTCGAGCGAGTCGAACGAGATCGCGATCTCGCCCTGCTCGCCGCGGCGCGTCTTGCGCAGCACGCGGATCTGCACCGCGGCGGCCAGCTTGTCGGCCAGCGCCTCTTCCAGCCGCACGATGTCGCGCGACTTGGCCGGCTTGGCCGCGGCGCCCTTGCCGCCGCGTGCGGCCGCCGGCGCGGCGCGCTGAGCGGCCAGCTTCTCGGTGTCGCGCACCGACAGCTTGCGCGCGGCCACCTCGTTGGCGGCCAGGATCTGCTGCGCCGGCTCCAGCATCAGCAGCGCGCGGGCGTGGCCCATCTCCAGGTCGCCGGCCATCAGCATCTGCTGCACCGGCGCGGCGAGGTTCAGCAGGCGCAGCAGGTTCGACGCCGCGCTGCGCGAGCGGCCCACCGCCTGCGCGGCCTGGTCGTGCGTGAGCTTGAACTCGTCGACCAGGCGCTTCAGGCCCTGCGCTTCTTCCAGCGGGTTCAGGTCCTCGCGCTGGATGTTCTCGATCAGCGCCATCACCGCGGCGGCCTCGTCGGGCACCGCCTTCACCAGCACCGGCACCTCGTCCAGCCCGGCCAGGCGCGCGGCGCGGAAGCGGCGCTCGCCGGCGATGATCTCGAAGCGCGCGCCGGGGCCGGTGGCCGCGCCCAGCGGCCGCACCAGCACCGGCTGCATCACGCCCTGGCTCTTGATGCTCTCGGCCAGCTCGTAGAGCGAGCCCTCGTCCATGCGCGTGCGCGGCTGGTACTTGCCGGGCTGCAGCTGGGTGAGCTTGAGCGTGGTGGGTGCGCCCGCCTCGCGCGCGGGCGGCGGCGCGTCGCTGACCTTGGGGCCGAGCAGCGCCTCCAGGCCGAGGCCGAGGCCCTTGGGTTTCTTGGTCGCCATGGAGGCGGATTGTCGCCGCGTTCGAGGCGGTACCGCGTGGCCCGACTAGGGGCGCCGCTGCGCCGCGCGGAACGCGGCCGGCGTGCTGCCGGCCACGCGGCTGAAGAACTTGACGAAGTTGCCGGCGTCGGCAAAGCCCAGCCGGTCGGCCACGCGCTTGACCGGCTCGTCGCCGTGCACCAGCAGGCGCTGCGCCTCCAGCACCGCCTGCTCGTCAAGCCAGGCCTTCAGCGACAGGCCGGTGGCGTCGCGCACCATGCGGCCAAGCGTCTTGGTGCTGCAAGCCAGCGCGGCGGCCAGCGTGTCGGCGGTGTGGCGCTGCGCCGGCTGCGACTGCACCAGCGCGCGCAGCCGCGCCATCCGCGCGCCGACCGGCGCTGCGATGCGAGCGATGGCGCGAACGGGGACGTCAGCGTTGTCGGGCGCAGGCACCGGCGCAGCCAGGGCCACGCGCGCCAGCAGCTCGCCCAGTTCGTGGCGCAGCAGCGCGTTGCAGGCGTCCACCGCGGCGCCGTGGCGGCGTGCATCGTCGGCAATGCGGCGCGCCGCGGCGGCGCAGCGCGCGTGCACCGGCGGCGGCAGGCGCTGCGCGGTGGCCAGGCTGGCGAGCAGCGGCTCCAGCGCGCCGGTGCCCGCGACCGGCGCCTGGGCACCGGCGCGGCCACGCACGGTAGCCGGCGCGGGCGGCAGCAGGTCCGGGCGGAACACGATCATCCAGCCGTCCCAGTCGCGCGAGAAGTCGAAGCGCTGGATCTGCCCCGGGCGCAGCAGCATCCAGCTGCCCGGCCCGGCGTCGATGGGGCGGAAGTCGATCTCGTGGCGCGTGCGCCCGCGCGTGACGCCGGTGAGCACGTAGAAATGCACCCGCTGCGGGCTCTCGAAGTGCTCGCGCGAAGCCTTGCCGCGCAGCCGCGCGATGGTGAACGCCTGCACCGCCAGCGCGTAGGCGCCGCCAGGCTGCCAGCGCACCTGGGCGATCGACGTGGCATTGCGGACAGCCATGTCCGGAAACTACCACGCGCCGTCCGGCCGGCACAAGGCGCCGTCTTCGCTGCGCCGCACAGTGCGGCCCAGCGCATGTCGCGCATCGCATTGGAGAAGACCATGTCCCACATCGACACGACCCTCACCCCCACCGCACGCCGCCGCGGCACCCTGCGCACGCTGGCTGCCGCCGCGCTGCTGGCCGCCACGGCCGCGCCTTCGTGGGCCCAGCAGCCGCTGACGCCCGAGGCCGCGCGCCGCGTCGTCGCGCCGTTCTACGAGATGCTCAACCGCCCCGCCACCAAGGACCTGGCCGCGCTGGCCAACGCCAGCCTCGCGCCGGACTGGAAGTCCTACTCCGGCGAGCAGACCTTCAAGGCGCGCGCCGACGTGCTGGCGCTGTTCGCCGGCTTCGGCAAGCTGATCCCCGACCTGAGCTGGGAAATCAAGGAGGTGCTCGTGGCCGGCGACCGCGTGGTGGTGCGCGGCGAGGCACGCGGCACACCCCAGGGCCCCTTCTTCGGCGTGCCCGCCGGCGGCAAGGCGTTCAACATCATGTCGATCGACATCCACACCGTGCGCGACGGCCGCATCGTGGCGTCGCACCATGTGGAGGACTGGGGCACGGCGATCCGGCAGCTTGCGGGGAACTGATCCTCAGCACGCCAGCAGCCGCTCCAGCAGCGCCCGCCCCTCGGCCCAGTCGCCCAGCCCCGACTCGCCGTTGATGTGGCCGGCGTTGCCGATGTCCACCACCTCTGCGCCCCAGTCGGCGGCCATCTGCGCGGTGCGCGCGGGGGCGCCGTAGGGGTCGTCGCGGCTGGTCACCGCGATGGCGGCGAACGGCAGGCGCTGGCGCACGATGGGGCGCCAGGGCAGCAGGTTGGGTGGCATGTCCTCGCGCTCGATGTCGGGCGGCGCCACCAGCAGCGCGCCGCGCACGCGCGCGGTGTGCCGCGAGTGCGCGGCCCAGGCGGCCACGAGCTGGCAGCCCAGGCTGTGCGCCACCAGCAGCGCGGGCGTGTCGGACTCGAGCAGCACCTCCTCCAGCCGCGCCAGCCAGTCGCCGCGGCGCGGCCACAGCCAGTCGCTCTGCACCACGCGCGTGTCGCCGTGCAGCGCCTCCCAGCGGCTCTGCCAGTGGTCGGGGCCGGAATCGAGCCAGCCCGGCAGCAGCAGGATTCGCTCGGACATGCGCATTGACTTATCCTAGCCGCATGAGCAGGAAGCACGCGATCTTCGTCGACGGCCAGGAGGGCACCACCGGGCTGCGCATCCACGAGTACCTGGCGGCGCGCAGCGACGTGGAGCTGCTGCGCATCGACCCCGAGCGACGCAAGGACACGGCCGAGCGCGCGCGCCTGCTCAACGCCGCCGACGTGGCCTTCCTGTGCCTGCCCGACGCGGCGGCGCGCGAGGCGGTGGCGCTGGTGACCAACCCTGCCACTTGCGTCATCGACGCCAGCACCGCGCACCGCGTGGCGCCGGGCTGGGTGTTCGGCCTGCCCGAGCTGGCCCCGGGCCAGCGCGACGCGCTGCGCCGCGCCAAGCGCATCGCCAACCCCGGCTGCCACAGCACCGCCTTCATCGCGCTGATGCGCCCGCTGGTGGACGCGGGCATTGCCCCCGCGCTGCTGCCGGTGACGGCCACGTCGATCACCGGCTATTCGGGCGGCGGCAAGAAGATGATCGAGGAGTACGAGGCCGCCGGCCGCAGCCCGCAGCTCGACGCGCCGCGCCCCTACGGCCTGAAGCTCGCGCACAAGCACGTGCCGGAGATGATGGCCTACGCGCGCCTGACCACCAAGCCGGTGTTCATGCCCATCGTGGGGCCCTTCCTCAAGGGGCTGGCGGTCAGCGTGCCGCTGCACTTCTCGCAGCTGGCGCCCGGCACCGACGGCGCCACGCTGGTGCGCGCCTACCAGAAGCACTATGAGGGCGAGCGCTTCGTGCGCGTGATGTCCGCGGGCGACCCGTCGCTGGCCGAGCCGAACTTCTTCGACGTGCAGGGCAGCAACGGCAGCAACCGCATCGACATCTTCGTCTTCGCCGACGCGCAGCAGGCGGTTCTGATCGCGCGCGTGGACAACCTGGGCAAGGGCGCCAGCGGCGCGGCGGTGCAGTGCATGAACCTGCACCTGGGCTGCGACGAGGGCTCAGGCCTCGAGGCCTGAGCCCCCCATGACCGACCGCGTCGACGCGGTGGTCGTCGGCGCGGGCGTGGTGGGCCTGGCCGCGGCGCGCGCGCTGGCCCGCGCCGGGCACGAGGTGGTGGTGCTGGAGCGCGCCGAGGGCATCGGCACCGTCACCAGCGCACGCAACAGCGAGGTGATCCACGCCGGCCTGTACTACGCGCCGGGCTCGCTCAAGGCCGCGCTGTGCGTGCAGGGCCGGCAGGCGCTGTATGCCCACTGCGCCGAACGCGGCATCGCGCACCGCCGCTGCGGCAAGCTGGTGGTGGCGGTGAACGACGCCGAACTGCCCGCGCTGCAGGCGCTGCAGGCGCAGGCGCGGGCCAACGGCGTGGACGACGCGGTGCTGATCGACGCCGCCGCCGCGCGCGCGATGGAGCCGGCGCTGCGCTGCGTGGCGGCGCTGCACTCGCCGGCCACCGGCATCGTCGACAGCCACGGCCTGATGCTGTCGCTGCAGGGCGACGCCGAGGACGCGGGCGCGATGTTCGCCTTCCACAGCCCGGTGCAGCGCGTGGCGGTGGTGCCCGGCGGCTTCGACATCGCGGTGGGCGGCGCCGAGCCGACGCGCATCGGCGCCCGGCTGCTGGTCAATGCCGCGGGGCTGCACGCGTGCGCGCTCGCCGCGGCCATCGACGGGCTGGACGCGCGCCATGTGCCGGTTCCGCGCGGCTGCCGCGGCCGCTACTTCGCGCTCGCCGGGCGCGCGCCGTTCTCGCGCCTCGTGTACCCGATGCACAACCGCGCCGGCCTGGGCATCCACTTCACGCTCGACCTCGGCGGCCAGGGCCGCTTCGGGCCCGACGTGGACTGGCTGCCCTCGGGCTGGCAGCCCGGCGACGCCGCGGCCGACTACGCGGTGGACGCGTCGCGCGCCGAGGGCTTTGCCGCCGACATCCGCCGCTACTGGCCGGCGCTGCCCGAGGGCGCGCTGGCGCCGGCCTACAGCGGCATCCGGCCCAAGATCGTCGGCCCGGGCGAGCCGGCGGCGGACTTCCGCATCGACGGCCCGGCCGTGCACGGCGTGCCGGGGCTGGTGAACCTGTTCGGCATCGAGTCGCCGGGGCTCACCGCGTGCCTGTCGATCGGCGCGCGCGTGGCCGCGGCGCTGGCGTAGGCGCGGCCGCCGCCGCGCCGGACCCGCGGCCGATCCAGCCGGCCCAGTAGTCGATGCAGGCGCGGATCTTCGGCAGGCGCTGCCGCGTGGCCGCCGTCACGGCGTAGATCGCCACCGGCTGCGGGTCGGTCACCTCCGGCAGAACGCGCACCAGGCGCCCCGCCGCCACCATCGGCTCGGCCACCAGCATGGACAGGCGGCCGATGCCCAGCCCCTCGAGCACCATGTTGGCCACGATGCCGGTGTCGTTGCTGCGCCAGAAGCCCTCGATCGGCAGCTTGACCGGCTGGCCATCGACGAGGAACGGCCAGTGGTTCAGGTGCGGCGCCGCGGTGTTGGCGATCAGGCGGTGCCGGCGCAGGTCGGACAGCTGCGCCGGCAGGCCGTGCGCGGCGGCATAGGCCGGCGACGCGTAGTACGCGCGACCGAGGTCGCCGATGCGCCGCGCCACGGCCGTGTCGGGCAGCGCGGTGGCGGTGCGGATCGCGATGTCGATGCCCTCGCGCGCCATGTCCACCAGCCGGTCGCTCACCTCCAGCTCCACCTGCAGGCGCGGATGGCGCTCGTGCAGACCGGCCAGGCTGGGCAGCAGCAGGTACTGCGCGATCACGGTGCTGGCCGCCACGCGCACCAGGCCGCTGGCCTCGCGCGCCTTGGTGGCGAAGTCGGCCTCCAACTCGTCGAGCGTGGCGCCGATGCGGCGGCAGTAGTCGAGGAAGGTCTCGCCCTCGGCGGTGAGCGCCAGGCCGTGCGTCGAGCGGTGGATCAGCCGCGCGCCGCAGGTGCGTTCCAGGCGCGCCAGCGCGCGCGAGACCTGGCTCACCGGCACGTCGCGCTCGCGGGCCACCGCCGACAGCGTGCCCAGCGCCGCCACGCGGGCGAACAGCTTCAGGTCGTCGAGCGCCAGGCCTTCCATGCGCCGGATCGTAGGCGCTCCGGGCGAGGCCCGGCTTTGCAGCGGCTGCAAGGCGCTTTTGAAGCGCGCGCCGTTTCCGGCCGCGGGGCCGCTGCCTAGAGTGACGCCATCGACAAGGAGCCTCTGATGCCCACCTCCCTCACCCCGATGAACCCGCTCGCCACGCTGACCCCCGGGCAGCGCCAGGCCCTGTACGACCAGGCGCGGCGCGACGCCCAGGCGCTGCGCCGCCAGGCGATCGGCGACGCCGCCGACGCGGTCGGCCGCGCCTTGCAGGCCGCCGTGCGGCGCGTCCGCCAGGCGCTGCCGGGCGCCGCGCGCGGGGCGCTGCCGTCGCAGGCGGTGTCATGCCCGCGCTGACCGTGCGGCTGGCGCCGCTGCCGTCGGAGCCGGTGCAGCGCCGCCTGGCCGAGGCGCTGACCGCGATCACCGTCGACACGCTGGGCAAGCGCGAGGCCGTCACGGCGGTGCTGTTCGAGGCCGTGCCCGCGGCGCAGTGGTGGGTCGGCGGCCAGCGCGTGCAGCGGCCGACGGCGCTGCTGGAGATCCGCATCACCGCGGGCACCAACACCGCCGCACAGAAGGCGCGCTTCATCGAGGCCGCGGACGCGGTGCTGCAGCGCCACCTCGCGCCGCACGGTGCGCTGGAAGAGGCGAGCTACGTCGTCGTGCACGAGCTGCCCGGCACCGACTGGGGCTACGAAGGCCTCACGCAGAGCCAGCGCCGGCTCGAGGCGACGCCGCGCCCCTAGCCCGGCCTCAGCCCTTGCGCGGCCGGGCGTTGGCGATCAGGTCCACGCCGGTCAGGCCGGCGAACAGCTGCGCCGCCTTGAGCTTGATCTCCAGCAGCTCGTTGGCGTTGACCGAGAACTGGCCTGTGGTCTGGTGCAGCTCGACGCCGAACTCGACGTCCTTGCCCTGGTGGGTGAGCGTGCCGCTGGTGAACTCGTAGTCCTCGGCGTCCCAGGGCTGGCCGCGGGTGGCCACGTCCCAGTCGGTGTACTCCACGCGCCGGATCTCGCCGCTGGCCAGGTCCAGCTCGGCCGTGGCGTTGGCGATCTCCTCGCTGCGCTCGACGGTGAGCGCGATCTTGACTTTGAGGTCCACGGGGCCGGCCTTGCAGATGGGGCGGCGATTGTCGCACCCACCGCCCGCAGCACGGGCAGCGCGTTACCGAAGAACGTAGTTGAACTGGATCTGGCAAGTCGACTGGACCGGTTTGCCGTCCTTCAGCGCGGGCCGGACCTTCCAATCGCGAGTGGCCACGGCGGCATGCTGAAGGAACCACTGGGCACCTTCGGACATGTCGATCGGACGCGGCGTCACCTTGCCGTCCAGTTCCACCGTGAAGACGAGCTTCACCTCGGCAGTGCGCCCAAGCATCCCCTCCCTGACCGGGTAAAGCGGCAGAGCGCCCGACTCCAGGTAGGGCGCGCGATCGACGTCCTTGGGTTCGCACACCTTGAACGGCCCCGGGGGCAGGGTCGTCTCGGCGCTGCGGGGCCGGTCGAAGGGATCGAGCACCACCGGCCCGGTGGCGCACCCGTGGAGCATGAGCAGCGTGACCGGCCCCAGGGCCGACAGGAGCAGTTTGGAGGGCATGGCGGGCAGGTGATTGCGGGGACGCGGCGCCGCCTCCGGCGGCCGCGTTCACCGATGCTACTGTCTTGAGGCAGTTCAAGGGCACAGGCCGGCCAGGGCGCACACTCCGCCCATGAGACTTCGCCTGCCTCTGGCCGAACCTGTCGAACGCCTCGCCCTGTGGGTCGTTCTGGCGTGCGCCCTCCTGCCGGTCCCGGCCTTCGCCGCCGACCCCCCGCCCGGCGAGTACCGCGTCGTCGGCGGTCGCGTGGACCGCGGCACCTACCTCGGCTGGCGCGTGTTCCACAGCGTGTGCTTCGGCTGCCACGGCAGCGGCGGCACCGGCACCGACCTCGCGCCCAACCTGGTGGAGCGCGTGCGCACGATGACGCCGCGCGACTTCGCCAACAAGGTGCTCACCAGCTACCGCCTCGTGCCGCCGTCGGTGGAAGGCCGTGCCGAGGACCGCGCGCGCGAGCGCGAGGCCACGCTGGAGGAGATCATGCGCCGCGAGCGCGGCGCCGCCCGCACCGTGGTGCGCATGCCGGCCTGGGACGAGCACGCCGAGGTGCCGGCGCATGTGCTGGACCTGTACGCCTACCTGTCGGCGCGCGCCGACGGCAAGATCGGGCCGGGCAAGCCGCGCGTCGCGGCGACGCGACCGCCGGCGCAGCCGCCGGTGGCGCCGAAGACGCCCGCGCGCTAGCCCGCCAGCCCGGAAGTTGAGGGCTGCACGCGGTAGTGGTAGCCGTAGCCGTCGACGAAGCCGAGCCGGGCGTACACCGCCCGCGCGGCGGCGTTGTCGGATTCCACCTGCAGATAGCCCGCCTGCGCACCGGCCTCGCGCGCGTCGGCCAGCAGCCGCGTGCACAGCGCCCGGGCCAGGCCGCGGCCGCGCACCGACGGTTCCACGAACACGTCGTACAGGCCGGCCAGGCCGGCCTCGACGGCGCACTGGCCGCAGGCCACGACGGCGCCGTCGTCCTTGCGCCGCAACGCCAGCGCCCGGAAGGGCACCGGCGCGGCGGCCAGCCGTTCGGCATGCGCCTGGCGCTGCGCGAGCGGCGAGCCGCGCAGCGCGCCCACCGCCTGCGCCATCGCGCCCAGGCCGAGCGGCTCGAAGGCCAGCCCGTCCGGCAGCGCGGGCACGGCCAGCCGCGCCAGGCTCGCGGCGACCATCACGCGCGTGTCGTCCATCGGCGCATAGCCACGAGCCTGCAGGTCGCGGTCCAGCGTCGCGGGCCGGGTGAAGGGCGTGATGCGCAGCACCATCGGCAGGCCCGCCGCGGCGAACACCGCGCGCGCCTGCGCCAGCTTGTCGTCCAGCGGCAGGCGGCCGTCAGCCACCGCATTGATGCAGCGCGCACGCTTGGCCTTGCCGGGCGAGAAGCGCACCAGCCAGCCGTCGGACCACAGCTGCTGCGGCGGCGCGCTGGCGTTGAGGCCGGCGTCTTCCACGCGCTGCAGCAGCAGCGCGTCGAGCGCGGGGTTCGTGCCGGCGTTGCCGGCCAGCGGCGCGGTGCCCGGGGCCCGCTGCGGCGTGCCGGCGCTCACGCCGCCAGGCGGCCCGCGCGCTGCACCATCTCGCGCGCGAAGGCCACATAGGCCTGCGCACCGCGGGAGGCCGGGTCGAACACCACGCCGGGCTGGCCGTAGCTCGGTGCCTCGGCCAGGCGCACGTTGCGCGGGATCACGGCGTCGAACACCTTGTCGCCGAAGTGCGCCTTGAGCTGGTCGCTCACCTGCTGCTGCAGGGTGATGCGCGGGTCGAACATCACGCGCAGCAGGCCGATGATCTGCAGCTTGGGGTTCAGGTTGGCGTGCACCTGCTTGATCGTGTTGACGAGGTCGGTGAGGCCCTCGAGCGCGAAGTACTCGCACTGCATCGGCACGATCACGCCGTGCGCGCTGCACAGGCCGTTGAGCGTGAGCAGCGACAGCGACGGCGGGCAGTCGATCAGCACGAAGTCGTAGTCGTCGGCGGCCGCGGCCAGCGCGGCGGCCAGGCGCTCGGTGCGGCGCTCCAGCGCCACCAGCTCCACCTCGGCGCCGGCCAGCTCGCGGTTGGCGCCCAGCACGTCGTAGCCGCCCCTCTCGCTGCGCTGGCGCGACTCGGCCACGCTGGCCGATTCCAGCAGCACGTCGTAGACCGACAGCTCCAGCTGGCGCTTGTCGATGCCCGAGCCCATGGTGGCGTTGCCCTGCGGGTCGAGATCCACCACCAGCACGCGCTGCCCCACCTGCGCCAGGCCCGCGGCCAGGTTCACGGTGGTCGTCGTCTTGCCGACGCCGCCCTTCTGGTTGGCCACGCAGAACACCTTGGTCACGGCGTCAGTCCTTCACGAGGCGGATGCCGAAGCCGACCAGGAACACGCCCGCTGCGCGCTCGAGCCAGCGCGCCAGCGTGCGGTGCGCGCGCACCTTCTCGGCCACCGCGTTGGCGAACGCGCACAGCGTCAGGCAGTAGGCGGCGGTGATCGCGGCGATGGTGGCGGCCATCGCCGCGAAGGTGGGCAGCCCGCGGTGCGTGGCCGGGTCGATGAACAGCGGGAAGAAGGCCATGTAGAACACGATGGCCTTCGGGTTGAGCAGCGTGATCAGGAAGGCCTGGCGCGCGTAGTGGCGCGGCTCGATGTGGGCCGGCGAGGCGCTGCCGTCGCCGCGCGAGAACATCAGCTTCAGGCCGATCCAGGCGAGGTAGGCCGCGCCCGCGTACTGCACGGCCTTGAACACCGCCGGGTAGGCCGCCAGCAGCGCGGCCACGCCGGCCACCGCCAGCCACAGCAGCACCTGGTCGCCCGCGATCACGCCGAAGGTGGCGGCCGCGCCGGCGCGCAGGCCGCCCTTGCCGGTGGACGTGAGCAGCGCGAACGTGCCCGGGCCGGGCAGCGCGAGGAACAGCAGGATGGCGGCGCAGAAGGCGCCGTAGTCGGTGATGCCGAACATGGGAAGCGGGGCAGGCCGCCGCGGAGCGCGGGCCTGCGAGATTACAGGATCGGCGCGGCTCGACGACAATCGCGCCCGATCATGTCAGCGCAAACCCCGGGCGGCACGCCCACCGACCCGTCCTCCGCCGCACCGGCCGAGCCTGCAGCCCCGTCCGTCGAGACCGAGGCTGCGGCCGCACCGCCTGCGGCGGACGCCCCGGTCGATGCGGCGCCCGCTGCGGACGTCGCCGCTGGCGACCTGCCGGCTGAGCAAGCCCCCGAAGCGCAAGCCTCTGACTCGCAAGCCTCTGACTCGCAAGCGGCGGCCGCCGAAGCGCCCGCCGCCGCGCCGGGCGAGCTGTCGCCCGCGGCCTGCGGTGCGCGCCTGGCCGAGCTGTTCCCGGCACTGTTCGTGGCGCCCGGCGGGCCCGGGCCGTTCAAGCCGATCAAGCTGCGCATCCAGGCCGACATCCAGGCGCGCGCGCCCGGCGTGTTCAGCAAGCGCACGCTGGGCATCTTCTTCTCGCGCTACACCACCACCGGCGCCTACCTGAAGGCGCTCGTCGCCGAGGGCGCGCAGCGCTTCGACCTCGACGGCCAGCCCGCGGGCGAGATCGCCGAGGAACATCGTGCCGCCGCGGTGGAAGAGCTGGCGCGCCGTCATGCGATCGCCGCCGAGCGCCGCGCGGCGCAACGCCGCGGCGCGCCGCGCCACGACGGCGCGGCAGCGTCGGCGGGCGCTTCCGCCGAGGGCGCCGCGGCGACCGCCGGCGATGCCGCGGCACCCGGAGCGACCCCTCGCCCGCCGCGGCATGACCGCCCGCCGCGGCCGCCGCGCCCCCCGAGGCCGGAAGGCCCGCGCGCCGATGCGCGCGGGCCCCGCGACGGCGAGCGTCGCGGACCGCTCGACGCGCCGGGACGGGCCCCGCGCCACGCCACGCAGGACGGCCCCCGCCCGGGGCCGCAGGACCGGCCGCGCCACGACCCGCGCGACGGCGCGCGCCGCGGGCCGCCCCCGGGCCACCGCCCTGGCGACCGCTCCAGCGAACGCCCGCCGCGGGGCGACGGCGGCCTGCGTCAGGGTGCGCCGCGCGGGGACTTCCGCGCCGGCGGCGGCGCGCCGCAGCGCCCGCCGCGCGCGCCCGAGCCCTCGCTCGCGCTGCCGGCCGACCCGGCGCAGCGCGAACGCGCGCTGCTGCTGCGCGCGTTCGAGTCGTCGCCGCTGAGCAAGGCCAACTTCTGCGCCCTGAAGCGCATGACCGAGGCCGAACTCGACCGCCAGCTCGCGCAGGCGCGCGCCGAACGCGGCCGCTGAGCGCAGCTTCCCGATGGTCGGCGCGCCGGGCGCCAGCGCCTTGCGGCGGCGTCAGGCCGCGCGCGGCCGCGGCCCCTGCACCGGCACTGACACCGGCACCGGCTGCCCCGCCGCGGCGCCGCGCGCGCGCAGCTGGCCGCAGCCGCCGTCCACGTCCTGCGCCGCCGACTGGCGCAGCCGCGTCAGCACGCCGCACTGGTTCAGCCGGCGGAAGATCTCGGTGCAGCGCTCGGCCGACGGGCGCCGGCCGCCGTAGGCCTGCACCGCGTTGAGCGGGATCATGTTCAGGATCGCATGGCGCCCGCGCAGCAACGGCACCAGCGCGTCGAGCTCGTCGTCGCCGTCGTTCACGCCCTCGATCAGCGTCCACTGCAGCTGCAACGGGTAGTCGGTGGCGCGGGCGTAGGCCTCGGCGCGCTGCACCAGGTCGGCCACCGGCAGGCGCGGCGCGCGCGGCAGCAGCGCGGCGCGGCGCTCGTCATGCGTGCTGTGCAGCGACAGCGCCAGCGCCGGCCGCACCGCGCCCGCGGGCAGCGCATCGAGGCGGTCGAACAGGCGCGCGTCGCCCACGGTGGACAGCACGAGGTTCTTGTGGCCGATGCCGCCTTCGGCCCCGAGCAGCGCGATCGCGTCCATCACCGCGTCGAGGTTGTGCGCGGGCTCGCCCATGCCCATGAACACCACCTTGTTGACCGCGCGGCGCGCGCGCGCCAGCACCACCTGGGCCACGATCTCGGCGCTGCCGAGCTGGCGCAGCAGGCCGCCCTCGCCGGTCTGGCAGAACACGCAGCCCACCGCGCAGCCCACCTGCGTGGACACGCACACGCCGTGCGACTTGCCGGTGGCCGGCAGCAGCACCGACTCCACCGTCTGGCCGTCGGCCAGCGCCACCAGCAGGCGCTGCCCGCCGTCGGCCGATTCGTGCGCCGAGCGCACCTGCGCCAGCGCGTCGAGCTCCTGCGCCAGCGCGGGCAACGCGTCGCACAGCGCGCGCGGCAGGTAATGCTCCATGCGGCGCCGGCCGCCCGTCTGCGGCCGGGCCTGGGCCCAGCGGCGCAGCACATGCGACTCGTGCGCCGGGTTGGCGCCGAGCGCGCGCAGGCGGTGGCGGAGCTGGTCGATCTGCATGGCGGGCCGGCAGTATCGCCCCTGCGGTGCGCTAGCATCGCCGCCACCCCCTGCTGCACGATCGCCGGCCGAACCGGCGACGCTTCCACGATGCGCGCACGAGCTCCGGGACGAGGCTGGCGCCGGGCCGCCCTGCAGGCCCTGCTGCTGGGCGCGTGGGCCCTGGCCCTGGTGCTGCCGTGGGCCCCGGCCGTCGCGGCCGACGCGCCGCCGCCCGCGTCGCTGGTGCTGGGCACGCGCACGGTGCTGGAGTTCCGCACCGCGCAGGGCGAGTACACGCCCGCCGAACGCGCCGACAGCGCGCGCGCACGCATCCTGCGGGCCTTCGACGGGCCGGGCGAGGGCTGGACCTCGGTGCGCGTGCAGGGCGACGGCGCGATGGTCGAGCTCGACGGCAAGCCGATGTTCACCGTGCTGCCGGGCGACGTGCCCGAAGGCAGCGGCACCACCGCGCAGGGCCTGGCCAACACGGCGTCGCGCTCGCTGCAGACCGCCTGGCGCGAGGCGCGCGAGCGGCGCGACACCCGCGCCAACCTGACCGGCCTGACGCGGGCGCTGGGCGCGGCCTTCGTGCTCGGCCTGGCGCTGGTGCTGCTGTGGCGGGCCACGCGCTGGCTGCGCGATGCCGTCGCCGCGCGGCTGGACCGCGGCATGCGCGGGCTGCCCGACGCCGGCCTGGCGTCGCGCATGTCGCCGCTGGCCGGCTCGGTGGTCACGCAGGTGACCGTGCTGATGGCGTGGGCCGCCAGCCTGCTGCTGGTCTACGTGTTCGTCGTCTTCGCGCTCGACCAGTTCGCCTACACGCGCTCGATCGGCGAGGGCCTGTTCCAGGCGTTCTCGGGCCTGCTGCTGCAGGGGCTGGGGGCGATGGCGCAATCGGTGCCGGGGCTGTTCGTCGCGGTGGTGATCTTCCTGGCCGCGCGCGTGCTGACCCAGGTGTCGGCCGAGGTGTTCCGCCTCGTCGGCTCGGGCCGGCTCAAGCTCGGGCTGCTGGACGCGCACACGGCACCGGCCACGCGGCACATCGTCAACACCTGCCTGTGGCTGTTCGCGCTGGCCATGGCCTACCCCTACCTGCCGGGCGCGCAGACGGAGGCGTTCAAGGGCCTGTCGGTGATCCTGGGCGTGATGTTGTCGATCGGCGCGTCGGGCGTCGTCGGCCAGGTGGCCAGCGGCGTGATCCTCGTCTACACCCGCGCGCTGTCGCTCGGCGAGTACGTGCGCATCCAGGACACCGAGGGCACGGTCACCGAGATCGGGCTGTTCGTGACGCGGCTGCGCACCGGCCTGGGCACCGAGGTGGCGCTGCCCAATGCGCTGGTGCTGGGCAACGTCACGGTGAACCACTCGCGCAGCGCGCGCGCGGGCGCCTTCGTCCACGACACGTCGGTGACCATCGGCTACGACACGCCCTGGCGCCAGGTGCATGCGCTGCTGGAGGAGGCGGCCCGCGCGGTGCCGGCCATCGCCACCGACCCCGCGCCCTACGTGTCGCAGACCGCGCTGTCGGACTTCTACGTCGAGTACCGGCTGGTGGTGCAGGTGCGCGCCACCGACCCGGCCGAGCGCGCGCGCGCCATGAGCGCGCTGCGCGCGGCCATTCTCGACACCTTCAACCGCTACGGCGTGCAGATCATGTCGCCCGGCTACTACGACGACCCGGCCCAGCCCAAGGTGGTGCCGGAGTCGCGCTGGTACGAGCCGCCCGCACGCCGCCCGGACGCCGGGCCGGGCTGAGCCCGCGCCGGGCGGCCCCGCGGGGCCCGAGGGTCAGGCTTCCAGGGCCGCCACCTCGGCGGTCAGCCGCGCCGTCGTGGCATGCGTGCTGCGCAGCACGTTGTGCAGCAGTCGCAGCGCCACGGCGGGGTGGTCCCGCTCCAGGCGGCTGAAGGCCGCGCGGTCGAGGCTGGCGCAGTCCACCTGCGCGTCGGCGCGCAGGTCGGCCGATCGCACGCCGTCGGCGAACAGCGCCGACTCGCCGAAGGCCATGCCCGGGCCCAGGGTGGCCAGGCGCTTGACCGAGCCGTCGGGCAGCGCGACGACGATGCTGACCTCGCCGCCGAGCAGCAGGTACAGCGCGTCGGCCGCGTCGCCGCGGCGGAACACCAGCGTGCCGGCCTCGATGGGCTCGCGCACCAGATGGGCGTCGAGCGTGGCGACGTCGGCCGCCGACATGCCGGCGCACAGTGCATGCTCGGCCAGCGCGGCCAGGCGCTGCACCGGCCGCTCGCGCGTGTGCCGCTCGATCAGTCGGCGCTCGCACCATTCCAGCGCCAGGTCGAGCTGGGGCTGGAACACCAGCGCGCCGGCGTGATGCGGGTCCAGCTCGCCGGGCAGCGCGTCGATCGCGCTGCCGCGGCGCACGCGGCTGCACACGAGATGCGCGCCGCGCCGGCCGAACGCCTCCACCAGGCGCGCCAGCAGGCGCACCGAGGCCGCGTCGGCATGGGCCACGCGCTTGAAGTCGAGCACCGCGAAGGCGGGCTGCGGCGTGGCTTCGCTGAGCGCTCGGATCACCGGCTCGAGCGTGGCGAAGCGCAGGTCGCCCTGCAGCTCGTGCACCACGATCGACGCGCCGAGGCGGTCGAGCAGCGCGGCCTCCGCGCCCGAGCGGCGCCGCTTGGAGCGCACCTGCGAGCCGTCGTAGCGCGCCCGCACCGCCACGCCGGCCACGCGCGGCGGCTGCAGGAAGTGCAGGCCCAGCTCGGCCGAGATCGCCTCGCACACCTTGACCCCGCGCACGCTGTTGCCGCGCGCGTCCAGCGCGGGCGAGAACACGCCGATGCCCAGCTGCCCCGGCAGCACGGCCACGATGCCGCCGCCCACGCCGCTCTTGGCCGGCATGCCCACGCGCGCGACCCACTCGCCGGCGAAGTCGTACATGCCGCAGGTGGTCATCACGCTGAGGATCGCGCCCAGGTGCGCGGCCGCCACCGCGCGCTGGCCGGTGGCCGGGTTGACGCCGCCGTTGGCCAGCGTGGCGGCCACCAGCGCGAGGTCGCGCGCGTCCACCACCACCGAGCACTGGCGGAAGTACAGCTCCAGCGCCGGCTCGGGGTCGTCGGTCAGGATGCCGTGGTTGCGCAGCAGGTGGCCGATGGCGCGGTTGCGGTGCCCGGTGCTGCGCTCGGACTCGAACACCGCCTCGTCGATGGCGAGCGGCCGGCCCGCGTAGGCCGACAGCGCGCCCACCACGCGCGCGAGGCGGGCGTCGCGGTCGGCGCCCTGCACCAGCGAGCTGGTGGCGATGGCGCCGGCATTGATCATCGGGTTGAGCGGGCGGCCGGTGCCGGCCTCGAGGCTGATCGAGTTGAACGCGTCGCCGCTGGGTTCCACCCCGATGCTGGCGCGCACGCGCTCGGCGCCGCAGTCCTCCAGCGCCACGCCGTACACCAGCGGCTTGGAGATCGACTGGATGGTGAACGGCGCGCGCGTGTCGCCGGCCTCGTAGACGCGGCCGTCCACGGTGGCGATGGCGATGCCGAACTTCGACGGGTCGGCCTTGGCCAGCTCGGGGATGTAGTCGGCCACGCGGCCGTCGGCCAGGCCGGCGAAGCGCGCATGCAGGGCGTTGACGAAGGCCTGGATCGGGGAGTCGGCCGGGGTGGGTGCGGCAGCGGGTGCGGGAGCGGTCGGGTCCATGCACCACCACAGCAAGTTCCGTGCACACCGGTGGGGCGCGGGGCCAACGCTAGACTCCGCGGCATGGTCGCGTGCCCGTCCTGCGGCGAAGACAACCCTCCCAAGTTCCGGCTCTGCGGCTACTGCGGCACGCCGCTGGCCGCGGCCGCGCCCGCGCTGCCGGTGCGCGAGGTGCGCAAGACGGTGACCATCGTCTTCTGCGACCTGAAGGATTCCACCGCGCTGGGCGAGCGCCTGGACGCCGAGGCGCTGCACGAGGTGAAGGCGCGCTACTTCGAGGCCATGGCCGCGCAGATCGTGCGCCACGGCGGCAAGGTGGAGAAGTACATCGGCGACGCGATCATGGCCGTGTTCGGCCTGCCGCGCGCGCACGAGGACGACGCGCTGCGCGCGGTGCGCGCCGCCGCCGGCATGCGCACCGAACTGGCGCGGCTCAACGCCGACCTGGGCGGCCGCTACGGCGTGGCGCTGGCCAACCGCACCGGCATCAACACCGGCGAGGTGGTCGCCAACGACGACCCCACGGCCGACCAGCAGCTGGCCACCGGCGACGCGGTGAACCTGGCCGCGCGGCTGGAGCAGGCCGCGCCGCCGGGCGAGATCTACCTCGGCGAACTGACGTGGCGCCTGGTGCGCGACGCGGTCGAGGTGGAACCGGTGGAGCCGCTCGCGCTCAAGGGCAAGGCGCAGAAGGTTCCGGCGCTGCGCCTGGTGGCGGTGCGCGGCCAGGACGGCCTGGTGCGGCGCCACGACCGGCCGCTGGTCGGGCGCGAGGCCGAGCTGGCGGCGCTGCAGCAGGCCTGGCACGAGGCGACGACGCAACGCGCGGTGCGCACCGTCACGCTGCTGGCCGACGCGGGCTTCGGCAAGTCGCGCCTGGTGCTCGAGGTGATCGACCGCATCGCCGCCGGCGCGCGCGTGCTGGCCGGGCGCTGCCTGCCCTACGGCGACGGCATCACCTTCTGGCCGCTGCTGATGATGCTGCGCGACGCCGCGGGCATCCGCGACAGCGACCGCGCCGACGCCGTGCTGGCGCGCCTGCGCGACACGATCGGCGAGCCCGACGTGGCCGACCGCCTGATCAGCGCGGCGGGCCTGGGCGGCGCGGCCTTCCCGCTCAACGAGATCAACTGGGCGGCGCGCCGCTTCGTCGAGCGCCAGGCCGCCGACGCGCCGCTGCTGGTGTTCGTCGACGACATCCACTGGGCCGAGCCGGCCTTCCTCGACCTGCTCGAGCATGTGCAGCAGCACGCGCGCGACGTGCCGGTGCTGGTGCTGGCCACGGCGCGGCACGACCTCGTGGAGGCGCGGCCCGAGTGGTGCACGCAGCCGGGCACGCAGCGCATCGCGCTCAAGCCGCTGACGGACGAGGCCGCGGCGCGGCTGGTGACGCAGCTGCTGGGCGCCACCGGGCTGCCCGACACGCTCGTCGGCCGCGTGGTGCGCGCCGCCGAGGGCAACCCGCTGTACGCCGAGCAGATGCTGTCGATGCTGGTGGACGCCGGCACGCTGCGCCAGGCCGACGGCCGCTGGGTGCTGGCCGACGACGGCGCGGACATCGCCGTGCCGCCCACGATCCAGGCCCTGCTGGAAGCGCGGCTGGACCGGCTCGACCGCACCGAGCGCGCAGCGGTGGAGCCGGCCTCGGTGATCGGGCTGGAGTTCGCCCAGTCGGCGGTGGAGTCGCTGGCGCCGGACGCGCTGCGCGCGGCGCTGCCCACCCACCTGGGCGCGCTGGCGCGCAAGCAGTTCATCCGCCCGGCCCAGCCCACCGAGCGCGACCTCGTCTACCGCTTCCACCACCACCTCGTGCGCGAGACGGTCTACAACGGCCTGCTCAAGCGGGCGCGGGCGCAGATGCACCTGCAGTTCGTGCGCTGGGCCGACCGCGTCAACGCCGACGGCGACCGCGGCCGCGAGTTCGAGGAGATCCTCGGCTACCACCTGGAGCAGGCGCACCGCTACCTGCGCGAGCTGGGCCCGCTGGACGCCGAGGGCCTGGCCGCGGGCCGCGACGCGGCGCGGCGCCTGGGCTCGGCCGGCCGGCGCGCCGCCGCGCGCGGCGACATGCACGCCGCAGCCAGCCTGCTGCGCCGCGCCGCCGCCACGCTGGAAGCCGACGACGCCGAGCGCCGCGCGCTGCTGCCGCCGCTGGCCGAGGCGCTGATGAGCCTGGGCGACTTCGCCGGCGCGCGCGCCGCGCTCGACGACGCGCTGGAGGCGGCCACCCGCCACGGCGACGAGCGCGTGCAGTGCGCCGCGCGCGTGCAGGCGATGTTCGTGCGCCTGTACAGCGGCGACGGCGGCGGCGACTGGAGCGAGGAGTCGCTGCGCGTCGCCCACGCCGTGATCCCGGTGCTGGAGCGGCTGGACGCCAGCGCCGAACTGGCCTCGGCGTGGCGCCTCGTGGTGCTGGTGCACGGCATCGCCGGCCGCTACCAGAAGGCCGACGAGGCCGGCGCGCAGTCGATCGCCCATGCGCGGCGCGCCGGCAGCGAACGCGTGGTGGCGCGCAACGGGCTGATGATGGCGATGAACGCGCTGCACGGGCCGCTGCCCGTGCCCGAGGCGATCGCGCAGTGCGAGCAGCTGCTGGCCGCCGGCCTGGGCGAGCGCCAGATCGAATGCAACGTGCGCTGTGCGCTGGCGCAGCTGCTGGCGATGGACGACCGGCTCGACGCGGCGCGCACGCACTACCGCCAGGCGCGCGCGATGCTGCGCGAGCTGGGCCAGGGCGTGTACGCCGCGTCCACCGCGATCGACCTCGCGCGCGTCGAGCTGCAGGGCGGCGACCTGGCGCAGGCGCAGCGCGAGGCCCAGGCCGACGCCGACTTCCTGGCCGCCAAGGGCGAGACCTACTTCCTGTCCACGCTGGCGGCGCTGATCGCGAAGCTGGCGCGCGACCAGGGCCGCGACGACGAGGCGCTCGCGCTCACGCGCACGGCGGAGGAGGCCACCGGCGCCGACGACGTCGAGTCGCAGGCGCTGTGGCGAATGGTGCGCGCGCCGATCCTGGCGCGGGCCGGCGACGCGGACGGCGCCGAGGCGATGGCGCGCGAGGCGGTGGCGCTGGCGCGCGGCACCGAGGCGTCGATGCTGCAGGCCGAGGCCCTGGCCGAGATGGCCGCGGTGCTGCGGGCCGTGGGGCGCGACGGCTGGCGCGAGGCGGCTCAGGAGGCCGTGGCGCTGTACCGCGCCAAGGGGCATCGCGCCGCGGCCGGGCGCGTTGCGGACTGGGCCGCGCGCTGAGCGGGCCGCCGGTTGCGCGGCGGCCCGGCGCGGCCGGGTTCAGAACACCTTGTAGGAGCCGTTCCTCAGGTTGATCAGGGTCCACTCGAAGTCGCCGTCGAGCTCGGGCGTCCAGCCCGGCACCGACGAGGTCGAGTAGTGGGTGCGGCGCGCCACGCAGGGCAGGCCGTCGCTGCGCGGCGTGGTCGGGCTGGCGCAGTCGCCGACGATGTAGGCCACGCCGTTCTCGTCGAAGTACTTCACCAGCACGCTGGCGATGCTGGAGCCCTTGACGATGGTGGACTTGTCCTGCCGCAGCACGATCGTCAGGTACGGGTTGAAGGTGCCGGGGATGGTGACGTCGGAGCGGAAGCAGTCGGTGAAGTTGCTAGAGCAGAACTGGCCTTCGGCCTCTTCGCGGATCTGCGCCGTGGTGTAGGTGGGGCCGGCCGGCACCGCCACCGCGGTGGTGAACTTGTCGTCGCCGGTGGTCACCGCGCCGTTGCCGGTGAACACCGTGCCGCCGGTGCGCTGCACCGCGGTCGTCACCAGCGACGGGTTGAAGGTGCCCAGCGTCACCGGGGCGGCGCTCCAGTTGGCCAGGAAGTAGCGCAGGCGCGTGCGGCCGCCCTTGTCGGACAGCGCGGTGAAGACCGTGTAGCCGCCGAAGGCCGCGCAGTCGGTGGTGGTGCAGCTGCCGGCCACGCCGTCGGGCAGCGGGCTGGCCGTGTCCTTGGCCGGCGCTTTGAAGAACAGCACGAACTCGGGCAGGGCCGCCCCGGGGGCGATCGCGCCGAGGTCGCACTTGACGGTGCGCGTGTCGGCCTCGGCATGGCAGGCCGCGCCTTCGGCCGACGCGAAGCTCGGCCGCTCGTCGGTGTCGGTGGCGGCCAGCGTGCCGGCGAAGGTGGCGCCGGCGATGGCGACGGTGCCGGTATTGGCCACGCGCACGCGGTAGCCGATGTAGGTGTCGAGCGCGGCGCGGCTGGCGCTGGCCGGCACGCTGTAGGTGACGGCCGCCGACAGCGGGGTCACGGTGGTGGTGAGGGCCTCGGCCGCCAGCACGGTGGCCGGCAGGGCGGAGACGACGGCGAAGGCCGCCACGAGGGCGGGCTTGATCGAGAAGTTCATCGGTGGCTCCCGAACGCGGGCCGCCTGACGAGGCTCCCCGGTTGTTGCTTTTGGTGGCAGGCTGCGTTGTCTCCGCAAGTCGCATGCCGGTCAACCCCCCGGCATCGGGGGCCGGGAGTTCACGGGGGCCTGCGCCGCCCGGTGGCTCAGTGGAAGTCGCGCGAGTGGGTGGCCAGCGCGCCCAGCCACGGCGTCATGTCCACCAGGCGGCGCGCCACCAGGTGCGTGACGCCGTCCTGGCGCTGCCAGGTGCCGGCCACCGCCAGCAGCCGCGAGCGCATCAGCGCCGGGCGCTGGCGCTCGCGCACGTGGCGCCAGACGATGACGTTGACGCTGCCGGTCTCGTCCTCCAGCGTGACGAAGATGGTGCCCTTGGCGGTCTCGGGCTGCTGGCGCATCGTGACGATGCCGCAGGCCCAGGCCGGGCTGCCGTCGGCCGCCGCCTCCAGCTGCTGCGCGCTCTTCCAGCCGCGCCGCGCCGCGCGCTCGCGCAGCAGCGCCATCGGGTGGCGGCGCAGCGTCAGGCCGGTGGCGCGGTAGTCCAGCGCGATCGCCTCGCCCTCGGGCGCCTCGAACAGGTCGGGCTGCTCGTGCGCGGCCTCGGTCACCGGCGCGTCGGCCAGCAGCGCGCGCTCGGGCCGGCCCTGCCCCGCCGCGGCCCAGAGCTGGCGCCGGCGGTGGCCGGCCAGCGTGGCCAGCGCGTCGGCCTGCGCCAGCGCCTGCAGGTCGCGCGCGTCCAGGCGCGCGCGGCGCGCCAGGTCGTCCACGTCGGCGAAGGCGCGCTCGCGGCGCGCGGCCATCAGGCGCTCGGCGCCGGCCTGGGTGAAGCCGGCCACCAGGCGCAGGCCCAGGCGCACCGCGGGCTGCGGCGTGGCCGGGGGATCGGTCGCGGCCGATGCGCCCGCAGCCGGTGCCGGTGCCGCGTCGGCGCGTTCGAGCGTGCAGTCCCAGTCGCTGGCGGCGGCATCCACCGGGCGCACCTGCACGCCGTGGCGGCGCGCGTCCTGCACCAGCTGCGCGGGCGCGTAGAAGCCCATCGGCTGCGAGTTGATCAGCGCGGCCACGAAGATCGCCGGCTCGTGGCACTTGAGCCAGGCGCTCACGTAGGCCAGCAGCGCGAAGCTGTAGGCGTGGCTCTCGGGGAAGCCGTATTCGCCGAAGCCGCAGATCTGCCGGAAGATGCCGTCGGCGAACTCGGCGTCGTAGCCGCGCGCGGCCATGCCGTCCTTGATGCGCTGCTCGAAGCGGTGCACGTGGCCGTCGCGGCGCCAGGCCGCCATCGCGCGGCGCAGCTGGTCGGCCTCGCCGGGCGTGAAGCCGGCGGCGATGCTGCAGATCTGCATCACCTGCTCCTGGAAGATCGGCACGCCCAGCGTGCGGCCGAGCGCGGCGTCCAGCGCCGGGTAGCGCGACGGCGCCAGCGTGCCGGCCGCGCGCGCCTCGCGCCGGCGCAGGTAGGGATGCACCATGCCGCCCTGGATCGGGCCCGGCCGCACGATCGCCACCTCGATCACCAGGTCGTACAGGCAGCGCGGCTTCAGGCGCGGCAGCATGCTCATCTGCGCCCGGCTCTCGATCTGGAACACGCCCACGGTGTCGGCGCGGCAGGCCATGTCGTAGGTGGCCGCGTCCTCGCGCGGGATGTCCTGCATGCGCCAGGGCCGGCCGTGCCACAGCGTCATGAAGGCCAGCGCGCGCCGGATGCACGACAGCATGCCCAGCGCCAGCACGTCCACCTTGAGCAGGCCGAGCGATTCGAGGTCGTCCTTGTCCCACTGGATGACGCGGCGCTCGGGCATCGCCGCGTTCTCGATCGGCACCAGGCGCGACAGGCTGTCGCGCGCGATGACGAAGCCGCCGACGTGCTGCGACAGGTGGCGCGGGAAGCCCTGCAGCGTGCCCACCAGCGACATCCACTGCCGCACCACGAGCGACTGCGCGTCCAGCCCTGCCTCCTCCAGGCCGCGCTGCAGGCGCTGCACGTCGTCGAACCAGTGCACCGAGCGCGCCACCGCGTCGATCGGCCCGCCGGGGTGGTCGTCCAGGCCGAGCGCGCGGCCGACGTCGCGCACCGCGCCGCGCGCGCGGTAGGTGGACAGCGCCGCGGCCAGCGCGCAGCGGCCGATGCCGTACTTGCCGTAGATGTACTGGATGACCTCCTCGCGCCGCTCGTGCTCGAAGTCGACGTCGATGTCGGGCGGCTCGCGGCGCTCGCGGCTGATGAAGCGCTCGAACAGCAGCGTGGTCTGCGTCGGGTCCACCTCGGTGATGCCCAGGCAGTAGCACACCGCCGAGTTGGCCGCCGAGCCGCGGCCCTGGCACAGGATGCCGCGCCCGCGCGCGAAGCGCACCACGTCGTGCACGGTCAGGAAGAAGGGCTCGTAGCGCAGCTCCTCGATCAGCGCCAGCTCGCGCTCGAGCTGCGCCGCCACCGCGGCCGGCACGCCCTGCGGGTAGCGCTCCTGCGCCGCGCCCCGCTGCACCAGCGCGCGCAGCCACGAGATCGGCGTGTGGCCCGCGGGCACCAGCTCGGCCGGGTACTCGTAGCGCAGCTCGTCGAGGCTGAAGCGGCAGCGATCGGCGATGCGGACCGCGGCGGCCAGCCATTCGGGCCGGCACAGCTGGGCCAGGCGCAGGCGCGAGCGCAGGTGCTGCTCGGCGTTGCGCGCCAGCGCGTAGCCGCAGTCGGCCACCGGCGTGCGCAGCCGGATCGCGGTCAGCGTGTCCTGCACCGCCTTGCGCGAGCGCACGTGCATCAGCACGTCGCCGGCGGCGGCGATGTCGATGCCGGTGGCCGCGGCCAGCGCGTCCAGCCGCTCGACGAGCAGCGAGTCGTCGGCATGCATCAGCAGCTCGGCGGCCACCGCGGCACGCTCGCCGAACAGGCCCTGCAGCCAGCGCGCCTGCGCGAGCAGCACCTCGGGCGCGTCCTCGCGCCGCGGCACCAGCAGCGCGCTGCACTGCGGCAGGCCGGCGGCGAGGTCGTCCACCGTGGCGCGGTAGCTGCCCTTGTCGGCGCGCAGCCGCGCGCGCGTGATCAGCTCGCACAGCTGCGCGTAGCCCTCGCGGCAGTGCGCCAGCAGCACCAGGCGGCAGCCCGGCTGCGCGGCGCTGCCTTCGAGCGTGAACTCGCTGCCCACGACGAGGCGCAGCGGATTGCCGGCCTCGGCCTGGCGCCGCGCCTCCTCGTGCGCGCGCACCACGCCGGCCACCGAGCACTCGTCGGTGATCGCCAGCGCGGTGTAGCCGAGCTGCGCGGCGCGCGCCACCAGCTCCTGCGGGTGCGACGCGCCGACGAGGAAGCTGAAGTTGGAGCGGCAGTGCAGCTCGGCATACGCGGGCAGCGGGTCGGCCGCCGGCGGCACGGCCGGCGAGGCCAGCGGCGGCACCGGGCGCGGCGCCTTGGGGTGGGTGGGCTGCGGCACGGCCTCACCCGAACACGCCGTGCAGGTACCAGTGCGCCACCGCCTCGCCCGGGCGCTGCTCGCGGAACACCCACAGCCAGCGCCGGTCCGGCGCCTGCGCCACGTGATAGTCGCGGCGCGCCATCGCGGCGTCGAACCAGCCGGCCTCGATGCGCTCGGCGCGGCCGCGCAGCGCCAGCGGACGGCCCTGGTAGAGCGGCCGGCCGCTGGCCGGGTCCTCGGCCAGGCGCGCGGGCTCGGGCAGCAGCCAGGTCGGGCGCGGCGGGGTGTCGGGGGCGGGCGGGGCGGTGCCGCTGGCATTGCCGTGTGCCGTGCCGCTCGAGGTGCTGCCCGCCGTGCGGGCCGCGGCGCCGCGCCGCGCACCGGCCGCCGCTGCGGCCTGCGGCGCGGGCACCAGCTTCATCGCGCGCTCGGGGCGGTGGTCGGCCACCAGCACCGGGCGGCACACGCGGTCGGCGCCCAGGCGCGCGGCCAGGCGGTCGAACAGCGCCTGCGCGTCGGCGGCGCCGGTAGCCCCGGCAGCGCTGCCCTGCTCACGCCACAGCACGGCCTCGCGGCCGGCGTGCGCGCAGGCCTGGTCCAGCCGCAGCATCAGCGCGTACACCGGCGCCGGCAGCACGGTGCGCGACAGCCGCTCGCGCAGCAACAGCTGGATCTGCGCCGCGTCGCGCGTGGGGTCGCCCAGCGCGAGCACCAGCTCGGTGTCGGGCCGCGCGTGGCGCAGGCTGGTCTCGTGGCGCAGCACGAGCGTGAGCCGCGTGGCGGCCAGCCACTGCTGCGCCAGCCAGCCGGCCAGCGGCTGCACCAGGCGCTGCAGCGCGAACACCAGCATCGCCGCGTCGTCGGCACGGTGCAGCAGCTCCAGACCCATCTCGAAGCGCTGCGGCAGCTCGAACCAGGGCTGCGGGTCGGGCGCCTGGCCGTGCGCGCGCGCGATCGCGTCCAGCAGCGGGCCCAGGCCGCGCCGCTGCGCGCCGCTGCGCGGCAGCACGCGCACGTCGCCCAGCGTGCGGCAGCCCACGCCGTGCAGCAGCTCGTGCAGCCGCGCGTCGAGCCCCCAGGCCACCAGCGCGCCGGCCAGCGGCAGCGCGTCCAGGCGCTGCGCCAGCGGCAGCCGGCGCAGCGCGGGCGAGGCCGGCTCCACCCGTGCCAGCACCGCGGCCGCGGTGGCGGTGGGCGCGGCGGCCATGCGCAGCCGCTGCACGCCGCCGGCGCGGGCGGTGTCGCGCACCGCGCGCCACAGCGCGCGCGCGCCGCCGAACAGGCGCAGGCTGGCCTGCACCTCGAGCAGCAGGCCGTCGGGCTGCAGCACCAGCGACGGCGTGAAGCGCGCCAGCGCCAGCGCCAGGCGCTGCACCTGCGCCGCTTCCTGCGCCGGGTCGCGCGCGAACACGCGCAGGCCCGCCGCGAGCGACGCCGCGGTGGCCGCGCTCATGCCCGGCTCGACGCCGGCGGCCGTGGCGGCGGCGTCGGCCAGCAGCACGCGGCGCGCGTCGACCACGCAGCACGGCGGCGTGGCGGCGGCGGCCGTCGCGGGCGCTCCGTCGTCGGCCGCGGCCGCGGGCAGCGCGGCCAGGCAGGCCTCAAGCGGCAGCCCGCTCAGGTGCAGTGCGAACCACAGCATGGGTCGGCAGGTCGGGCGGGGTGGCTGGCGCGGCGTCGGCCGGCGTGGCGATGCGGGCCGGCACAGGCGCCGGGCCGGCAACGGGCGCGGACGGCAGCACGATCGGCGCCGTCGCGGCCGGCGCGGCGCGCCGCGGGGCCGGCCCGCGCAGCGCCAGATGCAGCGGCGCGGCCAGCGGCGGGCCGCGCCGCTTGAACACGTCCACCGCCAGCTGCGACGGGCCGGCGAGGTCCAGCGCCAGGCGCAGCGGCGCGGGCGAGGACTGCGCGCGCGCGGCCGCCGGGCGCAGCGCGAACAGCGGCGTGCGGCCCTCGGTGGCCGCCAGGTGCAGGCGGCGCAGCGTGGCCGGCAGCACCGGCGCCGCGCCCTGCCACCACAGCACCGCGCCCAGCACGCCGGCGCGCAGCGCCTGCTCGGCGGCCCAGGCGGCGTCGGCGGCCTGGGTGGCCGCCTGGGTGATGGCTTGGTGCGACCCGGCCGCGCCCGCCCCACCGGCCGGGCAGGCCACGGTGATCCGGTCGGCCGCGAGGCCGAGCGCGGCCAGTGCCGGCGCATACGGCAGCAGCGGCGGCGCCACCCACAGCACCGGCAGGCCGGCCAGCGCCGGGGCCAGCAGGCGCAGCTCGCCGCAGCCGGGCGCGGGCAGCAGCAGCTCGGTCAGGCCGGCCGCCGGCCAGCCGCCGCCGGGCAATTCGGCGTCGAGCGCGGCGTGGCCGGTGGGGCGCACGGCGTCCGCCCCCACGGCGGGCGCCAGCTGGTCGGCGCGCCAGACCGGCAGCGACGATGCGGCGGCGTCGGGGAAAGCGGGGGCAACGCTGCGCATGGGCAGACGGATCGGCGGGGGGTGGAGGGCGGTTTCAGGGCACTGCGAAGGCTGTATGTTTATACAGTGTTTTTCGCGCCGCGAACACCCTGCGAGCCCGCACGAGCGGCAGGATTGCCGGCTTGGGCGGCCTCCCCGCCCGGCACTTCGCCCGCGCCTCGGCGGGCCCGGCGCGAGCGCCGGCCGCGCGGCTACGACACCGCGCCCTGCCCGTAGCGGCCCACCAGCAGCTCGCCGCGCGCGAAGCGGTCGATCGCATACGGCGCCAGCGGCACGTCGGTGGGCTGGCCGAGCACGGTCTGCGCGATCGCGCGGCCGACGGCCGGCGACAGCTTGAAGCCGTGGCCCGAGAAGCCGAAGGCCACCACCAGGCCGGGCAGCCCGGGCACCGGGCCGAGCACCGGGTTCCAGTCCGGCGTCACGTCGTAGACGCCGGTCCAGCTCGACGCGAGGCCGGCGCTGTCGTAGCTGGGAAAGCGCTCGGCGACCTGGGCCCCGATGTCGGCCACGAGGTCCATCGACACGTCGCCCGGCTCGTTGGACGGCGCGTCGAGCGTCTCGCCCGCGGTGCCCTCGGACACCAGCATCTGGCGCCCGCCGTAGCTGCGGCAGTACAGCATGCCGGGCGAGCCGAGGTCCTTGAACACCGGCATCGCGGCGGTGTAGGCCGGCTCGCCCTGCAGCGCGAGCACGCGGTGGCGCTCGGCGCGCACCGGCATCGGCACGCCGGTCCAGGCCTCCAGCTCGGCGCTCCAGATGTTCTGCGCACTGACCACCGTGCCGGCATGCAGCTCGCCCTGCGCGGTGCGCACGCCGACGACGCGGCCGGCAGCGTCGCGCAGCAGGCCCTGCACCGCCACGCCGGTGCGCAGCGTGGCGCCGCGGCGGCGCGCGCCGCGCGCGAACGCGCTGGCCACCAGGTGCGCGTCGGCGAAGCCGGCCTCGGGCTCGAAGCCGATCAGCGCCGCGTCGTCGAAGCGCGCGATCGGCAGCAGCGACGCCGCCTCGCCCGCGTCGAGCAGGCGCAGCGGGATGCCGCTGGCCTGCTGGTGCGCCAGCGACGCGCGCAGCGCCTCGAGCCGCTCGCCCTCGGGCGCGGCGATCAGGTAGCCGCACCGGACGAGGCCGGCCGAGGCCTCGTCGTCGCCCACGTAGTCGGCGAAGCGCTCGAACGCGGCCCACGACGCACGCGCCAGCGCCACGTTGCTCGGCACCGAGTAGTGCGTGCGCAGGATGCCGCTGGACTGCGCGCTGGTGCCCTCGCCGACCTGGCCGCGGTCGAGCAGCAGCACGTCGCGCACGCCGAGCGCGGCGAGGTGGAAGGCCACCGACGCGCCCACCACGCCGGCGCCGATCACGATCACGTCATGGGGTCGGGTCATCGGCCCATTGTCGGGGAGCGCGTCAGGACTCGGGTCGGGCCGCGCTGCGGGCAAGCCCGGTGGGCCGCGCCGCATGCCGGGGGTATGGTCGCGATCTTGCTACCCCGCCTGCATTCCCCGCACGCACCACCTGCACGCATCAACCAAGGAGCCCTTCAGATGAAAACGAGCTGGAAGTTCGTCGCCGCCGTGGCCATGGCCGCCACGCTGGCCACCGCGGCCGTCGCGCAGCAACGCCTGTTCTTCGGCATCGCCACCGGCGGCACGGGCGGCACCTACTACCCGCTGGGCGGCATGCTGGCGCAGCTGATCTCCAACAAGGCCACCGTGGGCGGCCAGAAGATCAGCGCCACCGCCGAGGCGGCCGGCGCGTCGGTGGGCAACGCCAAGCTGCTGGGCAACAAGGAGATCGAGTCGGCCTTCGTCGCCGCCGACATCCTGGACGCGGCCTACAACGGCACCGGCCAGTTCAACGGCGCGCCGCTGAAGAACCTGCGCGCGCTCGGCGCGCTCTACCCCGAGACGGTGCAGCTGATCACGCGCGCCGACATGGGCATCAACAGCGTGCGCGACCTCAAGGGCAAGAGCGTGTCGTCGGGCTCGCCGGGCTCGGGCCAGTACCAGCTGCTGACCGACCTGCTCAAGGTGCACGGCATGAGCCGCAACGACGTGAAGGAGGACCTGTCCTCGTTCACGCAGGCGGTGGACAAGATCAAGGACGGCAACCTGCACGCCACGCTGATCACCGCCGGCGTGCCCACCGCGGCCGTCACCGACTTCGCGCAGAGCCATGCGCTGAAGGTGATCCCGCTGTCGGGCCCGGAGATCGCCGAGCTGCGCAAGCAGCAGCCCTACTACGCCGAGGTGCCGCTGCCCGCCAACACCTACAAGGGCCAGACGGCCGCCGTGCCGACGCTGGCCGTGATGGCGGTGTGGACCGCGCACGACGCCGTGCCCGAGGCCGTGGCCTACGAGGTGACCAAGGCGCTGTACGAGAACACGGCCATCATGGGCCAGGTGCACGTGCAGGGGAAGAACATCTCGCTGTCCACCGCCACCGCCGTGGGCACCGCGCCGCTGCATCCGGGCGCCGTGCGCTACTTCAAGGAAAAGGGCATCGTCAAGTGACGCGCCCGCGGCACGCCGCCACGGCGGCGTGCTGCCTTGCTGCCGCGCTGGGGGTCGCGATGGCAGCGACGGCCGCGCCGGCCTCGGCCTGCGAGGCCGTGCTGCGCGAGCACCGCAGCGGCACCGAGCTGGCCCGCCTGCCGCTGGACGCGGCGCAGCCCGAGCTGCGCATCGCGTTCGAGCATTCGGTGCTGGGCACCACGGTGGTGGACCGCTACCGCTTCACGCCGCGCCCGCGCCTGGTGGAGGAGCGTTTCGACGGCCAGGGCTACGGCCTGCCGCATGCCGCCGGCCCGGGCGAGACGCTGCAGCGCGACGGCGCCGGCTGGCGCCTCGTGCTCGACCGCGCGGTGGACCCGCTGGTGGTGCGCCCGCTGCCCGCGCAGCGCATGCGCATCGTGCTGGCCGACCGTGAACTGCCGCTGGCCACGCTGAGCAGCGCGGCCATCGAGATCGCCGCCCGCGGCTGCCCGAACCGACCCGCCCCATGACCACAGACGCCCGCACCGACAAAGGCCCCGACACCGACGCCCCGATCGCCCAGGACGAGGTCGACCGGCTGATCGAGCAGTTCGACCCCGAGTCCAACTTCCGCCGCCTGGTGGGGCTGTCGGCCGGCATCGTCACCGTGCTCGCGGTGGCGCTGTCGGGCTGGCACTACTACACCGCGGGCTTCGGCCTGCACAACGAGATCGCGCACCGCGCCATCCACCTGTCGGTGGTACTGGGGCTGTGCTTCCTGGTGTTCCCGCGCCAGACGCGGCTGCCCGGCCCGTGGGAGTGGATCGTCTCCGCCGGCCTGGCGCTGTTCTACGTGACGATGGGCGTGGCGCTGGTGCGCCAGCTCGGGCCCGACGTGCCGGCCGGTGCGCAGGCGATGTTCTTCGTGGTGCTGCTGGCCATCGCCGGGCTGTCGCTGCCGTTCCGGGCCTACGACGGCAGCCATCGGCACATCCCGTGGCGCGACTGGATCTTCGCCGCGCTGGCCGCGAGCTTCAGCCTGTACCTGCTGGTGTTCTTCGACAGCATCTTCATCCAGCGCCCGGGCCAGCACACGCCGGTGGACCTGATGATCGGCGTGATCGCCATCGCGATGGTGATCGAGGCCACGCGCCGCACGATGGGCATCTTCCTGCCGCTGCTGGCGGTGGCCACCGTGCTGTACGGCATCTTCGGGCCCTACCTGCCGGGCGACCTGGCGCACCGCGGCTACAGCGTGTCGCGCGTGGTGGCGCACCTGTACAAGGGCACCGAGGGCATCTACGGCATCCCCGTGGGCGTGGTGGCGACCTTCGTCTTCCACTTCGTGCTGTTCGGCATCATGGCCCAGCTGACCGGGCTGGGTCAGCTGTTCGTCAACCTCGCCACCATCGCGGCGGGCCGCTTCGCGGGCGGGCCGGCCAAGGTGAGCGTGGTGTCGTCGGGCCTGTTCGGCATGATCAGCGGCAGCGCCATCGCCAACACCGTGACCACCGGCGTGATGACGATCCCGCTGATGAAGCGCGTGGGATTCTCGCCGCGCTTCGCCGGCGCGGTGGAGGCCAGCGCATCGTGCGGCGGGCAGATCACGCCGCCGATCATGGGCGCGGCCGCGTTCATCATGGCCGAGACGCTGGGCATCCCCTACAACCAGCTGATCCTGGTGGCGGTGGTGCCCGCGATGCTGCACTACGCGGCGATCCTGTGGATGGTGCACCTGGAAGCCAAGCGCCTGAAGCTGGCCGGCATGCCCGCGCACGAGATCCCGTCGCTGGGCCTCGTGCTGCGCAGCAGCTGGCACCTGTTCATCCCGCTGGTGGTGATGGTGACGCTGCTGCTGATGCAGTACACCCCCTTCCTGGCCGCGTTCTGGGGCATCACGCTCACCGTGGCGTGCTCGTGGATCCCCAAGCTGCTCGGGCCGATGGGCAGGCAGATGACCGGCCTGGCCATCACGCCGCGTGCGCTGGTGCAGGGCTTCGAGATGGGCGCCAAGAGCGCGCTGGGCATCGGCGCGGCCTGCGCCTGCGTGGGCTTCGTGCTGGGCATCACCACGCTCACCGGCATGGGCTTCAAGTTCTCGGCCTTCGTGATCGACCTGTCGGGCACCGCCGCCGCCGCGCTGCATGCGCTGGACCCGCTGGGCTGGTTCGACCTGAAGGACCTGACCATCCTGTTCGGCCTGCTCTTCACCGCCATCGCCTGCATCATCATGGGCTCGGGCGTGCCCACCACGCCCACCTACATCATCCTGGCGTCGATCGTGGCGCCGGCGCTGGCGCAGCTGGGCGTGCCGCAGCTGGCGACGCACTTCTTCGTCTTCTACTACGGCGTGCTGGCCGACGTGACGCCGCCGGTGGCGCTGGCCGCGTTCGCCGCCGCGGGCATCGCCCGCAGCGAGCCGATGCGCACCGGCATGACCGCGTTCCGCCTGTCGATGGGCAAGGCGCTGGTGCCCTTCGCCTTCGTCTACACGCCCGCGCTGCTGTTCGTGGACTTCACCTGGGGCCAGTTCCTCGTGTCCCTGGTCGGCTCGCTGGTGGCGATCATGGGCCTGGGCGCGGCCTACACCGGCTACGCCGGCCGCGACATCGGCAAGACCGCGTTCGTGGCGCTCAACCTGCTGTCGCTGTCGCTGATCTTCGGCCACGCCGGCGTGACCGCCGTGGCCGCGCCGCTGGTGCTGCTGATCCTGGCGTGGCACTGGAAGACGGGGCAGAAGCTGGCGGCGGGGTGAGCGTCTTGCGACGCTGGCGGGTGCCAGCCGCTGTTCTCGTCTGATTCGGCCCCAACATCCACGGCGACCACCGGCCGCATTGGGGCGTACCGAGCCATTCCATGACAGCCAATCGACACCACCACGTCGCCTGATCCTGAAGCGCGAAGCTTGCGCCGTGCGCAAGATGCCCACCCCGACCCATGCCACCCCGCACCCCATGACCTTTCGATGGCTCTGCCTGCTGTTCCTGCTCTGTGGACCGTTGTGTGCTCGCGCGCAGCCGGTCTTGCTCGAAGCTCCGACTGCGCGCCAGATCGGCACCGAGCTGGATGCGCAGATGCTCCGCCTGACCCTCGCGCTGCTGGACCAGCCCGCAGGCGCCGAACCGATGACCCGATGGCGCCTGCAGGCTGCGGCCGGCCGTCATGCCGAAGCCCTGGCCAGCATCGAGGCGTTGCGCACCCAACGCCCCGGTGCGGCCGGACAACCACCACTGTTCCTGCAGCATGAGCTGCACCTGCGCGCCCGGTTGGCCGAGGCCGCAGGCGCAGACTACGCCGGCGCGTGGCGCCAGGCCTTCGCCGCCCGCTTCGGCAGCTTGAGCGATGGTGAAGCCCAGCGCGCCGCCTTCAGCTTCGGCAACAGCCTGCCGCGCCTGCGCAGCGAGCTGGAGGCCCAGCTCGCCCGCACCGCCGGCCGCGCGCAGCTGCCGGCTGCCGAGGCGGTCGAGCTGCTTCGTGCGTGGCAGCTGCACGGCGCCTTCGCCGCCTTCCAGCCGCTGGTGGCCGACGCGTTGCGCGACGACCAGGCACGCCGCTACGTCATCGAGCCCGCGCAGCTCGTGCCGGGCGGCGGCGGCGCGCTGATCCACACCCTGGTCGTCCGCCCCCGCGGTCGCACCGGGCTGACGACTCTTCACACCCACACCATCTACGCCAACGACGACTGGGCACTCGACGACGCTTTGCGCGCCGCTGCCCAGGGCTATGCCGGCGTGGTCAGCTACACGCGCGGCAAGGGCCGCAGCCCCGGGCCGGTCGTGCCCTTCATGCACGAGGGGCGCGACGCCGCAGCGGTCATCGACTGGATTGCGGCCCAGCCCTGGAGCGACGGCCGCGTGGGCCTGTACGGCGGCAGCTACAGCGGCTTCACGGCCTGGGCCGCCGCCAGGCAGCGGCCGCGCGCGCTGAAGGCGATCGCCGCGTCGGCCACCGCCGCGCCGGGCATCGACGTGCCGATGGAGGGCGGCGTGTTCCTCAACTTCATGTTCGCGTGGCCGCACTACACGACGAGCAACTCCGGCCTGAACGACGCGCTGTACGGCGACAGTGGGCGCTGGGCTGCGCTCAGCGAAGGCTGGTACGCCAGCGGCCGCGCCTACCGTGAGTTGCCCAAGATCGACGGCCTGCCCAACCCCTGGTTCAGCCAGTGGCTGCAGCACCCTCGCTACGACACCTATTGGCAGCGCCTCATCCCCCAGGGCGCCGAGTACGCAGCACTCGACTTGCCCGTGCTCGCCACCACGGGCTACTTCGACGGGGCGCAGATCGGTGCGCTGCACTACTGGCGCGAGCACCTCAAGGCCCGCCCCGATGCCGACCACCGCCTGCTCATCGGCCCCTTCGAGCACTTCGCCATGCAGCGCGGCGTGCCGCCCGTCGTGCAGGGCTATCCGACCGACGCCGCTGCGCGCATCGACCTGCAGGCGCTGCGACTGCAATGGTTCGACCATGTCTTCAAGGGCGAGCCGCTGCCGCCGCTGCTGGCCGGGCGCATCAACTGGCAGGTGATGGGCGCCAACCGCTGGCGACACGCCGACTCGCTCGACGCCATGCCCACCGAGCGGCGCCGGTTGCACCTCGTGCCGGGTGGCCTGCGCGAGCAGCCCCAAGCCCAGGCGCAGAGCCTGCAGACGGTGAACTTCCGCGACCGCCGCGACGCGGCCTGGCGCGCCCCCGACACCGTGCTGCTCGACGCCCTGCCCGCGCAGGCTGGACTGGTGTTCGAAAGCGAGCCCCTCGGCGCGCCGCTGGAACTGGCGGGTGCACTGCAGGGCGAGCTGCACTTTCGCATCAACAAGCGCGACGTGGACCTTGCCCTGTCCGTCTACGAGCGCACCGCCCAGGGCCAGTACCTGGAACTGGCCTGGTGGCTGCAGCGCGCCAGCCACGCCGCCGATCCGCGCCAGCGCCAGCTGCTTCGGCCGGGCGCGCTGCAGCGCCTGGTGCTGAGGGACACCCGCCTGCTCGGCCGCCAGCTGGCCGCCGGCAGCCGGCTCGTCGTCACCCTGGGCGCCGTGAAGCAGCCCGACCGGCAGCTCAACCTGGGCAGCGGCAAGGAGCCCGCCGACGAAACGCTGCGCGACGCCGGTGCGCCGCTGCAGTTGCGCCTGCAAGGCAGCAGCTTCGTCGACTGGCCGGTGCGGCGACCTGGCGACTGAGTCGTCGTCAGGTACCAGTGCGGCCTCTATCAGCAGCGCATTGAACCGATGCCACCGATCCCCACGGCGCCTGCCAGCAGTCCGGCTCAGAAGCAAATGTCTCAACGAGCGACGAGGACCCCGCTGGACGCGACGCGAATTGCCTGCAAACTCTGGCGGAAATGCAACGTCGCCACCTGATCGGCACGGCGTGCCTGGCGCCCCTGCTCACCGGCTGCATCTACAGCCGCACCTTCGAGCTCGAGTGGGAGGAAGAGGCCTTGCAGCCCGACGGGCGCATCGTCGTCGTTCACCGCAAGGAGAAGTACGAGCGGCTCACGCAAGGCTTCACGCCCTATGGCGGACGGAACCTGTTCTGGGAGTCGACCCTCACGATCGATGCCGGTCCACCGGTGGGGCGGGTCCGTCAGCTGTTCCGAGGCTTCTGGCCGATGTTTGTCGGTGATCACGCGAACGTCTGGTACGCGGTCATTCGGGGTCGCTACCCAAGCCTGCCTCCCGGGATCGAAGCCCAGAACTGGGGGAACTTCGAAACCGACTCCTCGCAGTTGGCCATCAAGATGGTTGACGGCGCATGGCGGCCGATCTCGTTGATGGAGCTTCCCGAGGTTTTCCAGAAGCCCAACTTGCTGATCCCGGCCGAAGACTTGTCCAAACTCGCCCGGTTCGATGGAAAGCGCGTGCGCTTGAGCGACAAGAGTTCCGTGGGACAGGAACCCAGCAGTCCGAGTTCCGCGCTTCTTCTCAGGCCAAGACCGGCATCGCAAAAGCTCGATCGCCGGCCTTAGTCCATCGTTGCGAGCGCGCGGCAGTCACGCGCGTTCCCGCGCTGCACAGCTTGCCACCAGCAACGCCGCATGTGTGCGCACGCTTGCGGAAAAATCATTTGCTGGTGCGGGTCTCTGACAATGCCGAGCCCGTCGGCCCCAGCCACACCAGGCACCGCTCCGCCTCCAGCCCGGGCACCTGCAGCGGCTCCACGGCCTGCACCTGCACGCCCGGCGGCAGGGCGGTGATCTCGTCGGCGGGGGGCTTGCCCTTCATCGCCATCCACATGCCGCCCGGCGCCAGCAGGGGCCGGGTCAGGCGCACGAAGTCGGGCAGCGACGCGAAGGCGCGCGAGGTGATCACGTCGAAGGGCCGGGCGGCGCGCAGCGCCTCGACCCGGGCGTGCTCGGCGTGCAGGTTGGGCAGCGCCAGCTCGGCGGCCACCTGGCGCACGAAGGCGGCCTTCTTGCCGACGGTGTCGACGCAGGTCACGTCCCACGCCGGGTCCACGATGGCCAGCACCACGCCGGGCAGGCCGCCGCCGCTGCCCACGTCCAGCACGCGCAGCGGCTTGCCGGCGGCGTGTCGACGCAGCGGCGCCACCACGGCCAGGCAGTCGGCCAGGTGCTGGGTGCGCATCTGCGCCGGGTCGCGCAGCGCGGTCAGGTTGTAGGTGTCGTTCCACTTGGCCAGCAGCGCGCGGTAGGCGGCCAGCCGGGCGGCGGCCACGTCGGGCAGCGCCCAGCCCATGGCGGCGGTGTCGGCCTGCAGGGCGGCCGCCAGCGTGGCGCTGTCGTTGGCATCGCCGGCGTCGGCCGGGGGCGCGGTGCTCAAGCGGCCTGCCCGGCGCTCGGGCGATCAGCGGCCTGGCGGTCGCCGGAAGCAAAACCCTTGAAGCGGCCCTTCTTCAGGTGCACCAGCAGCAGCGAGATCGCCGCCGGCGTGACGCCGGAGATGCGCGACGCCTGGCCCAGCGTGGCCGGGCGATGCCGGCTGAGCTTCTGCCGCACCTCGTGGCTGAGCGCGGTGACCTGGGCGTAGTCCAGCGTGTCCGGCAGGGCGAGGTGTTCGTAGGCGGCGGCGCGCTCCACCTCGTCCACCTGCTTGTCGATGTAGCCGGCGTACTTGGTGGCGATCTCCACCTGCTCGATCACGGCGCCGGCCAGCGGCGCGCCGAGTTCGGCTTCCAGCGTTTCACGTGAAACACCGGCGTCCGGCCGGGCGATGGTGGCGATGGCGGCCACGGTGTCGAAGCCCACGCCGGGGCGGCGCAGCAGGTCGATCAGCGTGTGCTCGTGTTCCAGCGCCTTGCCCACCAGCCGCTCGGCGTCGGCCGCCGGCAGCAGGCCGGGGTGGACCCAGGTGGACTTCAGGCGCTCGGTTTCACGTGAAACCGCGTCGCGCTTGCGGCAGAAGGCGTCCCAGCGGGCGTCGTCCACCAGGCCCATGCGGCGGCCGGCTTCGGTGAGGCGGGCGTCGGCGTTGTCCTCGCGCAGCTGCAGCCGGTACTCGGCGCGGCTCGTGAACATGCGGTACGGCTCCGACACGCCCTGGGTGACCAGGTCGTCCACCAGCACGCCCAGGTAGGCCTGGTCACGCCGCGGCGTCCAGGCCGGCTCGCCCTTCACCTGCAGCGCGGCGTTCACGCCGGCGTACAGGCCCTGGGCCGCCGCCTCCTCGTAGCCGGTGGTGCCGTTGATCTGGCCGGCGAAGAACAGGCCCTGGATCGACTTCGTCTCGAAGCTCGGCCGCAGCTCGCGCGGGTCGAAGTAGTCGTACTCGATGGCGTAGCCCGGCCGCAGGATGTGCGCCTGCTCCAGCCCCACCATCGACCGCACCGCCGCCAGCTGCACGTCGAACGGCAGCGAGGTGGAGATGCCGTTCGGATAGAACTCGTGCGTCGTCAGGCCCTCGGGCTCCAGGAAGATCTGGTGGCTGGTCTTGTCGGCGAAGCGGTTGACCTTGTCCTCGATGCTCGGGCAGTAGCGCGGGCCCACGCCCTCGATCACGCCGGTGAACATCGGGCTGCGGTCGAAGCCGGCGCGGATGATCTCGTGCGTGCGCTCGCTGGTATGGGTGATCCAGCACGGCACCTGGCGCGGGTGCATCGCCGCGCTGCCGACGAAGCTGAACACCGGCACCGGGTCCAGGTCGCCCGGCTGCTCCTCGAGGCGGGCGAAGTCGATGCTGCGGCCGTCCAGCCGCGGCGGCGTGCCGGTCTTCAGGCGCCCCTGCGGCAGCTTCAGCTCCTTCAGCCGCGCCGACAGGCTCACCGCCGGCGGGTCGCCGGCGCGGCCGGCGCTGTAGTTCTGCAGGCCCACATGGATGCGGCCGTCGAGGAAGGTGCCGGCGGTCAGCACCACCGCCCGGCCGCGGAAGCGCAGGCCCACCTGGGTGACGGCGCCGACGACGCGGTCGCCTTCCACCATCAGGTCGTCCACCGCCTGCTGGAACAGCCACAGGTTCGGCTGGTTCTCCAGCCGACGCCGGACGGCGGCCTTGTACAGCACGCGGTCGGCCTGGGCCCGGGTGGCGCGCACCGCCGGCCCCTTGCTGGAATTGAGGATGCGGAACTGGATGCCGGCTTCGTCGGTGGCCAGCGCCATCGCGCCGCCCAGCGCGTCCACCTCCTTGACGAGGTGCCCCTTGCCGATGCCGCCGATGCTCGGGTTGCAGCTCATCTGGCCCAGCGTCTCGATGTTGTGCGTCAGCAGCAGCGTGGCGCAGCCCATGCGGGCAGCGGCCAGCGCCGCCTCGGTGCCGGCATGGCCGCCACCGACGACGATGACATCGAACTCCTGGGGATGCAGCACGGCTGGGCCTCGAGAAAACCGCGGGGGCGACCACGCCGCGGTGGTGGCGCAAGGCGCCGGCGCGGCGTCAGGCGACGGATCGCCTCGGAATGGGATGCCCAAATTTTAAGCGGGCCGCCTGCCATGCCGCGACCGCCCGGGGATGGCCCCACCACCGATCGAAGAAGTAATGCGCGACGGTGTTCACCAGCGGTTCCACGAGCGTGATCGCGCCGGCGATGGCCACGCTGCCGGTGAGCGCATAGCTCACGCCGAACGCGATGCACAAATGGATGGCGCCGAAGGCTGCAGACTTGGCCACAATCGGACTCCTCGATCGGTGAAGACGATGGATAGTCTGCGCCAATCGCTTTGTCTCATCCAATTGTCTATGTCGATCCCGCCGATCGACGCCCCATGACCGACCCGCATCCGCTCGCCGCCCTGCTCGGCGCCACCTACCCGGCGCTGGCCTCGATGCCCGCCGACCTGCGCGACCCGGTGCTGGCCGGGCACGCGCAGGCCTTCGACGTGCCGGCCGGCACGACGCTGTTCGACGAAGGCTCACCCTGCCGCGGCTTCCCGCTGGTGCTGTCGGGCGAGGTGCGGGTGGCGCGCGGCTCGGCCCAGGGCCGGGCGCTGGAGCTGTACCGGGTGACGCCCGGCGAGGTGTGCGTGGTGTCCGCGTCCTGCCTGTTCGGCCACCGCGCGATGGCGGCGCACGGCACCACGGCCGCCCCGACGCAGCTCCTATTGCTGGACCCTGCTGGCTTTGAGCGATGGTGTGCGCACGCTCCGTTTCGCAGTTTCGTGTTCGGCGTGTTCGCCGAGCGGCTGGCCGACCTGATGACGCTGGTGGAAGCGGTGGCCTTCCAGCGGCTCGACCGGCGCCTGGCCGACGCCCTGCTCGGCCACGGCAGCGTGGTCCACGCCACCCACCAGACCCTGGCCGACGAGCTGGGCACCGTGCGCGAAATCGTCACCCGGCTGCTGCGCCGCTTCGAGCGCGCCGGCTGGCTGCGCCTGGCGCGCGAGCGCATCGACATCCTCGACGCCGGCGCCCTGCGCGCGGTGGCCGAGGGCACGGCCCCGCCGGCCGCCCCCCGCGCCGACGCTTGAGGCCGCGCAAGGCGTCGGTGACTGCGGTCACCGACCGCACTGGCCTCCCGGCGCACACTGCGGACACCGCGGCGGTTTCGCCGCTTCTGTCGCAGGAGACCCTCTCATGAAGACCAATGTCGGTTCCATCGATCGCATCGCCCGTGTCGTGATCGGCGTCGTGCTGCTCGGCCTGGCCTTCACCGGCACCATCGGCGCCTGGGGCTGGATCGGCGTCGTGCCGCTGCTCACCGCCGCCATCGGCAACTGCCCGCTGTACAGCGTGCTCGGCTTCTCGACCTGCCCGGTCAAGAACGCCTGACCGGGGCGCTCAGACGCGGCCTGCGCCCGGCACCGAGCGCAGGTCCTGCGACACGCGCCCGTCCTGCAGCACCACCACGCGCGACGCGCTGGCGATGGTCTCGGGGCGGTGCGCCACGATCACCCGCGTGAGCGCCAGGCGCCGGATGTTCTGGTTGACCTGCCGCTCGCGCTCCACGTCCAGCGCGCTGGTGGCCTCGTCCAGCAGCAGCACGCGCGGCCGCTTGTAGAGCGCGCGCGCCAGCAGCAGCCGCTGCTGCTGCCCGCCGGACAGGCTGGCTCCGGACTCGCCCACCAGCGTGTGGTAGCCCATCGGCATGGCCTCGATCTCGTCGTGCACCGCGGCCATGCGCGCGCACTCCACCATCCAGTCCAGGTCGGGCACGGCGTCGAAGAAGCAGATGTTGTCGGCCACCGACCCGGTGAGCAGCGTGTCGTCCTGCATCACGGTGCCCACCATCGACCGCCACTGCGCCAGACCCAGCTGCGCCAGCGGCAGGCCGCCCACGCGCACCTCGCCGGCCTGCGGCGCGTGGATGCCCAGGATCACCTTCAGCAGCGTCGTCTTGCCGCAGCCCGACGGGCCGACGATGGCCACCGCCTCGCCCGGCTCGATCAGCAGGTTCACGCCGCGCAGCACGTCGGCCTCGTTGTCCGCATAGCGGAACGACAGCCCGCGCAGCTCGATGCCGGCGTCGAGCGAACGCTCGGCCAGGCGCGGCACGCCCATGTCCTCCGGCGCGGCAGTCACGATGTCGGCCAGGCGCTCGCCCTGCAGCCGCAGCATGCGCAGTTCCACGCCCTTGTCGATCAGCGCGCTGACCCGCTGCGCGAACTGCTCCTTGAAGGCGACGAACGCGAACAGCATGCCCACCGAGAAGCGCTGGTCCATCACCATCAGCGCGCCCACCCACACCACGGCCACGCGCTCGACGCCGAACAGCAGCCGGTGCAGCACCGAGAACAGGATCTCCAGCTTGCGTGTGGCCAGGCCCGCGTTCATCGCGTCGACCACGCGGTTCATGAAGCGCGCCTGCCGGTCGGCCTGCCGGTTGAACAGCTTGATCGCCTGGATCGAGCGCAGCGACTCGAGGAAGTGGCTCGCCTGCTGCGCCTCGTGCACCAGCGTCTCTTCCGTGGCCTGGCGCAGCGGCCGGAAGAAGGCCCAGCGCAGCAGCGCATACGCGCCCACCGCAGCCAGCACGATGGCCGTGAGCGTGAGGCTGTAGAACGCCATCATCGCCAGCGTGGCCACCACCAGCAGGCCGTCGATCAGCGCCTCGACGAAGTGCGTCGACAGCGTCTTCTGGATCTGCTGCACCGACGCGAAGCGCGACCACACGTCGCCCGCATGGCGCTTGTCGAACCAGGCCACCGGCAGCCGCATCAGGTGCGCGAACACGTTGCCCAGCCACTGCAGGTTGAGCGTGGCCGACAGGTGCAGCACCGCCCACGAGCGCAGCGCCGCGGTGCCGGTCTGCAGCAGCACCAGCAGCACGAAGCCCACGCCCAACGTCAGCAGCAGGTCGCGGTCGGCGCTGACCACCACGTCGTCCACCACCCACTGCAGCAGGAACGGGCTGCCCAGCACGAAGGCTTCCAGCGCCAGCGCCAGCAGGAGGATCTGCGCCAGCGAGCGCTTCAGGCCGTGCACCGGGCCGATCAGGTCGGCCAGCCGCACCGTCTGTCGCTCCACGCGCGGCGCGAAGTCCGCCGCCGGCGTCAGCTCCAGCGCCACGCCGGTGAAGTGGCGCGACAGCTCGGCCAGCGACAGACGGCGCACGCCGCGCGCGGGGTCGTGCAGCGTGGCCACGCCGCCGCGCAGGTCGGCCAGCACCACGAAGTGGTTCAGGTCCCAGTGCAGCACGCAGGGCAGCGCCAGCTGCTCCAGCTGCTCGGGCTCCACGCGCAGCGCGCGCGGGTTGAACTGCAGCTCGCCGGCCATGCGCACCAGGTCGGCCATCGTGGCGCCCTTGAGCGACAGCGAAAAGCGCTGGCGCAGCGTCGGCAGATCGGTGCGGTGGCCGTGCGCACCGGCCACCATCGCCAGGCAGGCCAGCGCGCACTCGGCGGCCTCGGTCTGCAGCAGCAGCGGCACGCGCCGCGAGCCGAAGGGCGACAGCTTCAGCGCGTCGACCGACATCGCGCTACACCCGGCCGGCCACGCCGAGCACCGGCGCGAACAGCCACTCCACGAGGCGGCGCCGCTCCACCGGCACGTCGGCCTCGAGCTGCATGCCCGGCACCAGCGGCCGCGCCTCGGCGCCGGCGGGCACGTCCTGCCGCGCCAGGGTCACGGCGATGCGGTACATCGGCTCGCGCGGCGTGCCCGACAGGCCGCTGATCTCCGCCGGCGACACCGGCGCCAGCGACACCTGCTCGATCTGCCCGTGCTGCTGGCCGTACTTCTGGTACGGGAACGCGTCGTAGCGCAGCAGCACCGGCTGCGCCGTGCGCAGGAAGCCCACCGCGCTCGACGGCGCATACAGGTGCGCCTGCAGCCTGGCGCCCGCGGGCACCAGGCTGGCCAGCGCCACGGCCGGCGTCACGGTCTGCCCCGGCTGCGCGTTCAGGCCGCTGACCACGCCGTCCTGCGGCGCGCGCACGACGAGGCTGCGCCGGCCTTCGGACTCGGCGCCGGCCTGCGCCAGCTCGGCGCGCTCGCGCACGATCTCGCCCTGGCGCCGCGCGTGTTCCAGCGGCAGGTCGCGCCGCTGCGCTTCCAGCGCCGCCATCTCGCGCGCGTGCAGCCCGCGCTGGCGGTCCAGCGCCTTGGCCTGCGCCTGCAGGCCCAGCAGTTCCTCGGCCTTGGCCTGCACCTGGGCCGGCGACACGAAGTTGTCGGCGCGCAGCGACTCCAGCCGTGCCCTCGCCTCCTCGGCCAGGCGCACGCGGCGCTCGGCCAGCGCCGCCTCGGCGTCGAGCGCCTCGCGCTCGCGAAGCATGTCGGCCCAGCGCCGCGCCAGCGCGGCGGACTGGCTCTGGTACAGCGCCTCCTGCTGCGCCGCGGCGGTGGCCAGGCTGCCCTCGCGCGCGGCCAGCGAGCGCTGCACCGCCGCCTGCGTGTCGCCAGACACCGCCGAGCGGTCGAGCGACAGCACGAACAGCACGTCGCCAGCGCGCACCTGCTGGCCGTCGGCGACGCGCCGCTCCAGCAGCACCGCGTCCTGCGGCGCCACGAGCCGGATCACGCCCCGGTCGGGCACGAGCACACCCGTCACGCGCACCTTGCGCGTGTACTCGCCCAGCACCAGGAAGGCGCCGAGCATCACCGCGATGCCGACCGCGGCACCGGTCAGCCAGGCCAGCGGCACCGGCCGGACGAGCTGGATCTCGCCGACCCAGGAGGTGCGGCGCGACTCCAGCACCTCCGGGCGGAAGAGGTTCACCACCCCTTGTTGGGGCCCTGGGTGTTGCCGCCGACGCCGCCGCTGACCTGGCGCAGCTGCTCGCCGTCGAGCGTGCGCAGCGGCTCGGCCGCGACGCGACGGGCCTGGCCGCGCGGCTGGCCCGCCAGCTTGGCAACCCAGCGAAGGATGGTGCTTTGTGCGACTTTCATGCGCGCTCCTGTAATGAATGGGGCGGTTTCGTTCCGCCGACACCATTCAAACAGCGCGCGCGTTAGCGCGGTATCGTCAACTCTTACGAGGGCGCTAGTGGATCAGGCCCAGTCGAAGCGCCTTGAGCACCGCCTGGTGCTTGGAGTTGCACTGCAGCTTCTTCATCGCGTTCTGCAGATGCTGCACCGTGGTGCGCTCCGCAATATTCAGTAACTGGCCGACCTCCCAGGCGGTCTTGCCTTCCATGGTCCAGCGCAGCACGTCGAGCTCGCGCGGGGTCAGCGCCGGCCGCTCGGGCTGCAGCGCCTCGGAGATCAGCACGCGCATCGCGGTGTCCTGCGCATGCACGGCGAACAGCTGCAGGTCGGCCACCAGCCGGGTCAGCTCGATGCGGTCGGCTGGCAGCGGCTGGTCGCGGTCCACGCCGAGGAAGAAGTGGCGGCCTTCGGGCAGGTGCAGCGCCATCGCGATGCCGTTGCGGTAGCCGTACTGCGCCTGCATGTCCCACAGGTCGATCGAGCCCTGGTCGAGGTAGGTCTTCTGGCCCCAGACGATGGGCACCGTGTGGCGCTTGCAGTGCTGCATCACCGGGTCGCGCCGGCCGATGTCCAGGTTCTCGAAGGTCTGCTCGAAGGCGGCCGGCGTGTTGTGCACCGCCACGAACTCGGAGCCCCCCGCGTCGGGCCGGTCGACGATGGCCGAGGCCGACACCGTGTCGAAACCGAGCTGCTGCGCGAAGCGCACGACGACCGACCGGAACTGGGCCTGGTCCTTCGCCTCGAGCACCGACAGGTAGTCGCCTTGCAGCATTTTTTAACGGTTTGACCCGGTCACCTCGGCAGTTCTTACGCCTAGCGCGGCTGCGTCGCCTTCTTCAAACTGCGCGGCGCGCGGGCCCTTCGAGTCCGCAGCAACTGACAGGAGTCGCCATGAACACCTCTTGGACCATTCGCGCCTGGCCGCCCCTATTGTGGCAGGCAGACGGCGCTTCGCGCTTGCAGTTCGACCATCTGGAGACCCAAGTCTTCCCGCCTTCGGACAGCGAAAGCACCGTGTCGGGGCAGACCGTGTGGCGCACCACGGGCGCCGACGGCGAGGCCGGCGTGGCCTGGGACTGGGTGATGCTGTCGCGCGACGTGGTCGCCATGGCCGACCCGATGTGCGTGGTGACCAATCTGCGGCTGCTCGGCCGCAAGGGCGAGGTGCTCACGTCCTGGGAGGCGGCGCGGCACCTGAGCCAGATCGTCTACGGCCTGCCGTGGCAGGGGGAGGTCCAGCGGGCGGTGCGCCAATTGAATGACTGAACCACCCACCCCCGTTGCGCCTTCGGCGCTCCCCCTCTAGGGGGCGAAGCCAGCGGACCGGCCGAGCCGGATCCGCGGCTTCTGCTGAACCAGGCCCGGGCTTGCGGGGGGCTGCGCGTCAGCGCAGCGCGGCGGTGCGCAGCTGGTGCGCGACGTAGGCGACGCCGGCGGCGGTGATGGCGGCGCACACCAGCAGGGGCACGCCCACGTCCAGCGCGGCGACGACGTCGCCCTTGAGCACGCGGTTCATCAGCGTGATCTGGCCCAGGGCGGGCACCCACAGGTGCCAGGGCGACTCGCCGCCCAGGTTGAACAGCGTCACCATCGGCAGCAGCGACACGCCCAGGATCACCACCGTGTTGTTGGCCTGCGCCTCCTTGAAGGTCTTGCAGCGGATGGCGATGGCCATCATCACCGCGGCCAGCGCGGCGGCCAGCGGCGCCAGCAGCAGCAGGAACAGGCCGGCCTCGCGCGCGCCGAACTGGAACATCGCCGCCAGCGTCTCGCTGCGCAGGAGCCACTGCGCGGGCAGGAATGACAGACACGACAGCACCGCGATCAGCATGCCCACCGCGGCCACCGCGCCCCACTTGCCCAGCACCAGCGCCAGGCGCGAGGCCGGGTTCATCAGCAGCGGCTCGAGCGAGCCGCGCTCGCGCTCGCCGGCGGTGGTGTCGAGCGCGGCATTGAGCGCGCCGTACAGCACCGCCATCAGCACGAAGAACGGCAGCATGCCGGTGAAGCGGGCCGCGCGCGACTGCGGGTTGGCGAGGTCGCGCTCCTGCACGTCCAACACCTCCAGCGTGGCCGGCGCGACACCGCGCAGCGACAGCCGCAGCGTGGCCTGCTCGCTGGAGAAGCCGCGCAGCAGCCGCGTCAGCCGGCCCACGCCGGCACCGGCGCGCTGGTTGGCCGACGACGACACCAGCTCCACCAGCGGCTGCTGGCCGGCGGCCAGCTCGGCCTCGAAGTCGCGGCCGATCACGAGCACCGGGTCGCCCAGCTTCTGCGACACGAGCTGCGCCTCGTAGTCGGGCGGCGCGGCGTCGATGCGGTAGGTCTGCCGCTCGAGGTAGTTGCGCAGCGTCGGCGCATGCTCGATGCCGGCCACCACCAGCGTGCGCTCCTCGGCGCGCTTCTCGATGCCGCTGACCAGGGCCGACAGCGCGATCAGCACGATCGGCCCGATGGCCACCGACGACAGCAGCACCATGAACAGCGTGCGCCGGTCGCGCAGCGCGTCCAGCAGCTCCTTGCGGAAGACGACGAAGGCGTTCGTCATGCGCGGGCCCTTTCCTCGGCCGAGAAGGCCAGCTTCACGAAGGTTTCCTCGAAGTCGCTCTCGCCGCACTGGGCGTTGAGCGAGGCCACCATGCCGTCGGCCACGGTGCGGCCGTGCGCAACCACCACCACGCGGTCGCACAGCCGTTCCACCTCCTGCATGATGTGGGTGGAAAAGACGATGCACTTGCCGGCGTCGTCGCGCAGCCGGCGCAGCGCCTCGCGCAGCGAGCGCGTGGCCAGCACGTCCAGGCCGTTGGTCGGCTCGTCCAGGATCAGGTTCGGCGGGTCGTGGATCACCGCGCGCGCCAGCGCCGTCTTCATGCGCTCGCCCTGGCTGAAGCCCTCGGTGCGACGCTCGAGCAGCGGCCGCATGTCGAACATGTCGGCCAGCGTGTCCGCGCGGGCCGACGCGGCGGCCTCGGTCATGCCGTGCAGCCGGCCGTAGTAGACGATGTTCTCGCGCGCCGTCAGCCGCGGGTACAGGCCGCGCGCGTCCGACAGCACGCCCATGCGCGCCAGCGCCTCCTGCGGCCGGGTCGCCACGTCGATGCCGTCCACCAGCACGCGGCCGGCGTCGGGCGGGATCAGCGCCGCGGCCATGCGCAGCGTGGTGGTCTTGCCCGCGCCGTTGGGGCCGAGCAGGCCGGTGATGCGGCCGTTGTCGGCCACCAGGCTCACGCCGTCCACCGCCTGCACCACGCGCGCCTTGCGGCCGCGTCCCTGAACGAAGCGCTTGGCGAGTTGCTCGATGACGATCATTTCGTGCCCCCCTTCGGCGCCAGTGCGGGATCGGGCAGCGCGAACATCGGCGGCCGCGGGATCGCGGTGACGCAGCCGGCGTCCACCGCCAGCGCGTCGGCGTCGGTGGCGGCGTCGACGAAGCGGTAGAGCACGTCGCGCATGCAGCCGATGCCCATCACGCCGTGGCCGGCCTGGGGCACTTCCACATGGCGCGCCAGCGCGCCCAGCGCCTTCGTGGCGCGCTGGCCGTGGCGCGGCGGCGTGACCGGGTCGATGCCGCCGGACAGCACCAGCGTGGCCTGCTGCGCCGGCACCATCGAATAGAACGCCGCGGGCACCTCGGCGCGCGGCAGCGCGCGGCAGGCGTCGCGGTAGACGTCGGCGAAGGTCTCGCCGAAGTCGGCGCCGGGCCGGTCGGTCGCGGCGGCCAGGCGGGGGTAGTCCTCGGCGCAGATCACGGCGAAGTGCATGCCCGCGGCCATCTGCGTGCTGCGCCGCGATCCCGCAAAGCCCACGGCCAGCGCGGCCAGCGGCTCGAAGCGGCCGCGCGTGGCCTCGCCCATCGCCGCGGGCAGCGCGGCGGCCAGCGCCGGCACATACAGCGGCCCGCGCAGCAGGCCCGCCAGCATCGGCGCGCTCATCTCCACGGTCTCGGGCCGGCCCGTCACCGGATGCGCCAGCGTCACCTTGCGCGGCAGCGACGCGCGCAGCGCGGCCCAGCGGCCGGCCAGGCCCGGCTCGCGCGCGTTGCAGGCGGCGTCCTTCGCGCAGGCCGCCAGCAGCGCGTCGAGCGCGGCCTGGTTGTCGGGCGAGAACGACGCCGGCAGCACCATGTCCGGCGGCGCCACGCCGTCGATCACCGCGCGGCGCACGCGCTGCGGGAACTGGCGCTGGTACTCCAGCACCGCCCGCGTGCCGTAGGAGCCGCCGATGGCGTTGATGCGCTCGGCGCCGAGGGCGGCGCGCACCGCGTCGGCGTCGGCCATCGCGATGGGCGTGGTGAAGAAGCGCAGGTCGCCGTAGGGCAGCGCCTGCAGACGCGTCAGGCACTGCGCCAGCCGCTCGCGCGCGCGCTGCAGGTCGAACTGCTCGGCCAGCGGCAGGCCCGGGTCCTCGGCCTCGCACTGCAGCGGCGCGCTGCGGCCGGTGCCGCGCTGGTCCACCAGCACGATGTCGCGCCGGTTGCCGAAGCGGCCCAGCAGCATCGCGATCTGCGGCGCGAGGTCGATCGCGCTCTGGCCCGGGCCGCCGGCGAAGAAGAACACCGGGTCCGGCTTCTTGTTGCGCGCCAGGGCCGGCAGCACGGCGTAGTGGACGTCGATCTGCGGCCCGTCGGGCCGGGCCGGGTCGAGCGCCCGGCGCACGGTGCCGCACAGGGCCTCGTGTTCGACGCCGCGCAGGCGGCAGGCAGCGGGCGGTGCGCCGGCGGCGCCGGTGGCACCGGCGGCGGAGGCTTCGGCGGGCCAGGCCAGCAGCGCGCCCGCGAACGCGGCTGCGGCGATGAGCAATGGGTTCGGCATGGGGGCATTGTCAGCGCGGCCCCGACCGCCCGGCCCAAGACGCGGGCGAATGGCCGTTTGCGGTGCGCGAGCGGCCGGCCGGGCTGGCGAGTGGCGGGCCGGCGCCTGCAAGCCGGAGCACAAACCGCTATCGTGTCCGGCCGTCCTACTTCCAGAAGACCCCGACACCATGAAGCTCTACTACAGCCCCGGCGCCTGCTCGCTGTCCCCGCACATCGTGCTGCACGAAGCCGGCCTGCCGTTCACGCCTGTGCTGGCCAGCACCAAGACGCACCAGCTCGCCGACGGCACGGACTTCTACACGATCAACCCCAAGGGCTACGTGCCGCTGCTGGAGCTGGACAACGGCGAGCGGCTGTCCGAAGGGCCGGTGATCGTGCAGTACATCGCCGACCAGGCGCCGGCCAGCAAGCTGGTGCCGCCGGCTGGCACGATGGCGCGCTACCGCGTGATGGAGTGGCTGAACTTCATCACCAGCGAGCTGCACAAGAGCTACTCGCCGCTGTTCAACAAGGACATGCCCGAGGAAGGCAAGGCGATCTACCGCAAGAAGCTCGGCGACCGCTACGCCTGGATCGACCGCCAGCTCGCCGGCAAGGACTACCTGATGGGCGAGCAGTTCACCGTGGCCGACGCCTACCTGTACACCGTGACCACCTGGGCCGGCTACGTCGGCGTGGACCTGTCGGCGCTGCCGAACCTCGGCGCGTACATGGCGCGCGTGGCCGCCCGCCCCGCGGTGCAGGCCGCGCGCAAGGCCGAAGGCCTGAAGTAGGCCCCGGCCCCCGGCCGGGCGCTCAGGGCCGCAGGCCCACCAGCTCGGCCGAGCGGCGCGGGTTCACCAGGTTGACCCGGCCGCGCCGGTCGGCGCCGTCGAGGATGGCCTGGCGCACCTGCGCCACGGTCAGCGTGGGCTTGAGCGCGAACAGCTTGGCGGCCAGGTTGGCCACCTGCGGGCTGGCCATGCTGGTGCCGCTGAACTTGATGCGGTCGCCACCGGGGATGACGCTGTCGACCTCGAAGCCGTTGGCGTGCACCACCACCGTCTTGCCGAAGGTGGAGAAGCTCGTCTCCTCGCCCGAGCGGTCCACCGCGCCGACGGTGATCAGGTTGGGCAGCTGCAGGCCGGCGGGGATGTACTCCTGGAAGTCGGCGCTGTTGTCCTCGTTGCCCGAGCCGGCCACGAACAGGATCTCCGGCGCCGACGCGATGGCCTCGCGCAGGGCGTCGCGCTCCAGCGCGAACATCTGGCGCGCGATCTCCTTGCGCTCCTGCGCATTGGCGCCGACGTTGTGCCAGGCCAGCGCGCCTTCATACGCGGTCGAACCGTAGCGCCAGCTCATGTTGACCACGCGCACCTTCTGCGCCTTGAACGCGTCGACGATGCGGCGGTAGCTGTCGGCAGTGCGCTGCGAGCGCTCCATCGTCGGCTTCTGCGGCTCCAGGCGGTGGTCCCAGAGCATGGTGGCGGCATAGACGCGGGCGAAGGGGTTGCCTTCCACGGCGATGCCGGCCACGTGCGTGCCGTGGGTGTACACGCCGGCCAGCGACAGGTCCTCCTGGAAGCCCTTGGCCTGGTCGGCCTTGAGCGAGGCCACCGTCTGCTTCAGGCGCCGCGAGTCCTCGGTGTCGAGCGCGGCGCGCAGGTCCATCGCGCCCTTGACCATCTGCCTGAGCTGCGGCCAGCGCGGCGCGGCGTCTTCCAGCGGGCGCAGCAGCTGCGTCGACGGCCGCGAGTCGCGATCGATCGCGATGCCGCGTCCGGGCGCCGCCTTGAACAGCGACAGGTCCACGCCCGAGTCCCACACCGCCACCACCACTTCGGAGGCCTTGGCGTCGGGGGCGATCGCGAACTGGCGCGGCGTCCAGATGTCGGGGCGGGCGGCGGCGCTGGCCTGCCGGTCCACCACGACCTGCAGCCCGGCGACGATCGCGTCCTTGATCGGCACGATCTGCTCCTGCTGCAGGCGCGCGCCGACGATGGCGCCGACGATGCCCTCGGGCACGGTCATGTTCATGTTGCGCGCCATCGTGTCGAGCTGCTGCTCGAAGGTGCCGCGCACCAGCGCCGGGTTCAGCAGTTCAAGCTGGCTCTTCAAGCCCTTGATGTTGTCGGCCGCGTCCTGCCACGGCAGCTCGCCGTAGCGACGCGTCACTTCCGCCTGCACCCAGGCCGCGTCGCGCTGCCCGGTGGCCCGGTCGGCCAGGATGCCGGCCATCACGCCGGTGGTGACGCGCGCGCCGGGCTTGTCCTGCAGGTCGCGCAGCCGCGCCACCAGCGTGGGCATCGCGGCCCAGTCGCCCTTGTACTGGGCCACCGTCAGCAGGGCGCCGTAGTAGGCGCGCTGGGTGGCCACGTCGCGGATGTCGTAGCGCGCCAGGTCGCCTTGCAGCACGGTCTGCATCGCGTCGGCCAGGGCCAGCACCTCGGCACGCGGCGCGTCGAGATAGGCGCTGGGCAGCTTGTCCAGCTTGACGGTGCGGCGCGGCAGCTGGTCGGCGGAGGTCACCACCTCCTTGGCGGGCGCGGGCGACGGCGCGGTCTGGGCCTGCGAAGGCGCAGCGGCAAAGGCAAGGGCGACGGCGGCGGCCAGCAGGCCGGGGCGGAACGGACTCATCGGTGGACTTCCTCGGTCGGTTGAAACGGCGGGCGCACTCTATCCAGCGGCCCGGCGCTGCGGGCCCGCGGCCGGACGGGTGGCCGGAACGGGGACACGAGCGGCCGTCCTGGCGGACAAGCTGCGGGTCGGCGGGGCCGGTCCCGGTGGGGACCGGCGAGGGGCATCTGCCCCTGATCCGCCCCGGATCAACCCCGGTTCAACCCTTGGGCGCGGCGGCCGGCGACGCCGGCAGCAGCGCCTTGCAGGCGGTGCGGTCGGTGGCGGGCACCTTGGCGCACAGCGCGTCCACGCGCGCCTGCACGCGGCGCAGCGTGGCGGCCTGCCTGCCGTCGGCGTTCCAGGTCGCGAGCTTCTTGCTCACGCGCAGCAGCGAGCGGCCGCTGCGGTCGTGCAGCGCGCCGCGGCTGTCCTTGGCCGCGTCGTCGAACACCTGCGAGGCCGCCTTCCCGATGCGCGCGGCGTCGGCGGGCGCCAGGTCCACCAGCGCGTTGACGTAGCTCGCGCCCCACTGCAGCCGCGTGGCCGGGCCGACGCTGGTGTCGTAGGCCTTCTGGTACCAGGTCAGCGCCTCGTCGTTGCGGCCGAGCTTGCGCGCGTTGCTGGCGAGCTGGCTCATCAGGTAGTAGGGCGAGTGGCTGCGCGTCAGGTTGGCCTTGAGCAACGCGTCGCTGTCGGCCCACAGGCCGGCATGGCCCTGCAGGTAGGCCACCGCAGTGATCACGGCCTGGCGCTCGTAGCCGTCGGTGATCTCGCGATCCATCCGCGCGGCGGTGTCGCGCACTTCCTGCACCAGCGCGGCGGGCAGCTGCGGCTGGGTCTGGCTGCGCGGCTGGCCCAGGCGCGCCAGGTCCACGCGCTCGATCAGCAGGCCCACCCGGTCGCCGCGCGACAGCGAGGTATCGGCCTGCAGGCGCGCCAGCGTGGCGTCGAACTTCGCCACCAGCGGCGCGCGCTCGGCGCTGTCGTCGCTGGTCAGCGCCTTGGCCATCCGGGCCGAGCCGCTGCCCAGCACGTCCATGTGGGTGCGTGCCGCGGCCGGGTCGGCCAGCACGCGGGCCACGCGCTGGCGCAGCGCGTCGTCGGGCTTGACGCCCTTGCCCTCGTCGCTGGCGGCCAGCGCCTTGAGCCACAGCCGGGTCGTGGTTTCGGTGTCGCCTTGCGCGGCCTGCGCCTTGGCGGCCAGCTCGGCCAGCACCGCGGGGCGGTCGGCCTCGGCCACCAGGCCGCTGTCGTCCACCTCCCACGAATGGAAGGACAGCATGCGCCACTCGTTGGGCGTGAGCGCCTTGCCGGCGCGCGCGTCGGCCAGCACAGCGGCCACCGGGCGGCCGCCGGACAGGCCGGCTTCCAGCAGCGACAGCACCTGCGGCGCGTCGGCCTCGCCGGGCAGGCGCGTGATCTCGCGGCCCTCGGGCGTGAACAGCACCAGCGTCGGATAGCCGCTGACCTTGAAGCGCGCGCCGAGCTTCTGCGCCGACGGGCGGTCGCCGTCGACGAACACCGCCACGAAATGCTTGCTCTGGGCGGCGAAGTCCTGCCGGTTGAACAGCGTGGCCTTGAGCTGGTTGCACGGCGGGCACCAGGTGGCGCCCCAGTACAGCAGCACCGGCTTGTTCTGGGCACGGGCCTGGGTGAAGGCGCGCTCCACGTCGGCGTCGACCGCCGCGGTGAGCCAGGCCACGTTGGTGGACGGCAGGTCGCCCGGGCGGGCGTGGGCGGCAGGCGTCAGTGCCAGGGCGGCGGCGAACGCCAGGGCGGCGGCGGCGAGAACGGGTGTGCGGGGCATCGTGGGCTCCGAGGGCGGAACGGCCGGCGCGGGTGGCGGGACCAGGCCGGGGCCGGAATTGTGCGCCGTCAGGCGCCGCCCGGGGCCTCGGGGGGTTCCTGAGCCTGCGGGGGTTCGCCGAGCAGCCGCTGCCACTCGTCCTCGGGCGGCAGCGCCACCGGCGTGGCGCGCGCCAGCGCCATCCACACCGCGAACGGCAGCCCGGCCTCGTGGGCCATGGCCCGGGCCGGCGCCGGGCGCTGCACCTCCAGCGTGCCGAAGCCGCCCTCGGGATGGCGCCGCGCGAGCATCACGCCGCAGGCCTCCGGCACGTCGTCGGCCTCGCCCACGCCTTCGGCCAGCACGTACCAGCAGGCGCCGGCCATGCCCAGGTAGGCGGCGCGCTTGTGCGCGGTGCGCAGGTCCGACAGCAGGTCGGCGCGGCGCACCTTCACCTCGTGCACCTCGGGTTGCAGGTAGCCGGCCACCGTGGTGTGACGCACCGAGTACACGTCGGGCATCGCCACCTGCCAGCGCTCGCCCTTGGGGTGCTCCGGGTCGGGCACGCGGGCGCGCAGCGACAGGCCGCACCAGGCGATGCGCCCGGCGCGCTGCTGTTCCAGCGCCACCCGCGCCACCAGCGCCTCGTGATCGTCGCGCGCGGCGCGGTTGCGCTGCAGCGTGGCCGCCAGCACCTGCACCCCGGCGTCGGTGACGCGCAGCGTCTCGCGGCCCTGCGCGTCGCGCACCCGCTCCAGCAGGCCGGCGGCCAGCAGCTCCACTTCCAGCAGGTCCTGGCACGGCCAGCCGGCCGAGCGCCACACCTCGCGCAGGCGGCGACGGTGCTGGGCGGTGAGGGCCGGGCTCATGGGCGCGAGGTTAGCGCCGACGCACAGCCGGATTGAACGCTGCGTTCAAGGACTTGCCGATGCTGCGGCGCCGGCGCCGCCCTACATTGACGCCATGGACACTTCCGCCACCCCCACCCTGCCCCCGCTGGCCGCGCCGCGCGCGGTCGAGCGCCTGATCGCCGGCCGCGCCACCAGCGACGGCGCCGGCGTCAAGCTCACCCGCGTGCTGACGCAGGACCTGCAGCGCCGGCTCGACCCGTTCCTGATGCTCGACGCCTTCGGCAGCGACTCGGCCGACGACTACATCGCCGGCTTCCCGGACCACCCGCACCGCGGCTTCGAGACCGTGACCTACATGCTGGCCGGCCGCATGCGCCACCGCGACTCCGCCGGCCACGAGGGCCTGCTGGCCGACGGCGGCGTGCAGTGGATGACCGCCGGCCGCGGCGTGATCCATAGCGAGCTGCCCGAGCAGACCGAGGGCCGCATGGAAGGCTTCCAGCTGTGGCTGAACCTGCCCGCGCGGGACAAGATGAACCCGCCCTGGTACCGCGACATCCAGAGCGCCGAAGTGCCCGAGTGGCACGGGCCGGGCGTCACCGCCCGCGTGATCGCCGGCCACAGCCACGGCGTGGCCGGGGCGGTGCAGCGCGACGGCACCGAGCCGCTGTACCTCGACCTGCACCTCGAGCCCGGCGCCGCCTTCGAGCAGCCGCTGCCCGAGGGCCACAACGCCTTCGTCTATGTCTACCGCGGCGCGCTCGACATCGGCGCCCAGCCGGTGCCGGTGCAGCGCATGGCGATCCTGGCCAACGCCGGCGACGGCGTGCGCCTGACCGCCGGGGCACAGGGCGCGCGCGCGATCCTGGTGGCGGGCCGGCCGCTCAAGGAGCCGATCGTCCAGTACGGGCCCTTCGTGATGAACACGCAGCAGGAGATCTTCGCGGCGGTGGAGGACTACCGGGCGGGGCGGCTGGCGTGACCGGGACGGCGCAACGTGGTGGCTTAGCGAGAGAGTGACTGCGCAGACCGCTGCGGCAGCGCGGCGGCGGCACCCGCGGGCTCCGGTCGCCCGCGAGCGTGGACCGGAGATCGCACCCCCGGACCCCCGGCCACGCTGAACACTCCGCAAGCGAGAGCCGACGCCCTGCCTCCAGCAGCCCGCCACGGAGAGCTGCGGTCCGGGTCACCCCACCGTCACGCCCTTCCAGAACGCCACCCGCCCTTTGATCTCGGCCGCCGCCTCGCTCGGCTCGGGGTAGTACCAGACCGCGTCCGGGTTCAGCTCGCCGTTGACCAGCAGGCTGTGATAGCGGGCCTGGCCCTTCCAGGGGCAGCACGTGCGGTGGTTGGAGAACGTCAGGTACTCGCGCTTGACGCTGCTCTCGGGGAAGTAGTGGTTGCCCTCGACGACGACGGTGTCGTCGCTCTCGGCGATGGTGACGCCGTTCCAGACCGCCTTGACCATGGGGCTGCTCCGCAGGGTGTTGCCAGGCGCGCATCATGCCGCGCCCCGCGGCCGGGGGCCGGCGCTGCGGCTACCGGGCCAGCGCCTGGGTCGACGGCGGGTAGTGGAAGGCGGGCATCGTGTCCGGGAACACCGGCACCGGCTCGAAGTGCTCCACCACCGCCAGCCCGGCCGACAGCTCATAGCTGGAGTTGTGCCAGGTGCGGTCGCTGTCCTCCCAGTCGCGGGCCGGGCGGGCGGGCTGGCGGCGCGGCAGCAGCCGGGCGAAACCGGAGGCGATCTGGTCGAGCATGGCGGCGAGCGGTGAGGAAGGCATGGGTGGCATCTTGGTCGCCGGCCGGTCCGGGGCCAATCACACCGAAGGGGGATGCGGCCCCCTAGACTCGCGTCTGCCCGCCACCACACCCGCCCCGCCTTGACCTACCCGCACCTGCTCGCGCCGCTGGACCTCGGCTTCACCACGCTGCCCAACCGCGTGCTCATGGGTTCCATGCACACCGGCCTGGAGGACGGGCGCAAGCACTTCCCCGCGATGGCGGCGTTCTACGCCGAGCGCGCGCGCGGCGGCGTGGGGCTGATCGTCACCGGCGGCTTCGCGCCCAACATCGAGGGCTGGTCCAAGCCCTTCGCCGGCACGCTGGCCACGCATGCCGCGGCGCGGCGGCACCGCGCGGTGACCGACGCGGTGCATGCCGAGGGCGGGCGCATCGCGCTGCAGATCCTGCACACCGGCCGCTACGCCTACCACCCGCTGGCCGTGGCGCCGTCGCGCATCCAGAGCCCGATCTCGCCGTTCACCCCGCGCGAACTCACCGAGCGCGGCATCGAGCGCCAGATCCGCGCCTTCGTGCGCTGCGCCGCGCTGGCGCGCGAGGCCGGCTACGACGGCGTGGAGGTGATGGGCAGCGAGGGCTACCTGATCAACCAGTTCCTGGTGACGCACACCAACCAGCGCACCGACCGCTGGGGCGGCGACTACGCCAACCGCATGCGGCTGGCGGTGGAGGTGGTGCGCCGCGTGCGCGAGGCGGTGGGGCCGGACTTCATCCTGATCTACCGCCTGAGCCTGATCGACCTGATCCCCGGCGGCAGCTCGTGGGACGAGGTGCTGCAACTGGCGCAGGCGGTGGCGGCGGCGGGCGCCACGATCATCAACTCGGGCATCGGCTGGCACGAGGCGCGCGTGCCCACCATCGCCACGTCGGTGCCGCGCGCGGCCTTCACCGGCGTGACGCGGCGCCTGCGCGAGGACCTGCGCGCCCTGGGCCTGACCACGCCGGTGGTGGCCAGCAACCGCATCAACACGCCCGAGGTGGCCGAGCAGGTGCTGGCCGCGGGCGACGCCGACATGGTGAGCCTGGCGCGGCCCTTCCTGGCCGACGCCGACTTCGTGGCCAAGGCCGCTGCCGGCCGTGCCGACGAGATCAACACCTGCATCGCCTGCAACCAGGCCTGCCTCGACCACGCGTTCCAGAACCGGCTGGCGAGCTGCCTCGTCAACCCGCGCGCCGGGCACGAGACCACGCTCGTCATCCGCCCGGCCACCGAGCGTAGGCGCTTCGCGGTGGTGGGCGCCGGCCCGGCCGGGCTGGCCGCGGCCACCACGCTGGCCGAGCGCGGCCATGCGGTGGACCTGTTCGACGCCGCCGACGACATCGGCGGCCAGTTCAACCTGGCGCGGCGCATCCCCGGCAAGGAGGAGTTCGCCGAGACGCTGCGCTACTTCCGCCGCCGCATCGAGCGCACCGGCGTCGTGCTGCACCTGCGCACGCGGGTGGACGCGGCCGCGCTTGCCGGCGCCGGCTACGCCGCGGTGCTGCTGGCCACCGGCGTCACCCCGCGCAACCCGCGCATCCCGGGCCAGGACACGCCGGGCGTGCTGAGCTACATCGACGCCATCCGCGACCCGTCGCGCGTGGGCCGGCGCGTCGCACTGGTGGGCGCGGGCGGCATCGGCTTCGACGTGGCCGAGCTGCTGGTGCACGACAGCGCGCACGCCGCGCCGTCGCTCGACGCCGCGGCCTGGCGCCTGGAATGGGGCGTGGCCGACCCGACCGAGGTGCGCGGCGGCGTGGTGCGCGCCGAACCGGCGCCGCCGGCGCGCCAGGTGACGCTGCTGCAGCGCAAGGCCGGCAAGCCCGGCGCCGGCCTGGGCAAGACCACCGGCTGGATCCACCGCGCCGCGCTCAAGATGAAGGGCGTGGAGATGCTGGCCGGTGTCAACTACGAGCGCATCGGCCCGTGGCAGGACGGCCTCGGCCTGCATGTCACCTTCGGCAGCGAGCGCCGCGACGCCACCGTGATCGAGTGCGACAACGTCGTGCTGTGCGCCGGCCAGGAGCCGCTGCGCGAGCTGGCCGACCCGCTCACGGCCGCCGGCGTCGCGGTGCACCTGATCGGCGGCGCGCTCGAAGCCGGCGAGCTCGACGCCAAGCGCGCCATCGACCAGGGCACCCGCGTGGCGGCCGCGCTCTGAGCGGCGCCGCGATGCCGCGCCGCTTCGGGTCCGACATTCCGCCGCACGAGCGGCTGCCGGTGGCTTGGTACGCGCCGCCGGTGCTGCTGCAGGCTGGCGAGGAGCTGGTGCAGTCGCAGAACTTCCTGCGCAACCTGGACCGGCGCGAGAGCTTCTCGCCGGCGCTCGCGCCGATCGACCTGACGGCGCAGCGCGCCGCGGACGGCCAGTCGCTGTGGCTGGACTTCATCGCCGACACCGGCGACGGCGGCAATGCCACCTTCGCCGTGGCGCAGGGCGCGTTGGCGGCGGCGCTCGACGTGACCGACGCGCAGGGGCGCACGCACCGCCTGCCCGAGGGCGACGTGCTGGTGCTCGGCGGCGACCTCGCCTATCCCGGCGCCAGCCCGGCCACCTACCAGTACCGGCTGTACGAGCCGTTCAAGCTGGCGCTGGACCCGTCGAGCCGGCTGCGCCAGCCCGGCGGGCCGCGCAAGGTGGTGGCCGCGATCCCGCAGAACCACGACTGGTTCGACAGCGCCTCCACCTTCTGCCGCTACTTCGTGGCGCAGGACCGTGGCGACTTCCTCGGCGCCAGCACGCCGCAGCGGCAGACCTACTTCGCACTGCGCCTGCCGCACGGCGCGTGGCTGCTGGGCTTCGACTGGGCGCTGACCGGCGACCTCGACCGGCAGCAGTTCGACGCCTTCCGCGCGCTGCTCGACCCGACCCGGCCCGACGCCATCGCGCCCGGCGACGACGTGCTGCTGGTCTACCCCGAGCCCTACTGGACACGCCCGATCGGCGACGGCGCGCCCGACGGCTACCCGCGCCGCTACCAGCGCCTGGAAGCGCTGATCGAGGCCCACGGCGCGCGCATCCGCCTGCGCCTGGCCGGCGACCTGCATCACTACCACCGCGACACGCTCGACGCCGATGCCGCCGCCGGCGGCACCGACAGCCACCTCGTCGTGTGCGGCAGCGGCGGCGCGTTCCTGCACCCGACGCATGGCCGCGAGCAACTGCTGCACAAGGCGATCGACCGCACGCCCGAGCCCGCCGCCGCCGACCCCGAGCTGCGCCACCGCGTGCGCGTGGGGCTGCCGCGGCGCGGCGCCGCCGGCCGGGCCGCGGCCGACGCGCCGCGCTTCTCGCCGCGCCGCTCCTGGCCCGACGCCGAGACCTCGCGCGCGCTGGCCTGGCGCAACCTGTGGTCGATGTTCACGCTGCGCTTCTCGCGCGCGCCGTGGCGCCAGGGCTGGGCCGCGTCGGCGCTCGACCTGTGGCACAGCAACTTCGCCTTCGCGCTGGCCATCGGCCTGCTGTACGGCGTCAACGTCTACGTCAACTCCTTCGTCTTCACCCGCTCGTTCATGCCCGACGGCTTCGAGCCGATGGAGCAGCTGGCCTTCGACGACGGCGCGCGGCGCTGGCTGCGCGCGATGGTGTTCAGCCCGCTGGCCACCGGCGTGAACCTGCTGATGCTGGCCGGCTGCGTGCGCGTGGCCTGGGAGGGGCCGGCGCCCTGGCCGTGGCGCGTGGCTGGCGGCCTGCTGCACGGCATGACGCATGGCTTCGCGATCTATGCGCTGTACTGGGCCGCCAGCCACGCCATGGCGCCGTGGCTGGCCGCGCTCGGCCCGGTGGCCACGCTCACCGGCGGCCTGCTGGTGTGGTCGGCCGTGGCCCTGGCCGGCGTGGCCGTGGGCGGGCTGCTGTTCGGTGCCTACCTCGCGCTGATGAGCGGCGCCTTCGGCCAGCTGCCCAACAACGCCTTCGGCTCGCTGGCGATCCAGGACTGGAAGGGCTTCCTGCGCCTGCGCGTGCATGCCGGCGGGCTGGAGGTGTGGATGCTGGGCCGCGACCGCGTGCCGCGCCGCGGGCCCGCGCCGCCGGAAGGCTGGCGCGTGGTCGACCGGTTCGAGATCGGGCGCCGGGGCCCGGGGGCCGACTAGCGCGTGGCCGGCCAGTCGCGCGGCACGAGGTCCTCGGACCAGGCCGACTCGCTGACTTCCAGGCCCAGACGCAGCTCGTAGCTCGACTCGTGGAATCCGCCGGCGCGCGCCGCGGCCGCCGCGGACTCGAAGGCGTCCGCTTCGGACTGCGCCGCGGACACGGTGCCGCCAGCGGCCACCGTCACCACCACCGCGGGCGCCGGCACCGGCACCACCACCGGCGGCTGCACGGTGGCGGCCACCGGCTCGTAGGCCGGAGCCTGCGGCGCGAAAGCCGGGGCCTGCGGCAGGCGGCGGGTGGAAGGCATGCGGGCCATGGACAGCTCAGGAAAACGGGGCGGCAGAACGCGGGACGAAAGCCTATCACCGCCCTGTCGCCGCGCCATCTACCGCATTCAGGGGATGTGCGAGCGGTTGAAACGGCCCTTGCGGCGCGCCGCATTTCACGCCGCGGCCCCCTGAATCGATTCTGGGCCCGAAGCGCGGCGCTGTTCGCCCTTTGGCCCGGTGCCCGCCCGGCCGATAGTCACATCACACCGACGCAACGCCGTACCGCACCATGACCACACCTCACATCTTTCGCCCCGCACCCGACGCCGGCATCGAGTGGGAAGAACTCCCGTCGCTGAGCAACGTGGTGCTGCGCCGCAACGTGCCGCAGGGCTCCTACGCGCTGGCCAGCCAGTTCGTCGGCGAGGCCCGCGCCCGGCTGGCCGACGAACCCTTCGGCGGCCCGGTGTGGGTGGAGACCACGCCTTCCGAGCTGGACCCGCTGCAGCCGTCGCTGCCGCTGGCCGACACCCGCATCGAAGGCCTCGCCGCGCGCGAGATCCTCGAGCCGGACCTGTTCCGCCACTTCTTCGGCCGCGCCCGCTGACGCCGCGGCGCTTGCGCTAACCTGCGGGCCCCGCGCCCGCACCCTCCGTGGCGGCCGGCCCTGTCCCGGAGACACCCGCAGCATGCAGTGGATCGCAGCCTACATGGCCATCGGCGCCGTGATCGGCTTCCTCGCGGGCCTGCTGGGCATCGGCGGCGGCATGATCATCGTGCCGATCCTGGCCGCGATGTTCGCGGCCCAGTCCCTGGCCCCCGACCACACCCTGCACATGGCCCTGGCCACCGCGATGGCCGGCGTGATGTTCACGTCCAGCGCCAGCGGGCGCGAGCACCACCGCCTGGGCGGCGTGGACTGGTCCATCGTGCGCCGCCTCGGGCCCGCGATGGCCGTGGGCACGCTGCTGTCGGCCTATGGCGCGGGCTGGCTGCCGCAGCGCACGCTGGCGCTGGCCTTCGCGCTGATCGTCTACGGCGGCGCGACGCAGATCTGGCTCGGCCGCAAGCCCGCCGCCGGACGCAGCCTGCCCGGCAGCGCCGGCCTGTGGGCGGTGGGGCTGGTCATCGGCGCGATCAGCGGCCTGGTCTCGGCCGGCGGCACCTTCCTGTCGATGCCCTTCATGCTGTGGTGCGGCGTGCCGATGCGCACCGCCATCGGCACCGGCGCGGCGCTCGGGCTGCCGGTGGCGCTGCTGGGCACCGTCGGCTACGTGACGACCGGCTGGTCCGTGCCGGGCCTGCCGGCGTGGTCGGCCGGCTTCGTCTACCTGCCCGCGCTCGGCGCGCTGGTGCTGGCCAGCACCTTCACCGCGCCCTACGGCGCGCGCGCCGCGCAGCGCCTGCCGGTGGCCATGCTGCGCCGCCTCTTCGCGCTGCTCCTCTACGCGCTGGCCACGCGGATGCTGTTCGCCTACTGGTAGGCCGCGCCGTCGGCCAGCGCGGCGTAGCAGGTGGAGTCTTGCTCGCCGGGGCCGTCCCCGTCGCCCGACAGCAGCGGCCAGGTCAGCTCCACCGTGGTGCCGCGACCGGACCGGCTCGTCACCTTCACCGCGCCGCCCTGCAGCTCGGTGATCTCCTTGACCAGGCTCATGCCCAGGCCGGTGCCCGGGATGTTGCCCGACGGGTCGGCGCGGTAGAAGCGTTCGAACACGCGGCCGAGCTGCTCGGCCGTCATGCCGATGCCCTCGTCGCGCACGCGCACGGTCAGCGCCGGCCGGCCGGCCAGATCGCTGTCCCTTGTGCTCACCTCCACGGTGCCGCCGGCGGGGGAGTACTTGATCGCGTTGGACAGCACGTTGGTCAGTGCACGATGGGTCTTTTCCGGGTCCAGCCGCACAAGGGTGCCGACGTGGCCCAGCTCGAGGCGGATGGCGTGCACGGCCGACGCCCCGGCGAACGGCGCCACGGCGTCGCGCACCAGCGTCTCCAGCCGGCACGGCACCGGCCGCAGGTCGCTGCCCTGGCGCGCCTCGATGCGCGCCAGGTCCAGCAGCTCGTTGACCATGTGGATCAGCAGCGAGCTCTGGCGGTGGATCGTCTCCAGCATGTCGCGCCGCTTGGCGTCGCTAACGGGCCGGTTCAGCAGCAGCTCGGTGAAGCCGTGCACGCTGACCATCGGCGTGCGCAGCTCGTGCGCCGCGGTGGTGAGGAACTCGCTCTTCATGCGTTCGACCTCGGTCTCGCGCGTGATGTCGCGCAGGTAGAGCACCTGCCCGCCGTCGTCGCGCTGGCGCGAGCTGAGCTCGATGACCGCGTGGCGCGGCCGGGCCAGCACCAGGCGCTGCGACGCGGCACCCTCGGCCGGCGCCACGCCCAGCACGGCCTCGCCACGGGCGGCCGGCGGCAGGCGCCGCCGCACCAGCGCGTCCACCTCGGCCAGCGTCGCGCCGGCCAGGCGGTCGGCCCGCACGCCGAGCATGCGCGTCACCGCCGCGTTGCAGTGCTGCAGCACGCCGTCGGCACCGAAGGCCAGCACGCCGTTGTGACTCAGCTCCAGGATGGAGTCCAGCAGCTCGGTTCGCGCCTGCAGCCGCTCGGCCAGGCGCTCGCTGTCGCGCGCCGACATCTGCGTGGTGCGCGCGGCCAGCAGCAGCTCGCCGGCCGCGTCGTGGCGGGCGAAGTCGTTGAACGTGAGGCCGAGCGAGCGCACCTGGTCCAGCGAGGTGAGCACCGGCGACACCAGCAGCAGCAGGCTGCCGTCGTCCAGCAGCTCGGCATTGCCGCGCAGCGTCAGACGCACCTCGCCGCGCGCGCGCAGCGTGCACAGCGCCGTGCCGTGGCGCCGCCAGTCGGCCAGGTCGACGGCGCCGCGCGGCCGGGTCACGTCGAAGGCGTCCGCCAGGGCCGTGCCCTCCACCAGCGCCGGCAGCGCCTTGCGCAGCGCGCTGCCGGCTCGGCGCAGGCGCAGGCCGGCGTCGAGCCAGAGGTGGAAGGGGAACGCGCGCTCGAACCGAGCGCCGTCCAGCCCGGGCGCGCCATCGCTCACTGGACGACCCTCCGCGCCGTGCGCTGCGGGATTCGCGCTGGGGAGCGGCCCGGCGCGCTCATGCCGCCACCGTCTCCTCGACGTGCTGCACCTCGAACAGGTCCACCGGGCAGCCCTTGCCGCGGGCGTGCACCAGGCGCACCTCGACCTTCTCGCCGAAGCGCTGCGCCAGGCCCTTGAGCAGGCCGGTCACCATCGGCGCGAGGCCCTCGCGCTCGGACGAGTACACCACCCGGTAGCGGCCGGGCTCGATGTCCTGCACCTCGAACTGCGGCAGGCGCATCTGCGGGAACACGGTCTCGACGCGGCCGTGCATGTCGTTCAGGTTGTCGAGGAACTCGCGCAGGCTGCTGCCGCCCGACTCGAGCAGCTCGCCGTAGCCTTCCTCGGCGGTGTAGAGGATCCAGTACTCGCCGAAGGCTTCCAGCACCGACTCGGCCGGCATCGCCATCTCCTCGCTCACCGCGCCCACGAGGCGGTAGGTCACGTCGTCGTGGTAGGGGCACATGGCCACGAAGCCGTCGGCCTGGACGTTGGCGCGCTGGCACACACGCTGCCAGGCGGGTTCGCCCTTGAGGGACACGACAAGCTGTTCGATCGCGCGATTGACGAGGCCGTACATGGGGGGCTCACTTTCCTTCGGTTTCGATGAGGGGTTGCGACGCCGACGCGCAGGGCCACCACAGCGTCACGCTGGTGCCCTCGCCAGGCCGGCTGTCGATCTGCACCGAGCCGCCCTGCAGCTCGGTGATCTCCTTGACGAGGCTCATGCCCAGGCCCGTGCCGGGGATGTTTCCGGACGGGTCGGCGCGGTAGAAGCGCTCGAACACGCGCGCCAGCTGCTCCGGCGTCATGCCGATGCCATGGTCGCGCACGCGCAGGCCCACCGCCGGCTGACCGGCCAGCCGTCCGGCCAGCGTGTCCACCTCGATCGCACCGCCCGCGGGCGAGTACTTGAAGGCGTTGGACAGCACGTTGGTGAACACGCGATGCGTCTTCTCGGGGTCGACGAAGATCTCCGCGTCGGCATGCACCATCGCCACCGCGAGCCGGTCGCCGCCGGGCTGGCTGGCGAACGCCGCCGCGGCCTGCCGCACCAGCGCGCCGAGGCTGCAGCGCTCGCGCTTGAGGTCCTTGCCCTGTCGCGCCTCGATGCGCGCCAGGTCCAGCAGCTCGTTGACCATGTTGATCAGCAGCGAGGCCTGGCGGTGGATCGTCTCCAGCATGTCCTTGCGCCGCGCCTCGGGCACCGGCCGGCGCAGCAGCAGCTCGGTGAAGCCGAACACGCTGACCATCGGCGTGCGCAGCTCGTGCGCAGCGGTGGTCAGGAACTCGCTCTTCATGCGGTCCACCTCGGTCTCGCGCGTCACGTCGCGGAAGTAGAGGATCGTCTCGCCCGCGCCGTCGGCCTGGTGCCGCACGGCCCGCGCCAGCACGCGGTGCTGCGGCCGCTCGATGTGCAGCGTCTCCACCGCGCCGTCGTGCGCCAGCGCCAGCACCTCGGCCACCGGGCGGCAGGGCACGCTCAGGCTGCCCAGCGTGGCGAACTCGCGGTCGAAGTCGGCCAGATTCGCGCCGCGGCCGTCGGCCAGCAGGTCCAGCCCGGTCATCTCGACGAAGGCGCGGTTGGTGTAGACCAGCTCGCCCTCGCGGTCGAACACCACGAAGCCGTCCGGGCTCAGGTCGAACACCGCGTTCAGGCGCGCGCTGCGCTCGGCGATGGCCAGCCGGGTGCGCTCGCGGTCGGTCACGTCGTTGAGCACGCCCACGTAGTGCGCCGCGCGGCCCTCGGGCGAGGGCACCGGCGCGATCGACAGCTCGTTGAAGAACAGGCTGCCGTCCTTGCGGTAATTGCGCAGCACCACCGACGCGCTCTGGCCGTCGGCCACCGCCTGGCGCAGCGTGTCGAGCTCGGGCTGGTCGCGGTCGTCGCGCTGCAGGAAGCCGCAGTTGCGGCCGATCGCCTCGCCCGGCTCGTAGCCGGTGATGCGATAGAAGGCCGGGTTGGCATAGAACACCGGCTGCCCGGGCAGCGTCATGTCGGAGATGACCACGCCGTTGGTGGTGCACTCCAGCGCGCGGCTGTACAGGTTGAGCACCGACGCGTTCATGCGCTGCTCGGTGATGTCGCGCACGACGCAGGTGTAGTGCGCCACGCCGCCGATCTCGGTGCGCGACAGCGACACGTCGGCCGGGAACACGGTGCCGTCCACGCGGCGCGCGTCGGCCTCGAAGCGCGCCACGTGCACACCGCTGCTGCGCAGGTACATGCCTTCCAGCGTGCGCGTCTCGGGGTCGTCCAGGCCCTGGCCCGGCACCAGCCGCTCCAGCGTCACGTCCGCCGGGCGCGACGTGTCCAGGCCCAGCACGCTGGCCGCCGACGGGCTGATCAGTGCCACCTTGCCGTCCGGGTCGATGCCCACCACCGCGTCGGGCAGGCCGTTGAGCAGCGCCTGCATGCGGTCGCGGGCGAGCTTGAGCTCGGTCCACTGCGCCGCCAGCGTGGTGGACGCCTCGTTGAGTGCGTCGTTCAGCTCGCCCACCTCCTGGCTGCCGGCGTCCTGCTGCAGCGTGGCGCCGCGCTGATGCGCCAGCGCCCGCGAGAAGCGCGCCAGACGCTGCAGCGGCGTCAGCGCGCGCTGCAGCAGCAGGTGCGTGGCCAGCAGCGTGACCAGCGCCACCGCCGCGATGCCCAGCACGGCGTCGTAGCGAAGCTCCTGCAGCACGTTGCGCTCGCCGTCGAGCGCGAAGCTCACGCCCACGCTGCCGAGCGCGCCGCCCGGCCCGAGCGGGGCCCAGACCTGCACCGCGTCCTGGCCGCCCAGGCGCAGCGCCCGCGACCGAGCCGCGTCGGGGCCGGGCAGCGGCATGTCGGCGGCGTGGAAGGTGGTGGTGAGCCGGCCCGTGGACTCGTGCATCACCGACAGCAGCGGCCCGTTGCGGTCGTCCACCACGTCGATGCGCAGCACGCCGGGCAGCGAGGCCAGGTCGCGCAGCGTCTCGGCCATGCCCGGGTAGTCGCGCGCGGCCAGGGTGGAGCTGCCGGCGCCGGCCGCGGTGCGCGCCACCGACTCGGCCCACTGGCGCGCGCCGTCGTAGGCCACGCTGCCCAGGCGCCACGAGGACACCTCGTACAGCACCGCCAGCGCCAGCAGCATCACCGCGGCCAGCATCATCAGCATCTGGTGCCGAAGGCGCTGCGGTCGCAGGCGCTGCAGCAGGGAAACGGCGGTGGGGGTCATGGTGTCGTCCGGTCGGGGCGTCGTGATGTCGGGGCGGGCGCGGGCGTGTCAGGCCGACACGGCCAGCTGCTTCTCGATCACGTCGATGAGCTGCAGCGGGCTGAACGGCTTGACGAGGTACTCGTCGGCGCCGGCGCTCTGGCCCGCCTCGCGGTCGCGGGCCTGGCCGCGCGCGGTGAGCAGCACGACCTTGATCGACTGGAGGTTGACGTCGCTCTTGATCGCCTGGCAGACCTGCAGGCCGTCCATCTCGCCGGGCATCATCACGTCCAGCAGCATCAGGTCCGGCCGCACGCCGCGCGCCAGGTGCAGGCCCTGCGTGCCCTCGCTGGCCTCGTGGATCTCGTAGTCCTCGAACTCGAGGGTCATGCGGATGAGTTTGCGGATGTCGGCCTGGTCTTCGACGATGAGGATGCGTTTCATGGTGCGGCTCCTGGTGTGATCGGGTGCGGGGGCGGGTTTTAGGTGGGCGTGCCGGCGTCGGCCTTGCGGGTGCGGGCGCGCGACATCAGCGCGGCCAGGTCGCGCGCGTACTGCTGCGCCTGGGCCACGTCGAGCTGGCTGTGGTCGTTGCGGTGCGGCGCGCCGGTGGGCAGGTCGATCAGGAAGTTGCGCAGGCCGCCCTCCTCCTCCTCGCGCAGCTGGCCGCCGTGCAGCGACACGATGTGGCGGCACAGCTTCAGGCCGATCTGGTCGCGTGCGGCCAGGCGCGGCGCGACGGCGGCCTTGGCGCGCGGCGTCGAGGGCATGGCCACCGCGTCCTGCGTGGGCGGCGGGGCGAACGCGCCGCAGTCGCGGAACACGACCAGCGCTCGCGGGCCCATCTGGCGGTGCTCGATCTCCAGCGTGGCGCCGCCACGGCCGGCGCGCACCGCGGCTTCCATGCATTCGACGAACACGCGCTTGAGCCACTCGTGGCTGCCGTACAGCGCGGTCTGCTTGTCGCTGGTGCCCGACGCACGGAAACGCACCTTCAGACCGCGCTGCACCGCCATCGGCTCGACCTCGGCCCACACTTCCTTGAGCAGCGTCCACAGCTCGATGCGGTCGTTGGCCAGCAGCGAGCTGCTGCCCCACACCGAGGCCAGGTCGATCAGCTTGCGCAGCGTCTGCAGCACGTCGTCGACGTCGTTGGCCAGCGCGTCGATCGCGTGCGCGTCGCCGGCGTTCTGGCGCGCCATCAGCAGCGTCGACTGCGCGCGGTCGAGCGGGTCCTTCAGGTCGGACCGGATCACCATCATCAGGTTGTCGAAGGCCTCGCCGTGGTCGGCGCCGGGGTCGCTGCCGATCAGCACGAAGGCGTCGTCCTGCGACAGGCCGGGGATGACGCGGCACTTGAGTTCGGGCACCGCGCCGCCCTGCTGGGCCGGCGTGCCCATCGCCGTGACCGCGCGCGGCGTGCGGCCCGACACCGCGGTGGACACGGCGCGCGCCAGGTCCGGGTCGTACAGCTTGCGTCCCGGCGCCAGGCCGGTGCGGGCGCTGGCGTCGCCGTTGGCGTAGCGCACCACGCCCTCGCGGCTGACCCACAGCAGTCCGGGCTTCAGGTTTTCGAGCAGTTCGGCGAGGCTTGAGTGCATGGCGTCTGATCTCCTGGCCTCAAATGTATCGACTGCATCATTTTGTGGGTGCGAATAATTCACGAAAATGTGCGCAGATTGATCAATACGGGCCTGAATGCCGCCAAGACGCCCCGCCAGCCGCCCCTGAACAAGGGGCGTAGTATCATTTCAATCAAATGATCGGGGTTAGCGCCAACCGTCGTGCCGCAGCCCGGTCCCGACAATCGGCCCGATGCGCACCATCGACACCGTCGTCTTCGACATCGGCAACGTGCTGATCCCCTGGGACCCGCGCTGGCTGTTCCGCCAGCTGCTGCCGGACGACGCCGCCGTCGAGCGCTTCCTGCACGAGGTGGACTTCAATGCCTGGAACCGGGCGCACGACGCCGGCCTGCCGTTCGCCGAGGGCATCGCGGCGCACAGCGAGGCGTTTCCGCACTACGGCCCGCTGTTCGAGGCCTTCCACGCGCGCTGGGAGGAGACCACCGGCCCGCCGATCGAAGGATCGGTAACGCTGGCGCGCGAGCTGCGGCAAGGCGGATACCGCACGCTTGCGCTCACCAACTTCTCGGCGGAGACCTTTCCGCGGGCGCTGCGCCAGCACCCCTACCTGGGCGAGTTCGAGGGCATCGTGGTGTCCGGCCAGGAGCGGCTGATGAAGCCCGACGCGGCGATCTACCGCCTGCTGTGCGACCGCTACCGCGTGGACCCGGCGCGCGCGGTGTTCATCGACGACAGCCCGGCCAACGTGGAGGGCGCGCGCGCCATCGGCATGCACGGCGTGCACTTCGAGTCCCCCGCGCAGCTGCGCGACGCGCTGCGCGCACTGGGAGTGCGGGCCTGACGTCGCCCGGCCCGACGCTGCTGGTGCTGGCGGCCGGCCTGGGCAGCCGCTTCGGCGGCCTGAAGCAATGCGCGCCGATGGGGCCGGCCGGCGAGACGCTGCTCGACTACGCGGTGCACGACGCCCACCGGGCGGGCTTCTCGCGCGTGGTGTTCGTGCTGCGCGAGGACTTCGCGGCCGAGTTCATGGCCCGCGCGCGGGCACGCTTCGCCGCGCGCCTGCCGGTGGACGCCGTGCTGCAGCGCCCGGACGACCTGCCGGCCGGTTTCGCGCGGCCGACGCAGCGGCGCAAGCCCTGGGGCACCACGCACGCCGTGCTGGCCGCGCGCGACGCCATCGACGGACCCTTCGCCGTGGTCAACGCCGACGACTTCTACGGCCGCGACGCCTACTGCCGCGTGGCCGCGCACCTGACCTCGCCGCCGCTGGTCGCGGCGGGCGCGCCGCTGCCGCTGTGCATGGTGGGCTACCCGCTGGACCACACGCTGTCCGACAGCGGCGGCGTCAACCGCGGCATCTGCGAACTGCGCGGAGAGCAGCTGGTGTCGGTGCAGGAGCACCGCGACATCGTGGCCGACGGCCCGGGCCGCTGCCGAGGGCTGGACCTCGCCGGCGAGCGCGTGCCGCTGGCCGCCGACGCGGTGGCTTCGATGAACTTCTGGGGCTTCCCGCCCACGGTGTTCGGCCCGATGCAGCGCGGCTTCGCCGCGTTCCTGCAGCAGCACGGGCATCGGGACGATGCCGAGTGCTACATCCCCAGCGTGGTCGATACACTGGTCCGCAGCGGCGAGGCGCATTGCCGTGTCCTGCCCACCGACGGCCGCTGGTTCGGCGTCACCTACCCGCAGGACGCGGCCGTCACCGCCCGACGCCTGCGCGAACTCACCGAAGACGGCACCTACCCGCACACGCTCTGGCCCTGAGGCCCGGGCGACACCACCCCCACCGAGGAGACACCCATGAACGCGTTTCGAAAGCTGACGGCCGTGCTGGCCGCCGGCGTCGCGCTGGCCCTGCCGGCGATGGCCCAGGACAAGGTCACCATCTACTCGGCCGCGCCGCAGGACCTGCTCGACCAGATCATCCCGGCCTTCGAGAAGGCCTCGAAGATGAAGGTCGACGTGATCAAGGGCGGCTCGGGCGACCTCATCAACCGCCTGAAGGCCGAGGCCGGCCGCGCCACCGCCGACGTGCTGTTCAGCGTGTCCACCGACGTGGTGGAAGCCAACGGCAAGCTGTTCACCAGGTTCACGCCGGACAACGCCAAGGCGCTGGCCGACACCTTCAAGATCAACGACGCCGCGATCCCGTTCACCGCGGTGGCCACGTCGATCGGCGTCAACACCAAGCTGCTGACCCCGGCCCAGTACCCCAAGACCTGGGCCGACCTCGGCAACCCGATCTACAAGGGCAAGATCTCCGCCGGCCGCCCGGACAAGTCCGGCTCGGCCTACATCCAGCTCGCGCTGATCCTGCAGATCTATGGCGAGGAGAAAGGCTGGCCGATCTACGCCCGCATCCTCGACAACACCGTACTGAGCAACAGTTCGGGCGCGGTGAGCAAGTTCGTCAACGACGGCGAGGCGATGGTGGGCCTGTCCAACGAGGACACGCTGCTGCGCTTCAAGGTCGGCGGCGGCCCGGTGGAACTGCTCTACCCCGCCGACGGCACCTCGGCCATCGCCGACGTGATGGCGCTCACCGCCACGCCGGCCAACCCCAACGGCGGCCGCGCCTTCATCAACTTCATGCTGTCGAAGGAGGCGCAGGAGATCCTCGACGGCGCCGGCCGCCGCTCGGTGCGCGCCGACGTGGTGTCGAAGAACGCGCTGACGCCGCTGTCGCGCATCAAGGTCGTGAAGTACGACGACGACTGGGCCGGCGCCAACCGCGCGCGCATCCTGGCCAAGTGGAACGAGCTGCTGCTCAACAAGAAGTAGCCCGCTGCCCGCTGCCCATGTCGCATGTCCAGATCCGCCATGTCCGCAAGACCTACGGCGCGCATGTCGCGCTGAAGGACGTCAGCCTCGACATCGAGCGCGGCGCGTTCTTCACGCTGCTGGGCCCCAGCGGCTGCGGCAAGACCACGCTGCTGCGCGCGGTGGCCGGATTCAACCCGCAGGACGCCGGCGAGATCCTGCTCGAAGGCCAGTCGATCGGGCACCTGCGCGCCAACCAGCGCCCGATCGGCATGGTGTTCCAGGACTACGCGGTATTCCCGCATCTGAGCGTGTTCGACAACGTGGCCTTCGGCCTGGTGCAGCGCAAGCTGCCGGCCGCCGAGATCCGCGAGCGCGTGGGCGCGATCCTGGCCACGGTGCAGCTGGCCGAGCAGGCGCAGCGCATGCCGCACCAGCTCAGCGGTGGCCAGCAGCAGCGCGTGGGCCTGGCGCGCGCGCTGGTGGTGCGGCCCAAGGTGCTGCTGATGGACGAGCCGCTGTCCAACCTGGACGCCAAGCTGCGCGTGGACCTGCGGCGCGACATCCGCGCGCTGCAGCAGCAGCTCGACATCACCACCTTGTACGTCACGCACGACCAGGAGGAGGCGCTGTCCATCTCCGACCGCGTGTGCGTGATGTACGACGGCGTGGTGCAGCAGGTGGACACGCCGTGGGCCGTGTACAACCGGCCGGCCAACCGGTTCGTAGCCACCTTCGTCGGCAGCAACAACTTCCTGCCCGTGGCGCGCGACGCCGGCGGCCGCACGCTGCTGCTGGGCCAGGCGCTGCCGCTGCCCGCGGCGGCCGGCACCGCGGGCGCGGTGGCCGCAGTGCGGCCCGAGAAGGTGCGCGTGGACCGCGAGCTCGACGGCCCCGGCGTGCTGTGCGACGCGGTGGTGCGCCAGGCCATGTTCGCCGGACGCGAGCTGCAGCTGGCGCTGCAGGTGGAAGGACACGGCACGATCGACGCGCTGGTGGAGCCCAGCGAGGCCATGATGGCGCGCCGCCCCGGCGACCGCGTGCAGCTGGCCGTGCACGCGCGCGACCTGCAGTGCTTCGCGCCCGACGACACCGGGGCGCGCCTCGAATGACCGCGCTGCTGCAGCGCCTGCGACGCGCCGACTTCTGGTCGGTGGTGATGCTGGGGTCGCTGCTGGTCGTGTCGGTGGTGCTGCTGTGGCCGATCCTGCAGGTGCTTCGGCTGGGCGTGTTCGACCCCGAGTCGCAACAGCTGTCGGGCGCCGGCTACGTGAAGCTGCTGACGCACCCCTACTACCTGGGCGCGCTGTGGAACACCGTGCTGGTGGGCGTGGGCGGCATGGTGGGCGCCTGCCTGATCGGCGTGCCGCTGGCCTACTGCACCGCGCGCTACGTGATCCGCGGCCGCGGCGTCATCGCCACGCTGGCGGTGATGGCGCTGGTGTCGCCGCCCTTCATCGGCGCGTACTCGTGGATCGTGGTGCTGGGCAACAACGGCTGGCTCACCAACCAGATGCGCGACCTGGGCATCGCGTTGCCCACCATCTACGGCGCGGCCGGCATCGTGCTGGTGTTCAGCCTGAAGTTCTTCCCCTTCGTGTACCTGATGACCGAGAGCGCGCTGCGCAACGTGAACCGGTCGTTCGAGGAGGCGGCGGAGAACCTCGGCTGCACGCCGTGGCAGCGCTTCCGGCGCGTAACGCTGCCGCTGGTGTTCCCGGCCACCAGCTCGGGCGCGATCCTGTGCTTCGTGCTGTCGATCGCCGACTTCGGCACGCCATCGATCATCGGGCGCGACTTCCGCACCCTGTCCACGCTGGCCTACAACCAGTACACGTCCGAGATGGGCGGCACGCCCACCATGGCGGTGAGCATCTCGATGCTGATGGTGGTCATCTCCATGGCGGCGGTGCTGCTGCAGCGCCACCTGATCGGCAAGCGCCGCTATGCCGGCGCCATGACCAACCGCGCGGCGCCCAAGCCGGTGCGAGGCGCGTTCTCGGCGGCGGTGCATGCGTTCAGCTGGGGCGTCATCGCGCTGGCCACGCTGCCGATCCTGGTGGTGGTGTACACGTCGTTCCTGCAGACCAAGGGCCCGGTGTTCAGCGGCGGCTTCGGCCTGAACAGCTACGCGCGCGTGATCCGCGAGGTGCCCGACGTGGTGTTCAACACCTTCGCCTACTCGCTGGCGGCCACGCTGCTGATCACGCTGGTGGGCGGGCTCATGTCCTACGTGATCGTGCGGCGCGAGTCGCGCTGGGCCGGCTTCCTGGACGCGGTGCTGATGGTGCCCTACGTGGTGCCCGGCGTGGTGATGGCCATCGGCTTCCTGCTCACGTTCAACGCCGCGCCCCTGGACCTGGTGGGCACGGCGTGGATCATCGTGCTGATCCTGTTCATCCGCCGCCTGCCCTACGGCGTGCGCGCCACCAGCGCGGTGCTGCGGCAGATCAAGCCGTCGATCGAGGAAGCCGCCATCGGCCTGGGCGCGTCGCCGGCCCGGGCCTTTGCGTCGGTGACGGTGCCGCTGATGCTGCCGGGCATCGTGGCCGGCGCGATGATGAGCTTCATCACCGCGATCAACGAGCTGAGCTCCACGCTGCTGCTCTACACCGCGCGCACCACCACCATGCCGGTGAAGGTGTACAGCGCCGTGCTCGACGGCGAGTTCGGCATCGCCGCAGCGCTGTCCACGCTGCTGCTGGCCAGTTCCGGCCTGTGCGTGTACGTGGTGCTGCGCTTCTCGCAGCAGAAGGAAGCGGCCTTCGTCTGAGGCCGCGCCGGCTCAGGCCCAGCCGGCGTCTACCTTGAACTCCTGCGCGGTGCACATCGCCGCGTCGTCGGAGGCCAGGAACAGCACCATGCGCGCGATGTCGTGCGGCAGCAGCTTGTCGGGCAGGCACTGGTTGCGGCGCAGGTCCTCCTCGCCGGCGGCGTCGAGCCACAGCGCCATCTGGCGCTCGGTCATCACCCAGCCCGGCGACACGGTGTTGATGCGGATGCGGTCCTGCCCCAGCGGCTTGGCCAGCCCGCGCGTGAGCCCGTTCACCGACGACTTGGCCTGCGCATAGCACGGGAAGCCGCCGCCCTTGGTCTGCCAGCCGGTGGAGCCCAGGTTCACGATCGAGCCGCCGCCCAGGCGCCGCATGCCCGGCACCACCGCCTGGATGGCAAACATCGCCGGCCGCTCGTTGAGGGCCATGCGCTCGTCGTAGTACTCGGGCGTGACCTCTTCCAGCGTGTGGCGGTCGTCGTTGGCCACGTTGTTGACCAGTACCGCGAAGTCGCCCAGCGCCGAAGCCGCCGCGGCAATCGCCGCCTGCAGCGCGCGCACGTCGCGCACGTCGCATGCCTGCTGCCAGGGGCGCGGGTGGCCGGCCTGGTCCAGCCGGTCGGCCAGCGCTCGCGCCGCGTCGGCCGCGACGTCCACGAAGGCCACGCGCGCGCCCTGCTGCGCGAACGCCGACACGATGCCCGCGCCGATGCCGGTGGCCCCGCCGGTGACGAACACCGTGCGGCCGCGCAGGCTGGGGTAGGTGGCCAGCGTGGCGGCCGGCGGCTCGGGGCGCAGGGGGTTCGGCGTCATGGTGGGGCGACTGTAGCCAACCCGCCGCCGCGGAAGAACGCTCGCCGCGTCAGCGGCCCGGCGGCGGCGCCACCGGCACCAGCGCCTCGTTGCGGCGCAGGAACCAGGGCGTGAACGGCCCGTTGTAGACCGCCATCTGCGCCGGGCCCGTGGCCTGCAGGCCGGCGGCGGGCAGCGCGCGCAGCAGCGCCGCGGCCTCGTCCTGGAAGTTGGCCTCGGTGGTGCGCCCGGTGTAGCGGCGCACCGCCACCCACTGCGCCGGCAGCTCGCGCACGCGCAGCGCTGCGTCCAGCGGCACCGGCGCCGTGGCCAGCGTGAAGCGCGCGGGCAGCACGAACTGCATCGTCGGCGCCGCGTCGCCGCCCGGCTGCGTGATCACGGGCACGGTCATCTCGATCCTCTGCGCCGCGGGGCCCATCACCACCGGCACCGTCATCTCGATCTTTTGCTGCGCGCGGTTGTTGCCCGCGATGTAGTCGAACAGCTTGCGGAACGCCGCGTTGCCGCCCTCGTCGCGGCCGCCGGGCATGGCCGCTTCCACCACCAGCATCGGCGCGTAGCGGCGCAGCTCGAAGGTGTCGAAGGTCTGCACGACCTCGTGCGCAGGTTCCTCGTAGGCCATGGCGGGGGGTGTGGACAGAAGGGGCAACGTCAGCGCGAGCACCGCGCCGAGGCGGGAGAGCGCGGCGCGCCAGCGCGGCCGGGCATCGATCGGATGGGCGTGTGGCAAGGGGACCTTTCGGCAAGCGGCATCGAAAGACCGGCGCGCCGGGGGTGAAGTTCCGCTAGGCCGGCGCGACGGTACCGCCTAGCATGGCACGACTGGAGGAGCGCACGATGAACCACACCCTGCACGGCGCCCGGCGCCCGCTGGCCGCCCTGGCCCTGGCGGCGCTGACGGCCTGCGCGATCGCGCCGCTGGAACCCGACGCCAGCGCGCGCGCCCCGCTGCTGGAAGGCTTCGGCACGCTCGACTGGCGCATCGCCACCGACAGCCCCGAGGCGCAGCGCCTGTTCACCCAGGGTGTGCTGCAGGCCTATGCCTTCAACGAGAAGGAGGCGGTGCGCCAGTTCAAGGCCGCGCTGGCGGCCGACCTGCGCTGCGCGATGTGCGCCTGGGGCGTGGCCTGGCAGCTGGGCCCCAACATCAACGCGCCCGACCGCGGCGACCTCACCGAGGCGCGCCGCTACGTCGTCTACGCCATGCGCCACGCCGAGCGCGCCAGCCCGCGCGACCGCGCGCTCATCGAGGCCATGGCCGTGCGCTACGGCGAGGCCAAACCGGCCGACGTGCGCCGCGACGGCCCGGCGGCCGCGGGCGAGGTGTGCCGCAGCGGCAGCAGCGGCGGCACCCAGGCCAACCCGCTGGACGTGGCCTACGCGCAGCGCCTGCATGCGCTGGTGCAGGCCACGCCCGGCGACCCCGACCTGCTGTCGCTGTGGTCCGAGGCCGCCATGATCGCCACCGGCGAGGACGACTGGTGGCACCCGGACACCGGCAAGCCGCTGCCCGTGATCGCCGAGATGGTGGACCGGCTCGAAAGCGCGCAGGCGCGGGCCACGACCCACACCGGCCTGAACCACTACCTGATCCACGCCGCCGACGCGCCCGGCGGCGCGGCGCGCGCGGTGGCCGCCGCCGACCGCCTGGGCGCGCTGGCGCCGGCGTCGCCGCACCTGCTGCACATGCCGTCGCACACCTACGCGCAGGTGGGCCGGTTCGAGGACGCGCGGCGCGTCAATGCGCAGGCCGTGGACGCCGAGGACGCGCTCGACGCGCGCCAGAAGGCGCAGGGCTTCGCCATCAGCAAGGACTGGCGGCAGCACAACATCCACTTCCACTGGTACGGCGCGCTGATGCAGGGCCGCGGCGACGAGGCGCTGGCCGTGGCGCGCAAGCTGGCCACCCGCGCCGCCACGCGCGACACCGCCTTTGCCGAGTACTGGCGCAGCCTGCCGCTGCACACGCTGATGCGCCTGGAGCGCTGGGACGCCGTGCTGGCCGAGCCCCTGCCCGGCGGCGAGCGCGGCATGGCCGCCGTGTATGCGCAGCAGGCGCGCGGCACCGCGCTGGCGCGCCTGGGCCGCGGCGCGGAGGCCGCCGCCGCGCTGGCCCTGGCGCAGGCCGGCTACGACAAGGTGGCCGCCGCCCACCCGGGCGCGGGCGACAACGACCAGGGCATGCGCCACCTTGCCGAAGCCGCGCTCACGCGGCTGCGCGCCGAAGTGGCCGTGGCCGAGCGCCGCGCCGACGCCGCCCTGGCCGAGCAGGCCAAGGCCGTGGCCGCGTCCAAGGGCGCCGACCTGCGCGAGCCGCCCACCACCGGCGCGGGCTCGCTGCTGGCACTGGGCGACGTGCAGCTGGCCCTGGGCCGCGCGGCGGACGCCGAGGCCACGTACCGCAGCGACCTGGTGCTGCGGCCCGAGAGCGGCTGGGCGCTGCGCGGGCTGGCGCGCGCGCTGGCGGCGCAGGGCAAGGCGGCGGAGGCGGCGGTGGTGAGGGGGAGGTTGGAGAAGGTGTGGGGGGACGCGGATGGGGGGTTGAAAAAGGGCTGACTCGCCAGAGGCGCGTGTTCATCCTCAGCACAGAACGCAACGGTGACGTGGCAGGGAGAGGCGATTGAGCGGTAGTGATTGGTCTCGGCTTGAGGTCGAAGCAGTCGTCAACGACTACCTGACCATGCTCGCATCGGAGCTTGCAGGCACTCCCTACAGCAAAGCGGCTCACCGTCGTGCACTGCTGCCCCTGCTCAATGGCCGCACAGAGCAATCGATCGAGTTCAAGCACGCAAACATCAGCGCAGCGCTGCTGGATGCGGGCTTCCCTTACATCTCGGGCTACAAGCCTCGGTCGAACTACCAAGCACTGCTCGCAGATGTGCTCGTTGAGCGCATGGCCAGCGCAGCGCAGCTACAAGTAGTCGCCGCAGCCGATGCCGACCGCCCGATGGTTGTGCCCGAGGTCGACGACATCCTGGCGGTGCTGACCACTGCACCCAAGCCACCGAGCGTGGGTCACAAAGCTGCGGAATCTCCTCGGCCCATCGTCCGACTGTCCACGAACTACATCGAGCGCGAAGCCCGGAATCGATCGTTGGGCGATGCGGGGGAGCACTTCGCGCTCACCTACGAACGCGCACGACTCATTCATCTGGGCCAGGAGAGTCTGGCGGCTCGCATCGAGCACACGTCCAAGGTCAGGGGCGACTACGAGGGCTACGACATCCTGTCCTATGAAGAGACGGGGGCGGAAAGACTCATCGAGGTAAAGACCACCAAGTACGGCGCCGAGACGCCGTTCTTCGTCACGCGCAACGAGGTGGCCACTTCCGAGCGACGCGCGACCCTGTACCACGTGTACAGGCTGTACGGCTTTCGCCAGGCTCCGAAGCTCTACACGCTGCCGGGTGCCATCAGCCAAAGCTGTCAGCTTGCCGCCGCGAACTTCCTGGCGGTGCCCAGGTAGGAGCTACTCGTCGCATCTCGCCACCGACCCTGCCCGCCCCCTCACGCCCGCGCCAGCGCCCCGATCTTGGCCGAGTCGCGCGCCAGTTCCTCGCGCGTGGTGATGCCGCGGAACCAGACCGTCACTGCGCTCGAGGTCAGCACGATGAACAGCGAGTACAGCACCGGCACCAGCAGCACCTCCTGCTGCTGCGTGCCGCTGAAGGTCAGCAGCACGATCAGCACGGCCAGCGGGCCGTTCTGGATGCCGGTTTCCAGCGCGATGGTGCGCGCGCGGCGCGGGTCCTGGCGCAGGCCGCGGCTGAGCAGGTAGCCGAGCGCAAAGCCGGCCAGGCCGAGGCCGACGGAGCCGGCATAGACCGGGAAGCCGGTGGACAGCAGCAGCTGCCAGTTGCGCGGCACCCAGGACACGATCAGGAACAGGATCACCAGCACGCCGAGCAGGCCGCCGATCATCTCGATGACGGCGCCGACGTTGGCGTTCCACTTGCGCAGCGCGATGCCGATGACGGTGGGCACGAGCAGCACGAACAGCACCTGGATCACGTTCTCGCGCGGGATCTGCCACTGGCCCTCGATGCCCTGGCTGTAGAACGCCAGCGTCACCGGCACCATCACGATGGCCACCAGCGTCGAGCTCATCGTCATCAGGATCGACAGGCTCAGCGTGCCCTTGCTGAAGTAGGTGAAGATGTTGCTCGTGGTGCCGCCGGGCATGCAGCCCATCAGGATCAGGCCCACGGCGTAGGCCGGCGGCAGCTGCAGGGCCGTCGCCAGCACGAAGGCCAGCGCCGGCATGATCCCGTACTGGCACAGCAGGCCCACCAGGATGCCGGCGGGCCTGCGCAGCGCGATCGCGAAGTCCTTGAAGGTCAGGCTCGCGCCCATGCCGAGCATGATGACCATCATCATCACGCCCAGCAGCTTGGTTTCGGTGTCGCTCAGCATCGCTCAGGCCTTCTTCTGCAGGGCTTCGGCACGCAGGTCCTTGCGCAGGATCTTGCCCACCGGGGTCTTCGGAAGCTCGTCGCGGAAGACGACGCGCGCAGGGATCTTGTAGCCGGTGAGCAGCTTGCGCGCGTGCTCGGCCAGCTCGGCCTCGGTCAGCGACTCGTCGCGCTTGACCACGTAGGCCACCACCGCCTCGCCGGTCTTGGCGTCCGGCAGGCCGATCACGGCCGCCTCCATCACCTTGTCGTGCCGCGACAGGGCGTCCTCGATCTCGTTCGGGTAGACGTTGAAGCCGCTCACCAGGATCATGTCCTTCTTGCGGTCGACGATGCGGAAGGTGCCGTGCTCGTCCATCACCGCCACGTCGCCGGTGTGCAGCCAGCCGTTGCGGATGACTTCGGCGGTGGCCTCGGGGCGCTGCCAGTAGCCGCGCATCACCTGCGGCCCGCGCACGCACAGCTCGCCGGGCTGGCCCACCGGCACCGGGCGGCCCTCGTCGTCGAGCAGCACGATCTCGGTCATCGGCGCCGGGATGCCGATGCTGTCCTTCACGCGGGGCACGTGCAGCGGCTGGAAGCACACCACGGGCGAGGCCTCGGTGAGGCCATAGCCTTCGGCCAGCGGCGCGCCGGTCACGGCCTCGAAGCGCTCGACGACGGCGTGGTGCATGGCCGCACCCCCGCCGCCGGCAGCCTTCAGGTGCTTGGGCGGGTAGGCGGTGAACCACTCCTCGTTCAGCAGCGCGTTGAACAGCGTGTTCACGCCGGTGATCCAGGTCACGCGGTGGTTCTCGATGGCGCGCTGCAGGTTCTGGATCGGCCGCGGGCTGGGCACCAGCACGTTGCACGCGCCGGCGGCGAACATGCACAGGAAGTTCACCGTGAACGCGAAGATGTGATACAGCGGCAGCGCGGTGAGGACGACCTCCTCGCCCTCGACGATGTGGGCGCTGGCCATGGCGCGCATCTGCGACAGGTTCCACAGCAGGTTGCCATGGGTCAGCTCGGCGCCCTTGGCCACACCGGTGGTGCCGCCGGTGTACTGCAGCAGCGCGAGGCTGTCGTGGGTCAGGTCCTGCCAGTACGGGCGAACCTCGCCGCCGGCCGCGCGGCCCAGCGCCAGCGCCTCGGGCAGCGTCACCGACTTCAGCCCGTGGGCCGGGATCTGCCGGTTCCAGTGCTTCATCACGGCGTGCACGATCGGCCCCACCACCGGCGGGAAGAACTCGGGCACGCGGGCGACAACGATGTGCTCGATCTTCAGTTCGGGGTGCTCGCGCAGCGCCTGCTCGAGCTTGTCGGTGAACAGGTCGGTGATCACCACCACCTTGGCGCCGCTGTCGCTGAACTGGTGCGCCATCTCCCGCGGCGTGTACAGCGGGTTGGTGTTCACGGCCACGCAGCCGGCCTTCATCACCCCGAGCAGCGCCACCGGGTAGGCCAGCGCATTGGGCATCTGCAGGGCCACCCGGTCGCCCGCGGACAGCCCGGCGGTGCGGCGCAGGTACAGGGCGAAGTCGTCACTCAGCCGGTCGAGCTCGGCGTAGCTGAGCGACCCGTACATGCCGTTGGGCATCACGGTCGTGAACGCGGTCCTGGCGGCATGGCGGCGCATGGCGTCGCTGGCCAGCGCGGCCAGGCTGGCATGCGCCGGCGCGGGCAGCGTGTGGGGGATCGTGCCGCCGTACTGGCCGATCCACGGCTTGAGCTCGTAGGGGGAAGAGGCGTCCATGGACCGGGCCCGCACTGAAAAAGTGCGCGACGATAACCCACGGATATCGCTCCCGGCGATCGGCCCCGCTGACTGTGGGGCTGATTCACCGGGTGCGGCGCCGCGACGCTCCCGTCCGATGGCCCGAATGGCGCCGTTGGCGCTGGCGCGGGCGCTCCGGCCCCGCTCAGACGTCGATGTTCGCCGCCCTCAGCGCATTGCCCTCGATGAAGTCGCGCCGCGGCTCCACCTCGTCGCCCATCAGCATCGTGAACACCCGGTCGGCCTCAATCGCGTCGTCGATCTGCACGCGCAGCAGACGCCGCACGGTGGGGTCCATCGTGGTCTCCCACAGCTGCTCGGGGTTCATCTCGCCCAGGCCCTTGTAGCGCTGGCGGCTCACGCTGTTCTCGGCCTGCTGCATCAGCCAGGCCATCGCCGCGCGGAAGTCGGCCACCTGCAGCTCGCGCGCCTTGTCGCCCTCGCCGCGGCGCACCAGCGCGTCGGCGCCGAGCAGGCCCTTGAAGGTGACGCCCGCGCGCGACAGCGCCTCGTAGTCGGCGCCATGCACGAAGTCGGCGGTGATCACGCTGGACTTCACGTTGCCGTGGTGGCGGCGGCTGATGCGCAGCAGGTGCTTGTCGGTGCGCGCGTCGTACTCGGCGGCCACCTCGGCGTCGTGCAGCGCGGCCTGCAGCGCGGCGGCGCTGGCCTCGGCGGCGGCGGCGCTGTCCAGGTCCAGCGCCAGGCCGTCGGCCATGGCCTTGAGGCCTTCCACGTCCATCCAGTTGGCCAGGCGCTCGATCACGTTCTCGGCCAGCACGTACTGGCGCGCCAGCTCCTCCAGCGCGCTGCCGCTGATGGCGGGCTTGCCGTCGCCGGGCTGCACCTGCGCGCCGTCCAGCGCCACCTTCATCAGGTAGGCGTCGAGCTCGTGGCCGTCCTTCAGGTACTGCTCGGCCTTGCCGTGCTTCACCTTGTACAGCGGCGGCTGCGCGATGTAGATGTGGCCGCGCTCCACCAGCTCGGGCATCTGGCGGTAGAAGAACGTCAGCAGCAGCGTGCGGATGTGCGCGCCGTCCACGTCGGCGTCGGTCATCACGATGATGCGGTGGTAGCGCAGCTTGTCGGGGTTGAAGTCGTCCTTGCCGATGCCGGTGCCCAGCGCGGTGATCAGCGTGATGATCTCGTTGCTGGTGACGAGCTTCTCGTAGCGCGCCTTCTCCACGTTGAGGATCTTGCCGCGCAGCGGCAGGATCGCCTGGAACTTGCGGTCACGCCCCTGCTTGGCCGAGCCGCCCGCGGAGTCGCCCTCCACGATGTAGATCTCGCACAGCGACGGGTCCTTCTCCTGGCAGTCGGCCAGCTTGCCCGGCAGGCCCATGCTGCCCAGCACCGTCTTGCGCGTGGCCTCGCGCGCCTTGCGCGCCGCCTCGCGGGCGCGCGCGGCGTCGACGATCTTGCCGCACACGATCTTGGCGTCGGTGGGGTTCTCCAGCAGCCAGTCGTTGAGCTTGGCCGCCACGATCTCCTCCACCGGGCCGCGCACCTCGGACGACACCAGCTTGTCCTTGGTCTGCGAGCTGAACTTGGGCTCGGGCACCTTCACGCTCACCACGCAGGCCAGGCCCTCGCGCATGTCGTCGCCGGCGATCTCCACCTTGGCCTTCTTGGCGAGCTCGTTTTCCTCGATGTACTTGTTGATCACGCGCGTCATCGCCGCGCGCAGGCCGGTCAGGTGGGTGCCGCCGTCACGCTGCGGGATGTTGTTGGTGAAGCACAGCACCGACTCGTTGTAGCCGTCGTTCCACTGCATCGCCACTTCCACGCCAATCGGCGTGTTCTGGTCGCTCATCTTCTCGCCCATGGCGTGGAAGATGTTCGGGTGCAGCGTGCGCTTGCCCTGGTTGATGAACTCCACGAAGCCCTTGACGCCGCCCACGTAGGCGAAGTTGTCCTCCTTGGCCTGGCGCTCGTCCACGAGGCGGATCTTCACGCCGTTGTTCAGGAAGGACAGCTCGCGCAGGCGCTTGGCCAGCACGTCGTAGTGGAAGTCGATGTTGTTGAAGATCTCGTCGTCGGGCAGGAAGTGCACCTCGGTGCCGCGCTTGTCGGTGTCGCCCACCACGCGCATGGGGCTCACCTCCACGCCGTCGCGCGTTTCGAGGACACGGTCCTGCGGCACGCCCTTGCGGAACTCCAGCAGGTGCACCTTGCCCTCGCGGCGCACGGTCAGGCGCAGGTGCTTGCTCAGCGCGTTGACGCAGCTCACGCCCACGCCGTGCAGGCCGCCGGACACCTTGTAGCTGTTCTGGTTGAACTTGCCGCCGGCGTGCAGCTCGGTCAGCGCGATCTCGGCGGCCGAGCGCTTGGGCTCGTGCTTGTCGTCCATCTTCACGCCGGTGGGGATGCCGCGGCCGTTGTCGATGACGCTGATGCTGTTGTCGCTGTGGATGGTGACGATGATGTCGTCGCAGTGGCCGGCCAGCGATTCGTCGATGGAGTTGTCCACCACCTCGAACACCAGGTGGTGCAGGCCGGTGCCGTCGGAGGTGTCGCCGATGTACATGCCCGGGCGCTTGCGCACGGCTTCCAGCCCTTCCAGGATCTGGATCGAGTCCGCGCCATAGGCGTCGGGCTGGCTGCCGGCGGGGCCGGGGGGCAGGTTCGGGGTGTCGCTCATCGTTCTCGCAATCGCTCGAAAAAGCGCAAGCGGGCTCGCGGCCCGCTCGCTGCAGGGGTGTCGGTGCCGGCGCTCAGATGCGCATCGGCATCACCACGTACTTGAAGCCGGCCTGGTCGGGCAGGGTGAACAGCGCGCTGGAGCTGCTGTCCTGCAGTTCCAGCTTCACCATCTCGGCGCTGCTGTTGGCCAGCGCGTCGATCAGGTAGGTGACGTTGAAGCCGATCTCGATGGCGTCGCCGTTGTAGTCGACCTCGAGCTCCTCCTTGGCCTCCTCCTGCTCGGCATTGCTGGCCGACAGGCGCAGCACGCCCGGCTCGATGTTCACGCGCACGGCCTTGAACTTCTCGCTGGTCAGGATGGCGGCGCGCTGCAGACTCGACAGCAGCGGCGCGCGGCCGAGGGTCACGCTGTTCTTCAGCGTCTTGGGGATCACGCGGTTGTAGTCGGGGAACTTGCCTTCCACGAGCTTGGTCACGAATTCCATGCCCGAGAAGGCGAACTTGGCCTGGTTGCCGGCGAAGCGCATCTCGATGGGCGTGTCCTCGTCCTTGAGCAGGCGTTGCAGCTCGAGCACGGTCTTGCGCGGCAGGATCACGTCCTGCTTGGGGATGTCCACGTCCAGCGTGGCCTGCGCCAGCGCCAGGCGGTGGCCGTCGGTGGCCACCAGCGTGAGCACCTTGCCCTCGGCCACGAACAGGATGCCGTTGAGGTAGTAGCGGATGTCGTGCACCGCCATCGCGAAGTGCACCTGGTTGATCAGGTCGCGCAGCGCCTTCTGCGGCACCGAGAACGCGGGCCCGAAGTCCACCGCCTCGTTGACGAGCGGGAAGTCGTCGGCCGGCAGCGTCTGCAGCGTGAAGCGGCTCTTGCCGCCCTGCAGCGTGAGCTTGTTCTGGCTCGAGCTGAGCGTCACCACCTGGTCGGCGGGCAGCGTGCGCAGGATGTCGATCATCTTGCGCGCGCCCACCGTGGTGGAGAAGTTGCCCGCGTCGCCGCCCAGCTCGGCCGCCGTGCGCACCTGGATCTCCAGGTCGCTGGTGGTGAACTCGAGCCGGCCGCCGGTCTTGCGCAGCAGCACGTTGGCCAGGATCGGCAGCGTATGACGCCGCTCGACGATGCCGGCCACGGACTGCAGCGCGGCCAGCACCTGCTCCTGTGCTGCCTTGAACACGATCATGTTGTCTTCCTCTCTGTCTTCTTAATAGAAAGGTCGTAGTAGTTGGTAGGCAGGCGCAGGGCCTGTGGAAAACGGCATTTTCGCCTGTCCGATCAGCCACTTACCCTGACACCAACCCTGTGCGCCACCCTGAGGGCGGCAGCGGGGCTGGCCGGTAACAACCTGGTCGGGCAGGCCGCGCCTGTGGATGACCGGGCAGTTGCCAGCGGATTGTCCCCAGGGTTTGCGCACGGCCATGTGTCAGCCCTTGAGCGTCTGCTCGAGCACGTGCAGCTGCTGGTTCAGTTCGGTGTTCTTCTGCCGCTCGCCGCCGATCTTGCGCACCGCGTGCAGCACCGTGGTGTGGTCGCGGCCGCCGAAGCTGTCGCCGATCTCGGGCAGGCTCTTCTGCGTCATTTCCTTGGCCAGGTACATCGCGATCTGGCGCGGCCGTGCGATCGAGGCCGGGCGCTTCTTGCTGTACATGTCCGCGACCTTGATCTTGTAGAAGTCGGCCACGGTCTTCTGGATGTTCTCGATCGACACCTGCCGGTTCTGGATCGACAGCAGGTCGCGCAGCGCCTCGCGCGCCAGGCCGATGGCGATTTCCTTCTGCGAGAAGCGCGCGTAGGCGATCACCTTGCGCAGCGCGCCTTCGAGCTCGCGCACGTTGGCGCGCACGTTCTTGGCGATGAAGAAGGCCACGTCCTCGGGCATCTCCGCGCCCTCGGCCAGCGCCTTGCGGATCAGGATCGCCACGCGCATCTCCAGCTCGGGCGGCTCGATCGCCACGGTGAGCCCGGAGTCGAAGCGCGAGGTCAGCCGCTCGTCGATATCCACCAGCCCCTTCGGGTAGGTGTCGCTGGTCATGATGATGTGCGCCTTCTTGGCCAGCAGCGCCTCGAAGGCGTTGAAGAACTCCTCCTGGGTGCGGTCCTTGCCGGCGAAGAACTGCACGTCGTCGATCAGCAGCAGGTCCAGCGAGTGGTACTTGGCCTTCAGTTCGTCGAAGGTCTTGCGCTGGTAGTTCTTGACCACGTCGCTGATGAACTGCTCGGCGTGCAGGTACAGCACGCGGGCGTCCGGGCGGTCCTTCAGCAGGGCGTTGCCCACGGAATGGATCAGGTGCGTCTTGCCCAGGCCGACGCCGCCGTAGATGAACAGCGGGTTGTACATGTGGCCGGGGTTGCCGGCCACGTGCAGCGCGGCGGTGCGCGCCATCTGGTTGGCGCGGCCGGCCACCAGGGTGTCGAAGGTGAGCGCGGCGTTCAGCCGGTGCACCGGCAGCGCATGGCGCGGCAGCGGCGCGCGGCGGCTGTCGTCGGCCGCCGGGGCGGCGTCGGCGGACTCAGTACCAGTACCGGGGGCGCCGGCAGCGCCCGCGCCGGCGGTGGCCGCGGCAGGGGCGGCCGCACGCGGGGCCGGCGGCGCCAGGTGCAGCTGCAGCGACACCGGCTTGCCGGCCAGGCGCGTGAGCACGTCCTGGATGCGGCCGGCGTACTGGGAGCGGATCCAGTCCAGCTTGAACCGGTTGGGCACGCGCAGCGACACCACGGCCGAGTCGCCCTCGAACGCGACGTCGGCGGGCGGCAGCGGCCGGATCCAGGTATTGAACTGTTGTTCGGGCAGTTCCGCGGCCAGTTGCGAGCAGCCGCGTTGCCAGAGGTCGTCGCTCATTGTGGACAAGTTCTTCTAGAGCGGCCGCAGTGTAGCCCAGGCGCGGGGGGTGCCAAGGGGCTTATCCACAGGGACGAACCCGGGGCCGATCGGGCCGCATCCCGGCCGCGGAACAGCCCTTGCGTTGACCCTCAGCGCCGTTCATGGTGCAATCGCGGGTTTTCCTCGAATCTCCAGGCGTTTTGCCACGGGGTCATAGCCATGAAACGTACTTATCAAGGGTCCAAGACCCGCCGCGCCCGCACCCACGGCTTTCTCGTGCGCATGAAGACCCGCGGCGGCCGTGCCGTGCTGAACGCCCGTCGCGCCAAGGGGCGCAAGCGCCTGGCGGTCTGATGCCCGGGCGCCCGGGCGCCCGGGCCCCGACCGCGGTGCGCCCGATGCCCCGCCCGCCCCGCCCCGAGCCGCCCGCCGCACGGTGGGACGCGCTCCAGAAGCCTGACATCGAAGCCCTCTTGGGAACGCGACCCGTTGCCAAGACGGACCACTTCGTCCTCCATTATGTGAGCCGAGCCGTGGTTGTGAGCGAGTTATCAACAGAAGCCGCACCAGATCGAGCCGCTTCTGTGGACATCTCGGCCGCTCAGGGGCCGGCGGCAGCGCCTTGCGGCTTTGCGGCCTTGGTGCCCAAGCGCCACGCCCGCCGCGCCGTCACGCGCAACCTGATCCGGCGTCAGATGCGCGAGGCGCTGCACCGGCAGGCCCGGCTGGCGCCCGGCACCCGGGTGCTGATCCGCCTGCGCGCGCCGTTCGACCCGCGCCGGTTCGCCAGCGCGGCGTCGGTGCCGTTGCGCCAGGCGGTGCGCGCCGAACTCGACCTGCTGCTCGCCCGCCCGGGCGTCGGGGCCGCGGCATGACGCCAGCCAAGACCTTTGCGCTGTGGCCGCGCCGCGTGCTGGCCTGGCCGGTGCGCGCCTACCGTTACTTCCTGAGCCCGTGGCTCGGCAGCGCCTGCCGCTTCGAGCCCACCTGTTCCCGTTACGCGCTCGACGCGCTCGACCAGCACGGCGCCGCCCGCGGCGCCTACCTGGCCACGCGCCGCGTGCTGCGTTGCCACCCCTGGTGCGACGGCGGTTTCGACCCCGTGCCGCCGCCCGCCCGATCCTTCAGCGAAGCCAGTCACCCATGACCGACATCCGCCGCACCCTGCTCTGGGTGGTCTTCACCATGTCGCTTGTCCTGCTGTGGGACGCGTGGAACAAGCACACCGGCCAGCCGTCGATGTTCTCGCCCACGCCGCGTCCCGCCGCCGCGGCCAGCGCGCCGCCGGCAGCGGCCGCCACCTCGCCGCAGGCCGGCGTGCCGCAGGCGGGCGTGCCCACCGCCAGCGCCACGGGGGCCCTGCCGGCCGCCATGCCGGCGTCGGGTGCGGCCGCCGCGCCCACCGCCGCAGCGCCGGGCGCTGCCGCCGGCGAGGTCACCGTGGTGACCACCGACCTGGTCAAGGCCCACTTCGACAGCGTCGGCGGCAACCTCGTCAAGCTCGAGCTGCTGCGCCACGTGGACGCCGAGGACCGCCAGCGCAACGTGCTGCTGTTCGACCGCAGCGCCGAGCGCGTGTACGCCGCGCAGACGGGCCTGATCACCGCCCAGCCCGGCGTGACGCTGCCCAACCACTACACGCCGATGAAGCGCGTGGCCGGGCCTGACGCGATGGCCGCCGGTGCCAATGAACTGGCCGTGCGCTTCGAGACCACCACGCCCGGCGGCGTGACCCTGGCCAAGACCTTCACCTTCCAGCGCGGCAGCTACGCGGTGGGCGTGAAGCACGAGGTGGTCAACGCCGGCGCCGCTGCGGTGACGCCGCAGCTCTACCTGCAGCTCGTGCGCGACGGCAATCCGGCGCGCGGCGAGTCCAAGTGGTACTTCACCTTCACCGGCCCGGCCGTCTACACCGACGCCAAGCGCTTCGAGAAGATCGAGTTCGGCGACATCGCCAAGGGCAAGGCGAGCCACATCGCCAGCGCCTCCGACGGCTGGATCGCGATGGTGCAGCACTACTTCGCGTCGGCGTGGCTGGTGGGCACGGCCGGCCCGCGCGAGTTCCGCACCCAGAAGGTGAGCGAGAACCTCTACGCGGTGCAGATGGTGCTGCCGCTGGGCGAGCTGGCGCCCGGCGCCAGCAAGACGCACGAGTCGCAGCTGTTCGCCGGCCCGCAGGAGGAGCACAAGCTCGCCGCGCTGGCCCCGGGCCTGGAGCTGGTCAAGGACTACGGCTGGTTCACGGTGCTGGCCAAGCCGCTGTTCTGGGTGCTGGACCAGCTGCACAAGGTGATCCAGAACTGGGGCTGGTCGATCGTGGCCCTGGTGGTGCTGCTGAAGATCGCCTTCTACTGGCTCAACGCCAGCGCCTACCGCTCGATGGCCAAGATGAAGGCGCTGGGCCCGCGCATCACCGACCTGCGCGAGCGCTACAAGGACAAGCCGCAGCTGATGCAGCAGGAGATGATGCGCATCTACCGCGAGGAGAAGGTCAACCCGCTCGGCGGCTGCCTGCCGATCCTGGCGCAGATGCCGTTCTTCATCGCGCTGTACTGGGTGCTGCTGTCGTCGGTGGAGATGCGCAACGCACCGTGGATCGGCTGGATCGTCGACCTGTCCACGCCCGACCCGTGGTTCGTGCTGCCGCTGCTGATGACCGCATCGTCGCTGCTGCAGGTGTGGCTGCAGCCTGCGCCGGCCGACCCGACCCAGGCCAAGCTGATGTGGATGATGCCGATCATCTTCGGCGTCATGTTCTTCTTCTTCCCGGCCGGCCTGGTGCTGTACTGGCTGACGAACAACATCCTGTCCATCGCCCAGCAGTGGTGGATCAACAAGCAGCTCGGCGTCAAGTGACCCCGCCCGCCGCCGGCCGTGAAAAGCTGGCGGTGCGTTCGCACGGCGCGGGCCGGATGCCCCGTTCGGGGGGTTGAGCCCCGCGCCCGCAACGACGACAGTGCGCTTCATGCGGGGTTGACCCGGCGCGGTCCCCAACGGACGCGGCGGCCGGCTCTGGAGGGTGCGAGCCCACTCCCCCCGCGCCATCTTCAGCATGGCACCGCCGCGACGACAATCGCGCGGTGCCTTCGTCCTTGAGCCCCTCGCTGACCTCGCTGGCCGACCCGATCGTGGCCGTGGCCACCGCGCCCGGACGCGGCGGCGTGGGCATCGTGCGCGTGTCCGGCGCGTCGCTGCAGTCGCTGGCCGAGGCGCTGACAGGCCGCACGCCGGCCCCACGCGTGGCCACCTACGCCGGCTTCCTGGACGCGCAGGGCGAGCCAATCGACCAGGGCCTGGCGCTGCACTTCCCGGCGCCGCACTCCTACACCGGCGAGGACGTGCTCGAACTGCAGGCCCACGGCGGCCCGGTGCTGCTGCAGCTGCTGCTGGCGCGCTGCCTCGAAGCCGCCGCCGAGACCGACCCGCGCACCGGGCGCGAGCGCCTGCCGCGCCTGCGCCTCGCGCAACCCGGCGAGTTCACGCAGCGCGCCTTCCTCAACGGCAAGCTCGACCTGGCGCAGGCCGAGGCCGTGGCCGACCTGATCGACGCCGGCACCGAGGCCGCCGCGCGCTCGGCCGGCCGCTCGCTGGCCGGCGCGTTCTCGCGCGAGGTGGGCGCGCTGGCCACCGGCCTGCTGGAACTGCGCACGCTGGTCGAAGCCACGCTCGACTTCCCGGAAGAGGAGATCGACTTCCTGGAACGCGCCGACGCGCGCGGCCGGCTCGCGCGGCTGGCCGCGCAGCTCGACGCGCTGGCCGACCGCACGCGCCAGGGCGCGCTGCTACGCGAGGGCCTCACCGTGGTGCTGGCCGGCCAGCCCAACGTGGGCAAGAGCTCTCTGCTCAACGCGCTGGCGGGGGCCGAGCTGGCCATCGTCACGCCGATCCCCGGCACCACGCGCGACCGCATCGGCCAGACGATCCAGATCGAAGGCGTGCCGGTGCACGTGGTGGACACCGCCGGCCTGCGCAGCGACGCCGCGCCCGCCACCGACGAGGTGGAACGCATCGGCATCGCGCGCAGCTGGGCCGAGATCGAGGGCGCCGACGCGGTGCTGTTCCTGCACGACCTGACGCGCCGCGGCCAGCCCGACTACGAGGCCGCCGACGCCGAGATCGCCGCGCGCCTGGGCGCGCCGCAGCGCGTGCTGCACGTCTACAACAAGCGCGACGCCAGCGACGCGCCGGTGCCCGACGGCGCGCTGGCGCTGTCCGCGCGCACCGGCGACGGCCTGGCCGCGCTGCGCCGCGCGCTGCTCGAGCGCGCCGGCTGGCACGCCAGTTCCGAAGGCGTGTTCATCGCCCGCACCCGCCACGTGCACGCGCTGGCGCAGGCGCGCGGGCACCTCGCGAGCGCCGACGCCATCGCAGCACAGGGCGACGCCGCGCTCGACCTGCTGGCCGAGGAGCTGCGCCTGGCGCACGACGCGCTGGGCGAGATCACCGGGCGCGTCACGCCGGATGCGCTGCTGGGCGAGATCTTCGGGCGTTTTTGTATCGGCAAGTGAGCCCGCCGCGGCCCGCGCCGCCGCCGCTCAATGCCCGGCGAAGTCCACCAGCGTGAACAGCGGCAGCCCCGCCTCGCGCAGCTTGGCCGATCCGCCCAGCTCGGGCAGGTCGACGATGGCGGCGCCCTCGATCACGGTGGCGCCCAGGCGTTCGAGCAGGCGCTTGCCGGCCATCATGGTGCCGCCGGTGGCGATCAGGTCGTCGATCAGCAGCACGCGGTCGCCAGGGCGCACCGCGTCGGTGTGCATCTCCACGGTGGCGCTGCCGTACTCCAGTTCGTAGGTCTCTTCCACGGTGGTGAAGGGCAGCTTGCCCTTCTTACGGATCGGCACGAAGCCCACGCCCAGCTCGTAGGCCAGCACGGCGCCGATGATGAAGCCGCGCGCGTCCAGGCCGGCGACGAGGTCGGTGCGCACGTCGAAGTAGCGGTGCACGAACTGGTCGATCAGCACGCGGAACACCTTCGGGTCGGACAGCAGCGGCGTGATGTCGCGGAACATCACGCCCGGCTCGGGCCAGTCGGGCACGGTGCGGATGCGCTCGCGGATGTAGGCCGCGGGGTCGGCCACGGCGGTGGGCAGGCGGTTCATCGCGGGTCTCCGGGTCGGGGCGGGGGATCAGGCGTCGAAGGGGCGCACCGCCAGCGTGCCGTCGTGGCGCCAGGCCAGCCACAGGGCCTGCCCCATGCCGACCGACTGGCCCGCCAGCGCGCTGATGTTCACCTGGTGCGTGACCCACACCTCGCGCAGCACGGGGCCGTCGCCCAGCGCGCGCAGGCGCTCGCGCAGGGCGGCGGTCTGCGCCGGCTCGCGCTCGCGGGCGTCGAAGAAGGAGTCCAGCGCGGGCAGCGGCTCCACCGCGGGCGCGCCCGCGCCCAGGCCGCGGGCGAGCAGGCTGGCGGTGTCCAGGCAGCGGCACCAGCGGCTCGAACGCAGCGCGCGCGGGCGCGCGCCGGCCTTCGCCAGCCGCTGACCCAGCGCCTCGGCCTGCGCGCGGCCTTCGGCCGACAGGTTGCGCTGGGTCTCGCAGCGGCCGAGCACGAAGCCCGGCGGGTCGCCGATGCCGGGCTCGGTGGCGGCATGGCGCAGCACCAGCACCGGGGCCTGCGCCGCCGCGGCGGCGCGCGCGGGCAGCGCGAGCGCGGGCGCGGCCAGCAGCGCACCCGCACCCTGCAGCAGGCGTCGGCGCGGCAGGCGGGCGGCGTTCATCGGTGCAGCAGCTTCTCTTCGGCCAGGGCCAGCGCCTCGGGCAGGCCGGCCAGCACCAGGGTGTCGCCCGCGGTGAGCAACAGGTCGTCCGTGGGGTCGATCGCGCCGCCCTCGGCGCGCCGCACCGACACCACCTGCACGCCCACCGCATGCAGCGCCAGCGCGCCCAGCGGCTGGCCCAGGCTCGGCGCGGCGGCGGGCAGCGACACGCTGGTCAGGCGCGCCTGCTGGCGCTCTTCCACGGTGTCGTCGTCGGCGCCGTGGAAGTAGCCGCGCAGCAGGCCGTAGCGCGCGTCGCGCGCGTCGCGGGTGATGCGGATCACGCGGCGCATCGGCACGCCCACCAGGGCCAGCGCATGGCTGGCCAGCATCAGCGACCCCTCGATCGCCTCGGGCACCACCTCGGCGGCGCCGGCAGCGCGCAGCTTGTCCAGGTCGGCGTCGTCCACCGTGCGCACCACCACTGGCACCTGCGGCGCGTGCGACCGCACCAGCTGCAGGATCTTCAGCGCCGAGGGCGTGTCGTGGTAGGTGACCACCACCGCGCTGGCGCGCGCCAGGCCGGCGGCCATCAGGCTCTTCAGGCGCGCCGCGTCGCCGAACACCACGCTCTGGCCGGCGGCGGCGGCCTGGCGCACGCGGTCGGGGTCGAGGTCCAGCGCCATGTAGGGGATGCGCTCGTTGTCCAGCAGGCGCGCCAGGTTCTGGCCGCTGCGGCCGTAGCCGCAGATGATCACGTGCGCCTCGGTGGCGATCGACTTCTTGGCGATCGTGGTCAGCGCCACCGACTGCATCATCCAGTCGCTGGACGACAGGCGCGACACGATGCGGTTGCTGTACATCACGATGAACGGCGTGGCGATCATCGACAGCACCATGCTGGCCAGCACCGGGCTCATCCACTGCGGCGCCACCAAGCCGCCGTCGGCGCCCAGCGTCAGCAGCACGAAGCCGAACTCGCCGGCCTGCGCGAGATACAGGCCGGTGCGCAGCGCCACGCCGGGCGCGGCGCCGAACAGCCGCGCCAGCAGCGCCACCAGCACGAACTTCGCGACCACCGGGCCCAGCACCAGGATCAGCACCAGGCCCCACTGGTCGAGCACCGGCCGCCAGTCGAGCTTCATGCCGATGGTGATGAAGAACAGCCCCAGCAGCACGTCGTGGAAGGGCCGGATGTCGGTTTCCACCTGATGCTTGTATTCGGTCTCGGCCACCAGCATGCCGGCCACGAACGCGCCCAGCGCCAGCGACAGGCCCGCGTGCTCGGTGATCCACGCCAGGCCCAGCGTCACCAGCAGCAGGTTCAGCACGAAGAGCTCCTCGCTCTTGCGCCGCGCCACCAGCGTGAGCCACCAGCGCATGGCCTGCTGGCCGCCGGTGAGCAGCAGCGCCAGCAGCACCGTGGCCTTGAGCACGGCCCAGCCCAGCGTGGTGGCCATCGACCCGTCCGGCGTCGACAGCGCGGGGATCAGCACCAGCAGCGGCACCACGGCCAGATCCTGGAACAGCAGCACACCCATCACGCGGCGGCCGTGCTCGCTTTCCAGCTCCAGCCGGTCGGCCATCAGCTTGACGACGATGGCGGTGGACGACATCGCCATCGCGCTGCCCAGCACCAGCGCTCCGGCATAGCCTAGCTCCCAGGGGCGGGTGGCGAAGCTGAACAGCCAGATCAGCAGCGCGTTGCCGATCAGCGCGCCGGCGATCGTCAGCCCCACCTGCGACAGGCCCAGGCCGAACACCAGGCTGCGCATCGCGCGCAGCTTGGGCAGGTTGAACTCGAGCCCGATGACGAACATCAGGAACACCACGCCGAACTCGGCCAGGTAGGTGGTGGCGCCGGACTCGCCGGCCAGCGCCAGCGCATTGGGGCCGATGATCACGCCCACCACCAGGTAGCCCAGCATCGGCGGCAGCTTCATCCAGCGGCAGGCCGTCACGCCGAGCACCGCGGCCACCAGGTAGAGCAGAACCAGTTCGAGCGTCGAAGCCATCGGCGGGAATCATCCGCGGGGCCGGGGCCCCGCGCCTAGAATCGTTTGCCAGTAGAACACGCAAGGACGATGCCGCAGAACCACCCCCCCTTCGACGCCGGCCGCGCACTGGCCCTGGCCGCGCGCACGCTGGACATCGAGGCGCAGGCGCTGGCCGGCGTGAAGGCGCGGCTGTCGGACACCTTCACCGCGGCCGTGGCCGCCATTCTCGCCAGCCGCGGCCGCGTGGTCGTGATGGGCATGGGCAAGAGCGGCCACGTCGGCCGCAAGATCGCCGCCACGCTGGCGTCCACCGGCACGCCGGCGATGTTCGTGCACCCGGCCGAGGCCAGCCACGGCGACCTGGGCATGGTCACGCGCGACGACGTCGTGATCGCCATTTCCAACTCCGGCGAGAGCGACGAGCTCAATGTCATCCTGCCGGTGCTCAAGCGCCAGCACGTCAAGCTGATCGCGATGACCGGCAAGCCCGGCTCCACGCTCGCCGAGCACGCCGACATCGTGCTGGCCACCACCGTGGAGCAGGAAGCCTGCCCGCTGAACCTGGCGCCCACCGCCAGCACCACCGCCCAGATGGCGCTGGGCGACGCGCTGGCCGTGGCGCTGCTCGACGCGCGCGGCTTCGCCGAGGAGGACTTCGCCCGCTCGCACCCGGGCGGCGCGCTCGGGCGCAAGTTGCTGGTGCTGGTGCGCGACCTGATGCGCCGCGACGAGCGCGTGCCGCGCGTGGGCCCGGACGCGGCCTTCACCGACCTGCTGCGCGAGATGGGCGGCAAGGGCATGGGCGCCACCGCCATCGTCGACGACGCCGGCCGGCCGGTGGGCGTGTTCACCGACGGCGACCTGCGCCGCCTGATCGAAAAGGGCGCCGACCTTCGCAGCGTGGTCGCCGGCGAGGTGATGCGCGCCAGCCCGCGCACGATCCGCGACGACCGCCTCGCTGCCGAAGCGGCGGACCTGATGGAAACGTCCAAGATCAACTGCATGCTGGTGGTGGACGACACCGGCGTGCTGGTGGGCGCGTTCAACTCGAACGACCTGATGCGCGCGAAGGTCATCTGATGGCCGCCGCGCCGCGCTTCGCCCCGGAACTGCTGCTCAAGGCCCAGGGCCGCAGCGCCGGCCGCATCGGCGTGCGGCTGGCGATCTTCGACGTCGACGGCGTGCTCACCGACGGCCGCCTGTACATCGGCGAGCACGGCGAGACCTTCAAGGCCTTCCACGCGCTGGACGGCCACGGCCTGAAGATGCTGGCGCAGGGCGGCATCGTGCCGGCGGTGATCACCGGGCGCGACTCGCCCGCGGTGCGGCGCCGCCTGGCCGACCTGGGCATCGCGCATGCGCACTTCGGCGTGCAGGACAAGCTGCCCGCCGCGCAGCAGCTGATGGCCGCGCTGGGCGTGGGCTGGGACGACACCGCGGCGATGGGCGACGACTGGCCCGACCTGCCGCTGCTCACGCGCGCGGCCTTCGCCTGCGCGCCGCCCAATGCGCATGCCGAGGTGCTGGCCGTGGCCCACCATGTCACCGCGGCGCACGGCGGCCACGGCGCGGCGCGCGAGTGCTGCGACCTGCTGCTGGCCGCCAGCGGCCGCTACGCCGCGCAGCTCGACGGCCACCTTGCCACGCTCGACGGGCGCTGAGCGCCGCGCGCAGGCCCCGGCATGGCGATCGACCTCGACACCCTGATCCAGCCGCTGGACCCGCTGCCCGCGGCGCCCGCGGTCGCCGCGCCGCCGCGGCCACGCCAGCCGCTGTGGTGGCGCTTCGGCCAGCTGCTGTCGGCCTACCTGCCGCTGGTGCTGATGGGCCTGCTGGCACTGGCCACCTGGTGGCTGGTGCAGAACACGCCGCGCATCACCGACCCGGGGCAGGCCGCGCCGGCGCGCCACGAGCCCGACTACACGATGGAAGGCTTCACGATGCAGCGCTTTGGCGCCGACGGCAGCCTGCGCGTGCAGGTGCATGGTTCGCAGATGCGCCACTACCCCGACACCGACACGATCGAGATCGACGGCGTGACCATCCGTGCCTGGGGTGCGGGCGGCCGGCTCACGCTGGCCACGGCGCAGCGCGCGGTGGCCAATGCCGACGCCACCGAGGTGCAGCTGCAGGGCCAGGCCCGCGTGGTGCACGGCGCCGACGGCACCAGCGGCACCGACACGCCGGTCGAGTTCACCAGCGAGTTCCTGCACGCCTTCTTCGCCACCGAGCGGCTGCGCTCGCACCTGCCGGTGGTGCTGCGCCAGGGCAGCAGCGAGCTGCGGGTGGCGTGGATCGAGTACGACCACCTCGCCCGCAGCGCCCGCCTCGGCGGCCCGCTGCGCGGTCGCTTCGACGTGCCGGCGGGAGCGCGGCCATGACGCGGAGCCTGTCCCGATGAGCGCGCCGGGCCGCTCCCAAGCGCTCACGGCGAAGCGCAACGCGCGGAGCCTGTCCCGATGAGCGCGCCGCCGCTGGTCTTCATCACGGGTGCGTCCAGCGGCATCGGCCAGGCGCTGGCCGAGCACTACGCGCGCGCGGGCTGGCGCCTCGCGCTCGCGGCACGGCGCGTCGGCGAGATCGAGGCCTGGGCGGCGGCGCGCGGCCTGGCGCGCGACCGCTGCGTGGCCTACGCCGCCGACGTGCAGCGCACCGACAGCATCGTCGCGGCCGGGCGCCAGTGCATCGCCGAGCAGGGCCTGCCCGACGTGGTGATCGCCAACGCCGGCATCAGCGTGGGCATGGACACCGCCGTGCGCGAGGACATCGACGTGATGGCCGACACGCTGGCCATCAACAACGTGGGCCTGGCCGCGACCTTCCATCCTTTTCTGGCGCCGATGCGCGAGCGCGGCGCGGGCACGCTGGTGGGCGTGGCCAGCGTGGCGGCCATCCGCGGCCTGCCCGGGCATGGCGCCTACTGCGCCAGCAAGGCTGGCGTGGTGGCCTACTGCGAGAGCCTGCGTGGCGAATGCCGCGGCAGCGGCGTGCGCGTGGTGACGCTGCTGCCGGGCTACGTGGCCACGCCACTGACCGCGCGCAACCCCTACGGCATGCCCTTCCTGCTGCAGGCCGACGAGTTCGCGGCGCGGGCCGCGCGCGCCATCGCCGCGGGCACGAGCTACCGCGTGATCCCGTGGCAGATGGGGATCGTGGCCAAGCTGATGCGGCTGCTGCCCAACCCGCTGTTCGACAAGCTGTTCGCCGGCCGCGGCCGCAAGAAGCGCCGCGGCGAGACCTGAGGCGCCACGCGCGCGGGCGCTGCAACCAAAACGCCACAGCCGCTTGTGGCGCCGGCATCGCGCCGCTACAGTGCGCGCCTTCCCGGTCGCTGCGGCATTCGTCCGCGGCAAGGAGGCTCCCGTGACACAGAAGGACATCCTCGGCTAGCTGCCCCCCAGGGCAGTACGAGCGGCGCGCCCCGTGCAGCGCCGCACCGACTTCTGACCGCGCCGTCGCCTGCGGCACGCGCGGCAATCCGGGACTTTCTCGAATGCATCCCTTTCGGACGCTCCTGCGCTGCGCCCTCGGCGTGACGCTGACCCTTCTCATCACCGGGCAGGCCGCCGCCCAGCCGCGCGCGCTGCTGCTCGGGGCCGGCGAACGCGTCGCGCTCGACGGCCGGCTCGACGACGCGGCGTGGCAGAACGCGCCGGTGCACGACCGCTTCGTGCAGTTCCAGCCGCTGGACCGGCTGCCGCCGCCGGCGGGCTACCGCACCACGGTGCAGGTGGTGGCCGAGGCCGATGCGCTGGTGATCGGCGTGCGCGCCTTCGACCCCGCGCCCGGCGAGATCCGCGCGCCGCTGACGCGGCGCGACCAGGTGCGGCGCGACCAGGACTTCATCGCCGTGTTCGTCGACGCGGTGGGCGACCGCCGCGCGGCGCAGTTCGTGCGCGTCAGCGCCGCCGGCGTGCTGGCCGACGGCGTCTACGTCGCGGCCGGCGACTCGGAGGACTTCGCGCCCGACTTCGACGTCGACGCCGCGGTGCAGCGCCTGCCCGACGGCTACAGCGTCGAGCTGCGCCTGCCTTTCATCGCGCTGCGCTACCCGCACGAGGGCGGCGCGCCGTGGCGGCTGATGGTGGCGCGCAGCGTGCCGCGGGCGTCGAACACGCTTCTGCTGTCGGCGCCGCTCACCAAGGACGGCCTGTCCTTCATCGCCGAGGCGCCGGTGGTGCAGGGCCTGGAAAGCGTGGCCGAGCGCGCGCGTCACCAGAGCCTGCTGTGGTTCAAGCCCGAGCTCACGGTGCGCGCCACGCGCGAGCGCGCCGACGGCCAGCCGCGGCGGCGCGAGGAGACCGCGTCGCTCGGCGCGGAACTGAAGTGGCGCCCGCGTGCCGACTGGGTGATCGACGCCACCCTCGAGCCGGACTTTTCCCAAGTGGAGCTCGACGCGCCGCAGCTCGCCGGCAACACGCGCTTCGCGCTGTCGGTCCCGGAGAAGCGCCCGTTCTTCCTGGAGAGCACCGACGTGATCGACCTGCCGCTGGCGGGCTTCTACTCGCGCTCGGTGACCGACCCGCGCTACGGCCTGCGCGCCACCTGGCGCGCGCCGCGCACCGACGCCACCGCGCTGACCCTGCGCGACGAGGGTGGCGGCCTGGTGCTGCGCCCGGGCGCGTTCGGCACCGCGGTGTACGCGCAGGACGGAAGCTCCCAGGCCACGCTGCTGCGCGCACGCCGCCACGAGGGCGCGGTCACGGCCGGCGTGGTGCTGTCCGAGCGCGACTTCGGCGCCGGGCGCGGCACCACCCGCGTGGCGGGCGCGGACCTGTACTGGGCCCTTGGTGCGCAGGACCAGCTGCGCCTGCGCGCGCTGCGCTCGCGCAGCAGCGCCGGCTTCGACGCCCAGGGCCAGGCACAGGCGGGGCCGGCCGAGTCCGGCCACTGGATGGAACTGCGCTGGAACCGGCGCAGCGCCGACTGGATCGTCAACCTCGACGTCGACGACATCTCGCCGCGATTTCGCAACGACAACGGCTTCGTCGACCAGGCCGGCGTGCGCCGCGTCGAGGCCGAGGTGATCCGGCGCTGGGGCGAGGCCGCGCTGCCCGGCTTCGTGGCGCACGAGTTCGAGACCTACGTCTGGGCGCGCCACGTCGCCACACGGCCCGATGCCGCCGCCGGCATCGAGGGCGGCCGCACGGTGGCCACGCTGTGGCACCCCGGCATCTGGTTCGCGGGGCCGCTCGGGTCGGAAGGCTGGGTTCAGATCGAAGTCGACACCGAGCGCGTGCGCCCGGGCGGGCGCCTGCATGCCACGCGCGGCGTCGGCACGCAGATCGCCCTGAGCCCTGCGCCGTGGATGCCGCGGCTGGCCGCCGAGCTCAAGGCCGGCGATCGCGTGGACGTGGAGGCCGACCGCGTCGGCCGCGGCGTCGACGGCTTCGTGGAGGCCAAGCTGCGCGGCACGCTGGGCGGCCTGGGCGTGGAGTCGGAGCAGAAGCTGCAGTACGCGCGCATCGAGCACGACGGCCGCTTCGCGCTCGACGACCTGGCCGCGCGCTGGCTCGGCGTGCTGCACCTGAGCGCACGCGACTCGGTGCGCGCGGTATGGCAGCTGTCGCGCTACCGCCGCGCCGCCGACGCGCCGCTGGGGCTGGTGGACGCCGACGACCGCGAGCGCACGCTGTCGCTGGTGTTCCAGCATCGCGTGGGGCTGGGTCGCAGCCTGGCCGTGGGCGCGACGCGCCAGCGCGCCGAGCCCGCAGGCCTGCGCCGCGACGAGCTGTTCGTGAAGGCCGCACTGGCGCTGTGACCCGCGAAGGCGGGCGACAATCGCGCCCGCCATGATCGACGTCGTCGTGCTGTTCTTCCTGCTGGGCGTGTTCGCACGCCTGGTGGGCAGCGACCTGCGCCTGCCCGAGGCGCTGTACGAGACGCTGTCGATCTACCTGCTGCTGGCCATCGGCCTGAAGGGCGGCATCGAGTTGTCGCGCCAGCCGCTGGACGTGCTGGCGCCCCAGGTGCTGGCGTGCATGGCGCTGGGCTTCGCGATCCCGTTCGCGCTGTTCCCGCTGCTGCGCGCGCTGCGCCTGTCCGGTGCCGACGCGGCGTCGGTGGCGGCGCACTACGGCTCGGTCAGCGTGGTCACCTTCGCGGTGGCCAGCGCCGCGCTGGCGCGCGAGGGCATCGCCTACGAAAGCCACGCCGCGCTGTGGGTGGCCGTGATGGAAGCGCCGGGCCTGGTGGCCGGCATCCTGCTGGCACGCTGGTCCGCACGGCGCGCGCAGGGCGCCGACGCCGGCACGGCGCAATGGCGCGAGCTGGCGCACGACGTGCTGTTCGGCAAGAGCGTGCTGCTGCTGCTGGGCGGGCTCATCATCGGTGCGGTGGCCGGGGAGGCCGGCGCGAAGCCGATCGCGGCGGTGTTCGTCGACCCGTTCAAGGGCGTGCTCGCGCTGTTCCTGCTGGAACTGGGCCTGGTGGCCGGCGCACGCCTGGCCGAGGTGCGGCGCTTCGGTGCCGCGGTGCTGGTGGTGGGCGTGGCCGTGCCGCCGGTGCTGGCCGTGGCCGGCGCCGCGGTGGGCTGGGCGCTCGGCCTGTCCACCGGCGGCATCGCGCTGCTGGCCACGCTGGCCGCCAGCGCCAGCTACATCGCCGCGCCCACGGCGATGCGCATCGCGGTGCCCGAGGCCAATGCGGCGCTGTCGATCACCGCGGCGCTCGGCGTCACCTTTCCGTTCAACCTGGTCGTCGGCATACCGATGTACATCGCGCTGGCGCAGTGGATCGCCCAGAGGAGCCCGTCATGAGCCTGGCCCGCCACCCCAAGACGCTGCTCGTGATCGTGGCCGAGGCCGCGCTGGAGAAGGCCCTGGTGCGCGATGCGCGCGAGCGCGGCGCCCAGCGCTGGACCGTCACCGAGGTGCACGGTGCCGGCGTCGAGGGCGTGCGCGAAGGTGCCTGGGAGGCCGACCGCACGATCGAGCTCAAGCTGATCTGCGACGCCGCGGTGGCCGAGGCGATCGCCGAGCACGTGATCGCGCGCTACGCGGCGAACTACGCCGTGGCGCTGTACTTCGCCGACGTGCAGGTGGTGCGGCCCGACCGGTTCTAGGCCGCCTCCGCATCACGGAGCGGCTGGCCAAAGCAAACAGGGCGCCGAAGCGCCCTGTGTGTGCCGGGTAAGGAGCCGGGGCTCAGTAGCCCTGGCCGCGGCCGCCGCCGCCGTAGCTGCCGCCACCGCTGCCGCCACCACCGCCGTAGCCGCCGCGGCCACCGCCGCCGCCACCACCGCCGTAGCCGCCACGGCCACCGCCGCCGCCACCACCGCCGTAGGGGCTGCGGCCACCGCCGCCGCCGCCACCGCCGTAGCCGCCACCACCGCCGCCGCCGTAGCCGCCGCGGCCACCGCCGCCGCCACCGAAGCCGCCCGGACGCTCTTCGCGCGGACGGGCCTCGTTCACGACGAGCGGACGGCCCTCGAGGGCCTGGCCGTTCATGCCGTTGATCGCGGCCTGGGCTTCAGCGTCACTGCCCATCTCGACGAAGCCGAAGCCCTTCGAGCGGCCGGTCTCGCGGTCCATCATGACCTTGGCCGACGTGACGGTGCCAAATTGAGAAAACGCGGCCTGAAGCGAATCGTCCCGCACGCTGTAGGCAAGGTTGCCCACGTAAAGCTTGTTGCCCATTCGGCAAGCTCCTCATCAAAACACTGGGATACCTAGTGGAGCTATCGACCGGCTCGAGAACTTCAAGCTTTGGCTTCGCATCCAGACAGGGAACTCCGATTATTCAGGAACGCGTCGCGGCCGTGACGGCGCCACGGGCAAAAGTGTTGTTTTCTGGCCCGCGGCCGGTCGCATGGCACGCCGATCCCTACGGGTGAACCCGTAGCGGCGGCGGTTGCTAGGATCGGCGCGCCATGACGGTGCGCATCGCCAGCCTCGTGCCCAGCGTGACCGAGCTGCTCGCCGCCCTCGGCCTGGCGCCGCACCTGGTGGCGCGCACCGGCTACTGCACCCACCCGGCCGCGGCCCTGTCCGGCGTGCCCAAGGTGGGCGGCACCAAGGACGTCAACCTCGACAAGCTGCGCCGCCTTTCGCCCACCCACGCCATCGTCAACGTGGACGAGAACCGGCTCGACACGGCCGAAGCGCTGCGCGGCTTCGTGCCGAACGTGCTGGTGACCCACCCCTGCGGCCCGCAGGACGTGCCGGCCCTGATCGACCAGATGGCGCAGGCCTTCGCCGACGTGCCCGGCGTGGACGCACGCGCCGCCGTGCTGCGCGACGAGCTGGCGCTCGAGATGCAGGCCACCGCAGACGCCCGCCTCGAACCCGAGCCGGTGCTCTACCTGATCTGGCGCGACCCCTGGATGACCGTGGCGCGCGACACCTACATCGCCCGCCTGCTGGCCTGTGCCGGATGGCACACGCTGCCGGCGCAGGACGGCGGCGCCCACGGCGCGGCGCGCTACCCGGTGCTGGAGGCCGGGGCGCCGTGGCTGCAGGGGGTGCGCGAGGTGCTGCTGTCGTCCGAGCCGTATGCGTTCGGCCCGCAGCACGTGGAGGAAGCCGCCCGTCTGTGTCCCGGCGCGCGGGTGCGCCTGGTCGACGGCCGGCGGCTGTCCTGGTACGGCCCGTCCACGGCCGAGGGCCTGCGCTACCTGCGCGCGCTGCGGGGCGCGCCCGGCAGCCCGTAGCATTCCGGCCATGGACCTGTTCAAGCCGCTGATCGCGCTGCTGGCGATCGTCAACCCGATCGGCGTGGTGCCCTTCTTCCTGGCGTTCACGCAGAACTTCACCCGCGAGCAGCGCCGTCGCACCATCACGGTGGCGTCGTTCTCGGCCTTCATGGTGATCGCCGTCAGCGCGGTGGCCGGGCTGAAGATCATCGAGTTCTTCGGCATCAGCATCGCGTCGTTCCAGGTCGGCGGCGGCGCGCTGCTGCTGATCAGCTCGCTGCAGATGCTCAACGCCCAGCCGGCCGAAGCGCGGCCGGCCGACGTGGACGAGGGCAACCAGAAGGTCGACGCCGGCGCCAGCATCGCGGTGGTGCCGCTGGCCATCCCGCTGCTCACCGGGCCGGCCACCATCTCCACCATGGTGATCTACGCCGAGAAGACGCGCCACCTGTGGGAGCACGCGGTGCTGGTGGGCTACGGCGTGGTGATCGGCCTGGCCACCTACGCCTGCTTCAGCGCGTCGGGCCGCATCGCCCGGGTGCTGGGGCGCACCGGCATCAACGTGATGACCCGGCTGATGGGCCTGATCCTGGCGGCCATGGCGGTGGAACTGCTGGCCGACGGCCTCGTGAAGCTCTTTCCGGGCCTGCTGAAGTGAGCACTGGTGCTATGACCGACAAACCGGCCTTCGACTACATCGTGGTGGGCGCGGGCACCGCCGGCTGCCTGCTGGCCAACCGGCTGTCGGCCGACCCGGGCGCTCGCGTGCTGCTGCTGGAAGCCGGCGGGCGCGATGACTACGCCTGGATCCACATCCCGGTGGGCTACCTGTACTGCATCGGCAACCCGCGCACCGACTGGCTCTACCGCACCGAGCCCGACCCCGGCCTGAACGGCCGCGTGCTGCGCTATCCGCGCGGCAAGGTGCTCGGCGGCTGCTCCAGCATCAACGGAATGATCTACATGCGCGGCCAGGCGCGCGACTACGACGGCTGGGCCGCGATGCTGGGCGACGACGCCTGGCGCTGGGACGCCTGCCTGCCCCACTTCAAGCGCCACGAGGACCACTGGCGCGGCAGCGACGCGCACCATGGCGCGGGCGCCGAGTGGCGCGTCGAGCGCCAGCGCCTGCGCTGGGACCTGCTCGACGCGTTCGCGCAGGCCGCGGTGCAGGCCGGCATCCCCGCCAGCGACGACTTCAACCGCGGCGACAACGAGGGCGTGGGCTACTTCGAGGTGAACCAGCGCCGCGGCGTGCGCTGGAACGCGAGCAAGGCCTTCCTGCGCCCGGTGCGGCACCGGCCCAACCTGCACGTGGAGACCGGGGCCCTGGTCACGCGCGTGGACCTCGGCACCGGCGCCGACGGCGCGCTGCGCGCCACGGGGGTGCAGGTGCGCACCGCGCGCGGCCTGCAATCGTTTGCCGCAAAGCGGGCGGTGGTGATGGCCGCCGGCGCCATCGGCACGCCGCAGCTGCTGCAGCTGTCGGGCATCGGCGATCCCGCGCTGCTGGCGCGCCACGGCATCGCGCTGCGCCATGCGCTGCCCGGCGTGGGCGCGAACCTGCAGGACCATCTCCAGATCCGCGCCGTGTTCGGCGTGGAAGGCGTGAGCACGCTGAACCAGCTCGCCAACTCGTGGCTGGGCAAGGCGCGCATCGCGCTGGAATACGCGCTGCGGCGCAGCGGGCCGATGAGCATGGCGCCGTCGCAGCTCGGGGCGTTCACCCGCTCGTCGCCGCAGCAGCCCTGGCCCAACATCGAATATCACGTGCAGCCGCTGTCGCTGGACGCGTTCGGCGAGCCGCTGCACCGCTTTCCCGCCTTCACCGCCAGCGTCTGCAACCTCAACCCGGAATCGCGCGGCACGGTGAGCATCCGCTCGGCCGACCCGGCCGACGCGCCGCTGATCGCGCCGAACTACCTGTCCACCGACGGCGACCGCCGCGTGGCGGCCGAGTCGCTGCGCGTCACGCGCCGCATCGCGGCGCAGCCGGCACTGGCGAAGTACCGGCCGCGCGAGATCAAGCCCGGCGTGCAGTTCGACACCGACGACGAGCTGTGGCGCCTGGCGGGCGACATCGGCACCACGATCTTCCACCCGGTGGGCACCTGCCGCATGGGCCCCGACGGCGACGCCGGCGCCGTGCTCGACGCGCGGCTGCGCGTGCGCGGCGTGCAGGGCCTGGTGGTGGCCGACGCCAGTGCCATGCCCACCATCACCAGCGGCAACACCAACGCGCCGACCCTGATGCTGGCCGAGCGGGCCGCACAGTGGATCGCCTCGGCGTGACAGATCGATGAACCTAGGGATGCAGTGACCGAAAGGCCACGACCCCGTAAGAGTTGACGGGTTGCCCTCGCGGCCCGCGTCGATAGACTCGACGCGATGTCGTCATCGCCCGAGCCTGCACCTGCCGCCGGCGGACCCGCCGGGGACGCGGCGCGGCAGCGCAAAGGCTCCGACGTGCGCGCGGTGGCCTGGGGCGCCCTGGCCATCACGCTGCTGGCGGCGGTGTCGATCACGCCGCTGTGGTGGCGCGACAGCCCGGTGGCGGCCTGGGTGGCGGCGGCGGCCGTGCTGCTGCTGGGCGCCGCATCGGTGCTGCTGCTGCTGCGCCTGGCGCGCCAGACCCGCAGCAACGCGCTCGCGCTGGACCGCTTCGCCGACCGCCTGCGCCATGGCGACGTGGCCGGCGCGCTGAAGGCCGTCAAGGCCGAAGGCCCGAAGGTCATCTCCGCCTGGGGCGACCTCGACGAGGCGCCCGGCGCGGCCGCGTCGCCGCCGGCGCCTGCGCCGTCCACGCTGTTCGGCGACACGCCGTCGCGCTTCGACCTCGGCGCGCGCGAGGTGGAACTGGCGCTGGGCGAGCGCGAGCGGCGCTGGCAGGCGCGCATGAAGCTGTCCGCCGACTGGCACTGGGAGACCGACGAGCGGCTGCGCTTCACCTGGGTGTCGCAGGACCTCGCCTCGCTGGGCAAGCTGGGCGTGCAGCCGGCCGACCTGCTGGGCCGGCGCCTGGACATGGTGCCGCTGTTTCAGCCGCCGGCCGGGGGCTGGGGCCCGGTGATGGAGCGCGTGGCGCAGCACAAGAGCCTGCGCGACGTGCTGATCGAGGTGCACCGCCGCGGCCGCTCGCCGGTGTGGGTCACGCTGACCGGGCGACCGCATGTCGACGATTCGGGCCGCTTCACCGGCTACGAGGGCGTGGGCCGCGACGTCACCGAGCAGCGCCTCGCGCACGAGCGCCTGGCCGAGAGCGAGCGCCGCCACGCGATGATGGCCGACCTGGCCGCCGACTGGTTCTGGCAGACCGACGCCGCGCACCGGATCGTGGAAGTGGGCCCGGTGGCGCGCCAGATCGCCGGCGACCGCTACGACCAGGTGATCGGCCAGCCGCGCTGGGCCGTGTTCCCCGACGGCGCCAGCGAGGCCGAGTGGGCGGCGCACCGCGCCGACCTCGACGCGCACCGCGCCTTCCGCGGCTTCGAGTTCGCCATCCGCAGCAACGGCCGCACGCTGCGCTGGGTGTCCATCAGCGGCCTGCCGCGCTTCGACGCGCACGGCACCTTCCTCGGCTACCACGGCGTGGGCCGCGACATCACGCTGAAGAAGCGCGCCGAGCGGCTGCTGCTCACCCGCAACGAGCAGCTCGAGCGCCTGGTGGCCGAGCGCACCACCGAGCTGGAGCAGTCCAACCGCGACCTCGAGGCCTTCTCGCGCCAGCTCGCGCACGAGCTGCGCACGCCCATCGGCCAGGTGGTGGGGCTGGCGGACCTGCTCAAGAGCAGCGCCTGGGAGCGCCTGACCGAGGGCGAGCGCGAGTGGCTGCGCCTGTCGGGCCAGGCCGCGCGCGACATGTCGTTCACCGTGACCGCGCTGCTGGAGCTGGCGCGGTCCACGTCCACCGCGCTGCTGCTCGAGCCGGTGGACCTGTCCACGCTGGCCGAGGCGGTGATCGCCGACCTGCCCTGGATCGAGCGCCAGGCCCCGGTGCAGTGGGTGGTGGAGCCCGGAATGGCCGCGCACTGCAGCGCCGCGCTGGCGCGCGTGGTGCTGGGCAACCTGCTGGGCAACGCCGCCAAGTTCACGCGCGACGTGGCGCAGCCGCGGGTGCAGATCGGCCGCGCCGACGACGACGAGTCCGGCCCCGGCGCGTTCTACGTGCAGGACAACGGCGCCGGCTTCGACGCTTCCCGGGCCGACAGCCTGTTCCAGCCCTTCGTGCGGCTGCACCGCAACGAGCAGTTCCAGGGCACCGGCCTGGGCCTGTCGATCGTGCGCCGCATCGTCGAGCGCCATGGCGGCAGCGTGCGGGCGCAGGGCGAGCCCGGCCACGGTGCGCGCTTCGTGTTCCGCTTCGGCCCGCCGCGAGCCGCCGGGCTCGCCCTGCCCGCCGACGCGCTGGACAGCACCCGCGACGCCGCCGCATGACCTGATGACCTAGGGGCCCCTGGCGCGCTGCGTCGACAATCGGCGCATGCTGGACGTGTTCTCGGGCGAGGCGGCCCGCTTGTTGCTGGTGGCCGCGGCCGGGGGGCTGGCCGGCTTCGTGGACGCGATCGTCGGCGGCGGTGGGCTGGTGCTGGTGCCGGCGCTGTTCGCGGTGTATCCGCAGGCGCCGCCGGCCACGCTCTTGGGCACCAACAAGGGCGGCGCGGTGTGGGGCACGGCCTGGGCCACCGCGCAGTTCGCGCGCCGCGTCACGCTGCGCTGGAGCGCGTTGTGGCCGGCGGTGGCCGCCGCGCTGGTCGGCAGCCTGGCCGGCGCCTGGGCGGTGACCCAGGTCAGCGCCGACGGCCTGAAGCGCGCGCTGCCCTTCGTGCTGGCCGGCGTGCTGGCCTACACCCTGGCGCGCAAGGACCTCGGGCGCCACCACGCGCCGCGCTTCGAGGGCCGGCGCGAGGCGGCGTGGGCGGCGGGCATCGGCACCGTGATCGGCTTCTACGACGGCTTCTTCGGCCCGGGCACCGGCAGCTTCTTCGTGTTCCTGTTCGTGCGCCTGCTCGGCTACGACTTCCTGCACGCCAGCGCGAGCGCGAAGCTGCTCAATACCGTCACCAACGCATCGGCGCTGGCCCTGTTCGCCTGGAAGGGCCATGTCTGGTGGCACATCGCCGCGGTGATCGCGGTGGCCAACGTGCTGGGCAGCCTGGCCGGCACCCGCCTGGCATTGCGCCACGGCGCGGGCTTCGTCCGCGCCGTGTTCATCGTGGTGGTGGGGGCGCTGATCGTGAAGACGGGCTACGACGGCTTCCTGCGCTGACGCGGGCCGGTTCGGGCCGCAGGCGCCCGACGGGCCCCGGGAGTTCACGTCTAGAGGCTCCCCTCCAGCCGGGCCTTGGGAAAGCCCGCTGTGCGGCGGGTCGCGCCGCGGCTAGGCTGGCTGCCTTCCGATCCGCTGGAGCACCCTGCCCATGACCGCCGTCGCCGCCGACTCGCTTGCCCTGCAACGCCTCTATCACTGGGAGAAGACCACCCCGGACCGCGTGGTGTTCACGCAGCCCTACGACGGCGCCTCCAAGGGCGGCCCTGTGCGCACCTGGACCTGGAAGCAGGCGATGGAGGAAACCCGTCGCATGGCCAGCTACCTGCAGAGCCTGGGCCTGCCCAAGGGCAGCCACATCGCGCTGATCTCCAAGAACTGCGCCCACTGGCTGATGACCGACTGGGCCATCTGGATGGCCGGCCACGTGTCGGTGCCGCTGTACCCCACGCTGGCCGCCGAGACGATCCGCCAGATCCTGGTGCACAGCGAGTCCAAGCTGCTGTTCGTCGGCAAGCTCGACGGCTGGGACGGCATGAAGGCCGGCGTGCCGCAGGGCCTGCCCTGCGTCACCTACCCGCTGTCGCCGGCCAACGCCGTGCCCGGCGCGCCCACCTGGGACGACCTCGTCAAGCAGCATGCGCCGCTGGCCGGCGAGCCCGTGCGCCCGGCCGACGAGCTGTGCACGATCATGTACACGTCGGGCACCACTGGCATGCCCAAGGGCGTGATGCACAGCTTCGGCAACTTCGCCTGGAGCGTGCAGTCGGGCCTCAAGCGCGTGCCGATCGACAACAACGCGCGCATGCTGAGCTACCTGCCGCTGTCGCACATCGCCGAGCGCACGCTGGTGGAGCACGGCATGATCGCCACCGGCATGCAGGTGTTCTTCGCCGAGAGCCTGGACACCTTCACGCTCGACCTGCAGCGCGCCAAGCCCACCGTGTTCTTCTCGGTGCCGCGGCTGTGGGTCAAGTTCCAGCAGGGCATCCACCACAAGATGCCGCCGGCCAAGCTCGACCGGCTGCTCAAGATCCCCATCCTGGGCGGCATCGTGCGCAAGAAGGTGCTCAAGGCACTCGGCCTGGACCAGTGCACCTTCGCCGCCGGCGGCGCCGCGCCGATGCCGCCGGACCTGCTGCGCTGGTACAACAAGCTCGGCCTGGACCTGGTCGAGGTGTACGGCATGACCGAGAACTGCGGCGTCAGCCATGCCACCCTGCCGGGCAAGCAGCGCCCCGGCACCGTGGGCCTGCCGTATGACGGCGTGCACAGCCGCCTGAACCCGGCCGACGGCGAGATCCAGATGAAGAGCGGCGGCCTGATGATGGGCTACTACAAGGAGCCCGAGCAGACCCGTGCCGCCCTCACCGACGACGGCTGGCTCAAGACCGGCGACAAGGGCGCGCTCGACGCCGAGGGCAACCTCAAGATCACCGGCCGCGTGAAGGACCTGTTCAAGACCAGCAAGGGCAAGTACGTGGCCCCGGCCCCGATCGAGGACCGGCTGGTCATGCACGAGGTGGTGGAGGCCTGCGCCGTGACCGGCGCCAACCTGGGCCAGCCGCTGGGCATCGTGATGCTCAATGCCGACGGCATCGCCAAGGCCGCCGACGCGAACGGCCGCAAGGAGATCGAGGTGTCGCTCACCGCGCACCTGGCCGCCGTGAACGACAAGCTCGACCCGCACGAGCAGCTCGACTGCGTGGTCGTCGTCACCGAGCCCTGGAGCGTGGACAACGGCTTCATCACGCCCACCTTCAAGGTCAAGCGCAACCGCATCGAAGAGGTCTACGGCCCCGACTACGAGACCTGGGTCGGCTCGCGCAAGAAGGTGATCTGGAGGGGGTGACACGCCCCCCCCCATTGCGCCTTCGGCGCTCCCCCGGGACCGTGAAGGTCCCTTGGCGGGACCGGGGGCGGCGCCTGCGGGCCGGCGGAGCCGGACCCGCGGCGCCTGCTGGAGGGGTTCGGAGGGCTGCGTTTGACGGGTGGCGCCGGCGCCGCGTTGATACTTCGGTGTCATGTCGGCTGCCTTTCTCTTGGACGTGTCGCGCAACCCGGTCAATGCGGCGATCCTGGCGCGGTGGGATCGGCTGGGGCTGCCTGACGCCTGGCTGGTGGCGGGGTGCCTGTTCCAGACGGTCTGGAACCTTCGGTGCGGGCGGGCGGCTGCTTCGGGCATCAAGGACTACGACCTGTTCTATTTCGATGCCGGCGACCTGGGCGAGGCGGGCGAGCGGCGGGCGCAGGACCGCGTCGACGCGGCGCTCGCGGACCTGGGGGTCACGGTCGAGGTGGCCAACCAGGCGCGCGTGCATCTCTGGTATCCCGGCCACTTCGGCCGACCGTACCCGCCGCTGTCTTCGTCGCAGGACGGGATCCGGCGCTTTCTCGTGCTGGAAACCTGCGTCGGCGTGCGCCCGGGCGAGGTTCATGCGCCCTACGGCCTGGACGGCATCGATGCGGGCACGCTGTCGCCCAATCCGCTGACACCGTACCCCGAGCTGTTCGCCGCCAAGGCGGCGAGCTACCGGGCGCGCTGGCCGCACCTGCGCCGGGTCGATGCCGCCGCCGCGGACGACGCAAGCACAATGACTGCATTCGGAACCGGAGAAGCGAATGGCCATCGAGCTGAGCCGCGAGGCACGTGACCGAGCCGTGGCCTCCATCGAGCGCTACTTCGCCGACGAGCTCGACCAGCGCATCGGCAATGTCGCGGCGGGCGCCCTGCTGGGCTTCTTCCTGGAGGAGATCGGCCCGCTCGTCTACAACAAGGCCGTCGGCCAGGTGCAGGAGCGCCTGCTGGAGCGCGTGCAGGAACTCGACATCGAGTTCAACGAGGACGAGTTCCAGTACTGGCGGCGTCGCGAGGCGGCCGCCAGGGTGAAGAGGTAGGCCCATGAAGCTCGGATACACCATCGTGTACGTGTCGGACGTCGCGCAGTCGCTGGCGCCGCCGGTCAGCGGCTGAGAGCGGCGGCGCATCTCCACAGGGAGCAAACCATGACCCGAGTCCGCGTCGAAAGCTTCACGGTGTCGCTCGACGGCTACGGCGCCGGGCCGGACCAGAGCCTGGAGAACCCGCTCGGCTTGGGCGGGACCGAACTGCACCAGTGGCTGTGGCCGACGCGCACGTTCCAGCGCATGCTGTTCGGCAAGGACGAAGGCAGCACCGGCGTCGATGACCGCTTCGCGGCGCGCGGCTTTGCCGATGTCGGCGCATGGATCCTCGGCCGCAACATGTTCGGCCCGGTGCGCGGCCCCTGGGCGGCGTCGGACTGGAAGGGCTGGTGGGGCGACACGCCGCCCTATCGCGTGCCGGTGTTCGTGTTGACCCACCATGCGCGCGAGCCCGTCGTGATGCAGGGCGGCACCACTTTCCACTTCGTCACCGGGGGCCACCGCGCCGCGCTCGACCGCGCCCGCGACGCCGCCGCCGGCAAGGACGTGCGCATCGGGGGCGGGCCGGCGACGATCCGGCAGTACCTGCGCGACGGCCTGGTCGACGAGCTGCACATCGCCATCTCGCCTGCGCTGCTCGGCTGCGGCGAGCCGCTGCTCGCGGGCATCGACCTGCGCGCGCTGGGCTACGCCTGCGTCGAGTTCGTGCCGTCCGAGAAGGCCACGCACGTGGTGCTGCGGCGGCAGTCCTAGCATGGCTGCCATGAAGGCCACCGCCGCCGAACTCCTCGCCCGCCTGCCGGGCCCCGTCACCGCCCGCTGGCCGCAGGGTGAGCGCTTCGTGCAGGCGCTGGCGCACGGCAGCATGTCGGTGGAGCTGTATGCCCCGGTGGGCACGGACCCGCAGACGCCGCACGCCCAGGACGAGCTGTACTTCGTCGTCTCCGGCACCGGCGACTTCGTGCAGGGCGCGCAGCGCGAGCGCTTTGCGCCGGGCACGGTGCTGTTCGTGCCCGCGGGGCAGGAACACCGCTTCGAGAACTTCTCCCTCGACTTCGCCACCTGGGTGGTGTTCTGGGGCCCGCAGGGTGGCGAGACGGGCGGCAAGTAGACCAGCGCGCCCGAGACCGGGCGCTCAGTCCAGCTCGACCTCGCTGCGCACCGCGCCGGCGCGGTCGGCGCGGGCGCTCATCGCGATGCGCGTGCCGCGCGGCGCGCGCACCACCCACTCGGCCACGGCGCGGTCGGCGGTCACCTCGCGCGCGGGCAGGAAGGCCAGCTGCGTCGCCTTGGGTGCATGGCCTTCGAGCTGCGGGCCTTCGTACCGGTGCTTGCCGTTGACCAGGCTCACCTCCGGATGCTCGGGCAGGTGGATCTCGAACATCACCCCGCGCACCGCCTTGCGCTTGAGCGCAAGCTGGGTCACGTAGGCCGGCAGCCAGCCGCTGTTGGCCACGGCCAGACGCACGCGCCAGGTGTCGGGGCCGAGCGCACGCACCTCGGTGCGCAGCAGCTCCAGCTTCGGCAGCGACAGCGCGATCTGCGTCATCCACGCCGGGAAGCGCGCCGCCTCGCGCTCGCGCAGGTGCGGCGGCGGGTTGCGCCAGTAGTTCATCTTGTCCCAGCCGCCGATCTCCACCGCGCCGAGCTGCGGGTGCATGAAGGGGCGCCAGTCCACGTAGGCCTGGCCGCCGCAGTGGCCGTCGCTCCAGGCCAGCAGCTTCAGGTCGTCCTCCACCGGGTGGTCGCGGAACCACTCGATCCACTTGTAGTCGGTGATGCCGGCTTCCTTGTTGGGCGACCACAGCTCCACCACCCAGAACAGCGCGCCCAGGTGCTCGTACAGCCAGTCCTGGGTGCCGGTGATGATCTCCTTCGGGTGGTACTTGAAGTCGTGCCAGATGCTGATGGCCGGGTAGCCGGAGAGCTTCTCGCCCAGCGCCGAGAAGCGCTTGATCGACCACAGGTCCTCCGGGATCATGTCGTCGTCGCTGCTGCTGCCCATCGGCCGCAGGATCACGCCGCTGTGCGTGTGGTAGCTGATCGCCGCGCCGATGTTCGGGTGCCTGACGATGAAGTCCACCATCGCCCGCACCTCGGGCTCGCTGGTCGGGTACGGGCCCGCGCCCACCTGCTCGTGCTCGCCGCGCCAGTTGGCGGGGAAGTTGCGGTTCAGGTCCAGGCCCTCGATGTCGCGGTTCACGCTCACCGTGAGCCCGTCCCAGTGCTGCAGCGTGCCCTCGGGGATCAGCCGGTAGTACTCGCCGCCGAACTCGCCCGGCTCGCGCGGCACCATCAGGCGCGGCTCGGTGGCGTGCTTCTTGTAGGCGCCGTGCGGGTCGGGCACGCGCATCGTCAGCACGCGGCCGTCGCCGTCGACGTCCTCGATGGTCAGGCCGTCCACCGGCTCCTCGTCGAAGGGCCAGGGCCGGGTGGAGCTGCGGATGTGGCGCGGCCGCTCGGCCAGCGCCAGCTCGGCGCCGTCGGGGTTCAGGCGCGGGCACAGGTACACGGCACGGGTGTCGAGCAGGCCCGTCACCTCGCGGTCGTGGCCGTAGCGGGTGACGAGGTGGTGCAGGTAGTACAGCACCGTGGTGCTGGCGGTCAGCTCGGCGGCGTGGATGTTGCCGTCGGCCCAGAACGCGGGCTTGTCGGCCGCCTCGCCGGTGGCAGCGCTGGTGACGGTGACCACCCAGATCTCGCGCCCTTCGTGACTGCGCCCGATCGACTCCACCTGCACCAGGTCCGGCGCCGCGGCCGAGTAGTCGAACAGCAGGCGGGTCAGCTCTTCGTAGCGGTAGAAGGTGTCGAAGCGGGGGATCGGCAGGCCGGTCATGGTGGGCAGCGCAGGGGCGCGGGGGGTGGCGCGTGCCCGATTGTTGCCCGGCCGCCGCGCGGCGGCTCACTGGCCCTTGAACTGGCCCTGGAAGTGGCGCGACACCGGCAGCTTCTCGTCGCGCCCGCGCAGCGTGAGGTGCATCACGCCCTCGTCCACGCGCACCGCCGACGCGATCCAGCGCTGGTTCACGATCACCGACCGGTGCACCTGCCAGAACTGCGTCTCGTCGAGCTGCGCCAGCAGCTCCTTGAGCGGGGTGCGGATCAGCGCCTCGCCGCCCTCGTGCACCACGCGCGTGTAGCGGCTGTCGGCCTCGAAGTAGATGACCTCGGCGGTGCGGATCAGCCGCACCTCCTTGCCCACGCCGGCCTGGATCACCTCCAGCGTCGGGCGACGCGCCACCTGCCCGGCCAGCTGCGACAGCAGCGCCTGCAGGCCCTCGGGGGCGAGCGGCGCGGCCTGAGCCAGCCGGGGCTTCAGGCGCTCCATCGCCTGCGCCAGGCGCTCGGCGTCCACCGGCTTCATCAGGTAGTCCACCGCGCCGGCGTCGAACGCCGCCAGCGCGTGGTCGCCGAAGGCGGTGACGAACACCACCGCGGCGCGGCCGGCGATGCGCTGCGCCACCTCGATGCCGGTCAGGCCCGGCATGCGGATGTCCAGCAGCGCCACCTGCGGCTCGTGCTCCAGGAACGCGTCCCAGGCGTCGACGCCGTTGCTGCACTCGGCCACCACGCGGGCGGCGGGCCACACCTGGCGCAGGGCGGCCAGCAGTTGCGCGCGCGGCGCTTCCTCGTCGTCGGCGATCAGGACGGTGGGGTTCATGGCGTGTCGGGGGTGAAGGGGCAGTCGATGCGGGCGACGCAGCCGCCCTCGGGGGGGGATTCGAGCACGAGCGAGGCGCCGGGGCCGAAGGCCTGGGCGAGCCGCGCGCGGGCGTTGGCCAGGCCCACGCCCGGGGGCTCGTTCGTGGGGGTGGCGACGGTGGCGGGGCCCGGGCCGGTGTCGCGCACCTCGACCTGCAGGCGTCCGGCGGCCACGCGGGCGCCCAGGCGCACCTCGCCGCCGCGCAGCACGGGCTGCACGCCGTGTTCGAGGGCGTTCTCCACCAGCGTGAGCAGCAGTCCCGGCGGCAGCCGGGCGGCGCCGGCCTCGGCGTCCACCTCGACCTGCCAGCGCAGGCGCTCGCCCAGGCGAAGCTGCATCACCGCGAGGTAGTGGCGCACGGCCTGCGCCTCGTCGGCCAGCGCGATCCAGCGGCGGTCGAACAGCGGCAGCGTGGCGCGCAGGAACCCCAGCAGCGCGTCGAGCATCGGCGCGGCGCGGTCGTCGCGGCCGTGCACCCAGTGCTGCAGCGACGCGAGCGAGTTGAACAGGAAGTGCGGCTGGATCTGCGCCTGCGCCAGCTGGCGCGCCATCTCCGCGCTGCGGTCGCGCTCGTCCAGCTCGGCCAGCCGCATCTCCACGTACTTGTGGCGGTAGACGATGGCGAACCACAGCAGCAGCGACGACCCGGCACCGGTCAATGCCACCATCAGCACCTGCGACACGGTGGCGCCGCCGAGTCGGCTCGCCCCCAGGCCCGCGATCATGCCCAGGCCCATCGGCAGCGCGTAGTAGGCCGCGTGCGCCACGCGGTGGCTCGGGTCGCGCCAAGCCAGGGCCAGCGCGTAGACCATCGCGACGCCCACCCCGGTCAGCAAGGCGCCCAGGGCCAGCCCGGCGCCGTCGCCGAAGGCCCAGGACAGGGCAACGACCGCTAGCGCGAGGTTGAACACCACCGCCACCTTCAGCGACAGGCTGGCCGGCTCGGGGATGGCGCGGCGCAGTTCGTCGGCGCTGAAGCGGCGCCGCGGCGGCATCATGCAGACGGTGCGCCAGTCAATCGGCATGCGGGGCCTCCGCGGGGCGCGGCATCGTGACGCGGGCACGCGTGCCCTCGGTGTCGCCCGTCAGGTCCAGGCGCGCGTCGGCACCGAAGCGATGGGTCAGCCGCGCGCGGCAGTTGGCCAGGCCCACACCCTCGCTCCAGGCCGCGGGCAGCGGCGCGCCGGTGTTGACCACTTCGAGCACGACGTTCGCGCCGTCCTCCCGGGCGCGCACGTCGACGCGGCCGCCGTGCAGCGCCGGCGTCACGCCGTGCTCCACCGCGTTCTCCACCAGCGTCAGCAGCAGCCCCGGCGGCACCGGCTGCGCCGACACCGCCGGCGCCACCTCCACCGACGACGCCAGTCGCGCGCCCAGCCGCGCCTGCTGGATGGCCAGGTAGTGGCGCACCACGGCGGCTTCGTCGCCCACCGGGGTGACGTCGCGCCCGAGCAGCTCGGTCGAGCCGCGCAGGAAGGCCGTCAGCGACCGCAGCAGGGCCGGCGCCCGGGCGTCGCCCGTGTCCACCCAGTGCTGCAGCGCCGACAGGGTGTTGAAGATGAAGTGCGGCTGGATCTGGCCCTGCAGCAGGCGCAGCTGGGCCTCGGCGGCCTGGCGCGCCGAGGTGTCGCGTTCGCTGGTGAGCCGCGCCCGCTCGAGCTCGACCTGCAGCACCTGCTGCCGGATGCGCGCCGCGCCCCACAGCAGCGCGGCGATGGCGGCGCCGACGGCCAGCGCCGCCGGCGCCAGCACCAGCCCCTTGGCCTGCAGCGACTCCCACAGCAGCGGCAGGTCCAGGCGGCCGTGGCGCCCGACATGCCCGACCACGAAGCCGGTCAGGGCCCCGGCCATCGCGCACAGCGCCACGATGACCATGGCGCGCACCGAGCCCTGGCGCCGCGTGAAGGCGTCCGGCGCCATCCACACGGCCAGGCCCATGATCGGGACGAAGACCCAGAACAGCCCGCTGCACAGCAGGGACAGCCACAGCGGCAAGCCCGCCGCCATGAGGCCGGCCGTGGAGCCCGCGGCGGCCATCAGCACGCCCAGCCACACGCCCAGGCCGCGCCGGCTGTAGAGGAAGCGGTCGATCAGCTCGGCCTGCTCGCGCAGCTGAGGCTCCATGCGGGCGTAGTGCGGCGTGGCCCATGCGTGGTACCAGCGCTGGAAGCGGTTGCCTTCGGCCAGGGATCGGGGTTGCATCGCGCCGCAGTGTAGGCAGGGCGGCGCGCGGCGCGGGCTGCGGGCGGGCGGGCGGCCGGAAGCGGCGGGTGAACGGCGGGAATCGCCGGGTGGACGGACGGCGGGCGGGACCCGGGGTGGCTCAGGCCATGGCGCGCCCGCCGACGAACACCCGCAGCTCGCCCGGGGCAAAGGCGGTCCAGGCCTCGTCGGTGGTCATCGGCTCGGTGGCCACCACGGCGACGCGGTCGTCCGGCGTGGTCAGGGCACCGAAGTCCACCGTCACGTCGTCGTCGGCCAGCGTGGCGCGGCCGAAGGGGTGGGCGCGCTCCACCCAGTGCAGCCGGCTGCTGCCGTGCGCCCACAGCGCCTGCCCGTTGGACAGCAGCAGGTTGAAGTTGCCGTGCGCGGCCGGCTGCGGCAGCAGCTCGCGCAGCGTCAGCGTCAGTTCGGCCACGCTGGGCACCGCGGCATGGGCCTTGGCCAGCTCCTGCATCAGCCAGCAGAACGCGCGCTCGCTGTCGGTGTCGCCCACCGGGCGGAAGGCGCCGTGCAGCCGCGGCGCGAAGCCCTTGAGATCGCCGTTGTGGGCGAACACCCAGTAACGGCCCCACAGCTCGCGCACGAAGGGGTGCGTGTTCTCCAGCGCCACGCCGCCCTGCGTGGCCTTGCGGATGTGGGCGATGACGTTGCCGCTGCGGATCGGATAGCGCCGCACCAGCTCGGCCACCGGCGACTCGCGCGCGCTCTTCGCGTCGACGAAGGTGCGCAGGCCGCGGTCCTCGAAGAACGCGATGCCGAAGCCGTCCTTGTGCTCGGTGGCGCGCTGCGCCAGGCCGGCGAAGCTGAAGCACACGTCGGTGGGCGTGTTGGCGTTCATGCCCAGCAGCTGGCACATGGCGATGCGTCGGCGCGCGGGGCCGCGGTCAGGGGATCGGGACGAACAGGCGGATGAAGCCGCGCACGCTGAACAGGTTGCCCGGGTTGCCCTGCTCCTCCAGCACCGCGCTCATGCGGCGCAGGATGCGCGGGCTCTTGTTGGCGCGCGAGATCACCAGGTCGGCCAGCCAGGGGAAGTCGTTGACGCGGCTGGCCTTCTCGTAGAGGTCGAAGCGCGGCTTGAGCTGCATCAGCTGCCCCTCGTAGGCGGCGCGCGCCTGGCCGTCGGTGAGAAAGGTGTCGCGCGCCTCGGCGATGGTCTCGGCGGCGAGGATGCCGGTTTCCATCGCCTTGCCGATGCCCTCGCCGGTGAAGGCATAGGTGCTGCCGGCGGCCTCGCCGGTGACCAGCAGGCCCGGGCGCGAGAAGCGCGCGCCGGCCAGCGAGCAGCGCAGCGGCGCGCCCTTGAGCGGGCCCAGTTTCTCGCCGCCGGCCACCAGCTCGCCGGCGGGCGGGTAGACGCTGCAGAAGCGCTCGAACAGCTCGCGCAGGTTCACGTCGGACATCACCTCGCGGCCGTCGTCGCCGGCGTCGTGGCTGTGGGCCAGGCCCACGCCGACGTTGAACACGCCGTCGGGGCACGGAAAGATCCAGCCGTAGCCGCCCGACAACGCCTTGTGCCAGACCACGTCGAGGGTCTTGATGCGGCCGGCCATCGCAAGGTTGCGCACGTAGCCGCGCAGCGCCACGCCGCTGGGCGTGCGCCGGTCGCACACGCCGGCGGCCATCAGCGCCTGCGGCACCGCGCCGGTGGCCAGCACGGTCCAGGTGGCGCGCACGTCGTGCAGCTCGCCGCCGTCGAGCTTCAGGCGCGCGCCGATCACGCGCTCGACGCGGTCGCCGCTGTCCACCAGCGGTGCCTCGTAGCGCGCGGGGGCGAGCCAGTGCGCCCCGGCACGCAGCGCGGCGCGGCGCAGGATGTCGTCGAGCTCCAGCCGCGGCAGCACCGCCAGGCGGCCCGGCACGTCGACGCGGCCTCCCTTGGGCCCGACGCAGCCCAGGTGCGAGGCGCGCCGCGCCGCCTTCATCACCTCGTGGTGCACGCCGAGGCGGCCGAAGGCGGTGTGGGCGTCGGGGATCAGCGCGTCGCCGCAGACCTTGTCGCGCGGGAACTCGTGCTGGTCCACCAGCAGCACCTTGAAGCCGGCGCGCGCGAGCTGCTGCGCGCACGCGCTGCCCGCCGGGCCGGCGCCGACCACGAGGACGTCGCAGGAGGAAGGGGCAGTGTCAGACATGGGCGGCGCATTGTAGGCAGCGCGCCGCTTGCGCTGCATCAACGCGTCGTGACGCGCGCCACGACAAGCTTGGGATATGAACACCACGCTCACCACCGGACAGCGCGCCCAGTTGCGCGAACTGCTCGAACTCCAGCAGCACGAGCTCGACCGACGGATCTCTGCCCATGTCGGCGCGCAGGGCCGCGTCGAACATGCCGCCGAGGTGCTGGCGCAGGACGGCGACGACGCGCCGCAGCGCGACGCCGACCGCGTGGTCGACCTGGCGCAGGCCGACCGCGAGCTGATCGAGCTCGGCGCCGTCAGCCGCGCCCTGGCGCGCGTCGGCGAACCGGCCTACGGCCTGTGCGTGGCCTGCGGCAGCGCGATCCCGTTCGACCGCCTCAAGGTCGAGCCCTGGGCCGTGCGCTGCGTGGCCTGCGAGACGATTCACGAACAGAAGAAGGCCTGAGATGACCAAGTTCCATGCGGTGGTCTGGATCGACCACCAGCACGCCGACATCGTGCAGTTCGACGCCGACGAAAGCCTCGGCACGACCGTCAGGGCGCACACCCATCACACCGCGCAGCACGGCAGCGGCGTGCGCACGGAGCACGAGTACTTCGGCCAGGTGTGCGACGCGCTCGAAGGGGTGACCGAGGTGCTCGTCACCGGCGGCAAGACCACGCTGGCCGACCTTCGCCACTACGCCGAGAAGCACCGGCCGGCCACGGCCCGGCGCATCGTCGGCTGGCAGGTGGTGGACCACCCGAGCCCGCGCCAGCTGCTGGCGCAGGCGCGCGCGTTCTTCCTGAAGCACGACCGCATGGCCGGCGTGCCGACGCCGACCTGACCGCTTCGGCGACGCCCGGGGCGCGCCGCGCCCCGGTACCGTGCCGACGTCAGCGCGCGGCGGCCTTGACCTTCAGCCGCCAGGCGTGCAGCAGCGGCTCGGTGTAGCCGCTGGGCTGCTCCTTGCCCTTGAACACCAGGTCGCAGGCGGCCTGGTAGGCCATCGACTCGGCGAAGCGCCCGGCCATCGGGCGGTAGGCCGGGTCACCGGCGTTCTGCTGGTCCACCACCGCGGCCATGCGCTCGAAGGTGCGGCGCACCTGCGCCTCGTTCACCACGCCGTGGTGCAGCCAGTTGGCGATGTGCTGCGAGCTGATGCGCAGCGTGGCGCGGTCCTCCATCAGGCCCACGTCATGGATGTCGGGCACCTTGGAGCAGCCCACGCCCTGGTCGACCCAGCGCACCACGTAGCCGAGGATGCCCTGCGCGTTGTTGTCCAGCTCCTGCTGGATCTCCTGCGCGCTCCAGGTCGCCTTTGCCACCACCGGCACGGTGAGCAGGCCTTCCAGCAGCGTCTTGCGCTGCGCCTCGCGCTCGGCCGGCTTGCCCAGGCCGCGCTCCATCTGCTTCTGCAAGGCGGCCACGTCGACCTGGTGGTAGTGCAGCGCGTGCAGCGTGGCGGCGGTCGGGCTGGGCACCCAGGCGGTGTTGGCGCCGGCCATCGGGTGCACGATCTTTTGCTGCAGCATCGCGCGCATCAGGTCGGGCATGGCCCACATGCCCTTGCCGATCTGCGCGCGGCCACGCAGGCCGCACTCCAGGCCGACGATCACGTTGCTCTTCTCGTAGGCGGCGATCCACTCGCTGGACTTCATGTCGCCCTTGCGCCGCATCGGGCCGGCGAGCATGGCGGTGTGCATCTCGTCGCCGGTGCGGTCGAGGAAGCCGGTGTTGATGAAGGCCACGCGCGACGCGGCCGCAGCGATGCAGGCCTTGAGGTTGACGCTGGTGCGGCGTTCCTCGTCCATGATGCCGAGCTTGACCGTGTCCTGCGGCAGGCCCACCAGGGCCTCGACGCGCGAGAACAGTTCGCTGGCGAACGCGGTCTCCGCCGGGCCGTGCATCTTGGGCTTGACGATGTAGATCGAGCCGGCGCGGCTGTTGCGGCGCTGCGCCACGTCGCGCTTGGCGATCGCGGTGGTGACCACCGCGTCGAGGATGCCCTCGGGGATCTCACTGCCGTCGGCCAGCAGCACGGCCGGGCTCGTCATCAGGTGGCCGACGTTGCGGATGAACAGCAGCGAGCGGCCGTGCAGCACCACCTCGCCGCCGCCGGGCGCGCTGTAGCGGCGGTCGGCGGCCAGGCGCCGCGTGAAGGTGCGCCCGCCCTTGGACACCTCCTCCACCAGCGTGCCGTCGAGGATGCCGGCCCAGTTGGCATAGGCCTGCACCTTGTCGTCGGCGTCGACCACGGCCACCGAGTCCTCGAGGTCGAGGATGGTGGTGATGGCCGACTCGATCACCAGGTCGGCCACGCCGGCCGCGTCGCCGGCACCGATCGGCGTGCCGCGGTCGATGCGGATCTCCAGGTGCAGGCCGTGGTGCACGAGCAGCACCGCGGTCGGCGCCGCGGCGTCGCCTTGCCAGCCCACGAGCTGTTTCGCGTCCGCCAGCGTGCTGCTGCCGCCGCCGGCCAGGCCCACCACCAGCTTGCCGCCGTCGATGCGGTAGCCGGTGGAGCCCACGTGCGAGCCCTTCTTAAGCGGCGCGGTGCGGTCGAGCACATGGCGCGCGTACTCGATGACGCGAGCGCCGCGCACCGGGTTGTAGGCGCCGGCGCGCGTGGCGCCGCCGTCCTCGGGCAGCGCGTCGGTGCCGTACAGCGCGTCGTACAGCGAGCCCCAGCGCGCGTTGGCGGCGTTGAGCGCGTAGCGCGCGTTGGTGATCGGCACCACCAGCTGCGGGCCGGCCTGGACCGCGATCTCGCTGTCCACGTTCGCCGTCGTGGCCTTCACCTTCTTCGGCACCGGCACCAGATAGCCGATCTTTTCCAGGTGCTTGCGGTAGGCCTTGGGCTTGCGGATCGGGCCAGGATGGGCCGCATGCCATGCGTCGAGTTCGCGCTGCAGGCGGTCGCGCTCGGCCAGCAGCGCGGCGTTCTTCGGCGCCAGGTCGTGCGCGAGCTCGTCGAAGCCCTTCCAGAACTTCTTCGACGACAGGCCGCTGCCGGGCAGCACGGTCTCTTCGATGAATCGGTGCAGCGTGGTGGCCACCTGCAGGCGGCCGGCGGAAGTGCGTGCGGTCATGGGAAGGTCCGGGTGCGTTGCGGTTTCAGGATGGGAAGAAGGCGAGCACGTCGCGCAGCGACGTGCCGGTGCGGGTGGGTTCGGTGTCCAGCGCATCGAGCGGCGCGCCGCTGCGGTTGACCCACAGCGTCGTGTAGCCGTGCCAGGTGGCGCCGATCGCGTCCCAGCAGTTGCTCGACACGAAGAGGATGTCGCGCGCCGGCAGGCCGAGCGCGCGCGGGCCGAGCGCGTAGGCGGCGGGGTCGGTCTTGAAGCGGCGCACTTCCTCGACCGAGAGCACGTGCGACAGCAGCGTGTCGAAGCCGGCGCTCTTGACGGCCACCGCCAGCATCGCCGGGTCGCCGTTGGACAGGATGCCCGCCGGAATGCCGCGATCGCGCAGCGTCTCCAGCACCGCCTTGTTCTCGGGGAAGGCCGACAGGTGCCGGTACTGGTTGAGCAGGCGGGCCTCGGCCGCGGCGTCGAGCGCCAGGCCGTGGCGCTGGGCCGCGTAGCGCAGGCTGGCCGCGGTGAGGTCCCAGAAGCTGCGGTAGCGGCCGGCCAGCGTCAGCAGCCGCGTGTATTCGATCTGCTTGTCGCGCCACAGCAGCGCCAGCGCCTCGCCGCGCCCCGGGAACATCTGCTCGGCCGCGTGGGCGACCGAGTAGACGTCGAACAGGGTGCCGTAGGCGTCGAACAGGACGGCGCGCGGGGCCGGAGCGGCTTGCATGGCGCCACTCTATTGCGAACCTGCAACGACATTAATTGCCTGAAATGGCGTGGATTCGTGACTCCGATGCAAAATTGGGCGCATGACGACGCCGGCACCGCGCTGACATGGACAAGCTCAAGCAGATCGAATCCTTCGTCGGCGTGGCCACCAAGGGCAGCCTGACGGCCGCCGCCAAGGCCGAGGGCGTGGCCCCGGCGGTGATCGGCCGCCGCATCGACGCGCTCGAGGAGCGACTGGGCGTCAAGCTGATGGTGCGCACCACGCGGCGCATCTCGCTCACCCACGAAGGCAGCGCCTTTCTCGACGATTGCCAGCGCGTGCTGGGCGACCTGGCCAATGCGGAAGCGAGCGTCAGCGCGGGCGGCGTGAAAGCCAGTGGCTACTTGCGCATCACCGCGCCAGCCGGCTTCGGGCGCCGCCACGTGGCGCCGATGGTGCCGCGCTTCCTGGCCCAGCACCCGGACGTGCACGTGTCGCTGAACCTGTCGGACCGGGTGGTGGACATCGTCAACGAGAACTTCGACTGCGCCGTGCGGGTGGGCGACCTGCCCGATTCCAGCCTCGTGAGCGTGCGCCTGGCCGACAACCGGCGCCTGTGCGTGGCCTCGCCGGCCTACCTGAAGCGCGCCGGCACGCCGAAGACGCCGGCCGACCTGCACCGCCACGAGTGCCTGACGCTGAGTTCCGACGCCAGCCAGACCCGCGGCTGGGCGTTCAAGGTGGACGGTGCGGTGACGCACCTGCGGCCGTCGGGCCGGCTGGACTGCAGCGACGGCCAGGTGCTGCACGAGTGGTGCCTGCTCGGCATGGGCGTCGCCTGGCGCAGCACCTGGGAGGTGGCGCAGGACCTGGCCAGCGGCCGCCTCGTCAAGGTGCTGGAGGACTTCGCCGCGCCGCCCAACGGCATCTACGCGGTGTTTCCGCAGCGCAAGCACCTGCCGCTGCGCGTGCGCCTGTGGATCGACTTCCTCAAGCACACCTGGGGCGACGCCGCCTACTGGGACCACGCCGGCGAAGGCGCGGCCCAGCAGGCGGGCTGAGCCCGTCAGGAAGGGCGGATCAGCCCTTCTTGCTGTCGGCCATGCACTTCTTGATGTGGCTGGTGCGGGCGGCACCGGCCAGCTTCTTGTCGTCGGCGGACTTCTCGCAGGCCGGGCTGGCCGCGGGCTTGGCGTCGGCCATGCACTTCTTGATGTGGCTGGTGCGGGCGGCGCCGGCGAGCTTCTTGTCGTCGGCGGACTTCTCGCAGGCCGGGCTGCCGGCGGGCTTGGCGTCGGCCTTGGCGGCCGGCGCCGCGGCGGGTGCGGCGGCGGAAGCGGCCGGTTTGGCCGGGGCCGCGGCCGCATGGCTGGCGGCGAACGAGGCGGTGGCGGCGAAGGCCAGGGCCAGGGCGGTGATCAGTTGCTTCATCGGGGCGTTTCCTTTTTCAGGTTTTGGAACCAGGAGCATGCTTCCGGGCACGAAAGCCGCGAAGGATTGGAGCAGCTTGCATCCCCCCCGGCAAGGCGCCCAACGCCCGGCCCGCCCGCCGGGCCTACAGGTTTGCCCTTGTCCGGCGCCTTATCCCCAGTTCAAAGGATCCGGCGCGGGTGGTCCAGCGCTTCGTGCGCGGCGTGCAGCCGCCGCACCAGCACCTTGATGAAGGCGTCGTCGAAGCGATGCCGCGTGCCCGGCGACAGCTGGGCCAGCGTGTCCGGGTTGAACGACACCGTGGTGGTGGGCGCGTTGACGATCACGTCGGCGCGGTGCGTGCGCAGGTCGGGGCTGGGCGCGAGGTAGGCCATCTCGCCCACCGACGTGCCGCGGCCGAGCTCGGCCACGCGCCGCCCCTCGCGGAACACGTCCACGCCGCCGGCGGCCATGATGTGGAAGTCGCGGCCCTGCTGGCCCTGCTTGTACAGCGCATGGCCGAAGGCGAAGCGCTGCCACTTGGCGCGGTGCACCACCTCCCACAGCTCGACGTCGCCGAACTCGGCGAAGAAGTCGAGCGCGCGCAGCAGGTTGAAGCGCTCCGAGTCGAGCACGCCCTGCACACGGCCGAGCGGCACCTCGCGTCGCGCGATCACGCCGGCCAGGCCCTGGGCGAACTCGTCCCAGGTGGCCGGGCGCTCGTCGGGCGCCTTGGCCAGGCTGCGCCGCACCAGCGCGTCCAGGCTTGGCGGCACGCCCTCGCGCAGCTCGGTCAACGGGGCCGGCGTCTCGTGGAACACCTGGTGCATCAGCGCGGCCTGGGTCGGGCCCTCGAAGGGCGGCCGGCCCGAGATCAGGTGGTACAGCACCGCGGCCAGCGAGTACATGTCGGCGCGCGCGTCGAGCGTGCCGCCGTCGAGCTGCTCGGGCGACATGTAGGCCAGCGAGCCGACGCGGTGGATCTGGGTGCGCTCGGCGTCGAGCTGCAGCACGCTGCCGAAGTCGGTGATCTTCACGTCGATCAGGCGGTCGCCGTCCATCAGCGCCAGCAGGTTGGCCGGCTTCACGTCGCGGTGGATCAGGCCCTGCCGCGCCACGTAGCCCAGCGCCATCGCGCACTTGAAGCCGATCTCGACGATCTGCTCCAGCGGCAGCAGCGCGTCCGGGCGGCAGAAGGCCTTGAGCGTGGTGCCCGGCACGTACTCCATCACCAGGTGCGGGCGCTTGGGGTCGGCCACCGCGTCGTAGATCTGCACGATGTTCGGGTGCTGCAGCCGGCCCACGAGTGCCGCCTCGGCGGCGAAGAAGCGCTCGTAGAACTGGCTGTCGCCGCCCGGCGTGGCGGGGCTGTCGGGCGGGCGCACGCACTTGATCGCCACCTCGCGGCCGTGGAACTCGTCGCGCCCGAGCAGCACCTCGCTGGTGGCGCCCTCGCCCAGGCGCCCGAGGATGCGGTACTTGCCGACCTGGCGCGGCAGTCGCTGGGCTTTCTGGGCGTCGGCTCGCATGGCGGATCGAGGGTATTGCTGCGGAGCGAGTGCGGACATGGCGGTACGGACAGGCGGGGCTCGGAGCGTGATGTTCGCCACGAACGGCGTCGGCCGGTCCGCCGAACAGGGCCGCCGCAGCGGGCCAACTTCACGAATCGGCGGGCCCGCCCGGCGGCCGGCGCGGCGGCGCGCGCGGCGGGCGCGCCGGGTCGATCCTTAGAATCCGCCCATGATCCAGGCCCAACAGGAGCTGCTCGCAGCGCTGGCCCAGGCGCTCGAGGACACGGTCCCGGGCCACGGCACCACGCCCGCGTTCGAATCGCCCAAGCAGGCGTCGCACGGCGACCTCGCCATCACCGCGGCGATGCCGCTCGCCCGCGTGGCCAAGGTGCCGCCGCGCGAGCTGGCGCAGCGCCTGGTGGCTGCGCTGCAGGCGCAGCCGGCGGTGCAGCGCTGGGTCGGCGCACTGGAGATCGCGGGCCCGGGCTTCATCAATCTTCGCCTCGCGCCCGCGGCCAAGCAGGCCGTGGTGGCCGAGGTGCTGGGCGCGGGCGAGCGCTTCGGCGTGCAGCCGTCCAACGGCCAGCACGTGCTGGTGGAGTTCGTGTCGGCCAACCCGACCGGCCCGCTGCACCTGGGCCATGCGCGCCAGGCCGCGCTGGGCGACTCGCTGTGCAGCCTGTTCGCCACCCAGGGCTGGCAGGTCACGCGCGAGTTCTATTACAACGACGCCGGCGTGCAGATCGCTACGCTGGCCGCGTCGGTCAAGGCGCGCGTTGACGGCCTCGCGCCCGGCGACGCCGGCTGGCCCGAGGCCGCCTACCAGGGCGACTACATCGCCGACATCGCGGCCGACTTCCTGGCCGGCAAGACGGTCAGGGCCGACGACCGCCAGGTGACCGCCAGCGCCGACCCGGCCGACCTGGACGGCATCCGCGAGTTCGCGGTGGCCTACCTGCGCCACGAGCAGGACCTCGACCTGCGCGCCTTCGGCCTGAAGTTCGACAACTACTTCCTCGAGTCGGGCCTGTACCGCGACGGCAAGGTCGACGCCACCGTGGCGCGCCTGCAGGCCTCGGGCCACACCTACGAGGCCGACGGCGCGCTGTGGCTGCGCAGCACGGAGTACGGCGACGACAAGGACCGCGTGATGCGCAAGTCCGACGGCACGTACACCTACTTCGTGCCGGACGTGGCCTACCACATCGACAAGTGGAGCCGCGGCTACACCAAGTGCATCAACTGCCAGGGCACCGACCACCACGGCACGATCGCACGCGTGCGCGCCGGCCTGCAGGCCGCCGGCATGGGCATCCCGCAGGGCTTCCCGGACTACGTGCTCAACAAGATGGTCACGGTGATGAAGGGCGGCGCCGAGGTCAAGATCAGCAAGCGCGCCGGCGGCTACGTCACGCTGCGCGACCTGATCGACTGGACCAGCCGCGACGCGGTGCGCTTCTTCCTGATCAGCCGCAAGGCCGACACCGAGTACACCTTCGACGTCGACCTGGCGCTGGCCCAGAACGACGAGAACCCGGTGTTCTACGTGCAGTACGCGCATGCCCGCATCTGCTCGGTGCTGGCGGCCTGGCGCGAGCGCGGCGGCGACCCGGCCACGCTGGCGCAGGCCGACCTGTCGCGGCTTTCGGCGCCCACCGAGGCGGCGCTGATGCTGGCGCTGGCCGACTACCCGGCCATGCTCGGGCGCGCCGCGGCCAGCCTGGCGCCGCACGACGTCGCGTTCTATGCACGCTCGCTGGCGTCGGCGTTTCATTCCTATTACGCGGCCGAGCGCTTTCTGGTCGATGATGCGGCCCTGGCGCGCTCGCGCATGGCGCTGCTGGCCGCCACGGCCCAGGTGCTGCGCAACGCGCTCGGCGTGCTGGGCGTGTCCGCGCCCGAACGCATGGAACGCGAAACCCCAACCGAACCTCAAGACGCATGACCTCCCAGCGCGGCAGCTTCGCCCTCGGCCTGATCGTCGGCCTGCTCATCGGTCTGGCGCTGGCGCTGGGCGTGGCCCTGTACGTCACCAAGGTGCCGGTGCCCTTCGTCAACAAGGTGCCGCAGCGCACGGCCGAGCAGGACGCGGCCGAGGCCGAGCGCAACAAGAACTGGGACCCGAACGCCCCGCTGGCGGGCAAGCCGGCTCCGCCGCGCCCCGCGGCCAGCGGCGCCGCGCCGCCGCCCGGCGTGGCCGTGGCCCCGCCGGTGCCCGCGCGGCCGGCCGCCAGCGCGCCGGTGTCCAAGCGCGACCCGGCCGCCATCCTGGCCGGCGAGGCGGTGCCCGCGCCGGCGTCGGCCCCCGCCGCCAAGTCCACCAAACCGGGCGTCGACCCGTTCACCTACTACGTTCAGGTCGGCGCCTTCGCCCGCCCGGACGAGGCCGAGCAGCAACGTGCCCGCGTCAGCCTGATGGGCATGACGGCCAAGGTCAGCGAGCGCGAGCAGTCCGGCCGCACGATGTACCGGGTGCGCGTGGGCCCGTTCGACCGCAAGTCGGACGCCGACGCCGCCCAGGAGAAGCTGGCCGGCAACGGCGTCGAGGCCGCACTGGTGCGGGTGGAACGCTGAGGCCGCAAACCGATCCGACGGGTTCCGACCCCACAAGAAACCGAATCACCATGATCAATCGACGCGAACTCACCTGTGGCACCGGCGCCGCCACCCTGCTGCTGGCCTCGGGCCTGGCCCGGGCCCAGGGCGCGGCCCCTGTCGAGGGGCGCGACTTCGTGCGTCTGAACCCGCCGGTGCCGGTGGCGGCCGGCGCCAAGATCGACGTCATCGAGTTCTTCTCCTACGGCTGCCCGCATTGCTACGCCTTCGAGCCGATGCTCGAGCCGTGGATCAAGCGCCTGCCGGCCGACGTGGCCTTCCGCCGCGTGCCCGCGGCGTTCAATGCGCCGTTCGAGGGCTATGCGCGCCTGTTCTATGCCCTGGAGGCGATGGGCCTGGCCGAGCAGCTGCACAAGCGCGTGTTCGCCGCCATCCACGTGCAGCGCCAGCGCCTGGACAAGGACGCCGACCTGGCCGCCTTCGTGAGCTCGGCCGGCGGCGACGGCGCCAAGTTCGTCGAGACCTACAAGTCCTTCGGCGTGGCCACCAAGGTGCGTCAGGCCAAGCAGCTGTCCGAGGCCTACAAGATCGACGGCGTGCCCACGCTGGGCATCCACGGGCGCTGGTTCACGTCCGGCTCGCTGGCCGGCGGCCACGAGCGCGCGCTCCAGGTGGCCGACCTGCTGATCCAGCGCGCCCGCAAGCCGGCCTGACGCCGACCCGGCCCGCGCGCCGGGCCGCCGGCGGCCTCGCCCGCCGGGTGCACCCGAACGAAATCCGTGTCATTCGACGCGGCTGTTCCAGGAACGGCCGCTAGAATGGCCTGCAAGTTCCGTGCCCTCATGAAACGCCGATTCCCCGCCCTGACCCTGGCCGCCGCGCTCGCCGCCGGCCTCGCCCTGCCGGTCTGGGCCGAGAAGGCCGACCGCGGCAAGCCGCTGACGATCGAGGCCGACCAGCCCGGCACGCTGGACCTGATCAAGCAGGTGGTGGTGTTCAACGGCAACGTGGTCGTGGCCCAGGGCACGATGGCGATCCGCGCCGAGAAGGTCGAGGTGCGCGAGCGGCCGGACGGCCACCGCAGCGCCACCGCGCTCGGTTCGCCCGGCCGGCCGGCCAGCTTCCGCCAGAAGCGCGAAGGCGTCGACGAGACGATCGAAGGCGTGGCCGACCGCATCGAGTACGACAGCCGCGGCGACGTGGTGCGCTTCGCCGGCAACGCCCAGGTGCGGCGGCTGCGCGGCAGCACGCCGGCCGACGAGATCACCGGCAGCCTGATCACCTACGACAACGGCAACGAGACCTTCAGCGTGCAGGGCGGCGCGCCGGCCGCCGCCGGGGCCTCGGCACCGTCCGGCGGGCGCGTCCGCGTGGTGCTCACGCCCCGCCCCGACGCCGCGGCGTCCGCGCCGAAATGAGGTCCCCCAGCGTCGCGCCGGACGGGTTCGCCCCCTCCGGTGGCAGCACCGCCGCCAGCCGGCTCGAGGCCCGCGGCCTGCAGAAGCGCTACGGCACGCGCACGGTGGTCAAGGACGTGCATCTCGCGGTGGCCGCCGGCGAGGTGGTGGGCCTGCTCGGCCCCAACGGCGCCGGCAAGACCACCACGTTCTACATGGTGGTGGGCCTGCTGCGGGCCGACGCCGGCGAGATCACCATCGACGGCGCGCCGGTGCAGGGCATGCCGATCCACCAGCGCTCGCGCCTGGGCCTGTCCTACCTGCCGCAGGAAGCGTCGATCTTCCGCAAGCTCACGGTGGAGGAGAACATCCGCGCCGTGCTCGAGCTGCAGCACGGGCCCGACGGCCGCGCGCTGCCCGCGGCGCAGATCGACCGCCTGCTCGACGGCCTGCTGGCCGACCTGTCGATCGAGAAGCTGCGCACCAGCCCGGCCCCGGCGCTGTCGGGCGGCGAGCGGCGCCGCGTGGAGATCGCCCGCGCGCTGGCCACGCAGCCGCGCTTCATCCTGCTGGACGAGCCCTTCGCCGGCGTGGACCCGATCGCCGTGATCGAGATCCAGCGCATCATCGGCTTCCTCCGGGCGCGCGGCATCGGCGTGCTGATCACCGACCACAACGTGCGCGAGACCCTGGGCATCTGCGACCGGGCCTACATCATCAGCGAGGGCAACGTGCTGGCCGAAGGCACGCCCGAGGCCATCGTCGAGAACCCCGACGTGCGCAAGGTGTACCTCGGCGAGCACTTCCGGATGTGACCGTGGGCGCGAGAGTCTGTCCATGAAGCCGTCGTTGCAGGTCCGGCTGTCGCAGCACCTGGCGCTGACGCCGCAGCTGCAGCAGTCGATCCGGCTGCTGCAGCTGTCGACGCTGGAGCTGCATCAGGAAGTCGAGCAGATGCTCGAGCAGAACCCCTTCCTGGAGGCCGACGAGGACACCGCGGCGGTGCCGCTGAACGAGCCGCTGCCCGAGCGCACGCTGCCGCGCGACGAGCCGGTGGGCGGCGACGACGGCGCGGCCGACGAGGCCGCGTACTCCGACGCGGGCGGCGACGCCGCGTCCGGGGTCGACAACGCCGACTTCGGCACCACCGAGCGCGAGGACTGGGCCAACGGCACCGAGGGCGACGACTTCGACGGCATCCGCGAGACGCCGTCGCTGGCCGGCAGCGGCGCCGCGGGCAGCGGCGACGACGACTTCGAGCCGCAGGAGCGTTCCACCCAGGGGCCGACGCTGGCCGAGCACCTCGAGCGCCAGCTCGCCGGCATGCGCCTGTCGCCCGAGGACCGTGCCGCGGTGCAGGTGCTGATCGACTCGCTCAACGAGGACGGCTACCTCGCCGACACGCCCGAGGAGATCGCGCAGCAGCTCGTGCCCGACGAGGCCGACGCCGACGAGCGCGAGGCCCTGGTCGAGCGGCTGAACTGCGCGCTGCGCTGGCTGCAGAGCCTGGAGCCGCCGGGCGTGGGCGCGCGCAACCTGTCGGAATGCCTCGTGCTGCAGCTGCGCGCGCAGCCGCGCAGCGAGGTGCAGGCCGTGGCAGTGATCATCTGCAAGCAGCACCTGGACCTGCTGGCCCGGCGCGACTTCAAGAAGCTGGCCGCGGCCACCGGCGCCGACGACGACTTGCTGCGCGCCGCGCATGGCCTGATCGTGACCTGCGAACCCAAGCCCGGGCGGCCCTTCGGCCGCTCCGAGGGCGCGGTGGTGGTGCCCGACGTGATCGTGCAGAAGACCGGCCGCGGCTGGAAGGTGGTGCTCAACCCGGACGTGATGCCGCGGCTGCGCATCAACGACCTGTACGCCCAGGCGATCAAGGGCGCGCGCGGCAACGGCAGCTCGCCGCTGGCGGCGCGGCTGCAGGAGGCGCGCTGGTTCGTCAAGAACGTGCAGCAGCGCTTCGACACCATCGTGCGCGTGTCGCAGGCCATCGTCGAGCGCCAGAAGGGCTTCTTCACCCATGGCGAGATCGCGATGCGGCCGCTGGTGCTGCGCGAGATCGCCGACGAGCTGGGCCTGCACGAGAGCACCATCTCGCGCGTGACCACCGCCAAGTACATGGCCACGCCGCTGGGCACCTTCGAACTGAAGTACTTCTTCGGCTCGGCCCTGGCCACCGAGGCGGGCGGCAATGCGTCGTCCACCGCCGTGCGGGCGCTGATCAAGCAGCTGGTGGCGGTGGAGCCGGCCGACAAGCCGCTGTCGGACCACCAGCTGTCGGCCATGCTGGCCGAGCAGGGCATCCAGGTGGCGCGCCGCACGGTGGCCAAGTACCGCGAAGCGCTGAAGATCGCGCCCGCCAACCTGCGGCGGGCGGTATGACGGCTCCCGCCCGGCCGCCGCTGGTGGCGCTGTTCCTGCCCTGCGCGCAGGGCGTCGAGTCGCTGCTGATCGACGAGTGCAAGCGCCTGCTCGGCCCCGGCGCGCGCCTGGGCGAGCAGCGCGGCGGCGTCACCGTGATGGGCGACCACGTCACGGCCATGACGCTCAACCTGGAGAGCCGGCTCGCGCAGCGCGTGCTGTGGCCGCTGGCGCACGGGCCCTACCGTCACGAGCTGGAGCTGTACGAGCTGGCGCGCACCGTCGACTGGACCGCCTGGATCACGCCGCGCCAGACGCTGCGCGTGGACACCACGGCGCAGCGCTCGCCGCTCAAGAGCCTGAACTTCGCCACGCTGCGCATCAAGGACGCGGTGTGCGACGTGCTGCGCGAGGCCACCGGCGAGCGCCCGAGCGTGGACACGCGTCACCCCGACCTGCCGCTCGCCCTGCACCTCACCGCCACCCACGCCACGCTGTACGTGGACACCTCGGGCGAGGCGCTGTTCAAGCGCGGCTGGCGCGACGCCGGCGCGCAGAAGGGCGAGGCGCCGCTGAAGGAGACGCTGGCCGCCGCGATGCTGGCCGCCGCCGGCTGGCAGGGCCGCGCCGAGGACGGGCCGCTGCTCGACCCGTGCTGCGGCGCCGGCACCATCGCCATCGAGGCGGCGCAGATCGCCTGCGGCATGGCGCCGGGCCTGTCGCGCCGCTTCGCGTTCGAGCGCCTGGCGCCCTGGCGCACCCACCTGCCGGCCTGGCGCGCGATGGCGCAGGCCGCGCGCGAGCGCGTGCATGCCAGCGCGGTGCCGATCTTCGCCGGCGACGTGAGCTTCCGCATGACCGACTTCGCGCAGCGCAACGCGGCACGGGCCGGCGTGGCCGGCGCGATCGAGTTCAAGACCGCCGACGCGCTGCAGCGCCTGCCGCCCGCGCCGCAGGGCACTATGGTGCTGAACCCGCCCTACGGCGAGCGCATCGAGGCCAAGGGCCGCGGCCAGGCCGCCGCGCGCGAGGGCTTCGACGGCGACGGCACGCCGGCGGACTTCTTCGCCGCGCTGGCCACGCACTGGAAGCGCCACTACCCGGGCTGGACCGCCTGGGTGCTGGCCCCCGAGATGAAGCTGCCGTCGCTGATGCGGCTGAAGGAAAGCCGCCGCGTGCCGATGTGGAACGGGCCGATCGAGTGCCGGCTGTTCCGCTTCGACATGGTCGCCGGCTCGGCCCGCGGCTGACGCCGGGCGCCCCGAAACTTTTTTCGCGGCGACTGCATCCGCCGGCCGCCCTGCCGGCATCCAAGTGGACATTCCCCCTGCCTGGAGACCGACGTGGACCTTTCCATCCTGCCCAAGATCGCCGGCCTGACCATCCCGCTGGCCGGCATCGCGCTGCCGCTGCTGATCCTGTGGGTGGTGCTGCACTACCGCGAGCGCCAGCGCTCCAAGCTCTACGACACGGTGAAGTACTTCGCCGACCGCGGCATGCCCGTGCCGCGCGAGCTGCTCGACCCGCCGCAGGACCAGCGCCCGACCCTGGGCACGCCGCGCTTTCGCGCCTTCACGACGATCGGCACCGGCCTGGGCGTGGCGCTGATGTTCGCCATCATGGACATGCGCTTCCTGATCGGCATCGGCGGCCTGCTGGTCTTCATCGGCCTGGCGCAGCTGATCGCGTTGCACCTGGACGCCCAGGACGCCGAGAAGGCGCGCGCGCGCCAGGACGGCCCGGCCAGCGGCGACTGATGCCGCGATGACCGATGCGGCACCATCGGCACCCCTGCGGCCCGACGCGTTCGAGGCCCTGGTGCGCGAGCACCAGGCCCGCGTGCGCCGTCAGCTGCGCCGCCTGACGCGCGGCGACGCGGCACTGGCCGACGACCTGGCGCAGGAGACCTTCGTGCTGGCCTGGCGTCATGTCGGCACCTTCCGCGGCGATGCCCGGGTGTCCACCTGGCTGCACCGCATCGCGCTCAATGCATGGCTGGCGCACGGCCGCCGCGCCGCGCCCGACGCGGTCGAGCCGCCCGACGACGACGCGGACGCCGCCGTCGCCGTGCCCGACCCGAGCGGCCGCACCGTGCAGCGCCTGGACGTCGAGCGCGCGCTGGCCGCGCTGCCCGAGCCCGAGCGCCTGGCGCTGATCCACTGCTTCCAGCTCGACCTGACGCATGCCGAGGCGGCCCAGGTGCTGGGCTGGCCACTCGGCACGCTCAAGTCGCATGTGGCGCGCGGCAAGGCGCGCCTGCGCGAGCACCTGGCGGCCTGGCAGGGCCATCGAGGAGACGAACCATGACCTGGCTGACCGACGACGCGGCGCTCGAGGCGCTGCTGAGCGTGCGCGACGACGAGCGTCTCGACGACGACGCCTTCACCCGGGCCGTGATGCAGCGCGTGCGGCACGACGCGGCGGGCGCCCTGCCGCCGCTGGACGGGCCGGTGGCGCTGGCGCTGCTGCAGCGCCGCCAGGCCGGCGAGCGACGCGCGGGCCGCTGGCGCTGGCTCGGTGCGGCGACCGGCGTGGCCGTCGCAGGCGGCCTGTGGTGGGTGGTGGGCCCGCCGACGAGCGCTTCGCCGGCGCAGTCGTTCGCGCTGCTGGCCGGGCTGGCGGCGATGGCCTGGGGGGTCGTGGTCCAGGCCCTTCGCGAGGTGCCCTGAAGCGTCGTCAGGCGACCTGCGGCGCCGGCGCTGCGTCAGGCCGGCGTGTCCAGCCCCAGCGCGGCCAGCGCGGCCAGCGGCGCCGTGTCGGCCCGCAGCACGCGCGGTCCCAGCGTGGCGACGCGAAAGCCGCGCGACCGCGCCAGCGCCTCCTCGGCGTCGGTGAGGCCGCCTTCCGGCCCGCTCAGCAGGCGCACCGCGGCAGCGCCGCGCGCCGCGCCCGCCCAGGGCGCAGCGTCACGCCAACCCAGCAGCAGGCGCTGCTCGTCCGGCGGCGCGTCGGCGGGCAGCGACGCCAGCCAGGCTTCGAGCGCCTGAGGCGCCTGCACCGCGGGCACGCGGTTGCGGCCGCACTGCTCGCAGGCCGCCACCGCGATGGCCTGCCAGTGCGCCCGGCGCCGCTCGGCGCGCTCGCCGGACAGCCGTAGCACCGACCGTGCGGTGACGAGCGGCACGATGGCCCCCGCCCCGAGCTCGGTGGCCTTCTCGACCACGAAGTCCATGCGCTCGCCGGCGGGCATGCCCAGCGCCAGCGTCACCGAAAGCGGCAGTTCGCGTTCCGTCGCGTGGTGCTCGCGCACGCGCACCGTCACGTCGCGCCGGCCCATCGCCGCCACCTCGGCCGACCACTCGCCGCCATGGCCGTCGAACAGCGTCAGCGCGTCGCCCGGCTGCAGCCGCAGCACCTGCGCGTGGCGCGCCGCCTCGGCCGGCAGCTCGCGCTCGCCCGCGGCGAGCACGCTGTCCGCAGCATAGAGACGGGGAGGCATCGAGTCGGGTCCTCAGGCCAGCGCCGGGCCGCCCCAAGCGGCCTGAGCTCCCCTCGGGGGACGCGAGCGCAGCGAGCCAGGGGCTGTCATGTCAGGGCTTCGCGCACGATGCGGCGCGTCAGGCCGCTGGCGACGTCGGCCACGAAGCGCGGGAAGTCCACGTGCGCGGCATCGTCGGCGCGGTCGGAGATGGTGCGCATGACGGCGAACGGGCGCCCGAAGTCGTGGCACACCTGGGCCACGGCGGCGCCTTCCATTTCCACCGCCAGCGCGTCGGGCAGCAGCGCGCGCATGGCGGCGCTCTCGGCCGTGGTGGACACGAAGCGGTCGCCGCTGACGACGAGGCCGCGGTGCACGGCGTGGCCGGCCTGGCGCGCCCCCGCAGCGAGGCGGTCGGTCCAGGCGGTGTCGGCCGCAAAGCGCGAGCGGCCGGTCAGCGGCACCTCCCAGCGCGGAAAGATCGGCGAGGCGTCCATGTCGTGCTGCAGCAGCGTGTCGCCCACCACGACGTCGCCCACGGCCACGCCCTCGCCCAGGCCACCGGCCACGCCGGTGAACAGCACCGCGTCGACCTCGAACCGGTCGAGCAGCAGCGCGGTGGTGGTGGCGGCGGCCACCTTGCCGATGCCGGCCAGCACCAGCAGCGCCGGCCGGCCGTGCAGCGTGCCGAGGTGGAAGTCGCGGCTGGCCACGCGCTCGATGCGCGGGCCGTGCAGGTCGTCGTGCAGCGCGTGCAGCTCCTCGCGCATCGCGCTGACGACCGCGATGCGGGGGGTCGCCATGGGCGCAGCTTACTGGCTGGCCGGGCGTGGCGCGTCGCGCAGCTCGCGGCGCAGGATCTTGCCCACCGGCGACTTGGGCAGGTCGGTGCGGAACTCGACGATGCGCGGCCGCTTGTAGCCGGTGAGATGCGCCTCGCAGTAGGCCTTCACGTCCGCCGCGGTGATCTTGTCGTCCTTGCGCACGACCACCACCTTGACCGCCTCGCCGGCCTTGTCGTCGGGCACGCCGACCGCGGCGCACTCGAGCACGCCGGGCATCTGCGTGAGCACGTCCTCGACCTCGTTCGGGTACACGTTGAAGCCGCTCACGAGGATCATGTCCTTCTTGCGGTCGACGATCTTGAAGTAGCCGCGCTCGTCGACCGTGCCGATGTCGCCGGTGCGGAAGAAGCCGTCGGCGGTCATCACCTTGGCGGTCTCGTCCGGGCGCTGCCAGTAGCCGGCCATCACCTGCGGGCCCTTGATCGCGATCTCGCCCGGCGTGCCGGGGGGCACCTCGCGCCCGTCGTCGTCGAGCAGCCGGATGTCGGTGCCGGGCATCGGCAGGCCGATGTTGCCGCTGTAGGCCGTGCTGTCGACCGGGTTGCAGGTGGCCGACGGCGAGGTCTCGGACAGGCCGTAGCCCTCGACGATGGGGCAGCCGGTCCTGTCGAGCCAGAGTCTGGCGGTGGCGCTCTGCACCGCCATGCCGCCGCCGACGCTGATCTTCAGCGACGACCAGTCCACCTTGTCGAAGTCCGGGTGGTTGGCCATCGCGTTGAACAGCGTGTTCACCGCGGGAAAGCTGTGGAAGCGGTGCGCCGACAGCTCCTTGAGCGTGCCCGGGATGTCGCGCGGGTTGGCGATCAGGATGTTGCAGCCGCCCATGCGCATGCCCAGCATCATGTTCGTGTTGAAGCCGAAGATGTGATACAGCGGCAGCGCGCACACGGTGTGGATCTGCTCGCCGGGCGGGATCTTCTTCAGCGCCGGCTGGTACCAGGCCTCGGCCTGCAGCAGGTTGGCGATCAGGTTGCGGTGCAGCAGCACCGCGCCCTTGCTGACGCCGGTGGTGCCGCCGGTGTACTGCAGCACCGCCACGTCGTCGGGGCCGATCGACGGCGCGACGAGCGCGAGGCGACGGCCCTGGGCCAGCGCGTCCTTGAAGCGCACGGCGCCGGGCAGCTGGAACGCGGGCACCATCCTGCGCACGTTGCGCACCACGTGGTTGACGATCGTGCCCTTGACCAGGCCGAGCATGTCGCCCATGGACGCCAGCACCACCTTGCGCGTGGGCACCGCGTCGATCACCTGCTGCAGCGTGGCGGCGAAGTTCTCGAGAATGACGATCGCCCGCGCGCCCGAGTCCTTGAGCTGGTGCTCGAGCTCGCGCGGCGTGTACAGCGGGTTGACGTTGACCACCACGTAGCCCGCGCGCAGGATCGCCGCCACCGCCACCGGGTACTGCGGCACGTTGGGCATCATGATGGCGACGCGGTCGCCGCGGGCCAGGCCCTGGGCCTGCAGCCATGCCGCGAAGGCGCGCGACAGGTCGTCCACCTGGGCAAAGCCGATCGCCTTGCCCATGAACTTGTAAGCCGGCAGGTCGCGGTAGCGGGCGAAGCTCTCTTCGAGCAGGGCCACCAGCGAGGGGTACAGGTCGGTCTTCACCTCCGCCGGCACGCCGGCCGGGTAGTGCTTGAGCCAGATCTTGTCCATCTCGCACGCTCCAGGGGTGGCGGCCGATTCTGCGGGCGCCACCGAGCGGCAAGCATCAGGGGATTCGATAGCGCCCCGCCCCTCCCGGGGCAGGGCAAGCCCCTAGGGCGGATCACCCTCATGGGTGCCTGTGCGTGCGGCCCTCAGCGGCAGGCCGTTGCGACCGTGTAGTCCACCACCCGCAGGCGGCCCTGCACGATGTCGGCGCGGGCGGCATCGATGCGCGCGCGCATCGCCGGCGTCACGAGACGCGCGTTGTGCTCGTCCATCGCGAGGTCCACGCCGCCCTCGCGCAATCCCAGCGACGTCACGCCGGGCCGGATGCCCTCGAACGACTGCTGCACCGCCAGGTCCACGCGCTTGACCATCGACGTCAGCATCGTGCCCGGGTGCAGGCCGTTCTGGTTGCTGTCCACGCCGATGGCCAGGATGCCGGCGTCGCGCGCGGCCTGCAGGATGCCCAGACCGCTGGTGCCCGCGGCAGCGAAGACGACGTCCACGCCCTGTGCCACCTGCGCCTTGGTGAGCTCGGCGCCGCGTGCAGGGTCGGTCCAGGCGGCGGGCGTGTTGCCGATCAGGCTCGTGAAGACCACCGCCTTGGGATTGGCATGCCGAGCGCCCTGCTCGAACCCGCAGGCGAACTTGCGCACCAGGGGGATGTCCATCGCTCCGACGAAGCCCACCTTGCCTGTGCGGCTGGCCATGGCCGCCAGCATGCCGGCCAGGAAGCTGCCTTCGTGCTCGCGGTACACGAAGCTCTGCACGTTGGGCAGATCGACCACCGCGTCGATGATCGCGAAGGGCACCTGCGGGTGCGCCCGCGCCACCTTGGCGATCGTGGCCGCCTGCGGGAAGCCCACCGCCACCACAGGCTGCGCGCCGCGCTCGACGAGACGCATCGCCGCCTGTTCGCGCTGCGCGGCATTGACGATCTCGAACTCCAGGTAGGCGCGGCCGGCGTTGGCCTTCCAGCGCTCGGCGCCCTGCCAGGCCGCCTGGTTGAACGAGCGGTCGAACTTGCCGCCCAGCCCATAGATCACCGCCGGTGTCGGCGCGGACGGCTGGGCACGCGCCGGCGCGCCCGGCACCAGCAGGGCAGCGGCCAGCCACCCTGCGGCCCAGCGGGCGCGCCTCATCGCCGGGGCTGACGCAGCCGGTCTCAGAACACGGCCTTGAACTGCACGCCCCAGGTGCGCGGCTCGTTGATGAAGCCGGTGAGGTTGTTGAAGTCGATGCCGCCCACGATGCGGATCTGGTTCGTGATGTTGCGGCCGTAGGCGGCGACCTCGTACTTGCCGTTGCCGAACAGGTAGCCCACGCGCACGCCCCCTTCCGTGAGCGGCCGACCCGTGAACTCGACCGAGTCGTACAGGAAGAAGTTGATCTTGCTGCGATAGACCCAGTCGGTCAGCACGTACCACTCGCCACCGGCGGTGGACGGCAGCGTGTACTTCAGGGTCAGGTTGGCCGTGACCTTGGGCGCCTGCGGAAGCGGATTGCCGTTGACCAGGCGGCCGCCGTTGGGGCCCACCGGGTCGGTCATCGTGCAGCCGCCACCGCAGCCGGCCACTTCCAGCGCCGGATCCTTGATCTGCGTGTCGTTGTAGCCCAGGCCGAACGCCGCCATCAGGTTGGGGCTGACGTACGCCTGCATGTCGAGCTCGAAGCCCTGGCCGGTGGCCTTCTTCGCGTTGAGCAGGATGTTGGCGTTGGCCGCACCGCCCACGGCGGTGAGCTGCAGGTCCTTCACGCGGTAGCTGAACACGCCGAAGTTGACCCGCGCACGCCGGTCGAACAGGTCGGCCTTGATGCCGGCCTCGACCGAGGTGTTGTTCTCCGCGTCGGCCACCGACTTGCCGTTGAACGCGCTGGCGCTCTGGACGCTGCTGCCGCGGAAGCCCGTGGCCGCACGCGCGTACAGGTTGATGTCCTTGTCGAGCGCGTAGCTGGCCGACAGGTCCCAGTTGACCTTGCGATCGCGCGGCGCGGCCGACAGGCTGCCCCCGGGACCCTCGGCGGCCAGCAGGTCGGCGAGCGTGCAGCGCACCGGCGGCGGCAGCGCGCCGATGGTCGGCCCGATGCAGGGGGCGAAGCCGCTGGCCTCGTAGGCTTCCACCGACAGCTTCTTCTTGTCCTCCGTGAAGCGAAGGCCGCCGCGCAGCTTCAGCTGCGGGCTGACGGCGAGGCTGGCCGCGCCGAACACGGCCCAGGCGTCGTTCTTCTGGCGGATGCGCTGATAGCCGTCCTGCGCGTTGGCGGCCAGCGAGTCGTAGCTGAAGCTTTCGACCTTGTAGTCCTCCTTGAAGAGGAACACGCCGGCCTGCCAGTCGATCGGGCCGCGGGTGTCGGACTCCAGCCGCAGTTCCTGGGTCCACTGCGAATGCTTGGGCAGGCCATCGGCGGTTTCCGACGCGAACGGGATCGTGCCCGGCCCGAACGAGCCCGGCGGCAGGAAGCTCGCGCCGAAGCCGCCGTCGATGTCGCCGCGGCTGTAGGTGCGTACCTGCTCGTAGCCGGTGATCGAGTGCAGCTTGAGGGTCGGCGACAGCGTCCAGCGCAGCTTGACGCTGCCGCCGTAGTTCTGCAGCTCGCTCTCGTTGCGGCCGTCGATGGAGATCTTCTTCTCGTCGAAGCCGTCGACGAAGTCGTTGCTGCCGACCCGGATGATGTTGGCGCGGAAAAGGCGTGCCGACCCGTCGTAGTCGCGCGCGTGCAGGTTCACCAGGGCACTGAAGTCCTTGGTCGGCTGCGTCAGCCACTGCAGGCGCAGGGCGCTGTCGCGGTAGCCCTCGAGCTCCTTCGTCGGCCCGGCCGCAAAGGTGTTGTCCACCCAGTCCTTGCGCGTCTGGTTCAGCAGCGACAGGCGCACAGCCGACGTGGACGACAGCGGCATGTTGACCGCGCCTTCGGCATTGACGGTGGACAGCGTGCCCAGGGAGATGCTGCCGTAGCCTTCCATGCGGCCGAAGGTCGGGCGCACCGACTCGAACTTCACCACGCCGGCCGGCGTGTTGCGTCCGAACAGCGACCCCTGCGGGCCGCGCAGCACCTCGACCTGGGCCAGATCGAAGGCCGGGAAGCCCTTGAGGATCGGGTTCTCCTGGACCACGTCGTCGTACACCAGCGACACCGGCTGCGACGCATTGAGCCGGAAGTCGGTGTTGCCGTAGCCCCGGATGTAGAAGCGCGGGAAGGCGCGGCCGAACGACGACTCGATGTTCAGGCTGGGCACGCGACCGGCCATCATGCGGACGTCCTGGCCGCTGGTGTTGAGCACTTCGAGCAGCTCGGAGGACATGACGCTCACCGAGTTGGGAATGCGCTGGACGTTCTCTTCACGGCGTTCGGCCGTCACGGTGATGGTCTGCACCTTGCCGGCTTCGGCGTCGGTGGCCTGGGCGGCGGCGCCGCCGTGGAGTGCGGCAAGTGCGGCGGCTGCCAGCAAATGGTGCGGCGGCAGGCGGCGGGCGACAAGTCGGTGCATGGGGACTCCTCGGTTTGGGGCGGCGGGACAAACGGGGCGAAGGCCGGCATCATCCGCGCGCGAAGCCGACCCGTCGAGAGGCGCCAGACCGGCGCAGCGGATCGTGTGTCGAGGACGCAACCGTCATGCCAGCCTTTCTCACCCCGGACCAGATCGACGACTGGACACGCGACGGCGTCCTGGTGCTGCCGCGCTTTGCTGCGCCCGACGCCGTCGCCGCCCTGCGCGACCGGGCCCGGGCCCTGGTGGACGCCTTCGAGCCCCCTGCCGGCGACGCCGCGGTGTTCTCATCGCGGGACCGGGAGCGACTGTCGCAGCAGGCGCTGGCCGACTCTGCCGGCTCGGTGCGCTGCTTCCTCGAGGAGGAGGCCGTCGACGACGGGGGACGGCTGCGGGTGCCCAAGGAGCGCGCCGTGAACAAGATCGGCCACGCGCTGCACGACCGCGACCCGGTGTTCGACCGCTTCTCGCGCGACCCGCGGCTGGCCGCCCTGGTGGCCGACCTGGGCATCGCCGATCCGCGTCTGGTTCAGTCGATGCTGATCTTCAAGCAGCCGCGCATCGGCGGCGAGGTGATGTGGCACCAGGACGCCAGTTTCCTGATCACCGAGCCGTCATCGGTGCTGGGCCTGTGGTTCGCCCTCGAAGATGCCCGCTGCGACAACGGCTGCCTCTGGGTGGCGCCGGGAGCGCATCGCGGGCCGCAGGGCGTGCTGCGCGAACGCTTCCAGCGCCGAAGCGACGGCACGGGATTCGAGATGGTGCGGCTGGACGACACGCCGTGGCCGCAAGGGCCGCAGACGCGGGCGCTCGAGGTGGACGCCGGCGCGCTGGTGGTGTTCCACGGCCATCTGCCGCATGCCAGCGCACCCAACCGCTCGGCGCAGTCTCGCCTGGCCTACACGCTGCACGTGGTGGACGGCCGGGCGCGATGGGCTCCCGGCAACTGGCTCCAGCGCGATGCGACCGATCCGCCGCGCGGGTTCCATGGCGCCGCCGGGCCGGACTGACGGCTGCCTTGGGCCCGGTGGCGCCGGAGCAGGTCTACTCGACGGCCTTGACCATGTCCTCGACCACCTTCTTGGCGTCGCCGAAGACCATCATCGTCTTGTCCATGTAGAACAGCTCGTTGTCCAGACCGGCGTAGCCGGCGGCCATCGAGCGCTTGTTGACGATGATCGTGCGCGCCTTGTAGGCCTCGAGGATCGGCATGCCGTAGATCGGCGTGCCCTTCTGCAGCGCGGCGGGGTTCACCACGTCGTTGGCACCCAGGATGATCGCGACGTCGGCCTGGCCGAACTCGCCGTTGATGTCCTCCATCTCGAACACCTGGTCGTAGGGCACCTCGGCCTCGGCCAGCAGCACGTTCATGTGGCCCGGCATGCGGCCGGCCACCGGGTGGATCGCGTACTTGACCGTGATGCCCTTGTGCGTGAGCTTCTCGGCCAGCTCCTTGACCGCGTGCTGCGCGCGCGCCACCGCCAGGCCGTAGCCGGGGACGATGATCACGGTCTCGGCATTGCCCAGCACGAAGGCCGCGTCGTCGGCGCTGCCGCTCTTGACGTTGCGCTGCTGCTGCGCGCCGGCCGCCGCGGTGGACGCCTCGCCGCCGAAGCCGCCGAGGATCACGTTGAAGAACGACCGGTTCATCGCCTTGCACATGATGTAGCTCAGGATCGCGCCCGAGCTGCCCACCAGCGACCCCGCGATGATCAGCATGCTGTTGTTGAGCGAGAAGCCGATGCCCGCGGCCGCCCAGCCCGAGTAGCTGTTGAGCATCGACACCACCACCGGCATGTCGGCACCGCCGATCGGGATGATCAGCGTGACGCCCACGATGAAGGCCAGCACCAGCAGCGCGGCGAAGGCCACGTTGGACTGGTTGACGGTGTAGATCGCGATCAGCACCAGCATCGCGATGCCCAGCGCCGCGTTGATCATGTGCTGGCCCGCGAACACCACCGGCGCGCCCTGGAACAGGCGGAACTTGTAGGTGCCCGACAGCTTGCCGAAGGCGATGACCGAGCCGCTGAAGGTGATGGCGCCGATGGCCGCGCCCAGCGCCAGCTCGAGCCGGTTGCCGTGCGGGATCGCGCCGCCCTTGTCGGTGATCGAGAACGCCCAGGGCTCCACCGCCGCGGCGATGGCGATGAACACCGCCGCCAGGCCGATCATGCTGTGGAAGAACGCCACCAGCTCGGGCATCTTGGTCATCTCGACCGTCTTGGCGCGCCAGGCGCCGTAGGCGCCGCCGGCCACCAGGCCCAGCAGCACCCACACCATGCCGAAGGCGTTGCCGCCGGCCAGCTTGACGATCAGCGCCGCGGTGGTGAACACGGCGATGGCCATGCCGACCATGCCGAACAGGTTGCCGCGGATCGACGTGGTCGGGTGCGACAGGCCCTTGAGGGCCTGGATGAAGCACACGCTGGCGACGAGGTACAGCAGCGTGACGACGTTCAGGCTCATTGCTTGCCCTCCGCGGCGCCGGACTTCTTCTCTTTCTTCTTGAACATCTCCAGCATGCGCCGGGTGACAAGGAAGCCGCCGAAGATGTTGACCGCCGCCAGCGCCACCGCCAGCACGCCCATGGTCTTGCCCAGGCCGGTCTCGGTGAGCGCGGCGGCCAGCATGGCGCCCACGATCACGATGGCCGACACCGCGTTGGTCACCGCCATCAGCGGCGTGTGCAGCGCGGGCGTGACGGTCCACACCACGTGGTAGCCCACGTAGATGGCCAGCACGAAGATGATCAGGTTCAGGATGGTCGGTGACACGAGTTCCATGGTGGTCAGCTCCGCAGCACTTGTCCGTCGCGCGTGACCATGCACGCGGTCACGATGTCGTCGTCGCCGGGGATGGCGAGCGCGCCTTCCTTGGTGACGATGAGCTTGAGGAAGTCGAGCACGTTGCGGGCGTACAGCGCGCTCGAGTCGGTGGCCACCAGGGCCGGCAGGTTGGTCTCGCCCACGAGCGTGACGCCATGGCGCACCACCGTGCGGTCCGCCTCGGTGAGCGGGCAGTTGCCGCCGGGGCCGCCGTGCGGGCCGGGAGCGCCCTTGCCGGCGGCCATGTCGACGATCACCGAGCCCGGCTTCATCGACCTGACCATCTCCTCGGTGATCAGCGTCGGCGCGGCGCGGCCGGGGATCAGCGCGGTGGAGATCACCACGTCGGCCTGGGCCACGCGCTTGGCCACCTCGACCTTCTGGCGCTCGAGCCAGGACGGCGGCATCGGGCGGGCGTAGCCGCCCACGCCCTCGGCGGCTTCCTTCTCCTCGGCGGTCTCGTAGGGCACGTCGATGAACTTCGCGCCCAGCGATTCCACCTGCTCCTTGACCGAGGGCCGCACGTCGCTGGCCTCGATCACGGCGCCCAGGCGCTTGGCGGTGGCGATGGCCTGCAGGCCCGCCACGCCCACGCCCAGGATCACCACGCGGCCGGCCTTGATGGTGCCGGCGGCGGTCATCAGCATCGGCATCAGGCGCTGGTACCTGTCGGCGCCGATCATCACCGCCTTGTAGCCGGCGATGTTGGCCTGCGAGGACAGCACGTCCATGCTCTGCGCGCGCGTGGTGCGCGGCGCGGCCTCGAGCGCGAAGCTGGTCAGCCCGGCGCCGGCCAGGCGCGTCAGGCCGTCGCGGTCGAAGGGGTTGAGCATGCCCACCAGCACGGCGCCGGTCTTCATCATCGGCAGCTCGTCGAGCGAGGGGTTGCGCACCTTGAGCACCAGCTCGGCGCCGAAGGCGCCGGCGCGGTCGGTGATCTCGGCCCCGACGGCGGCATAGGCCTCGTCGGTGAAGTGCGCGGCCATCCCGGCCCCGGACTGCACCCGGACCGAGTGGCCCTGGGCCTTGAGTTTCTTGGCCGTCTCGGGCGTGACGGCAACACGGGTCTCGCCCGGCGCCGTCTCGAGCGGTACGCCGATCAGCATGGTGCAGGTCTCCTCGAAAGTCGCTCCGGCCGTCTCGGCGGCAGGGCGCGAGCTTATTACAGACCGCGTCCTGCCGCGTCGCTCTTGAGCGCGGTCATGTTCCGCCGGGATCCAACGGCGGCGGCCCGGCCACCGATAATCGCGCCATGGCCCGGAAGGAACGCGTCGTCGTCGGTCTGAGCGGCGGTGTGGACTCCGCGGTCAGCGCCTGGCTGCTCAAGCAGCAGGGGCACGAGGTCGTCGGCCTGTTCATGAAGAACTGGGAGGACGACGACGACAGCGAGTACTGCTCCAGCAACGTCGACTTCGTCGACGCCGCCGCGGTGGCCGACGTGATCGGCATCGAGATCGAGCACGTCAACTTCGCCGCCGATTACAAGGACCGCGTCTTCGCCGAGTTCCTGCGCGAGTACGCCGCCGGCCGCACGCCCAACCCGGACGTGCTGTGCAATGCCGAGATCAAGTTCAAGGCCTTCCTGGACCACGCCCTGCGCCTGGGGGCCCAGCGCATCGCCACCGGCCACTACGCCCGCGTGCGCGAGCGCGCCGGGGCCTTCGAGCTGCTCAAGGGGCTGGACCCGGCCAAGGACCAGAGCTACTTCCTTCACCGCCTGACCCAGGCCCAGCTGGCGCGGACCTGGTTTCCGGTCGGCGAGCTGCGCAAGACCGAGGTGCGGCGCGTGGCCGCCGAGATCGGGCTGCCCAACGCGAAGAAGAAGGACTCCACCGGCATCTGCTTCATCGGCGAGCGGCCGTTCCGCGAGTTCCTCAACCGCTACCTGAGCCATGCGCCGGGGCCGATCGAGGACGAGCGCGGGCGCCGCCTGGGCGCCCACGTGGGCCTGAGCTTCTACACCCTCGGCCAGCGCCAGGGGCTGGGCATCGGCGGGGTGCGCGGCCGGGCGGACGCGGCGGGCGAGCATGCGCCGTGGTTCGTGGCGCGCAAGGACCTCGCCCGCAACGCCCTGGTGGTGGTGCAGGGCCATGAGCACCCGGCGCTGCAGTCGTCGGCGCTGCGCGCGGGCGACCTGAGCTGGGTGTCCGGCAGCGCGCCGGCGCCGGGGCGCTACGCGGCCAAGACCCGCTATCGCCAGGCCGACGCCGCCTGCCGGCTGGCCCTGGCCGACGGCGACCTGGCGCTCGCCTTCGACGAGCCGCAGTGGGCGGTGACGCCGGGCCAGAGCGCAGTGGTCTACGACGGCGAGGTGTGCCTGGGCGGCGGGGTCATCGGCTCGGCCGAGCCCTGGCCGGGCGCAGCGGCCGGCCTCAGCGCAGCGCCTCGAGCCACTGCTGCATCAGCCGGCTGACGCGCAGCGGCGTCTCCAGCGTCGGCAGGTGGCCGGCGCCGTCGATCAGGTGCAGTTGCGCGTGGGGCACCGCGGCGGCGATCTCGCGCGCGTGCTCGGGCGGCGTCACCGCGTCGGTCTCGCCGGTGATCAGCAGTATCGGGCAGCCCAGCGCCGGCAGGCGCGGGCGCAGGTCGGGGCGCTGCATCACGGCGCGGTTCTGCGCCACCAGCTGCGCCGCGCCGGCGCGCAGCACCATGGCGAGGTAGTCGTCCACCAGCACCGGGTCCGCGGCCTGGCGCGGGTGCAGCACCAGCGGCGCGTTGGCGCGCAGGAAGGGCTCCACGTCGCCCTGCTCGAAGTGCGCGATGGCGTCGGCGCGCAACCGCTGCAGCTCGGCGTCGTCGGCGCGGGCGCTGGCGCCCACCAGCACCAGGGCCGCCACGCGGCCGGGCGCCTGCAGCGCGGCGTGCAGGGCGACCATCGCCCCCATCGACGCGCCGGCCAGCACCAGCCGCCCGGGGTGCTCGGCCAGCAGCGTGGCGGCCATGCGCTCCAGCGACGGCTCGCGGGTGTGGACGTCGGTGGTGGCGCAGCGCCAGCCCGCCGCCTCCAGCGAAAAGGCCTGCGCAGCCCACAGGTGGGCGTCGCAGGCCAGGCCGGGAAGGAGGATCAGGCGGGGCGTCGTCGGCATGCGCCGATGATGCCCCGGGCCCGCGGCCTCACAGCGTGGGCAGCAGCACCTTGTTGATGACGTGGATCACGCCGTTGCTGGCACGCACGTCCACCGCCACGATGTTGGCCGGCGTGGTGGTGGTGTCGGTGATGGTCGCGATCACCGGCGGGGTGCCGTTGTTGATCGTGATGTTCTGGCCCGACACCGTGGCCACCGGGGTGCCGAAGGGGATGCCGCTGGACAGCACCTGGGTGCCGAGCACGTGGTAGGTCAGCACCGTCTGCAGCTGCGGCGTGGTCAGACCGGCCACGGTGCTGGCGATGGCGGCGAACGCGGTGTTGGTCGGTGCGAACACCGTGAACGTGCCCGCCGGGTTGTTCAGCGTGGACGTCAGGCCCGCCGAGCCCACGGCGCCCGTCAGGGTCGAGAACGCCGTCGGGTTGGTCTGCGCCATCTGCAGCACGGTCAGCACGCCGGGAGGCACCAGCACCTTGTCCACCACGTGGATGACGCCGTTGCTGGCCTCGACGTTGGCGGTCGTGACGGCGGCGGTGTTCAGCACCGCATCGGTGATGCGCACGCCGGCGGTCGTGTTCAGCGTCAGGCGCGCGGGCGCCGCGTTGTAGGTGTAGATCGTCGACTGCGTCGAACCGCCGGCGGCCAGGTCGGCGGCGGTGCGGCGGGCCGGCAGCACGTGGTAGCTCAGGATGCTGGCCAGGGCCGACGGCGGCAGGGCCGCGACCATCGCGTTGGCGTCGGCGAAGCCGAGCTGGGTGGCCAGGGTGGTGAAGGCGGCATTGGTGGGTGCGAACACCGTCAGGCCGTTGGCGCTGGCCGCGGCCAGGTCGTCGTCCAGGCCGGCCCGGGTGGCGGCTGCGAGCAGGGCCGAGAAGCCATTGGCCTGGGCCACCTGGACCAGGTTGCCGGTCTCGTCGTCGTCATGGCCTCCGCAAGCGCTTACTAGCGCGCCAGCCAAAACCACACCTGCGATCTTGATGAATGACTGCCTCATCGCGTCGAACTCCTGAAGGGGTTGGCGGGCCCGCGGGCGGCGACGCCGGGTGCGGACTCCGTGGCAAAGAAAACTGCCAGGGGCAAGTATGAACTCATCAGTTCAAGTTGCAAACCGCCGAGTTCATAAAGACCCGCAATCGTCCAGGGGTATCGCCCTTCGCGGGGCCGCCACCAAGCAAAGCGCCCCGGCGAAGCGGGGCGCTGAGGCTCGTCGACGCGGTGCAGGCGCCCGACTCGCGGCCGACCGGCCGCCGGGCGCGGGGCTCTAGAAGGGGATGTCGTCGTCCATGTCGTCGAAGCCGGTCGACGACTTCTGGGCCGCGGCCGGGCGCGACGCCGGCGGGCGCGCCGCGGGGGCGCTGCGCTGGCCGCCGCCACCGCCGCCTTCGCCGCCGCCGTCACCCATGCCTTCGCGGCTGCCCAGCAGCTGCATCTGGTCGGCGACGATCTCGGTGGTGTACTTCTCGACGCCGTCCTTGTCGGTCCACTTGCGGGTCTTCAGGCGCCCTTCCACGTAGACCGGGCGGCCCTTCTTCAGGTACTCGCCGGCGATCTCGGCCAGGCGGTCGTAGAACACCACGCGGTGCCATTCGGTCTCCTCCTGGCGCTCGCCGCTGGTCTTGTCCTTCCACTGCCGGCTGGTGGCGATGGTGACGTTGCAGATCGCCGAGCCGCTGGGGGCGTAGCGCACTTCCGGGTCGCGCCCGAGGTTGCCGATGAGGATGACTTTGTTGACCGAGGCCATGGCGGCGCTCCTGCGTGAGGGGACTGTGCCCGCATGATAGTGGGCCGCCCGCCGGGTGCGGCGATCCGCGGCGCGGGACGCCGGTGGCGCGGATCGGAGGCCGCCGCCGCGGGCGGCGACAATCGCGCCCCGTGATCGACGTGCGCCCGCCTTCCCTTTCCGTCCTGCAGGAAGTCTTCGGCTACCCGAAGTTCCGCGGCCTGCAGTCGCAGATCGTCGAACACGTGGTGGACGGCGGCGACGCGCTGGTGCTGATGCCCACCGGCGGCGGCAAGAGCCTGACCTATCAGGTGCCGGCGATCGTGCGCCACCGCGCCGGCCGCGGCGTCACGCTGGTGGTCAGCCCGCTGATCGCGCTGATGCAGGACCAGGTCGGCGCGCTGGAGGAGGTGGGCGTGCATGCCGCCTTCCTGAACAGCACGCTCGACGGCGACGAGGCGCGCGGCATCGAGCGCGAACTGCTGTCGGGCCGCCTGGTGCTGCTGTACGCCGCGCCCGAGCGCATCCTGACGCCGCGCTTCCTGGCCATGCTCGACTCGCTGCACGAGCGCGGCCTGCTGTCGCTGGTGGCGATCGACGAGGCGCACTGCGTCAGCCAGTGGGGCCACGACTTCCGCGAGGAGTATCTGGCGCTGGGCCAGCTCGCCGAGCGCTTCGCTGGCGTGCCGCGCATGGCGCTCACCGCCACCGCCGACGAGATCACCCGGCAGGACATCGTGCAGCGCCTCGCGCTGCAGGGTGCGCGCACCTTCGTGGCCAGCTTCGACCGGCCCAACATCCGCTACACCATCGTCGAGAAGGACGAGCCGCGGCGTCAGCTGCTGCGCCTGCTGCGCGACGAGCACGAGGGCGAGGCCGGCATCGTCTACTGCGGCACGCGCAAGAAGGTGGAGGAGACCGCCGCCTGGCTGGTGGACGAGGGCATCGAGGCCCTGCCCTACCACGCCGGCCTCGACGCCGACGTGCGCGAGCGCCACCAGCGCCGCTTCCTGCGCGACGAGGGCCTGGTGATGGTGGCCACCATCGCCTTCGGCATGGGCATCGACAAGCCCGACGTGCGCTTCGTCGCCCACCTCGACCTGCCGAAGAACATCGAGGCCTACTACCAGGAGACCGGCCGCGCCGGCCGTGACGGCGAGCCGGCCCAGGCCTGGATGGCCTACGGCCTGCAGGACGTGGTCAACCAGCGCCGCATGATCGACGACGGCAGCGCCGGCGAGGAGTTCAAGCGCGTGCAGCGCGGCAAGCTCGAGGCCCTGCTGGCGCTGTGCGAAGCGCACGACTGCCGCCGCGTGCGCCTGCTCGGCTACTTCGGCGAAGACAGTGCACGCTGCGGAAACTGCGATAACTGCCTGAACCCGCCCGACACCTGGGAGGCCACCGAAGCCGCGCGCAAGCTGCTGTCGTGCATCTACCGCATGCAGCAGGCCAGCGGCATCGGCTACGGCGCGGGCCATCTGCTCGACGTGCTGCGCGGCAAGCGCACCGACAAGGTGGCGCAGCACCACCACGACCGGCTCACCACCTTCGGCATCGGTGCCGACCTCGACGAGGCGCGCTGGCGCGGCGTGCTGCGCCAGCTGGTGGCGCTGGGCCACGTGGCCACCGAGGGCGAATACAACACGCTGGCGCTGACCGACAGCGCGCGCTCGGTGCTCAAGGGCGAGGTGCCGATCGTGCTGCGCGTGCCGCGCGAGCCGGCGCCGCGCGGCCGCACCCGGCGCGACGGGCGTGGCGCCGGCCGCCCGGCCGCGGCCGGCGTGGCCGCCGCGCTCGACGCCGACGCGCAGCAGCGCTTCGCCGCGCTCAAGGCCTGGCGCGCCGAAGTGGCGCGCGAGCACAACCTGCCGGCCTATGTCGTGTTCCACGATGCGACGCTGGCCGCGATGGCGCAGCAGCAGCCGGCCACGCTCGACGCGCTGGGCACCATCAGCGGCGTGGGGGCCAAGAAGCTGCAGGCCTACGGCCGCGAGATCCTGCGCGTGCTGTCGGCGTGACCCTGCGGCGGCCGGCGCGGCGCCTTCGTGCTCAGCGCACGCCCACCACGACGTCCTGGCTCTGCGCCTGCTGCCCGGCGTCGTCGAAGGCGCGGGCGAAGTAGCGCACGCTGCCCGTGGCGCCCACGGGGATCGTCGTGTCGAGCGCGTAGGGCTCGACAGCGTCGACGCCCAGCAGCGTCGCGCCGCCGATGTCGACCCGGTAGAAGCGCACCTCGGTGATGCGGTAGTCGTCCTGCGCCGCTGCGACCAGCGCCACGCGTTCGCCCGGCGCGGCGAGCGTCGGCGCCGCGGCCAGGCTCACCGTGGGCGGGTCGTCGTCGGGCCCGATGCCGAAGGTCAGGCTGCCGTAGCAGCCGGGCAGCACGAGGCCGGCGCACAGCGCCAGCAGCACGCAGCGGGTTCGCAGGGCCATGACGCCACGATCATGCCCGACGGACCGGGCCGTCTCGCCGGCTGTCACGCCGATTTACACGCACCCCGGCGCCCCTGCTGCCACCACGCCGGCAGCAGGCCGTGCCCTGCCCGCAGCGGCAGGATGGCGTTGTGCGCACGGGCTGCCGATAATGCTCGGTTCGCCCTTTGCCGCCACCGATGCCCGACGACCCCAGCTCCGACCGCCCGACCCCGCGCCGACCGACGCCGCCGGACCCGGGCACGCTGCGGGTGCGCGGTGCGCGCACGCACAACCTGAAGAACGTCGACCTCGACATCCCGAAGCATGCGCTGGTGGTGATCACCGGCCTGTCGGGCTCGGGCAAGTCGAGCCTGGCCTTCGACACGCTGTACGCCGAGGGCCAGCGCCGCTACGTGGAGAGCCTGTCGGCCTACGCGCGCCAGTTCCTGCAGCTGATGGACAAGCCCGACGTCGACGTGATCGAGGGCCTGTCGCCCGCCATCGCGATCGAGCAGAAGGCCACCAGCCACAACCCGCGCTCCACCGTCGGCACCATCACCGAGATCCACGACTACCTGCGCCTGCTCTACGCGCGCGCCGGCACGCCCTACTGCCCCGACCACGACCTGCCGCTGGCCGCGCAGAGCATCGGCCAGATGGTCGACGCCGTGCTCGCACTGCCCGAGGACACGCGCCTGGCGGTGCTCGCCCCGGCGGTGCGCGACCGCAAGGGCGAGTTCGCCGAGCTGTTCGCCGACATGCAGGCGCAGGGCTACGTGCGCTTCCGCGTCGACGGCGTGGTGGTCGAGGCCGACGCGCTGCCGAAGCTGAAGAAGACCGAGAAGCACGACATCGACGTCGTGATCGACCGCGTGCGCACGCGCGCCGACCTGAAGCAGCGCCTGGCTGAAAGCTTCGAGGCGGCGCTGCGCGTGGCCGACGGCCGCGCCATCGCACTGGAACTCGACAGCGGCCGCGAGCACCTGTTCTCCAGCCGCTTCGGCTGCCCGGTGTGCAGCTACTCGCTGCCCGAGCTGGAGCCGCGGCTGTTCTCGTTCAACTCGCCGATGGGCGCCTGCCCCAGCTGCGACGGCCTGGGCCATGTCACCGTGTTCGACGCCGAACGCGTGGTGGCCTTCCCCTCGATCAGCCTGGCCGGCGGCGCGATCAAGGGCTGGGACCGGCGCAACGGCTACACCTTCGGCCTGCTCGAGAGCGTGGCCCGCCACTACGGCTTCGACCTCGACACGCCGTTCGAGCAGCTCGCGCCCGAGCACCGGCAGGTGCTGCTGTACGGCAGCGGCACCACCGAGCTGCCCTTCGTCTACACGGCCGAAGGCGCCGGCGGCAAGCGGCGCAGCGTCAAGCGCTGGCATCCGTTCGAGGGCATCCTGCCCAGCTTCGAGCGGCGCTGGCGCGAGACCGACTCGGCCGCGGTGCGCGAGGACCTTGCGCGCTTCCAGTCGGTCAAGCCCTGCCCGGCCTGCGACGGCACCCGCCTGCGCCGCGAGGCGCGCCACGTGTTCCTGCAGGGCCCCGACCCGGCCGTGCGCGGCCTGGCCATCTATCAGGCCGAGCACCTGACGCTGGCGCAGTGCCAGGCGCACTTCGACGCGCTGCACCTGGTGGGCAACAAGGCCGACATCGCCGAGAAGGTGATGCGCGAGATCCGCTCGCGGCTGGCCTTCCTCAACGACGTGGGGCTGACCTACCTGAGCCTGGACCGCAGCGCCGACACGCTGTCGGGCGGCGAGTCGCAGCGCATCCGGCTCGCGTCGCAGATCGGCTCCGGCCTCACCGGCGTGATGTACGTGCTCGACGAGCCGAGCATCGGCCTGCACCAGCGCGACAACGAGCGGCTGATCGGCACGCTGCGCCATCTGCGCGACCTGGGCAACAGCGTGCTCGTGGTCGAGCACGACGAGGACATGATCCGCGCCGCCGACCACGTGGTGGACCTTGGCCCCGGCGCCGGCGTGCACGGCGGGCGCATCATGGCCCAGGGCACGCCCGATCAGGTGGCCGCCGATGCCGGCTCGCTCACCGGGCGCTACCTCGGCGGCGCGCTGCGCATCGCCGTGCCGCGCCGGCGCACCACGCTGGCCGCCAGCACCGACCCGCAGCGGCTGCGCATCGTCAACGCGCGCGGCAACAACCTGCGCGACGTGACGGTGGAAGTCCCGGTGGGCCTGTTCACCTGCGTCACCGGCGTGTCCGGGTCGGGCAAGAGCACGCTGGTCAACGACACGCTGTATGCCGCGGTGGCGCGCAAGCTCTACCAGAGCCACGCCGAGCCGGCCGCGCACGACGCCATCGAGGGCCTGGACGCGTTCGACAAGGTGATCAACGTCGACCAGAGCCCGATCGGTCGCACGCCGCGCAGCAACCCGGCCACCTACACCGGCCTGTTCACGCCGATCCGCGAGCTGTTCGCCGAGGTGCCGGCCGCGCGCGAACGCGGCTACGGCCCCGGGCGCTTCAGCTTCAACGTGGCGGGCGGGCGCTGCGAGGCCTGCCAGGGCGACGGCGTGATCAAGGTCGAGATGCACTTCCTGCCCGACGTCTACGTGCCCTGCGACGTCTGCCACGGCACGCGCTACAACCGCGAGACGCTGGAGATCCTCTACAAGGGCAAGCACATCACCGACGTGCTCAACCTCACCGTGGAGGACGCGCACGCCTTCTTCGCCGCGGTGCCGTCGATCGCGCGCAAGCTGCAGACCCTGCTCGACGTGGGCCTGGGCTACATCACCCTCGGCCAGAGCGCCACCACGCTGTCCGGCGGCGAGGCGCAGCGGGTGAAGCTGGCGCTGGAGCTGTCCAAGCGCGACACCGGCCGCACGCTCTACATCCTGGACGAGCCCACCACCGGCCTGCACTTCGCCGACATCGAGCTGCTGCTGAAGGTGCTGCACCAGCTGCGCGACGCAGGCAACACCATCGTCGTCATCGAGCACAACCTGGACGTCATCAAGACCGCCGACTGGGTGATCGACATGGGCCCCGAAGGCGGCGGCGGCGGCGGCCGGGTGGTGGCCGCCGGCACGCCGGAGGACGTGGCGGCCAGCCCCGACAGCCACACCGGGCGCTTCCTGGCCCCGCTGCTGGCGCGGCGCTGACCCGGCGCCGGCGCGGCGGCGCGACTTCGGCTACCGTTGCCCCCCGGCCCGCCAGAGGCCCGTCGACGCCGAGGAGATGCCATGCCCGCCACCGTCCAGTACTACTTCGCCCCCAACTCGCCCTGGACCTACCTCGGCCACCTGCGCTTCTGGGACATCGCGCGCCAGCACGGCGCGCGCATCGAGGTGCTGCCGGTGGACCTGGGTGGCAAGGTGTTCCCGATCTCCGGCGGCCTGCCGCTGGGCAAGCGCGCGCCGCAGCGGCAGGCCTACCGTCTGGTGGAGCTGAAGCGCTTCTCCGAGCACTTGCACGCGCCGCTGAACCTGCAGCCGAAGTACTTCCCGGTGGCGGCCGATGACGCGGCGCGGCTGATCATCGCGGTGGACCTGCACGACGGCACCGACGCGGCCATGCACATCACCGACGCGGTGCTGCGGGCCGTGTGGGTGGAGGAGCGCAACATCGCCGACGAGGCGGTGCTGGCGGCGCTGCTCAAGGAGCGCGAGCTGCCCGCCCGGCGCCTGGAGGACGCGCACTCGCAGGCGGTGTCCGTGCGCTACGAGGCCAACACCGCGCGCGCCATCGAGGCCGGCGTGTTCGGCGCGCCGAGCTACGTCGTCGACGGCGAGATCTTCTGGGGACAGGACCGGCTCGACTTCCTCGACCGCCGCCTGGCCAGGGGCTGAGTGCGATGGACCGGCGCCACTTCCTGGCCGGCTCGGCGACGCTGCTGGGCCTGGGCCGCACCGCGCAGGCCGCGACCCCCTATGCCGGGCCGCTGTTCGACGCCCACCTGCACTACAACGACGAGGCCCAGCAGCCGCATCCGCTGGCCGACGTGCTCGGCCGCATGCAGCGCAGCGGCGTGCGCGCCATCGTGGCCAACAGCCGGCCCAACGCCGGCACGCTGACGCTGGCCACCGCGCGCGAGGCCACGCGCGCCGCCGGCGTCACCGTGGTGCCCTTCGTGCGGCTGTACCGCAACCGGGCCGACTACACCGGCTGGTTCGCCGACGACACGATCTATCAGATGGTGCTCGACGAACTGGCGCGCGGCACGCCCGCCGGTGCGCAGCGCGGCATCGGCGAGTTCCATCTCTACGACAGTGCCAACGCCGACGGGCCGGTGGCCGTGCGGCTGATGCGGCTGGCGCGCGAGCGGGGTCTGGCCGTGCTGGCGCACTGCGACGACGTGGCGGTGGACAAGCTGATGGCGCATGCGCCCGGCACGCGGCTGATCTGGGCCCACACCGGCATCGGCGGCGTGCCGCTGCCGCGCGTGCGCGAGCTGCTGCGGCGTCATCCGTCGCTGATGGGCGAGCTGTCGTACCGGCCCGGCCTCACCACCGACGGCGGCCGCCTGGCGCCGGACTGGCGCGAGGCGATGCTGGCGCAACCCGAGCGCTTCCTGGTCGGGTCCGACACCTGGATCAACCAGCGCTGGGAGTACTACGAGGCGCTGATGGCCGATGCGCGGCGCTGGCTGGGCGACCTGCCGGCGCCCGTGGCGCGCCGCATCGGCTGGGGCAATGGCGCCGGCCTGTTCGGGCTGCCCGACCCCGCCTGAGCCGCGGCCCCCGATGAGCAACGCCGGCACGGGGCCGGCGCCGGCATGAAAAAAGCCGGCACGAGGCCGGCTTTCCGGATCGAGATCCCGCGCCTTACTTCAGGTGCGAGTTGATCATCTTGGTCATCTCGAACATCGACGCCTGGGCCTTCTTGAAGATTTCCTTCAGCTTGGCATCGGCATTGATCATCCGGCGGTTGACCGCGTCCTGCAGCTTGTTCTTCTTGATGTATTCCCAGACCTTCTTCGTCACCTCGGTGCGCGGCAGCGGCTTGTCGCCGACGATCGCGGCCAGCGCGGCCGAAGGCGTCATCGCCTTCATGAACGCGGCGTTCGGGGTGCGCTTCTTGGCGGGAGCCTTGGCGGCCTTCTTGGCCGGGGCCTTCTTCGCAGCGGCCTTCTTCGCCGGAGCGGCCTTCTTGGCCGGGGCGGCCTTCTTGGCGGGGGCCTTCTTCGCGGCCGTGCCCTTCACCGGCGGGCGGGTCCCGGTCTTCTTGGCCGGGGCCTTCTTCGCGGCCGGTTTCTTGGCCGCCTTCTTCGCAGTTGCCATTTCGATTCACTCCATCAAAGTGTTGTTGATGTGCCGGAGGCGGGAGGAGATCGCATGAATCTCCTTTCTCATCAACCACCGTGCGGCGCGAATGGTACTGCGGCCATAGAGGGAAATAAAGCGGTTTTCCCTCTGGAAATGCGGTTTGCGCCCTCTGCGAGCGCGCTTTTGTCGCGTGGCGGCGTCATTGCAGGCCCTTTCGCACCCCGTGCGCGCCCTCGGTGCACCCTCGTGCGCGCCCTCTGCGCACCCTTCTGATCGCCCTGTGCGAACACGATCCGACGCGCGGCGCGCGGCCTGCGGGCGTGCCGGCCGCGCGCTATGCTTTGCCGATGCTCAAGCTCATCGTCCGCTGGATGCTGCTGGCCGCCGCGCTGCTGCTGGTGGCCTATCTCTACCCCGGGGTGTCGGTCGCCAGCTTCGGCGCGGCCATGGTGGCGGCCCTCGTGCTGGGCCTGCTCAACACCGTCGTGCGGCCGCTGCTGGTGCTGCTGACCCTGCCCGTCACGCTGCTCACGCTGGGCCTGTTCCTGTTCGTGATCAACGCCCTCATGTTCTGGGCCGCGGCCGGCGTGCTGGACGGGTTCAACGTCACCGGCTTCGCCGCGGCGCTGATCGGCTCGCTGATCTACAGCCTGTGCGGCATGGTGATCGACGTGGCCGTCGAGCGGATGTTCAGCCGCGATTGACCCGGCCCGGGCCCGGTTCGCGGCTGCGCCCTCGCGCCCGCGCTCCCGGGTGGGCCAGCCGCTAGCGCGCGGGCGGCTCGTCGTCCGTCTCGCGGCCGGGGCCGCCGGAGCCGCCGCGCGAACCGCGGGCCTCGGCGATCTGCGCCCGCCGCCGCGCCGTCAGGTCGCGCAGCCGCGAATCGATGATCGACGACTCGATGAAGTCCGGTGCCACGCCGCCCGACCGGGCCTGGCGCTGGGCGGCGCGCAGGCGGTCGATCGCGCCGACGATGTCGCCGCGGGCGGCCTGGGCCTCGGCCTGGGCGCGCAGCGAGCGCAGCACCAGGCCCTGGGCCTCGGCCACCTGTGCCAGCAGCGACCAGGCGGCCGCGTCGGCCTTGTGTTCGGCCACCCAGGTCTGCAGCGACTCGACGCTGGCGCGCAGCGCCGGCGTGGCGCCGCCGCCGTCGCGCGACACCGCCAGGGCCGCCTGCGCGCGTGCCAGCAGCAGCGGCCGCGACGCGCCGGGATGCGTGTCGAACCAGGCCAGGGCGCGTGCCGTCTGGCCGCTGGCGAGCCACACCTGCGCCTGCGCCAGCCCGAGCGCGACGCGGCCCCGGCTGCCGATCGGCGCCGCGCCGGCCACGAGCGGCCCTGCCGCGTCGAGTGCGGCCTGCGCGCGCGCCGGCTCGCGCAGTTCCAGCGACGCGAGCGCACTGCCGTAGAGCGCGGCCACGCGTTCCGGGCCGGCCGCGCCGGCCGCGTCCAGCGACTGCAGGCGGCGCAGCGACTGCACCGACGTGTCCATCAGCACCCTCGAACGCGCCTGCATCAGCAGGTGGTCGAGCGGGGCACGGGGCGCCGGCCCGTCGGCGCCAGGCACGGCGTCGATGCGCGTGCGTGCCTCGCCGATGCGGTCGATCGTGAGCGGGTGCGAGCGCAGGTAGGGGTAGGCGCCGTTGTCGGTGAGCCGGTTGGCGGCCTCGAGCCGCTCGAACATCGCGGCCATGCCCTGTGGCGCGAAGCCGGCGGCCTGGTGCACCGCCCAGCCGATGCGGTCGGCCTCGCGCTCCATGTCGCGCGAGAAGCTGAGCTGGCCCTGCACCATCGCCGCCTGGCCGCCGACGATGGCCGCCTGCGCCGCGTCCGGGCTGCTGGCGCGGGAGGCCGCCAGCACGCCCAGCAGCATCGCGGCCACGCCCACCAGCGACTGCCGGCTCGAGCTGGCCAGGCCGCGCGCGATGTGGCGCTGCGTCACGTGCGACAGCTCGTGCGCGAGCACCGACGCCAGCTCGTCGGGCGTGCCGGTCATCGCGATCAGGCCCAGGTGCACGCCGACGAAGCCGCCGGGCAGCGCGAAGGCATTGACCGAGCGGTCGCGCACGAGGAAGGCCTCGAAGGAGAAGGCGTCGTCCAGGTCGGGGCCGATGTTGCCGCGCGCGCGCGCCGCGGCCACCAGCGGCGCCCACAGCGCCTGCACATGCTCGAGCAGCAGCGGGTCGTCGAGATAGGCCGGGTCGCGCCGGACCTCGGCCATGATCTGCTCGCCCAGGCGGCGCTCGGTGCCGATGGAGAAGTCCTCCGAGGCCGAGTCGCCCAGCGAGGGCAGGCGCACGGCGGGCGCGGTCTGCGCCACCAGCGGCGGCGCGGGCGCGGCGCAGGCCAGCGCGGCGGCCAGCAGCAGGCGGGGGCGGTATGGGGTCATGGGACGGCGTGGCTATCATGCACCCGCCGGATTGCTGCAACGTAAACGCGCATGTCTTCGCCGACAGGGCCCTCGGGCTCCCCCTCCCCGCTCACCCATTTCGACGCCCAGGGCCAGGCCCACATGGTCGACGTGGCGGCCAAGCCCGCCACGCACCGTGTCGCAGTGGCCGGCGGCCGCATCCGCATGCAGGCGGCCACGCTCGAGCTCATCGCCGGCGGCAGCGCGAAGAAGGGCGACGTGATCGGCATCGCGCGCATCGCCGCGATCCAGGGTGCCAAGCGCACGCCGGACCTGATCCCGCTGTGCCACCCGATCGCGCTGACCCGCGTGGCCGCCGAGTTCGAGCTCGACGCCGCGCTGCCCGGCGTGCACTGCCGCGTCACCGCCGAATCCGTCGGCGCCACCGGCGTGGAGATGGAAGCGCTGACCGCGGTGCAGGTCGGCCTGCTCACCATCTACGACATGTGCAAGGCCACCGACCGCGGCATGGTGATCGAGGACGTGCGCCTGCTCGAAAAGCGCGGCGGCAAGTCGGGCGACTGGCGCGCGCCCTGAGGCAGCGCCGGGGCATCGTGCCCCGGGGCTCAGCGCGTGAAGTCGCTCCAGCGCCAGGCGCGCTGCGGCGGCTGGCACTGGAAGGGCTTGTCGGTCACCGATGGGTCCTCGCAGGGCGCGAATAAGGCGGCCGAGTTGGCATTGCGGAACTCGCGCAGCCGGGCGGCCAGGTGGCGCGCCCGGTCGACGTCTCCGGCCGCTGCCAGGGCCTCGGCCCACGCCGCCATCAGGCGCGAGTCCAGCAGGTAGTGTGTCGCCCGGCCGAACTCGGCCGGCGTGACGTCGCTGGTGGTCACCAGCGCATAGTCGGCGTGGTGCGCGAAGAACCAGCTGCCGCGGCCGCTCTCGATGCGCACCGCCAGCGGCGCGGTGCTCTCGCCGGGGGCGAAGATCACCACCGCGCGACGGTAGTCGGCCGTCATCGCCAGCGCGCCGGCCAGCACGGCCAGGCCGGCGGCGCTCGCCCAGCGCCCGTCGGCCGTCGACGCGGCTTCGTCGGGCGCCGTCTGCGGGCCGGCGCCCAGGCACAGGCCCCAGGCCAGGGCCGTGGGCAGCAGGAAGTAGGCGTACCAGAGCGGGTACTCGAGCTGGCTGTGCAGCGCCATCAGCAGCACCATCACGAAGGCCGTGCGCAGGGCCGCGCCCTGCGCGCCGGCCGCACGTCGGCTGCGGTCGAAGGCCTGCCACAGCGCCCAGCCGAGCAGGCCCATCACCAGCAGCGTGACCGGCAGTCCCAGTTCCACCGCCAGCTGCAGCGGCAGGTTGTGGGTGTGGTCGAAGAAGGCCGGGTGGCGCGTCGGCGACGGCGTCAGCGTCCAGGCGAAGTTGAACTCGCCGAAGCCGACGCCGCGCCACGGGTGCTGCGCGATCAGCGCCAGCGTGTCGCGCCAGATCGAAAAGCGGCCGCCCGACGCGTCGCGCTCGCCCAGCCGCGTGGCCGCGCCGATTGCCGAAGGGCCCGACTGCGCCGCAGCGACCCACTCCAGCAGCCACCAGCCGGCAGCGCACAGCAGCGGCGTGGCCAGCAGCAGCGCCCGCACGGCACCGGACAGCCGGCGGTCAAGCAGGCCCCAGGCCGCCAGCACGCCCACGCCGAGCAGCCCGGTACGGGAGCCGGACAGCATCACGCCGAACAGCAGCAGCGCGGCCGCGGCCCAGGCCAGGATGGTGGCCAGCCGCGCGCGCGGCGTGCCGCGGAAAGCCTCGTGCAGCGGCACCAGCGCCGCCACCGACCACAGCAGCAGCGTGGCCAGGTGATTGGGCTGGCGCAGGTTGCCCACCGCGCGACCCGGCAGGCCCGAGCGCGCGATCCACTGGCCGTCGGCCCAGTGCGGCGCGAACACCTGCACCAGGGCCACGGCCACGCTGGCCAGCCCGACCACCACCCAGGCGGCATGCAGGGCCGTCAGCAGCGGCAGCGACGCGCGCAGGCTGGCACCCCCGGCGGCCAGCACCATCGCGGCCAGCAGCAGGCCGAACGCCGACCCGCCGAGCGCCCAGGGCAGCGAACCCATCGCCGACGACAGCGCCGCCATGGCCGCGACCAGGCCGAGCGCGCCCAGCAGCGCGGCCGAGCGCCGCACGGCGTCGCGCGCCGCGCCGGCACCCGCGGCCACCGCCACCAGCACGCCGCCCCAGCCGGCGATGGCCGCGGCCTGGTTCAGCGCCGTCGGCGAAGGCGGCTCGTTGAAGGCCAGCAGCGCCGGCACGCCGACGGCCAGCAGCAGGATCGGGGTGGCGGGATGCAAGCGGTCAGAACCCGTCGATCGGCAGGTAGCCGAGGATCTCGCCGCTGCGCCGGTCCACCAGGGCGGACCAGCCCGTCTGCCGCGCCAGCAGCGGCAGGTAGCCGACCTGCTCGGCGGGCCGGCCGGTGGCGGCGATGGCCTCGCGCACCTCGGCCTCGCGCGCAGGCTGTCGCTTGAGCAGGGGCTCGAACGGCTTGGCCGCGCGGGCCAGCGCTTCGCTGGTCTGTTCCGGCGGCAGCCAGAACTTCGGCCGCATGCCCACGTCCTCGCCCGCCAGCCCGCGGTCGATCGCTTCGAGCCTTTCGCTCGCGTCGGGCCTGCGCGTGGCCAGCAGGCGCGGGCCGGTCCACGACAGCGACGCCAGCGCCGGCGGGGCTGCCGTGAAGTCGGCCTGCGCCAGATCGATCGCCCGCACGACGCGCAGCCGGTCGACCTCGAGCGCCACCACCGCCGGGCGGGCCTGGGCCACCGTATGCAGGCCGTAGCCGAGGGCGGCGACCTGCAGCGCCACGACGACGGCCATGTCGCGCATCAGCTCGGCCCGCGGCTTGCGGCGATCGAAGACCGCGAAGGTGATCAGCGGCCCGATGGCCACGTCCACCGCCACCACCAGCAGGAACAGTTCGCGGCCGCCGGAGATCTGGCGGTAGGGCATGGGATACCACACGGCGAACACCAGCAGCGCGGCCAGCGCGGCCACCGCCAGGCTGAGCAGCAGGTGCACCAGCGCCGCGCGCAGCCGCTGGCCGAACTGGAAGGATGGGACCGCGCCACTCATCGAAACGCACTCATGTCGGGAATGCACGAAGGACGCGGCACACCGACCGGGCCGGCACCCACCCTCATGCGAAGATTCAAGGCATGAGTATTCTGAAGGCACTTGCCCGGCAGCTGGCGTCCAAGGCGACGGGGCGGCGCGTCAGCACGCCGACCCAGGTGCGCGAACTGATCGACCGGCGCGAGTTCGCGCAGGCCGACGCCGCGATCGCGGACCTGCCTGCCGACCTGCCGCGTCGCGACATCGAAGTCATGACGCTCCAGGCCGAGCTGGCCTTCCGCCAGTTTCGCGACGAGGACGCCGACCGCCTGTTCCGCAGCGTGCTGCGCCTCGACCCGGGGGCCGCCGGCGCCCACTACGGCCTGTCGCTGATGATGCATGCGAAGGGCGACATGGAAGCGGCAATGCGCCATGCCCAGTTCGCCATGAACCGGACCAACATGGAGCCGCGCTTCTGCGCCCAGCTCGGCCTGTGCCATGTGGAGCTCGGCAACTATTCGCCCGCGGCGGTGGTGCTTGGCCGCGCGACGCGCCTGAACGCGACCGACAAGTCGTCCTGGAACAACCTGGGCATCGCCCGACGTGCCGGGGGCAACCTGGACGCGGCACGCAAAGCCTTCCGGCGCGCGCTGGACATCGATCCGGAGTTCGCTGCGGCCCGCGCAAACCTGGAGGCCCTGGAGGAGGATCTGCGCCGCTACAGGCCCGTGCAGATCGGTGGTGCGGCCAAGCCCGAAGAACCCGCGCCGCAGGACCCGCTGCTGGCCGAGGTGCGCGCGCTGGCCGACGACGACCGGCTCGACGAGGCGATCGATGTCTGCGAACGGCTGTGCGTGGAACATCCCGATTCGCTGGCCTGCGTGACGGAGCTGTACCGCCTGTACAGCGACCTCGGCGACGTGCGGTCCGGCCTGGACGCGCTCGAAGCCTTCCGGGAGCGCCACCCCGAGGACATCGGGATCGTGGCCGAGCTGGGCAAGGCGCTCGGGCGCGAGCAGCAGCACCAGCTCGCGCAGCCCCTGCTCGAACGCGCGCTCGAGGGCCTGCCCGAGGACGTGAGCCTGTTGCTGTCGCTGGCCGACGTGAGGGTGGAACAGGGTCGCCATTCGGAGGCCGGGGCCCTGGTCGAGCGCGCCTTTGCCCTGGAGCCGACGCTGCAGATGAAGGGGCGGATGGCCTCGTCGCTGCTGCTTCGCTGCCGCTATGCGGAGTGCCTGCAGCTGGTGGAGGAGATCATCGCCGAGGAGCCGACCACTGCCGTCAACCTTGTGGGTGTGCGGGTCGACGCAATGGCGCACCTGGGGCGGCAGACCGAGGCGCTGCCGCTTCTCGACAAGGAGATCGAGCGCTCACCCTTCGTGCCGGGCCTGCGTTTTCCGCGTGCCGAGATCCGGCTGCTCAACGAGGAGTTCGGGCCCGGCTGGGACGACTACGCCTTTCGCAACCTCAGCTCGACGCGGCACCTGCGCATGGTGGCCTTTCCGCAGTGGAAGGGCGAGCCACTGGCGGGCAAGTCGATCCTCGTGCTGGCCGAGCAGGGCCTGGGCGACCAGGTCATGTTCGCGTCCTGCCTGCCCGACCTGCTGGCCCTCGGTCCCGCCCGCGTGGTGGTGGAGGTGGTCAAGCGCGTCGCGCCCACGATCGCCCGCTCGTTCCCGCAGTGCGAGATCGTGCCGACCAAGCAGGACGCCGGGCTGGAGTGGGTGCGCGACATCGGCGAGATGGACTACTTCGTGCCCATCGGTGACCTGCCGCGCCAGTTCCGCCGCACGCGAGCCGACTTCCCCGACCGCCGCAGCTACCTCGTGGCCGACCCGGGCCGGGTGGCGTACTGGCGCGACAAACTGGCCTCGCTCGGCCCCCGGCCGAAAATCGGCGTGTCCTGGAAGGGCGGCACCGAGCGCACGCGCACCGTGCTGCGCACGATGGGCCCCGCCCTGCTGGCCGAGCTCAAGGATGCGGCCGACGCCGACTGGGTCTGCCTTCAGTACGGTGACGTGACGCAGGGGCTTGGCGAGGCCGCGGCGGCGGGTCTGAAGCTGCACTACTGGAAGGACGCGATCGACAACCTCGACGAGTTCGCGGCCCTGGTCAATGCACTCGACCTCGTGGTCACGGTGTGCAACACGACCGTCCACTATGCCGGCGCGGTGGGCAAGGACGTCTGGGTGATGTCGCCCAAGGTACCGGAATGGCGCTACGGCCTGCGCTTCGAGTCGATGCCCTGGTACCCCAGCTCGCGCATGTTCCGCCAGCGCGTCGACGGCGACTGGGACGGTGTGCTGGCCGACGTGGGCCGCGAATTGTCATCCCGCTTCGGGCCCCGGCGCGGAACATGATCTTTGTCACGTTCGGACCGTTCCAAAGGTGACGTTTCTGGTCAGAACCCGGGTGGTTCGCTTCTTGCGATTGGATCGTGCGGCTAACGCACTACTACCTTGCAAGGAGCGGAACGATGAAGAAATCTATGCAACGCGGCTTCACCCTGATCGAACTGATGATCGTGGTGGCCATCATCGGTATCCTGGCGGCCGTCGCGCTGCCGGCCTACCAGGACTACACCATTCGCGCTCGCGTCTCCGAGCTGCTGCTGGGCGCTTCCGGTGCCCGCACGGCGGTGACCGAGGTGTGCCAGCTCAATGGCACCTGCTCGGCCGTCAGCTACGGCGCCGAGATCGCCACCACCAAGTGGATCGAAGACGGCACGATCTTCGCCAACGGCTCGATCCGCATCATCGCCGATTCGGCCATCGGCACCACGGCCCTGACCGTGCTGCTGGTTCCGTCGTGGACCGGTTCGACCGCCGACTGGAGCTGCTCGACCTCGGTGCCGCGCTTCGCGCCGTCGTCCTGCCGCTGATCGCTGCGGGCTGCACAAAGGGGGCGCTTCGGCGCCCCTTTTTCATGGCGGCCCCGGTGCGTTGAGGCACACTGCCGCCCTGGTGAACACGAGCCACGACTGCGTATGGGACTCATAGACAAGCTGCTGGGCAACGAGGCGATCGATGCCTTTGCCAAGTCACTGGCCGACGGCATCGCCAAGCGCTATCCGCCGTCGCTGGACAGCCAGCCGGGCAAGCGCCCGTCGGTGAACCGGATGACCCGGATCATCGAGGACGCCTGCAAGGACGCGGTGGAGTTCAAGTCGACCCAGAAGCTGGGCTGGCTCGGCAAGGCCAAGCTCGGCAACGCCTTCCGCTGGCAGCTCACCGAGCTGGGCTACCAGAAGGACTTCGTCGACATCGCCACCGAGGCGGTGGTGGTCCACCTCAGCTCGAACATCCAGCGATAGGCACCGGCCGGTCTGCCGGCGCGCGTCAGCGCAGCGGCTTGACCGCCACCACGCGCATGTCGCGCGGCTCGCGCAGCTTGTACTGCGCCGGCTCCTGGTGCGCCTGCTCCAAGCCCACGGCCTGCATCAGGTCGGCCAGGCTCTGCGGCGTGTAGCCCCAGCGGTGGACCATCAGCGGGTCCTTCCACTGCGGGTCGCCGTAGAACACCCACATCGAGCGCTGCCCGGCCTTGCCCGGTTGCGAAGCCATGTCGGGGTTGGCCAGGAAGGCCTCGCAGGCGGACTTCAGGTTCGGGCACTCCAGCACCATGCGGCCGCCCGGCTTGAGCACGCGCACCCACTCGCGCAGGATGTCCTCGACCTCCCAGCGCCAGAAGTGCTCGACCACGTGCACGGCCATGACCTCGTCGGCGTGGTTGTCCGGGAACACGCTCAGGTCGCGCAGGTCGCAGATCACGTCGGGCGACTTGCCGGCACGGGCCTCGACCACGTCCACGTTGACGTAGCCCGGCAGGATCTTGTCGCCGCAGCCCAGGTTCAGGCGGATGACAGGCGCCGCCGGCACAGCCGGCGCTGCGGCAGCCGCGGGCGCGCTGGCGGGCGGCATGTCGCGGCGACCGGCGTCGCCGGCGTTCAGGGTGAGCGCGCCCAGCCACTGCGCCGCCACGAAGGCCGCCGACGCGTTGTCCAGCGCGGCTTTCTGGCCGGCGCGGATGCGCTCCAGGTGCCGGTCGGGCTGGTCCAGGTAGGCGGTCAGCGCCTCGACGGGCCGGTCGGTCAGGCTCACGTGGTCGGCATACGCATGGTAGGTTGGCACCGGCGAGGCGATCACGTAGCGGCCCATGTGGAGCGCGTCGGTCAGGCGGTTGCTGGTCTTGACCAGCGTGCGCGTGTCTGCCTGGTCGGTGGGGATCAGCACCACGTCGGCATGGCGCACGGCCTCCCACTGGTCCTGCTCGGTCCAGCCGAGGAACTCGATCACCGCCTTCGGCGCATGCCGCTCGTTGAACGCGGCGATCGCCTTGTCGAGCTGCGCATTGGGCGCGGTCACCAGCGTCAGCAGCCAGGGCGTGCGCCCTGCCAGGGCGGTCAGCGCAGTGGCCCATTCGAGGACCGGCGCGAAGCTGGTGGCGTTGCCGCCGTACCAGATCATGCGCAGCCGCTGGGTGGCGCGGCCGCCGCTCAGCCAGGACTGCACCGTGCGGCGCACCAGCGGGTCGGACCGGTAGACGCGCGGCTCGGCGTGCGGCGAGCCGATCGGGTCGCCCACCACGCGCACCGGTGCCTGCGTGTGCCGTGCCACGGTGGCCGCCAGTTCCTGCGAGCCCACGGTGCACACGTGCGACAGCGCCGCGAGTGCGCGCCAATGGTCCTGCACCCCGAGTCGCGAGAAATGGTCGTCGCAGTAGTCGGAGACGATGCGCACGCCGCGACCGGCGGCGCGCTGCAGCTGCTGGCGCAGGCGCTCGGCGATCTGCCCGTAGCGCTGCGGGTCCTCGAATCCGAACTGCTTGGACACCACGATCGCGTCGGGCAGGTCGGTCTCGGGGCACTGCCAGGTGGGCAGCGATGCGAACGCGACGTCGTGCCCCATGCGGCGCAGCTGCGTGGCCGGCACGATGGCCCGGTAGCGCACCGAGGCGTAGGGCGACGACAGGCCGCGGTCCCAGTCGCCGGAGAAGGATTGGACAAGCCAGAGGATCTTCATGCGCGCTTTCGGCAACGGCGGGTCAGGACAGGGTCCGGGCCAGCGCGTCGAGGTCGACCCGCAGCTCGGCCTGCCCGACGTCCTGGCCCGGCTCGACCCGGGCATAGCTGCAGTGCAGGGCGGTGGGCTGGTGGTCGCAGGCCTTGGCCAGCCCTTCGAAGTATGGCGGACCGAGCGTGCTGCGGGCGTGCCGCGGCTCGAGCAGGGTCAGTCGCGCGCCCGGCGCGGCCAGCATCATCGACTGCATCAGCGGCCCGGCCAGGCCGACCAGGTGGGTGGCCTGGGCCAGCAGGCCGGCGCGCTCGGCGAAGCCCAGGCCCGCCAGTTCGACGGCCTCGAAGCCGAGCGCGTCCAGGCGCTCCCGGACCCGGTCGGCGTCGGCCAGACGGCTGGCGACGCCCGTGGGCGTGTCGGTGACGTAGAACCGCGTGCCCCGGGGCTGAAAGGGTTGACGCGCGTGCGGTGCCAGGGTGTCGCGCAGCCAGCGCGGCAGCAGGGTGTCGACCCAGTGGCCCGCGCCGAGCAGCTTGCTGGTCACCCACAGGTCCGCGAACCGGACGGGCTGGTCGCGCTTCACGCACACCCGCTCGCGGTCGCCGAACCCGAGCAGGCCGAACAGCTCGACCTGTTCGGCGGGCAGGTCGTCGCCGATCACCAGCGGCAGACCCGGCTCCAGCGCCAGGGCGCTGGCGATGCACAGCGACGCCATGTGCTCGAGCAGGTTGCGCACCGGGTCGGCGTGGCTGCCGACCAGCAGTGCCGGGCCGGCGTGCAGCGGCAGATCGGTCCGCAGCCGCAGCATCGCCTGGCTGTCGCACGTCATCAGCAGCGGGCTGTCCGGGACCTGGCGACGCAGGGGCGCGCGCCGCGGGGCCATGCCGGCCAGCACGATCTTCGGGCCCTGCAGCACCGGGATCCAGTCGAAGGCCGGGTCCACCGTCACGTCCTGCAGCGCGCCGGCCATCGGACGTCGGCCCGGGGCGCCGGCGCCGGGCACGCGCTGCGACGGCCGCGCGACGCGCGTGCAGGCATCGGCCAGGGTCAGCCACTGCATCTCGACGTCCACCCGGTCGGGCGGGCACGGGTCGGCCTCGGCCAGGAGCTTCACTGCCGCGGCCCGCTGCGCCGGCAGGGCGTACAGGCTCTGAGCCGCATCCAGCCGCAGTTCCTCGGTCAGGTCCGAAGCCGCCAGCAGCTTCGTCAGCGCGAACTTCACCTCCCCCGGCGGCACCTTGCCCTTGGGCGGGGCCGCCTTCACCACGGCCTGGATCAGGCGCAGGTAGGCCTCGGCGGGCGCGTCGGGCTGCGACAGCGCGACCCGGCGCCGGTAATGGATCGCCTCGCGGTGCTGGCCGAGTTGCTGAAGCAGTTCGGCCTTGAAGTAGGCCGTCTTCATGTCGCCCGGATCGAGCGCCTCGGCCTGGTCCAGCAGCGCGCGCGCGGTGTCGAAGTCGCCCTGCAGCGACGCGATGCGCGACAGCGTGGTCAGCGTGCTCGGGAACTGGGCGTCGTCGCGGTGGGGCGCGAGCACGGCGGCCGCCGCCGCCACGTCGCCGGAGGACAGGTGGGCGAAGGCCTGCTCCACCGCCGCCGCCTCGGCCTCGCGCAGGCGGGCCAGCTCTTCGGGGCTGCGCCGGGCGCGCACCGCCCGCGGCGCCGCGTCCTGCGGCCGCGCCAGCTCGTCCATCAACCGGGCCTGCCGCGTCAGCAGCTTGTCGAGGATCTTCTTCACGGGGGCTGGCGCCGCTTCAGGCCTTGCTGCGCGGACGCTGGTCCACGCGCAGCATCGCCTGGCGCTCGTCGAGCCAGGCCTTGGCATGCTCGCAGTCGAGGTACTCCTCGAAGTACGGCCCGCCGAGCGTGTAGTGCACGTTGGCCGCGTCGGGCATCGGGTCGCTGTAGCCCACGAGGTGGTTCCACGCGGCGGGGATCGAGCCGATCAGGCTGTCGTCGCCGAGCCACTTGAACTGGTGCAGCTGCAGGCCGGTGGCGGTGTTGACGTACTCCGGCGTCAGCGCCTTGCAGCGCGCGTTGTTGAACAGCATCACGCTGCTCCAGTTCTTCTTGCCGTAGGGTGTCTGCGGCTGGTTGAGGAACTTGACCGACTCGCGCGGGCGGTGGTCGTGCTGCACGCACATCACGGCGTAGCGGTCGTCGCGCAGCGCCCACAGTTCGGCGATGTCGCGCAGCACCAGCATGTCGCAGTCCATGAACAGCGACCAGCCCTCGTAGCCCGACAGCCAGGGCGTCAGGAAGCGCGAGAAGCTGAAGTCGGTGGACTGCAGCGACTCGCGCTGGCGCGTGAACACGCCCTGCAGGTTGCCCAGCGCCAGCGGCGTGAAGGCCACGGGCTGCGACGACCGCGCCAGGATGCTGTGCGACAGCACGTGCCAGGCGACGGTCTCGCGCTCGTCGAAGCCGATGAAGATGCGGATCACGGGCGGGGCTCCTTGGAGGGGTCGGCCTCGGGGGCCGGGAACTCGCTGAACAGCTGCGCGAAGAAGCGGTCGCGCCAGACGGCCAGCGCCACGGCGATGTCGATCAGCACGCAGCTGGCGAGGAACAGCTCGGGCCACAGGGCCCAGTCGTCGGCGTACCAGAGGATGTGCGCCGTCCAGCCGAGGTTGAGCAGGGCGGCCAGGGTCACGATGGCGCGGCCTCGGCGCCAGACTTCGCGCGCCCAGCGGCCGGCGCTGGGCACGCGCTGGAAACCTGCCGCCATCAGCAGCACGATCGGCAGCTGCACCAGCAGCCAGGCCCAGGAGAAGCCGCCCTCGCCCAGCAGCAGCACCGACTGCTGGGAGCGGCGCGCGGACGCGGTGACGATGATGATCAGGATCCAGTAGCGCGCCATCACCGCGAAGCCGAGCCACAACATGCCCGGCACGCGCAGCACGCCATGGCGGTCGACGTCGAGAAAGGCGCTGTCCTGCACGGTCCGGATGATAGGCGGCGGCAGGCGCCGGGTCAGAGCTCGAAGACCTGGCCGGTGGCCAGGGCCTGGCAGGCATGGCGCATCGGCAGCGCGCCGATCTGCGACATCACCGCGTCCACCTCGCCCGGCTTGATGTGGGTGATGTGCACCGCGACCTCGCCCTCCAGGCGGGACAGCTCCTTGGCCAGGGTCGTCGGGCACAGGTGGTTGCTGATGCGCGCCAGCTGCTGCTCGTCGTCGCTGAAGGCGGTCTCGATCACGAGGTGGGCGATCGTCATGCCGGTCAGGCGGCGCCACAGCGCGGGATTCGGGCCGGTGTCGCCCGTGAACACCCACGCACCCGGCGTCGGCGCCGGCCCGGTGATCGCGAAACCGACCGCCGGCACGGTGTGCTCGGCCGGCAGCACCTCGGCCCGGCGCGCGCCGAGCACGAGGCTCTCGCCGATCGAGAACGGCACGAACTCCAGCAGCGGATGCTCGGCGCTGGGCAGGCGCGTGAAATCGGGCCAGATGGCGCCGTTGAAGATGTGCGTGCGCAGCGCGTCGAGCGTGGCCGGCAGGGCGTGCACGCGGATCGGCGGGCGGCCGTGGCGCCGGCGCGAGACGCTGTCGGCCAGCAGCCCGATGCCCAGCACATGGTCCAGGTGCGAGTGCGTCACCAGCACGTGATCGATGCGCGTCAGCTCGTCGAGCGTGAGGTCGCCCACGCCCGTGCCGGCGTCCACCAGCACGTCGTCGTCGAGGAGGAAGGAGGTGGTGCGGCTGCCGGCGGCGATGGAGCCGGAACACCCGAGCACACGGATCTGCATGACGGGATTGTCCCCGGCTCCGACACCCTGCCCGGCGCAGGCCCGGGCGTCTACGTGACCGACTCCACGGCGCCGCGCGCGGCGCGCGTCAGAGCTGGATGAACTGCATCTGGGTGCCGGCCAGCTCGATCACGTCGCCGTTGCGCAGCTGGGCCGAGTCGCCCGCCAGCTGGGAGCCGTTGACCGTGGGCCGCGCCGAGCCTTCGACATGCGCCAGCACGTAGCCACCGGGCCGCTTGGTGATCGAGGCCACCTGCACGCCGGGCTTGCCCACCGTGGTGACGACCTTGGTGAGCATCACCTCGCGGCCGGCCGCGGCGCCGTTGAGCACCTTGATGGCCGCGCTGCCGGGCGAACTGGCCAGGCCGCCGAAGCCGGAGTTCGACGACGGCATCGTGTGCGAGAACGTGGCGCGGTCGGCCGAGCCCACCGAACCGCCCCCGACGGCGGCGCCGCCGGGCTTCATGATCATCGTCTTCTCGTAGTCGACGCCGTCCTCGACCAGGTACTTGATCTTGTACTTGCCGATCTCGACGGTGTCGTTGTGCGCCAGCAGCTGCTTCTTGACGGCCTTGCCGTTGATGTAGGTGCCGTTGGTGCTGTTGAGGTCCTCGATGAAGACGTCGGCGCCCACCATCTGCAGCACGGCGTGCTCGCCGCTGACCGCCAGGTTGTCGATGACGATGTCGTTGTAGGGGCGGCGACCGAGGGTCGTCTTGTCCTTGGTGATCTGGACTTCCTTGATCACCACGCCATCGAGCGAGACCACCAGCTTGCCCATGTTCGAGTCCTCGTTGTCCCGTCTAGTTGTGCTCAGCGTCGGAAGGGTGCCCACCAGGACTTGGTGCTGGCGGCCGGGCTGCCCGGCGCGCGGGCCAGGATGATGGCGATATTATCCTTGCCGCCTGCATCGTTGGCGGCCGCGATCAGGGCCGCGCCGGCTTCATCGAGGGATTCGTGGGCCTGCAGCAACTGCGACAGGGTCTCGTCGTCGAGCATGTCCGACAGGCCGTCGGAGCACATCAGGTACAGGTCGCCCGGATGCACCTCGTGCTGGTGGATCTCCAGCAGCACGGTGTCCTCCACGCCCACGGCGCGCGTGACGAGGTTCTTGTTGGCCGAGAAGCTGGCCTGCTCGGGCGTGATCAGGCCGGCGTCGATCTGCTCCTGCAGCAGCGAATGGTCGCGCGTGACCTGCATCAGGCGCCCGCCGCGCAGCCGGTAGGCGCGCGAGTCGCCCACGTGGCCGATCAGCACGCGCGTACCGCGGAACACCGCCACCACCAGCGTGGTGCCCATGCCGGCGTACTGCGGGTTGGCGTTGGCGGCATTGAAGATGGCCCGGTTGGCGTTGTCGACGCAGATGTCCATCGCCCGGCGCACCTCGGGGTCGGTGGCCGAGTCGCCCACCTCCTCGAGCCAGCGCCCCAGCTCGCGCTGGATGAAGGTGGTGGCCATGCCGCTGGCGATCTCGCCGGCGTTGTAGCCGCCCATGCCGTCGGCCAGCACGGCCAGCGAATTGCCGTGGTCGACGGTGACGGAGTCCTCGTTGTTCGAACGCGCGCGGCCGGTGTCCGTCGCGCAGAAGAACTCGATAGACAGGTGGGGCTGCGGCACGGCGGATGGTTCTGGACGTCGGCGCCCGTCGGTGCGGGGCGCGGTTGGAGGCGAAGGCGATTGTGCCTTGCCCGGGTGCGCCGGCCCCGTCCGGGCCGGGCCGGCCGCCGCCCGTTCGTGGTGTTTGCCCGCGTCAAACGGCACTGGCCCGACGCTCAGAACGCGGGGGGTGCGCACAGCCACAGCCGCTGCAGCCGTGCCTGGGCGGCCCAGGCGTCGCCATCGAAGGGGCGCTCGGCCGGGTCCTTGGCCAGCAGCGGCGCCAGCAGCTCGTCCAGCGCGGCGGGCTCGGCCAGGGCCGGGCGCACCGACGCCAGCGGCGGCGGCGGCCGCGTCGCCACGGCCTGCAGCAGCGCCCCCAGCCCCGGCTCGTCGAACGGCGGGCGGCCCGTCAGCAGCTCGAACACCAGCACCCCCAGCGCGTACATGTCGCTGCGGCCGTCCGGCCGGGCGCCGGCCAGCAGCTCGGGCGCCATGTAGGCCGGCGAGCCCAGCATCACGCCGCTGCGGGTGGACTGGGCGTCCGGCGCCCGCGACAGGCCGAAGTCGGTCAGCACCGCGCGCCGTGCCGCCGGGTCGTACACGACATTGGCCGGCTTGACGTCGCGGTGCACCACGCCCTGGCGGTGCGCATGCGCCAGCGCGTGGGCCAGCTGCTCGGCCACCTCCAGCACCGCGGCCTCGGGCAGCAGCCGGTCGGCCCGGGCGTAGCGCGACAGGTCGCTGCCTTGCAGCAGCTCCATCACCACGAACACGCTGGTGGCGAACTCGCCGCCGCCATGCACGCGCACGATGTTCGGATGCACCAGCTCGCTGGCGCGGCGCGCCGCGTCGAGCGAGGCCGCGCGAAGGTCGGCGTCGGGTTGCGGGTCGAGGATCTTCAGCGCCACGGCCTCGCCGCTGGCCTCGTCGATCGCGCCATACACGGCGGCCGAGGCGCCGCGGCCGATCAGGCGCTCGATGCGCACGCCGTTGAGCACGGTGCCGGCGGGCCAGCGGCTGGCCGGCCAGGGCTGGCCCGGCTGGGGCGCGGCGGGTCGGCGCCGGCCGGTCCAGCGCGCGAACCAGGAGCTTGTCGGGGCCGACATGGGCGTGGATGCAGGGTGCGGTCCACGTTAGCACGCCACCCGGCCCGCTGCGGCGGGCCGAAAGCGTGCGGTTTGTCACGCCCGGCGGGTTCGGCGCCCAGGCCCCGTCGCGGGTGGCCCAGGGCCGAGTCTCAGTTCAGAGCAGCGACTTGAGCAGGCGGCCCATCTCGGACGGGTTGCGCGTCACCGTGAACCCGCACTCCTCCATGATGGCCAGCTTGGCGTCGGCGGTGTCGGCGCCGCCGGAGATCAGCGCGCCGGCGTGGCCCATGCGCTTGCCCGGGGGGGCGGTGACGCCGGCGATGAAGCCGACCACGGGCTTCTTCATGTGGGCCTTGCACCAGCGCGCGGCCTCGGCCTCGTCCGGCCCGCCGATCTCGCCGATCATGATCACGGCGTCGGTGTCCGGGTCGTCGTTGAACATGCGCATCACGTCGATGTGCTTCAGGCCGTTGATCGGGTCGCCGCCGATGCCCACGGCGCTGCTCTGGCCCAGGCCGATCTCGGTCAGCTGCGCCACCGCCTCATAGGTGAGCGTGCCCGAGCGCGACACCACGCCGATGCGCCCCTTGCGGTGGATGTGGCCCGGCATGATGCCGATCTTGATCTCCTCGGGCGTGATCGTGCCCGGGCAGTTGGGGCCCAGCAGCAGCGTCTTCTTGCCGCCCGCGGCCTCCTTGGCCTTCATGCGGTTGCGCACCTCGAGCATGTCCTTGATGGGGATGCCCTCGGTGATGCAGATGGCCAGGTCGAGGTCGGCCTCGACGGCCTCCCAGATGGCCGCGGCGGCGCCCGCCGGCGGCACGTAGATCACGCTGACGGTGGCGCCGGTCTGGGCCTTGGCGTCCTTGACGCTGGCGTAGATGGGGATGCCTTCGAAGTCCTCGCCGGCCTTCTTGGGGTTGACGCCGGCGACGAAGCAGTTCTTGCCGTTGGCGTAGTCGCGGCACATGCGGGTGTGGAACTGGCCCGTCTTGCCGGTGATGCCCTGCGTGATGACGCGCGTGTTCTTGTTGATCAGGATGCTCATGACGGACCCTTACTTGACGGCGGCGACGATCTTGGTGGCCGCTTCGGCCATCGTGTCGGCACTGATGATCGGCAGGCCCGATTCCTTGAGCATCTTCTTGCCCAGGTCCTCGTTGGTGCCCTTCATGCGCACCACCAGCGGCACGGACAGGTTCACCGCCTTGCACGCGGCGATCACGCCCTCGGCGATGGTGTCGCACTTCATGATGCCGCCGAAGATGTTGACCAGGATGCCCTTCACGCTCTTGTTCTTGAGCATGATCTTGAAGGCCTCGGTCACCTTCTCGGCGGTGGCGCCGCCGCCGACGTCCAGGAAGTTGGCCGGCTCGCCGCCGAACAGCTTGATGGTGTCCATCGTGGCCATGGCCAGGCCGGCGCCGTTGACCAGGCAGCCGATGTTGCCGTCCAGGCTGATGTAGCTGAGGTCGAACTTGCTGGCCTCGATCTCGGCCGGGTCCTCCTCGTCGAGGTCGCGGTAGGCCACGATCTCGGGGTGGCGGAACAGCGCGTTGCTGTCGAAGTTGAACTTCGCGTCCAGGGCCTTGATGTTGCCGTTGCCTTCGAGGATCAGCGGGTTGATCTCGGCCAGGCTGGCGTCGGTGCCCATGTAGCAGGCGTAGAGCTTCTTGAACACGTCGACGGCCTGCGCCTTGCTCGCGGCGGGCACGCCGATGCCGTCGGCCAGCTCGCCGGCCTGCGCGTCGGTCAGGCCGGTGGCCGGGTCGACGAACACCTTGATGATCTTCTCGGGCGTCTTGTGCGCCACTTCCTCGATGTCCATGCCGCCTTCGCTGCTGGCCATGATCGCCACCTTCTGCGTCGCCCGGTCGGTGAGCGCGGCGAGGTAGTACTCCTTCTTGATGTCGGCGCCTTCCTCGATCAGCAGGCGGCGCACCTTCTGGCCTTCGGGCCCGGTCTGGTGCGTCTTGAGCTGCATGCCCAGGATCTGGCCGGCCAGCGTCTCGACCTCGGGCATCGAGCGGGCGAGCTTGACGCCGCCGCCCTTGCCGCGGCCGCCGGCGTGGATCTGGGCCTTGACGACCCAGACGCTGCCGCCGAGCTTCTGCGCGGCCTCGGAGGCCTCGCGGACGGAGAACGCGGGATAGCCGCGCGGTACGGGCACGCCGTACTGGCGCAGGACTTCCTTGCCTTGGTATTCGTGGATTTTCATGGGGCGGTCGCGGCGCAGTAGGCGCCGCTGTCGGAGGCGGTTGCGGGCGCGGGCGAATTTAGCATGGTGCGGCGCACCAAAACCGTGTCAGCGACGCGTCAGTCACCCGGCGGGTCGTCGTCGCCCCGGGCCTGCACGACGCGGCGGATCACGTCGGCCGAGAAGCCGCGTCCGGCGAGAAAGCGCATCTGGCGGGCACGCCCGGCCGCGTCGACCTCGACGGCGCCGTCGAACTTGCGTTGCCATACGGCGCGGGCGCGGTCGAGCTCGGTGGCCTTCAGGCGCCCGGCGGTGGCCTCGTCGAGCGTGGCGCCATGCTGCGCCAGTTCCTGGGCGATGCGGCGGTTGCCGTAGCGTGCGGCCCGCGCATGCACCCGCGACTCGACGAAGCGGGCTTCGCTCAGGTAGTGCCGGGCCGCGAGCCAGTCGAGCAGCGCGTCGACTTCCGGCCCGGGATCGGCATCGAGGGGCGGCGCCGCCTCAGAGGCGGCGGCCTGCTCTGCCGCGGCCCGGTCGCGCTGGCGCGCAGCGCGCATCAGCTTGCGCCGCAACTCGGCGCGGCTGTGCTCGCGCTGCGCCAGCCACTGCAGCGCGCGGGCCTTCAGCGACAGGGGCGGCGCCATCGCCGCCGGCCTCCGTGAGCGGCCGGCCTCAGGCGCCGTCGGCGCCGGCCGTGGGCAGCAGCGGGATGCCCATCGACTCGCGGACCTTGTTCTCGATCTCGACGGCCAGCTCGGGGTTCTCGCGCAGGAATTCGCGGGCGTTGTCCTTGCCCTGGCCGATCTTCTCGCCGTTGTAGGCGTACCAGGCGCCGCTCTTGTCGAGCACCTTGGCGTTGACGCCCATGTCGATGATCTCGCCCTCGCGGCTGATGCCTTCGCCGTAGAGGATGTCGAACTCGGCGGTCTTGAACGGCGGGCTGACCTTGTTCTTGACGACCTTGACCTTGGTCTCGCTGCCGATGACTTCCTCGCCCTTCTTGATGCTGCCGGTGCGGCGGATGTCCAGGCGCACCGAGGCGTAGAACTTGAGCGCATTGCCGCCGGTGGTGGTTTCGGGGTTGCCGAACATCACGCCGATCTTCATGCGGATCTGGTTGATGAAGATGACCATGGTGTTGGTCTTCTTGATCGTGGCGGTGAGCTTGCGCAGGGCCTGGCTCATCAGTCGGGCCTGCAGGCCGGGCAGGCTGTCGCCCATCTCGCCTTCGAGCTCGGCCTTGGGCGTGAGCGCGGCCACCGAGTCCACCACGACGAGGTCGATCGAGCCGGAGCGCACCAGGGCGTCGACGATCTCGAGCGCCTGCTCGCCGGTGTCGGGCTGGGAGATCAGCAGTTCCTGCAGGTTGACGCCGAGCTTTTGAGCGTAGCCGGTGTCCAGGGCATGCTCGGCGTCGATGAAGGCGCAGGTGCCGCCGGTCTTCTGCATCTCGGCGATGACCTGCAGCGTGAGCGTGGTCTTGCCGCTGGATTCCGGGCCGTAGATCTCGACCACGCGGCCGCGCGGCAGGCCGCCGATGCCCAGGGCGATGTCCAGGCCGAGCGAGCCGGTGGACACGGCTTCGATGGCTTCCACCGCCTCGCCGTCGCCCAGGCGCATGATGGAGCCCTTGCCGAACTGCTTTTCGATCTGCGCCAGCGCCGCCTGAAGGGCCTTGGCTTTCTCGGTGTTGAGGGCTTTGACGGGGGCGTCCATGGGGTCTCCGGCGGGTGGTTTGGGGGGCGGCGCGATTATGCGCGACAACTGGATATTCGTACAGGTACCCGCCTTCGTCAACCCCGGCGGGCCCGCGGTTCATAGAATCGGCTCCAAAGAGCCAAGAGGAGACGGCCGATGCGAGTCTTGATCGCCGAGGACGACCAGGTGCTGGCCGATGGCCTGCTGCGGTCGCTGCGGGCCGCGGGCTATGCGGCCGACCACGTCGCGTCGGGCAACGAGGCCGACGCCGCGCTGGCGTCGCACGAGTTTGACCTCGTCATCCTCGACCTGGGGCTGCCCAAGATGCACGGCTTCGAGGTGCTGCGGAAGTACCGCGCGCGCGGCGCCACGACGCCGGTGCTGATCCTGACCGCGGCCGACAGCGTCGACCAGCGTGTCAAGGGCCTGGACCTGGGTGCCGACGATTACATGGCCAAGCCGTTCTCGCTGCAGGAACTGGAGGCGCGGGTGCGGGCGCTGATGCGGCGCGGCCTGGGCACGGCCAGCAGCGTGCTCAAGCACGGGCCGCTGTCGTTCGACGCCACCGGGCGCGTGTGCTACATCAACGACCAGATGATCGACCTGTCGGCACGCGAGATCTCGCTGCTGGAAGTGCTGCTGCAGCGCGCCGGCCGCCTGGTCAGCAAGGACCAGCTCGTCGAGCGGCTGTGCGAGTGGGGCGACGAGGTGAGCAACAACGCCATCGAGGTCTACATCCACCGGCTGCGCAAGAAGATCGAGCAGGGCCCGATCCGCATCGCCACGGTGCGCGGCCTGGGCTACTGCCTGGAAAAGATTGCCGGCTGAGCGCGTGAGCGCCGACGACGCCCCGGCGACCGACACCCGGCCCCAGCGCTCGCTGTTCGGGGACATCCTCGACTGGCTGCTGGTGCCGCTGCTGCTGCTGTGGCCGATGTCGGTGGTGATCATCTGGCTGTCGGCGCAGAACATCGCCAACCGGCCGTTCGACCGCGAGCTGGGCGAGACCGCGCGCACGCTGTCGCGCCGCGTCACGCTGATGCCCGACGCTCGCGGCGCCAACCCGGTGGCGCGCATCGCGCTGACCGACGCCTCGGCGGCGATCCTGCGCGGCGACCAGCCGGACCAGTTCTACTTCCTGGTGCTGGGCACGCGCGGCGAGCGCATCGCCGGCGACCGCGAGCTGCCGGTGCCCGACGAGCCGCCGCAGGCCGACGGCGAGGTGCGTTTCCGCGACGACGACCTCGACGGCCGCACCGTGCGGGTGGCCTACCTGTGGATCCCCCTGCCGGTCGGCGGCGGCTCGACGCCGCCGCTGGTGCAGGTGGCCGAGACGCTGGACAAGCGGTCGCAGCTGGCCACCGAGATCGCCCGCGGCGTGATGTTCTCGCAGTTCGCGATCCTGCCGCTGGCGGTGGTGCTGGTGTGGTTCGCGCTGATGCGCGGCCTGCGCCCGCTGGACCAGCTCCAGCGCCGCATCCGCAAGCGGGCGGTGGGCGACCTGTCGCCGATCGACGAGCGCGCCGCCCCCGAGGAGGTGAGCCCGCTGGTGGGTGCGATCAACGAGCTGCTCGGGCGGCTGGACCGGTCGCTGCGGGCGCAGAAGCACTTCCTGGCCGACGCGGCGCACCAGCTCAAGACACCGCTGGCGGGGTTGCGCATGCAGGCCGAGCTGGCCCAGCGCGACGTCGAGCAGGGCGACCCCAAGGCGGTGAAGCGATCGCTGCAGCAGATCGCGCGCTCGTCCCAGCGCGCCGCGCACATGGTCAACCAGCTGCTGTCGATGGCCCGGGCCGAGGACGGCGGCGAGGTGCGCCGCGTGCAGTCGTTCAACCTGACGGCCCTGGCCACCGAGACCGTGCACGACTTCGTGCCGCGGGCGCTGGCCAAGGGCCTGGACCTGGGCTACGAGGGCCCGGCCGCCGGCGACGACGCGGCGCCGCGCATGCTCGGCGAGCCGGTGCTGGTGCGCGAGCTGATCCGCAACCTGGTGGACAACGCCGTGCAGTACACGCCCGGCGGCGGCACCGTCACCGTGCGCCTGCTGCCCGACCCCTACGGCAAGGTGGTCGTGCTGCAGGTCGAGGACAACGGCCCCGGCATCCCCGAGGCCGAGCGCGAGCTGGTGTTCCAGCCCTTCTACCGCGCGCTGGGCACCGAGGTCGACGGCTCGGGCCTGGGCCTGGCCATCGTGCGCGAGATCGCGGAGCGCCAGGGCGGCTCGGTCGAGATCGAGCCGACCCAGCCGCGCGGTCCGTCGCCCGGCACGCGGGTCAGCGTGCGGCTGCCGATGCAGCCCGGGTAGTCCGGCGCTAGCTCTGCATCAGGCGCTGGCTGCGCGCGATCGACATCAGGATGCCGATGGCCGTGCCCAGCGTCACCATCGCCGTGCCGCCGTAGCTGACGAAGGGCAGCGGGATGCCCACCACCGGCAGGATGCCGCTGACCATGCCCATGTTGACGAACACGTAGGTGAACACCGACAGCGTGATCGACCCGGCCAGCAGGCGCGCGAACAGCGTCGGCGCGTCGGCGGCGATCATCAGGCCGCGGAAGATGAAGAAGGTGAACGCCAGCAGCAGCACCAGCGCGCCGAGCAGGCCGAACTCCTCGGCGAACGCCGCGAAGATGAAGTCGGTGGTGCGCTCGGGGATGAACTCCAGGTGCGTCTGCGTGCCCTGCATGAAGCCCTTGCCGGTGAGGCCGCCCGAGCCGATGGCGATCATGCCCTGGATGATGTGGAAGCCCTTGCCCAGCGGGTCCTTGCCGGGGTCCAGCAGGGTGCAGACGCGGTGCTGCTGATACTCCTTGAGCAGCGGCCAGTCCACGCCGGGGGCGCAGATCGTGGGCTCGGTCACGATCAGCGCGACGATGCCCGCGCCGCCCAGGGCCATCACCGGCACGATCAGCTTCCACGACAGGCCGGCGAAGAACAGCACATACAGGCCGGCCGACAGGATCAGGATGCCGGTGCCGAGGTCGGGCTGCTTGGCCACCAGCAGGAAAGGCACCAGCAGGATCACCGCCGCGACCACCCACTCCGGGATGCGCAGCCGGCCCTCGCAGCGCTGGAACCACCACGCCAGCATCATCGGCGTGGCCAGCTTGAGCAGCTCGCTGGGCTGGATCACGGTGAAGCCGACGTGCAGCCAGCGCGTGGCGCCCTTGCGGCTGATGCCGAACAGCGCGGTGGCGATCAGCAGCACCACGCCCACGGTGTACAGCGGCACCGCCAGCGCCATCAGCCGGTGCGGCGGCACCTGCGACACGGCCCACATCAGCACCACCGCGATCGTCATGTTGCGCGCGTGGTCGACGAAGCGCGTGCCGTGGTCGAAGCCCGACGAGTACATCGACAGCAGGCCGAGCGCGGCCAGCAGCAGCACCGCGGTGGACAGCGGCCCGTCGAAGCTGAACAGCACCGGCCGCACGCGCTGCCACAGCGACGGCTGCTCGAAGATCGTGCTCATCGACGCGGGCTCCTCATGGCGCGGTGCCGCCCGCGATGACGGCCAGCGGCACGTCGGCGGCCGTGCGCGGCTTGCCCACCGGCGCGGTGGCACGGCCCTCGCGCGTGGCCACGATGTCCTCCTCGCTCGGGTACTGGCCCTGCAGCAGGTAGTCGAACACGCGCCGCGCGATCGGCGCCGCCGAGGTGGAGCCGAAGCCCGCGTTCTCGACGATGACCGCCAGCGCCACCGTGGGCGCCTCCAGCGGCGCGAAGGCCACGTACAGCGAGTGGTCGCGCTTGCGCTCGTCGGCCTTGATCTGGCTGTACTTCTCGCCCGCCTTCAGGCCGATGGCCTGCGCGGTGCCGGTCTTGCCGCCGCTGGTGTAGGCGGCGCCGGCGAAGGCCGCCCGCGAGGTGCCCTCCTTGGGCACGCCGCCCATCGCGTCGAGGATCACGGCCACCTGCTCGGGCTTGAGCGGCAGCGGGTCGAGCGCGTCGCTGGCCACGCGTCGCTGCTGGTTCGTCACCACGTCGTCGATGCGGCTGACCAGGCGCGGCTTGTAGCGCTGCCCGCCGCTGGCCAGCGTGGCGGTGGCCGACGCCAGCTGCAGCATGGTGAAGTTGTTGTAGCCCTGGCCGATGCCCAGCGAGATCGTCTCGCCGGCGTACCACTTCTGGTGCTCGGGCTTGGAGAACCGGCGCCGCTTCCACTCGGTGGACGGCAGGTCGCCGGTGACCTCGCCCAGCAGGTCGATCTCGGTGCGGCGGCCGAAGCCGAAGGGCTTGAGCTCGTCGTGGATCAGGTCCACGCCCATCTCGTTGGCCAGGGTGTAGAAGTACACGTTGCTCGAGCCGACGATCGCCAGCCGCATGTCCTTCGGCCCGGGGCGGTCGCTCTCCGGGCTGCCGAACACGCGGCCGCCGAAGCTGAACGTGAGGTTGTCCTGGATGATGGTGTTGGGCCCGCGCTTGCCGCTGTTCAGCGCCGCCATCGCCATGAAGGGCTTGTAGGTCGAGCCCGGCGGATAGGTGCCTCGCAGCGCGCGGTTGAGCAGCGGCTTGTCGATGTCCTCGTTGAGCTCGCGCCAGCTGTCGGCGTCGATGCCGTCGACGAACAGGTTGGGGTCGAAGGTGGGCTTACTGACGAAGGCCAGCACCTCGCCGTTGCGCGGGTCGATTGCCACCAGCGCGCCGCGGCGCTCGCCGAAGAGCTGCTCCACCAGGGCCTGCAGCTTGATGTCCACCGACAGCACCAGCGTGTTGCCGGGCGTGGGCGGCTGGTGCGACAGGCGCCGCACGGCGCGGCCGCCGGCGCTGGTCTCCACCTGCTCGACGCCGGTGCGGCCGTGCAGTTCGCGCTCGTAGGCCTGCTCGATGCCCAGCTTGCCGATGTACTCGGTGCCACGGTAGTTGGCCACGTCCTCCTCGGGCCACTCCTCCTGCTGCGCCTTCTCGGCCTGGTTGATGCGGCCGATGTAGCCCAGCAGGTGGCTGCCGGTGGCGCCCAGCGGGTAGTTGCGGAACAGCCGCGCCTTGACGTCCACGCCCGGGAAGCGGAAGCGTTGCGCCACGAAGCGCGCCACCTCCTCGTCGCTGAGCTTGGTGCGGATGGGCAGCGACTCGAAGCTCTTGCTGTCGTCCTGCAGGCGCTTGAAGCGGCGGCGGTCGCGCGCGGTGATGTCGATCACCTCGGCCAGCGCGTCGATGGTCTCGTCCAGCGGCTGCGTCAGCCGCGACGGCGTGATCTCCAGCGTGTAGGCCGAGTAGTTGTCGGCCAGCACCACGCCGTTGCGGTCGACGATCAGCCCGCGGTTGGGCACCACCGGCACCACCGCCACGCGGTTGGCCTCGGCCTGGGTGGCGAGCTTCTCGTGCTGGATCACCTGCAGGTACACCAGCCGCGCCACCAGCAGCCCGAAGCAGAACAGCACGAACAGCGCCGCGGCGATCAGGCGCGCACGGAAGCCGTCCAGTTCGCGTTCGACGTCGCGCAGCTCGGTCATGGCTACAGCGGGCGGTTCTCGTCCGGGTCGGGCGCGCGGCGCTGCGGCGCCAGCAGCACGAAGGTGGCCACGGGCCACAGCGCGGCTTCCAGGCAGGGCGCGATGAAGAAGGACCAGCCCGGGAACAGGTCGCCGGCGGCCAGCCGCACCACCAGCGACACCAGGTGCGCCGCGAGGAACAATGCCAGCACCTGGGCCGACTGCTGCAGCACCGGGAACCACAGGATGCGCCGGTGCAGCGCGATGGCCGCGAAGGCCAGCAGCGCATAGGCCAGCGCATGCTGTCCCAGCAGCGAGCCCTGGTGCACGTCCATCGCCAGGCCGAAGAAGAACGACACGCCGACGCCGACGCGGCGCGGCTGGTGCACCGCCCAGAAGGCCAGTGTCAGCGCCAGCAGGTCCGGCAGCCAGGGGCTGCGGCCCAGCGGCAGCATGTTGAAGGCCAGCGCCAGCAGCAGCGTCACCAGGATGAAGAACGGGTTGGCGGGCAGCAGCAGCGGGTCGCCGCGCGGCATCAGGCTCATCGCGGCGCCCTCCACCTTGCGGGGGCGCGCGCCGGGGTGGCGGCGGCCGGCCTCACTTGCGCGCCCTCACCGGTGCGCGCGGCGCCGACGCCGGCTCGGCGGCAGGCGGCGGCGGCAGCTGCACCCGCAGCGGCTCGAGCACCAGCACGTGGCGCACGCCGTCCACCGCGGCCACCGGCGCCAGCGTGATGCGCGCGAAGGCGCCCTCGGCCTGGCGGTCCACCGCGGTCACCCGCGCCACCGGCAGCCCGGCCGGATAGACGCCGTCCACGCCCGACGTGTGCAGCAGGTCGCCCACCTGCACGTCGGCGTTGGTGGCCACGAAGCGCAGCTCCATCGCGCTGCCCTGCGCCACGCCACCGAAGGCCGCGGCACGCTGCTGCGTGCGAACGTTCAGCAGCGGGATCGCGGCGTCGCGGTCGGTGAGCAGCATCACCTCGGCCGACAGCGGGTACACGCGGGTGACCTGGCCGATCACCCCGGCCTCGGTGACCACCGGCGCGCCGAGCACGAGGCCCTGGTTCAGGCCGCGGTCGATGTAGATGCGGCGCGAGAACGGGTCGGCCGCCTCGTACATCACCTGGGCCGCCTGGGAGCGCACCGTCAGCGACGGGGCCAGGCCGAGCAGGCCGCGCAGTTCCCTGTTCTCCGCGGCCAGCCGGTCGGCGGCGAGCGCGCGCTCGGCCTGCTGCGCGAGCTGGCGCCGCGCGGCGTCCTCCCCGGCCAGCGCGCTGGCCAGGCCGCGGAAGTAGTCGCTGCCGCCGACGACCATGTCCACCGGCACCAGCAGCGCGCGCTGGATCGGCGCCAGCGCCGCGGCGATCGCCGCGCGCACCGGGGCCACCACCTGCATGCGCGTGTCGGCCACCATCAGGAACACCGACAGCGCGGTGAAGAACACCAGCTTCGTGAACGCCGAGTAGCCCTGGCGGAAGAAGGGCGGCGGAGTGCGGTCGAGGGTGCCGAGGGGCACGTCAGGCCCCGGGGGTCATTCGGACGTGAAGATCGAGCCCAGGCGTTCCATGCGCTCGAGCGCCATGCCGCAGCCGCGCACCACGCAGGTCAGCGGGTCCTCGGCGACCAGCACGGGCAGGCCGGTCTCTTCCGCCAGCAGGCGGTCCAGGTCGCGCAGCAGCGCACCGCCGCCGGTAAGCATCATGCCGCGCTCGGCGATGTCGGCACCCAGCTCGGGCGGGGTCTGCTCGAGCGCGTTCTTCACGCTGGAGACGATCTGGTTCAGCGGGTCGGTCAGCGCCTCGAGGATCTCGTTGCTGCTGATGGTGAAGCTGCGCGGCACGCCTTCGCTGAGGTTGCGGCCCTTGACTTCCATCTCGCGCACCTCGCTGCCGGGGAACGCGGAGCCGATCTCCTTCTTGATCGCCTCGGCCGTCGGCTCGCCGATCAGCATGCCGTAGTTGCGGCGGATGTAGTTGATGATGGCTTCGTCGAACTTGTCGCCGCCCACCCGCACCGAACCCTTGTAGACCATGCCGCCCAGCGAGATGACGCCCACCTCGGTGGTGCCGCCGCCGATGTCCACCACCATCGAGCCGGAGGCCTCGGCCACCGGCAGGCCGGCGCCGATCGCCGCGGCCATCGGCTCCTCGATCAGGTAGACCTCGCTGGCGCCGGCGCCGAGCGCGCTCTCGCGGATGGCGCGGCGCTCGACCTGGGTGCTGCCGCAGGGCACGCAGATGATGATCCGGGGGCTCGGCCGCAGCAGCGAGCGCGGGTGGACCATCTTGATGAACTGCTTGAGCATCTGCTCCGTCACCGTGAAGTCGGCGATGACGCCGTCCTTCATGGGGCGGATGGCCTCGATGTTGCCCGGCACCTTGCCCAGCATGGCCTTGGCCTCGGCGCCCACGGCCTGGATCGTCTTCTTGCCGTTGGGGCCGCCCTCGTGGCGGATGGCGACGACGGAGGGCTCGTCCAGCACGATGCCCTTGCCGCGCACGTAGATCAGCGTGTTGGCCGTCCCGAGGTCGATGGCCAGGTCGGTGGAAACGTAGCGACGGAACGATGCGAACATGGCGGGGAACCGTGGCCCTGGGTGAGGCCGCACTTGCAAGAAAACCCCCGGCCGCACTGAGCGGGCGAGGGTTCGTCGATGGGCGGGGATAATACCCCAAGCCCTCCGGCCTCCCGTGCGGGAATGCACTGCCGGTTTCACCTTTGCACCCCGTTTCAACATGTCGCTGACCCCCGCCGACGTGAGCCGCATCGCGCATCTGGCCCGTCTCGAACTGAGCCCGGCCGAATCCGACGCGATGCTCGGCCAGCTCAATGGCTTCTTCCGCATCGTCGAGCAGATGAGCGCTGTCGACACGCGCGGCGTCGAGCCGCTGTACACGCCGCTGGCCGCGGTGCAGCCCGCCGCGCTGCGCCTGCGCGACGACGCCGTCACCGAACCCGACCAGCGCAGCGCCAACCAGGCCAGCGCGCCGGCGGTCGAGGACGGCCTGTACCTCGTGCCCAAGGTGATCGAATGAGCGCTGCCGTGCACACGCTGGGCGTGGCCGCGCTCGGCCAGGCGCTGGCGCGGCGCGAGCTGTCCAGCGAGGAGGCGGTGCGCGAGCTCGCCGCCCGTGCCACGGCGCAGGCCGGGCTGGGCGCCTTCGTCCACCTCGACACCGACGGCGCGCTGGCGGCCGCCCGGGCGGTCGACGCCCGCCGCGCGGCCGGCGAGGCCCTGGGCCCGCTGGCCGGCGTGCCGATCGCGCACAAGGACATCTTCGTCACCCGCGGCCAGCCCACGACGGCCGGCTCGCGCATGCTGGCGCGCTATGCCAGCCCGTTCGACGCCACCGTGGTCGAGCGCCTGGCCGCCGCCGGTGCGGTGAGCCTGGGCAAGCTCAACTGCGACGAGTTCGCGATGGGCTCGTCCAACGAGAACTCGGCCTACGGCCCGGTGCGCAACCCCTGGGACCCGGCGCGCGTGCCGGGCGGCTCGTCCGGCGGCTCGGCCGCGGCCGTGGCCGCGCGGCTGCTGCCCGCGGCCACCGGCACCGACACCGGCGGCTCGATCCGCCAGCCCGCGAGCTTCTGCGGCATCACCGGCATCAAGCCGACCTACGGCGTGTGCTCGCGCTGGGGCATGGTGGCCTTCGCCTCCAGCCTCGACCAGGCCGGCCCGCTGGCCCGTTCCGCCGAGGACTGCGCGCTGCTGCTGTCGGCCATGAGCGGCTTCGACGCGCGCGACGCCACCAGCGCCGAGCGCCCGCCGCAGGACTTCCATGCCCGCATGCGCGCGCCGCGCGAGGGCGCCACCGCGGCGCGGCCGCTGGCGGGCCTGCGCATCGGCCTGCCCAGGGAGTTCTTCCCCGCCGCGCTGGCGGCCGACGTCGACGGCGCGGTGCGCGCCGCGCTGGCCGAGTTCGAGAAGCTCGGCGCCACGCTGGTGGACGTGAGCCTGCCGCGCACCGAGCTGTCGATTCCCGTCTACTACATCATCGCGCCGGCCGAGGCCAGCTCCAACCTGGGCCGCTTCGACGGCGTGCGCTACGGCCACCGCGCCGAGCGCTATGCCGACCTGATGGACATGTACAAGAAGAGCCGGGCCGAGGGCTTCGGCGCGGAGGTCAAGCGCCGCATCATGATCGGCACCTACGTGCTCAGCCACGGCTACTACGACGCCTACTACCTGCAGGCGCAGAAGCTGCGCCGCATGATTGCCGACGACTTCCAGCAGTGCTTCGGCCAGTGCGACGTGATTGCCGGCCCGGTGGCGCCCACGGTGGCCTGGAAGCTCGGTGCGCAGGACGACGACCCGGTCAAGGCCTACCTGGCCGACATCTTCACGCTGCCGGCCAGCCTGGCCGGCCTGCCCGGCATGAGCGTGCCGGCGGGCTTCGGCGAGGGCGGTCTGCCGGTGGGCCTGCAGCTTGTGGGCAACTACTTCGACGAGGGCCGGCTGCTGCATGCGGCGCACGCGTTCCAGCAGGCCACCGACTTCCACGCCCGGGCGCCGGGGGGTGCCGCATGAGCGCGCCCCAACTCGTGCGCGGCTGGGAGGTCGTGATCGGCTTCGAGACGCACGCCCAGCTGTCCACCGCCAGCAAGATCTTCAGCGGCGCGCCCACCGCGTTCGGCGCCGCGCCCAACACCCAGGCCTGCGCGGTGGACCTGGCGCTGCCCGGCGTGCTGCCGGTGATGAACCGCGGCGCGGTCGAGCGCGCCATCCGCTTCGGCCTGGCCGTGGGCGCGCGCATCGCGCCGCAGTCGATCTTCGCGCGCAAGAACTACTTCTACCCGGACCTGCCCAAGGGCTACCAGATCAGCCAGTACGAGATCCCCGTGGTGCAGGGCGGCTCGGTGGACATCGTCGTGGGCGACGTGCGCAAGACCGTGCGCCTGACGCGCGCCCACCTCGAGGAGGACGCCGGCAAGTCGCTGCACGAGGACTACCACGGCATGTCCGGCATCGACCTCAACCGCGCCGGCACGCCGCTGCTGGAGATCGTCACCGAGCCCGACCTGCGCAGCTCGGCCGAGGCCGTGGCGTATGCCAAGGCGCTGCACACGCTGGTGGTGTGGCTGGGCATCTGCGACGGCAACATGCAGGAAGGCAGCTTCCGCTGCGACGCCAACGTGTCGGTGCGCCGCCCCGGCCAGCCCTACGGCACGCGGCGCGAGATCAAGAACCTGAACAGCTTCCGCTTCCTGCAGCAGGCAATCGACTTCGAGGTGCAGTGGCAGATCGACCGCCTGGAGGACGGGCTGGCGATCGAGCAGGCCACCGTGCTGTTCGACCCCGACAGTGGCGAGACCCGCGCCATGCGCAGCAAGGAAGACGCACAGGACTACCGCTACTTCCCCGACCCCGACCTGCCGCCGCTGGTGATCGCGCCCGACTGGGTCGAGCGCGTGCTGGAGGCGATGCCCGAGCTGCCGGCGGCGATGGCTGCGCGCTTCGAGCGCGACGACGGCCTGTCGGCCTACGACGCGGCCATGATGGCGCAGAGCCTGCCCTTCGCGCGCTACTACGAGGCGGTGCGCAGCGCCTGCGGCCAGCCCAAGCTGGCGGCCAACTGGCTGATGGGCGAGGTGTCCAAGCGCCTGAACGCCGAGGGCCGCGAGATCGACGCCGCCCCGGTGCCGGCCGCCGCCCTGGCGGCGCTCATCGGCCGCGTGGTCGACGGCACCGTGTCCCACAGCGGCGCGCGCCAGGTGCTCGACGCGCTGTGGTCGGGCGAGGGCGCCGAGGTCGACGCCGTCATCGCCGCGCGCGGCCTGAAGCAGATGAACGACAGCGGCGCGCTCGAGGCCATCGTCGACGCCGTGATCGCCGCCAACGCGAAGTCGGTCGAGGAGTTCCGCGCCGGCAAGGACAAGGCCTTCAACGCCCTGGTCGGCCAGGTGATGAAGGCGTCCAAGGGCCAGGCCAACCCCGCCCAGGCGGGCGAGCTGCTGCGCCGCAAGCTCGCCGGCTGACCCGCGGTCGCCGGCGCGGGGTCAGCGGCTCTGCGACGCCGACGGGCGGGCCGGGCGCGCGGCCTTGGGGTCGGCGGCCGGCGTGTCGCCGGCCATCACCACGATCGACCCCGGCGCGGCACCGGCCCACAGGCGCTTGAGGTGCGCCAGTTCCAGGTCGTAGCGCCGGCCGATGCGTTCCAGCTCGGCGCGCTGCTGCGTCTGCGCGTCGCGCTGGGCGGCCGCGGCGGCGTCGTTGGCGTCGAGCTGGGCCTTCAGGGCCGAGGGCAACTGCTTGCCCTTGTAGAACTCGGTCTCGTCGATCAGGGGCTTGCGTTCGCGCTCCAGCTCGGCCAGGCGGGTTTCGGACAGCCGCATCGACGCGCGCACGTCCTCCAGCGCCGACGTGCGCGCCTTCTGGTGCTCGGCCTCGGTCGGGAAGCGCTGCAGCAGCAGCCGGTCGCGCCGCACCGCCTCCAGGCGGGCCTCCCGTTCGGCGGCCGCCTTGCGGTCGCGCGCTTCCTTTTCGGCCCGCTCGTCGGCGGTGAGCTGCGGCGGCACGATACGGATCAGAGTGCCGTCGCCCGACAGCACGCGCTGCTCGCGGTCCATGCACTCGCCGATCAGCCGGTCGGACGTGAGGGTGCGGCCGGCGGCATTGGTGCAGGTGAACACCTGCCGCAGGCTGGCCTGCGCCCAGGCGCCCGCGGCCACGGCGGCCAGAAGCGCCGCCAGCGCGGCCCGGGGGGCGAATCGAAGGGCAGAGCGGTTCATCGGCTGGGGCTGGTTGGACAGTTCAGACGCCGTAGCGTTCCCGGTAGGCCGCAACGGCCTCGGTGTACGGGGTGAGCGAGCTGTCACTTGTAACGCGCAGATAGTGCAACAGGTCTGACAGGGTCGCAATTGCGCAGACCTCGAGCCGGAGCTGCGCCGTGATGTACTGCACTGCCGAGGTCGGTTGATCAACCCCGCCCTCGGCGCCCTTTTCCTGCCGGTCCAGCGCGATCGCCACCCCGACCGGCGTGGCGCCGGCCGCCGAGATCATCGCGATCGACTCGCGCACCGAGGTGCCGGCCGAGACCACGTCGTCCACGATCACCACCCGGCCGCGCACCGGCGCGCCCACCAGGGTGCCGCCCTCGCCGTGGTCCTTGGCCTCCTTGCGGTTGTAGGCGAAGGGCACGTTGCGGCCCAGCCGCGCCAGCTCGACGGCCACCGCCGAAGCCAGCGTGATGCCCTTGTAGGCCGGGCCGAACAGCATGTCGAAGTGCAGGCCCGAGGCCAGCAGCCGGCGTGCATAGAATCCCGCCACGCGGCCCAGCTTGTCCCCGTCGTCGAAGCCGCCGGCATTGAAGAAGTAGGGCGACAGCCGGCCGGCCTTGGTCTTGAACTCGCCGAAGCGCAGCACCCCGGCCTGCACGGCGAACTGGACGAACTCCTGCGCCAGCGGGTCTGCGGCGGGCTGAGTCGGCTGCGGCTGTGTCATCGAACCTTCCCCTCGGAGCGCCATGTTTCGCCTCGTCTCGCTCAACCTCAACGGCATCCGGTCGGCGGCCGACAAGGGCTTCGTGGCCTGGGCGGAACGGGCGGGCGCGGATTGTATCGGCGTGCAGGAGGTCAAGGCCCAGGCCGAGGACGTGGCCGGCCGCTTCGACCAGGTGGCCGGCCTGGACGGGCACTACCACTTCGCGCAGAAGAAGGGCTACTCGGGCGTGGGCCTGTTCACGCGCAAGGCGCCCAGCGACGTGAAGATCGGCTTCGGCTCGCGCGAGTTCGACGCCGAGGGGCGCTGGGTCGAGACCCGCTACGACACCGCGAAGCGCAAGTTCAGCGTGATCAGCTGCTACTTCCCCAGCGGCAGCTCGGGCCCGGAGCGACAGGAGGCCAAGTTCCGCTTCCTGGCGAAGATGTACCCGCACCTGGTGAAGCTCAAGGCCGAGCGCGACTTCATCCTCGTGGGCGACGTGAACATCGCGCACAGGGAGATCGATCTCAAGAACTGGAAGAGCAACCAGAAGAACAGCGGCTTCCTGCCCGAGGAACGCGCCTGGCTCGACAAGCTGTTCGGCAAGGCCGGCCTGGTGGACGTGTTCCGCACGCTCAACGACCGCCCCGAGCAGTACACGTGGTGGAGCCAGCGCGGCCAGGCGCGCGCCAAGAACGTGGGCTGGCGGCTGGACTACCACCTCGCCACGCCCGCTATCGCCGCCAAGGCCCGGCGCGAGGAGATCTACCTCGCCGAGCGCTTCTCCGACCACGCGCCGGTGGTGATCGACTACGACTTCAAGCTCTGACGCGGCGGCGGCCGCGCCGGGGCGTTCGGTCAGACGGCGGCGCGCGGCGCGGCCGGCGCCAGCCACAGCACGCTGGCCAGGGCCAGCAGGGGCAGCAGGGCCACGTCGATCCACCACACGCGCTGCAGCGCGGGCGCCAGGCCCGACGGCGCCAGCAGCACGAAGCCCAGCACCGAGACCCAGGCCGCCACGAGCGCCAGGCCCTGCCATGCGGGCCGGAACGCGGCGGCCACCAGCAACGCGCCCAGCAGGCCGAACAGCAGGGCCCGGTGGCGCATCATCAGCAGCAGGTCCGGGTTCTCGATGCGAAGACCGTACAGCTGTTCCAGCCGCGCGGCCCCCAGCACGCCCAGCAGCGGCAGCAGGTGCACGCCACCGGTGACCAGCAGCACGGCGCCGATGGCCAGGCGGCGGCTCATCGACGGCCCCACAGCAGGTAGGCCAGCAGGCCCAGCGAGCCGCCCGCGAGCGTCAGCCCGATCCAGGGCCACCAGGGCCGGCCGCGCGCGCGGCATTCGCGGGCCACGAAGCCCATCGCGATCGTGCAGGCGATCACCAGGTCGATCGTGATCTGCGTGCTGCCGATGTTGGCGAAACCGCCCTGCCAGATGCCCAGGTAGCCCACCTGCAGCAGGACCCAGATCGAGAAGGCGCCGAACGCCAGGGCAATGATCCAGACCAGGGGCGACAACCAGCGCATGCATGCTCCTCGAAGTGACGACGGACCGCACTGTCGGGCCCCCACGGCATGCCGGCAATGACCTGCGGGGTCATCGCGCCCACCGCTGCGCTCCCCTATCCTGCGGCCCATGCATCCGCTTGCCGCCCTGCGCCGCCAGCGGCGCGTCAGCCAGCTCGAGCTCGGCCTGCGCGCCGGCGTGTCGCAACGCCACCTGAGCTGCATCGAGACCGGCCGGGCCCGGCCCTCGCGCGGCACCCTGCTGGCCCTGCTCGACGCGCTGGACGCGCCGCTGCCCGAGCGCAATGCGGCGCTGCTGGCCGCCGGGCTGGCCCCGGCCTACAGCCAGCACGCGCTGGACGCGCCGCAGCTGGGCCCGGCCCGCGACGCCCTGCAGCAGATGTTGCACGCACCGGGCAGCCCGCCGGCGCTGGTGATCGACGCCGAGTGGAACCTCGTGATGGCCAATGCCGGCGTGCAGCGCCTGCTGGCACTGCTGGGACTGCCCATGCCCGAGGGCCCGGCCAACCTGCTGGACTGGCTGCTCGGCGGGGCCGGCCTGCGCGGCTGCCTGATCAACGAGGACGAGGTCTGCGGCGAGGTGCTGCACCGCGCGCGGCGCGAGGCGCAGCATGTGCCGGCGCTGGCGGCGCGGCTGCAGCGCCTGGCGCCCGACGTGCCGCCCTGGCCGGCGCCGGCCGTGCACACGCCCTTGCTGCTGACGCGCCTGCGCTCGAGCGCCGGGGAACTGCGCCTGTTCTCCATGTTCAGCAGCTTCGGTGCCCCGCTGGACGTGACGCTGGCGTCGCTGCGCATCGAGCACCTGTTCGCCGCCGACGCGGCCACCGCGGACGCGCTGCGCGGCGACTGAGCCCGCACCGCACCGGGCGGAGGTGAATCCGTCACAACCTGGACGGTGCAGATTCACCGCCCGCGCGACGGGGCGGCTCCTATCGTGACGACACACCCTGCCGACCCGTGCAGGGGTCGCCACGCAGGAGGACCCGCCATGCTCTTCGATCCGCTGTCGCCCCAGGCCGGCGTCGAGGCCCCGCCCGCCGCGCCCGGCCCGGCCGCCGCCCACCCCCCGGCCGGCGCCGCGCCCTGGATGGCCCGCATGCTCGACGAGATCGACTACGGCATGCTGTTACTGGCCGAGGGCGGCATCGTGCTGCATGCCAATCACCTCGCGCGCAGCGAACTGGACGACACGCACCCGCTGCAACTGCTCGGCCGGCAGCTCCGGGTGCGCATGACCCAGGACGTGGCGCCGCTGGCCGACGCGCTGTCGGAGGCCGCACGCCGCGGAAAGCGCAGGCTGCTCGCGCTGGGGCAGGGCTGCCGGCAGATCAGCGTCGCGGTGGTGCCGATGGGGGTGGACGAGGCCGTTGGTGCCCTCACGCTGCTGGTGTTCGGCAGGCGGCGCCTGTGCCCCGATCTGACGGCGCAGTGGTACGCGCGGGACCAGGGTCTCACGCCGGCCGAGGCGCGCGTGCTCGAGGCGCTCTGCGAGGGCTACAGCCCGAAGACCATTGCCCAGATCCAGGGCGTGGCCCTGTCCACCGTGCGGTCCCAGATCGGGGCGATCCGCACGAAGACCGGCACGGGCAGCATCGGCGCGCTCGTGCGCCAGGTCGCCGCGTTGCCACCGATGGTCACCGCGTTGAGGGGGATGACCCTGCAGTGACGCGCGCACGGGTTGGCTACCATGGTGCCGACGGCCGGGTTCTCCCACCGGCCCAGGTTCCATGGCCAGCCCGCCTGCACCCCTTCCTGACGACGCACTGCCGCCGGCCCTGCGCACTCTGGCGGCGCGAGGGGTGCATCGGAGCTACCGCAAGGGCACGCTCATCATCGAGGAAGGGACGCTGGGGGACACGCTGTACCTCCTGCTGGCCGGGCGGGTCCGGGCGTATTCCAGCGACGGGCGGGGCCGCGAGATCGTCTACGCGATCCACTCACCGGGCGACTATTTCGGCGAGATGAGCCTCGACGGCGGGCCGCGGTCGGCCAGCGTGGTGGCCGAGACGGCGTGCACCTGTGCGGTCCTGACGCGCCAGACGCTTCGCGACCACATCCGTGCCGAGCCCGAGTTCGCGCTGACGATGATCGAGCGGCTGATCCGCCGCGCCCGGCTGGCCACGGCGAGCGCGCGAAGCATGGCCCTGCTGGACACCTACGGCCGCCTCGCCGCCCTGCTGGAAGGGCTGGCCGAGCCCCTGCCGGACGGGCAGCGCGTCGTCTCCGAGCGCCTGACCCACGCCGAGCTGGCCGCGCGCATCGGCTGCTCCCGGGAGATGATCAGTCGCCTGCTGAAGGACCTGGAGCGCGGCGGCTGGCTGCAGGTGCAGGCTCGCCACCTGGTGCTCGGGCCGCGGCGGCTGCCGGCGCGCTGGTAGGCAAGGCCGGCGCGCCGCGCGGGCCCTTCACCGAGATGGCATGAAGGCGGGCCCCGTGCCCGACAAGGCCTCGAGCGCGCGTTTCAGTCTGGCCACCGCCTGCTCGGGGGTCTCGCCCTCCTTGATCTTCACCGAGTCCCGAACGCCTTCAAGCAGCGTGTCCTTCAACGAAGCGTTGATGATCCCCGTGAACTTGACCGTCACGGTATGGGTCGCTGCGGTTTCACGAGACCGGTCGAACGGCGTCAAGGTCAGCCCCGGAATTCCCGGGGCTCCGGGCATCGCGATGACCAGGCTCTGCTTGTCGCCCTCCTTGACGGCCAGTGCCAGGGTGACCGATGCCTCGCTGATCAGCAGACTCGCCGGCCGCCCCTGGCCTGCCTGGTGGACCTTGGCGGCCTCGAGGGCGTCGAGCAGCTGCCTCAGCGCGGCATCCACCTCGACCTGACTGGCTTGCACCGGCGGCCGGGTGGAACAGCCCGCGGTCAGCGCGGCCACCGCGAGAGCGATGGCGAATGCATGGATCTTCATTTCAGTTCTCCTCTGCAGGCATCGACCAGTTGGCCCCAGCGCGGCGCGGCTTGGCGCAGACCGGGCGACAGCAGCCATCGCCCCAGGGCCTGCCCGAGCCGCGTCCCGGCCTCGGTGTCCGCCACGGTGTGCAGGCCCGCGGCCATGCGGTTGTCGGCCAGGCGTTCTGCCACCGCCCCCAGGTAGCGGGCCTGGTCGGCGTTCGCCCCCAGAAGGTCGATCAGCACGGTGGCCAGTGCATGCGCCGTGGTGGCATGCCCGCTCGGGAAGCTGGCGTGGCCGGGTACCGGCACCCAGGGCAGGTCGGGCAGATCCAGGACAACGCTCGGGCGCGCCACGTTCAGCCCGTGCTTGATCCGGTAGAGCGGCCCGGCGACCACCGCAGACACCAGCTCCATCAGCTCCACGGTCCGGTCATGGAAGTCCGGCTCGAGCCCGGCTTCGAGGGCCAGCGTCAGTTCGAGCCGGGTGGCCTGCGCGATGACCTCCACCAGTCGCCCGGCGTCCTTCGGCTCCGCGGCCCGGTCCAGGCAGTCGCGGGCCTGCCGCGCCAGTTCGATGTCGCTGGGCACGGTGGCGCTCCAGGCGGCAGCCCCCTGCAGCGTCACGCTGGCCGAAGGCGCGGAGACGTCCACGACGATCATCGACTCCAGGTCACGGGCCAGGGTGAAGAGCCAGTTGCGTGCCGACTGCTGTCCGCGGTCCACCCGGCCACCGCCTCGTCGCGCGGGCACTGGCCGCTGGCCGTGCCGGCCGTCGACCAGGTAGGCGTGCAGTGCCGCGTTGCCGGCATGCAGGGCCGGATCGATGTCCGACTTCTCGCCGCGTCGCACCTCCCAGAGTGCGCGGTTGATCGAACCCTGCGGCGGCTCCCCGGTGCCCTTCATGGTCACGCTCTGGGGGCCCAGCGGCGGCTCACCGGTGCCGAGGGTTCGACCGGAAGGCGGGCGCAGGGGCGGCTCGCCGGTGCCAAGGGGATCGAGGGACATGCGTCTTCTCCTGCAGGGGTTGGTGGGTAAGGGGGAAGCCTCCGGTCAGGGCGGGGCTCATGCGGGAATGCCGGCCTCTCTCAGTGCCTGGGCCTCTCGGGCGACCTGGGTCAGGTCCGCGCCGGCGTGGAAATCGACATAGCGCTGCACCGATGCCGCAGGCTGAAGCGCCAGGTAGGCGGCGGCGCTGCGCCGGGCCCCGTCGAGGTCACCGTACGCGGCCTGGGCCAGGATCAGCTGCACCCAGCCGGGCAGGTGGGTGGCGTTGGCGCGCAGCGAGCGCTGGGCCCGGGCGACCGCTTCCTCGTGGCGCCCGGCGATCCGCAGCGCCAGCGAGGCGAAGGTGTCGAAGAAGTAGGCCATCGGGTCCAGCGGCGACAGGGCGCAGGCGCGCTGGGCCGCCTCGACGGCCTCGGGGCCCCGGCCCAGCAGGGCCAGTGCATTACCGCGGAACAGCCACGCCAGGGGTTCGCTGGGGTTGTGACGCAGTGCGAGATCCACGCCGGCCAGGGCCGCCGCGGGCTGGCGGTCGACGTAGGAACACAGGTGAGCCTGCAGGGCGGCCGCCAGCGCGTTGGCCGGATCCAGGTCGAGCGCGCGTCCGATGTGGCTGCGCGCCCGGGCAATGTCGGCGTCGCGATCTCGCGAGCGGCGCTGGGGCAGCTGCAGGAAGTGCCACTTGGCCATCCAGGCGCGGGCCGCCGCGGCGCGCGGGTGGCGTTCCACGAGATGCTCCAGGGCGAGGAACGATCGCTGGTGTTCGTCCGACGCGACCCTGTGCATCAGCGAGATCGCATGCAGCAGCAGCGAATACCCGCGCAGCGATGGCAGCGCGGCCTCCCGGGCACTGCGCCACTCCAGCAGGAGCACGGCCTGCGAGGCCTCGCGCGCCACCCGGCATGCCAGCCGGTCTTCCGAAGTCAGCAGATCGTCGACCGACAGCGAGGCCTCGCGCGTCCACACGGGCTCGCCATCGGCCTCGGTCGTCAGCTGAAGGCTCAGGCGCAACGCGCCCGACTGCCGAACCAGCGAGCCCGACAGCGCGTAGTCGGCGCCCAGCCTGCCCGACAGGTCGGCCGACGACAACCGCCGGTCCGCCAGCGCGCTGGACGACAGTGCCGAGAGCACGCGCCACCCGCTGCAGGCCGACAGGGTGGCCACGAGGTCGTCGACGAGCACGCGCGCGACGGCCCGGTCCGCCTCGTCGGCGGCGTCGATCGACAGCGGCAGCACCACCAGCGTGGGCACCAGCGAGGACTCGGGACCGTCGGTCGTCGGCGGTCGCGTGGCCGGCCGCGACGACCGGACCCGGAACGCCCGCAACGGACCCTCGATGTGCTTCACGTAGCACAGGCCGAGGTCTTCGATCTCCGCGTCCCAACCGTCGAGCAGTTGGTCCCGCGCGGCATCGGACAGCACCACGTCGCCCGGGCGGGCCAGGGTGGCAAGGCGGGCGGCCAGGTTGACACCCTGGCCATAGATGTCGAGGGCGTCGATCACCACGTCGGCCTCGTGCAGGCCCATCCGCAGCGCCAGCCCCGATGGCATCGAGTCCGCCAATGCATGCAGGGCCAGCGCGGCGGCCACGGCCTGCCGGACATGCTCGAACTCCAGCAGCATGCCGTCGCCCAGGCTCTTCACGAGGCGCCCCGCATGGGACGGCAGCACCGTCGCGCGGGCGTGGTGCACGAAGCCGCGCCAGACGTCGATGAAGCCGGCCTCGTCCTCCTGCATCCGGCGCACGGACTCCACCACGTCGACGATGACGACAGCGCGCCGGGCCCGGGTCGGCTCGGGAGGGGTCCAGAAGTCCGTGGTCGTTGGGTCGGTCATGGAGCGGCGCGAGGGCGGGCCTGCGTCCGCATTCTGGTGGAGGACACGCCCCGCAGGGTGTGTCGACCGCCAGCGGTGTCCACAAACGAGAGGACGTCGGGCGCCTTCATCCCCCCGCCAGCCGATGCCGGCGGTGCCTGCGCTGCCTACAACCGGCCTCGGGACACGCGGTGTGTCCGGTTGCATGGAGCACAAGACATGAACATCGATTCCAGAAGGCGGACGTTTCGTTCGGCGGGGGCGTTGACACTCGCCGCAGCGCGGAGGATGTGCACGCGCGATGGCCCTCCTACAAACCGCACCCTGGACACGCGGTGTGTCCGTTGCATGGAGCACAAGACATGAACATCGATTCCAGAAGGCGGACGTTTCGTTCGGCGGGGGCGTTGACACTCGCGGTGCTGGCCGCAGCCTGCGGCGGCGGTGGCGGCGGTGGCGACGACGCGCCGCCCGCCGCCAGCGCGGTCACGTTGCCGGGCCGGGTGGCCGTCGGCCCGATCCAGGGCGCCACCGCCTGCTACGACCTCAACGACAGCCGCGCCTGCGACACGGGCGAGCCGCGCAGCGCGTCGCCCAGCGACGCCGCGGGCAACTTCACCATCCAGGTCGACGCGGCCGTCGCCGGACGGCACCGCCTGATCGTCGAGGTGCCGGCCAGCGCGGTCGACGCCGACACCGGCCAGCCCGTGGGCACGGCGTTCGTGCTGGTGGCGCCTGCCACCGGCAGCGGCGGCGCGCAGGCGGTGTTCGTCAGCCCGCTGACCACGCTGGTGCAGCAGCAGATGGACGCCACGGGCCAGACCCGAGCCGACGCCGCGGCCTTCGTGCAGGCGCAGGCGGGCCTGCCGGTGTCGCCGCTGGCCGACTTCACCGCCGCGCAGAACGCCGACAACGCCCGTGCCGCGCTGACGGCCAAGCTGGTGCTGCAGACGTCGCAGCAGCAGGCGGCCGCCGTGGCCTCGGCCGTCGGCCAGACCGACCTGTCCGGCGCGCCGGTGACGCAGGCCGACGTGTCCCGGGCGGTGCAGGCCCGCGTGATCGCCGCGCTGCCCAGCATCGGTGCCGCGGCGGCCGACCCGACCCTGGCAGCGCTGACGGGCACGGCTCGCGAGCAGGCGGTGATCGCCGCTGCGGCGCAGGTCGTGGCGCAGATCGCCTACACGCCGGAGCAGGTCCGCTTCGATGCGTGCCTGGTGCGCCTGCCGCAGGTCGCCGTGGGGGCGCCGTCGGCGGGAGCCAACATGCCGGCGCTGCAGTACACCGACGCCCAGAACTGGTTCTATCGCGCCAACGTCAGCACCGAGGCGGACAGCACGCCGGACGCCAACGGCCAGACGCGCTACTACAGCCTGCGCACCCGCATGGCGCCCTATGCCAACCTGCCGCAGCGCGGCGTGGCCGAAACCGTGGCGCGGACCTTCAATCCCGAGCTGCACTGGAACGGCAGCGCCTGGGTGGACTGCCGCGTCGGCCAGCGCGACCGCAGCAGCGTGCGCGACGCCCAGGGGCGCGGCACCTACACCTTCTGCGACCGCCACGAGGTCGGCACCAGCCAGCGCGCGGACGTGGACATCGCCGGCCAGTCGCTGGCGTCGGTGTGGACCAACCGTCTGCTGCCGGCCGCGCAGCAAGCCGGCCTCGTGGGCGTGTGGACCCTGCCCGACGTCGCGCTGCTCGGCAACGGCGTGTTCCCGGCCGGCTCGCGCCTCGTGCTGCAGACCAACACCATCACCGACAGCGCGGTGACCTACAACACGGTGGACAGCAACCGCGTGGGCGTGGCGACGGCCGACGTGTCGCAGGGCGGCGACGGCCGCACCGGCTCACCCGCCTGCGCCGCGACGACCACCCAGACCGTGGGCATCACGCTGGAACTGATGGTCGAGCGCAACCCGGGCCGCCCCTGCATCTTCGGGCCGACGACCGACGCCAACGGCACCAGCCTGGACCCGAACGAGATCTGGGGCAACACCAGCGTCAGCCTGGGCACCTTGTCCGGCAACACGCCGCCGCCCGCCGGCACCGGCACGCACTACACCACCAACCGACTGCTGCGGGTGGCCTTCACCGGCGGCCACGCCACGCTCTACCTGTCGTGCCTGCAGCGCACGTCCAACGCCGCGTCGCGCAACTGCACGCCGCTGGGCACCGGCACCTTCTCGATCGCCCCGCTGGGTGACGCCCGCATCATGACCTTCGCCAACCTGCCGCCCGCCGCGCAGGCGATGGCGACGCAGCGCGTGTTCGTGGAGCGTGGTGGCCAGGTGTGGTTCGGCTACCGGCTGCGCGTGGGATCGGTCAACGCCTCGGTGCGGCTGAACCTGCCGGCGGCCAACGCGGTGCTGGAGCAGCTGCGCCTGCCCGTGATCGCGCCCACCGACGCGCCCCAGCCGCTCACCGGCGCCAAGGCCGCCAACGCCAGTCGCCTGGCCGGCGTGTGGTTCTTCGAGGACGCTGCCGGCGCCGGCCTGCTGCGGTTCGACGCGTCGGGCCGCTATGTCACGGCAATCACCGACGCGCCGACCGGCCGCACCCAGCCGGGCGTCGAGCTGGGCTGGTTCGAGATCGACGGCAACGGCCGCGCGCAGCGCGTGCTGCAGGTCGACAGCAATGGCGAGGACACCTTCTCCCACAACCTGGCGAACTCCACCTTCGCGGTGACAGCGGACACGCTGTCCCGCACGATCGATGGCGTCACGGAGTCGGTGCAGCGCTTCCCTGACAGCGGCTCGGGCCTCGTCGGGGTGTGGTCGACGTCGGCCACCGACCTGGCCGCGCCGACCTTCGCGTTCCTGCCCAGCGGCCGGATGATCTCGGTGCATCCGTATGCCGAGACCAGCGGCCCGTGCGCGGCGAGCCGACAGGGCTCCCCGGGCGTGGAAGCGGCGCCCTACACGTTCAACGCGGCCACCGGCGCCCTGGCGATCGGCCCCCGCACGCTGGACACCACTGGCTGCACGGGGCTGTGGGACAGCACCGTGGACCCGGCCGATGCGGTCTTCCAGACCACGGCGACGATCGCGGCCGACGGCCGCTCGATCGTGCTCACCCTGCCCGAGGGCGGCACCGTGACGCTGTTCCGGATCCCGGTGCGCTGACCGGTCCGGGGGTGGAGGGGGCGGTCCGCGGCGGGCCGCCCCTTTCGCTCATTGCGCCTCGATCTTTGCCTCGCGGATCGCCTTTTCCCACTTGGCCGTCTCCAGCTTGTTGCGCTGGGCCAGGGCCTCGGGCGTGCCGGGCTCGACGGCAAAGCCGTTGGGCGCGAACTTGTCCTGCACGTCCTTGCTCGCGGCAGCGGCGTTGATCGCCGCATTGAGCTTGGCGATCACGTCCGGCGGCGTGCCGGCCGGCGCGAACACCGCGAAGTAGGCGATCAGCTCGTAGTCCTTCAGGCCGAGCGCCTCGTTCACCGTGGGCAGCTCGGGCACGGCCGCCGCGCGCTTGGTGGAGGTGACCGCCAGGCCGCGGATCTTGCCGGCCTTGTGCTGCGGCACCGTCACCGCGAAGTCGGCCGAGAACATCATCACCTGGCCGCCGATCAGGTCGGTCATCGCCGCCGGGCCGCTCTTGTAGGGGATCGGGTTCATGCGCACGCCGGCCATGCTGGTCAGCATCTCGGCCGACACCTGCTGCGACGTGCTCGCGTAGGCGAAGCTCACCTCGCCCGGCTTGGCGCGCGCCAGGTCCACCAGCTCCTTGAGTGTCTTGGCCGGCACGTCGTTGTTCACCGCGATCATCAGCGGCAACGAGCCGATGTAGCCCACCGGCGCGAAGGCCGTGTCCTGGTCGTAGGGCAGCTTCTTCATCAGGTACTTCAGCGCCGCGTTGGTGCTGTTGGTGCCCACGAGGATGGTGTAGCCGTCGGGCGCGGCCTTGGCCACGATGTCGGCGCCGAGCATGCCGCTGGCACCGGGCTTGTTGTCCACCACCACCGGCTGGCCCAGCGTGGCGGCCATCTTCTCGGCGAAGACGCGCCCGATCTGGTCGGTGGCGCTGCCGGCGGCGAACGGCACCACGGCGCGGATCGGCTTGTTCGGGTAGGCCTGGGCCATCGCGCCGGCGCTGCACAGCAGGGTGGCGCCGAGCACGGCAAGGCGGCGGTTGATCAGCTTCATCTCGTTGTCTCCTTGGGGGAAAAGCGGGGTCAGAACACGGCGTGATCGCCGCGCTCGGGCGCGGCGGCGCCGCGGGCCAGCGCGGCGTAATGGTCCCACAGCGTGCGGCTGCCCGCCGACGGCGTGGCCTGCGCGTCGTAGCGCCCGGCGGCGGCGTCCCACACCAGCATCGACTCGGTGGCGTAGTAGCGGCCGATGCGCGCCAGCTCGGCCTTGGCCGCCAGCGCGGGCACCACGCGCCCCGCGGCGCCGAGCAGCGCGACGATGCCGTCGAGCAGGCCCACGGGCACCTGCCGAAAGCGCGGCGGCCGGCCGAGCAGCGCGAACAGCCGCTCGCCCTGCTCGCGCGGCGTGATCGCCGGGCCCGGCCCGCCGATGGGCAGCACCCGGTTGCGACGCTCGGGCCGGTCCAGGCAGTCGGCCAGGTAGTCGGCCAGGTCCTCGTCGGCGATCGGCTTGCAGGCGGTGAGCGTGCCGTCGCCGAACAGCAGGTAGGGCCGGCCCTGGCGCACGCGCTCGACCTGGCCCGACAGCGACTTGAAGAACGCGGTCGGCCGCACGATGGTCCAGTCGATGCCCGACGCCATCAGCGCCTGCTCGAACGCCAGCTTGGCGTGCTGGAACGCCAGGCGCGGCTTCTGCACGCAGATCGCCGACAGCAGCACCATGTGGCCGACGCCGGCTGCGCGTGCGGCGTCGAGGGCCTGCAGGTGGGCCCGGTGGTCCACCGCCCAGGCGTCGGCCGGCGCGCCGGTGCGCGAGGCCAGGCACGACAGCAGCACGTCGAAGCGCTCGCCCGCGAGGCCGTCGCGCGCCAGCGAGGCGGCATCGCAGGGGTCGCCGAAGCGCAGCTCGGCACCGGGGAGCAGGGCGCGCGTGGCGTCGGGGGCGAGCCGGCCGCCTGCGCCGGCGCGGGGCCGCACCAGGCACACCACGCGGTGGCCGCGGGCCACCAGCGCGGCCACGGTGGCGCGGCCGATGGTGCCGGTGGCGCCGAGAACGAAGACGCGCAGGCTCACCCGGGCCTTTTCCGCGCGGGCCGAGGCGTCAGCTGGCCGCAGGCGACGGCGGTGCGAAGCTGCGGTCGGGCCGCGGCGCCCGCGCGAACAGCGGCTCCACCTTGGGCAGCTTGCCCTGGATGTCCTTGATGCGGGTCTCGCCGGCCGGGTGGGTGGACATGAACTCCGGCGGCGCGCCCTTGTTGGCGGAGAGCATCTTCTGCCACAGCGTGACGCCGGCGCCGGGGTCGAAGCCGGCGCGCGCGGCCAGCTCCATGCCGACGATGTCGGCCTCGCTCTCGTCCTCGCGGCTGAACTTCAGCGTCAGCAGCTGCCCGCCCATGTTGAGCAGGGTGTCGCCGGCGGCGCCCAGGCCGAACAGGCTGGACACCAGCGACGCGCCGATGCGCGTGGCCGCGGTCTTGCCCATGCGCTCGCGCGCATGCTCGCGCAGCGCATGCGCGATCTCGTGGCCCATGATCGCCGCCACCTCGCCGTCGGTCAGCTGCAGCTTCGACAGGATGCCGAAGTAGAAGGCGATCTTGCCGCCCGGCATGCAGAAGGCATTGAGGTCCTTGCTGCCCAGCAGGTTGACCTCCCAGCGCCACTGCCGCGAGCGCGGGTTCCAGGGTTCGGCGAACGGGATCATGCGCTGCGCGATGTAGCGCAGCCGCTGCACCTGCGGATGGCCGTCGGGCGCCAGTCCGCGCTGCTGCGAGGCCTGCCTGAGCATCTGGGCGTACTGCTGTGCGGCGGCCTGCTCCACCTGCTCGGCCGGCACGAGCTTGGTGAACTTGCTTTCCTTGCCGACGTCGCGGCGCACGCCTTCTTCGGCCTGCGCGGCCGACTGCTGCGCCAGGGCCAGGCCCGGGGCGGCGGCGCCCAGCGCGCCGGCGGCCATCAGCCCGGTGAACAGGCGGCGCGAGTGCAGCGCACAGGCGCAGCCGCGGCCATGGGCCAGACGCGGCAGGTCCAGGTGGGCATCGGTGCGGAAGTCTGTGGATGCAACGGCGGTCATCGGGACGGCTCCTCGGGGGCGGCGTCCAGCGCCCTGACGCTGGTCCGCAGCCACCACAGCAGCGCCAACGCCGGCGCTGCCGCGATGGTAGACACGATGAAGAAGGCCGGCCAGCCGATGGACTCGGCCAGCACGCCGGCCAGCGGCCCCACCCACACCCGCCCCACCGACGCGAAGGCCGACAGCAGCGCGTACTGCGTGGCGGTGAAGCGCTGGTTGGTCAGGCTCATCAGGAAGGCCACGAAGGCCGCCGTGCCCATGCCGCCGGAGAGGTTTTCCGCCGTCACCGCCACCAGCAGCGCGCCGTCCACCGGGGTCGGCGCGGACAGCTTGACCACCACCCAGTCGAAGGCCGGGATGGTCACCGCGCCGAGGCTGCCCTTGGCGCCGACGGCCAGCCACCAGAACGCGAGGTTGCTGGCCATCTGCAGCACGCCGAACAGCATCAGCGAGCGCCACAGCCCGAGCTTGAGCATCAGCGCGCCGCCGGCCAGCGCGCCGGCGATGGTCAGCCACAGCCCCAGCACCTTGTTCACCACGCCCACCTCGGCCGGCGTGTAGGCCATGGCCTTGAGCAGGAAGGGCGTCAGCAGCGACCCGGCGAAGGCGTCGCCCAGCTTGTAGAGCACGATCAGCACCAGGAACGCGACCGCGCCGCGCTGGCTGAAGTAGCTCGACAGGCCCGACAGCAGGGTGTCGAAGCGGGCACGCCGCGCGGCCCAGGTCGCCAGCGGCAGCGTGATCGCGATGCCCGCCAGCAGCGACACCAGGTCGGCCCAGCGTCCCTGCAGCGCGGGCGGCAGGCTGCTGCCCTGCCACAGTGGCGCCATCGCGGCGCGGACCCCCGGCGCGAGCAGGCGGTCGGTGAGCAGGTAGCCCACCGCCACCGCGGCCACCACCGCCAGGAAGCCGAGCAGGTCGTGGCGCGCCGCGCCGGGCGCCGCCGCGCCTGGCGGCAGCGGCGGCGGGGGCGGCAGCCGCGGCAGCAGCGTGGCCGACAGCACCGCTGCGGCCACCATCAGGCCGGCCATGAAGCGGTACACCTCGGGCCAGGTCCAGCCGCCGCCCTGCTGGGCGTCGGTCCAGATCAGCGCGATGCCGCCGGACAGGATCATCGCGGCGCGGTAGCCGGCGATGTTCAGCGACGCGCCCATGCCGCGCTCGGCCGGCGGCAGCATGTCGGTGCGATAGGCGTCGATCACCACGTCCTGCGACGCCGACAGGAACGCCACCGCCACCGCCATCAGTGCGAAGGCCTGCGTGGCGCCCTTGGGCGACAGGCCGGCCAGCGCGAACAGCGCCGCCGCCAGCAGCAGCTGCGTCAGCACCAGCCAGCCGCGGCGCCGGCCGAGCCACGGCAGGTCGAAGCGGTCCATCAGCGGCGCCCACAGGAACTTGAAGGTGTAGGGCAGGCCCACCAGCGACAGGAAGCCGATGGTGGCGACGTCCAGGCCTTCCACCGACAGCCAGGCCTGCATCGCCTGGCCAGTCAGGGCCAGCGGCAGCCCGGAGGCGAAGCCCAGCAGCACGACGACGGCCGCGCGGTACCACGCGGCGGCGCGGCCTCTCGGGGCCGGGCCGGGCGGGACGGCGTCGCTCAGGGGCATCGGGGGATTCTAGGCAGCCACCCGTGCGCGGCCGGCCCGGGCGCTCAGCGCGTGGGTGCGGGTGCGGGTGCAGGTGCCGGCGGCGTCGTGCCCGGGGGCGTGGCGGCGCCCGCCGCGTCGTGCTGCTGGTACACCGCATGCGCCAGCGCCAGCAGCCGCTCCTTGGGCAGCGCGCCCACGAGCGCGCAGCCGATGCCGGGCTCGACCCAGTAGAACATCCCCAGCGTGCCCTGCTGCGAGTAGCGGAAGGTGGTGGGCGCGTCGGCGTCGGGCTTGCGCAGGTAGACGGTGACGCGCTCCTTGGTCAGCGGGTTCTCGTACATCAGCTGCGCGCTCTTGCCGTTGGCGTCGGGCAGCAGGCGCCCGCCCATCAGCTCGAAGCCCTCGCTGCGCAGGTCGAACAGCTTGACCGGAATGTCGATGCGCCGCGTCAGCCAGCGCGCCAGGTGCTCCTCCTGCGCGCGCACCTCCACCGGGTGGCGCGGCTCGGGCGTGAAGACGCTGTGCGCATAGGCCGCGCGCTGCACCCAGCCGGCCGGCGTGCCGGCCTGCGCGGTGGCCACCAGCGCGGCCGTGCGCTGGCTCTGCCATTGCCAGGTGGCCACCGAGCCGACCAGGCCGCCGGTGACGAGCAGGCTGGCGGCGATGGCGGCCTGCACGCGGCGGCCGCGCCGCGCGCTGGCGCGCAGCACGTCGAGCTGGCGATCGGGCACCGGCTCGCCGCGCACCGGGTCCAGGCGCGCGCGCAGCGCGTCGCGGTCGGCAGCCCACAGCCGCACGCGGGCGGCGGCCTCGGGCTGCTCGCGCAGCCAGGCCTCGACGCGCTCGCGCTGCGGGCCGTCGCCCTCGCCGTCGAGCCAGGCCGACAGGTCGGTGTCGGTGAAGTCGGTGCGGTGGCTGCTGCTCATCACACCACCCTGCGCAGGTCGGGCCGCGCGGCGGCGGCAGGACGCACGCTGCCGTCGAGGAAGGCGCGCAGCGCCACGCGGGCGCGGCTCACGCGCGACATCACGGTGCCCTCGGGCACCTGCAGCACCTCGGCCGCCTCGGCGTAGCTCAACTGCTCCACCAGCACCAGCATCAGCGCGCTGCGCTGGTCGGGCACGAGGCGCGCCAGCGCGTCGGCGAGGTCGATCTGCAGGCCGACGTCGGGCTCGTGGCTGCGCTCGCGGTCCATCGCCTCGGTCATGCGCTCGGGCGCCAGCACGTCGAGGTGGCGGTCGCGCCGCAGCGCGTCGAGCCAGGCGTTGTGGGCGATCGCCAGCAGCCACAGCACGAGGTCGCGCCGCGGGTCGAACTGGTTCCAGTGGTTCAGCGCCCGCTCCAGCGCCGTCTGCACCAGGTCGTCGGCGGTGGCGCTGTCGAACACCAGCGACCGCGCATAGCGCCGCAGCCGCGGGATGGCGGCGAGCAGCTGCTGGCGGAAGGCGGTGGGGGCGGTCATGGGCGGCGGTCCGTGCCGAGGATACGCCGCTGGCCACCCCGGCCTTCCATCGGGTGCCCGATTCAGGTGGCTGGCACGTCCACGAAGCGCCAGATGTCACGCATGAACGGGTGGCGCCAGTAGTGCCGGGTGCCCGGCTGGACCAGGTCGAGCGAGATCCGGTGCGAGTGCACCTTGAAGGGCATGTAGGCCACGAGGGTGTCCTTGGCCTGGCGCATCACGGCGTCGCGCTCGGGGCCGTCGGGCAGCACGAGCTGGCGCTCGTAGAGGCGGTCGAAGGCCGGCAGCATGAAGCGCGGGTCGTTCGATTCGCTGGCGTTGGGGCCATAGGCGATGGCCAGGAAGAAGCCGCCATCGGGCGAGGTGGCGCTCCAGGCATAGCCCCACATCATCAGCGTGCCGGCGCGGCTCTTCTTCAGCAGCTCGGGCCACGTGCTGATGTCGAATTCCATGCGCAGGCCCACCGCGTCCATGCAGCGCTTCCACAGCTCGTTGTTGGTGCGCGAGCGCTGGTCGGACTGCGACGACATGCGCAGCACGAGCGGCCGGCCGTCGGGCAGCTCGCGCCAGCCGTCGCCGTCGCGGTCGACGTAGCCGTACAGGTCGAGCAGGGCCTTGGCACGCGCGGGCGAGTAGTCGCTCATCTCGCTCTTGTAGGCCGGGTCGTAGCCGGAGGTGAAGGGCGAGATGGTGGACTGGGCGGGAATGGCCAGCCCGCCCAGCACGCGCCGGATGTAGGTGTCGCCGTCGAAGGCCAGGCCGATGGCGCGGCGCAGCGCCACCTTGTCGGGCGTGTAGCCGCCGACCACCGGGTCGTCCATGTAGAAGAAGCTCATGCCCATGTCGGGCTGCAGGCTCTTCTGCAGCCGGATGCCCTGCCGCGCCAGGTAGGGGGCGAGCGTGCCGTTGGGCGCGGCGCGCGGCGCGTAGGGCCCGGGCAGGGCCAGCCATGCGTAGTCGCCGTTGAGGAACGACAGCCAGCGCGGCTGGTCCTCCTCCACCACGTCGAGCTGCACCTCGTCCACCAGCGGCAGCACCTTGCCGGCCAGGCCGGCGGCGATCTCGCGCGCGAGCGGATCGTCCGCCGGCGTGCCCTCGTAGCGCTGGCCGCGGAACGTCGGCGAGCGCTCGAGCACGATGCGCGAGGCGCGGCGCCAGCTCTTGAGCCGGAAGGCGCCGGTGCCCACCGGGTGCGCACCGATGTCGTCGCCGTAGTGCTCGACCACCTCGCGTGCCACCGCGCCGAAGTAGGTGGGGTCGGCCATCACGTAGACGAAGCGCGGGTTGGGCACGCCCAGGGTCACGCGCAGCGTGTAGCGGTCGAGCGCGCGCACGCCTTCGACCGGCGCGTCGTAGTCGAACGGCTGCTTCGTGGCCAGGGCCCGCTGGCGCAGCTCGGTCAGCCCGGGCAGCTTCAGCGACTCGTAGATGTAGAGGTCGCCCGAGGCGTACTTCGGGTCGTAGAAGCGCTTGATCGCATACACGTAGTCGGCTGCGACGAGCTCGCGGCGGCGCCCCTTGAAGGCCGGGTCGTCGTCGAAATAGATGCCCGGTGCGATGCGCACCGTGAACACCTTGAAGTCGGCCGAGGCCTCGGGCAGGGCGGCCGCGGTGGCCAGCACCAGGCGCGCCGGACGCGCCAGGTAGTCGTAGGCCAGCGGCGCTTCCAGGATGTGTGCGATGACGATGCTGGAGTTCCGGTCGCTGTGGATCTGCACCGGGTCGAGCGAGGTCTCCGGCGACGTCAGCGGCAGGCGCAGCACCTTGCGGCCGCCGGGCCGGCCGGCGACGCCGCCGCCCTGGGCCGATGCCAGCGTCGTGGCGCCGGCCAGGGCGCCCGCGGCGAGGACGGCGCGACGCCCGAGCTTCACTGCGCCGCCTTGGCCGCCATGTCCACGTCCACCAGGTGCCACCACTCCTGCCAGAACAGCGGGCGCCGGAAGCCCACCACCCAGGGGTGCCAGATGTCGGTGGAGATGCGGTGGTGCAGTGCGCGGTAGGGCATGTACACCGCGCCGATCATCTTGGCCTCGCGGAACAGGGCCTCGCGCTCGGGGCCATCGGGCAGCATCGACAGGCCGCGGTAGACCTCGTCCATGCGCGCGTTGCGGAAGCGGGCCATGTTCTGCCCGCCCGCCTGCGTGGAGTCGAAGCGCTGCAGCGAACCCTGGCCGTCCGGGTCGGCGGCGCTGCCGGCCAGGGCCCAGACCTGGAACTTGCCGGCGCGGCCGGCCTTGAGGTTTTCCGCGAAGGGCTGCACCAGGAAGGTGGTGCGGATGCCGATCTTCTCGAGACTCTTCTTCCACAGCAGGTCGATCTCGCGGTTGATCTGCTCGGGCTGCGTGGTGCGCACCAGCGACAGCGGCTGGCCGTCGGGCAGCTCGCGCCAGCCGTCGCCGTCGCGGTCGGCGTAGCCATACAGGTCCAGCAGCGCGTTCGCGCGCGCCGGGCTGTAGTCGCTCATCTCGCTCTTGTAGGCGGGGTCGTAGCCGGTGGTATGCGGCACGACGTTGGACTGCGCCGGGATCGCCTGGCCGCGGCGGATCAGGCGGATGTCGCGGTCGTTGTCGTAGGCCAGCGATATCGCGCGGCGCAGCGCCACCTTCTCCGGCGTGTAGCCGCCGACCACCGGGTCGTCCATGTTGAACATGATGAAGCCGGTGTCGGAATTCACCTGCCGCGACGCGCGGATGCCGCGCTTGGCGAGGTTGGGCGCGAGCTTGCCGTTGGGCATGGCCTGGGTGACGAACTCGCCGGGCAGGCTGCCCGCATTGGTGCCCAGGATGTCCGTCTGCCGGTTGAGGAATGACAGCCAGAAGGGCTGCGCCTCGGGCACGATCGACACGCGCACCTCGTCGATCAGCGGCACGCGCCGGCCCTTGAAGCGCGCCAGCAGCGCCTGGCCCTCGGCGTCGTCGGCGGCGGGCTCGGCGTCGTAGAAGCGCTCGCGGTACTCGGGGTTGCGCTCGAGCACGATCAGCGAGCTGCGCCGCCACTGCTTGAGCCGGAACGGCCCCGTGCCCACCGGGTGCTGGTCGATCTTGTCGCCGTAGAACTCCACCACCTCGCGCGCCTGGGCGCCGAGCAGGTCCGATCCGGCGAGCAGCCCGTTGATCAGGCGCGGCCGCGGGTCGGTGACGCGGATCTGCAGCGTGTAGCGGTCCAGCGCGCGCACGCCCTCGATCGGCGCGTCGTAGTCGAAGGGCTTCTTGCTGTCGAGCGCCGCCTTGCGCACGTCGGCCAGGCCGACGATCTTGTAGGTGTCGATCCAGCTCCACAGCGGGCTCTTGTTGGCCGGGTCGGCGATGCGCTGGAATGGATAGACGAAGTCCTGTGCCGTGACCTCGCGCCGCGCGCCCTTGAAGGCCGGGTCGCTCTGGAAGTAGATGCCCGGGCGCAGCTTGACGGTCCAGGTGCGGTAGTCCGCCGACACCTCCGGCATGGCCGCGGCGATCAGCGGCCTGACCTTGACCGGACGCGCGAGGTGGTCGTATTGGTAGAGGGCCTCGAAGATGTGCGGCGTGACGGTGCGCGAGTAAAGGTCGCTCACCTTGGCCGGGTCCAGGCTCGACTCGGCGCTGCGGAAGGCGAGGTGGAGCACCTTGCGCGGGGCGGCGTCCTGCGCCGCCGCGGCGGTGACGGCCAGCGCCGCCAGCGCGGTGACCAGGGTTCGGAGGATCCGGGGCGTCATGGGCGGGGGGGCTTTCGGGTCATGTCGATGTCGATCATGTGCCACCACTCGTTCCAGAACAGCGGGCGGCGGAAGCCCACCACCCAGGGGTGCCACATGTCGGTGGAGATCGGGTGCACGGTGCCCCGGTAGGGCAGGTAGGCGGCGGCGATCTTCTTGCCCTCCAGGAACAGGGCCTCGCGCTCGGGGCCGTCGGGCAGCGCGGACATGCGGTCGTACAGCGCGTCGAACTCGGGCAGCTTGAAGCGCGCGAGGTTCTGCCCGCCGACCTGCGGGCCGTGCATGCGCATGAACGCGCTGTGCCCGTCCAGGCCGGCGGCCGAGCTGGACAGCGACCACATCTGCAGCTTGCCGGCGCGGGCCGCCTTGAGCTGCTCGCCCCACTGGCCCACGTCGAACCGGGTCCGCAGGCCGACCGCGTCCATGTTCTTCTTCCACAGCGTGTCGAACTCGCGGCTGGTCTGGTCGGACTGCGTCGAGAAGGCGATCACCAGCGGCTTGCCGTCAGGCAGCTCGCGCCAGCCGTCGCCGTCGCGGTCGACGTAGCCGTACAGGTCGAGCAGCGCCTTGGCCCGGGCCGGGCTGTACTCGGAGCTCTCGCTCTTGAAGCGCGGGTCGTAGCCCGTGGTGCCGGGGCTCACGGGCGACTGCGCGGGAATCGCCAGGCCGCGCCGGAGGACACGGGTCTCGCGGTCGATGTCGTAGGCCAGCGAGATGGCACGGCGCAGCGCCACCTTCTCCGGCGTGTAGCCGCCGATCACCGGGTCTTCCATGTTGAACATGGTCAGGCCGGTGGCGGAGGTCACCACGCGCGCGGCCTGGATGCCGCGCTTGGCCAGGTTCGGCGCGAGCCTGCCGTTGGGCATCGCCTGCGGCACGAACTCGCCCGGCACCGCGCCGTTCAGGCCCGAGGTGCTGTCGATCTGCTCGCTGAGGAACGACAGCCAGTACGGCTGCGCCTCGGCGATGATCGACACGCGCACCTCGTCGACCATCGGCAGGCGCTGGCCCTTCAGGCGCGCGAGCAGGGCCTGCCCGGCGGCGTCGTCGGGCGCGGGCCGGGCGTCGTAGAGCACCTCGCGGTACTCGGGGTTGCGCTCCAGCACGATCAGCGAGCTGCGCCGCCACTGCTTCAGGCGGAACGGCCCGGTGCCCACCGGGTGCTCGTCGATCTTGTCGCCGTAGCGCTCGACCACCTCGCGCGCCTGCGCGCCCAGCAGGTCCGAGCTGGTGAGCGTCTCCACGAAGCGCGGGCGCGCCTGCTTGAGCGTGAAGCGGATCGTGTAGCGGTCGACTGCGCGCACGCCCTCGACCGGCGCGTCGTAGTCGAAGGGCTTCTTGCCGTCGAGCGCGGCCTGGCGCGCCTCGGCCAGGCCAACGATGCCCTGCGACTCGATCCAGCCCCACAGCGGGCTCTTGTTGGCCGGGTCGGCAATGCGCTGGAAGGGGTAGACGAAGTCCTGCGCCGTGACCTCGCGACGCACGCCCTTGAAGGCCGGATCGCTCTGGAAGTGGATGCCGGGGCGGATGCGGATGGTCCAGGTGCGGAAGTCGGGCGACGACTCGGGCAGGGCGGCGGCGATCAGCGGCCGGATCAGCGCCGGCCGCGCGAGGTGGTCGTAGTGGTACAGGCCCTCGAAGATGTGCGGCGTGACGGTGCGCGAATAGATGTCGCTGATCTTGACCGGGTCGAAGCCCGACTCGGCGCTGCGGAAGGCCACGTGCAGCACCTTGCGCGGCGCGTCGTTGGCCACCGCCCCCGGGGCGGTCAGCGCCAGCGCGAGCGCGAGTGCCGCACCGGCGGCCGCCGCCACGCGGGTCGCGAAGTTGCCGGCCTGGGTCGGTCTCATCGCGGGTCCGGCCGTTCGACGTCGACGTAGCGCCACCACTCGCGCATGAACGGGTGGCGCACGAAGCCCCTGACCTGCGCGTGCATCAGGTCCGTGGCGATGCGGTGGCTGGTGGCCTTGTAGGGCATGTAGGCCACCGACAGGGCCTTGGCCTCGCGCATCAGCGCCTCGCGCTCGGGCCCGTCGGGCATGTTGTCGATGCGCTCGTACAGCGCATTGAACGCCGGCAGGTCGAAGCGTGCATGGTTGGCCTGCCCCTTGTTGGGGCCGTAGAGCAGGTCCAGGAAGTAGGCGCCGTCGGGGCTGGTGCCGCTCCAGCCCACGCCCCACATCATCAGCTTGCCGGCGCGGCTGGCCTTGAGCTGCTCCGGCCACTTGGCGATCTTGAACTCGATCTTCACGCCGATCGCGTCCATCGCCTTCTTCCACAGCTCCTGCTGCTGGCGCGACTGCTGGTCGGGCTGCGCCGAGTACTCCAGCACCAGCGGGCTGCCGTCGGGCAGGTCGCGCCAGCCGTCGCCGTTGCGGTCGACGTAGCCGAACAGGTCGAGCAGGGCCTTGGCGCGGGCCGGGTCGTGGTCGCTCATCTCGCTCTTCCAGGCCGGCTCGTAGCCGGACAGCTGGGGGGCGATCAGGCTCTGCGCCGGCACGGCCTGGCCGCGGCGCAGCGTCTCGATCTCGCGCGTCACGTCGTAGGCCATCGCCAGCGCGCGGCGCAGCGCCACCTTGTCTGGCGTGTAGCCGCCCACCACCGGATGCTCCATGCCGAAGTAGGCCAGCGTCACGTCCACCAGCGGCACGCGGCCCATCTGGATGCCGCGCTTGGCCAGGTTGGGCGCGAGCCGGTTGTTCGGCGCGGCGATCGGCGCGAACTCGTTGGGCAGGCGCTCGAGCATGTCGTGCTCCTCGCCCAGGAAGGCCAGCCAGCGCGGCTGCTGTTCCTCGATGATGCTGACCTCGACGCGGTCGATCATCGGCAGGCGGCGCCCCGCCATGCGCTCGGCCACCGCGCGCGCCTGTGCGTCGCCCGCGGGCGCGGTCTCGTCGTAGCGCTGCTCGCGAAAGCCCGGGTTGCGCTCCAGCACGATCCTCGCGCTGCGCACCCACTGCTTCAGCATGAACGGGCCGGTACCCACCGGATGCTCCATCGCCTTGCCGGGATAGGCCTCCACCACCTCGCGCGCCACCGCGCCGGTGGTGTTGGGGTCGGCGAACAGGAAGGCGAAGCGCGGCGCCGGCTCGGCCAGCACCACCTCGAAGGTGTAGCGGTCCAGCGTGCGCAGGCCCGGCACCTCGGTGTCGTAGGGAAACGGCGTCTTGTCGGCGATGGCCTTGCGGCGCAGCTCGGACAGGCCCAGCAGCTTGGCGTTCTCGAACAGGAACAGGCTCGGGCTCTTGTATTGCGGGTCGTAGTAGCGCTTGATCGCGTAGACGTAGTCGGCCGCCACCAGCTCGCGCCGGGCGCCCTTGAACGCCGGGTCGTCGGCGAAGTAGATGCCCGGGCGGATGCGGAAGACGAAGCGGCGGAAGTCGCTGCTGATCTCGGGCATCGCGGCCGCGGTCTGCGGCTTGAGCCGGGCCGGCCGCGACAGGTAGTCGTAGGTCAGCGGCGACTCGAAGATGTTGGCCGTGACCGTGCGCGAGTACAGGTCGGTGATCTGCGCCGGGTCGAACCCGGTCTCCGCGACCGGGAACGCATAGCGAAGCACCTTGGCCTGGGCGGGTGCCGGGGCGCCGGACTTCGGCGGTGTGCTCTGGGCGAGCGCAAGGCTGGCAGCCAGCGCCAGGCTCGTGGCCAGCGCCAGCAACAGGGTGGGTTTCATGGCCCGGGGACAGCGTCGAAAGAGCGGCAGTCTAGCGGCGCGGGCGCCGCCCGGCCTGCGGTCTGACCCGCGGTTGCCGGGCGCTCCCCCGCGGGCCGGTGCCGCAGGAAGGGGTCCGGGGCGGGGGGGTCTCGGGGCAAACGCTGGCCCGGAGCTTGCACCGGCCGACCTACACTCGCGCCTCCCTCACGAGGGGCGACAAAGGAATCCCTGGACCATGGCGGCCTATCTGATACGGCGCCTGTGGCAAATGGTGCCGACACTGTTCGGCGTCGTGCTGCTGGTGTTCTTTCTCTTCAAGTACTTCGGCGGCGACCCCGCCGAGATCCTGGGCGGCCTGAACGCCACGCCGGAGCAGATCGCCGCCATCCGGCAGTCGCTCGGCCTGGACCAGCCGGTGTGGGTGCAGCTAGGGATCTACCTCAAGAGCATCGTCACCTTCGACTGGGGCAAGAGCTGGGCCACCAACGAGGCGGTGAGCAACCTGTTCGCCACCCGGCTGCCCGCCACGCTGACGGTCATGATCCCGATCCTGGTGCTGGACGTGCTGCTGGCGCTGCCGATCGCAATGTGGGTGGCCTACCGCCGCGGCTCGCTGTCCGACCGCACGATCATGGTCGTGACGACCGTGGCGCTGTCGATCAGCTTCCTCGTCTACATCATCGTCGGCCAGTACCTGTTCGGCTTCCAGCTCGGCTGGTTCCCGGTGCAGGGCTGGAGCGACAGCGTCTGGACCAACCTCGTCACCTACGCGCCGCTGCCGGTGCTGCTGGCGGTGATGGTGGGCCTGGCGCCGCAGACCCGCCTGTACCGCAGCTTCTTCCTCGACGAGCTGGGCCACGACTACGTGCGCACCGCGCGCGCCAAGGGCCTGACCGAGAACACGGTGCTGTTCCGGCATGTGCTGCGCAACGCGATGATCCCGATCCTCACCAACGTGGGCCTGCAGCTGCCGGGCATCTTCGTCGGCTCGTTCCTGATCGAGGTGTTCTTCTCGATCCCGGGTCTGGGGCGCGAGGTGCTGCTGGCGGTCAACCGCAGCGACTACCCCGTCATCCAGGCCGTCACCGTCTACCTGGCCTTCATCACGATGCTGATCAACCTCATCGTCGACCTGTGCTTCAAGCTGGTCGACCCGCGGGTGGTGCTCAAGTGAGCGCGGCCGTGCATCCCGGCGCGGCGGCCGCGCCCATCGAGCGCAGCGAGGGCGTCTGGCACGCCGCGTGGCGCCGCTTCCGTACCGACCGCGTGGGGCTTGCCGCCTCGGTGGTGGTGGTGCTGTTCCTGCTGCTGATCGCGCTGGCCGGTGCCGGCGTGGTGGCCAGCCAGTGGCAGAAGGAGGTGGGCGTGCCCAACGCCGCGCCGACCTTCATCGGCCCCAAGCCCCCCGAGGCCATCGGCGCGATCGAGGTGCCCAAGGGCCCCAACGTCGACCTGTCGGCGATCGACCCGCTGGCGCCGCGCTACAAGGAGTGGGACGAGCGCGCCGCCAAGTTCAAGACGGAGGACACGGTCAAGGCCGAGACGCTGCCGATGGGCGGCGACCGCTTCGGCCGCGACGTGCTGGCCAAGGCGATCAAGGGCACGCAGATCTCGGTCTTCGTCGGCGTGATGGCCGCGCTGGTGGCCACCGCCATCGGCACGCTGCTGGGCGCGCTGTCGGGCTACTTCGGCGGCAAGATCGGCGACTTCCTCGAATGGCTCTACAACGTGTTCGAGGCCATCCCCGGCATCCTGCTGATCTTCGCCTTCGCGGCGGTGTTCGGCCGCGGCATCTCCACCGTGGTGCTGATCCTGGGCCTGACCGGCTGGTCGGGCCTGTACCGGCAGGTGCGCTCCGAGTTCATCAAGCACCGCAGCCGCGACTACGTGCGCGCCGCCGAGGCCATCGGCGCCAGCGTCTGGAGCCGCATCTTCGTGCACATCCTGCCCAACATCAGCCACGTGGTGCTGGTGCGCATGAGCCTGCTGGTGGTGGGCTTCATCAAGGCCGAGGTGATCCTGTCCTACCTGGGCCTGGGCGTCGGCGTGGACGACGTGTCCTGGGGCACGATGCTGGCCGAGGCGCAGAGCGAGCTGATCCTCGGCCACTGGTGGCAGCTGGCTGCGGCCACGGCCTTCATGGCGGTGTTCGTCACGGCGTTCTCGCTGATGACGGACGCGCTGCGCGACGCGCTGGATCCGAAGCTGCGGGGGTTGGAGTGACCCCCCCCCGTTGCGGCTTCGCCGCTCCCCCCCGGGGGGGCGACGCCGGCGGACCGGCTGAGCCGGATCCGCGGCGTCTGCTGAGTGGGCACCCGGGGTCTGCGGTGCTGTGTCTTTCGTCTGAAGGTTGTCTATGTTGCTGAGCATCCAGGACCTGCGGGTGGCGTTCCGCATGGGCAAGGTGGGCGGGGTCGTCCAGCGGGCGGAAGCCGTGCGCGGGGTGTCGTTCGACATTGCCGAGAACCGCACCATGGCGCTGGTGGGCGAGTCGGGGTCGGGCAAGAGCGTCACCGCGATGTCGATCCTGAACCTGCTGCCCGACAACGCCGAGCGCAGCGGCCGCATCCTGTGGCAGGGCAAGGACCTGCTCCAGACCCCGCTGGCCGAGCTGCAGCACCTGCGCGGCAAGGACATCGCCTGCGTGTTCCAGGACCCGATGACCTCGCTGAACCCGGTGTTCACGGTCGGTGACCAGCTGTGCGAGCCGCTCGTCAAGCACCTGAAGCTGTCGCGCAAGGCGGCGCTCGAGCGCGCGGAGCAGGCGCTGGTGGAAGTGGGCATGCCCGAGCCGAAGCGCCGGCTGTCGGCCTATCCGCACGAGCTGTCCGGCGGCCAGCAGCAGCGCGTGATGATCGCCATGGCGCTGGCCTGCGAGCCCAAGCTGCTGATCGCCGACGAGCCGACCACCGCGCTGGACGTCACCATCCAGCGCCAGATCCTCGAGCTGATCGCCGAGATCCAGCGCAAGCACCGCATGAGCGTGCTGTTCATCAGCCACGACCTGGGCGTGGTCGGCGAGATCGCCGACGAGGTGCTGGTGATGCGCCACGGCGTCCTGCGCGAGCAGGGCCCGGTGGCCGAGATCTTCGCCCGCCCGAAGGACGCCTACACCCAGGCGCTGCTGGCCTGCCGGCCGAGCCTCGCGCACAACCCGGCGCGCCTGACCGTCATCGACGACCACATCGCCGGCCGCGCCGCGCGTGCCGAGGCCAAGCCCAAGGACCCGGCCGCGCCGGTCGTCATCGAGGTGAAGTCGCTGTCCAAGAGCTTCTGGATCAAGCAGGGCCTGTTCGGCCGGCGCGAGTTCAAGGCGGTGCAGAACGTGAACTTCCAGCTGCGCCGGGGTCACACGCTGGGCGTGGTGGGCGAGTCCGGCTCGGGCAAGACCACGATGGGCCTGACGCTGCTGCGCCTGCACGAGCCCAACTCGGGCCCGGTGCAGGGCGAGGTGCTGTTCGACGGGCGCAACCTGCTGGCGCTGTCCGACCGCGAGCGCCAGCCGATCCGGCGCCGCATCCAGGTGGTGTTCCAGAACCCGTACGCCAGCCTGAACCCGCGCTTCACCATCGGCCAGACCCTGGTCGAGCCGATGGCCATCCACGGCATCGGCGCCGACCTCGCCGCGCGCGAGGCGCGCGCCCGCTCGCTGCTGGACAAGGTCGGCATGCCGGCCAGCGCCTTCGGCAAGTACCCGCACGAGTTCTCCGGCGGCCAGCGCCAGCGCATCGCCATCGCACGCGCGCTGACGCTCGACCCCGAGGTGCTGGTGCTGGACGAGGCGGTGTCGGCGCTGGACGTGTCGGTGCAGGCGCAGGTGCTCAACCTGCTGAAGGACCTGCAGGACGAGCTCGGCCTGGCCTACGTGTTCATCAGCCATGACCTGGCGGTGGTGCGCTTCATCAGCGACGAGGTGCTGGTGATGAAGGACGGCGTGGTGGTGGAGCAGGCCGGCGCGGAGCAGATCCTCGCCGCGCCGCGCGAGGCCTACACGCAACGTCTGCTTGCAGCGGTGCCGCGGGGTTACCAGGCGGCCTGAGGGCCGCTGCCCAGCCGCGGCCGCGTTGTAACGCGAGGTTGGCCGACCGACGCGGCGTGCAGGCGCCGCGGCCGCGCGTCGTGACCGACTGCACACTGCGTGACCCCGCCGGCCATGGCATGGAATCTGCGTTCTCACGCGGGCCCGCGACACGTTCTCGTGTGTCGCGGCACGAGGAGAACAGCACCATGACCAAGCACGCTCTGTCCCGCCCGATGCCGCTGGCCCGCCTGCGCCCGGCCGGCGCCCGCACCCCCGGTGGCGCCTCGTCGCTGCTGCGCCTGTCGTCGGGCACGCGCCTGCCCTCCGGCGCCAGCGTCGACGACTGGATCGAGCGCGCCGCGCTGGCCCTGGCCGCCGACGAGCCGCTGCGTGCCGGCCGGCCGGCCGCCTGAGCCGCGAGGAGCCCGCCATGGTCCTTCAGTCCCGCCCCATCGCCAAGTCCGCCGTCGCCGCCATGGCCGCGGCGGCCGCCGTGGCCCAGGCCGCGCCGCAGCGGCCGTCCACGGCCAAGGCCGCGCCCGCCTCGGCGCGCGTGCTGCAGTCGGGTCACGCCCCGGCGCAGCTGTGCTTCTTCTTCAAGCGCGGCTGACGCCGCGCCCGATGTCGTTGCGTTTTCGGACCCGAGGTTGACGTCCAGAGGGGAGCGGGCGCGGCGCTGGTGAGGAGAGCGCTCCGGCGCCAAACCAACGTCCCGCTCCCCGACTTTTTTCCGGACGTGCCCTGCAGGCCCCGCCGCCCGCGCCGAACGCACCGCCCCGGGCCGTGAAGTCCTCACGCCGCCCGCCGCCCTTCCGGCCGATAGCTCCTTCATGAACCCCGAGGCCCGTCCCGCCGGCCGCGCCCTCCTGTCCGTGCTCCCGTCCGGACTCCGGTCCGCGTTCCTGGGCGCGTGCTGCGTCGCCGCCTTGCTGGCCGCGCCGGGCACGGCCCGGGCCGGGCATGAGCCGGCCGCTTCCGCCGTCGCTGCCGAGCCGTCCGCCCGGGCCGAGCTGGCGGCGCTGGTGCAGCGCTCGCGTGCCCAGCCGGAAGAGGTGCTGCCGCTGCTGGAGGCGCTGCGGCCGCGCCTGGCCGGCGATCCCGCCGCCGACGTGGAGGCCCTGCTCGTGATCGGCGGCCTGCAGGTGACGCTGCTGCGGCAGGCGGCGATGGAAGGCACGCTGGAGACGCTGCGCCGCCTCGGCGAGGCCGGCCCGGTGGCCACGCCGGCGATGCAATGGGCCCGCACCGCGGCCGACGCGGTGCGCGCGCAGTGGCTGCGCCGCCACGGGCCGGTGGGCCGGGCCGAGCGGCTGCTGGTCGACGCCCTGGCCCGCCAGCGCGAGGCGGACCTGCCACCGGCGCTGCGGCTGCGCTTCGTGATGCAGCACGCGTCGCTGCTCGATCAGGGCGGCAAGTCCGAGCCCGCGGTGCGCCGCTACCAGGAGGCCATCGCGCTGGCCGATGCGCTGCCGGCGCCCGACTGGATGCGCGCCGAGCTGCGCTCGTCGCTGGCGATGACCCTGCACGACGCCGGCGAGAGCGCCCGCGCGCGCGAGCTGATGGCCAGCGGCATGGCGCTGGCGCAGGCCTCGGGCGACCACCGCGCGCTGTCCGTGCTGCACAACAACCTGTCGATCCTGCTGGTGCAGGAGGAGCGCACCGCGATCTCGGCGCCCGAGCGCGATGCGATGCTGGCCGCGCTCGACCACGCGCGCCAGGCGGGCTCGCGCCGCGACGAGGTGCTGTCGATGGCCAACCTCGCCGACCTGTCGCTGCGCCAGGGCCACTACCGGCAGGCGATCGAGCATGCGCAGGCGGCACTGCCGCTGGCGCGGTCGCTGCACGACCCGACGTCCGAGTCGGTGGCGCTGGCCAACATCGGGCTGGCCAAGATCATGCTCGGGCACAAGGACGAGGGCCTGCGCCTGGTGCGCGCGTCGATGGAGATCGACGAGAAGAGCGGCGCCCTGGCCTCGCAGGTGTCGATGTACGACGAGCTCGGCCACTACCTGGAGCGCGCGGGTCACGCCGCCGAGGCCTATGCCGCCTTCCGCGAGCACCGCCGTCGATCGCAGGAGCTGTTCCAGCGCGACCAGCAGCGCAACCTCGCCGAGCTGCAGGAGGCCTTCGAGCACGAGCAGCGCCGGCGCGAGCTGGAGCTGCTGGAACGCGACGGCCGCTACCAGCGCTCGCAGCTGGTGGCACGCCAGCTCGAGCAGTGGCTCTGGGCGGGCGGTGCGCTGTTCGGCGCGCTGGTGGCGGCGCTGGGCGTGCTGCTGCTGCGCCGCCTGAGCGCGGGCAACCGGATGCTGGCGCACACCAATGCCCAGCTCGCGCAGCTGTCGCGCCGCGACGCGCTCACCGGCCTGGCCAACCGGCGCCACTTCCAGGCCGCGATGCGCGCCGGCCAGGGTCGCCTCGAAGGCACGCTGATGCTGATCGACGTGGACCACTTCAAGCAGATCAACGACCGCCACGGCCACGCCGCCGGCGACGCCGTGCTGGTGGAACTGGCGCGCCGCCTGCGCGCCGTGCTGCGCGAGGACGACCTCGTCGTGCGCTGGGGCGGCGAGGAGTTCCTCGTGCGCGTGGCCGGCGCCGACCCGCAGGAGGCCGAGGCGCTGGCGGCGCGGCTGCTGGCGTCGCTGGCCGACGAGCCGGTGGCCGTGGGCAGCGTCCGCGTGCCGGTCACCGCGTCGATCGGCTTCGCCTGCTTCCCGCTCGCTCCGGCGACCTGGAGCCCGCCGTGGGAGCTGGCGCTGGAACTGGTGGACACCGCGATGTACCTCGCCAAGGCCCACGGCCGGCACCGCGCCTACGGCGTGCGTCGCGCCGACGCCGCCGACGAGGCGGCACTGGCCGCGGTCGGCCGCGAACTCGAAGCCGCGTGGCGCGACGGCCGTGCCGAACTCGTCGGCATCGTGGGCCCGCCGCCGTGGCGCGAAAGGCGGGCCGCATGAGGGCGCTGCTTGCCGGCGTGGCCGGGGTCGCGCTGCTGTCGTGCGCGGTGGCCGTGGCGTCGCCGCGCACGACAGCGCCGCCTCCGGCGGCCGCGTCGCCGGCGCCGACGACTCCCGTCCAGCAGGCCGAGCACTGGCTGCGCGTGGGCTATGACCGGCCCGACCTCGCCCAGGCCGCGCTGCGCCGGGCCGACGCGTCGACGCCGCCGCGGGCCCGGCTGTGGCTGCGCACGCGCGCCTGGGTTGCGGCGCGCAGCGGCCACGGTGCCGAGTTCGAGCAGGCGCTGCAGGGCCTGCAGGCCCTGCCGGCCGCGCTGCAGCCGCTGGCCGCGGCCGACGCGCACCTGGCGCGTGCGCTGCAGGCCGAGCAGCGGGGCCCCTCGGTGCAGGCGGCCACCCATGCCCAGCTGGCCGCTGACGCCTACACCCGGCTGTGCCAGGCCGGTGACGAGGATGGCTGCGACCGGCATGGCGGCGTGACCGCGCTGCTGCTGCTGGCGCGGCTGGCTGCCGACGACGGCGACCTGGCCGAGGCCGGGGTGCGCGCCGGCGCCGCGCTGGCCCTGGCCGAAGCCGGCGCGGACCCGGGCCCGCTGGCCCGGTCGCTGGGCACGCTGGGCTGGCTGCAGGCGCTGCGCGGCGACGGCGACGCGTCGCGGCGCGACTTCGCCCGGGCCGAGCGGACGCTGCGCGGCGCCGGACGCCCCGACGTGCAGGCCCGCCTGTCGCTGCTGGCGGCGCGAGCGGCGGCGGCGCTGGACGACGCCGCCGCGCTCGACCGCGCCGTGCGCGACGCCCTGCAGCAAGCGCAGGCCGCGGCCTCGCCCCGGCTCGAGGCCCTGGCGCTGACCAACCTGTCGGACCTGATGCTGCGCCGCGGCCGGCCGGCCGACGCCCTGGCGGCGGTGCAGCGCGCGCTGCCCGCGGTGCGCCGCCACGACGACCGCCGCGTCGAGCGCACGCTGATGCACAACGGCGCGCTGGCGCTGATCGGGCTCGGCCGCGCCGCCGAGGCCCGTGTACAGGCCGAGCGCATGCTCGAGCTGTGGGCCAGCGAAGGCACGCTGGGCGAGCAGGCCGGGGCGCTGCGCGAGGTGGCCGACGCGCTGGCCGACGCCGGCCAGCCGCGCGCCGCACTCGACCTGTTCCACCGCGAGCGCGCCCTCAACGACCGCATCATGGCGGCGCAGCGCGAGGGCGCCGAGCGCAGCCTGCGCGTGCGCTACGACCGCGACAGCGACCAGCGGCGCATCGAGCTGGCCGCGCGCGACAACGCCATCGCCGCGTCCGAGCTGCACAACCAGGCGCTGACGCAGCGCCTGTGGGTGGTGGCCGCGGCGGTGGTGGCGGCAGCAGCCCTGCTGGTGGGCGTGCTGCTGCGGCGCGTGCAGGCCACGCAGCGCTCGCTCGAGCGCAGCCAGGCCCGGCTGCGCGAGCAAAGCGAGATCGACCCGCTCACCGGCAGCGCGAACCGGCGCTGCGGCCAGCAGCGGCTGGACGCGATGAGCAGCGGCGAGGGCGGCTTCCGTGGCGCGCTGCTGCTGGTGGACGTGGACCACTTCAAGCGCGTCAACGACGACCAGGGCCATGCCGCGGGCGACCAGGTGCTGGTCGAGGTGGCGCGACGGCTGCAGGCGGCGGTGCGCACCGGCGACCTGCTGGTGCGCTGGGGCGGCGAGGAGTTCCTCGTGGTGGCGCCCGACATCGCGGGCGCGGCGCTGGAGGACCTGGCGCTGCGCCTGCTGCGCGCCGTGGGCGAGTCCCCGGTGCGCCTGGCCGACGGCCGCTCGCTGCCGGTCACGGTGTCGGTCGGCCATGCGGCGTTCCCGTTGCCGCCGCGCGCCGAACCGATCGGCTGGGAGCGGGCGCTGAACCTGGCCGACATGGCGCTGTACACCGCCAAGAGCCAGGGCCGGCGGCGCGCCGTGGGCCTGCGCAGCGTGGCCGACGCCCCCGGCGCGCTGCAGCGCGCCGAGACCGACTTCGAGCGCGCCTGGTCCGAAGGGGCGGTGACGCTGTCGGTGCAGACCTAGGACGGCCCCGCGCGGCGTGTGGCCGGCCGCTCAGGTCGACGGCACGCTGCGGCGCGCGGCTGCCAGGGGCGCCAGCACCCGCAGCAGGTCGGTTTCGGACACCGGCTTGGCGAGGAACTCGGTCAGGCCCGCGGCGCGCGCTTCCTGCCGTTCCTGCTCGAGCACCGCGGCCGACAGCGCGATGAGCGGCAGCGCCGCCGTGGCCGGGTCCGCGCGCAGCTCGCGTGCCGCGGCCAGGCCGTCGCGCACCGGCATGTGCAGGTCCATCAGCACGGCGTCCGGGCGCGGCATCGCCTCGCGCGCCTGGCGCACCGCGGCCTCGCCGTTGTCGGCCTCGATCACCGCGGCGCCCAGGCGCTCGAGCAGCGCCCGCACGATCAGCATGTTGACCGGGTTGTCCTCGGCCACCAGCACCGTCAGCCCGTTCAGCGCGCGCGCCGACTCGTGCTGACGCGGCATCTGCAAAGGGGCACCTTCGGCGCGCACCAGCGGCAGCTCGACCCAGAAGCGGCTGCCGCGGCCCTGTTCGCTGGCCGCGCCGACGCGCCCGCCCATCAGCACCGCCAGCTCGCGGCAGATCGACAGGCCCAGGCCGGTACCGCCGAAGCGCCTCGTGGTCGAGCTGTCGGCCTGCGAGAACGGCTGGAACAGCCGGTCGCGCGCCGCCGCCTCGATGCCGATGCCGGTGTCGGTGACGGCGATGCGCACGAGGCCGTCGTCGCCCGGCTCGCAGGTCAGCTCGATGCGGCCGCGCGGGGTAAACTTGAGCGCGTTGTTCAGGTAGTTGGAGACGATCTGGCGCACCCGCCCCGGGTCGCCATGCACGTCGCGCGGCACGCCCGGCGCGATGCGGCAGTCCATCGTCAGGCCGCGCTCTCGGCCCAGCGGCGCGAAGGTGTGGAAGGCGCTCGTCACCAGCTCGTGCAGGTCGAAGCCGATGTGCTCCAGCACCACGTGCCCGGCCTCGATCTTGGACAGGTCCAGCACGTCGGACACCAGCCCGGCCAGCCCCTCGGCGGCCACCACCAGGTGCTGCAGGTAGTCCTGGCTGCGCCGCGCGTCGCGCTCGTCCTGCAGCAGCCGCGCCAGGCCCAGCACGCCGTTGAGCGGGGTGCGGATCTCGTGGCTCATCGTCGCCAGGAACGCGCTCTTGGCCAGGCTGGCCGCCTCGGCCTGCTGTTTGGCCAGCGCCAGCTCGGTCTCGGCGCGGCGGCGCTCGGTGATGTCCTCCAGGATCCAGATCGTGCCGCCTTCGCGCGGTTGCCGCGGGTCCACCGCGCGGCTGCGCACCCGCACCAGCACGCGGCGGCCGTCGGCATGCGGCACCTCGCGTTCGACGTCGAAGGTCTCGCCGCGCAGGTGCGCCGCGTCGGCCTGGTCGATGAACTGCTGGTAGCGGTCGGCGGCCGGGAAAAGCACGCGGCTGGACTGCCCCGCCAGCGAGCCTGCGGGGCGGCCGAGCATCAGCTCGAAGGTCGGGTTCACGCGCTCGAAGTGCCTGTCGCGCACCAGCGCGATGCCCACGCTGGCGTTGTCCAGGATCGCGTCGGCCTCGCGCCGCGCGCGCTCGGCCTCGGTCACGTCGCGGGCGCCGATCACCGCCACCGGCCGGCCGTCGCGCTCGAAGGCGGCCGCCGAGACCTGCACCTCGCGCTCGGCGCCGTCGGGGGTGAGCACCGTGGTGCGCCAGTCGCGCAGCGTGCCGCCGCCGGCCGCCAGCGCGGTGGCCATGCGCAGGTCTTCCTGCGGGTCCTTCCACAGGCCCAGCTCGCGTCCGCTGCGGCCGATCACCTCGTCGTGGCGGCGCCCGGCCAGCGCGACGAAGGCCGCGTTGGCCAGCAGCACCCGGCCGCTGGCGAGATCCACCACGCTGAGCGCGTCGGGGCTGACCCGGAACAGGCGGTCGGCGAGGTCGCGCTCCTGGGTCGTGGCGCGCGCCGCGGCCAGCTCGGCCGTCACGTCGCGGCTGATGCCCCACCAGCCGCCGTGCTTGCCCACCGCGTCCGTGATGGGCTCGCCGCTGGAGCGCATGTGCAGCAGCGTGCCGTCGGCGAAGCGCACGTTCCACTGCACGTCGCGGAACGGCTCGCGGCGGCGCAGCGTCTCGCGCAGCTCGTCGAGCGAGGGCTGCTCGGCCTGCGGTCCGCCCGGCAGGCCCAGCTTCATGAATTCGTCGCGCGCGCGGCCGGTGCGCACCTCGAACGAGTCGGACAGGTGGATCAGGCGCCCGCGGCTGTCCAGGCGCCAGGCCCAGTCGCTGCCGATGCGCAGCAGGTCCGCCAGCCGGCCCTGCTCGCTGCGCGCGGCGTGCAGCGCCTGGTTGAGCACCCGATGCATCACCAGCGCCACGGCCCAGCCGGCGCCGCCGACGAAGACCAGGCCGAAAGCGCGGCTTGGGCTGTCCAAGGCCGCGGCCGAGGCGCGGCCGAGCAGCAGGCCGCTGAACTCGCCGTAGGCCAGGGCCCCGAGCACGGCGGCATACAGCACGAGCAGTCCGGTGGCCACGCGCGGCCCGAGCACCGACCCGGACAACCCGATGAACAGCGCCAGCGCGATCACGGCCGGGCTGTGGATGCCCTGGCCGCTGAGCCACCCATGGACCAGCACGCCACACGACGTGGTGAGCAGCATGGTGCTCAGGCTGGCTGCGACGCGGTCGGCCCGGTGCAGCCACAGCGCGACGGCGCCGCCCGCGCACAGCATCGCCCCAAGCACCAGGCGCGCGCCCGTCAGGTCCTGCGGCACCGGCAGCATCGTCGCGTGCAGAAGGGTTCCCGCCACCAGCAGCGCGCCCAGGCCCAGGCCGAGCAGGCTGAAGGCCAGCGACGCCACCGGGCCCAACTGGTCCACCACCAGGCCGTCGGCCGGCCGCGCGCGCGGGTCGAGCGGCGACAGGGCCGGGGGCGGAGGCGGGCGGGGTGTCACGGCCCGCGCATCCTAGCGGCGCGCGCGGCGTCCGGCGCTCCCGGTCGACGCCCGAAGCCGGGGGCTAGACCTCCTTCTTCTGCCGCGCCCGCGCCCGGCCGGCCCGGCTGCGCACCTTCCAGCGCGCCACCATCGCCTGACGTTCGAGCGCGCTCATCGCGTCGCGCTCGGCCTCGCGCTGCAGCTTGTGGAAGTTCTTCAGCCGCGCCGCGGGCAGCGCGTCGCGCACCGCGCAACCGGGCTCGTCCTCGTGGCGGCAGTCGCGGAAGCGGCAGGCGCCGGCCAGGCTCGCGATGTCGTCGAAGGCCTGCACCACGTCGGCAGCGTCGGCGTCCAGGCGCAGCGTGCGCAGGCCCGGCGTGTCGATGAGGCAGGCGCCGCCGGGCAGCGGGTGCAGCGTGCGCACGGTGGTGGTGTGGCGCCCGCGCCCGTCGCCCTCGCGCGTGGCGCCGGTGGTCTGCAGCTCGCGGCCAGCCAGGGTGTTGGTCAGCGTGCTCTTGCCCGCGCCGCTGGAGCCCACCACCACCAGCGTCTGGCCGGCCCCGAGCCAGGGCGCCAGCGCCGTGGCGGCGGGCGCGGTGCGGCCGTCCACCGCCAGCACCGCCACGTCGGCCGGTGCCAGCGCCATGGCCTCGTGCAGGCGCGCGGCGCGCAGGTCGTCGTCCACGAGATCGGCCTTGGTCAGCACCACCACCGCACCCACGCGCGCCAGGCGCGTGAACGCGAGGTAGCGCTCGAGCCGGCGCGGGTTGAAGTCCGTGCCCAGGCCCATCACCACCAGCGCGGTGTCGACGTTGGCCACCAGCACCACGCGCGTGACCTTGTCGCGGCCGTCGTGCAGGCGGCGCGCGATCTGGCTGGCCGGCGGCACGCGCTCGTGCACCCACCACTCGGCCAGCGCATTGCGCCGCGCCAGCACCCAGTCGCCGACGGCCAGCGCGTCGTCGACGTCGGCCAGGCGGTGGTGCAGCGCGGCCAGCACGCGCGCGCGGTGGGTGGCCTGGCCGTCGTGCAGCAGCACGCTGTCGCGCTGCACCTCGGCCACGCGCATCGGCAGGTCGCCGTCGGCCAGCGGGGGAATCGATTGAAGCAGGCGCGGCGTCAGTCCGATCGACTGCAGTCGCGCGAAATGGATCGTGTCGAACATGGAGGTGTCCGTGACTTTCGCGAAAGGGTCGGGGCAGCCGCACCGCGCCGCAAGGCGCGGCGGGCGACGGGAGGGTTCACGAAGGCTCGTGGCCGCGACCAGGCTCGGTCACGGTCCCACGGACACGCCGGACGGCGTCGGGAAGCGCGCTTAGAGCAGGCGCGGGGCGCAGCGAGCCACGGGGCGGGCAGGGTCCTTGACGGTCATGGCGGCCTCCTGTGGCGAGTGGAACAAGGTCGAGGGCGCGACTGTGCCCGCACCAAATCGATGCGTCAACCACTCCGGCCGGGCAGTTTTCGCCACGAAGCCCGCTTCTCCGGCGATCTGCCGGCCCGTTTACCGTCTGTTCACCATTTAGTCCGGCGCGCCCGCGCCGAAAAATCCGAGGCATGCGCCCTCCATACCGGCCGGGCGTGGCAGCGCCTCCGGCGTTCGTCAGTCAACCCGTCGAAAGGACCCCGACATGAAGAAGTTCCCGCTCGCGCTGGCCGCTGCCGCGCTGATGGGCCTGGCCAATGGCGCCCAGGCCCAGGCCTACGACCCCAAGGCCACCATCGCCGACCTCGATGCGCGGCTGGCCAAGATCGGCGCGCCGCGCCTGGAGGGCAAGGACAAGGCCGGCGACAAGGAAGTGGCCGCCATCTACTACGGCGACCGCAAGATCAACAACAACTACGACGTGGTGGACGCGATCCGCAAGGCGCACAGCGCCACCGCCACGGTGTTCGTCAAGGACGGCGACGAGTTCGTGCGCGTGTCCACCAACGTGCTGACGCCCGAGGGCAAGCGCGGCGTGGGCACCCAGCTCGCGCGCAATGCCGCCTATGCCGCGGTGAGCAAGGGCCAGCAGTACTGCGGCCCGATCGACGTGCTCGGCACCGCGTTCGACGCCTGCTACAACCCGATCAAGGACGCCAAGGGCCAGATCATCGGCGTGACCTACATCGGCCACAAGAAGTAAGCCGGTCCGCCATTCCGCGGCCGCCTTCGTGGCGGCTGCGCCCTGATCGAAAGCGCTCCCCATGAAAACAATCCCTGGCATCGGGCGGCTTGTGTCCGCTCTCAGCACCCGCGCGCAGCTGTTCGGCGCGTTCGGCCTGATCCTGGCGCTGACGGCCATCGTCGGCGCGGTCGGGCTGGTCGGACTGCAGCGCGTCCATGTCGAGGCCCGGTCGCTGGCCGACAAGAGCCTGCCCGCAGTGAGCTTCCTGGCCGGCGCCCGCACCGCGGTGCTGGAGTCGCGCACCTTCGAGCAGAAGCACAGCCGCGCCACCGACAAGTCCTACCTGTCCGAGTACGAGGACAAGATGGCCGAGGCGGCCAAGGCCTTCCAGGCCTCGGTCGACGGCCTGGGCAAGCTGGCCGACGACGAGGATCGGCCGCGGCTGGAGAAGATGGCCAAGGCCTGGGGGGAGTACAAGGGCTGGCAGCAGAAGGTGGTGAAGTTCGGCCGCGAAGGCAGCCAGGCCGACGCCGCCGACGTCAGCGACGGCGCCGCCGCCACGGCCGGCGACGAGGTGCTGGCCGCGATCGACGTGCTGTGGAAGCACCTGCTCGAGGACGGCCAAGAGTCCGCCGCCCGCACCGAGACGATCTACACGCTGGCGATCAAGGCGCTGGCGGGGCTGGTGGCCCTGAGCCTGGGCTTCGGTTTCGTGATGGCGTGGCTGTACAGCCGGCGCCTGCTCGGCCAGCTCGGCGGCGAGCCCGCCCGCGCGGCCGACGTGGCGCGCGCCGTGGCCGCGGGCGACCTGAGCACGCCCATCGCGCTGCGCCCGGGCGACCGGACCAGCCTGATGGCGCAGCTGCACGCGATGCAGGAGAGCCTGGCCCGCGCCGTGAGCAGCGTGCGTGCCGGCTCCGAGAACGTGGCCACCGCCAGCGCCCAGATCGCCGACGGCAACCAGGACCTGTCGCGCCGCACCGAGCAGCAGGCTGCCGCGCTGCAGCAGACCGCTGCCACGATGGACGAGCTGGGCTCGACCGTGCGCAACAACGCCGACAACGCCCAGCAGGCCAACCAGCTCGCGCGCGGCGCGTCGCAGGTGGCGGTGCAGGGCGGCGAGGTGGTGGGCCAGGTCGTGCAGACCATGAAGGGCATCCAGGACGCGTCGCGCAAGATCGGCGACATCATCGGCACCATCGATGCGATCGCGTTCCAGACCAATATCCTCGCGCTCAACGCCGCGGTCGAGGCCGCGCGCGCCGGCGAGCAGGGCCGCGGCTTCGCCGTCGTGGCCGGCGAGGTGCGCAGCCTGGCGCAGCGCAGCGCCGAGGCCGCCAAGGAGATCAAGGGCCTGATCACGGCCAGCGTCGAGCGCGTGGAGACCGGCACCGCCCTGGTGGACCGCGCCGGCGTGACGATGGACGAGATCGTCAAGTCGATCCAGCGCGTGACCGACATCGTGGGCGAGATCAGCTCGGCCAGCAGCGAGCAGAGCAGCGGCGTGTCGCAGGTGGGCCAGGCCGTCGCCCAGATGGACCAGGCCACGCAGCAGAACGCCGCGCTGGTGGAGCAGAGTGCCGCCGCCGCCGAGAGCATGCGCAAGCAGGCCGGCGAGCTGCTGCAGGCCGTGGCCGTGTTCAAGCTGGCCCACGATGCGCACCGTGCCGTGGTGTCGGCCGCGCCCGCCCCGGTGGCACGTCCTGCGCCCGCGCCCGCGCCGGCCACGGCCGCCGCCGCGCCCGCCGCTGCGTCCCCGGGCAAGCCGGCGGTCGAGCGGCGCGGCCCCAACCGCGCCACCAACGTCACGCGCCCGGCCTTCGGCGAGGCGCGCGACAAGACGCCGGCCGCCAGCCCCCCGCCGCCCGACCTGGCCAAGGCCGGCAACGACGACTGGGAAAGCTTCTGACGCGGCTGCGCGGGCGCCGCCCTTGCGCCGGCGCAGGGCCGGTCGCCGGCCGCCGTGGTCAGATCGGCTCATGCCCCTGACCCGCGGGCCTTCGGGCCGGACTTGCCTGGCCGCCCTCGTGGCGGCCTTCGTCATGCTGGGCGGCAGCCTGCCGGCGCGAGCCGACGCCCAGCTCGCGGCCGACAAGGGCTGCCTCGGCTGCCACTCCAACCGCACGCCGAAGAAGAACGTGGCCACCTTCGCGCAGCTGGCCGAGCGCTATGCGCCGCTGAAGGCGCAGCCCGACGCCCTGCGCGACCGCGCCGAGAAGCTGCGCACGGGCGCCATCGCCGACCATGTCAACGCGCACGAGCGGCTGAGCGCCGAGGACTCGGCCCGCCTCGTGCAGTGGCTGGCCGACGGCGCGCCCTGAATCCCGGCCGCGGCATCCGGTCACGACCGGCGCGCGCGGTTTGCGGCAGGATGCGCCCATGCGTGACGAGCCGCCGACTCCCGGGACCGAGAACGCCGACGCGCGCCACCCGCGGCTGGACCGCTACGCCACGCCCGATCTCGTGGCGGCCTTCGTCGACGACCAGGCGCTGGCCGCCGCCGCCGTGCGCGCCGCGGTGCCCGACATCGCGCGCGCGGTGGACGCCGCGCTGCCGCGCCTGCGCGCCGGCGGGCGCCTGATCTACGTCGGCGCCGGCACCAGCGGGCGCCTGGGCGTGCTCGACGCGGTGGAGCTGGGCCCCACCTTCGGCTGGCCGGCCGAGCGCGCGCGCGCGCTGATGGCCGGCGGCGACCCGGCGATGTACGTGGCGGTGGAAGGCGCCGAGGACGACGCGTCGCAGGCCGCCGAGGACCTGCACCGCCTGGGCCCGGCCGAGCACGACGTGGTGATCTGCGTGGCCGCATCGGGCCGCACGCCCTACGTGCTGGGCGCGCTGCAGCATGCGCGGGCCTGCGGCGCACTGACCATCGGCATCGCCAGCAACCCCGGCTCGCCGCTGGCCGCCGCGGCCGAGGTGGGCATCACGCTGGACACGGGCGCCGAGGTGATCTCGGGCTCCACCCGGCTGAAGGCCGGCACGGCGCAGAAGATCGCGCTCAACACGCTGAGCAGCGCGCTGATGGTGCGGCTGCACAAGGTGTTCGGCAACCTGATGGTGGACCTGCGCGCGAGCAACGCCAAGCTGATCGCGCGCGCCGAGCGCCTGACCGTGCTGGCCACCGGCTGCACCCCCGAGCGCGCGCGCGACGTGCTCGCGCAGTGCGGCTGGCACGTCAAGACCGCCATCGTCGCGATCGACCGCGACGTGGACGTGGCGCAGGCCGCGCGGCTGCTCGACGCCGCCGACGGCGACACCTGGGCCGTGCTGTCGGCACCGCGATGAGCCTGCCGACGCAACGCCACCTGCGCGCGGGCGACCTCGTGGGCATCGTCGCGCCCTCGGGGCCGGCGGCGCCGGGCCAGGCCGACCGCGTGCCTGCGCTGCTGGCGCGCCACGGCCTGCGCGCGCGGCTGTTTCCCGGCTGCCACGCGACGCATCCGCACCACGACTTCCTGGCCGCGCCCGACGCGCAGCGCAGCGCCGACCTGCACGCCGCCTTCGCCGACGCCGAGGTGCAGGCGGTGTGGTGCCTGCGCGGCGGCCACGGCAGCCTGCGCCTGCTGCCCGCCATCGACCCCGACGTGCTGCGCGCGGCGGCGCACAAGCCCTTTCTCGGCTACAGCGACGCCACCGCGCTGCACGCGCTGCGCGACCGCGCCGGCCTGCCGGGCTGGCACGCGCCGATGCCCGCGTCGGACCTGCTCGACGACGCGGCGCGCGACGATGCCGACGCGCTGTTCGCCAGCCTGATGCAGCCGCTGCCGCGCGGCACGGTGCTGGCGCCCGCGCTCGCCGCCGACGCGTGGCGCGTGCCGGGCACCGCGCGTGGGCGCCTCGTCGGCGGCAACCTGTGCCTGCTGGCGGCGCTGCAGGGCACGCCGTGGGCGCCCGACCTGCGCGGCGCGCTGCTGTTCCTGGAGGACATCGACGAGCCGCCCTACCGCGTGGACCGGCTGCTGCTGCAGCTGCGCCTGGCCGGCGCGCTCGATGCGGCGGCGGGCTTCGTGGTGGGCCGCTTCAGCGGCGCGGCCGACGCAGGCCCCGTGCTGCGTGAGCACCTGCAGGCCACCGGCCGGCCGGTGCTGGCCGGCTGGCCCGCCGGCCACGGGCGGCCGAACCGCCCGCTGCCGCTGGGCGTGCAGGCCACGCTCGACGCGGCGGCCGGCACGCTGACGCTGGAGCAGGACGTGCTGCAATGACGTCTTCCACCGTGCCGACGACACCGATGCTTCAAGCCCACCACTACGCCGGCCTCGAACCCGGCCCGCGCCTGATCGTGCTCGGCGCCGTGCATGGCAACGAGACCTGCGGCACGCGCGCGATCGAGCGCGTGCGCGTCGAACTCGACGCCGGGCGCTGGCAGGTGCGGCGCGGCGCGCTGACCCTGGTGCCGGTGGCCAACCCGCTGGCCTATGCGCAGGGCACCCGCATGGGGCAGCGCAACCTCAACCGCCGCCTGCTGCCCAGCGCCGCGCCGCGCGAGTTCGAGGACCGCATCGCCAACCTGCTGTGCCCGTGGCTCGCGGCGCACGACGTGCTGCTCGACCTGCATTCCTTCCGCGGCCGCGGCGAGCCCTTCATCCTGCGCGGCCCGGCCGACAACGACGGCCCGCTGGAGCCTTTCGCGCACGCAGCGGCCGAGGCGCGCCTGGCCGCGCACCTGGGCCCGACGCGCGTCGTCGACGGCTGGATGACGGCCTACGCCGCCGGCGTGGCGCGGCGCCGCGCGCGCGGCGTGCCCGCCGGCGAGGGCGGCGAGGACGGCGACGCGAGCTACGGCATCGGCACCACCGAGTACATGCGCTCGCAGGGCGGCTACGGCGTCACGCTGGAATGCGGCAGCCACGACGACCCCGCCGCGCCGGACGTCGGCCACCGCGCCATCCACCAGGCGGTGGCGCTGCTCGGCCTGGCGCCGCTGCCGCTGGCGCCACCGGCGCGCCGCTTCGAGCGGCTGCAGCTGGCCACGGTGGTCGACCGCGACGACGCGCGCGACCGCTTCGTGCGCCCCTGGGCCAGCTTCGACGCGGTGGCCGCCGGCGAGCCGGTGGCCGAGCGCGCCGACGGCAGCGTCTGGCGCGCGCCGCGCGCCGGCCGCATCGTGTTCCCCGACGAATCGGCGCTGCCGGGGCACGAGTGGTTCTACTTCGCCGAGCCCAGCCCGCGGCCGCTGCACGCCGCGGGGCGCCAGCGCCCGTGAGCGCCGCGCGACGCGTCGTCGAAGGCCTCGTGGTCGCGCCCGGGGGCGTGCTGCGCGGCCGCATCGTGGTCGACGGCGAGCGGATCGCGGCGGTGGAGGGCACACCGCTGCCCGGCGACGCCTGGCGCGACGCCGCGCTGCCGCTGGTGCTGCCCGGATTCGTCGACCTGCATGTGCACGGCGGCGGCGGCGCCGACACGATGCAGGCCGCCGACGATCCGGCGGCGCTGGACGTGGTGGCGCGCACGCACCGGCGCCACGGCACCACCGCGCTGCTGGCCACCACGATGACCGCACCGTTGGCGCGCGTGCGCGCCGCGCTGGCCGGCATCGCGCCGGCCTGCCGCGCGCGCACGCCCGGGGCCGCGCGCGTGCTCGGCGTGCATCTGGAAGGCCCCTACATCAGCCCGGACCGGCTCGGCGCGCAGCCGCCGCAGGCCGTGCTGCCGTCGGCCGACGAGATCCTCGCGCTGCAGGCGATCGCGCCGCTGCGCGTGGTGACGCTGGCGCCGGAACTGCCCGGCGCGATGGAGGCGATCGTCGCGCTGGTGGCCGCGGGCATCCGGGTGCAGCTCGGCCACGGCAATGCCAGCTACGAGCAGGCCTGCGCCGCGCTGGCGCAGGGCGCGGCCGGCTTCACGCACCTGTTCAACGCGATGAGCGGGCTGCACCACCGCGCGCCGGGCATGGCTGGCGCGGCGCTGGCGCACGCCGAGCGCGCCGAGCTGATCCCCGACCTGCTGCACGTGCACCCGGGCGCGGTGCGTGCGGCGCTGCGCGCGATCCCCGGCCTGTACTGCGTCACCGACTCCACCGCCGCCGCGTCGATGCCTGACGGCGAGTACTGGCTCGGCGGCCAGCGCGTGCAGCGCTGCCTGGGCGCGGTGCGCCTGGCCGACGGCACGCTGGCCGGCAGCACGCTCACCATGGACGAGGCGCTGCGCAACCTCGTCGGCCCGCTGGCACTGCCGCTGCCCGACGCGGTGCGCCGCGTGTCCACCCATGCCGCGCAGCACCTCGGTCTCGCCGACCGCGGCGCCCTCGTGCCCGGCGCCTGGGCCGACCTCGTGGTGCTCGACACCGCGCTGCAACTGCACGATGTGATCTGCGAAGGCGAGTCCGGCGACCTGCGCTAGTCGTCCAACTCCACCCGCTTCAGGCGCGAACTGGCGCCCGTGCGGATCCGCACCTGCGCCCGGCGCAGGCCGAAATGGCCGGCCAGCGCGCGCACCACGGCGTCGTTGGCCGCACCGTCCACCGGCGGCGCGGTCACCTCCACCAGCCAGGTGCCGTCGGGCTGCTCGGTCACCGCGTTGCGCCGCGCGCCGGGCTTGACCTTGACGCCGATCACGCGCACCGCGGCACCTCCGCCCGGCGTGAACCATTGCACAGCGCGCGCGCGGCGCACGCGCCCGCCTTGCGCCGCCGCAAGCGTCCGCCGGCCGGGGCTCGACACACTGCGGCGCGACCATCACCCCGGAGTGCCGCCATGCCGCTGACCCTGTACGACGCCGACGGCCACCGCTGCCTGATGTTCAGCGACATGGGCGAGCGGCGCGACGCCGTGCAGGCCAACCAGTTCCTGATCGTCGACGACGGCACCGGGGCCGTGCTCGAGCCCGGCGGCAACCTCGCGTACAACGACCTGTTCGTCGGCATGACGAAGCATTTTGCGCCGCACAGGCTGTCGGCGATCCTCGCCTCGCACGCCGACCCGGACATCATCGCCGCGCTCGACCGCTGGATGACCGCCACCGAGGCGCCGGTCTACATCTCGAAGGTGTGGGAGCGCTTCATCCCCCACTTCTGCAAGCCGGGCAAGACCGAGGGCCGCGTCATCGGCATCCCCGACGCCGGCCTGCGCATCCGCGTCGGCCGCCACGACATCGTGGCGCTGCCGGCGCACTTCCTGCACGCCGAGGGCAACTTCCACTTCTGGGACCCGGCCAGCCGGATCCTGTTCACCGGCGACCTGGGCGTGTCCATCGGCGTGGACCCCACGCGCATCGCCACCGAGCTGGCGCCGATGCTGCCGGCGATGGAAGGCTTCCACCGCCGCTACATGGTCAGCCGCAAGATCCTGCGCCTGTGGGCCCGGATGGTGCGCCCGCTGCCCATCGAGATGATCGTGCCCCAGCACGGCGCGCCGCTGGCCGGTGCGGCGGTGGGCCAGTTCATCGACTGGGTCGAGCAGCTCGAGTGCGGCGTCGACCTGTTCGGCGAGCGCGACTACGCCCTGATCTGAGCGGCAGCGGCGCGCCGCGGGCCGCGGCGGCGGCCCGTCGCTGGCACGCGTCGTGCTCCGGTCCGGTGCATGGATTCCCTCGCACCAAACCGGCCCACTGACGCGGGGATGCCGTGGCTGCGCTGACCCCGGCCCAGGCCGAAGCCTGGCTCGACGCCGCGGCGGCGGCGCTGGACCTGCCGGTGGCGCCGGAGCACCGGCCCGGCGTGCTGCGCTACCTGGTGCTGGCGTCGGGCTTCGCCGCCGAACTGGAGGCGCTGCCGCTGTCGCCGCACGACGACAGCGCGGTCAACTTCGTGCCCGACCGATGAGTGCCGGCGCGCAGGTCGACGCCGCGGCGCTGCTCGCGCGCGACGCGGCCTCCGTGGCGTCGGCGGTGCGTGCCGGCAGCGTCGGCGTGGCCGCGCTGGTGCGTGCCAGCCTGGAACGCATCGCCGTCACTGACGGCCGCGTCAATGCCTTCACCGACGTGCTGGCCGAGCGCGCGCTGGCGCGCGCCGCCGCGCTGGACGCGCAGGGCGCGGCGCTGCGCCACCTGCCGCTGGCCGGCGTGCCCTTCGCGGTGAAGAACCTGTTCGACGTGCGCGGGCTGCGCACGCTGGCGGGCTCGAAGATCGAGCGCGACAGCGCCCCGGCCGCGCGCGACGCGCTGCTGGTGCAGCGCCTGGAGGCCGCGGGCGCGGTACTGGTGGGCGCGCTCAACATGGACGAGTACGCGTACGGCTTCACCACCGAGAACTCGCACGAGGGCCCGACGCGCAACCCGCACGACACGACGCGCATCGCCGGCGGCTCGTCCGGCGGCTCGGGCGCGGCGGTGGCCGCCGGCCAGGTGCCGCTGACGCTGGGCTCGGACACCAATGGCTCGATCCGCGTGCCGGCGTCGTTGTGCGGCGTGTTCGGCCTCAAGCCCACCTTCGGCCGGCTGCCGCGCACCGGCAGCTACCCGTTCGTCTCCAGCCTCGACCATCTCGGCCCGTTCGCCCGCTCGGCGGCGGACCTCGCCCTGGCCTACGACGCGATGCAGGGCCACGACGCCGGCGACCCGGGCTGCGTGCCGCGGCCGGCCGAGCCCGTGGCGCCGGCGCTGGACGCGGGTTCGCGCGGGCTGCGCGTGGCCGTGCTCGGCGGGCACTTCGAGCGCTGGGCCACGCCGGCGGCGCGGGCCGCGGTGCAGGCGGTGGCCGACGCGCTGGGCGCGCGCGAGCGCGTGGTGTTCGAGCATGCGGCGGTGGCGCGCGCGGCGGCGTTCCTGGTGACCAATGCCGAGGGCGGCGCGCTGCACCTGCCCGACCTGCGGCGCCGGGCGCACGACTTCGAACCGCTGTCGCGCGACCGCTTCATCGCCGGGGCGCTGCTGCCCGCGGCCTGGGTGGCGCGCGCGCAGCGGGCGCGCCGCGTCGCCGCGCTGGAAGCCGCGCGGCTGTTCGAGCACCACGACCTGCTGCTGGCGCCGGCCACGCCCTGCGCCGCCACGCCGATCGGCGCCGAGTGGCTCGAGCTGGACGGGCAGCGCCTGCCGTTGCGCGCCAGCATGGGCCTGCTGACGCAGCCGCTGTCGAGCATCGGGCTGCCCGTGTGCACCGTGCCGGTGTGGGGGGCCGACCCGGCACTGCCGATCGGCGTGCAGATCGTGGCCGCGCCCTGGCGCGAGGATCTCGTGCTGCGGGCGGCCTCCGCGCTGGAGGCCACGGGCGTGGTGCGGGCGCCGGTGGCGGCGCCGTGACACTGGCCGGACAACGCCCGGCCCATGGCGCGCCCGGCTGGAATCGAACCAGCGGCCCTTGGCTTCGGAGGCCAATACTCTATCCACTGAGCTACGGGCGCGAGGGGGCGATTCTAGCGGGCGGGCCGGGGTGGCCCCGGGGGGCGCGGGACCCCTCGCTATAATCCGACGCCCCACGCGTGCCCCGGCACGCTTCGTTTTTTCTGCCCCCGCGCACCCGACACGAGACGCCCATGAGCCAAGCTCACGACGACCACGACCTGCCGCACGAAGGCCCGATCAAGACGCCCAAGCAGCTCATCTGGGCCGTCACGCTGTCCTTCGTGGTGCCCATCATCGCGATCATCCTGCTCGTCAAGTTCGTCACGGCGGACAAGAAGCCCGCGGCCGGCAGCGACGGCCTGTCGGCCGAGGCGGTGGCGCAGCGCATCCAGCCGGTGGGCCGGGTGGAGATCAAGGACGCGTCCGACCCGTCGTCGCTGAAGACCGGCGAGCAGGTCTATGCCGCTCAGTGCGTGGCCTGCCATGCCAGCGGCGCGGCGGGCGCGCCCAAGCTCGGCGACGCCGCGGCCTGGGGCCCGCGCATCAAGACCGGCTACGAGGCGCTGCTGACCTCGGCCCTCAAGGGCAAGGGCAGCATGGGCGCGCAAGGCGGCGGCGACTTCAGCGACGTGGAGATCGGCCGCGCGGTGGTCTACCTCGCCAACCAGTCCGGCGCCAAGTTCGACGAACCCAAGCTGCCTGCGGCCGCAGGCGCGGCCGCTGCGGCGGCCCCGGCGGCGACCGCCGCCCCGGCGCCCGCGCCGGCTGCCGCTCCGGCGGCGCCTGCCGCGGCCGTGACCGCCGCGGCCCCGGCGGCAGCTGCCGCGCCGGCCGGCACCGCCCCGGCGCTGTACGGCCAGGCCTGCCTGGCCTGCCATGCGGCCGGCGTGGCCGGTGCGCCGAAGCTGGGCGACAAGGCCGCCTGGGCGCCGCGCCTGGCCGCCGGCGTCGACGGCCTGACCGCCAGCGTCATCAAGGGCAAGGGCGCGATGCCGCCCAAGGGCGGCGCGATGGCGGCGTCGGACGCCGACATCAAGGCCGTCGTCGCCTACATGGTGAGCACGGTCAAGTAGCCCCGGCCGCGGTCCTGACGAGCCGGCCCGCGGGCCGGCTTTTTCATGGGCGCGTCGTGCGTGCCGCGTGCGCCGCCGCGGGGCTGAGCACATGGCCGAAGCGCGCGGCCATGTCGGCGAAGCGGATCGGCTCGGGTTGCCACAGCCCGGCGTCCACCGCGCGCGCGGCGTCCACCATGTCCTGGCTGTGCACCAGGCCCAGGCCGATGTCGGTGTGCAGGAACAGCCGGTCGTGTTGGTCGATCCAGGCCGAGATCACTTGCGCGGGATGGCCGGCATGGCTGGCCACCGACAGGTCGTGCGGCGCGATGCGCCAGACGTGCGGCGCGGCTTCCAGCTCCACCCACACGCGCTGCGGCCCGTTCTGGAAGAACCAGGCGCCGTCGTCGGCGCGCGCGTAGTTGCGCCCGATGAAGGCGCGCAGCTTGTCGTGGTCGATGCGACTGCCCTTGACGCGCGGGAAGGGCCCTGCCGCCTGCACGCGGTCGTCGCGCATGTACCAGTCGCCGCGCGCGTCGAGCGCCAGCCAGCCGTGGCAGTCCGGCACGTGGGGCCACTTGCGCAGCGCGGCTTCGACGATCGGGTCCATGGCCGCGATGCTGGGCTAGCCGGCGGCGTGGCGCAACCAGCCGAGCACGGCGCGCGGCATCGTCTGCACGTGGCCCGGCGGCGCGCCGCCGGGAAAGCCCACGTGGCCGCCGTGCGCGGGCTGCCACAGCGTGACATGCGGCCCCACCTCGGCCTGCGACGGCAGGCTCCAGGCCGGCACGAACGGGTCGTTGCGCGCGTTGAGCACCAGCGCCGGGATGCGGATGCGGTGCAGGTGCGGCTTGGCCGACGCGCGCGCCCAGTAGTCCTCCGTGTCGCGGAAGCCGTGCAGCGGCGCGGTGAACAGGTTGTCGAACTCGTACAGGTCGCGCACGGCGCGCATGCGCTCGGCGTCGAACAGGCCGGGGTGGCGCTGCAGGCGTTCCAGCGCGCGTGGCTTCATCGTGGCCAGGAACATGCGGGTGTAGGTCAGGCGCGAGAAGCCTTGACCGATGGCCCGCCCGCCCGCGGCCAGGTCGATCGGCGAGCAGATGGCCGCCACCGCGGCGGCCGTGCGCGCGGCGCTGTCGCCGGCTTCCTGCGCCCAGCGCAGCAGCGCGTTGCCGCCGAGCGAGACGCCGGCCACGCGCAGCGGCGCCGCGGCGCGCTCGCGCAGCCGGCCGAGGATCCAGCCGATCTCCTCGTAGTCGCCGGAGTGGTAGGCCCGCGGCGCCAGGTTCAGCTCGCCCGAGCAGCCGCGGAAGTGCGGCACGGCGTAGTGCATCCCCGCGGCGGCGGCCTCGCGCGCGAAGCCCTCGGCGTACTGGCTGCGCGACGAGCCCTCCAGGCCGTGGAACAGCACCAGCCAGGGCGCGTCCGGTCGCGCCGCGCGCTGGAAGTCCACGTCGATGAAGTCGCCGTCGGGGGTGGTCCAGCGCTCGCGCTCGTACACCGGCGCGGGGCCGGAGAAGCGGCGCGACACCAGCGCCGGCCAGATCGTCTGCGCATGGCCGCCCGGCAGCCAGGCCGGCGCGCGGTAGCGCAGGGCGGGCGCGGGGCCCTGCATCAGTGCAGCGTGGACGGCGCCTCGGCGACCGCCTCCTGAGGCTCGCGCAGCGAGCCCGGGCTGCCGTGGTGCAGCACCAGGCGCCAGCCCAGCGCGGTCTTGAAGTACACGTTGGTGGCCAGCACCCAGGCCGTCTGGGGGCCCTCGGCGGTGGCGATGTCCACGCGCTCGATCACGTGGTGCACGGAGGCGCTGCCGGCCTCGACCCGCTGCACCTTGTGCGGCCGCACCGGGATCGCGCCGTTGGCGAAGATCGCCTCGAAGCTCGCGCGCACCGCGGCATGGCCGACGACGCGCGGCCCGCCGGGATGCACGCAGGCCACCTCGTCGTCGTCGGACCACAGCGCCATCAGGCGCTCGATGTCGCCGCTGGCCAGCGCCTCGTAGAACTGCGCCTCGACGTCGTCGGCCGAGGCCAGCAGGGCGGCGGTGCGGGCTTTGGCTTGCGACATGCGAGCGATTGTAGGGACGCGGCCCGCTGCCGCGCCGCTCAGGCCGCGGGCAGCAGCAGGCTGAACACGGAGCCTTCGCCCTCGCGGCTGCGCACATCGATGCGGCCGCCCATCGACAGCGCCAGCGAGCGCGACACCGCCAGACCGATGCCGGTGCCCTCGATCGTGCTGGCCTGGTGCGCGCCGCGCTGGAACGGCTCGAACAGCCGGCGCAGATGCTCGTCGGCGATGCCCACGCCGGTGTCGGTGACGTCCAGCCGCAGCAGCGGCCCCTCGATGCGTGCCGACAGCGTGACGCTGCCGCCCGGCCGGTTGTACTTGACCGCGTTGGACAGCAGGTTCAGCAGCACCTGCTTGAGCCGCGTGCGGTCGGCCTGCACGCGGTGCGTGGCGTCGAGGTGGCTGTGCACCCGCAGCCCGGCCGCGTCGGCCTGGGCCTGCACCAGCGCCAGGCTCTCCTGCTGTGCCGGCAGCAGCGCCACGGCCTCGATCTGCAGCGCGAGCTGACCGGACTCGATGCGGGTCAGGTCCAGCAGGTCGCCGATCATCGACAGCAGGTGCTCGCCGGCATCGCGGATCAGGCGCACGTGGCGCCGGTGCGGGTCGGCCAGCGCCGGCTCGCGCGCCATCTCCAGCAGCTGCGAGAAGCCGAGCACGGCGTTCAGCGGCGTGCGCAGCTCGTGGCTCATGCGCGACAGGAACTCGGTCTTGGCGCGGCTGGCGGCCTCGGCCGCGGCCTTGTCGCGCGACGCGGCCTCGAGCTCGCGCAGGTCCGTCACGTCGGCCATGTAGCCGAACCACGAGGTGGAGCCGTCGGGCTCGCGGCGCGGCGAGGACGTGCCGAGGATCCAGCGCACCTGGCCGTCGCGACGGCGCACCGGGAACTCGCTGCGCCACGGCGTGCCGTGTTCGGCCGACAGCGCGATCTGGGCCGACACGCGCTCGCGGTGGGCCGGGTCCACCAGCCGGAACAGCTGCGCCGCGTCGCCCGTGAGCGCGTCGTGCGGCACGCCGAACAGCGCCTCGCAGCGCTCGCTCACGTAGGGGAACCAGCCGCGCTCGCCGTCGGCGCTGAGCATGAACTGGTACAGCACGCCGGGCACGTTGCGCGCGATCAGCTCCAGGCGCTGCGTCGCCGACGAGGCGCTGGCCTCCAGCTTGCGCTGCAGCGTCACATCGGTCTGCGTGCCGAGCATGCGCCGCGGCGAACCGTCCACGGCGCGCTCGACGATGCGCCCGCGCTCGTGGATCCAGCGCCATGAGCCGTCGGCTGCCAGCGCGCGGTAGGTGTGCTCGTAGTGCGGGGTCTCGCCGCGTGCGTGGCGAAGGTAGGCGGCGTCGTTGGCGTCCAGGTCGTCGGGGTGGATCAGCCGGTTCCAGCTCGCCTGCGTCGGGCGGAAGGCGTCGGCCGCATAGCCGAGCATCGCGTAGCCCTCGTCGATGTCGGCCAGCTCGTCGGTGATCGGGTCCCACTCCCAGACGAAGGTGCCGGCGCCGCGCAGCGCGGCCTTGATCGTCTCGGCCTGGGCCCGCGCCGGGTGGTCGCTGCCGCGCCGCACCAGTGTCACCAGGGCCGCGGCGGTGGCGCACAGCGGCTCGAAGTCGTTGAGCCGGTCGCCCGGCGCGCCCTGCACGCACAGCACGCCCACGCGCTCGGCCAGGTGGTCCAGCGGCAGCCACCAGTGGCCGTCGGCCTCGAAGCCTGCCGTGGCGGTGGCGGCACGCGCCTGCGCCGCGGCGGTGGACGGCGGCGGCGGCGCCGACTCGAGCCAGGCGACGCTGCCGTCGTCGGCGCGCCAGCCCAGCGCCGCGGCGCGTCCGGCCGCCACCACGTGGCGGCGCAGCAGCACCAGCGACTTCAGCGAGTCGCCGCGCGAGGCCTGATGCAACAGCGCCCGATGCGCGAGCGCGGTCCAGTCGGGCGCGCTCGGTGCGTTCAAGGGCAGGGGGTCAGTGGCCGCTGCGCACTGCGCCGCCGGCCAGGCGGTAGTGCGTGCCGCAGTAGGGGCAGCGCGCCTCGCCGGTCGTGGCCACGTCCAGGAAGACGCGCGGATGGTTGCTCCACAGCGCCATCTTCGGGTTCGGGCAGAACACGACGCCGGGGCCGTGCAGGTCGGAGGCCTGCACGACGACGGTGTCGCGGGCGGCGGAGGTGGGGGTGTCGGTAGCCATCAGACGCGGTCCAGCCATTCGGCGTACTTGGGGTTGCGGCCGTTGACGATGTCGAAGAAGGCGGCCTGGATCTTCTCGGTGATCGGCCCGCGCGAGCCGCGGCCGATCTCCACGCGGTCGAGTTCGCGGATCGGCGTCACCTCGGCCGCGGTGCCGGTGAAGAAGGCCTCGTCGGCGATGTAGACCTCGTCGCGCGTGATGCGCTTTTCCACCAGCCTCAGGCCCAGGTCGGCGCAGATGTGGGTCACGGTGTTGCGCGTGATGCCGTTGAGCGCGCCGGCCGACAGGTCGGGCGTGTAGACCACCCCGCCCTTGATGACGAACAGGTTCTCGCCCGCGCCCTCGCTGACGAAGCCCGACGGGTCCAGCAGCAGGGCCTCGTCGTAGCCGTCGTCGGTGGCTTCCATGTTGGCCAGGATCGAGTTGGTGTAGTTCGACACCGCCTTGGCCTGCGTCATCGTGATGTTGACGTGGTGGCGCGTGTAGCTCGAGGTCTTGACGCGGATGCCGCGCTTGAGGCCTTCCTCGCCGAGGTAGGCGCCCCAGGACCAGGCCGCCACCATCAGGTGGATGGTGTTGCCCTTGGGCGAGACGCCCAGCCGCTCGGAGCCGATCCAGGTCAGCGGCCGGATGTAACAGCTTTCCAGACCGTTGGCCTTCACCACCGCGCGCTGCGCCGCCATCACCTCGTCGACGGTGAAGGGGATCTTCATGCGCAGGATCTTGGCGCTGTTGAACAGGCGTTCGGTGTGCTCGCGCAGCCGGAAGATCGCCGTGCCGCCCTGCGCGTTGTAAGCGCGCACTCCCTCGAAAGCGCCGCAGCCGTAATGCAGGGTGTGCGACAGGACATGGATCTTGGCGTCGCGCCAGTCGACGAGCTGGCCGTCCATCCAGATCTTTCCGTCGCGGTCGTGCATCGACATGGGTCACTCCAGGGCAGGGCAGGGAGGCTGAATTCTAGGGGCCGTGCAGGGCCGACCCCCGGTTCGCGGGGGGGTGCAACCCCACACACGTCTTGTCACAGGTTCAGAATCGTTTTCCCCATGAACACGACCCTCGCCCGCCTTGCTGCGGCCACCGCGCTGGCCTTGGTGCCCGGCTTCGCCGCGGCCCAGGTGACGGGGTCGTTCGACTGCATCGCCCGGGCCGAGGCGCCCTGCGCGCCGGGTGTGTCGTTCGCCGCCATCGCGGCCGCCGCCGCCGACCCGTCCGAGGGGCTGCCGGCGGTGGACCTGCTGCGCGCGCCCACCTTCGAGGCCGCGGGCGGCGGTGTGCCGCTGGCGCTGTCCACCGGCACCGCGCCGGCGCTGATGGCCATGCCGGCCGCCGCCGTGGCCGGTGCCGCCGAGGTGGCGCTGCCGTCGTCGGTGCCCGAGCCGAGCGCCTACGTCCTGATGCTCGCCGGCCTGGCTGCGCTGGGCTTCATGGCGCGTCGCCGCCGGGGCTGACCGCATCCGCGTCGGCGCGGCCTTCCGGCCGCAGCAGCTGCCACCGGCTGCAGCGGCCGTTGTCCAGCACCACCTCCACCGACACGTCGCCGGCATCGGTCCAGACGAAGGTCTCGGGCGCGTCGGCGGTCTTGCGGCCCAGGCTGCCGGCCAGCCGGATCACGTCGGCCAGCGGCATGCCGGCGCGCACCTTCGAGTGCAGCATCACGGCGCTGTTCACGTGCCCGATCGGCGCCTGCGCCGCCTGGCGCAGCAGCCGCACCGTGCGGCTGAACTGCAGCAGCAGCCAGAACGTGATGACGGTCAGCGCGAGCACGATGCCCTTCCAGCCGTAGCTCCACCATCCCGCCGCCAGCGCCGCCAGCGCCAGCAGCCATCCCACGCGCGCATCCATCGGCTACAGCCCCCTCACCACGTCCATCGCCTCGTCCACCCGGTCGACCGCATGCACGGTCAGCCCCTCGATCGGCCGCTTGGGGGCGTTGGCCTTGGGCACCAGCGCCACCGAGAAGCCGAGCTTGGCGGCTTCCTTCAGCCGCTCCTGCCCGCGCGGCGCGGGCCGCACCTCGCCGGCCAGCCCGACCTCGCCGAAGGCGAAGAAGCCGCGCGGCAACGGCCGGCCGCGCAGGCTGCCCTGGATGGCCAGCATCACCGCCAGGTCGGCCGCCGGCTCGCTGATGCGCACGCCGCCCACCGCGTTGACGAACACGTCCTGGTCCAGGCAGGCCACGCCTGCATGGCGGTGCAGCACCGCCAGCAGCATCGCCAGCCGGTCGCGGTCCAGGCCCACCGACAGGCGCCGCGGGCTCGGGCCGCCGCTGTCCACCAGGGCCTGCACCTCCACCAGCAGCGGTCGCGTGCCTTCCAGCGTGACCAGCACGCAGGCGCCGGGCACCGGCTCGCCATGGGTGGACAGGAAGATGGCGCTCGGGTTGCTCACGCCCTTGAGGCCACGCTCGGTCATCGCGAACACGCCGATCTCGTTGACCGCGCCGAAGCGGTTCTTGATGGCGCGCACGAGGCGGAAGCTCGAATGCGTGTCGCCCTCGAAGTACAGCACCGTGTCGACGATGTGCTCCAGCACGCGCGGGCCAGCCAGCGAACCTTCCTTGGTGACATGGCCCACCAGCACGATGGCGATGCCGCGCGCCTTGGCCGTGCGCGTGAGCTGCGCGGCGCACTCGCGCACCTGCGCCACCGAGCCCGGCGCGGAGGTGAGCTGGTCGGAGTAGAGCGTCTGGATCGAGTCGATGACGCAGAAGGCCGGCGCCTCGGCCTCCAGCGTGGCGAGGATCTTCTCGAGCTGGATCTCCGCCAGCACCCGCACCTTGGAGCCATCCAGGCCGAGGCGGCGCGCGCGCAGCGCGGTCTGGGCGCCGCTCTCCTCGCCGCTGACGTACAGCACCGGCATGCGCTGCGACAGCGCATCGGCCGCCTGCAGCAGCAGCGTGCTTTTGCCGATGCCGGGGTCGCCGCCGATCAGCACCACGCCACCGGGCACGATGCCGCCGCCGAGCACGCGGTCGAGCTCGTCCTGGCCCGTGGGCGTGCGCATCACGTCGCTGGCCTCGATCTCGGCCAGCGTGGCCACCGGCGCGCTTTTGGCCAGGGCCTGGAAGCGGTGCCGCGCGCCGCCCTGCGCCTCGGCCACACCCTCGACCAGCGTGTTCCACGCGCCGCAGCCCGGGCACTTGCCGAGCCATTTCGGGCTGGTGGTGCCGCACTCGCTGCAGGTGAACTCGGTCTTGTCGCGCGCCATGCGGGGCATTGTCGCTGGCGCCGCCGGGCCCGGCGGGTCAGTCGCCGGGACGGCCGCGCAGCGCCTTGACGCCCGAGCGGATCGCCTTGCCCTGCAGGCGGCGCTCCTTCGAGGCGCGCGTGGGCTTCGTGGCGCGGCGCACGCGCGGCGGCCGGGCCACCGACTGCACCAGCGCCTCCAGGCGCGCCAGCGCGTCGGCGCGGTTCATCTCCAGGCTGCGGTGCACCTGCGACTTGATCACCACCACGCCCTCGTCGGTGAGACGCGAGTCGCCCAGCGCCAACAGGCGCGCCTTCACGTCCTCGGGCAGCGACGAGGCGCGCACGTCGAAGCGCAGGTGCGCCGCGCTCGACACCTTGTTGACGTTCTGCCCGCCCGCGCCCTGCGCGCGCACCGCGGTGAAGCTCACTTCGGCCGGACGCACCAGGGGCGACCGCGACGCCGTCACCGCGGCGCTTCCGTGCGGATCTGCTGCAGGGCCTGCGGCAGGCTGCGCGCCGAGGGCATCCACAGGTCGATCGCCAGGCCGATCGCCACCAGGACCGCCAGGGCCACCGCGGCGGCGACGCGCGTGCGGGCCCAGGCCGCGGCCAGCCAGCCTTCGCGTCCCGCCTTGTAGGCCAGCGCTCCGGCCGCCGAAGCCAGCGCGATCTCCACCGCCACGGCCAGCAGCACCTCCACGCCAAACAGCCCGAACACCACGAAGCCCAGGGCGGTGCCGACGGCGACCGCCACGCCGACCACCACGGCCAGCGGCACCAGCACCAACGCCAGCTCGTCGGCTGCACCGAGCGCCTCGAGTGCGGGGCCGGCCGCGTCCGCGGCCGCCTCGGCGGCGGACGAGGGCAGCTCCGGCGCGTCGAACCCGCCACCACCGCCGCCACCCCCGAAGTCGCCGCCTTCGCCGGAGCGCATCGTCGGCGCCTCGTGCTTCGAGCCGCCGCCCCCGCCGCCGCCCAGGTCGCCCGGCGAGTCGCCTTCGTCTCGGGACAGCAGCCAGCGGGCCCAGAGATAGAGCAGCACCAGCAGGGTGGCATAGGCGGCACCGAAGGCCATCGCATAGCGCGCTGCCAGCGAGTCCACGCCGGCGTTCATCAGCAACCCTGACGTCGCCCAGGCGGTCGCCAGCGTCAGCAGGCCGATCAGCGTGCAATGCAGGCGCAGCCATCGACGCGAGATCAGGTCCGCGCGGACGGCCCGCGCGACGGCATGGTCCGTCATGTACCGACCGTGCGCACCGGCACCCGCGGCGCCAGCGCGCACATCAGCTCGTAGCCGAGCGTGCCCGCGGCCTGGGCCACTTCGTCGATCGCCAGCCGCGTGCCATGCGGGCCCTCGCCCCACAGCGTGACCTCGCTGCCCACGCCGGCCTGCGGCGCCACGCTCAGGTCCAGCGTCAGCATGTCCATGCTGACCCGGCCGACGGTGCGCGTGCGCAGGCCGTCCACCAGCACCGGCGTGCCGGTGGGCGCCAGGCGCGGGTAGCCGTCGGCATAGCCGCAGGCGGCGATGCCGATGCGCATCGGCGCGTCGGCGGTGAACGCGCTGCCGTAACCCACGCGGTCGCCGGCCGCCAGGTGCTGCACCGCGATCAGCCGCGTGCGCAGCGTCATCGTCGGGCGCAGCTGCCAGTGGGCGATGTCGTGCTGGGGGAAGTCCGGCGCGCTGCCGTAGACCATGATGCCCGGGCGCACCCAGTCGCCGGCCACGCGGGGCAGGCGGTGGCGCAGCGTGGCGGCGCTGTTGGCCAGGCTGCGCTCGCCGGGCAGGCCCGCCGTGGCGGTGTCGAACGCCGCCAGCGCGGCGTCGATGCCACGGCCGCTGGCCGGGTCGGCGTCGGCATCGGCGAAGTGGGTCATCAGCGAGATCTCGCCCACCTGCGGCAGCGCGTCCAGCCGCGCCCAGGCGGCACGGAAGGCCTCGGGCCGGAAGCCCAGGCGGTTCATGCCGCTGTTGAGCTTGAGGAACACGCGGTGCGGCAGCTGGGTCTTGTGCGCGGCCAGCCAGTCGATCTGCTCGCTGCAGTGCACCGTGTGCCACAGGTCCAGGCGCGAGCACAGCTCCAGGTCGCGCGGCTCGAACACGCCCTCGAGCAGCAGCACCGGGCCGCGCCAGCCCAGCGCGCGCACGCGCTCGGCCTCGGCCAGGTCGAGCAGCGCGAAGCCGTCGGCGCCGCGCAGGCCGTCGAAGGCGCGCTCGATGCCGTGGCCATAGGCGTTGGCCTTGACCACGGCCCAGACGCGGGCGTCCGGCGCGCAGTCGCGCACCCGTGCCAGGTTGTGCAGGAAGGCGTCGCTGTGGATCAGCGCTTCGATCGGGCGAGGCATCGTGCCATTTTGCCGTGCGGAGCCCGTGCTATAACCCGGCGCGCCTTGCTTGACCGGGGCGCCTGCCCGTTCCGGGCTGCACACGGAGACACGTCGTTGCGCCGCGCATGAAACGAGGCTTCTACACGATCATGTCGGCGCAGTTCTTCAGCTCGCTGGCCGACAACGCGTTGTTCGTGGCCGCCGTCGAGCTGCTGCGCACCAGTGGCGCCCCCGAGTGGCAGCGTGCCGCGCTGGTGCCGATGTTCGCCCTGTTCTACGTCGTGCTGGCGCCCTTCGTCGGCGCCTTCGCCGACGCGCTGCCCAAGGGCAAGGTGATGTTCGTGTCGAACAGCATCAAGGTCGTGGGCTGCCTGATGATGCTGTTCGGCACCCATCCGCTGGCCGCCTACGCGGTGGTGGGCCTGGGGGCGGCGGCCTACTCGCCGGCCAAGTACGGCATCCTCACCGAGCTGCTGCCGCCGTCGCAGCTGGTCAAGGCCAATGGCTGGATCGAGGGCCTGACCATCGCGTCGATCATCCTGGGCGTGCTGCTGGGCGGCCAGCTGATCGGCCCGCACATCGCGCCGATGCTGCTGGGCATCGACCTGCCGATGGTGGACACCGGCATCGACACCGGCCCCGAGGCGGCGATCGCGTCGATGGTGCTGCTGTACGTGGTTGCGGCGCTGTTCAACCTGTACATCCCGCGCACCGAGGCGGCGCTGCTGCCGATGGACCGACCGCTGGCGCTGGTGCGCGACTTCTCCCAGTGCAACGGCCGGCTGTGGGGCGACAAGCTGGGCCAGATCTCGCTGGCCACCACCACGCTGTTCTGGGGTGTGTCGGGCAACCTGCGCTACATCGTGCTGGCCTGGGCCGCGGCCGCGCTGGGCTACACCACCACCCAGGCGTCGAGCCTGGTGGGCGTGGTGGCGCTGGGCACCGCGGCCGGCGCCATCATCGCGTCGGTGTGGATGAAGCTCGACCGCGCCACCAGCGTGATCCCGCTGGGCATCGGCATGGGCCTGCTGGTCATCCTGATGAACGTCATCTCCGACGTGTGGGTGGCCGCGCCCTTCCTCATCCTGCTGGGGGCCATCGGCGGCTATCTCGTGGTGCCGATGAACGCGCTGCTGCAGCACCGCGGCCACAACCTCATGGGCGCCGGCCGCTCGATCGCGGTGCAGAACTTCAACGAGCAGGCCTGCATCCTGGGCCTCGGCGCGTTCTATGTGGCGCTGACCAAGTTCGGCATGTCGGCCTTCGGCGCGATCACCATCTTCGGCATCGTCGTGGCCGGCACGATGGAGATCATCCGCCGCTGGCATGCGCGCAACTGCGTGCAGCACCGGGACGAAGTCGAGCGCCTGCTCGCCATCGCGCGCTCGGATCATTGACGTGCCCCCACGCTCCCTGCGGTCGCTGCCCCCCGAGGGGGCGCGCGCGCCCTTCGGGCGGCCGGGCGGGCGCGTGATGGTGCCCCCACGCTCCCTGCGGTCGCAGCCCCCCGAGGGGGCGTGCGCGCCCTTCGGGCGGCCGGGCGGGCGCGCGATGGTGCCCCCACGTCGCCTGCGATCGCTGCCCCTCGAGGGGGCGCTGCTGGTGACGGTGTGACGGGGCGCGGGCAGGCGGTGGGGCCGGCGCTGGCGCTGGTCGTCAATGCCTTTGTCTGGGGCGTGAGCTGGTGGCCGTTCCGCCAGCTCGAGCAGGCGGGGCTGCATCCACTGGCGGCCACGGCCATGATCTACCTCGTGGCGGTGGTGGCGCTGGCGTGCTGGTGGCCGCGGGCCTGGCGCGAGGTGCTGGCGCATCCGGCGCTGTGGGTGCTGGTGGTGGCGTCGGGCACGACCAATGCCGCGTTCAACTGGGCCGTCACCATCGGCGACGTGGTGCGGGTGGTGCTGCTGTTCTACCTGATGCCGCTGTGGGCCGTGCTGCTGGCGCGGCTGCTGCTGCACGAGCGGCTGACCCGGTCGGCGCTGCTGCGCGTGGCGCTGGCGCTGGGCGGGGCGATGGTGATCCTGTGGCCCGAGGGCGGCGGCTGGCCCGTGCCGCGCACGCTGCCGGAATTCCTCGGCGTGCTCGGCGGCTTCGCCTTCGCGCTGAACAACGTGATGCTGCGCCGCGAGGCGGCGCGCTCCGAAGGTGCGCGTGCGATGGCGATGTTCTTCGGTGGCGCGCTGGTGGCTGCCGTGCTGGCCACCGTGCTGTCGATGCAGGGCCGCGTGCCCGGCCTGCCGGCGCCGGCCTTCGGCTGGATCGCCGGTGCGCTCGCCATGGGCGCGGCCTTCCTGGTGGCCAACCTGTCGCTGCAGTACGGCGCGGCGCGGCTGCCCGCCAATGCCACCGCGGTGATCATGCTGACCGAGGTGCTGTTCGCCAGCGTGTCGGCGCTGGCGCTTGGCGCCGGCACGCTCGACGCCCGGCTGGCCGCGGGCGGCGCGGCCATCGTCGGGGCCGCGCTGCTGGCGGCCCGGGAGCATCGGGCACCCTAGCGCAGGCCGGCGCGATTCAGGCGTCCGGTGCGCTGCTGCTGCCGCCGTCGCGGCGCTTGCGCAGGCTGCGCTTGGTGGGCAGGTCCGGCAGCAGGCCGAGCTGGCGCAGCTGGCGCCGCAGCAGTTCGTCTTCCAGCGGCTTGGCGAGGTAGGCGTCGCAGCCGGCGAAGGTGCCGCGCACGCGGTCGGTGGGGCTGTTGTGGGCCGACACCATCAGCACCTTGGGCGCGAGGCCGGTGCCGGGCGCGCGCGGCGCGGACTTGAGCTGCTGGCACAGCGCCAGGCCGTCCATCTCGGACGTCGGGCCCAGGTCCACGTCGAGGAACACCACGTCGAAGCGCTGCTGCGCCAGCAGCTGCAGCGCCTGCTTGCTGTTCGACGCCGTCTCGGTGCGCAGCCCGATGGTGTTGAGCTGGCGCTGCAGGAAGCGCAGCGCGATCTCGCTGTCGTCGACCACCAGCGCCGCGGTGGGCGGGGTGGTGTCGCCGGCGCGCCGCATCGGCCCGTCGAGGTCGCCCGGCGACGTGGTCGCCGGCCCTTCGTGGCCGGGTCGGTCGCCCGCGGGTGCTTCGCCGCTGCGGCGCAGGCCGACGGCCGCGTCGAGCTCGCGGAACACCTGCAGCGGGTCGATCGGCCGCATGGCCCAGGCCAGCGCGCCGTCGGGCGCCAGCGAGCCGATGAACACCGTGTCGGCCACGCGGTCGGCGCCGGCCACCTCGTCGATCGCGCCGGCATGGTCGGCGTCGGCGATCACGAAGTCGGCCTCGGGGAGGGTGGTCACCTGGGTGTAGGCAGGCTCGCGCGTGCCCGACAGGCGCAGGTAGGAAGCCAGGGCGTGGCGCTCGAACTCACCGAATCCGAGCAGCATCACGCGATAGGCCGCGGGGGCAGGCCCCGAGGTCAGGTCGCCGTCGTTCAAGGGAAAAGATCCAAGGGAAAACCCCGAGCCTGTGGGCCCGAGACGGGCCCGGATGTTCGGCGCCGGCCGCGGGAGTGTCAACGCGCAGGCACCCCTAGAAGGCGGGGTCCCGCGCCCAGGCGATAGGATCGCCCACCGTGCGCCGTGGTGCGGCGCGTCGCTCTGCACAACCTGGAGGTTCCGCCATGCCCGATCGCACCCTGTACGACTTCTCGTCCGTCTCGATCGCGGGGCGGCGTGCCGACTTCGCGGCCAAGCGCGGCAGCGTGTTCCTGATCGTCAACACCGCCAGCGCCTGCGGCTTCACGCCGCAGTTCAAGGGCCTGGAGAAGCTGTGGGACGACTACCGCGACCGCGGCCTGGTGGTGGTGGGCTTCCCGTGCAACCAGTTCGGTGCGCAGGACCCGGGCAGCAACGACGAGATCGCCTCGTTCTGCGAGATGAACTACGGCGTCAGCTTCCCGATGATGGCCAAGGTGGACGTCAACGGCACCAGCGCGGACCCGCTGTGGGCCTGGCTCAAGAGCTCGGCGCCGGGCGTGCTCGGCAGCGAGACGGTGAAGTGGAACTTCACCAAGTTCCTCGTCGGCCGCGACGGCAAGGTGATCCGCCGCTACGCGCCCAACGAGGAGCCCGACGCGATCCGGCGCGACATCGAGGCGGCGCTGGCCGCCCGCTGAGCCCGCACACCGAACCCCCACCGAACCGTCGTCCCCCGGGGGCGGCCTGCGATCCATGTTCGAACACCTCGAGCCCTACGCGGGCGACCCGATCCTCAGCCTGAACGAGGCCTTCCAGGCCGACCCGCGGCCGCACAAGGTCAACCTGTCGATCGGCATCTACTTCGACGACGACGGCCGCATCCCGGTGCTGGCCAGCGTGCGCGAGGCCGAGGCGCAGATGCTGGCCGCCGCGGCCACCAAGAGCTACCTGCCGATCGAGGGCGACGCCGCGATGCGCCGCGCGGTGCAGGCGCTGCTGTTCGGCGCCGACGCGCCCGCGCTGCGCGAGGGCCGCGTCGCGACGCTGCAGACCGTGGGCTCGTCGGGCGGGCTGAAGGTCGGCGCCGACTTCGTCCGCCGCTGGCTGCCGCAGGCCCAGGTGTGGGTCAGCGACCCCACCTGGGACAACCACCGCGCGATGTTCGAGGGCGCCGGCATCACGGTGAACACCTACCCGTACTACGACTCGGCCACCGGCGGCCTGCGCTTTGCCGCGATGTGCGAGGCACTCGCCGCGCTGCCGCGCGGCTCGGTGGTGCTGCTGCACGCCTGCTGCCACAACCCCACCGGCGTGGACCTGACGCGCGAGCAGTGGGACACGCTGGTGCCGCTGCTGGCCGGCCGCGGCCTGCTGCCCTACCTGGACCTGGCCTATCAGGGCTACGGCGACGGCATCGACGAGGACGCCTACGCGGTGCGCCGCCTGGCCGACGCGGGGCTCACCTTCGTCGTGGCGAACTCGTTTTCCAAGAGCATGAGCGTGTATGGCGAGCGCGCCGGCGCGCTGTCCTTCGTGTGCGGCAGCCGCGCCGAGGCCGACCTGGTGCTGGGCCAGCTCAAGGCCACCGTGCGCCGCAACTACTCGAGCCCGCCGATCCACGCCGCGGGCATCGTCGCGCGCGTGCTGTCCGACCCGGCGCTGCGCCGCCAGTGGGAGGGCGAGGTCGCCGTGATGCGCGATCGCATCGCCGCCATGCGTCGCAGCCTGCACGGCGTGCTGTCGGCGCGCCTGCCCGGGCGCGACTTCGGCTACTTCCTCACCCAGCGCGGCATGTTCAGCTACACCGGCCTGTCCGCGGCGCAGGTGGACCGCCTGCGCGACGAGCACGCGGTGTACCTGGTGCGCTCCGGGCGCATGTGCGTGGCCGGCCTGTCCACGCGCAACGTGCAGGCGGTGGCGGAGGCCTTCGCCGCGGTGAGCTGATGGCCGGCACCGGCGCCTCCGCCGCGTCCCGCGGGCCCGGCGCGCGCCGATGACCGGCTTCCTGCTGCGCCGGCTGGGCACCTTCGCGGCCACGCTGCTGGCGGCGTCGCTGATCGTCTTCGCGGTGCTCGAGCTGCTGCCGGGGCGTCCGGCCGAGGTGATGCTGGGCGACACCGCCACGCCCGAGGCGATCGCGGCGCTGGAGGCGCGGCTCGGGCTGGACCGCCCCGCGCCGCACCGCTATGCGGCCTGGGTCGGCGGTCTGCTGCGCGGCCACAGCGCCACCAGCTACGCCTACGACACGCCCACCTTCGAGCTGATCGCCGAGCGCCTCGTGGTCAGCCTGCCGCTGGCGCTGCTGGCGATGGCGCTCACGGTGGTGGTGGCGCTGGCAGCCGGCGTGTATGCCGCGGCGCACCACCGCCGCGCCGGCGACACCGGCGTGATGGTGCTGTCGCAGCTGGGCCTGGCGATCCCGAACTTCTGGCTCGCGATCCTGCTGATCCTGCTGTTCGCGGTGCACCTGCAGTGGGTCGGCGCGGGCGGCTTCCCGGGCTGGAGCGAGGACGACGGCGGCGGCCTGGGCGCCGGCCTCGCGGCACTGGTGCTGCCGGCGCTGTCGCTGGCCGCGGTGCAGGCGGCGATCCTGGCCCGGGTGACGCGCTCGTCGGTACTGGAGGCGCTGCGCGAGGACTGGGTGCGCACCGCGCGCGCCAAGGGCTTGTCGCGGCGCCAGGTGCTGTGGGGCCACGTGCTGCGCAACGCCATGGTGCCGGTGCTCACCATCATGGGCCTGCAGTTCGCCAACCTGATCACCGGCGCGATCATCGTGGAGAACGTGTTCGTGCTGCCCGGCATCGGACGCCTGGTGTTCCAGGCCATCGCCAACCGCGACCTGGTGCTGGTGCGCGACGTGGTGATGCTGCTGGCGGCGATCGTGGTGCTGGTCAACTTCGTGGTCGACGTGCTCTATGCCGTGGTCGACCCGCGCCTGCGCCGCGCCACCGGGGGGGCCGCGCCTTGAGCCCCGCAGCGCGCCGCGCGCTGCGCCACCCGAGCTTCGCCGCCGGCGCGCTGCTGGTGGCGCTGCTGCTCGGCGCGGCGCTGCTGTCGCTGCTGTGGAGCCCGTACCCGCCGGCCGAGATCGACATCGCCGGCAAGCTCGCGCCGCCGTCGGCCGCGCACTGGCTGGGCACCGACAGCCTCGGCCGCGACATCGCCTCGCAGCTGCTGGTGGGCAGCCAGAACTCGATCGCCGTGGGCGTGCTGGCGGTGGGCATCGGCCTCGTGGCCGGTGTGGCGCTGGGCTGCCTGGCCGCCGCCCGCGGCGGCTGGGTCGAGGAACTGGTCATGCGCGCGGCCGACTTCACCTTCGCGTTCCCGGCGCTGCTCACCGCGATCATGCTCACTGCGATCCACGGCCCGGGGCTGGTGACGAGCATCGCCGCCATCGGCATCTTCAACATTCCGGTGTTCGCGCGCCTGGCGCGCGCGTCGGCGCACGCGGTGTGGGCGCGCGACTACGTGCTGGCCGCGCGCGCCGCCGGCAAGGGCCCGTGGCGCATCACGCTCGACCATGTGCTGCCCAACATCGCCAACGTGCTGATCGTGCAGGCCACGATCCAGTTCGCGCTGGCCATCCTCGCCGAGGCGGCGCTGTCCTACCTGGGCCTGGGCACGCAGCCGCCGCAGCCGAGCTGGGGCCGCATGCTCAACGAGGCCCAGACCCTGCTGTTCCAGGCGCCGATGCTGGCCGTCTGGCCCGGCCTGGCCATCGCGCTGTCCGTGCTCGGGCTGAACCTGCTCGGCGACGGCCTGCGCGACCTGCTCGACCCCCGACTCGCGAGGCAACGCTGATGTCCACCGCCCCGGTTTCCCTGCGCATCGACTTCGTGTCCGACGTGGCCTGCCCCTGGTGCGCCGTCGGCCTCAATGCGCTCGAGCGCGCCATCGAGCGCATCGGGCCCGACATCGACGTGCGGATCCACATGCAGCCGTTCGAGCTGAACCCGACCATGCCGCCCGAGGGCGCCGACGCGAAGCAGTACCTGCAGGCCAAGTACGGCCTGTCCGACGAGCAGCTTGCCGCCAACCGCGAGCGCATCACCGCGCTCGGCGCCGCGGCGGGCTTCGCGTTCGGCCCGCGCGCGCACGTCTGGAACACCTTCGATGCGCACCGCATGCTGGCCTGGGCCGCGGCCGAGGGGCCGCCCGGCGCGCAGCGCGCGCTCAAGCACGAGCTGCTCAGGGCCTATCACGGCGAGGGCCGCAACCCGGGCGCGCGCGACGTGCTGCTGGACCTCGCCGCGCGCGTGGGCCTGCCGGCCGCCCGTGCCGCCGAGGTGGTCGACGGCGACGCCTTCGCGCTGGACGTGCGCGAGGCCGAGCGCTTCTGGCAGGACGCGGGCATCCAGTCGGTGCCGGCCACCGTGATCGAGCGGCGCCACCTCGTCTCCGGCGGCCACCCGAGCGAGACCTTCGAGAAGGTGCTGCGCCAGATGGCGGCCGGCGCGGCCTGGCAACAGGACGGCGCCGAATGAACGTCGGGCGTCGAGGGCGGGCGAGGTGACGGAAGCCGCGGCGCCGCTGCTGCAGGTGCGCGACCTCACGGTCACGCTGCCGACCGCGCACGGGCGCCAGGCGGCGCTGCGCGGCGTGAGCTTCGCGCTCGAGCGCGGCGCCACCCTCGGGCTGGTCGGCGAGTCCGGCTGTGGCAAGTCGCTCACCGCGCTGGCGCTGATGGGCCTGTTGCCCGAGCGGGCCGAGGTCGGCGGGTCCATCCGCCTGGCGGGCCAGGAGCTGACCGCACTCGATGACGCGGCCTACGGCCGCCTGCGCGGCGACCGCATCGGCATGGTGTTCCAGGAGCCGATGACCGCGTTGAACCCGGTGCACCGCATCGGCGACCAGATCGCCGAGCCGCTGCGCCTGCACCGCGGCCTGCCGCGCGACGCGGCGCGTGCCGAGGCGCTGCGCCTGCTGGAGCGGGTGCGCCTGCCGCGCGCGCGCGAGCGGCTCGACGCCTGGCCGCACGAGCTGTCGGGCGGCCAGCGCCAGCGCGTCGTGATCGCCATCGCGCTGGCCTGCGGGCCGGACCTGCTGCTGGCCGACGAGCCCACCACCGCGCTCGACGCCACGTTGCAGCGCGAGGTGCTGGACCTGCTGGACGAACTGCGCCGCGACAGCGGCATGGCGCTGCTGCTGATCAGCCACAACCTCGACGTGATGGCCGCCCACGTGGAGCGGCTGGCCGTGATGTACGGCGGCCGCATCGTCGAGCAGGGCCCCACGCGCGCGGTGTTCGAGCAGCGGGCTCACCCGTACACGCGCGGCCTGTTCGCGGCCCGGCCGCGCCTGGGCCTGGCGCGCGGCACGCGGCTGGCCACCATCCCCGGCCGCGTGCCGGCGCTGCACGAGATGCCGCCCGGCTGCGCCTTCGCCGACCGCTGCGCGCTGGCCGACGCCGACTGCCGCCGTGGCGCGCCCGCGCGGCAGGCCGTGGCGGCGGGCCACGACGTGCATTGCCTGCACTGGACCCGGGAGCTGCCGCCATGACCGCGCCGCTGCTGCAGGTGGACGGCCTGGGCAAGCGCTATGCGCTGCCCAGGCCGCATCCGCTGGCGCCGCGCGAGTCGGTGGACGCGCTGGCCGGCGTGAACTTCACCCTCGAGGCCGGCCGCACGCTCGGCGTGGTCGGCGAGTCGGGCTCGGGCAAGAGCACGCTGGCGCGGCTGGTGATGGCGCTGGAAGCGCCGACCGCCGGCACGGTGCGCCTCGACGGCCGCGACCTGCACGCGCTGGCGCCGGCCGCACTGCGGGAGGCGCGGCGCGACTTCCAGATGGTGTTCCAGGACCCGTACGGCTCGCTCGACCCGCGCCGCACCGTCTGGCGCACCGTGGCCGAGCCGCTGGAGGCGCTGGTGGACGTGAGCCGCGCCGAGCAGCGCGAGCGCGCCGCCGCCATGCTGGACGCGGTGGGCCTGAACCCCGCCGCCGACGGCGACAAGTACCCGCACGAGTTCTCCGGGGGCCAGCGCCAGCGCATCGCCATCGCCCGCGCCCTGGTCACGCAGCCGCGCCTGATCGTGGCCGACGAGCCGGTGTCGGCGCTGGACGTCAGCGTGCAGGCGCAGGTGCTCAACCTGATGCAGGACCTGCAGGAGCGCTTCGGCCTGGCCTACCTGTTCATCAGCCACGACCTGGCGGTGGTGGACCTCGTCTGCGACGACCTGCTGGTGCTGCAGCAGGGCCGCGTGGTCGAGCACGGTGCCACCGACGCGGTGCTGCGCGCCCCGGCCCAGGCCTATACCCGCAGCCTGCTCGATGCGGTGCCGCGGCCGCTGTGGCAGCATCCGCGCTGACGCCGCAGGCGTCGCCGACTCAATGGAGCCCGTGACATGACCCTTCTTCGTCGCACCCTGATCGTTGCCGCGGCCGCCGCCGGGGCCTTCGCCGCCGCGGGGGCGAAGGCCCAGGTGGCCGTCACCACCGCTGTCAACGCCTCCACCACCGCGCTGGCCGCCACCACGGCCGCGAGCGCCGGCAAGCGCGCCGTGACCCTGGCCATGGTGCTGGAGCCGCCCGGCATGGACCCGACCGTCGCGCCGGCCGCCGCGATCGGCGAGATCGTCCACTACAACGTGCTCGAAGGCCTCACCAAGATCAATGTCGACGGCACGGTGACGCCGCTGCTGGCCGAGAGCTGGACGATGGACCCGGACGGCAAGAGCTACACCTTCAAGCTGCGCCGCGGCGTCAAGTTCCACGACGGCGAGGCCTTCGACGCCAGCGACGTGAAGTTCAGCTTCGAGCGCGCCAAGGACGACAAGAGCACCAACAAGGCCAAGAAGGCGGTGTTCGACAACATCCGCCGCGTCGACACACCCGACGCGCACACGGTGATCCTGACGCTGGAAAACGCCGACCCGGCCTTCCTGTTCCGCATGGGCGAGAACACCGCCGTCATCCTGGACCCGAAGTCCGCCGCCGGCACCGCCACCCGGCCCGTGGGCACCGGCCCCTTCACCTTCGACGACTGGAAGAAGGGCAACTCGGTGACGCTGCGCAAGTGGCCGGGCTTCCGCGACGCGAAGTCGGTGAAGATCGAGCGCGCCACTTTCCGTTTCATCAACGACCCGGCGGCGCGCGTGGCCGCGCTGCTGGCCGGCGACATCGACGGCGTGCCCCGGCTGGACGCGCCGCAGGCCGTCAAGCAGCTGCAGGCCGACAAACGCTTCACCGTGTCCATCGGCAGCACGGCCGGCAAGGGCATCGTGGCGATCAACAACCGCAAGAAGCCCTTCGACGACGTGCGCGTGCGCCGCGCGATCATGCACGCCATCGACCGCAAGGCCTTCATCGACGGCGTGCTCGAGGGCCTGGGCACGCCGATCGGCAGCCACTTCGCGCCCACCGACGCCGGCTACGTGGACCTCACCGCGATGACGCCGCACGACCCGGACAAGGCGCGCGCGCTGCTGCGCGAGGCGGGCGTCACGACGCCGCTGAACGTGACGCTGACGCTGCCGCCGCCGCAGTACGCGCGCAAGGGCGGCGAGGTCATCGCCGCGCAGCTGGCCAAGGTGGGCATCGTGGCCAAGATCGAGAACGTCGAGTGGGCGCAGTGGCTCGGCGGCGCCTTCAAGGGCAACTTCGACCTGACCATCATCAACCACGTCGAGCCGCTGGACTTCATGCAGTACGCCAACACCGGCTACTACTGGGGCTACGACAGCAAGGCCTTCCGCGACCTGACCGCGAAGTACGCCGCCACCGCCAACGCGAAGGACCGCGCGAAGCTGTTCGCCGACATCCAGCGCCAGATCGCCACCGACCAGGTCAACGCCTTCGTGTTCAACCCGGCGCAGGTGGCGGTGGCCCGCAAGGGCCTGAAGGGCCTGTGGTCGAGCTCGCCGATCTTCGCCAACGACCTCGCCGCGGTGTCGTGGCAATGAACGGGGGCCGCCCATGAGCCGCGAGACCATCGAACGCTTCTACAAGGCCTTCGCCGAGCTGGACTCCAAGACCATGGCCGCTTGCTACGCGCAGGACGCCACGTTCGAGGACGAGGTGTTCAAGCTCAAGGGCCGCACGCACGTGGGCGGCATGTGGGCGATGCTGTGCAGCGCGGTCAAGCGCAGCGGGCGCACCGACTGGAAGCTCGAGGTGCGCGACATCACCGACAACAGCGCCCACTGGGAGCCGACCTACCGCTTCTCGGCCACTGGCAACATCGTGCACAACATCATCGACGCCGAGTTCGAGTTCGACGCCAACGGGCTGATCCGGCGCCACCGCGACCGCTTCAGCTTCTGGCGCTGGTCGCGCCAGGCGCTCGGCGCCGTGGGCTGGGCCTTCGGCTGGACCGGCTGGCTGCGGCGCAAGGTGCAGCGCACCGCGGTGCGCAACCTCGCCAAGCACATCGAGGCCTCGGCCGGCCGCTACACGACGTGAGCCGCGGCACGGCCCGATGAGCCTGCACGATCGCAGCGCCGTCGAGCTGCTGGCGCTGTACCGCCGCGGCGAGGCCTCGCCGCTGGAAGTTGCGCGCGACCTGATCGCGCACATCGAGCGCTGCGAACCGGTGCTGCACGCGCTGTGGGCCTTCGACGCCGAAGCGCTGCTGGCGCAGGCACGCGACAGCCAGGCGCGCTGGCAGCGCGGGCAGGCCCTGCCGCTGGACGGCGTACCGGTCACCATCAAGGAGAACATCGCCACGCGCGGCGTGCCAGTGCCACTGGGCTGCGCGGCCACCGAGCTGCGGCCGGCGCCGGTGGACGCACCACCGGCGGCGCGGCTGCGCGAGGCCGGCGCGCTGATCGTGGCCAAGACCACGATGCCCGACTACGGCATGCTGTCGTCGGGCCTGTCGAGCTTCCATGCGCTGGCGCGCAACCCGTGGAACCCGGCGCTCAACCCCGGCGGCAGCAGCGCCGGCGCCGCGGCCGCCTGTGCCGGCGGCTACGGCCCGCTGCACCTGGGCACCGACATCGGCGGCTCGATCCGCCTGCCGGCGGCGTGGTGCGGCATCGTCGGATTCAAGCCGAGCCTGGGCCGGGTGCCGATCGACCCGCCGTTTCCCGGCCGCGTGGCCGGCCCGATGACGCGCAGCGTGGCCGATGCCGCGCTGGCGATGCGCGTGCTGTCGCTGCCCGACGCGCGCGACGCGATGAGCCTGCCCTCGCAGCCGCTGCCCTGGGACGATCTCGACGCGGACCTGTGCGGCCTGCGCATCGGCCTGTGGCTCGACGCCGGCTGGGGCCTCGCCCCCGAGCCCGCCGTGCTGGACGCGGTCCACGCCGCGGCGCGCGCGTTCGAGTCCGCCGGCGCGGTGGTCGAGCCGCTGGCGCCCTTCACCACGCGCGCGATGATCGACGGGCTGGACCACTTCTGGCGCCAGCGCGCCTGGCTCGACATCGCGGCGCTGCCGGCACCGCGCCAGGAGCGCGTGCTGCCCTACATCCGGCGCTGGGCCGAGGGCGGGGCGCGGCTCACCGGCGAGCAGGTCTACCGCGGCTTCGCGCAGATGGCGGCGATCCGCGACGCCACCGTCGCCGCGACGCAGCGCTTCGACGCGGTGCTGTCGCCGGTGAGCCCGGTGGGCGCCTTCGCGGCCGAGTGGGCCAGCCCCCTGGACGACCCCGGGCGCCCGTTCGAGCACATCGCCTTCACGCTGCCGTTCAACATGAGCGAGCAGCCGGCCGTGGCGCTGAACGCCGGCTTCGACACGCAGGGCCTGCCGGTGGGCCTGCAGATCGCCACGCGTCGGCACGACGACGTCGGCGCGCTGCGCCTGGCCGCGGCCTGGGAGCGGCTGCGGCCGCCGCAGCGGCCGTATCCCGTGCCGGGTTGACCGGCAGGTTCGCCACCGCGGCTACATTCGCGCCATGGCCACGCTGGACACCCGCGGCAACCCGGTCGGCACCGACCGCGCGGCCGCGCGCGACGCACTCGAGTCCGCCACCTGGCGCCTGATGGCGTTCTACGACACGCCGCTGGCCGACCTGGACGCGGCGATCGAGGCCGACCCGCAGTGGTGCCTGCCGCACGCGGTGAAGGCCGGCTTCCTGCTGTCGCTGACCGAGCCGTCGCAGATGGCCGCGGCGCGGGCGCACCTCGACGCCGCGCTGGCCTGTGCCGAGGCGGGCGTGCCGCCGCGCGAGCGCGCCCACCTCGAGGCGCTGCAGCTCGTGGCCCAGGGGCGCTGGGGCGCGGCCTGCCGCCTCTGGGACCTGCTGCTGCTGGAGCATCCGCGCGACGCGCTGGCGCTGCAGTGGGCCCAGCTGTGGGACTTCTACCGCGGCGACGCCGTCGCGCTGCGCGCCCGGCCCGCGCGCGCGCTGCCCGACTGGGACGAGGACGATCCGCTGTATCCCCACGTGCTCGCGCTGTGGTCCTTCGGGCTGGAGGAATGCCACCGCTACGACGAGGCCGAGGAGGCCGGCCGCCGCGCGCTGGCGCTCGACGCGCGCTCGCCGTGGGCGGTGCACGCGGTGGCGCACGTGATGGAGATGCAGGGCCGCTTCGACGACGGCGCGGCCTGGCTGCGCCAGCACCAGCCGGCCTGGGCCGACGGCAACGGCTTCGAGGCGCACCTGTGGTGGCATGCGGCGCTGTTCCGCCTGGAGGGCATGGACGTGGCCGGCAGCCTGCGCGTGCTCGACGGCCACCTGTCGGGCGACGCGCTGCAGATCGGCCTGCAGCGCGTGGACGCGGCGTCGCTGCTGTGGCGGCTGCACCTGCTGGGCGCCGATGTCGCGGCGCGTGCCGCCGCGCTGTCCGCGCAGTGGTGCGACGCCGGCGCACACGAACCCGGCCACTACGCGTTCAACGACGTGCATGCGCTGCTGGCGCTGCTGTGCGCCGGCGAGGTCGGCCGCGCCGAGCATCAGCTCGCGCGCTGCGCCGAGCGCGCGATGGCCGGCGACGATGCGCGGCGCGACAACCACCTGATGTCGCGCGAGGTGGGCCTGCCGCTCGCGCGCGGCCTGCTGGCCTTCGCCAAGGGCGACTTCGACGGCGCCGCCGACCAGCTCTATGCCGCGCGCCCGCAGGCCTGGCGCCTGGGCGGCAGCCACGCGCAGCGCGACGTGATCGACCTCACCGCGCTGGCCGCCTGCGTGCGCGGCGGCCGCAAGTCGCTCGGCCGCGCGCTGCTCAACGAGCGCACGCTGGCCAAGCCGGTGTCGCCGCTCACGCGGCACTGGGCCGACGCCCTGGGCGCGTCGTGCGACCGGGGGGCGGTGCGATGAACGCCGAGGACAAGCGCGAGCAGCGCCTGAAGCTGCTGGACGATCACATCGGCGAACACCTGCGCGCCAGCGAGGCCACGGGCGAGCTGCGCGCCGCGCCCAGCTACGGCCGGCCGCTCGACCTGGGCGATGGCTACGACGAGACGCCGGCCGAGCTGCGCATGGGCATGAAGGTCCTCAAGGACGCCGGCGTGCTGCCGCCCGAGGTGCTGGCGCTGCGCGAGGCCGCCGAGCTGGAGGCGCAGCTGGCCGCCTGCACCGACCCGGAGCAGCGGATCGCGCTGCAGCGGCAGCTGTCCGACAAGCGCCAGGCGATCGCGCTGCGGCTGGAAAAGCTGGCCTCGAGCCGGACCTGGTAGCCCTGCGCTGCCCGGTGCGCGGCCTCAGACCAGCGGCGCGCCCAGCTGCTCGCGCGCGAACACGCGCTGCGTGGCCGGCCGCGCCAGCACGCGCTGCAGCCACGGGCCGACGTGCGGCAGCGTGCGCGCGGGCCGCGCCATGCCGCGCGTCCAGCGGCACAGCATCAGCGCATAGCAGTCGAGCGCGCTGAAGCGGTCGCCCAGCAGCCAGGGCCCGCCGTGCGACGCGAGCTGCGCGTCGATCTGGTCGACCAGCGCGGCGATGCGCGCCTCGGTGGCGGCCTTCACCTCGGCGGCGCCCGCGGCATTGCCCGGCGCCACGTAGCGGTCGGTGTAGAAGTAGATCGGCATCTGCGACTGCAGCGACGCCGACAGCCACACCAGCCACTTGTAGAACTGCGACCGCTCGGGCGTGCCGGGCGCGGGCGCGAGGCCGGCGGCGGGATGGCGCTCCACGAGGTGCAGCACGATCGCGGCGGTCTCGTACAGCACCTCGCCGTCGTCCACCAGCACCGGGATCAGGCCGTTCGGGTTGAGCTTCAGGTACGCGGGCGCCTTGTGCGCCTGGTTGGCCCGGTCGACCAGGCGCAGCTCGAAGGGCACGCCGATCTCCTCGAGCACGAGGTGCGGCGTCAGGCTGGCGTTGCCGGGAAAGTAGTGCAGTTCGATCATGGCGGCGGTGGCGCGCGGCGCGGCAGGGGCGATGAAGGCGCGACCATACCGCAGCGCGTGCCGCGGCCGCGCGCGCCGCGGCGGCGTTGTATCGTGCGCCATGGCCTCCGACCCGCCGCCGCGCCGCGGCGTCCACCTCGAGTACCGCTTCGCGCCCGGCGACACGCGCCAGCGCGGCGCCGACATCGCCAACCCGCTGGTGGACCTGCTGCGCACGCTGCGCGACACCGGCTCGATCAGCGCGGCGGCGCGCGCGCAGGGCAGCTCCTACCGTCACACCTGGGGCGCGCTCAAGCAGTGGGAGACCGCGCTCGGCGCGCCGCTGGTGGTGTGGGTCAAGGGCCAGAACGCGCGCCTGACGCCGCTGGCCGAGCGGCTGCTGTGGGCCGAGACGCGCGCGCGCACCCGGCTCACGCCGCACATCGAGGCACTGCGCAGCGAGCTCGAGCGCGTGCTCACGCTGGCCTTCGACGCCGCGCACGACGCGATCACCGTCTACGCCAGCCACGACCTGGCGCTGCCGCTGCTGCGCGACCGCGCCGACGCGCTGGGCCTGCACATCGACCTGCGCTTCGCCGGCAGCGCCGACGCCCTGCAGGCGCTGGCGCAGGGGCGCTGCGACGTGGCGGGCTTCCACGTGCCCGTGCTGCGCGGCGGCCGGCCGCCGCGCTTCGCGCGCCTGCTCAAGACCCTGCTCAAGCCGGGCCGCCACAAGCTGCTGGCCTGCCACCGCCGCAGCCAGGGCCTGCTGCTGGCCCCCGGCAACCCGCTCGCGGTGCAGGGCCTGGCCGACCTCGCGCGGCCGGGGCTGCGTTTCGTGAACCGCCAGCCCGGTTCCGGCACGCGGCTGCTGGTGGAGCACCTGCTGGCCGAGGCCGGCCTGGACGCGCAGCGCATCGGCGGCTTCCATGGCGCCAGCGAGGACACCCACGTGGCGGTGGCCGCCGCGGTGGCCAGCGGCGCGGCCGACGCCGGCGTGGGCATCGAGGCCGCGGCGCTGCAGTTCGGCCTGCACTTCGTGCCGCTGGCCGACGAGGACTACTACCTCGTGTGCCTGAAGGAGGCGCTTGACGGCGCCGCGGTGCAGCGCCTGCGCGGCCTGCTCGCGTCGCCGGCCTGGCGCGACGCGCTGCACACGCTGGCCGGCTGCGAGCCGCATGTGCATGCCGGCGACGTGCTGTCGCTGACGCGGGCACTGCCGTGGTGGCACTACCGCGCGCCGAAGGACGGCGCCGCGGGCCGCTGACGCGCGGCCCCGGCCTCAGCAGGCGCCGCCGGTTTCCAGGCGGAACAGGTCGGCCAGCGTGCGGCCGGGTTCGTCGCGGAAGGTGTCGTCCAGCGGTTCGAGCTGCTCGATGCGGTCGACGCGGAAATTGCGGAAGTCCTGCCGCGTCTCGCACCAGGCGGCCAGCGTCCACACCGCGCCCCAGTAGAAGCTGCCCAGCGGCCGCACCACGCGCTCGCTGGTGGCGTCCTTCAGGTCGCGGTAGCGCAGGCGCACCTTGCGCCGCGTCTCGGTGGCCACGCGCAGTGCCTCGAGCTGGCGCCGCAGCCGCGCGTCCACTTCGTACACGGGCGCATACACCGCCAGGCTCTCGGCCGCGGCGCGGGCGCTACCGGGCAGCACCGCCAGCACCTTGGACAGCGCATCGTCGGCGGCCTGCGCCAGCCCGGCGTCCAGCCGCGGCTGCGCCAGTCGCACGCAGGCCACCAGCGCCTTGGCCTCGTCGGTGGTGAACATCAGCGGCGGTAGGTCGAAGCCGGCGCGCATGCGGTAGCCCACGCCGGCCTCGCCCTCGATCGGCACGCCCTGCGCCTGCAGGTCGGCGATGTCGCGGTACACCGTGCGCACCGACACCTCCAGCCGGCCCGCCAGCCACTCGCCGGTGGCCAGGCGCCGCCCGCGGACGAGCTGCACGAGCTGGAACAGGCGGTCGGCACGGCGCATGGGTGCAGTGTGCGGCAGGACGCGCGCCGCGCCAGCCCCCGAAGAAGGCGGCGCGCGGCGCGGCCGGGCTATTCGCCCTGCCAGTAGTCCACCTGGTCGGCGTAGCGGCTCAGGTGCATCAGGCCGGTCTTGTCGTCGTCGCCGGCATAGGCGCCGACCTTGCCCGAGTCCGGGTACTCGCACACCTCGGGGTCGATCTGCGTGCTCACCGCCAGATAGCGCAGCGGCTCGCTGCCGGTATTGACGAGCTGGTGCGCGGTCTCGGGCCCGCCCGCAGGGCAGCCGATCAGGTCGCCGGCGCGCACCGGGTGGCGCGCCGCGCCCAGGCGCAGCTCGCCGCTGCCGGCCAGCACCAGGAACAGCTCGTCGTTGGCGCGATGGCTGTGGAAGGGATAGGCCGAGCGGCCGGGCGCCACCTGGGTGACGTTGCAGCCGATCTTCGTCAGGCCGAGCACCGGCCCGAGCGTGGCCCGGCTGGCGTCGAAGCGCTCGGCCGTGGGGCCGGTGGGGCGCCAGGCCTCGGGGCGCGGGATCAGCTCGACGCGGTCGAGCGCGACGATGGGGGTGGGGTTCATGCGGCTCTCCTGGTGGACGGGCGCGGTGGCTCAGGCCATCGCGTGCAGGCCGACGATGTTGCCTTCGGTGTCCTCGATGTGGGCGAAGAAGCCCATGCCCGGCGGCAGCGCCGTCTTCGGCGTGTGGACGCGGCCGCCGGCCCCGGCCACGCGCGACAGCGCGGCGTCGATCGACGCACCGGCATCGAGATAGACGCGCGTGCCGGCGCGGCTGGGCGCCACGCCTTCGGCGCCGACGTTGACGCAGCCCTGCACCGCGTTGTCGCCCTCGCTGGAGAAGAGGGCCATCTGCTCGGTGCCCATCGTCTCGCGCTGCATCGGCAGCCCGAGCACGGCCTCGTAGAAGCGCTGGGCGCGGTCGATGTCGGTGGCGGGGATCTCGAACCAGTTCAGGGCGTGGCGGGTCATGGCGGCTCCTCGTTGAAGCGCGGGTGAAGGGACGCGCATGGTGCACCGCCACTGCTGACAACGGCGTGTCAGCAAGTCGCGGCTTTCCGACGTCCTGGCGTCAGGCCGCGACCGCCTGTCGAACGGCCCGCTCCCAGCCCGCCATCAGCTCGGCCGCCCGCTCGCGCGGCATCGTCGGCAGGAAGCGCCGCTCCACCTGCCACTGCGCGGCCAGCTCGTCGAGGCTGCGGTAGGTGCCCACGGCCAGGCCCGCGAGGTAGGCCGCGCCGAGCGCGGTGGTCTCCACCACCTTGGGCCGTACCACGGGGATGCCCAGCAGGTCGGCCTGGAACTGCATCAGCAGGTCGTTGACGCAGGCGCCGCCGTCCACGCGCAGTTCGTCCACCGGCTGCGCGTCGCGCGCCATCGCCTGCAGCAGCGCCGCGCTCTGGAACGCGATGCTCTCCAGCGCCGCGCGCGCGATGTGCGCCACCGTGCTGCCGCGCGTCAGGCCGACGATGGCGCCGCGCGCGTCCGGGTTCCAGTAGGGCGCGCCCAGGCCGGTGAAGGCCGGCACGAACATCACGCCGCCGGCGTCGGGCACGCTCTGCGCCAGCGCCTGCACCTCGCCGCTGGCGGCGATGGCCTTGAGGCCGTCGCGCAGCCACTGCACCACCGCGCCGCCGATGAACACGCTGCCTTCGAGCGCGTACTCGGGCTGGGTGGTCGGCTGCGCCGCGGCGGTGGTGAGCAGGCCGTTGCGGCTCTGCCCGAAGTGATGGCCGGTGTGCATCAGCATGAAGCAGCCGGTGCCGTAGGTGTTCTTGGCCAGCCCGGCCTTGAAGCAGGCCTGGCCGAACAGCGCGGCCTGCTGATCGCCCGCGATGCCCGCGATCGGGATCGGCGCGCCGAACAGCGACGCGTCGGTCTCGCCGTACACGTGCGCCGACGGATGCACCTGCGGCAGCACGCTGTCCGGGATGTGCAGCGCCTTGAGCAGCTCGTGGTCCCAGGTGTTGTGGCGGATGTCGTAGAGCATCGTGCGCGAGGCGTTGCTCACGTCGGTGGCGTGCACGTGGCCGCCGGTCAGCTTCCACAGCAGCCAGGTGTCGATGGTGCCGAAGGCCAGCTCGCCCTGCGCGGCCTGCAGGTGCGCGCCGTTTACGTGGTCGAGCAGCCAGCGCAGCTTGGTGCCCGAGAAGTACGGGTCGATGCGCAGGCCGGTCGAGTGCTGCACCTGCGCTTCCAGCCCCTGCGCGCGAAGCTGCTCGCAGAACGCGGCGGTGCGGCGGTCCTGCCAGACGATGGCATTGGCCACCGGCTGGCCGGTGCGCCGGTTCCACAGCACCGTGGTCTCGCGCTGGTTGGTGATGCCGATGGCCGCGATGTCGGCGGCCTTGAGCTGCGCCTTGAACAGCGCCTCCAGCGCCACCGCCTGCTGCGTGGCCCAGATCTCGTTGGCGTCGTGCTCCACCCAGCCCGGCTGCGGGTAGATCTGCCGGAACTCTCGCTGCGCCATCGAAACGATGTGGCCGTCGCGGTGGAACACGATGGCGCGCGAGCTGGAAGTGCCCTGGTCGAGGGCGAGCAGATGGTCCTTGGCCATGTCGGGCGGTCTCCGGGAATCGTTCTGGGGTGCTGGCCGGGCACTCTGCCACAGCCGGCCCCGGCCCGATCAGCGGGTATCCTCGCCCGCCCCATGCCGCAACGCGCCGCCCTCGTCACCGGAACCCTCTACGCCCTGGCCGCCGGCCTGATGTGGGGGCTGGTGTTCGTGGCGCCGCTGCTGCTGCCCGAGTACCCGGCAGTGCTGCTGTCGATGGCGCGCTACCTCGCCTTCGGCCTGATCGCGCTGCCGCTGGCCTGGCTGGACTGGGGCCGCCTCGCGCAGCTGTCGCGCGCCGACTGGCTGGAAGCGCTGAAGCTGTCGCTGGTGGGCAACCTGCTGTACTACCTGTGCCTGGCCGCAGCGATCCAGCGCGCCGGCGGGCCGCTGCCCACGATGATCATCGGCACGCTGCCGGTGGTGATCGCCATCACCTCCAACCTGCGCGACCACCAGCGCGACGGCCGCCTGCCGTGGGCGCGGCTGGCGCCGTCGCTGGTGCTCATCGCCGCGGGCATCGGCTGCGTCAACCACGAGGAACTCGCGCACCTGCGCGCCGACCCCGACGCCGACCTCGGCCGCTACGCGATGGGCGCGCTGCTGGCGGTGGGCGCCGTGGTGTGCTGGACCTGGTACCCGATCCGCAATGCCGACTGGATGCGCGCCCACCCCGACCGCTCGCCCACCGCCTGGGCCACCGCGCAGGGGCTGGCCACGCTGCTGCCGGCGGCTGCGGGCTTCGCCGCCTTCTGGGCCTGGAACGCCGCCACCGGTCAGGCCTTCGCGATGCCCTTCGGGCCCGACCCGATGCGCTTCGTCGGGCTGATGCTCGCCATCGGCCTGCTGGCGTCGTGGCTGGGCACGCTGTGCTGGAACGCGGCCAGCCAGCGCCTGCCCACCGCGCTGACCGGCCAGCTGATCGTGTTCGAGACCCTGTCGGCGCTGGCCTATGCGCTGGCGCTGCGCGGCCAGTGGCCCGGCCCGCTGACGCTCGTCGGCGTGGCGCTGCTGGTGGCCGGCGTGCTGTGGGCGCTGCGCGTCAGGCCCGAGCACGCGCCGCGTGCGTGAATCCAGCCAACGGCTGACGTTTCGATACGCCGCTTGCCGGCGCACGCGCCGGGCACGCACCTTGTCACCGTTGCATCGGTAACCGCGCGCGCGCCCGTGCATCGGTCACGGCGCGGCATCGCGCCGGCGCGGACCATGCAGCCACGCCAAGAACAGGCTCAGGGAAACAGGACCATGTTCGACGATGCCGCTTCGATGATCCGCGTGCTGGCCGGCTGCGTGCTGGGAGGGTGCTTCGCCGTGGCCGTGATCCTGGGCGCGGCGGTCGGCTAGGGCGCCAGCGCGTCGTCCAGCACTTCCACCCAGTGCCGCACCGGCGTCGCCGTGCCGGACTGCAGGTGCTGGATGCAGCCGATGTTGGCCGACACGATCACCTGCGCGTCCAGCGGGGCCAGGTGCGACAGCTTGCGGTCGCGCAGCTGGGTGGACAGCTCGGGCTGCAGCACGCTGTAGGTGCCGGCCGAGCCGCAGCACAGGTGCGACTCGACCCCGGCCAGCGACACGTCGAAGCCCAGCTCGCGCAGGCCCGTCTCGACGCCGCCGCGCAGCTGCTGGCCGTGCTGCAGCGTGCACGGCGGGTGGAAGGCCAGGCGCTGCGGCGCGCGCGCGGCGGCCCTGGCCGCTGCACCTGACGCTGCCGACGCCGGCTTCGCCAGCCGCGGCTTGAGCGCGGTCACCAGCGCGGGCAGCAGCTCGGACAGGTCCCTGGTGAGCGCGGCGATGCGCGCGGCCTTGTCGGCGTAGTCGGGGTCGTGCGCGAGATGGCGCGCGTAGTCCTTGACGGTGACGCCGCAGCCCGACGCGTTCATCACGATGGCCTCCACCTTGCCGGCGGAGGTGAGCCCTTCCACCAGCGGCCACCACGCGTCGATGTTGCGTCGCATGTCGGCCAGGCTGCCGTCGTGGTCGTCCAGGTGCATGCGGATCGCGCCACAGCAGCCGGCGCCGTCGGCCACCAGGGTCTGGATGCCGGCGGCGTCGAGCACGCGCGCGGTGGCGGCGTTGATGTTGGGCATCATCGCCGGCTGCACGCAGCCCAGCAGCATGAGCACCTTGCGCGCATGCGCGCGCTGCGGCCATTGGTTGGCACGCGCCGGCCCGCGAGCGGGCACCTTGGCCTTCAGCGCCGCGGGCAGCAGCGGCCGCATCGCGCGGCCCAGCGCCATGGCGGGCGCGAAGGCAGCGGACGTGAGGCCCTCCTTGAGCAGCCAGCGCACGGCGCGCTCGGGCGCGGGGCGCTCGACCTTGTGGTCCACGAGGCGGCGGCCGATGTCCACCAGCGCGCCGTACTGCACGCCCGACGGGCAGGTGCTCTCGCAATTGCGGCAGGTCAGGCAGCGGTCCAGGTGCGACTGCGTGGCGCGCGTGGGCGTCTGGCCCTCGAGCACCTGCTTGATCAGGTAGATGCGCCCGCGCGGACCGTCCAGCTCGTCGCCGAGCAGCTGGTAGGTGGGACAGGTGGCGGTGCAGAAGCCGCAGTGCACGCACTTGCGCAGGATGGCTTCGGCGGCGGCGCCGTCGGGCGTGCCCTGGTACTCGGGGGCGAGGTCGGTCTGCATCGGGCGGGGGCTTCAGGCAGTGGGTGCAGCAGCAGGCGTGGGGGCGAACAGCCGCCCGCGGTCGAACACGCGGTCCGGGTCGAACGCGTCGGCCAGCGCGTGCTGGATGCGCGCCTGCACCGGGCCCAGGGGGTGGAAGGCGTCGCCGCGCCGCGCGGCCGGCGCGCGGAACAGCGTGGCATGGCCGCCGGCGCGTGCGGCCACGTCGCGCACCGTGGCCGCGCTGGCGGTGGTGCACCACCAGCGCTGCGCGCCGCCCCATTCGATGAGCTGCTCGCCGGGCAGCAGCAGCGGCTCGGCGGTGGCCGGCACGCCCAGGCGCCACAGCGCGGCGCCGGCGTCCTCGGCGCGGGCCGCGGCGGCGAAGAACTCGTCGCCGTGGTCGCGCAGGCCGCGCCAGAACGCGGCGGCCAGCGGCGCGTCGATGGCCTCGCCGCCCTGGCCCTCGAACAGGCGCTGCGCGGAGTCCACCGCGGCGCGGGCGCCGGCCAGGCGCACCACGAGCATGCCGCTCCACCACGCCGAGCCGGTGACCGGCAGCGGCTCACCGCCCCAGGCGTTCAGGCGCTTCAGCGCCTCGGCCTGCTCGCACTCGAAGCGCATCGTCACCGACGCCGGGGCCACCGGCAGCACCTTCAGCGACACCTCGCACACCACGCCCAGCACGCCCATCGACCCGGCGAGCGCGCGCGACACGTCGTAGCCGGCCACGTTCTTCATCACCTGCCCGCCGAACGACAGCAGCTCGCCGCGGCCGTTGAGCAGCGTGGCGCCGAGCACGTGGTCGCGCACGCCGCCGGCGCTGGCGCGCGCCGGGCCGGCCAGGCCCGCAGCCACCATGCCGCCCACGGTGCCGCGCGCCACGTAGCGCGGCGGCTCGAACGCGAGGTGCTGGCCTTTCTCGGCGAGCGCAGCCTCCAGGTCGTCCAGCAGCGTGCCGCCGCGCACCGTGACCACCAGCTCGCTCGGCTCGTAGCTGGAGATGCCGGCCAGCGGCTTCACGTCCAGCGGTTCGCCCGAGGCCGGGTTGCCGTAGAACGCCTTGGTGTCGCCGCCGACGATGCGCAGCCGGCCCCGGGCGGCGCGGGCGGTCTGGATCTGGTCGGCGAGGCGGGCGAGCGCGGCGTCCATCGCGTCAGAACCTCGGCAGCTCGGGGAAGGGCAGCAGGCCCTTCCTGACGTGCATCTTCCCGTACTCGGCGCAGCGGTGCAGCGTGGGCACCACCTTGCCCGGGTTGAGCGTGGCCTGCGGGTCGAACGCGTGCTTCACCGCTTCCATCTGCGTGCGCTCCTCGGGGCTGAACTGCACGCACATCGAGTTGAGCTTCTCCACGCCCACGCCGTGCTCGCCGGTGACGGTGCCGCCCATCTCGACGCTGGTCTCCAGGATGTCGGCGCCGAAGGCCTCGGCGCGGTGCAGCTGGTCGGGGTCGCTGGCGTCGAACAGGATCAGCGGGTGCAGGTTGCCGTCGCCGGCATGGAACACGTTGCAGCAGCGCAGGCCGTACTTCTTCTCCATCGCCTGGATCGCCACCAGGATGTCGGCCAGGCGCTTGCGCGGGATGGTCGAGTCCATGCACATGTAGTCGGGGCTGATGCGGCCCGACGCGGGGAACGCGTTCTTGCGCCCGCTCCAGAACTTCAGGCGCTGCGCCTCGTCCTTGCTGACTTCCATGCGCGACGCGCCGCAGCCCGACAGCACGCCGAGCATGCGGTCGATCTCCTCGGCCACCTCCTCGGGCGTGCCGTCGCTTTCGCACAGCAGGATCGCCTCGGCGTCGAGGTCGTAGCCGGCGTGGACGAAGTCCTCCACCGCGGCGGTCATCGGCTTGTCGAGCATCTCCAGGCCCGCGGGGATGATGCCCGCGGCAATGATCTGCGCCACCGCGTCGCCGGCCTTTCGCACGTCGTCGAAGCTGGCCATGATGCAGCGCGCCAGGCGCGGCTTGGGCACCAGGCGCACCGTCACCTCGATCGTCACCGCCAGCATGCCCTCGCTGCCGACGATGAGCGGCAGCAGGTCGAGCCCCGGCGCGTCGAGCGCGTCGCTGCCGAATTCCACCGGCTCGCCGGCCACCGTGAAGCCGCGCACCTTGAGCACGTTGTGCAGCGTCAGGCCGTACTTCAGGCAATGCACGCCGCCGGAGTTCTCGGCCACGTTGCCGCCGATCGTGCAGGCGATCTGCGACGACGGGTCCGGCGCGTAGTACAGCCCGAGCGGCACCGCCGCCTCGCTGATGGCCAGGTTGCGCACGCCGCACTGCACCACCGCCGTGCGCGACACCTTGTCCAGCTTCACGATGCGGTTGAACTTGGCCAGCGCCAGCGTCACGCCCAGGCGGTGCGGCATGGCGCCGCCGGACAGCCCGGTGCCCGCGCCGCGCGCCACCACCGGCACGCCGAGCGCATGGCAGGCCTTGAGCACCGCGGCCACCTGCGCCTCGGTCTCGGGCAGCGCCACCACCAGCGGCGACTCGCGGTAGGCGGTGAGGCCGTCGCATTCGTAGGGCAGCGTGTCCTCGTCGCGCCAGATCAGCGCGTGCGCGGGCAGCAGCGGCGTCAGCGCCGCCACCACCGCACGCTGGCGCTCGGCACGGTCCACGGCGGCGGCTTCGGCGGGCAGGGCGGGGGCGTTCATCGGCAGCCACTGTAGCGGCCCGGCCGGGGTGGCCCTACAGGGTTGACCGCTGCACGGTTTTGACCAGGGGTGAGGGAATCGGGCGCGGCGGGCGACGCGCTGGTCGGGCCTGGCCTCAGCCCTGCCGCGTGAACACCGTCAGCACGCCGGTGTAGCCGTACACCTGCTGGTGCCCGATCTCGCCGCCGGCGAAGAAGCCCACCAGCGGCACGTCGCCCAGGGCGTGGCGCACGATCTGCAGTTCGGCCGACGGGGCACCGAAGTGCGGGCCGCCGCGGCCGGCGCAGCTGACGTACACCGCGCCGGCGATGCGCGCGGTGGGGTCGGCCGGCGCGGCGGCCTCATCGGCGCCGCCGACGCCAGCGGTCGCGGGCTCGGGGGCCAGCTCGTCGCGGATCTCGGCGCAGATGCGGGTCAGGTCGCGCCGCGCCGCGGCCACGTCGCGCTGGCAGAAGGCGAGCGACATGCCCGTCTCAACCAGGTCGGCCACCGCCACGCCGTGGCGCGCCGGGTCGAGCCCGATCAGGTGGCGCACGCGCACGTCGTCTCCGAAGGCGCGGTGGCGCTGCGCGGCGGCGCCGCCGGACGGCGCGGCGGCCGACAGGCCCACCAGCGTGCCGCGCAGCGTGGCCATCGCGCGGCGCGAGTCGTCGAGCGTGAGGTCCAGGTCGGCCAGCAGGCATTCCAGCGCGGGGCGGCCGTCCAGCGCGGTGACCACGTTGCGCTCGCAGGCGGTGATGCGGCGCGTAGGCCCCACCGGCTGGCTGCCCTGCGTGACGCGCGAGACGATGCCCACGTCGCGCGTGAAGGCCACGCCCGACAGCCCGCCCTCGAACACGCCCTCGGCCACCTGGCAGCTGCGCGTGCGCGACGAGGCCACGCCGCCGAACAGGTAGCCGGTGGACGCGCGCCCGCCCAGCTCGGACAGCAGCTCGGGCAGGTCGTGGCTGTGGGCGTCGGCATGCACCAGCATCGTGGCCGGCGCGATGTTCGACAGCGGCCTCTTGCCGGAGAAGACCCGGAAGCGCCCCGCCGGCACGGTGAGCAGCATCAGCACCAGGCCGGGTTCGTCGAAGTACTCGACGCCGGACGCGCACACGCCCACGCCCACCGTGCCGGCCCAGGCCACGCCGGGCCATCGCGCATGCAGCGCGGCGTACAGCGCGTCGGCATGCGGCGCGTAGCGGTCGGTGAAGTAGACGAGGCCGAGCGCCGGCTCGCCAGCCCCGGCCCCGGCGCGCGCCTGCTGCGCGTCGAGCTGGGCGCCGGCCAGCGCGAGCGCACCGGCCCAGTCCGGGTGGGTGGCGTGGCCGACGTGGCAGCGGGTCATGGGCCGCAGTGTGCCCGCGGCGGGCGCGGCCTGCCGGCCGGCACGAGGGGAATCAGCGCGGGCGGCGGGTCTTTGCGGCGCGCGTGGCGGGGCGCTTGCCCCCACTGCCCGTGGCCGCTGCGGTCGCGGCCGAGGCCACCGACGCGGCGGTGCGGGCGCCCCCGGCCGCGGCCTTGGCCACGGCGCCGGCCACCTTGCCGGGCGCGGCGGCGGCCTTCTTCAGCGTCTGCTCGGCGGCGTCGAAGCTCTGCTTGACCATCGCGCCGGCCAGCTGCTTGGCTGCGTCGCCGGCGCTGTCGCGCATGGCGGTGGCCGCGAGCTGGGTGAACTGCTTGGTGAGCGCGCCCCACCATTGCATCGGGTCCACCGCGCCGGGCGGCACAGCGGCGTCCGCGGCCTTGCGCGTGCCGCGCGCCGCACGCGCCTTGGCGGTCGCAGGGGCCGCAGGGGCCGGCGCCGGGGCCGCGTCGGGCTCGCGCACCTTGAGCGAGTCGCGCAGCTGCGCCAGCGGCACGTTCATCGTCTTCAGCGTGGACAGCGTCATGCGCTGCACTTCCAGCGCCTGGATCGTGGCGCCGAGCATGCGCGCGTTCTGCTCGAGCCAGAACTGCACGGTGCGCAGCTCCTCGATGCGCTTTTCCAGCTCCTCGGGGTTGAGCGTGGGCGCGACCCACTGGCCGATGGAGGGCATCGCCGAGCCCGCGTTCTTCACCAGCCCCTGCAGGAAGTCGAAGCCGGGAACCAGTTTCGCGAACGGGACGCTGCTGTCGTCGGCCATGCACCTCTCCTCGTTGGGTTGCGGGCCATTGTGCCCACGGGGCCGGCTACTGCAAAGCCACCCGCTCTACCTGAAAACCCCGCGCCCGCAGCAGCGCGGGCAGGCCCTGCGGCCCCACCATGTGCAGCACGCCCACGCCGGCGAACACGCGGCGTCCTTCGCGGTGCAGCTTCTCGATGCCGTCGGCGAGGCCGCCGTTGCGGTCGTCGAGCAGGCGCTTCATCAGGCGGCGGTCGTCGTCGCCGACGACGCACTCGCACCAGCGCTCGTAGTTCGCCAGCTCGTCGAGGTCGCCGCGCTCCCAGGCCGCGGCCAGGCGCGCGACCGAGCGCCGCGTGGCGCCGGACTCGAGCTGTTCCACCATCTGCGCGACCATCGTGGCCGCCTCAGCGTCGGTGGCGGGCAGCAGCGCCGCCTTTTGCAACTCGGGGGTCTCCAGCGACACGATGCGCATCTGCGTGCTGCGGCCGAAGCCGGCCAGAGACGCCTCCTGCGCATAGCTGGCGTCGAGCCCGGCCCAGCGGGCTTCCAGCACGCTCAACGACACCGCGCGCATCACCGGGTGCATAGCGTCGAACAGGGGTCGGGCCTGGGCGGGCAGGCAGGCGGCTTCGAGCCGGCGCGCCAGGCGTTCGGCCACGGCTGCCGGCAGCGGCGCCGGCGGCGCCGACCCGGCGGGGGCGGGCGCCATCATGCGGGCCATCAGCTGCGGGTCGGTGATGTCGAGTTCCAGCGCCAGCGTGTCGCTGGCGCGCAGCGCGGCCGACACGCCCGGTCCCGGGATCGCCCAGTCGAGGTTGCCGACGTGGATCGTGCCGAAGAGGTAGGCGCTGCGGCCGTCGCGCGTCGCCTTCCACAGCGCACCGCGGTTGCGCGCGTTGCGCACCGCGGTCTGCAGCTGCTCGGGCGAGGGGGCCTGGGCCACCGGCGGGCAGGCCGCCGGCGCGGGTGCCGGCTTCGCGGCGGGGGCCTGGGCCGGTGCGGCGGCCGGCACGGCCAGCGCCAGCGCCAGCAGCAGGCTCGACAGTTTCGACATGGGGTCCGGTCCTTTCGCGTAAATGTGTGCCGTGGGGTGCGGGCTCGTGGCGGCGCCCGGCGGCCGCTACGATGCCGGCCGGCAGCCTAACCCGGAGTGAGCATGCGCGCGTTGTTCCATCTGGCCTACCACGTGCACGACCTGGACGCGGCGCGCGCGTTCTACGGCGGCGTGCTCGGCTGCCGCGAAGGCCGCAGCACCGCCACCTGGGTGGACTTCGACTTCTTCGGCCACCAGATCTCGCTGCACCTGGGCGCGCCGTTCGCCACCACCGACACCGGCCACGTCGGCGACCACCTCGTGCCGATGCCGCACCTGGGCCTGGTGCTGCAGGCCGACGACTGGCAGGCGCTGGCGGCGCGCCTGGTGGCGGCCGGCACCCGCTTCGTGATCGAGCCCCACCTGCGCTTTGCCGGCCAGCCCGGCGAGCAGTGGACGATGTTCTTCCGCGACCCGAGCGGCAATCCGATCGAGATCAAGGGCTTCGCGGACCTCGATCGCGTCTACGACCACTGATCCATTCAAGCTGCGTGCAAGGGCAGCGTGAGCGTGGCGATGGCGCCGCCATCGTCGGCGTTGCGCAGCGTGACGCGACCCTGGTGCAGCGCGGCGATCTCGCGCACGAAGGGCAGGCCCAGGCCGGTGCTCTTGCGCTGCGTGCCGGGGCGCGCCAGCGAATAGAACTTCTCGAACACCTTGTGGTCGGCGTAGTCGGGGATGCCGGGGCCGTGGTCGCGCACGCTCACCTGCGCCTGGCGCCCGGTGAGCTGCAGCGCCACCTCGATCGCGCCGCCGGGCGGGGAGAAGTCCAGCGCGTTGTCGAGCAGGTTGCCGACGGCGCGGCGCAGCAGCAATGGGTCGCCGTCCACGGTGGCGTCGGCGCCGCTGCCCGGCGCCAGCGACACCGTCAGGCCGCGCGGCGCGCCCGCGGCGGCCGCGCTGGCCACGCACTCGTCGAGCAGCGCGCGCAGCGCCACCGGCTCGGTGCGCTCCAGCGCGCGGCGCGACTCCAGCGCGGCCAGCTCCATCATGCGGTCCACCAGCTCCTGGATGCGCGCCGTCTCGCGCTCGATGTTGGCGACGAAGCGCTCGCGGTCGGCGGCCGGCATCTCGCGTTCGTGCAGCAGCTCGGCCGCGCCGCGGATCGCCGACAGCGGGCTCTTCAGCTCGTGCGTGAGCGTCTGCACGTAGTCGGCCACGTAGCTGCGGCCGGTGAGCGCGTCGCGCATCTCGTCGTAGGCGGCGCCCAGCGTGCCGAGTGCCCGACGGCCCAGGCGCGGCAGGCTGAAGCCGCGCTGCGCGCGCACGTAGCGCACGTAGTCGGCCAGCAGGCCGAAGGGCCGCACCAGCCACACCGACAGGATCGCCACCAACAGCGCCACCGCGGCCACCGACGTGGCGCCGATGATCATGGTCTTGCGCCGCGCCGCCTCGACGAACTGGCCGAAGCTCTGCGCCGGCTTGCCCACGCTGACCGCGCCGACGATCTGGCCGTCGCGGCGCAGCGGCGCGGCCACGTACATCACCGCCGTGGTGTTGTCGTCCACCAGGTCGGGCGTGGTGCGCGCGCCGTAGCGGCCCTCGAGCGCGCGCTTGATGTCGCGCCATTGCGAGTGGTCGGCGCCGACGGCGCGGCCGAGCGAGTCGAACACCACGCGGCCCTGCGCGTCCACCACGGTCATGCGCAGCTCGAAGCGCGTCTTGCGGAAGCCGAAGATGTCGGCGTCGAGCTGGCGTGCGTAGAGGTCGCGGAACAGCGGCTCGAGCACCGCCACGTCGATCACCGGCTCGGCCGGGGACACGGCGCGCTCGTCCCAGCGCTGCTCCACCTGCGCGGCCATCAGGTGCGCCACCTCCACCAGCGACTCCTCGGCCGACTCGCGGTAGCGCGGGTCGATGTCGGCGAGCAGGCGCCACATCAGCCAGCCCACGCCGATGGCATAGGCCAGCAGGATGGCCGCGAAGACGCGGTTGCGCTGGGTCATGCCGGCCGCGTCGGCGGCAGGTCCTCCGCCAGCGCATAGCCCACGCCGCGGTGGGTGCGGATGGGCTCCAGCGTCGGCGCCACCGCCTTGAGCTTGGCGCGCAGCGTCTTCACGTGCGCGTCCACCGTGCGGTCGAGGCTGGCGCTGTCGTCGTCCCACACCAGGTCGAGCAGGCGCTCGCGCGTGAACACGAAGCCGGGCCGGCCGATCAGCGTGCGCAGCAGGCCGTACTCGTAGCGCGACAGCTCCAGCGCCTGGCCGTAGTAGCGGATCGAGCGCCGGCCCTCGTCGTGGGCGAAGGCCGGCGCGGGCGCGATCGGCGCCGCCGCGACCGTCGCTGGCGCTGCGGCGCTGCGCCGCAGCACGGTGCGCACGCGCGCCACCAGCTCGCGCGGCGAGAACGGCTTGGTCACATAGTCGTCGGCGCCCAGCTCCAGGCCCACCACGCGGTCGATCTCGTCGGCGCGCGCGGTGAGGAACAGCACCGGCAGCGTGTCGTGTCGCGCACGCAGGCGCTTGAACACCTCGAAGCCGTTCAGGTCGGGCAGGCCCACGTCCAGGATCACCAGCGCCGCGTCGTCGCAGCCGGCCAGCGCGGCCTCGCCGGTGGCGCACCAGCGCGGCTCGAAGCCTTCGGTGCGCAGCGCGTACTGCAGCGTGTCGGCGATGCCGGGCTCGTCCTCGACGATCACGATCACGGGGCGCCGCGGCTGCATGGTGGCGGCGATGATAGGGCCATGATCGACGTCCGCACCGCCCTCGACGCCGCGGCCCGCCCCGCCCTTCGCGACACGCCGCGCGCGCCGCGCCGCGCCCTGGTGGCCGGTGGCGCCGGTCCGCTGGGCGCGGCGGTGCTGGCGTGGGTGCTGGCCTGCGGGCGCTTCGAGCGCGTCGGCGCGCTGGTGAACCGTGGGGTGCACACCGCGTTGCGCGGGTTCGCCGCGGTGGCGCACGACGACGCGGCGATGCGTGCCTTCGGCGCCGACACCGCGGTGGTGGTGTTCGAGCGGCCCGGCGCCGCCAACGGGCGCGAGGCGGCCTTCGTCCAGCCCGAGCCGCAGGCGCTGCCGGCGCTGGCCGCGAGCCTGCATGGGGCCGGCGTGCGCCGGCTCGTGGTGGCGGTGCCGCATGCCGCGTCGCTGCTGCCGATGGCGCTGCAGCAGGGACTGGCCTCGCTGGACGAGGCCCACGTGGCGGCCCGCGGGTTCGACCAGCTGGTGTTCATGCGCATGGCGCGCGATCAAGCCGACGGCGCCGCCGCCGGTCGCACCGCGCCGCAGCGGCTGGCCCACTGGATGCTGTCGCAGTTGCGCTGGATGGTCCCGCAGCGCGAGCAGCCGGTGCGCACCGACACGGTGGCCGCCGTGGCCGCGGCCACGGCCGCCGCGCTGGCCGATGCCGCGCCCGGCACGCGCGTGATGCCCGCGACGCTGCTGTGGCAGGCGGCCCAGGCGATGGCCGCCCGAGGCGGCGCCGACAGCGTGGTGCACGGCTGGCTCGGCCTGGCGCCCGACGGGCGCCTATGATGGCGCGCCATGCCGTACGCCGACCTCCGCAATGACACCTTCCTGCGCGCCTGCCGGCGCCAGGACACCGACTACACGCCGTTGTGGCTGATGCGCCAGGCCGGCCGATACCTCGCCGAGTACCGGGCCACGCGCGCGCGCGCCGGCAGCTTCATGGGGCTGGCCACCAACCCGGACTTCGCCACCGAGGTGACGCTGCAGCCGCTGGACCGCTATGCGCTCGACGCGGCGATCCTGTTCTCCGACATCCTGACCGTGCCCGACGCGATGGGGCTGGGCCTGTCCTTCGCCGAGGGCGAGGGGCCGCGCTTCGCGCACCCGATCCGCGACGAGGCGGCAGTGGCGGCGCTGACGGTGCCCGACATGGACCGCCTGCGCTACGTGTTCGACGCCGTCACCTCGATCCGCAAGGCGCTGGCCGGCCGGGTGCCGCTGATCGGCTTTTCCGGCAGCCCGTGGACGCTGGCCTGCTACATGGTCGAAGGCTCGGGCAGCGACGACTACCGGCTGGTGAAGTCGATGCTCTACGCGCGGCCCGACCTGCTGCACCGCATCCTCGACATCAATGCGCAGGCCGTGGCCGCGTACCTGAATGCGCAGATCGCGGCCGGCGCCCAGGCCGTGATGGTGTTCGACAGCTGGGGCGGCGTGCTGGCCGACGGCGCGTTCCAGGCCTTCAGCCTGGCCTACACGCGGCGCGTGGTCGAGCAGCTCGACCGCAGCGTGCCGGCGATCGTGTTCACCAAGGGCGGCGGTCCGTGGCTGGAAGCCATCGCCGGCTGCGGCGCCGACGTGGTCGGCCTGGACTGGACCTGCGGCCTGGCCGACGCCCGCCGCCGCACCGGCGACAAGGTGGCGCTGCAGGGCAATCTGGACCCGATGGTGCTGTTCGGCGGCGAGGCCGCCGTGCGTGCCGAGGCGCGGCGCGTGCTCGACGATTTCGGCGACGGCCCGGGCCATGTGTTCAACCTCGGCCATGGCATCTCGCAGCACACGCCGCCCGAGGCGGTGGCGGCCCTGGTCGACGAAGTCCATGCCCATTCCCGGGCCCGCCGGGCGCGTCGCTAGACCGTTGTTTCTGCACGCGGTAAGTGAGCACTCAGGGTGACTTATCCCCACTTGCGCGTGTGCGGTGCAGCAACCGCAAATGACGGCCACAAAGCCATCAGGGAATACCCTTTGTGTGGCTAAGTGCTTGATTCCATTGATTTTGTCAAGCTGCTTGCGGGCTGTGCAGGCCAACCCAGTTGTCGGTGGATCAAGGGCTTAGCGTCACTGCCGCCAGCTTCTTCACAAAGTTGTCCACAGCTTCGGTGGAAAGCTTCAAATGCCGTTTCGAATCATGGGCTTAGCGCGGTTCCTTGAAGCTTTGCCTCGAAAGCGGCGCTATCTCGGCCATGCCTGACCCCGGCACCCTGGGCGTCGTGGTCGACGCGCCCCAGCACGCCGGCATGGCCGCCGCGCTGGCCTATGCCAGCGAGCAGCCACTCGCGCCCGGCAGCCTGGTGCGCGTGCCCCTGGGGCGCCGCGTGGTGCCCGGCATCGTCTGGGACGGCCGCCCGGAAGCGCCGCCCGAGGGCACCGGTCTGCGCGCGGTGGCCGACGCGCTGACGGCGCTGCCGCCGCTGCCGGCGGCATGGCGGCGCCTGGTGGCGTTCGCGGCCGCGTACTACCAGCGCAGCCTGGGCGAGCTGGCGCTGTCGGTGCTGCCGCCGGAACTGCGCCGCCTCGACGCGACGCAGCTCGCGCGGCGCCTGGCCCGGCTGGACGCGCGGCTCAAGGCCGCCGCGCCGGCGCCGGCCGCCGAGGTCGCGCTGCCCGCGCTGACGCCGGACCAGGCCGCCGCGGTGGACGCGCTGGCCACCATGGCGCCCGGGCCGTGCCTGCTGCACGGCGTGACCGGCAGCGGCAAGACCGAGGTCTACCTGCGCGCGGCCGCGGCCACGCTGGCCGCCGGGCGCCAGGTGCTGCTGCTGGTGCCCGAGATCAACCTCACGCCGCAGCTCGAGGCGCGGCTGGCCGAGCGCTTCGCGGGGCGCCGGCTCGTCACGCTGCACAGCGCGCTGACGCCGGCCCAGCGGCTGAAGCACTGGCTCGCCGCGCACCTGGGCCATGCCGACCTGGTGCTGGGCACGCGGCTGGCGGTGTTCGCGTCGCTGCCGCGCCTGGGGCTGATCGTCGTCGACGAGGAACACGACCCGTCGTTCAAGCAGCAGGAAGGCGCGCGCTACTCGGCGCGCGACCTCGCGGTGTACCGGGCGCGCCTCGAGGGCGTGACCGTGGTGCTGGGCTCGGCCACGCCGTCGATCGAGACCTGGCAGCGCGCCGAGCAGGGCGCCTACCGGCGCCTCGCGCTGCCGCAGCGCGTGGGCGGCGGCGCGCTGCCGCGCGTGCGCCTGGTGGACATGCAGGCCCAGCCGAAGCCGGCCGGCGGCGCGCAGGACACGTCGATCTCGGCGCCGCTGCTGGCGGCGTTGCGCCAGCGCCTGGAACGCGGCGAGCAGAGCCTGCTGCTGCTCAACCGGCGCGGCTATGCGCCGGTGCTGCACTGCGGCGCCTGCGGCTGGAAGAGCGGCTGCCCGCACTGCAGCGCCTGGCGCGTGTTCCACAAGGCCGACCGCACGCTGCGCTGCCACCACTGCGGCTTCACCGAGCGCGTGCCGCGCGCCTGCCCGGACTGCGGCAACCTCGACATCCATCCGGTGGGCCGCGGCACCGAGCGGCTGGAGGAGCAGCTCGCGGCGCTGCTGCCCGGCGCACGCATCGCGCGCATCGACGCCGACTCGACGCGCCTGAAGGGCTCGCTCGAAGCCCAGCTCGGCGCGGTGCATGCCGGCGAGGTGGACGTGCTGGTGGGCACGCAGATGGTGGCCAAGGGCCATGACTTCCGGCGCATGACGCTGGTGGCGGCGGTCAACCCGGACGGCGCGCTGTTCTCCAGCGACTTCCGCGCCGGCGAGCGGCTGTTCTCGCTGCTGATGCAGGCCGCGGGCCGCGCCGGCCGCGACGCGGCGCAGGGCGACGCGAGCGAGATGTGGGTGCAGACCTGGCACCCGGCGCATCCGCTGTTCGCGGCGTTGGCGCGGCACGACTTCGCCGCCTTCGCGGCCAGCCAGATCGAGGAGCGGCGCGGCGCCGGCCTGCCGCCTTTTGCCAGCCTCGCGCTGCTGCGCGCCGAGGCGAAGGACGGCGCCGCGGCGACGGCGTTCCTGCGCGCAGCCGCTGCGCAGGCCGCCGCGCTGCCCGAGGCGGCCGACGTGATGATCTACCCGCCCGTGCCGCCGCCGATCGCGCGCGTGGCCGGCGTCGAGCGCATGCAGATGCTGGTGGAGTCGGCCTCGCGCGCGTCGCTGCAGCGCCTGCTGGCGGCCTGGGTGCCGGGCCTTTCGGCCCTGGGAAAGGACAAGGCCCACCGCGTGCTGCGGTGGGCCGTGGACGTGGACCCGCTGGCGATCTGAGCCGGCGCGCGGGCGCGCGCCGCGGCGTCAGTCGTCCTTCTTGCCGTGGCCGTGGCCGCGGCCCTTGCCTTCCTTGGGCGGGCGCTTGCCGGGGTGCTCGCGGTAGTACTCGTCCTGCACCCACTGTTCCTTCACGAAGTACACCTGACGGCCGCAGGCACCATAGTGCTTGCAGTGCTTGCGCCAGTTCTTCGCGTGGCCCGGCGGCACGTAGAGGTACATCGGCGGCTCGGCCACCACCACGGCAGGGCGCGTGATGATCACCGGCTGCGGATACAGCACCGGCGGCGGCGGGCGCGAGCCGATCTCGATGCGGCCGTAGACGCCCGGCTCGCGGATGGTGATGCCCACGCCGACGTCGACGACGGCCAGCGCGGGGCTCATGGCGGCGGCGGACAGCGTCGCCGCGAGGATCTTGTGCAGGGTGTTCATGGGTTCGGGCCCTCCGATGAGGTGACAACGGCAGTGTGACGGCCGGCGTTGACGCCGGCGCACCGCCTCGGGGCGGCGACGTGCACTCCTGCACCGGCGCGCGGGTTGCGCATCGGCCTCAGGCGCTGCCGGAGATCCGGAACGCCATCGCCAGCGCCGAGAAGGTGACGAAGGCCGCCGCCGTCGAGCTGAGGATGATGCGCGCGATGCGGCCATTGTCCGCGCCGTAGCGCTCGGCCAGCAACGAAACGTTGCTGGCGCTGGGCAGTGCGGCGGCCAGCGTCAGCACCACGGCCTCGAAGGTGCCGATCGGCGCGCCGAGCTGCCGCGCCACCGCGGCCAGCACGAACACCAGCAGCGGGTGGGCGACGAGCTTGATCGCCGCCACCGGCAGGTAGAGCGCCGCCGGCGTTCGCGTGTGCGCATGCTGGCCCGCGCGCCACAGCACTGCGCCGATGGTGAACAGGGCCACCGGGCTGGCCGCGTCGGCGAGCATGTTGACGATGCCGGCCACCGGCCCGCCGGCGCCGAGCCATTGCCAGCCCATCACCGAACACAGCGCGCCGGCCGCGATCGCCCAGGGCAGCGGGTTGGACAGCGCCCCCCGCAGCGCACTGCCGAGCGCGGCGCGCGCGCCGGCGCCCTTGGCCTCGTGCGCCTGGGCCAGCGCGATACACAGCGACGTGGTGACGAACAGGTCGGTCAGCATGGCGCAGATCACCGGGCCGGCCGCGGCCTGGCCGAGCAGCGCGGTCAGCAGCGGCACGCCCATGAAGCCGGTGTTGGGGAACGCCGCGACCAGCGCACCGAAGGAGGCGTCCTTGAGCTGCACGCGGTCGGACAGCGTGACGGCCAGCGTGAACGCGACGATGCCCAGCGACGCCAGCAGCGAGACCAGCAGCACCGCCGGGTTGAGCAGCTGGCCGATCGGCGTGTTCATGCCGAAGCGGAACAGCATCGCCGGCAGCGCGAAGTACAGGACGAAGGCGTTGAGGCCGGGGATGGCCGATTCCGGCAGCACGCGCCGCTGCGCGGCCAGGTAGCCCATCAGCACCAGGGCGAAGAAGGGCAGCGTGACGTTCAGGATCGGCATCATGGCGGCGCGAGAGTATCGCCGCAGGCCTGTCGCGGAACCGCCGCTGCGCGCTGGCTATGATCCGCCGCCCCGCAGTTCCGCCCCCGATGTCCGACACGCTCAACACGCGCCAGCTCGAAGCGGTGCACCACCTCTCGTCGCCCTGCCTCGTGCTCGCGGGCGCCGGCTCCGGCAAGACGCGCGTGATCACGCACAAGATCGCGCGGCTGCTGCAGGCCGGGCTCGACCCGGCGAGCATCGCGGCCATCACCTTCACCAACAAGGCCGCGGCCGAGATGCGCGAACGCGCCAAGGCGCTGGTGGGCCCGCGCGCGGCCAAGCCGCTGGTGGTGAGCACGTTCCACTCGCTGGGCGTGCGCATGCTGCGCACCGACGGCGAGCGCGTGGGTCTGAAGCCCAGCTTCTCGATCCTCGACAGCGACGACGTGCTGGGCATCCTGCGCGACGCCGGCGGCACCACCGACGCGGCGCTGGCGCGGCGCTGGCAGTGGACGATCAGCCTGTGGAAGAACCAGGGCCTGGACGCCGACGCCGCCGAGCGCAGTGCCGCAAGCGACGACGAGCGCGTGGCCGCGCGCGTGATGCGGCGCTACGAGGAGCGCCTCGCGGCCTACCAGGCGGTGGACTTCGACGACCTGATCGGCCTGCCGCTCAAGCTGCTGACGCGCGACGACGAGGCGCGCGCGAAGTGGAGCGCCACCTTCGCCCACGTGCTGGTGGACGAGGTGCAGGACACCAATGCCGTGCAGTACGACCTGCTCAAGGCGCTGGTCGGCGCGGACGGCCTGTTCACCGCCGTGGGCGACGACGACCAGAGCATCTATGGCTGGCGCGGCGCGACGATCGAGAACCTGCGCCGCCTGCCGCAGGACTACCCGGGCCTGCGCGTCATCGCGCTGGAGCAGAACTACCGCTCCACCGGCGCGATCCTCGCCGCGGCCAACGCGGTGATCGCCGCCAACCCCAAGATCTTCGAGAAGAAGCTGTGGAGCGAGTTCGGCGACGGCGAGCCGGTGCGCGTGCTGGAGTGCGACGGCGAGGAGCACGAGGCCGAGCGCGCGGTGGCCGCGATCCAGGCGCGCCGCGCCGAGGGCGGGGCGGTGGCGCTGAAGGACTTCGCGGTGCTCTACCGCGCCAACCACCAGGCCCGCGTGTTCGAGCAGAAGCTGCGCGCGGCGCAGATCCCGTACAAGGTGTCGGGCGGGCAGAGCTTCTTCGACCGCGCCGAGATCAAGGACCTGTGCGCCTGGCTGCGCCTGATCGTCAACAACGACGACGACCCGGCCTTCCTGCGCGCGGTGACCACGCCCAAGCGCGGCATCGGCCACCAGACGCTGGGCGCGCTGGGTGAGTTCGCGTCGCGCTGGAAGGTCAGCCTGTTCGAGGCGCTGTTCGCCGAGTCGCTGGCCACCGCGCTGCCGGCCAAGGCGCGCGCCGGGCTGCACGAGTTCGGCCGCACGATCAACGACCTCGAGCACCGCGCGCGCCAGGCGATGGGCGCGGACGCCGCGCGCACGCTGCTGCTGGGCTGGCTCAAGGAGATCGGCTACGAGCAGCACCTCTACGACGGCGAGGACAGCGAAAAGCTCGCCGCCGCGCGCTGGACCAACGTGCTCGACTTCGTCGAGTGGATCGCGCTGCGCTGTGGCGGACAGCCCGAGGACCGCGCGCTGGCCGCCGGCGAGATCGCCGACGAGGCGAAGAGCGTGCTCGACGTGGCGCAGACGATCTCCATCATCGCCAGCCTGGCCGAGCGCGGCGACGAGCAGGACGTGGTGACGCTGTCCACGCTGCACGCCGCCAAGGGGCTGGAGTGGCCGCACGTGTTCCTGGCCGGCATCAACGAGGGCCTGCTGCCTTTCAAGAGCGAGGCCGAGGACATGACGCCGCAGCGGCTGGAGGAGGAGCGGCGCCTGATGTACGTGGGCATCACGCGCGCGCGCACGTCGCTGGCGGTGAGCACGCTGCGCCGCCGCAAGCGCGGCCGCGAGACGGTGGCCGGCATGCCCAGCCGCTTCATCGCCGAGATGAAGCTCGACGAGCGCAAGGCCAAGGAGGACCCGCGCGAGAAGCTGCGCCGCCTGCGCGCGGAACTGGCCGCCAGGGGCGCACCCGCGCCCGCCGCCGGTGACTGAACCCGGCCCCCGGCGGGCCCGGCGACGCTACATGCCCTTGAACAGGCCCAGGTAGCTGCGACTGACCTCGAGCTGCTCCTTGTGGCCCTTCACGGCCACGATCTGGCGCCCGCGGAAGTCGCGCGTGACGCCGGCGATGGCCTTCACGTTGACCAGGGTGGAGCGGTGGATCTGCCAGAACAGCTTCGGGTCGAGCTCGTCCACCAGTTCCTTGATCGGCTTGCGGATCAGCGCTTCCAGGGTGGCGGTCTGCACCCGCGTGTACTTCTCGTCGCTGATGAAGAACAGCACGTCCTCGACCGGGATCATCTGGATCGCCTGGCCGACGCTGGCCTGGATCCACTGCAGGTACTGCGGCGTGCCCGACGGGTTCATGCGGGCGCTGAGCTGGTGCAGCAGCTGCTGCAGCGGCTGCGCGGGCGCCGCGCCGGAGGGCGCCGCATCGCCCGACTCGCGCGCGGCCAGGCGCTGCTGGAGCCGGCCCACGGTGACCGCGAGCCGCTCGCGCTCGGCCGGCTTGAGCACGTAGTCGGCCACGCCCTGCTCGAAGGCTTCCACCGCGTACTGGTCGTAGGCGGTGATGAAGACGATCTCGGGCAGCAGCTCGTCGGCATCGACGTCCATCTGGGCGATCTGCCTGGCCGCTTCCACACCGGTGAGGCCCGGCATGCGGATGTCGAGGAAGACGATGTCGGGCCGGTGCTCGGCCACCAGCGTCACCGCCTCCTGGCCGTTCTTCGCTTCGGCGACGATCTGCAGCTCGGGCCAGGCCTCGGCGAGGCGGGCGCGCAGCTGTTCGCGCATCAGGCGCTCGTCGTCGGCGAGCACCGCGCGGGGCGGGGTCGAGGTCATGCGCCCATTGTCGTCCCGTTCGCGGGTGCCGGAGCGCGCCGCGAGCGCCGCCACAGCCACCACGCCAGCAGGATCACGGGCGACATCGCCACGGCCAGCGCGAGCACGCCCAGGATCAGGCCGAACGCACCCGCCAGCAGCGGCAGCACCACCGACAGCACGATCACCAGCGGCACCACCACCACCACCACGGCGGCGGCCACCAGCAGCCCGATCGACGCCAGGATCCAGTGGCCCACGGTGGCCGGCTGCAGCTGGTCGAGCTCGAAGCGCTCGCCGTCGAGCAGGATCACCGAGCCCTGCGGCAGCAGCTCGGGCAGGCCCCACACGATGAAGGCGCCCAGGGCGAGCGCGACGACGACGACGGCCGCCAGGACGAACCAGGCCAGGCGGGTGAAGAAGGTCTTCATGCGGCGGCTCCCGGGGTGACGGTGCGGTAGGGCACGGCAATGGACACCACCGTGCCGCTGGGCTGGTTCTCGGCCACGGTCACCGACGCGGTGCCGCCGTACAGCAGCTGCAGCCGCTCGCGGATGTTGGCCAGGCCCACGCCGGTGCCGGCGGTGGCGGCCTTGCCGAAGCCCAGCCCGGTGTCGGCCACCACCACCTGCAGCTTGCCGTGCACGATCTCGGCGCGGATGGTCAGCTCGCCGCCCTCGGCCTTGGGCTCCAGGCCGTGCTTGATGGCGTTTTCCACCAGGCTCTGGATCATCATCGGCGGGAACTCGGCCGACAGCAGGCCGTCGGGCACCTCGATGCGCACCTGCAGGCGCTCTTCCATGCGCACCTTCAGGATCTCCAGGTAGGGGCGGATCATCGCCATCTCGCGTCCGAGGTCGCGCGGCGCGCCATGGTTGGCCTCGCGCATGGTGGGCATCGACGCGCGCAGCAGGGCGATCAGGTTGCGCTGCATCTGGCTGGCACGCGGCGGGTCGGTCTCGATCAGGTGGTCGATCGAGGCCAGCGTGTTGAACAGGAAGTGCGGCTCGACCTGGGCCTGCATCGCGGCCATGCGCGCCTCGACCACCTGGCGCTTGAGCTGCTCGCTCTCGGCCACCTCGGTGGCCTGCGCCGCCTCGGCCTGGGCCGTGAGCTGGCGCTTGTAGGTGATCTTCAGGATCACCGAGCAGAAGATCCACAGCAGCGCCAAGTTGGGAAGCACTTCGCCCAGGCTGGTGCGGGTGATGGTGGTGCGCAGGCTGGTGTCGCCGCCGCTGGCCAGTTCCTCGATCGCACGCTCGGCGTCGCGCTTGGCCTCCTCGGCGTCGTGCCGCGCCTGCTCGGCGTCGCGGCGCGCGTCCTCGAGCGCCTCGCGGATGCTGTTGCGCGCCTCTTCCACCGCGCGCCGGACCTCCTCGCTGGTGGCGCCGGGCACCACGATCTGGATGCCCTTTTCGGCCGCGTCGCGCGCCGCCCGCTCGGCCTCGTCGGCCGCCCGCGCCGCGGAGGCGGCGGCTTCGGCGGCCGAGGCGGCAGCGGGTGCCGTGCGCGGCGTGATGCGCACGCCGTGCGAGCCGATGGAGATCTCCACGGACTCTTCGCCCCCAGGGCGGGGCTTCTGGATCTGGATCACGGGCGGATTGCGCTCCCCCGGCGCCTTGGGCGCTGCGGGCGGCTGCGGCGGCGCCGGGGGCTGGACGGCGACCTTGCGGGGCAGCGTCTTCACCTCCTCGGAGATGGTCCAGGTGAAGGGCGGGATGTCCTTCAGGATCGCCGTCACGATCAGCAGCAGCACCGACAGCAGGAAGAACCGCTTCCAGGAGATCGAGACCAGCCAGGTGGCATAGGCGTGGAAGGCGCGCACGACCGGCGCGAAGCGCTCGCCCCAGGTGGGCCTGGGCGTTGCCGCAGTGGAGTGGGAGGGGGTCGACATGGGGTTCGCTCGGAAGATGGCGGCACTGTAGCCACCACGGCCCGGGGCGCGGGGGGGCCGCGCGACCCGGTGCGGCGCCTGACGGACAGGCTGCACCGATGGCCGACGAACCGGAGCGAAGGGATCCCGGGGGAAACCCCGGTGGGCAGGGGCGCCGACGATTCAGGCGCGGGGGTCGGGGCGGCGCACGGGGGGGCCTTTCTGGAACATCGGTGGGACCGTGGTCATGCGAGCAGGCTGCTGGCGGCTGCCAGCGCCACCACGGCCAGCGCGGCGGCCAGCGCCAGCCGCCATAGCAGGGCGCCTTCGTCGGCCGACGGAACGTCGCGCCGCGGGGGGGTCGACCAGGCGCGCCGCTCGGCGCTGCGGTCGTCGGGCTCGATGACGTTGTCGGGGATCATGGGGGGCTCGCTCACGGGTGGGCCCCACTGTCGGCCACCCTCCCGGCAGCGTCATTCCCCCCGAAGAGGGAGCCGGCTCAGGCGTCGTGCACCATTTCGGCGCGGCGGCGCAGGGCGCCGGAGGCCACCAGTTCGTCCACCAGCCGCAGGCCCCAGGCGCCCAGGCCGGCGTCGGGCCCGCCCAGCCGCTCCCAGATGCGCTGCACCAGGGGCGTGGCCTCCCACCAGGCCCGCAGCGCCGGCAAGGCCTGAGCCTGCTCCTCGAGCAGGTGGTACTTGAGCAGCACCTTGGCGCCGTGGCGCAGGTGCCGCGCCGGGTCGGCCCGCCAGCCGGCCAGGCGGCTGTGCGCCCGGGCCAGGGCGTCGTCCACGTCCGAGAACGGCGCGCCGTGGCCCGGGATCACCAGGCGCGGCGCCAGACGCGCGATCTCGTCGAGCACCGCGGCCACGTCGTCGAAGGCCTGCTCGCCGTCGAGTTCGGGGAACACCACGCCGAAGCCGTTGCCCCACAGCGCGTCGGCCGAGACCAGCACGCCGTCGTGCGCGTCGAACAGCACCAGCGAGTGCGGGTCATGCCCCGGCGCGCCGATCGCGGTCCAGGTGCGCCGGCCCACGGTGAACGACTCGCCGGGCCGCAGCACCGCGTCGTGCGCGAAGCGCTCGATGCGCTGGCCGGTGGCGCGGTAGGACAGCGCGTCCTCGTCCCAGCGCGCCACGGCGTCCGCCTCGCCGGGCGGGATCACGATGCCGGCGCCGAACTCGCGCGCCAGCGCGGCATTGCCGCCGCAGTGGTCCGAATGCAGGTGGGTGTTGACCACGCGGGCCAGCCGCGCCCCCGGTGCGAGGGCGTGGCGCACCAGGGCCACCGTCTGCGCCGCGTGCAGGCAGTGGCTGGCGTCCACCAGCACGGCCGGCTCGCCCGGCCCGCCGTGCAGCAGCACGTTGTTCGACGACAGCCACCCGCGCTCGAAGACCGCGAGGCCCTCGGGCACGGCCAGATGCGTCACTTGTAGAGCACCTGCGGCAGCCACATGCCGATGGCCGGGAACTGGTACAGCAGCACGATGGCGATCACCTGGATGCCCATGAACGGCAGCATGCCCGCGAAGATCTGGTTCAGCGTGACATGCGGCGGGCTCACGCCCTTGAGGTAGAAGGCCGCCATCGCCACCGGCGGCGACAGGAACGCGGTCTGCAGGTTCAGCGCCACCAGCAGGCCGAAGAACAGCGGATCGACGCCGAAGTTGTCCAGCAGCGGGATGAAGATCGGCATGAAGATCACGATGATCTCGGTCCACTCAAGCGGCCAGCCGAGGATGAAGATGATCACCTGCGACAGGATCAGGAACTCGGTCTTGGTGAGGTTCATCGACATGACCCACTTCTCGACCAGCTCCTGCCCGCCCAGCAGCGCGAAGGCCGCCGAGAAGATCGCGCTGCCGACGAACAGCCAGCACACCATGGCGCTGGTCTTGGCCGTCAGCAGCACCGACTCCTTGACCTCGGTCTTCAGGTTGGCCTGCAGGTAGGCCGCCAGCGCCCACAGGCCCACGCCGATGGCGCCCGCGGTGCCCAGCAGCATCGGCACCGGCTGCGCGACGAAGCCCTCGCGGTTGAGGATGAACCAGCCGATCGACACCAGCGCCGGCAGCCACAGCACGAACCACAGCCCGAACACCTTGCGCCGTCGTTGCGCGTCGATGCCGCCGCGGCCTCCGAGCACGGCGTACACCGCCGCCAGCAGGTAGCCGCCGAAGGCGCCCACCGCCGCCGCCTCGGTGGGCGTGGCCAGGCCCATGACGATCGAGCCGAGCACGGCCAGGATCAGCACCACCAGCGGGAAGAAGCTGCCCAGCAGCATCTTGAAGATCTCCAGCCGCTGGAAGCTGAGCAGGGCGTAGAAGCCCACCAGGGCCAGGGCGCCGACGCCCACGCCGATCCAGTAGCCGCGGGTGGCCGGCGTGCGCTCGGCCGCGGCGGCGGGGCTGGTCGCGGTCGACGCCTCGGCGCCGGCGGGCGGCTCCCTGACGCCTTCGGCGGCCGCCGCAGGCTCCTTCACGCCCTCGGCACTGGAGGGGGGCTCCTTCACGTCCGAGGCGCCAGGGGGTTCCTTGACGCCTTCGGCGCCAGGGGGCTCCTTCACGTCCGAAGCGCCCGGCGGCTCCTTCACGTCGCCGGCACCGGGGGGCTCCTTGACGCCGCCCTCGTCGGACGGCTCCTTCAGGCCGCCCTCGCTGCCGGGTTCCTGCAGGCCGCCTTCGGCCGTCGGGGTGGCTTCGCCCTGGGACTGCAGCATCTCGGCCGTCGGCGCAGCGTCCACCTCGGCGGGGCGGGTGTTCAGGTGCCAGGACATGAGCGCGACGAAGCCGAACGCCAGCAGCGGCAGCAGCGCCACGCCGAACTGGCGCCGCACGTCGGCCGCGGGCGCACCGGCCACGCGGCCCGACAGGCCCTTGAACAGCGCCGGCAGCGCGAAGTTCGACACCGACGTCGACAGCGCCTGCATCGTCGGCGGCAGCGGCACGAAGCGCTGCTCGGCCGACAGCGGCGGCATCAGGTTGGGCTTGATCTTGGCCAGCACGATCACGTAGACCACATACAGGCCGGCGAGCATCAGGCCGGGGAAGAACGCGCCGGCGTACAGCTGCACCACCGACACGCCGGCGGTGGCGCCGTAGACGATCAGCATCACCGACGGCGGGATCAGGATGCCCAGGCAGCCGCCGGCGGTGATGGCGCCGGCCGAGACCCTGACGTCGTAGCCGCCCTTGAGCATCTGCGGCAGCGCCAGCAGGCCCATCAGCGTGACCACCGCGCCGACGATGCCGGTGGCGGTGGCGAACACGGCGCACGTGAACAGCGTGGCCACCGCCAGCGAGCCCGGCACGCGCGCCAGCGCCAGGTGCAGGCTGCGGAACAGCTTGTCGATCAGGTTCGCGCGCTCGACCAGGTAGCCCATGAACACGAACAGCGGGATCGAGATGAGCACGTCGTTGCCCATCACCTTGAACGCCGACTGCACCATCAGCGTGAGCGTCTTGCCCGAGTCGCGGCCGTAGGCGAGCCACGTGAAGATCATGCCCATGCCCATCAGCGTGAACGCGGTGGGAAAGCCGAGCATGATCGCCACGACCACCAGCGCCAGCATCATCAGGCCGAGGTGGCCGGTGGTGATGGTGGGCGCCATCAGCAGCATCACCGCCGTGCCGGCGATGATCAGCGCCATCAGGGTGAAGCCGAACCAGAGTTCCTTGCGGATCTTCATTTGGTCGGCTCCAGCTTGACGTCGTCGGCGTGCACCATCTCCTTGAGCTTCTCGACGTCGACCTCCTCGACGTCGCGCTCGCGCGAGGGCCACTCGCCGTCACGGATGCACTGGATGCAGCGCACGATCTCGACGATGCCCTGCAGCAGCAGCATGCCGCCGGCCAGGGGGATCGCGAACTTGAACGGGTACAGCGGCAGCGGCGTGGCCGAGAACGTGCTCTCGCGGATGGCCAGCGATTCCTGGGCGTAGGTCCAGCCGGCCCAGGTGAGCGCCACGATGCCGGGCAGGAAGAACAGGATGTAGAGGATCAGGTCGAGCGTGGCCTGCGTGCGGGGCATGAAGAAACCGTAGAGCACGTCGCCGCGCACGTGGCCGTTCTTGGCCAGCGTGTAGGCGCCGGCCATCATGAACAGGGTGCCGTACAGCATGATCTGGGCGTCCAGCGCCCAGTCGTGCGGGTTGTTCAGCACGTAGCGCGAGAAGACCTCCCATGAGATCAGGCAGGTCAGCAAGACGATGAGCCAGGCAAACGCCTGGCCCAGCCAGGTCGACGCGCGGTCGACGGCGAGCAGCAGGTTCTTCATGGGGGTCCTGGGGAAGCGGCTGCCGCGGCGCGGTGACGGCCGCGGCAGCGCTCCCGGTCATGGGCAGCGGCGGCGCCGCTGCCGGGGTGGCTCGATCAGGCCTTCTTCGCGGGGGCGCGGAAGTAGCGGTTCCACGCCATCTTGAAGTCGACCGTGTAGTCGTTCTGCCACTGGCCCGCGCGCTCGGCGAAGACCTTCTGGCTGTCGAGCACCTTCTTGAACAGCGGGTTCGCGGTGGCCTTCTCGGCGATCACCTTGTCCCACGCATCGAGCTGTGCGCGCAGCACGGCGTCGGGCGTCTTGTAGAAGTTGATCTTGGCCTTCTTCAGCTCGATGTAGTCCTTCGAGTTGCGGTCGATGGCCTTCCAGCTCATGTCGGCCGAGGCGGCCTGCACGGCGTAGTCGATCACCGACTTCAGCTCGGCGGGCAGCGCGTCGTACTTGCCCTTGTTGAACAGGATCTCGAACTGCTCGCCGCTCTGGTGGAAGCTCTGCAGCATGCAGTTCTTGACCACGTCGGGGAAGCCGAGCAGGCGGTCGGACGAGGCGTTGTTGAACTCGGCCGCGTCGATCAGGCCGCGGTCCAGCGCCGGCACGATCTCGCCGCCGGGCAGCGGGTTGACGGCGGTGCCCAGCTCCTTGAACACGTCGACCGCCAGGCCCACGGTGCGGAACTTCAGGCCCTTCATGTCGGCCACCTTGGCCACCGGCTTCTTGAACCAGCCCAGCGGCTGCGTGGGCATCGGGCCGTACAGGAAGGACACCACGTCCATCGACAGCGACTTGTAGATCTCGTCGAGCAGCGCCTTGCCGCCGCCGTAGTTGTGCCAGGCCAGGACCATGTTCGGGTCCATGCCGTAGGCCGGGCCGGAACCCCACAGCGCCAGCGCCGTGTTCTTGCCGTAGTGGTAGGCCACCACGCCATGGCCGCCGTCGAGCGTGCCCTTGTTCACCGCGTCGAGCAACTGGAACGCCGGCACCACCGCGCCGGAAGGCAGCACCTCGATCTTCAGGCGGTTGCCCGCCATGTCGTTGACCTTCTTGGCGAAGTCGTTGGCGTACTCGTGGAAGATGTCCTTGGTCGGCCAGGTGCTCTGGAAGCGCAGCGTCGCGGTCTGGGCGCGGCTGATGGCCGGTGCGGCCAGGGCGCCGGTGGCGACGGCGGCGGTGGAGGCCGCCTTGAGGAACTTGCGGCGGCGGGGTGCGTTGTCGGCGAGGCTCATGGGGTCTCCTGAGTAGTGCGGGTAATGCGACGCCGTAGCGTTCGGCGCCATCAAGCAATGTGGCAGGCTGGCCGGTGCGGGGCATCGGGATTTGCGCCTGCGTGTGGACACGGAGGCGACCCCGATCGCGCCAAGGGTTAACCCCTGGGCTTGCGTCGTTCGACCGCGTAGCGCACCAGCGCGGCCGGGCTGCCGAGGTCGAGCTTGCGGCGCAGGTTGGTGCGGTGCGTCTCCACGGTGCGCACGCCCATCGCCAGGCGCTCGCCGATCTCGCGGCTGGACAGGCCCTCGGCGATCAGCGCCAGCACCTCGCGCTCGCGCGGGGTCAGCGCGTCGCCGCCCTCGGCCGCGATGCCCGCCGACAGGTGCCGCCCGCCCGCCATCACGGTGCGGATGGCCTGCACGATTTCGTCGGCCGGCCGGTCCTTGAGCACGTAGCCGCGGGCGCCGGCCTCGATGGCCTCGCGCACGTACTCGGCGTTGTCGTACATGGACAGCACCAGCACCTTCAGCGCCGGCATCTCGCGCACCAGCTGGCGCGTCGCCTCGATGCCGTTGACGCCCTTCATGCCCACGTCCATCAGCACCAGGTCCGGCGTGGCGCGGCGCGCGGCGTCCAGCGCCTGGGCCGCGTCGTCGGCCTCGGCCACCACGGTCAGGCCCGGCACCGCTTCCAGGCGCACGCGCAGGCCGTCGCGCACCAGCGGATGGTCGTCCACCAGCATCAGGCGCACGGGTCCGGGGGTCGGGGGGGTGTCGTCCATGGGCTCGGGGATCAGGCCAGCGCGGCGTCGCGGAAGGTGGCGCGCAGCACCGTGCCCTGGGCGCCCGACTCGAGCGCGAAATGGCCGCCGAGCGACTCGATGCGCTCGCGCATGTGCGTCAGGCCGAGACCCGCGCGCGGCGAGCGCTGCACCGCCTGGGTGTCGAAGCCGCGGCCGTCGTCGGCGATCTCCAGGCGCAGGGCTCCGTCGCCGCGCCGCAGGCTCAGCCGCACCTGCGATGCGCCGGCATGGCTTTCCACGTTGCCCAGCGCCTCCTGGGCGACGCGGAACAACGCCGTGGCCACGGCCTCCGGCACCTCGCCGGCGTCGCTGCACTCCGCCGTCACGGCCACGCCGCTGCGCTGCTGCCATTCGCCGGCCAGGTGCTCCAGCGCGCGCGCCAGGCCGAGGTGGTCCAGCAGCGCCGGCCGCAGGTCGTGCGAGATGCGGCGCACCTCGCCCAGCACCTCGCGCAGCCGCTCCACGCCGCCTTCGAGCGTGGCCGTCACCGCCGGGCTGGCCTGCGCCTGCCGGGCCTGGTCGAGCGCCGACTCGAACACGAACTTCACCGACACCAGCCACTGGCTCACGCCGTCGTGCAGCTCGCGCGCGACGCGGGCGCGCTCGTCCTCCTGCGACATGACGATCTGGCGCGCCATCGCGCGCAGCCGGGCGTCGGCCTTGCGCTGCTCGTTCAGGTTCACCGCCAGGGCCAGCGCCACCACCGCCAGCGTGGTCAGCAGCGTGATCGCGCCGATGCGCGACAGCGTGTCCACCACGGCGTCGGAGGTGGCCTCGGCAATGCGGCGCCGCGCGCGCTCGGGCTCGTCGACGTAGGTGCCGGTGCCGATCATCCATTCCCATCCGGCGATCGGCTCCACGTAGCCGAGCTTGGCCTCGGTCTGGCCGGTGCTCGGTCGCGACCACTCGTACTCGACGTAGCCGCCGCCGGAGCGCGCCTGGTCGAGCAGCTTGCGGATCGGGTAGCCGCCGTGCCGGTCGCGCAGGTCGAGCAGGTTGCGGCCCTGCAGCTGCGGCTGGCGCGGATAGAGCAGGTTGGTGCCGTCGAACGCGTAGACGAAGAAGTAGCCGTCGTGGCCGAACTCCAGCCGCTTCAGGATCGCCAGCGCCTGCTGCTGCGCGGGCGGGTCGGGCATGCCGTCGCGCACGAGGTGCACGATCGAGCTGCGCGCCAGGTTCACATAGCTCTGCAGCTCGGCCTTGCGCGCGGCCAGCAGCACCGGCTCCACCGCGGCCAGGTGCAGGCCGGCCAGCACCTGCGCGCGCTGCGCCACCACCCAGGCCACCGCCGCGCTGGCCAGCACCAGCGGCAGCAGCGCGATCAGCACCAGGGCCCAGCGCAGCCTCATCGCGGTACGTGTCGCAGCGGCGCGATGGCGGCGGCCAGCGCCGGGGCCTCGGCGGCGCCGGCCAGGCCGTGGCGCAGCGCGAAGTCCAGCGTCACCAGCGCGGCGTCGACCGTCATCTCGCCGGCCGCCGCCAGGTCCAGCGCCTCGGCCACCGGCCGCAGCGCCAGCTCCGCCACCTCGCCGTCCTGGTTCACCGGCACCACCCCCGGCGCGAGCTGCAGGTCGAACGTGTGAAGGTGCTCGTGCATGAAGCCCTCGGCGATGTCGCAGGCCAGCGCGATCACGCTGCCGGGCACCGCGCGGCGCACCGTGGCCGCGTCGAGGCCGGCCTCCTCGTGGCCTTCGCGCACCAGCGTCTCGAACGGGCTCTGGCCGTGCGGCACGCCGCCACCGATGAGGTTGTCGAGCTTGCCGGGGTCGGTGGCCTTGGTCCAGGCGCGGCGCGCCACCCACAGGTGCGCCGGGCGGCCGTCCGGGCCCGCAACCCAGCCGTTGCAGTGCGCGCCGAAGGTCAGCGTGCCCCAGAAGCGCGACGACGCGCGCTCGATCAGCGCCAGCGGCGGCTGCCCGGGCGCGGCCACGATGGCGTAGGTCTCGTCGCGCCACGCGCGCACCAGGCCGTCGGCGCGCAGCGCGGCGTTCACCTGCGCCAGCGCCGCGTCGCGCGCACCGGGCGCGGCATGCAGGTGCAGGCCCGTCGCGTCGCGGGCGAACCACTGCGGCCAGCGCGAGAGCGCGTCGAGGTGGGCGTCGGCCACCGAGCCGACGCGGGTGCCGTCGATCAGGAACGCGGTGCGCGGCACGAGGCGCCGGCGGCCGTCGGCCAGCGCCGGCCATCGGCCGGGCATCGGGTCGGAGGCGTGCGAAGCGTGGGGCGCGGCGGACATGGCCGCGATGCTGCCATGAAGCCGGCGCCGCCCGGCCCCGGGGTCACGCCCGGCGCGGGCCCGGGCGCCGCCGGGCCCTCATCCGCGAGGCCCGGCCTGCTGCCGGGCCGTGGTCAGGCCGCCCGCGCCGTGGTCGCGTCCGCCTGGCGCCACTGCGCCATCAGCGCGTCCCAGCGCTGCCGCGCCGCTGCGAGGTGGCGCGCCTTCACGTGGCCGTAGCCGCGGATGTCCTCGGGAATCGACGCGATCTCCACCGCCTGCGCGAGACGGGCGGCGTCCAGCCGCGCCAGCAGCTCGTCGACCGTGGCGCGGTACTGGCCGATCAGCTCGCGCTCGGTGCGGCGCTCCTCGGTGCGGCCGAAGGGGTCGAGCGCGCTGCCGCGCAGGCCCTTGAGCCGTGCCAGCAGCGCGAACGCGCTGCGCATCCAGGGACCGAAGGGCCGCTTGACCAGCTCGCCCTGCGCATTGCGGCGCGCGAAGGCCGGCGGCGCCAGGTGGTGCACCAGCCGGTAGTCGCCTTCGAACATCGACGCCACCTTGGCCGTGAAGGCCGGGTCGGTGTGCAGGCGCGCCACCTCGTACTCGTCCTTGTAGGCCATCAGCTTGAACAGGTAGCGCGCCACCGTCTCGGCCAGGCGGGTGCTGCCCAGCGGCGCCTCGGCCGCGCGCACGCGGTCGACGAAGGCGCGGTACTGCGCCGCATACGCCGCGTCCTGGTAGCCGGTGAGGAACTCGACGCGCCGCGCCACCATCTCGTCGAGCGAGGGCTTGCGCACGAACTCGATCACCTGCGCCGCCTGGTAGATCGCCTGCACCGACGCGAGGTCGTGCGCGCAGCGCCGGCCCCATTCGAAGGCGGCCTTGTTGTTGTCCACCTGCACGCCGTTGAGTTCCATCGCGCGCATCAGCGACGCATGGGTCAGCGGGATGCGGCCCTTCTGCCACGCGTAGCCCAGCAGCAGCGGGTTGGTGTAGATCGAGTCGCCCAGCAGCTGCAGCGCGGCCTGCTCGGCGTCGAAGGCGCCCACCAGGGCCTCGCCCACGCTGCCCTTGATCGCGGACTCGCACTGCGACGCCGGGAACTGCCAGTCGGCATTGCGCACGAAGGCGGCCGTGGGCGTGGCGTGCGTGTTCAGCGCCACGAAGGTGCGGCCGGACTGCATCGCCGACAGCGTGGCCTTGCTGGCGCCGACGATGGAGTCGCAGGCGATCACGAGGTCGGCCTTGGCGGTGTCGACCTTGGTGGTGAAGATGGCCTCCGGCCGGTTGGCGATCTGCACGTGGCTCCAGGTGGCGCCGCCCTTCTGGGCCAGCCCGCCGGCGTCCTGCGTCACGACGCCGCGGCCTTCCATGTGCGCGGCCATGCCCAGGATCTGGCCGATGGTGATGACGCCCGTGCCGCCGACGCCGCCCACCACGATGCCCCAGGCCTGCTCGGCCACCGGCAGGGTCGGCTCGGGCAGCGCCGGCAGGCCGGCCAGGCTGCCCTTGGTCTCCTTCTTCGGCTTCCTCAGCTGCCCGCCCTCGACGGTGACGAAGCTCGGGCAGAAGCCCTTCACGCAGGAGTAGTCCTTGTTGCAGGTGCTCTGGTTGATGCGGCGCTTGCGCCCGAACTCGGTGGCCACCGGCTCGACCGACAGGCAGTTGCTCTGCACGCCGCAGTCGCCGCAGCCCTCGCACACCAGCTCGTTGATGACCACGCGCTTGTCGGGCTCGGCCATGGTGCCGCGCTTGCGCCGGCGCCGCTTCTCGGTGGCGCAGGTCTGGTCGTAGAGGATCACCGTGGTGCCGGCGATCTCGCGGAACTGGCGCTGGATCGCGTCGAGCTCGTCGCGATGGTGCACCGTGACCCCGGGCGACAGCGCGACGCCCTCGTACTTCTCGGGCTGGTCGCTGACGATGACGAGCTTGCGCACGCCCTCGGAGACGAGGCTGGCCATGATCTGCAGCACCGAGTGGCCCTCGGGACGCTCGCCCACGCGCTGGCCGCCGGTCATCGCCACGGCGTCGTTGTAGAGCACCTTGTAGGTGATGTTCACGCCCGCGGCGATGCTCTGCCGGATGGCCAGGATGCCGCTGTGGAAGTAGGTGCCGTCGCCGAGGTTGGCGAAGATGTGGCGGTCGGTCGTGAACGGCGACTGGCCGACCCAGGACACGCCCTCGCCGCCCATCTGCGAGAAGGTGTCGGTGCTTCGGTCCATCCACACCGCCATGTAGTGGCAGCCGATGCCGGCCACGGCACGGCTGCCCTCGGGCACACGGGTGCTGGTGTTGTGCGGGCAGCCGGAGCAGAACCACGGCGCGCGTTCGCCGGTGCCGGTCTTCATCGCGGCCAGCTCGCGCTCGCGCGACTCGATCACCGCGATGCGCGCGTTCATGCGCGCGGCGATCTCGCTGCCCGCGGGCGCCAGGCCCAGCTTCATCAGCCGCTTGGCGATCGCCTTGGCGATGATCGCCGGCGTCAGGTCGGCCTTGGCGCGCAGCAGCCACATGTCGCTCGGGTTGGCCCGGCTCCACTCGCCGCCGGTGGCGTCGCCCTCGGGCTCGTCGAACTTGCCCAGCACGTTGGGCCGCACGTCGGGGCGCCAGTTGTACAGCTCCTCCTTGAGCTGGTACTCGATGACCTGGCGCTTCTCCTCGACGACGAGGATCTCCTGCAGGCCCTGCGCGAAGTCGCGCGTGATGGTGGCTTCCAGCGGCCACACCACGTTGACCTTGTGCAGCCGGATGCCCACCGCGCGGCAGGTCGCGTCGTCCAGGCCGAGATCGGCCAGCGCCTGGCGCGTGTCGTTGTAGGCCTTGCCGCTGGCGATGATGCCGAAGCGGTCGTTCGGGCCCTCGATCACGTTGTGGTTCAGGCGGTTGGCGCGCACGTAGGCCAGCGCCGCGTACCACTTGTAGTCCATCAGCCGCGCTTCCTGCTCCAGCGGCGCGTCGGGCCAGCGGATGTGCAGGCCGCCCGGCGGCATCTCGAAGTCCTGCGGCAGCACGATGCGCACGCGGTCGGGGTCCACCGAGACCGACGACGACGACTCCACCACCTCCTGGATCGTCTTCATGCCGGTCCACAGGCCCGAGTAGCGCGACAGCGCGAAGGCGTGCAGGCCCATGTCGAGGATGCCCTGCACGTCGGACGGGAAGAAGGTCGGGAAGCCCGCGGCCTTGAAGACATGGTCGCTCTGGTGCGGCGCAGTGGAGCTCTTGGCCACGTGGTCGTCGGCGGCGATGGCGATCACGCCGCCGTGGCGCGCGGTGCCGGCCATGTTGGCGTGCTTGAACACGTCCACGCTGCGGTCCACGCCCGGGCCCTTGCCGTACCAGATGCCGAACACGCCGTCGTACTTCTTCGACTGCGGATGCAGGTCGAGCTGCTGCGTGCCCCACACCGCGGTGGCGCCCAGCTCCTCGTTGACGCCGGGCTGGAACACGATGTGCTGCGCCTCGAGGTGCTTCTTCGCCGCCCACAGCGCCTGGTCGTAGCCGCCGAGCGGGCTGCCGCGGTAGCCGGAGATGAAGCCCGCGGTGTTCAGGCCGGCGGCCACGTCGCGCGCGCGCTGCAGCATCGGCAGCCGCACCAGCGCCTGCACGCCGCTCATGAAGGCGCGGCCCCGGTCCAGCGTGTACTTGTCGTCCAGCGTCGCGCTTTCCAGCGCCTTGCGGACCGACTCGGGCAGGGGTGCGTTCATGCGCGGCTCCAGGGCACTCGGAAGATCGCGGGAGTGTAGGAGCCTTGCCGCGGCAAGTGGTTTCCTTCTTTGCCGTTGCGGCGGGTGTTCTGGCAAGATTCTTTCTCTGGATCAGCGAACCAAGAACCAATGCCGCTCAGAAGCACCAAGTCAGGGAAGACCCGGGTCGCGCCGGAAGTCGAGCCCGAACCCCATCCCGCCGGCCTGGACCGCTACGACGTGGCGATCCTGGCCGCGCTGCAGGCCGACGCGCGCCTGTCCAACGCCGACCTCGCGGCGCGCATCGGGCTGTCGGCCGCGCCGACCTGGCGCCGCGTGCGCTGGCTCGAGCAGCAGGGCTACATCACCGGCTACCGCGCAGTGCTCGACCGGCGGCGCATCGGCCTGGGCGTGTTCGCGTTCGTGCGCGTGGACGCCGAGCGCAACACCGGCAGCGCCACCAAGGCGCTGGAAGAGGCCATCCGCCGCCTGCCCGAGGTGACGGCCTGCCACTACATCAGCGGTGCCGGCACGTTCGAGCTGCAGGTCATGGCCACCGACCTCGACGCGTTCTCGCGCTTTGCCACCGACACGCTGCTGAACCTGCCCAACGTGAAGGACATCCACACCAGTTTCTCGCTCGGCGAGGTGAAGGCGGGCGGCGCCCTGCCGCTGGCGCACCTGACGGCGCCCGCGGGCGGCCGCTGAAGCCGCACGTGCCGCTGGCGGGCCGCGGCCCAGGCGCGTCCCGCACCGGCCCCCGTACAGTGCAGTCATGAGTCCTGCATCGCTGCCGCTGCGGCCCGCCCTGCTCGCGCTGGCCGTCGTGGCCGTCTGGGGCACCAACTTCGTGGTCATCAAGTCGGCGCTGGCCACGCTGCCGCCGCTGCTGCTGGCCACGCTGCGCTTCGCGCTGGCGTTCCTGCCCGCGGCGCTGTTCGTGGCCCGGCCGGCGGTGCCCTGGCGCACGCTCGCGGCCTACGGCGTGCTGATCGGCGCGGGCCAGTTCGGCCTGCTGTTCCTGGCGATGCGCAGCGACATCACGCCCGGACTGGCGTCGCTGGTGATCCAGACCCAGGTGTTCTTCACCATCGCCTTCGCGCTGGCGCTGGGGCGCGAGACGCTGCGCCCGGTGCAGGGCGCGGCGCTGCTGCTGGGCGCCGCCGGGCTGGCCGTGATCGCGTGGCATGGCGACGCCGCCGCCACCCCGGCGGGGCTGGCGATGGTGCTGCTGGGCGCGCTGGCCTGGGCCGCCGGCAACATGGTGTCGCAGCGGGCGGGCCAGGTGCCGATCCTGGGCTTCATGGTCTGGTCGAGCCTGTTCGCGGTGCCGCCGCTGCTGGCGCTGTCGCTGTGGTTCGAAGGGCCCGCCGCGATCGCCACCGGCATCGGGCGCGCGGGCTGGGGCACCTGGGCCGCGGTGCTGTGGCAGGCGGCCGGCAACACGCTGTTCGGCTACGGCGCCTGGGCCTGGCTGCTGGCGCGCTACCCGGCGGCGACGGTGTCGCCGATGGCGCTGCTGGTGCCGGTGTTCGGCATGGGCGCGTCGGCGCTGGTGCTGGGCGAGCCGCTGCCGGGCTGGAAGCTGCTGGCCGCCGCGCTGGTGATCGGCGGCCTGGCGCTGAACCTGCTGTGGCCGCGCCGGGCGCGCTGACGAACCCGGCTCCGGCGGCCATCAGCGGCGCCGCATCAACGCGGCCACAGTGCCCACATCCGCAGCGTCTGCTTCATGCGGCCGGCCTGCGCCTCGGCGCGATCGCCCCAGCCCCAGAAGTAGTCGGCGCGCACCGCGCCGATGATCGCGCTGCCGGTGTCCTGCGCCATCACCAGCCGGCGCAGCGGCGTGGACGACAGCGGCTCGGTGGTGTCGAGCCACAGCGGCGTGCCCAGCGGCACGCTGGCGGGGTCGACCGCGATCGAGCGCTCGGGCACCAGCGGCACGCCCTGCGATCCGCGCGGCCCGAGCGACGGGTCGGGCAGCGGCTCCTCTCGGAAGAACACCACGCGCGGGTTGGCGGCCAGCATCTGCGGCACGCGCTGCGGATTGCGGCGCGCCCAGTCGCGGATGGCGGGCCATGAGGCCTCGCCGGCGCGCAGCTCGCCCTGGTCGATGAGCCAGCGGCCCACCGACACGTAGCCGTGGTCGTTGTGGCCGGCGTAGGCCAGGCGCACCACCTGCACCCGGCCGTCGGGTTCGGTGACGCGCACGCGCCCGGACCCCTGCACCTGCAGCAGCAGCACGTCGAGCGGGTCGGCCACGTAGGCGATCTCGCGCCCGCGCAGCGCCGCCTGGGCCGCGGGCAGGGTGTCGATCTGGGCCCGCGTGAACCAGGGGCGGCGCTGGGCCAGGTCCGCCGGCGGCGCATGCAGCGGCACGCGGGCCGCCCCGCGCGGCACGCGGCTGGCCTCGATCAGCGGCTCGAAGTAGCCGGTGGCCAGGCCGTCGCCGGACGCGGCCGGGTCCAGCGGCATCACGCGGTAGGGCGCGAGGCGCTGTTCGATCCAGGCCCGCGCCGCGGCGTCGTCGGCGGGCGGGGCGCGCAGCGCGTCGGCGCACACGCGCTGCCAGGCGCGCGCCATCTCGGGCGACAGCCGCTCGCAGGAACGGCGCAGCGCCACCCAGGCCTCGAGCGGCCGGTCGGCGCCCCAGCCGGGCAGGTCCTGCCACGCCGCGGGCAGCCAGCGCGAGCCGGCGCGCACGATCGGGGTGGCGGCCGGCAGGGTCGGCGTGGGCGCGGGGCGCACCTCCACCGGCACGTCGCTGCGCGGGTCGGACGCGAGCAGCCCGCATCCGGCCAGGGCCGCTGCGCCGAGCAGCGCGGCGGCGACGCGGGCGCGGTAGGCTAGGCGCATGTGGCTGATCCTGCTCGAGGCGCTGGGGGCGCTGTTGATCCTGGTGTTCATCGTGTGGTGGACCATGTTCTCCGGCCGGCGCCGCGGCGAGCGACGCGACGACGATGAGGGCCCGGACGCCTGAGACGCCCGCCTGCCGTCAGTGCAGCTGCTCGGGGCGCGCGAGCATGAACTCCGGCACCGGGGCGTCGAACGGGTGGGCGTCCTCGGTCATGCAGAAGTAGGTTCCGCGCATCGTGCCCTGGGGCGTGGCGATGCGCGTCCAGCTCGTGTACTCGAAGCGCTCGCCGGGCTTGAGCAGCGGCTGGTGGCCGACCACGGCCAGCCCGCGCACCTCCTCCACGTGCCCCATGGCGTCGGTGACCGTCCAGTGGCGCGCCACGAGCTGGGCCGTGATGTCGCCACTGTTGACGATGGTGACCGTGTAGGCGAACGCGAAGACGCCCGCCGCAGGTTGCGATTGCTCGTCCAGGTACGAAACCTTGACGCTGCAGCTCAGTTCGGGGCGCGACATGGGCGCGGATTCTAGAATTCGCGCCGATGAGCACCTTCCGCATTGCCCCTTCGATCCTGTCGGCCGACTTCGCGCGCCTGGGCGAGGAGGTGCGAAACGTCGTCGCCGCCGGCGCCGACTGGATCCACTTCGACGTGATGGACAACCATTACGTGCCCAACCTGACCTTCGGCCCGATGGTGTGCGAGGCGCTGCGCAAGCACACCACCGCGCCGATCGACGTGCACCTGATGGTGCAGCCGGTGGACGCGCTGGCGCAGGCCTTCTGCCGCGCCGGGGCGGACCTCGTCAGCTTCCACCCCGACGCCAGCACGCATGTCGACCGCACGTTGCAGCTGATCCGCGCCGAGGGCAAGCGCTGCGGCCTGGTGTTCAACCCGGCCGAGCCGCTGGACGTTCTGGAGTGGACGATCGACCAGCTCGACCTCGTGCTGATCATGAGCGTGAACCCCGGCTTCGGCGGGCAGAGCTTCATCGAGGGCGCGCTGAGCAAGATCGAGCGCGTGCGCAGGCTGATCGACGCCAGCGGCCGCGACATCCGGCTCGAGGTCGACGGCGGCATCAAGGTGGACAACATCCGCCGCGTCGCCGACGCGGGCGCCGACACTTTCGTGGCCGGCAGCGCGATCTTCGGCAAGCCCGACTACGCGGCGGTGATCGCCGCGATGCGCGCCGAGCTGGCGCGCTGAACCTGCCGGTGGCCCTGCCCCCTGCCCCTGCGGGCGGCCCGATCGAGGCCGCCATCGTCGACCTCGACGGCACCCTGGTGGACACGCTGGGCGACTTCGTCGCCGTGCTGGCGGTGACGCTGGCGGAGCTGGGGCTGCCCGGCGTGTCGCGCGACTTCGTCGAGCGCACGGTCGGCAAGGGCTCCGAGCACCTGATCCGCAGCGTGCTGCGCGAGGTGGGGGGCGACGCCGCCCTGTACGAGCCGGCGTGGGCGCTGTACCAGCGGCACTACCTGGCGCTCAATGGCCGCCATGCCGACGTGTACCCCGGCGCCGCCGAGGGCCTGCAACGCCTGCGCGACGCCGGCTGGCGCCTGGCCTGCGTGACCAACAAGCCGCTGGCCTTCGCCCGGCCGCTGCTGGAATCCAAGGGCCTGCTGCCGTACTTCGCGCAGGTCTTCGGCGGCGACAGCTTCGAGCGCCGCAAGCCCGACCCGCTGCCGCTGCTGCGCACCTGCGACGCCCTGCGCAGCGCGCCGGCGCGCACGCTGATGGTGGGCGACTCGGCCAACGACGCGCTGGCGGCGCGCGCGGCCGGCTGCCCGGTGGTGCTGGTGCGCTACGGCTACAACCACGGCGAGCCGGTCGACCGCGTCGATGCCGACGCCTTCGTCGACCGCATCGACGAGCTCCCCGGCCCCTGGGCGCGGGCCGGCCGCTGACGCGCGGCGCCTCAGCCCTTGGGCTGTCCCAGCAGGGCGTCCTTGAGCTGCCAGTCGGCCGGGTTCGGGCCGAGCCAGATCTTCATCAGCGCGGTGAAGAACTCCGGCTCGCGGATCGGCTCGTGCGAGGCCCTGCCGTTGATCAGCACCACGGTGCCCACGCCGGGCGTGAAGTCGACCGAGAAGTTGTCGCCGGCCACCAGCCGCTTCTTGGCGGCGAACAGCTCGGCCATCTTCAGCGTGCCGGGAATCGCCTTGCCGAACTCCTCGCGCGTGGCGTTCTTCTGCATGCCGTCGGTGAACAGCTTGCCCAGTTCGTTGGCATCGATGTCGCGCAGCATCTGGATGTGCATGCGCTTGGCGCCGGGCGTGGTGTAGACCGCCTCGGGCGTGCCGGCTCGCGTGGTCAGGTACAGGCCGGCGGTGTAGACCTTGAACACGGCCTTGTAGCGGATGCCGGCGCCATTGAGCACCAGCGGCGCGTTGCCGACGCTGGCCGACGGGCCGTAGGTCACGCCGGCCAGCTCGATCGGCTGCGGCGCGCCGGCGCGGGCCGGGCTCTGGGCCAGGGCGGCGCCGGCGGTGGTGAGGGCGGCGGCCAGGACGGCGGCACGGAAGAAATGAGAGCGCATGCGGACTCCAGCGGCGCCTCGTGGGCGCGTCGTGTCGGATGGGGTTCGGCGCGGCCCTGCGGGGGCCTTGCCGTCGCGAGGTCGGCACTCTGGCGTGCCGCGCGCGGCGTGTCCAGCCATGTATTTCACGCTGCGCCCGGCTGATACACTGCCCCGCGAACCATGAGCATCACTTCCCGCCACCCGCTCGAGTCCAGGCCGCACGCCCGTGCCGGCCGGGGAGCGTGGCCCTGGCGTCGCGCGGCCTGACACCCCACCCGCGCCCGCCGGCGCCGTCCCCCCGGGACCGCCGGCCCTGCTGACCCGACGCCGAGAGCCGCCACACCCCGGGCCCGACGTACCGCAAGGACACCGAAGTGATCACCGAACTCGAATTCAAGAGCCTGGCTTCGCAAGGCTTCAACCGCATCGCGCTCATCAGCGAGGCCTTCGCCGACCTGGAGACGCCGCTGTCGCTTTACCTCAAGCTGGTGGGCCACCAGCCGCACGGCTTCCTGCTCGAGTCCGTCGTCGGCGGCGAGCGCTTCGGCCGCTACTCGTTCATCGGCCTGCCCGCCCGCACGCTGCTGCGCGCCACCGGCAACGTGACCGAGGTGGTGACCGAAGGCCGGGTGGTCGAGCGCCACGAAGGCAATCCGCTGCAGTTCATCGAGCAGTACCAGCTGCGGCTCAACCCGGCCGTCAACAGCGGCCTGCCGCGCTTCTGCGGCGGGCTGGCCGGCTACTTCGGCTACGACACCGTGCGCTGCATCGAGCCGCGGCTGGCCGCCACCATCAAGCCCGGCGGGCTGGACACGCCCGACATCCTGCTGCTGCTGACCGAGGAGGTGGCGGTGATCGACAACCTGTCGGGCCGCCTGTACCTCATCGTGTGGGCCGACCCGGCACGCGCCGACGCCTACTTCCAGGCCCGGCGCCGCCTGGGCGAGCTGGTGGACAAGCTGCGCTACAGCGTCACCGCGCCGCCGGTGCGCCGCGGCCCGTCGCATCCGGTGGAGCGCGACTTCGCCAAGGCCGACCTGCTGCGCGCGTTCGACCGGGCCAAGGAGTACATCGCTGCCGGCGACTGCATGCAGGTGGTGATCGGGCAGCGCATGCGCAAGCGCTACACCGAGAGCCCGCTGTCGCTGTACCGCGCGCTGCGCTCGCTCAACCCGAGCCCTTACATGTACTTCTACGACATGGGCGACTTCCAGATCGTCGGCGCGTCGCCGGAGATCCTGGTGCGCGAGGAGCGGCTGCCCGACGCGTCGCGCAAGGTCACCATCCGCCCGCTGGCGGGCACACGCCCGCGCGGCGCCACGCCCGAGGCCGACGCGGCGCTGGAGGCCGAGCTGCGCGCCGACGAGAAGGAGCGCGCCGAGCACCTGATGCTGATCGACCTGGCGCGCAACGACATCGGCCGCATCGCGCGCACCGGCAGCGTCAAGGTGACCGAGGCCTTCGCGATCGAGCGCTACTCGCATGTGATGCACATCGTCAGCAACGTCGAGGGCGTGCTGCGTCCCGAGGTGGGCCAGCTCGACGTGCTGCGCGCCACCTTCCCGGCCGGCACGCTGAGCGGCGCGCCCAAGGTGCGCGCGATGGAGATCATCGACGAGCTGGAGCCCGTGCAGCGCGGCATCTACGGCGGCGCCTGCGGCTACGTCAGCTTCGCCGGCGACATGGACGTGGCCATCGCCATCCGCACCGGCATCGTCAAGGACCAGACGCTGTACGTGCAGGCGGCCGCTGGCGTGGTGGCCGACTCGGTGCCCGAGAAGGAGTGGGCCGAGACCGAGCAGAAGGCGCGCGCGCTGTTCCGCGCCGCGGAGCTGGTCGAAGAAGGGTTCTGACGCCCCGGCAGGCCTTACGGGGCTGACGGGCCCGGCGGCGCTTCCAGCCGATACCCCAGCCCGCGTGCCGTGTGGATCAGCGGCGGCAGGCCGTCGACGTCGATGCGCGCGCGCAGGCGCCGGATGTAGACGTCGACGATGTTGGTCAGCGGGTCCTGGCTGGTGCCCCACACGTTGGCCAGGATGCGTTCGCGGCTGAACAGGCGGCCGGGCGCGCTCATCAGCAGCTCCAGCAGCGCCAGCTCGCGGGCGGTCAGCTGCAGCGGCCGGCCGCCGCGGCTGGCCTGCATGCGCTCGCGGTCCAGCTCGAGGTCGGCCACCACGAGGCGGCTGACCTGACGGGGGCGCTGCTCGCGGCCGCGGCGGGCCAGCGCCTCGAGCCGGGCTAGCAGTTCCTCGAACTCGAACGGCTTGCAGAGGTAGTCGTCGGCGCCCAGGCGCAGCCCGGTCACGCGGTCTTCCAGCGAGCCCTGGGCGGTGAGCATCAGGATCGGCAGCGCCACCTGCGACGCGCGCAGGCTCTGGCAGACCTCGAGCCCGCTCAGGCCCGGCAGCATCAGGTCGAGCACGACCACCGTGGGCGCGTCGTCCGGCCTGGCCTGCCGCGCGACGTCCTGCGCCATGGCCAGGCCCGTGGGGCCGTCGGCGGCCCGCTGCACATGGTGGCCCTCGGCCCGCAGGCCCCGGCCCAGGAAGCCGGCGATGCGGTCGTCGTCCTCCACGATCAGGATGTTCATGCAGCCCCCGTGGCCGGCTGCATCGCTGCCGGCCCTGCGCCCGAGTCCAGCGTCGGCAGCGTCAGGCGCGCGACGGTGCCCCGCTGCGGCTGGCTGGCCAGCTCGATCGACCCGCCATGCGCCCGGGCCAGCGACTGCGCGATGGGCAGGCCCAGCCCGCTGCCGTCGGGCCGCTGGCGCCGCGCGCCCTGGCCACGGAAGTGGCGCTCGAAGACCTGGGGCAGCTCGTGCTGCGCAATGCCGATGCCGTGGTCCTGCACCTCCACGCAGCAGCTGCGGGCCTGGCCCGCCGCCGCGGCGCCGGGCTGCAACGACAGCCGCACCTCGCCGCCCGCGTGCGAGTAGCGCACGGCGTTGTCCAGCAGGATCAGCAGCAGCTGGCGCAGCCGCTGGGCGTCGCCCAGCACCATGCATCGGCCGGGCGGCGGTTCGTCGGCGTGGAGCGCCACGCCCCGCGCGGCCGCCAGGGCCTGGGCCTGCAGCAGCGCTTCGCGCACCGGGCCCGCCAGGTCCAGCGGCCTCTTCACGAGGGACAGCGAGTCGATGTCGCTGCGCGCCATGGCCAGCAGGTCGTCGATGACGCCGGCCAGCTGCCCGGCGGTGTCGACGATGCGCCGCAGCGCGGCCTTGTACTCCTCGGTCGGTCGGTCGGCGCCGCGCAGCGTGATCTCGGCCTCGCCGCGGATGGCCGTTGTGGGCGTGCGCAGTTCATGGCTGATGTCGGCGAAGAGCTGGCGCCGCCGCGTGTCGGCGTCGCGCAGCGCGTCCAGGGCCTCGCGCAGCTCGGCGGTGCGCGCGGCCACCTGGTCCTCCAGCTGCTGGCGCTGCTGGGTCTCGCGGGCACGGTGCACCTCGAGCTCGGCGGCCAGCGTGTTCATGCTGCGCGCTGCGGCCGAGAACTCGTCGGTGCCGTCGAGCGGGATGCGATGGGTGAGCACGCCCTGCTGCAGGGCCAGGGCGCCGGCACTCAGGTGGTCGAGCGGCCGCCGCAGCGCCCGCGCGAAGTACACCGCCGCGGCGGCGGCCAGCAGCGCCAACGTCAACGCCATCGCCAGCCAGAAGCCGCGCATCCAGGCCAGCGTGGCGTCGGCCGCGGCGCGCTCGCGTTCCACCGCGGCCGCTTCGCGCTGCAGGCTGTCCGCGATGAGCTGGCGCACGTCGCGGCCCTGCGAGCGGTCGAACACGGCCGTCAGGGCCTGCCAGGCCTGCTGCGCGTCGGCGCCGGCGGCCAGGGGCTGCGCGGCGTTCACCGCGAGCTCCAGGTCGGACACGCTGGTGGCGAGCACGGCCATGGCGTCCTGCCGCCGCAGGTGCTCGGCCCGCGTGGCCGCACTGTCGTCGAGCTCGATCGCCGCCGCGGACAGTTCCTGCAGCCGTTCGAGCGTGCGGCGCATGTCGCGCTGGAGCGCCTCGCGCACCTCGGGGTCGGCACCCGCGCCCTGCTGGCGCTGCGCCACCCAGGTGCGAAGCCGCTGCTTGGTGGCCGACAGCTCGACGAACGCGGTGCGGATGTCGCTGGCCACGCGGCCGCGCTCCACCTGCCGCTCGGCCACGCGCAGGGCCGCCGCGGCACCCAGCCCTTCGAGGACGGCCACGGTGGCGAGCAGGGCCAGCGACAGGGTGAGTCGGCGACGGAACATGCGTCGATTGTGTCGCGCCGCCTGCCCGTGCCGGCGCGCTTCATCTGGCGTTCATGAACGGTTCAGCCGGCGCTCATGGCGGGTTCAGCGGCGGTCCATCCGCACCGCGTGCAATGCAGGTCGTGCCGGGAACGAGACAGGACGATGCCGGCCGGCCCCTCAACGCAGCTCGCTGCAACCTCTGGAGTCCCCCGATGAAAACCGTTCTTGCCCTCGCCGCCTTCACCCTGGCCGGCGCCGCGCTGCCCGCCTTCGCCAAGGGCGTGGTCGTCAACCAGGCCATCACCGAGGCCGAAGTGCTGGCCGCCCAGCAGGGCTGGTGCAAGGCCCTGGTGGACATCTCCACCACCGGTGCCAGGAGCGGCCAGCCGGCCGCCAAGGCGCTGGCCGAGAAGGTGATCGACAGCGCCTACGGCTACCAGATGGGCGCCGTGCTGTTCAAGCCCACGCTCACCGTCAACCCGCAGACCTTCCGCACCACCCGCGCCGGCGCGCTGGCCTACTTTGTGGGCGGCGATACGGCCTTCCCGAAGGACACCGGCTTCGCGCTCAAGGGCTGGACCAAGTGCGACGTGGACAACGCGGCCATGTTCATCGCCGGCGACAGCGCCACCACGATGGGCAAGGTCAACATCACCGGCAAGGACGGCAAGGTGACCACGGTCGACAAGACCTGGAAGTTCGTCAAGGACGACGCCGGCAAGCTGCGCATCGTGGTGCACCACTCGTCGCTGGAATACAGCGGTCAGTGATGAACCGGGGTCGGCGCGTCGCCGCCGGCCCCGTCCGAAGGGAGACCCGGCTCCCAAGAGGCATCGAACGCCTCGCCGGGACCGTGGAAGCCGCGCGGGCCCCGCGCCGGCTTGACCCGTCGCGGCGGACCCACGGGGACGCCTTGGGCCGAGGGCCTCGCGCTCAAGCGAGGCGTTCGAGCGGCCATAATGCGCCCATGTCTGCGATCCGTCCGATCACCGCAGCGCGTTCCGGTTGGCGTTGGCGCAAGCCAGCCGCCTGACCACTCCTTGGCGCCCCTGGCTGGCGCCTTCCGTCCCCACCCCTACGGCGCGCCGAGGCCGCCGAATGCGGGCCGCGGAGCGGCTACCGGATCAGGATGCACCCCGGAGCATCCAGTCGAATCGAAGGGATAGACGCACATGCTGCTGATGATCGACAACTACGACAGCTTCACCTTCAACCTGGTGCAGTACTTCGGCGAGTTGGGCGAGGACGTCCGCACGGTTCGCAACGACGAGATCGACGTCGCCGGCATGGCGGCCCTGAAGCCGCAGCGCATCGTGTTCTCGCCCGGGCCGTGCACGCCGGCCGAGGCGGGCGTGTGCGTCGAGGCGATCCGGCACTTCGCGGGCAAGGTGCCGCTGCTGGGCGTGTGCCTGGGGCACCAGGCGATGGGCGCCGCGCTGGGCGGGCGCATCGTGCGCGCGGGCGTGCCGATGCACGGCAAGACCAGCCGCATCCGCCACGACGGCCAGGGCGTGTTCGCCACGCTGCCGCAGGACTTCACCGTGGTGCGCTACCACTCGCTGGTGATCGAGCGCGACACGATGCCGGCCGACCTGGTGGTCACGGCCACGTCGGAGGACGGCGAGATCATGGGCGTGCGCCACCGCGGCCTGCCGCTCGAGGGCGTGCAGTTCCACCCCGAGTCGATCCTGTCCGAGCATGGCCATGCCATGCTGCGCAACTTCCTCGACGCCTACCCCGCCGCCGCATGAAGCCGATCGACCTGCGCAGCGACACCGTCACCCGCCCCACCGCGGCGATGTGGGACGCGATGCGCGCCGCCCCGCTGGGCGACGACGTGTTCGGCGACGATCCCACCGTCAACGCGCTGCAGGCGCGCATCGCGGCCGAGCTCGGCTTCGAGGCGGCCCTGTTCATGCCCACCGGCACGCAGAGCAACCTGTGCGGGCTGATGAGCCACTGCGGCCGCGGCGACGAGTACATCGTCGGCCAGATGGCGCACACCTACCGCTGGGAGGCCGGCGGCGCCGCGGTGCTCGGCAGCATCCAGCCCCAGCCGCTGGCCCAGCGCGCCGACGGCACGATGGACCTGGCCGAGATCGAGTCCGCCATCAAGCCCGACGACGCGCACTTCGCGCGCACGCGGCTGCTGGCGCTGGAGAACACCTGGGGCGGCCAGGTGCTGCTGCCGGCCTACGTGGAGGCGGCCACGGCGCTGGCGCGGCGGCGCGGGCTGGCCACGCACCTGGACGGCGCGCGCCTGTTCAATGCCGCGGTGGCCTCGGGCGTGCCGGCGCGCGAGATCGCGCGCCCCTTCGACAGCGTGTCGGTGTGCTTCAGCAAGGGGCTGGGCACGCCGGCGGGGTCGGCCCTGTGCGGCAGCCGCGAGTTCATCGCGCGCGCGGCGCGCTGGCGCAAGATGACCGGCGGCGCGATGCGCCAGGCCGGCGTGCTGGCGGCGGCGGCGCTGCACGCGCTGGACCATCACGTGCAGCGCCTGGCCGACGACCATGCCCACGCGCGCCTTCTAGCCGAGGGCCTTCGGGGCCTGCCGGGCGTGAGCGTGGTCGACCCGCACACCAACATCGTGTTCATCGACCTTGCGCCCGACAAGCCGGCCGACATCGTGGCGCGGCTGCGCCAGCGCGGGGTGCTGGCCACCGGCCTGTACCGCCTGCGGCTGGTGACCCACCTCGACGTGAACCGCGACGACATCGACCGCGCCATCCCCGTGCTGCGCGACGTGCTGACCCAGGAGAGCTGACATGCCGATCACCGACACCGAGGCGCTGACCCGCGCCATCGAGCACCGCGAGATCTTCCACGACGAGATGCTGGCGCTGATGCGCCGCATCATGGGCGGCGAGATGTCCGCGCCGATGATGGCCGCGCTGCTGATCGGCCTGCGCGTCAAGAAGGAGACCATCGGCGAGATCACCGCAGCGGCGCAGGTGATGCGCGAGTTCTCCACCAAGGTGGAGGTGGCCGACCGCACGCACCTCGTGGACATCGTCGGCACGGGCGGCGACGGCTCGCACACGTTCAACATCTCCACCTGCTCGATGTTCGTCGCCGCCGCCTGCGGCGCGCGCGTGTCCAAGCACGGCAACCGCGGCGTGTCCAGCAAGTCCGGCAGCGCCGACGTGCTGGAGGCGATGGGCGTGCCGCTGACGCTGTCGCCGCAGGCCGTGGCGCGCTCGATCGAGGAGACCGGCATCGGCTTCATGTTCGCGCCCAACCACCACCCGGCGATGAAGAACGTGGCGCCGGTGCGGCGCGAGCTGGGCGTGCGCACCATCTTCAACATCCTCGGCCCGCTGACCAACCCGGCGGGCGCGCCGCACATCCTGATGGGCGTGTTCCACCCCGACCTGGTCGGCATCCAGGTGCGGGCGCTGCAGCGCCTGGGCGCGGAGCACGCGGTGGTGGTGTACGGCCGCGACGGCATGGACGAGGTGTCGCTCGGCGCCGCCACGATGGTGGGCGAGTTCAAGGACGGCGCGATCCGCGAGTACGAGATCCACCCGGAGGACTTCGGCCTGACGATGGCGTCCAACCGCACGCTCAAGGTGGAGACGCCGGCGCAGTCGCTGGCCCTGGTGCGCTCGGTGCTCGACGACGAGCCCGGCCCGGCACGCGACATCGTGCTGCTCAACGCCGGCGTGGCGCTGTACGCCGCCGACATCGCGCCGACCATGGCCGAAGGCATCGAGCGCGCGCGCGAGGCGGTGTCCAGCGGCAAGGCCGCGGCCCGCATGGCGCAGTTCGTCGAGACCGCGCAGCGCCTGGCCAAGGCATGAGCGACATCCTCGACCGGATCGTCGCGGTCAAGCGCGAGGAGATCGTGGCGGCCCGTGCGGCGCGCAGCGAGGCGTCGCTGCGCGAGCAGGCGCAGGCCCGGCGCGACGTGCGCGGCTTCGAGCGCGCGCTGCGCGCGCGCCTGGCCGTCGGCGCGCCGGCGGTGATCGCCGAGGTGAAGAAGGCCAGCCCGAGCAAGGGCGTGCTGCGCGAGCACTTCGTGCCGGCTGAGATCGCCGCCAGCTATGAGCGCGGCGGGGCCGCCTGCCTGTCCGTGCTGACCGACGAGCGCTTCTTCCAGGGCAGCGCCGCCTACCTGCAGGCCGCGCGCGCCGCCTGCGGCCTGCCGGTGCTGCGCAAGGACTTCATCGTCGACCCGTACCAGGTGGTCGAGGCGCGCGCGATGGGCGCCGACTGCATCCTGCTGATCGTGGCCTGCCTCGACGACGCGCAGCTGGCCGATCTGGAGGCCCAGGCGATGTCGCTCGGCATGGACGTGCTGGTGGAAGTGCACGACGGCGCCGAACTCGACCGCGCGCTGCGGTTGCGCACGCCGCTGGTGGGCATCAACAACCGCAACCTGCGCACCTTCGAGGTGTCGCTGGACACCACGCTCGGCCTGCTGCCGCGCGTGCCCGCCGATCGCCTGCTGGTCACCGAGTCGGGCATCCTGGCGGCGGGCGACGTGCAGCGCATGCGCTCCGCGGGGGTCCACGCCTTCCTGGTGGGCGAGGCCTTCATGCGTGCGCCCGACCCGGGCGCCGCGCTGGCCGACCTGTTCCGGTGAACCGGCTCGTCGAGCCGATCGGCCGCGTGCTCGATCGGGCGCCGGCGGCCTGGGCGGACGTCGTGCGGGCCTGGCGCCGCGGCCCGGCCGGGCCGCGGCTGGAGGCCTTCATCGGCGCCCGCCAGCAGGCCGGGGCCCTGATCTATCCCGGGGCCGTGCTGCAGGCACTGGAACTGACCCCGCCCGAGGCGGTGCGGGTGGTCATCGTCGGCCAGGACCCTTATCACCGCCCCGGCCAGGCCGAGGGGCTGGCGTTCTCGGTGCCCGTGGGCGAGAAAGTGCCGCCAAGCCTGCGCAACATCCTCCAGGAAGTCCGGCGCGACCTGGGGCCGGCGCCGCCCGGGCACGGGCACCTGGGCGCCTGGGCGCGCCAGGGGGTGCTGCTGATCAACACCTGCCTGACCGTCGAGGACGGGTGCCCCGGCGCCCACGCCGGCCACGGCTGGGAAGTGCTTACTGACAGCCTGATCGAGGCTGTCGCTGGGTCCGGAGGTCCCAAGGCGTTCCTCCTGTGGGGGGCGCACGCGCAGGCCAAGGCCCCGCTGGCCCGGGCTTCGGGCCGCCACGAGGTGTGGTGCGCCAACCACCCGTCGCCGCTGTCGGCCCGGCGCGGGCCGGTGCCCTTCGTCGGCTGCGGGCACTTCGGGGCGGTCAACCGCTGGCTGCAGGCCCGGGGAGAGCCGCCGGTGGACTGGTCTTTGGGCCCTGCGGATGCCGTGGAGCACCCGGAACCGGGCGCCACCGTGCTATAGTCCCCGGTTCGCCGCGGAGGGGTGCCCGAGTGGCTAAAGGGGGCAGACTGTAAATCTGTTGGCTTACGCCTACGCTGGTTCGAATCCAGCCTCCTCCACCAGGCGAAACAAATTCGAAGGAAGACGGTGATCGGCTCCTCAGGCGGGAGTAGTTCAATGGCAGAACCTTAGCCTTCCAAGCTAATGACGCGGGTTCGATTCCCGTCTCCCGCTCCAGGTCGCTACGGGCCTGGGTTCCTCCAAGGAGTCCAGGCCCGTGTCGATGCCCATGTGGCTCAGTGGTAGAGCACTCCCTTGGTAAGGGAGAGGTCGCGCGTTCGATCCGCGCCATGGGCACCATCGAAACGTTTTCGGTTCTACGGATAACACCTCACTTCTGACGCAGCAGGAGCGCACAAATGGCAAAAGGCAAGTTCGAACGCACGAAGCCGCACGTGAACGTGGGCACGATTGGTCACGTGGACCATGGCAAGACGACGCTGACGGCGGCGATCACGTCGGTGCTGGCGGCGAAGTTTGGTGGCGAGGCCAAGGCGTACGACCAGATTGACGCGGCGCCGGAGGAGAAGGCGCGGGGCATCACGATCAACACGGCGCACGTGGAGTACGAGACGGCGAATCGTCACTACGCGCACGTGGACTGCCCTGGGCACGCTGACTATGTGAAGAACATGATCACGGGTGCGGCGCAGATGGACGGCGCGATCCTGGTGGTGTCGGCGGCTGACGGCCCGATGCCGCAGACGCGAGAGCACATCCTGCTGGCGCGGCAGGTGGGCGTGCCCTACATCATCGTGTTCATGAACAAGTGCGACATGGTGGACGACGCCGAGCTGCTGGAGCTCGTCGAGATGGAAGTGCGCGAGCTGCTGAGCAAGTACGACTTCCCGGGCGATGACACGCCGATCGTGAAGGGTTCGGCCAAGCTGGCGATGGAAGGCGACAAGGGCGAGCTGGG
>NZ_JBXVVZ010000005.1:0-223154 GCF_057219775.1 Aquabacterium sp. T101
CTCCTCAAGGCCCTGGATGGCCGTCGCCCCGAAAGCGACAACGGCGCCGTCTTGAAGGCCGCGTAGCATGTCCACCGAGGAGCCGTCACCGGTCACGGTTCAACAGCGAGCGGGACATCGCCCGCCGACCCAGCAGTCTTGTCAACTTACCCTTTCAACGCAGAAGGCCCGGTCGCTGGTTTCCGGCACTACGCCAATCCGGAGATCTATTCGCGCTCTGCTGCCGTGCAGGGCGTCATCTCCACGGCACTGCTCGCCCTAGCCATCATTGCCGGTTGGCGCCGCTCCAGAAGGCTTCTCGCCAGTTGCATTCTGTTTGCCGTGGTCGCAACCGCGTGGAGCTTCGTGAGTGCGGCCTAACCCCTCGGTCAACCTGACCCGCTACGGCAGGCGCTATAAGCCCGGCCTGAGCCAGCGGTACCATCGTCTCAGGCCGGGCTTACAGCGCCTGCCTCCGCGGGCAGGTTACCTCGAACGTTAGGCCGCATTGGCACCGCTCTTGTCTTTCCTGCTGCATCCCAGTATTCCACTGTGGAAGTTCTGCCTTGTGGCATTTCCGCTTGCCCTCTTTCCTTCGCTGGCTCTGTTTGCTGGCGTCCTCTTCCTGTTTTCGGCCGCTGGCGTGGACACGAGTTCCATTCAGCCGCCTTATCGGTCCGCGACCGCAGGCGAAGTCTTCGGGTCGGTGATCTTCGCCCCTGTGGTTGAAACCTACCTACTGGCTCTCATCCTGCGTGGCCTACTCAAGGCAACCACCCGTCCGCTGTTGGCGGCCACTGCTTCAGCCATCGCGTGGGGCGCGTTTCACGGCCTCATTGCTCCTCTTTGGTTCTTTGGCTCGGTTTGGAGCTTCTTCGTGTTCTCGTGTGCCTTCATTGGTTGGCAGGAGCGCTCGTTCAAGCAAGCCTACATAGCGGCAGCGGTTCCCCATGCGCTCATCAACCTTACGGTCATGGCCACTGTGGCACTCGAGGATGCGGCCTAACCATTCGCTGGAGCCGACTCGCGCCGGCATGGCACTTGGCCCGCTTGCCGGAGTGGTCCATCATCCGTCCAGCGGGCCAAGCGCCACACCGGCGCTCGCGACTCAGCTCAAACGTTAGGCCGCACAAACATGCGCATCGCGTCACGCCACATGCCCAAGTACCAAGCCAAGCCTCTTGGGCTGGCTGGCTGGAGCCTGATTGCGGCACTTGCAGGCGCCTTTGTCTACCTCGTCTTCGCAGAACCGAAGGCCATTGCAGTCGTCCTTGCAGTTCTCTTAGGCGGGTACTTGCTCTCTCGCCCGCGAGTGAAGCGCGAGGAGGAGCAACTTCGCAAGCTAGCGGCAGCACGCAAGGGCCAGTCCATCTGCGAGTTCGCACGAGAGTTCGACCTAAGAGCCGTGGACCCCTGGATTGTCCGCGCCGTCTATGAACAGCTTCAAAGGCAGCTTGTACACGTCCACCCCGCTTTCCCTCTGCGCGCTGCAGACCGCCTCAAAGAGGACCTACGTCTCGATGACGATGACCTGGACATGGAAGTAGCCACTGAAGTGGAGCAACGCACTGGAAGGACCATCAAGGACGTGAGCGCGAACCCGTACTACGGTAAGGTTCGGACAGTTCAAGACTTGGTTCTGTTCTTCCAAGCTCAGGCTCAGCGCGGTGCGGCCTAACCCGTCGCTCAAGCCGACGCGCTACGGCAGGCGTCGTAAGCCTGGTCCGCGGCACACAGTGCATCATCGCGTACCAGGCTTACGCCGCCCGCCTCCGCACGCGGCTTAGCTCCCACGTTAGGCCTCGCATTCCCCTCATGACGCAATGAGTTCAGACGCTGACCTCCTGAAGCTAAGGCTCGACCTGCTGGCCGAAGAGATAAAGACTCTCAATGCCCAAGAGAGCTGGGGCACAACACTCTTCCTTACAGCGATCGCGCTTCTCACAAAGCAGTTGATCGACTGGAGTGTTGCTCCAGGTCCTTCCTTGCTGTCTACGCCTGGCATAGCGAATGCCCTGCATGCCATGCCCGCCCTCATTGGTCTCGTTGGATTCGTCTTCCTGAGAGTGGTCAACTACCGGATTCGTCGCGTTAGAACGCAGGCTTACCTCTTGCTTCAGCCTTCCGCCTCGCGCGTTTTCTCGTCGCTAGGGCTTGTTGGCTGGTCCATGGCTTTCTTGCCACCACTCTTGGGGTACCTGGCAACCGGTTGGTTTCTCTGGTTGAACCCTTCGCTGAAGAGTCTCTTCTACCCTCTACTTGCGGCGCTCTTGGTAGCCTTCGCTGTAGCAGTAGTACTCTTCGTTCGGCAGCCACACGCTAGCTCTGGTGTTCGCGGCGAGGCCTAACCCTTCGCTGGAGCCGACTCGCACCGGCATGGCACTTGGCCCGCCGGCCGGTGTGGTTCATCATCCGTCCGGCGGGCCAAGCGCCATCCCGGCGCTCGCGCCTCAGCTCAAGCGTTAGGTACCGGAAATGCCGTCGCACACACGTCCAGCGCCGCGGAGTTCACGCGGTTCTTGTGGTTCGAGTGAGGCCACTGGCAGCACCGCAGCGCACGGCCGCCTGTCGCCGTGCGCGCCGCACAGTTGACCACGGGCTGCATCGTGCCCTTCGAACTGTCACCCGCGCGCGTAGCGTTTGGCTGTGTCGTTCTGGTCTTCTTCGCCTTCCGCGTAGTCGCATGGCACGAAAAGCGTCGTGCTCTGCGAGACCTTCCACCAAACACATCGGGCGGTACGCCAGTAGCGCACACCACCCGCGAACGCATCTTGGTCGCTCTGTTCTGCTGTTTTGTAGCATGGCTCATCGCATGGTTGTGGTAAAGCCGGCACCTAACCAGTTGCTGGAGCGGACGGTCAAAAGCGGGCTTCGCCCGCTTTCGCCCGCCGCTCAGCGCCAACGTTAGAGCGCATATGTCGGAAGGCGCCCTGGGTCTGCTAGTCCTGCTAACGGTAGCTGTAGTCACGGCGGTGGCATCGCATTGGTTTCTGCGGTCCTTCCCGGTGGCAACATTGCTTGCCACCACCACAGCAGTTGCTCTGTTCCAAGTCGTCGCGTTCGCGCACTTGGGCTACCTAGATCCCTTCTTCATGGTGGCGGTCGCAACGTCGTCGGTGGTTTGCTTTGTGGTGTCTCTGCTTGTAGGCTGGGTGTTTGTTGTCATGCACCGCCGGAAGGGGAAGGCCTCTGTGCTCTAACCAGTCAATCGAGCGGACGGCTTCCGGCGTGCTGCGCACGCCTCCAGCATCCGCTCATCTCCAACGTTAGGCCTCACATGCAGCGCCCACCTACTTCATCGCAATACGAGCTTGAGTTGGTCTACGAGGGCGTACCGGAATCCGCCGTGACCGCAACTTTCCCTACGCCAGAGCAGACGCTGCGGTGGGTGGAGGATCGAGTTCAACCGAACTCCGTGCTCACCGTCGCGAACATGCGCGACGGTGCTGATCTTGGCAACTTCCTCATCTTCAATAACGACGATGGCGTCGCCCATGTTCGCCTACTGGAGCACATGGGCTTCTACGCCAAGCGAACTGAGGCAATCGCTACAGGACGCACAGTCGCGTTTACGAGCGACGTGGGCTCCACGTTCTCTGTAGACGAGAACTCAACTGTTCCGCTCCCGGCCGCCCTTGGAGCGCTAGCGCATTGGCTAGCAACTGGCAAACCCGATCCACGGCTCGTCTGGGGCGAGGAGTGAGGCCTAACCCTTCGCTCGAGCCGATCCGCTCCGGCAAGGCACCCTGGCCGCGAACCGGTGCTGTCTATCATCCGCTTCGCGGCCAGGGCGCCTTGCCTCCACGGTCGGCTCAGCTCAAACGTTAGGCCGCAGCCTTCATGCAGCGCTTCTCATACCTCGCGTGCTTGGTGTTGGTCGGCTGCTCGACCCTCGCGTTGGTCGGCTACTGGGTCGTCGGGCAGGTCGGCCTCACGCCACCATACGGTGTAGGCAACCTCGCCGCGTTCTTCGGTCACCCTGTTCCCGCGGCTATTCGCCCTTGGCTCCCGGGTTGGCTCAGTGTCGGTCTGGTGTTCGTGCAGGCGGCGCTGGTGCTAAGTCGTGTGGCGCAGATGGCCAGAGCCAGAGCACTAACGCCACCGAGCACGTACAAGGGGTTAGTCGCCGTGGTCATCACGGTCGCCATCGCATCAATAGGCCTGGGCATTGTTGTGTTGCTCGCCTCCATGGCGCTGGGTGCGGGATCGGGGGTCCCCGCAGGCATGCTGCTGCTCCCCGCAATCGTTATCCTTCCTTACGCGTGGCTTTGGGTTGAGGTCAGCGCCCTTGGGGTTCAGCGTGCAGCGGCCTAACTCTTCGCTGCACCGGAAGTGCTACAGCGGGCTTTGCCCGCTTTCGCTCTCCGGTAAGCTCAAACGTTAGGCCTCAGAAACTCCATGCAAATGTTCGCCTCAGAAGCTGAACTTCAGCGCTCGCTGGCTCAGCATGACGACCTCGTTCGAAGGTGCGCGCAGGGCGAAATCACCTTCGACCTCTTCTGCGACAAGTACAACAACTACTGGAGTTTCTACGCTCTCGACGGGCACGAGTCGGACGAGGAAGAGCGAGCAATCCTCGAACGTTACGAAGCCCGAATCGAACTGCACAGGCTCATTGCCTTCGAAGTGCTCGGCCGGCTGTGTTCGGACGAAGACGCAAAGAGAGAGATCTACATACAGGCTGGGAGATTCGGCTCAGCCGTCGCACAGCAGAGAATAGCCACCTTATGGCAGGCTCACCAGGGTGCCGCACTTGTGGCGCCACCCAAGTCAACGAAGTGAGCCGAAGGCCAAGTCCCACTTGGTCGCCGCAACTGAGGCCTAACATGTCGTTCAACCGGAGCGCCAACGGCTGGCCACCTTGCCCGCGCGGCGCTCGTTGTCTATCCTGCACCGCGCGGGCAAGGCCTCCATCCGTCGTCGCCCGGTTACCTCTACGTTAGCCCTCATGTTCCGCGCTGCTGCCATCACCGCGTTTGTCGAGTTGTTGCTGTACGTTGCTCTCGCGCTGGTCTCAATGGCAAAGGCAGGGCAAGGGAGCGGCGTCTTCATAGCCTTTCTGCCATTCATGTGGCTTGTCCTTGCTGTTCGGTTGTGGGTTGCCCTGTGGGTGGCGTCTGCACTTGCATCAGACGGCGGTGCACAGTTCCTCGTTGCGGCCGGAGCAGTTGGGCTTTTGTCAACCGTTCTTGTTGCGCTTGTTCTGGCGGGCAATGTGCAAGAGTGGGGTTCCATGTGGGCGTTTGCGCCATCGCTTCTCGCACATCTTTTCGCTGCAGTCCTCGCATTGCAAACGCCTGTCAGAGTCGGTAGTAAGCATGAGGGCTAACCCTTCCATCGAGCGGACGGCTTCCGGCAGGCTTTGCCTGCCTACAGCCACCGCTCACGTCAAACGTTAGCCGTCATGAACCTCCTGTCAAGGCTCTTCGGCAAGAAGTCCACTCCAGCGCCCGCTTCCCGCCATGGTGGCGCGGACATGGTCAGTCTCGTGGCGCTGCTGCCGTCCTGGCGTGAACTCCCACTTGATGAAGTGCGCCAAGCTCTCGACGACCTCTTTCCAGGCGCCTACCTCCCACCTCGCGAAGAAGGCAACTTCGTGATCGAAGGGCCGGTTCCTGGTGCTAGCTATCTCGTTCAGTGCACCGTACCGCAGCACAGTGGCATGTTCCTCATCCACAACGTGCCAGGTCCATACAGCGCCTTCTCAGACTTCCTCGCACACCTCAGCGATCCCGCGCTACGAGAGTTGGCCAGCCGACAACCCAACTGGATGTCGGTTGACATGATGCATCGCCACACGACCGACGACGATGCATACCGCTTTGTCAGTTCAGTCCTGGCAAAGCTCGCCCCATCCGACACCACTCTATTGGTTCACCCTAACCGCTATCTCGCGGTCCCCTTTTCGCCTGAGGTCCGCCGCACGCTCGCCGCTGGCGGTTCGCCATACGGCATAGCCTGAGCGCACCAGCGCAATGACGGCTAACCCTTCGCTGGAGCCGACTCGCACCGGCATGGCACTTGGCCCGCCTCCTGGAGTGGTTCATCATCCATCCGGCGGGCCAAGTGCCACACCGGCGCTCGCGCCTCAGCTCAAACGTTAGCCGTCACTATGGGCCATCCGGACTTCAATCCACCTGGCAAGCCGCCCAAACTCACCGGACGGCGCTCGACGCTCACCGGCTTGTTTTTTACGACGCTCACTCCATACATTGAGCCCACGGCACAGGAGGTTGACGAAGCTCTGGCCGTACTTGGCATGCAACGAGGCAAGTGTGTCTGTGCGTACTGCGGAGATGCGAAGTCTGAGTGGGATCACTTCCGCGCAATCGTTGAGGATCGGAAGCCTACGGGCTACATCACCGAGCTCCATAACCTCGTCCCTGCCTGTGGCAAGTGCAATCAATCTCGTGGCAACAAGCCTTGGCGCCAGTGGATGCTAAGCACTGCGCAGCACTCGCCCAAGTCCAGGGGCAAGGTCGACATCGATGAGCGCATGCGTTGCCTAGAGGCCTACGAACTCTGGTCAAAGCCGGTTCGGCTGGACTACCAAGCTATTGCCGGCGCCGAGCAATGGCATCAGCATGTCGAGAACCTGGAGCAGGTCCTTCGGCAGCTTGAGCACGCCGAGGAACTGGCATCTGCGATTCGTGCCAAGTCGGAAGCAGAGGCTCGACGCCAGCGGTGACGGCTACCCTTCGCTGGAGCGGGACCTCTCCGCCGGCATGGCACTTGGCCCGCGAGGCGCTGCAGGTCTATGCTCCGCCTCGCGGGCCAAGCGCCATTCCGGCTCCGGCCCCTCAGCTCTAACGTTAGGCGTCACCGGGCAGCTGCTGTTCTCCTCAGCGGTTCTCCCATATCCATCTGAAGACCGGGAGAGCGTAGCTCGCTGCAGCCGCTCGCGATCGCACCCCAGTATGGTTTCGGTATGCCTCAAGGTCGTCCACACCGCGACACCAGAGATCCCAGAACTCCATGAACCGGTCGGCGCTAACTGACTTGCTACCACCTGACTCTCGGAGGAACTCAACTCCAAGTCCTCGCCCAGCATCGCGAACGCACACAAAGTAATGCCCACCTCTGCCGCCCTCGGGTACAAACGGATGCTCCCTCGGGCAGAGCCGAAGGGCTGCAATAGGTCTTGGCTCATTCATGGCGGCTAGGGCTTTCTCTTGCTGTGGGCGCCAAGATTACCCGTAGTAACCGGGCGCCCGCAAGTTTGCGCAAAGCACTTCGAGCTCTGAGCGTTGGGCAGCTGCAAGGTGCTATTGCGTTGAACCGGCAAACCGGAGAGTGGCGCCTAACCCTTCACTGGAGCGGGACCTCCACCGACATGGCACTTGGCCCGCGAAGCGCTCGCTGTCATCATCCGCTCCGCGGGCCAAGCGCCATCCCGGTTCCGGCCCTTAGCTCAAACGTTAGCCGTCATGCCAACGCGTCGCTCGCTCGCGCTCCTCCTATTGGGCTTCATTGGCCTTGGCGCGGCGGTCCTGGGCGTTGGTGCCGGCTCGAGCATGCTCCCATCAAGGGGCGTGCTGCCTCCGTACAAGGAGGTCAAGCTGAAGAGTATCGAGCCTGGTTCGATCACCGCCGTTGTCGTTCGAGGTCAGCCGTATGCAGTTGTTCGAGCAACACCAGAAATGATTTCTGACTTGAGGGTGCTTACTCCGCACACCTGGAGTCAGAGGTCGATTCCAGACCCCAGTCCAGGCTACTTTGTCGTCTCTCTAGTGAGCACGAATCGGGGTTGTGGGCTGGTTCACGCACCCAAGGGTCAAGCACCATACGGGCGAGAGGTGATTTGGCTTGGAGGCTTCTATGACCCCTGTCATTATGGTGAGTGGGACTACGCGGGAAGAGCGGTACGACGAGCTCAGTCTCTTCCTGATCTCGTTGCGCCTGAGTACACGCAACCGTCTGATGGCACGCTGCGGTTTCCCAATGACGGCTAACCCCTCCTTCGAGCGGACGGCTTCCGGCAGGCTTCGCCTGCCTTCAGCCTCCGCTTACGTCGAACGTTAGGCGTACTACAACACCCATGCGCGGCTATCTCCTCTACTCGTTGCTCGTGCTAGGCGGGTTCGCGCTCTGGGTCGTCCTCTTCGCCGTTCTGCGCCGGAGTCGTGGTCAGGTCCGCCACGCAACAGGGTTCTTCTTTCTCGGTCCATTCCACTCGTACATGCGCAGTCGCAACTACTCGCTCAGCAAGCGAGAGCTCGTCGGTTGGGGTGTCGTCCTCGTGGTCATGCTGTTGGCACCATGGCTAAGTTGGTGGCTCTCGCGATGAAGGCGCAGCGGCCCGCTTGTACACATAACCCTTCGTTGCACCTGACGTGCTACGGCTGGCTTCGCCTGCCTACAGCCTCCGCACGCAGGTGAACTCAAACGTTTGGCTGCACAGACCATGCATGTCCGCACTCTGACGCCCGAAGATGCAGCCGAGTATCAGGCGCTTCGCCTGCGGGGGCTGGCTGAGGCGCCAACCGCCTTTGCTTCCAGCCACGAGGAAGAGGTCAACACACCGCTAGCTGAGATCTCCCGCCGCCTCCAGCCCAAGGCGTCCGGCGCCATCTTTGGCGCATTTTCCGAGGGTAGGCTTGCTGGTCTGGCAGGCATCGAGCGCGAGTCAATGGCTAAGCTCAGCCATAAGGCCTACCTGTGGGGCATGTATGTCAGTCCGGAGCATCGCGGAGCCGGGGTCGGTTCCCTGCTGCTGGAGCATGCACTGCCCTATGCATGGTGCTCTTTGGGGGTAGTCCAGGTCAACCTTGGCGTCCACACCGAGAACGCAAGCGCTATCGCGCTCTATCGTCGCCTCGGCTTCGTCGTGTGGGGCACGGAGCTCGGAGCGCTTGTCGTAGGTGGCAAGACGCAAGACGAGCATCACATGGTCTGCCGTGTGCCGAGTGCGGCCTGACCCCTCGCTCAATCCCCGACCGGCTACGGCAGGCGCTGTAAGCCCGGCCTGCGGTGTTCGCAGCATCATCGCAGCCCGGGCATACAGCACCTGACCCCGCGGTCGGGGTTGCTCGAACGTTAGGCTGCAGAACCCAAAGGATCGCCCCGTCATGCCCAAGCTCGACGTCACCAAGTGGGAGGTCTTCCCCGCCAAAGTCAATCGCTTCACGGGCTCGTCCAATGGACCCTTCAGCGAAGTCGTGCTCGGAGATCAAGCCGGCTTGTCGCAGTTTGGAGTGCACATCGAGCGCCTGCCTCCTGGCTCTCGATCGTCGTTCAGGCATTGGCATGAGACTGAAGACGAGCTTGTGTACGTGTTGGCAGGCGAAGTCGTTCTCATCGAGGACACTGAGTCAACCTTGAAGGCCGGCGAAGCAGCCGCGTGGAAAGCAGGTATCCCGGTAGGCCACTGCCTTGAAAATCGATCAAGCTGCGACGCCACTGTCTTGGTTGTAGGCACGCGGTCTGTGCACGGAGTGGTTCACTACTCCGATCACGACGTCGTTCTTCATCACGACCAGCACGGCCGGCGCTACTGCCGCAGAGACGGATCCCCTTGGCCCGACGAGTAGTCCAACCCGCAGGTGCGCCCAAGCTGCGGCCTAGCAGGTTGTTCAACCGGGGCGACAACGGCCGGCCACCTTGCCGGCGAGACGCTGCCTGCATATCCTGCGCCTCGCGGGCAAGGCGTCCATCCGCTGTCGCCCTGTTAACTCTGCGATAGGCCGGACAACGCCACCATTACCCCAGGAGCGCGCATGAACCGTCGTCAGTTCACCCTCGCCGCCTCGGCCGTCGCGTTTCCCGTTGGCGCCAGCGCGGGTGTGATGGACTGGTACAACGGCGTCAAGCTCGGCAGCAGGCTGCCCGAGTTCGATACGCAGTTCCTTGGCGCTCAGCCGCCCGCCAACTCGAAGCTGACGCTTATCGACTTTTGGGCCACCTGGTGCGCTCCATGCCGCGAAGAGTTCCCTCACCTCAATCGGTTGAACCAACAACTGGCAGCGCAAGGCCTCTCGGTCATCGGGTTGACCCAGGAGTCCGTGCAGGTCGCAGCGGACTTTCTGCGCAAGGTCAGTATTGAGTACCCCGTTGGTGCTGCGGGTGCTGCGGGGGAGCGGCCGCTCCAGAAGCAACTGGGCATCAAGGCCCTTCCGTATGCCGTGCTCGTCAATAGCAGCAACGTCATCGTTTGGCGCGGCCAGGCCTCCACACTGAGTCAGGACCAGGCGCTCAAGGCGCTGCAAAGTGCGGCCTGACCCCTCGGTCAAATCGAGTCCCAGCGGCGTGCGGCCAAGCCCCGCTCCGGGCTTTGTCTACAGCGCGAAGTCACGTGGTTGGCGGCCATCTATTCCGCAGCCCTTGTTCCGTTGCTCGCTTGGCTGGTCTATGCAGTGTGCTTCTAGTAGTCTTGCGGCATCCCGCCGTGCTGCAATGCCCAACCCTTCGTTCCACCCGACGTTCGCCAGGCGTCGCGCATACAGGCATCGCGCCCCATAGAACCCATGCGAGGAATCTTCTTCATTGCGACGCTCTTCTGCATGGGCGCGTCAGCGCTGCTCGGGGGCGCAATGGCCTTGTACGAGAACGTTGAGTTCGCCCTCTACGGCCGACCGGCCACGATGGAACTCGCCGATCCCGGCAAGAAGGTAATCGTCTCGACCGGCGGGCCGGACTTCCACCTTCTGGATATCCGCTACTCCAGCCCGAAGGGAGAACTTGTCGTGCGAGGCAAGCGGCTGGGAGGTGCCATGGTGGCGCGTCTGGCCGCAGGCGAGAAGATCCCGGTCATCTACTTCGAGAACAACCCGCAGAAGTACCTCCTGTCCCGCGACGATTTGCCAAGTCCTTGGCTTTGGATGGCCTTGGGCATAGCAGCGATGTGGACCTTCCGGTATGCAGTCTTGTTGCGCAGGCGGGAGGCGCTTGAGCGCGACGCCTGACCCCTCGCTCAGCACCGGAACCTCCGCGGTGGGCTGCCTTTCCCGCGAAGTGCTCAGTGTCTATGCTGCGCTTCGCGGGCAAGCCAGCCCACCGCTCCAGGCCGGTTGGCTCAAGCGTTAGCCGGCAAAGGATCCATCCTGATTGACGAGCCGATTCATCTACTGGCCTCCGATGCTGCGTGGCCACGAATTGCGGCAGCTGAATGCGTTCGAATTGCCGAGGCAATGTCGCTGCCACTCAGCCATGTCGAGCACATTGGCAGCACGGCAGTCGCGGGGCTGCTGTCCAAGCCAGTACTCGACATTCAAGTCGGCGTTCTGGACTTCCCTCCTCCGGCAATCGCACTCTCGGCATTGGTTCAGTCCGGCTACACAGGCTTCGGCGAGGCCGGCGTAGTGGGCCGCTTGTATTTCACGGCCCGCGGAACTGTGCCTTTCAATGTCCACGTGGTGCAGTTCGCTGGGCACCATTGGTGCAACAACATCGCGCTGCGGCAGTACCTTCGTACGTCGGCAATGGCGCGGGAGCGCTATGCCTCTGCCAAGCTCGCCGCCCGGAGCGCGGGAGCAATCACGCTTTTGGCTTACTCCGAAGCCAAGGCAGCGGTGCTTGCCGAACTGCTCAACGAGTCCAAGGCCAACGGAATTGATGGCTAACCCCTCGCTCAACCACCGGGCCCACCACGGCAGGCCGCCGTGCCGGCGCGGCCGGCCAAGTGATCCTCGGCCCTGCCTGCGTAGGCTGGTCAGCTCGCACGTTGGGCGTCACACTTCGACCGCGGATCGACCGCTCCCCCACGATGAATGCACGTAGAACTCTTCTGCTCGCGGTTTCCCACTGCGCCGCGGCCGTCGCTGGCTTTGCGGGAGGCATCTACGTCCTACCGATCCTCATTGCACCTGACGCTCCGACCGCGGAGCAGATCAAGGCCGCAACCAGTCAAGCGCTCTTTCGGGGCGAGTTCAGGCGCGACCTGAAGGACAGCGACGCCCTTCACTGGGGAGAAGGCACCGTCACCATCTCTGCCACTGCTGTTTCGTTACAGGGAAGCCTGTCGCCAGGCCCCGACTACAAGCTGTACCTGTCGCCAGAGTTTGTCGAGACCGAGGCCGACTTCAAGCGACTCAAGTCAGCCATGGTCCGGGTCGGTGACGTACGAACGTTCGAGAACTTCGTCGTACCACTGCCTGAAGGAGTCGATCCCGGAAAGTACAAGGCAGTTGTCGTGTGGTGCGAGACTTTCAGCGAGTTCATCTCTGCCGCGAAGTACCGGTAGGCACCGGTCACCGCGCGCGTTTCAAGAGTGACGCCTCATCTCTCGCTCAACACCCGCCCGCCACGGCAGGCCGCCTTGCCAGCACGGCGCACGGGCAGCATCATGTGCTGCGCGGGCAAGGTGCCCTGCTTCTGCGGCCAGGGTTGGCTTGAACGTTGGGCCTCCCAGATGCTTCCATTGGAGTGCACATGCGAATACCCTTCTTCACGCTTCTCTTCTTGCTTCTGGCCGGCTGCACCGCCCTCGAGGCACCACAAGCGGACCATCGTGCCGCACTGATCGCAGAGGCTTTGCCGACCGCACGCTTGACCATCTATCGCCCAAGCCAGAGCGTTCAGTATGCTGCTCGTTCGGCGTCGCTGAAGCTGAACGCCCGATCCATCGGCGGGATCTCGAACGGTGACTTTCGTGTCGTTGAGGTCCCTCCCGGGTCGCACTCCCTTGATGCGGAAATGTGGGACGCACCTGGCCGTTGCACCATCACGTTCACTGTACGAGCTGGCGAGTCTGCCTACTTCGAGGTTGCTCCGCGCCTCGCCAACTTGGCAGCCGGCACTCCGGGTGCGGCACTTCCTGCAGCCGGTGCTGCTGGAACGCTGATTGGTGGAGTCATCATGCTGGCTGGGATGTCTGCGGAGTCCTCAGGAAAGCAATGCGGAGGCGCGTTCTCGATCGAGCAGACAGCACCGGAAGTCGCGAGCGTGCGGCTCGGGAGTCTCCGTGCCGCCAAGTAGTGTGTCGTGTGGCCACCCGCCCGGGGAGGCCTGACCCCTCGGTCATCGCCGACCCGCCGCCGCGGCCGGGGCTGGCTCGAACGCTAGGCGCAGCAAACCGATCCCGTGTCTCACGCCAGCCTTGCCGACCTCGTGCTCGTCGTCCACTTCGGCGTGGTCGTCTTCGTCATCGGCGGGTTGGTTGCCATCTTCGTGGGCAACGCGCTCCGGTGGCGCTGGGTGAACAGCTGGCACTTCCGGCTTGTTCACGCTTTCGCGATCGCGATCATCGCCGCCCAAGCCTGGCTGGGACAGCACTGTCCACTCACGGTCCTGGAGGCGTGGCTGCGAGCCCGGGCGGGTGAGGCTGCGCGCCACGACGTCAGCTTCGTGCAGTACTGGCTGGAGCGGCTCATGTACTTCCAGGCGCCGCTGTGGGTGTTCGCGGTGGCTTACACGGTGTTTGGCGCGCTCGTTGCGCTGGCCTGGTGGCGCTATCCTCCCCGAACCTCCCAGGCCAGGCATGGCAGCGCCTGACCCCTCGCCCGTGCCCAGGATCGAAGCTCCCATCCAACTGCGGCTCATGGCGGAAGATGATCTTCCGATGCTCCATGAGTGGCTCAATCGCCCGCACATCGTCGAGTGGTGGGGAGGCGAGCGCCCAAGCCTCGAGGATGTCCGGGAGAAGTACCTTCCCAGGGTCCTCGCGGCGGGGAGCGTCACGCCGTACATCGGCCTGCTCGACGGGCAGCCGATGGCCTATGCCCAGTCCTACGTTGCGCTTGGAAGCGGAGATGGCTGGTGGGAGGACGAGACGGACCCAGGAGTCCGTGGCATCGACCAGTCCATCGCAGACCCTCGGCTGCTGGGCCTGGGCATCGGCACGCGCCTTGTCCGGGCACTGGTCAACCAGCTGTTCACCGATCCAGCCGTCACCAGGGTGCAGACTGATCCCGCCCCAGCCAACGGCCGCGCCATCCGGTGCTACGAGAAGGCAGGCTTCAGGCGTGTCAAGACGATACTCACGCCCGACGGGCCGGCGGTCTACATGCTCTGCGAGAGGCCACAGGCCCCGCCGCCGGCCGAACGATCTGCCTGACGGGTGGCTCGAACGTCAGGCGTCACACCAACACTCCGGAGCGCTGTGGTCTTCAGGTTTCTCAGTTCGTTGGTCTCCCAGGACAAGCCCACACCGCCCCCGTCCAGGGCAGGGGCGGCAGACACGCTTCAGGCCGGCGACGCGATCTTCGAAGTTCAGCCGTGTGTCACGGTCGACCAGCAAGGCTTTCCTCGCCTCGACTGGGCGGCTGTGCAGGCCTGGGTTGACAGTCTCGAGCCATCCCTGCAGGGCGACGCATGGCTTCAAGCCGAGATGGCCTGGTTGCTGCGTTTGCGAGACGCCCTGGGTGCCCAGTACAGTCTGGATGTCCAGGGCAGCGCGATCGTCCTGTCGTCCCTCGAGGCCAATGTGGCGAGCTCGACGCTGGGCTTCATGACGAAGACGCAGCGGCGGATCTTCGCCGTTCTCGAAGGCGTCGCAGCCTCTCCGGAGTGGGGTCACGACATCCTTGTCGTGTTCGACGACGACGAGACCTACTATCGATACGTTTCTCACTTCTACGCGGAGGAGGGCGAGTTCGCCGCCAGCGGGGGCATGTTCATCATTGACGGTTGCAGCCACTTCGTGACGATAAAGTCTGACCTGCGAGTTGTGGAACCCACGATCGTCCATGAGATGACTCACGCATGCCTGAGCCACTTGCCCATTCCTGCCTGGCTCAACGAAGGACTCGCGGTCAACACGGAGCGGCGTCTGTCGCCTCCTTCGGCGCCTGATCTGCTCACGCCTCGGCAGATGCGCGCGAAACACACAGCGTTCTGGGACCCGGACAAGGTGCAGGAGTTCTGGTCGGGGAAGTCCTGGCTCCGCACCGATGACGGCAACTTGCTGTCGTACGACCTGGCCAGAATCCTTGTCTCGGAGCTCTCGGCCGACTGGGAGCCCTTCCGGCGATTCACCTTGAGTGCCGACATGTCCGACGCGGGGTTCGCATCGGCTCGCGAGCACCTGAACCTGGATCTGGGCGCGGCGGTCTGTGCAGTTCTGGAGCTGGAGCCCAGCGAGGCTTGGCGACCGGCTCCAGGCCGGTGGCCCGAGCCGCCGGAGAGGGGTGCATTCAGTGACGCCTGATCCTCGCCCGAGCCGACCAGCTACCGCAGACCCGAACGCATGAGCGCACAGGAGCCTGAACTCGTGTCGCAGCCGCCACCGCGCGTCAGCTATGAGCCCGCATCGCCAAGCGACTTCGAGGCGCTCGTGGCCAACCGTGCATCGCGCGGATGGCGTGCCGATCCGCTCGAACATCAGGCCGCATGGGAACGCTCTTTGTCTACGGTACGTTGAAGCGAGGGTTTGCGAACCACGGCGCCGAACAGGGCGAAATGGTCGCGACTGGCGTGGACACCGCTTGTCGATACCCCCTCCGGATCGTGGGCCGGTACAAGATCCCCTGGCTCTTCCCCTTGGCGGGCCAAGGCATGCGCGTCACCGGCGAGCTGTATCGGGTGCATTACCGGGCCTTGCGGCGGCTCGACCGACTTGAAGGCGTGCGTCGCCCCGGCTGGTTCATGCGCGATCGGGTCGTCGTTCGTGTTCGGGCGGCGAGCCGCCTGCGTCTGGTTGGCGCCTGGGTCTACTTCGGGAAGCCGACCGAAGCCTCAAGGCAAGGACGATGCAGCGACGCCCTTGCGGAGTTCGCCTTGGTCCACAACCTCGCCTACATCGATGCGGCCTGAGCCCTCGTTGGGCACTGAGCTGCCTCGGAGAGCTGTCTGGTCAGCGCTGCGAGCAGGCATCATCATGCGCCGCGGCGGCTGTGCCAGGCCGCCCGTCGAAAGGACCGCCGAATGAGTGACCACGAACGCATCGTTGCGGCTCTCGATCGCATCGAGGAGAACCAGAACAAGGCTCTTCAGATGCAGGCCGAGCAGCTTTCCATGGCCCGTATGCAGATTGAGAAGACGGACGCCAAGGTGAAGGAGAGCCTTGAACTGCAGCAGCTCGCGCTCAGGCGCCAGGCCAGGGCTCTGGGCTTCCTCGTGCCGGCGATCGCAGTCGTTGGCGCGATCGCGATCTACCTGACGTTCAGTCACTGAGTCACTGCCAGGTGCGCGCCGCGCTCCACGAACCGTATTGACTTGGACCGCGTCGATTGAACATGCCGCATTCCTCTGACTTCGAGACGGTTCCGTTGCCCGAGAACCCTACCGTCATGGCACCCGATGGGTCGGACGTTCGGGTACTCGCTGGCCTTGGTCGCGGCAGCATGGCGCACTTCGAGCTGGCTCCCGGCCGTTGCTCGGCCGCGGTGAAGCACAGGACGGTCGACGAACTCTGGTTCGTGATCAGCGGCGAAGCACAGATGTGGCGAGAGCAGGACGGCAGGGAGCAAACGGTTGTGCTCACCCAGGGGGTGAGCCTGTCCATTCCGCTGGGCACGAGCTTTCAGTTCAGGGCACTCGGCGACACGCCCTTCGCCGCCGTGGCCGTCACCATGCCACCCTGGCCCGGCCCGGACGAAGCGGTCCTTGTGCAGGGCCCCTGGCAAGCCCGGTAGGTCCGGCGTTGCCCGCTCCACTCCGCGACGGGCCCCGCAGGGTCGCTCCTTGGCTCCACGCCGCCAGCGTACCGGTCCTGCTCCACGATCTGTCATGCCTCGGTCGCATCGTCTCTGCCGAGGACACCGCCAACTCCAGAATGCACACCATGAACCTGCACCGCAAGCTCTGCCTGGCCGCTTTCCTTGCCGTCAGCGCCGCACTCTCGAACCAAGCCGTCGCCGCGGAGAGCGATGAGGCTCGGGTGAAGGCCACCGTCTCGGCCTTCCACCAGGCGCTGCTCGACGGTGACCGGGAGGCCGCCCTGCGACTGCTGGCGCCCGACGCGGTGGTCCTGGAAGGCGGCGACCTGGAAACCCGGCAGCAGTACGAGGACCACCATCTCGCCGCGGACATCCAGTTCGCCCGCGCCACGAGGTCCACCCGAAGCTCCGTGTCGGCCACGGTGCACGGGGACGCCGCTTGGGCAAGCTCGGCCAGCACCACGAGCGGTCTCTTCAACGGCAAGCCCATCAACATGATCGGCGCGGAGCTGATGGTTCTGTCGAGGACGCCGAGTGGTTGGGTGATCCGCGCGATCCATTGGTCCTCACGCCAGCGCAAGTGATCGCGCAAGGCGCTCGCTGGCATCATCCGATTCATGGGGCAGGCGCCGTCCTGGCTCGGCCCCCAAGGTCCAACGTCAGGCGTTGCTCTGCACCTCCAACATGATCACCGTTCGCATCTTGGGCGCCACCGAGCACCGGCTGCTGGCGTCGGTTTCTCCGGACGTGTTCGACGACGAACCTGTCGAGCGGTTGACACGCGAGTTTCTGGGCGATCCGCGGCACCACCTCGCGGTGGCGATCACGGAGGACGGCCTGATCGTGGGCATGGCAAGTGGCGTCCACTATGTTCACCCGGACAAGGCTGCGCAGATGTTCATCAACGAGGTCGGCGTGGCGGCCGCCTATGAGGGGCAGGGCATCGGGAAGCGCTTGCTTGCCGTGCTGCTGGAGCGAGCGTCGAGCCTGGGATGCACAGAGGCTTGGACCGCTACCGAGCCCGACAATCTTCGCGCCCAGGCCCTGTACGCCCGGGCTGGGGGTGTCAAGGACCCCACGCCCTTCGTGATGTTCACCTTCCCGGTTGCAGGCGGTGCGACCGCCGACGACGCCTGAGCCCCCGACGGCGCTCGGTCGGGCCTCGCCATCCCACGTGTTCCTGCGTCCCATGCCATCGCAATGACATGAACCCACAAAACGCCATGCTGACGGGTAGCTGCCTCTGCTCTGCCATCGCTTACGAGATTGCGGGCCCGCTGGCTCAGCCCCTGAACTGCCACTGCTCGATGTGTCGCAAGGCGCAGGGTTCGGCCTTTCGAACGCGTGCCCGCGTCATGACCGCAGACTTCAGGTTCACCCGAGGTGAAGAGCTGGTCACTTACTTCGAGTCTTCGCCAGGAAACCACAGAGGGTTCTGCCGAGTCTGTGGCTCTCCGATCCACACGAAGTTCGACAGCAGACCCGATGTCCTGGGGCTGCCTCTCGGGCTCCTTGACCAGGACCCGGGCGTGAAGCCGGGGTTCCACGTGTTTGTCGGCAGCAAGGCGCCCTGGCATGACATCACGGACGACCTTCCCCAGTATCGGGAGTTGCCGGAGAAGTGAGCTCCGGCCCTTCGCCCGGGCGCGCGCCTGTCCGCTTGCGGCCAGGCGGTGGATAGCCGCGTCGTGCCTGGCGTCGTCATCACCGGAGCCCCGGGGTCAGGCAAGACCACGCTGCTGGGCGAGCTGGCGCGCCTCGGACATGCCACCGTGCCCGAATCCGCCAGGGCGGTGATCGCGCAAAGGCGCGCCGCCGGGCTGAGTCCGCGGCCTGACCCGGTTGCGTTTGCCCGGGAGATCTATCGCCGCGACGTGGCCAAGTACGCCGCAATGGGCGAGTCGACGCGGTGGGTCTTCTTCGACCGCTCCGCGGTCGAGTCGCTCGGCATGGTCCACGACGTCGACCCCGTGCCGGCGCAGACCCTGGACACGCTTCTGGCCCGCCACGCCTTCCACAGCACGGTCTTCCTGCTGCCGCCCTGGGAAGCCATCTACGTCAACGACGACGAGCGCGACCAGGATTTCGAGCACGCCTTGCGCGTGCATGCCAGCCTGGCGCGCTGGTACACGGCGTGCGGCTATCGCCTGCAGGAGGTGCCCTGCCGGGAACCCCGCGAGCGTGCCGCATTCGTGCTCGACGTCCTCGCGGGGGCGGGCTGAGGCGCCGTTTGCCGCCGCGGGGACAAGGCTTATGCTGCACCTCGCAGCGCCCGTGGGCCGCCGCCACCGGCCGCTGTGCCCCCGACCTCGGACCGCATGCACGCTCTGCGCTGGATCCTCGCGATCGTCCTCCCGGCCCTGGGCCTGGCCGTCACGTTCGTGCTCGCGGTCCTGCTGACCCACGGCCTGGTGCGTCTTTGCCCAGCCGAGCTGATGGTGTCGGGCGTCTGCACCGCCGCCTGGTATCCCGCTGCCGAGCAGGCGGCGCTGGCGACGGCCGCCTTCCTGGGGGCCGTGGTGTTCGTGTCGCTCCCGGCGCTGGCCGCGCCGTCCCACAAGCCCGCCGTGGCCTGGATTGCCCTGGGTGCTGGCCTCACCTTCGCGAGCATCTTTGTCTGGCAGGCCGGCTCCGGGTTGCTGGCCTCGTTCGCGGCGGCCGTGCTGGGTGGCGCCGTCGCGGCCTTCCGGGTTGGCAGGCCTTGGCTGCCTGCATAGCGGCGACCTGGCCGCCAGACGCTTCGGTGCCGGATGCGCGATGATCACGTCGCCCGATCCCTCACCCTGGAGGCAGTGGATGCTCCAACTTCGGCCCACCTGCGAGTGCTGCGACCGTCTGCTGCCGGCTTCGACGGCCGACGCGCGGATCTGCTCCTTCGAGTGCACGTTCTGCGTCGAATGCGCGGACACGAAGCTCGGCGGTGTCTGTCCCAACTGCGGCGGCGAGCTCGTTCGCAGGCCCACCCGCCCGGCGGCGAAGCTCGCCCGGTTCCCCGCGTCCACCGACCGGGTCTTCAAGCCCCACGGGTGCTTGGCTGCCACGGGGGCACCGGTGACGCAAGGCCATGCCGCCTAGCCGGGCGCTCTGCCTGTCCGGCGTGGCCCGGGAGGCTTCCCGCGGCACCGCGCGAGCCTGACATGGCGACGCTGCCCAAGAACGCCACGCACCCCCGGACCCGCGCCGCCTGGCGACGGTGGCTGGAAGAGCATCACACCCGGGCCGAAGGGGTCTGGCTGGTCAGCCACAAGAAGGCGACCGGCAAGCCGCGCGTCGAGTACGAGGACGCTGTAGAGGAGGCCATCTGCTTCGGCTGGATCGACAGCAAGGTGAACAAGCTCGACGACGAGCGCTCCCTGCTGTGGTTCGCGCCCCGGAAGCCGAAGACCGGCTGGTCCCGGCCGAACAAGCAACGGGTGGCCCGCGTGCTGGCCGCGGGCCTGATGCGAGAGGCCGGCCTGGCCAAGGTCGAGCAGGCCCAGGCCGACGGCTCGTGGAACCTGCTCGACGGCGTCGAGGACCTCGAGGTCCCGGCGGACCTTCGCGAGGCGCTGACGTCCTACCCGAACGCAGAAGCCCACTTCGCGGCATTTCCAAGGTCGGTCAAGCGCGGCATCCTCGAGTGGATCCTGACAGCCCGGAAGCCGGAAACGCGCGCCCGCCGCGTCGGCGAGACCGCGCGCCTGGCCAACGAGAACGTCCGTGCCAACCAGTGGCGGCAGAATCAGGCCGGCAGCCCGTGACCGGCGGCTCGCCGCTTCCAAACCCAGGAACGCCATGCCGATCTTCGACTTCCTGAATCCCGGGCTCCCGGCGGGGCTGCCCACCGTGACGATGCCCGTCGTGGACGCCACCGAGGCCAACCTCGCCGGCTACGGGCACCTCGTCACCGACCCGGCACAGTGCAAGGTGGAGATCGTGCGCTGGCCCGCGCAGGGCACCCGGCCGGTCGACGAGGACACGGGCGACGAAGCCGGCACCACGCGCGGCACCTTCGTCAGCGAGTGGAAGGGCGACATCCTCTACGGCAGGAACGAGGCGGTGTCGGGCCACTACATCCTGGCCTACGGCACCGACCCCGCGCTGGCGCGCGAGGAGCACCAGCGCCCGCCGACGCGCATGCTGCTCTGGCACGCCAACTACCACCCCGACGGGGGCCAGCTGTTCTTCCCGCTCGACCCCAGGCCGTTCTACGTGCCACTGGCCCTGCCGGGCGACGACGTCACGCCGCAGCGCTTCACCTGCTTCCGGTTCGCGGGCGACCGCGGCCTGTACATCCACCCGAACATCTGGCACGAAGGCGTGTTCACCGCGTCGGGCCGGCAACGCTTCTTCGACGAGCAGGGTGCCGTGCACGCCAGGGTCTCGGTGGACTTCGCGCGCGAGTTCGGCTGCCTGCTCGAGGCCCGTCTCTGACCGCGGCCCCCGCCGTTCCCGCCGTGCAGGCCGGCCCCTACACCGACGCGGACGCACCGGATCTGGTGCGGATGTGGCGCGCCAGCTTCGAGCACGGCGTCGGCATCACGGACCCGCATCCGATCGAGGAGCAGCTGCAGTACTTCCTGCGGGAGGTGGTGCCCACGCACGTGGTGCGCGTGGTCCGGGACGACGGCGCCATCGTCGCCTTCATGGCGTCGACGCCGGAGTCGATCGCGCACCTGTACGTCAGGGTGACGCACCTCGGGCGGGGCATCGGGTCCGGGCTCGTGCGCCTGGCGCAGGCCGACTCGCATGGCCGCCTGTGGCTCTACACGTTCGCCCGCAACCACGCGGCCCGCCGCTTCTACCAGCACCACGGGTTCAGCGAGGTGGAGCGCGAGTCGGAGAACATGTTCAAGCTCGAGGCCATCCGGTACCAGTGGGTGCGATCGTGAGCCTTCCATGCATCGCCGTCGCCTCCGCGCAAGGCCCCGGTAGCGGTGCGGCCCACCCCTTCACTTGAGCACAGGAGCATCCGCATGGCCGATCTGAACGCCGTCTTTGCCGAACTCAGGGCCATCATGGCGCCCTACGCCGCAAAGCTCGATCCGAAGAAGGACGACGCGACGGAGCTGTACGTCGACACCAGGTACCTGCAGAAGAACAAGAAGCCCCTGTTCTTCGGTGCGGTCCAGGTGAAGAAGGCCTTCGTGAGCTTTCACCTGATGCCGGTCTACCTGAAGCCGGAACTCCTGGCCACGCTGTCGCCCGCGCTCAGGAGCCGCATGCAGGGCAAGTCCTGCTTCAACTTCGCCGAGGTGGACAAGCCGCTGTTCAAGGAGCTTGCATCGCTCACCAAGGCCGGGTTCGCCAGCTACAAGGAGCAGGGCTTCCTGTGAGGTGACGCCGATCGGCCCCGACGCCGATGCGGCCGCGCCTAGACCAGCGCGCCCTGTTCGACCAGCGTGTGCCGCACCGCGCGCGCGTCGCCCGCGTCGGTGCCGCCGGCGGCCAGCGCCGCGGCCACGCCGGCGGCATGCCCGGTGGCGAAGCCGGTGCCCATCACGCGCAGCGAGCCGTAGGCCCGCGCGTCGCAGCCGGCCACGCGGCCGGCCAGCAGCAGGTTGTCCACGCCCTGGGCGCGCAGCGCGCCCAGCGGCACGTCGGCATGGCCGGCGCCGCCCACGGCTTCGAAGCTGACGCGGCCCGGGCCGAGGTGCACTTCCATCGGCCAGGACGCGCGCGCGATGCCGTCGTCGCGGCGGCGGCCGTCGCGAAGGTCCGCAGCCGACACGTCGTCGCGCGAGCGCGGACGCCGCGTCTCGCGCACGCCCACCTGCGGGCCGGTGGCCAGCAGGTGCGCCTGCTCGAAACCGGGGTGCCGGCGCAGCAGCGCGACGAAGCGCCACGCCTGCTCGCGGCCCAGGCGCTCGGCGGTGCCCAGGTCCACGGGGTCGAGGCCGTTGGTGCGCAGGTCGATCGCCATCGACCAGAAGTCGCCCGACAGCGGCAGGCGCACCAGCACGCCGCCGTCGGCGCGCGGGATCGGCACCTCGGCCGTGGCGTTGTGCTCGGCGATCAGGCGGGTGAGCAATGCGCGGTCCACCACCGCGTCGCGCGCGACGCCGCCGATGCGGACCGGAAACGACGCCGGCTGGCTGGCGTCGTGCCGGCTGTCGTGCGACAGCGGCACGCCGGCCAGCACCGACAGCGTGGCTTCGCCGCTGGCGTCGACGAAGGCGCGTGCGCGCACCCGCTGCAGGCCGGCGTGGCTGGCCACGGTGACGTCGACGACGCGGCCGCCCTCGACCGTCGCACCCACCACATAGGCATGCAGCCACGCCTGCGCCCCCGACTGCGCCACCACGCGGTCGAGCGCGAGCTTGGTGGCTTCGGGGTCGATCTGGATGATCCAGTTGCCGCTGCGCGCCAGCGTGGGCCCGGTGGGCGCGCCGATCGCGCGCAGCGCGGCCAGCACCTCGTCGCCGACGCCGGCCACGCTGCGTTCGGCGTCGGGGCCGAAGCGGTAGAAGCCGCAGTACGACAGCACCTGCGCGTTGGTGGCTGCGCCGCCCAGGAAGCCGTAGCGTTCCAGCAGCAGCGCGCGCGCACCGCAGCGTGCGGCGGCCACGGCGGCGGCGCAGCCGGCGGCGCCGCCGCCGACCACCACCACGTCGAACTCGGTCTGCGGCCCGGTCATCGGGCCAGCATAAACCGCGGGCGGCCGGGCCGCCCTGCGGGCTAACGCGCGCCGGCCTTGACCAGCATCGCCTCCATCGGCGCGAAGCCGCGCTCGCGTGCCAGCGTCAGCGGCGTGCGACCGCTGCGGTCGGCCAGCTGCAGGTTGGCCTTGGCGTCGATCAGCGCCTTGAGCGTGGCCTGGTGCCGCGGGCCGCCGTCGCCCAGCACGATGGACTCGATCACCGCTGTCCAGTGCAGGTTGTTCACATGGTCCAGCGGCGCGCCGGCGGCGATCAGCTGGCGCACCACGCCGTCGTGGCCGAGGTGCGCCGCGGCGATCAGCGCGGTGCCGTCGTAGCGGCTGGTGGTGAGCTTGGCGCTCGCCCCCAGCTGCAGCAGCACGCGCAGCGTCTCCTCGTCGTCGGCCACGGCCACGATGGTCACCGCGTCGTAGCGGTCGTTCTCCAGCAGGCCGAGGTTGGCGCCGGCGGCGGCCAGCGCGCGGATCGCGTCGCGCTGGCGTGCGAACGCCGCCACGTGCACGGCGGTGCGGCCGTACGCATCGCGCGCGTCCACCGGCGTGCCGCCGGCCAGCGCGCGCCGGATGCCTTCGAGGTCGCCCTTGTGCGCGGCGGCGTGCAGCGGGCCGAAGCGCGCCACCTCGTCGCCCCGCGGGCCCACCTGCGCGGCGGCCGGCGCTGCAGCCGCCAGGGCGGCCAGCGCCAGCGCGGCGGCGCCGAGCAGGGATCTGCGCGGCAGGGCGCTCACTTGAGCAGGTCCTTCACCTTGTCCAGCGCGGCGTTGGCGCACTGCTCGTCGAGGTGGCCGCCCGGCGCACCGCCGATGCCCACCGCGCCGATCACCTCGTTGCCCACGCGCACCGGCACGCCGCCGCCGAGCAGCAGGTAGCCGGGGATGTGCACCAGGTTGGCGGCGGCGGGGTTCTTCTGCGCCGCGTCCATCATCGCCAGCGTGGCGTTCTTGGCCGAGGCCGAGGTGTAGGCCTTCAGTCGGCTGGCTTCCAGCGTGTGCGGGCCGGCGTTGTCGGCGCGGGCCACGGCGCGCACGCCGCCGGCCCGGTCCACCACGGTGGTGGTGACGGCGTAGCCGTTGGCGGCGCAGGCAGCGGTGCCGGCCGCGGCGATCTGGCTGGCCAGCTCGAGCGACATGTTGCGCTCGGTGCGCACGGCGGAGGCAGGGGCGGTCTGGGCCTGGGCCAGCGCGGCGGCGGCCAGCAGGGCCAGGGCGGCGAACTTCGGGGTCTTCGTCATGGTGCGGTGTTCCTTCGGTGGGGCAGGCCGGCGTCCGTCGCAGGCCATGGCGGCACTGTAGGAACCGCGCCGCGCGGCGGCCATTCGCACGGCTACGGCGGCCGATGCGTAGAACTACGCGGTGCCGCCCGCGCCCCGCGCCGCCGCGTCGCGCTCCACCAGCGCCGCGTACTGGCGGATCAGCTGCGCCAGCGACCCCGCGCCGAGCTTGTCGAACAGGTGCGCGCGGTGCGCTTCCACCGTGCGCGGCGACAGCGCCAGCGCGCGGCCGATCTCCTTGTTGGTGAGGCCCTCGACGATCAGCGCCAGCACCTCGCGCTCGCGCGGCGACAGCTGCGCATAGCGCGCCGCCATGGCGCCGTCGGCGCCGCGCCGCTCGCGCGAGCGCACATGCGCGCGCACCGCCTGCTGCAGCGCTTCCACGAGGCGTTCGTCGTCGACCGGCTTTTCCAGGAACTCGGCCGCGCCGCCCTTGAACGCGCGGCGGCACATCTCCACCGTGCCGTGGCCGGTGAGCATGATCACCGGCAGGTCCACCCCTTCGGCCACCAGCCGCTCCAGCACCGCCAGGCCGCCGATGCCGGGCATGCGCACGTCCAGCAGCACGGCGCCGATGCCGCCGCGGTCGAAGCCCGCCAGGAACGCCTGCGGGTCGGCCCAGGGCTGCGCGCGCAGGCCGATGCTGCCGATCAGCAGCGCGAGGCCGTGGCGCACCGCGTCGTCGTCGTCCACCACGTGGATCAGCGGCGACTGCTGCAGCGAGGCGTCGGGGGTGGAGGGCATGCGTCAGGCCAGCGGCAGTTCGAGCGCGAACTCGGCGCCGCGCGGCGCGGCCGGGCGTGCGGTGAGCGTGCCGCCGAAGCGCTCGGCCAGCGACAGCGCCAGGCTCAGCCCGAGCCCGAGGCCGCCTTCGCGGGTGGTGAAGAAGGGCTCGAACAGGTGCGGCAGCACGTCGGCCGCGAAGCCGGGGCCGTTGTCGCGCACGACGAGTTGCGCGCGCCCGCCCTGGCGCTGCAGCTCCAGCGTCAGCGTGCGGTCGGCGGCGCCGCCGCGCTCCATCGCCTGCAGCGCATTGGCCAGCAGGTTGTGCAGCACCTGGTCCACGCCCACGGGGTCGGCGCGCACGGCCAGCGCGGGCAGCGCGGCCGGCACGGTCTGCACGTTCACGCCCAGCCGCTGCAGCTCGGGGCGCAGCAGGTCCAGCGCGTGGCGCAGCGCGTCGTCCAACCGCACCGGCTGCAGCGCGGCGCCCGCGTCGGCCGCGGCGCCGGGCTCGATGGTGCGGCGCAGCCGCTGCACCACGTCGGCGGCGCGGCGTGCCTGCGCCGTGGCGTGCGAGATCGCTACGCGCGCCGTGGCCAGGTCGGGCGCGTCGTCGGCGAGCAGGCGCGAGGCCGCCTGCGTGCTGGCCATCAGCGCGGCCAGCGGCTGGTTCAGCTCGTGCGCGAGGCCGGCGCCGATCTCGCCCAGCGTGCCCAGCCGCGTCACCTGGTCGAGCCGGCGCAGCTGCTCGGCGCGGCGGCGCTCGGCGCGCTGGCGCTGCACGGCGGCGGCCAGGGCGGCCAGCGCCGCCACCAGCGCGCCCCAGGCCGCCACCTTGCCCCAGGGCAGCGCCGCCCAGCCCACCGACTGCGCGATGCGCAGGTCGAACGGCTGGCTGTCCGCGGCCAGGTGCTTGGAAAACGCCATCGGCCATGGGCCCGCCGCTGCGGCGTCGGCGCCATGCACGCGCCAGGCGGGCGCGCCGTCCGGGCCGAGCGTCGCGCTCACGGGGCCATTGCGCGCCGCCTCGTCGAACGGCCAGTCGGTCCAGGGCACGGCGCGCTGCAGGTCCACCTCCAGCGCGAAGGACGCCGGGTCGGCGGCGCGCAGGATGACGAAGCGGCCGCGTGCCGCGTCGAACGACGCCAGCACCGCGCGCTGCGACGCGGCGCGCGACTGGGCCTCGGCGGCGTCCCAGGCGGCCACGGGCCAGCGGCCGTCGCCGGCGCGGCGGTGCACGCGCAGCAGCTGCGGGTACAGCGCGATCAGGCGCTGTACCGCGGCGCCGCCGTCGTCAGCCTCGGGCTGAAGCAGGGCCAGCGTGCCGAGGATCGCCTCGTGCTCCACCGCGCGCTGGCTGAGCAGCCGGTGCGCGATGCGCGCGGACGTGTCGAAGGCCTCGCGCTGCGCGGCCAGCTCGGCGCGGCACAGCCACACCGCACCCGCCGCCGCCAGCGCCGCGGCGCCGAGCAGCGCCACCGCGCGCGTTGACCTTGCATGCCCGAACATGGGCGGCGATTGTGTCACCGGGCCTTGCGGCGGCGCGTCAGCGACGGCGCCACCACCACGTCAGCAGCAGCATCGCCAGCCCGACACCGAGCGCGGGCAGCGACAGCAGCGTCTCGCGCCAGCGCGGCCGGGCCACGCCCTGCCACACCTCCACGCGCAGCGACTCCACCTGCAGGTTGCGGGCGCTGACCAGGGCCACCACCGGCAGGGCCTGCCGGTCCGAGCTGAAGCTGGTGCCGCCCGAAGCCACGGTGAACTCCAGCGCCTCGCCGGCCCGCGCCAGGTCGCGCCCGATGCCGGTGACCGGGTCGACACGGTCCTGCGTGCCGCCGTCGCTGAGCTCAATGCGCCAGCCCGCCTGCCACAGCGACGTCACCGCGCCGTCGGCCAGCGCCCGGCCGCGCAGGTGCATCACCACCGTGTACGGGTTGCGGCCGGGGCCGACGTCCAGCGGCGGCCCGGCCCAGTCCACGGTGTCGGCCATCAGCGCACTGACGAGCTTGGACTCGCCGGGCAGCGGCGCGCTGGGCCGGTGGCGCGCATAGCGGGCCACCACCTCGGCGGGCACCACGAACTCGGCCACGCGCTGCTTGCCGAACACGGCGTCCGGCGCGTCGGCAGCGTGCGCGGCGGGCAGCAGCGGCACCGCGAGGCACCACGCCGCGGCGAGCGTCGCGATGCGTCGGTGCAGGGCAGGCGGGGTCAAGGGCGGTCCTCCGGCGTGCCATTGTTCCCGAACGCTGCAGGGGCATCCCGCGCGGCACCCCGATCGCGCCTATGCTCGGCCACACCCGCGACAACCCAGACAACGACAGGTTCGCCCTGCGCCCTTCGGCCCGTTGATCCGTTGCCCGCCCGAAAGGCTGCCATGTGGTTTCTCGTCACCGTCGTCAAGGGCAGCCGCCACTACGAGCCCGACTCGCCCATCGGCAACCGCGTGCTGATCTCGGACACGTCCGAGATGGTGATCTCGGGCCGCGCCTCCTACCACTCGAGCTACAACTTCGAGGCGCGCCAGGGCAACGAGAGCTTCATCGTCAGCGAGTTCGCGGGCAAGCCCGGTTCCGACGTGCTGACCGCGAGGTTCCTCGACATGGCGCGCCAGATGGGCGCGGTGATGGTGGCGGCGCCGGCCTGACGCGCCGGGTCCGCGTGCCGCCTCAGGGAGTGTGGCACCGGGCCAGCAGGGCGGTCTCGGTGGCGGGGTCGTCGAGGAAGTTCAGGGCCTGCTGCAGCGCCAGCACATGGTCGGGCGGCGTCTCGCTCATGGCGAAGCCCTTCATGAAGTCCGACCAGTAGAGCGTGTGCGTGAAGACCCGGCGCAGCAGGCATGTGCCGAAGAGGCCGCCCTGCCGGCGGATGGTGACCTTGACGTCGGCCACGCCGGGGCCGAAGTCCCTGGCGATGGGGCCCGAGATGAGGTCGCCGAGCAGGAACCAGAACGGCGTCGACGCGTCGTGGATGTTGGTCCAGCGCACCGGCGCCATCGCGGCGCCGTGGTGGGTTCTCCACTGGCCGCTGCCCTTGGGGTACTCGTGAATGAAGGACGGCGGGCCGGGCAAGTCACGGGTGCCCGTGGGCTCGAGCACCGGCGGACACCTCAGGGTCTCGCGCATCAGGATGCTGTTTCGCAGGCCTTCCAGACTGTCCGCCAGCAGGAACTCCGCATGGGTGAGGGGGCTGCCCAGCGTCACCAGGTCGGAGATCAGCCAGGCGCTCCGGCGCTGCGTGTTGCCGACGGTCAGGGGGGTGGCAGCGAGCACCTTGAACAGATCCCGCTGGCTCTGGCGGTAGGCCGCGAGCTTGCCGGGGATCTCGGCCGGCCGGGGCTTGCGCGAGAAGTCGCTGACCTTGCTGCGGTCCTCGGGCCTCAGGGTGACTTCCTCGAACTTGTAGCCCGCGGCCCCCAGCAGTTCGTCGCTCGCCTTCTCGCAGGCCCTGAGGGCCTTGTGCAGCGCCGAGTCGGTGGGCGTGAGGATCTTCTGTGCGGCCTGTGCCCAGGCCAGCAGGACCAGGTCGTGGGCGAGGATGCTGCCCAGGCTGTGCCCGGCCACGATGATGCGGCCGTACTCGCCCGACGCCGCCAGTTCGTCCAGCAGCTTGAGCCCGCGCTGCCGGGCTTCCTGCCGAACCCGGATGTTGCGCGGTGCCGCACTGACATAGCGGGCGACGTCGCCGAAGGAGGTGGTCAGGAAGCCCTTCACGCCCCACCCGAACACCGCCAGCAGGGCCGTCACGACGGCCCAGCCGTCCCAGGCCAGCAATGCGCCCGGCAGGCTGCCCGCGAGCGGGTCGCTGCCCCGGTTCTCGACGAAGGCCGCCCATGCGGTGGCGGCTGCGCTGATCCCCAGCGCGATGACCAGGACCCACAGCAGCATCCACACCAGGCGCATGCGCGACGGGACCTTCAGGCGCCACAGCAGGGTGACGAACCATTGGAGGAAGTCGCCCCACGTGGTGTCGGTGGTGAGGTCGGCCCAATGCAGCTCGAAGAAGTCCGCCCGTTGTCCGCGGAGCTTGGCGTCGGCCGGATGCCGGGCGCGGGCGGTCGTGATGCGCCGGAGTTCCGAAGACCCGGACATGGTGTCGGGCTTGGTCCAGACGTCCCAGGGGTCGTGATCGACCTTGGACTCCACGTCGCGGAACAGGTCCCTGTTGCGCTGCCAGGCCGCCACCACGAAGCTGCGCAGGGTCTGCATCGGCTTCTGTTCGCCCATGCCGTGGATGACCACCACCGCAATCTTGGGGTCCTGAACGGCGGCGTCTCTTCGCGCTTCGACCATGGCCATGGTGGCAGCCTCCCGGCAATCCGGGTCGCAGTCTATCGACCGTGCGCAGCGCGTCGATCCCTATACGAGAGGATGGCGCGCCGGTTCAATGCCCGGCCAGGAACCGCTCCACCAGTCCGAACTGCGCCGGCGTGTTCAGCGCCGGGGCGTGGCCGCAGCCGTCGATCTCCACCACCACCGCGCGCGGGCCGCGCTGGCGCATCTGCTCGGCGGTGCCGGGCAGCAGCAGGTCGCTGTCCTTGCCGCGCAGGCACAGCACCGGGATGTCGAGCGAGTCCCACTCGGCCCAGCGCTCGTAGTCGTCGGGGCGGGTCTCGAACTGGCGCACCATCGCCGGGTCGTAGTGCGGTGTCACGCGGCCGTCGGGCAGGCGCCGCACCGAAGTCTCGGTCAGGCGCCGCCACTGCGCGTCGCTGAGCCAGCCGTAAGGCTTGTAGACGGTGCGGAAGTACTGCTCCAGCTCGGTCACCGTGGCAAAGGCCGCGGGCGAACCGGCATAGCTGCGGATGCGCTCGATGGCCGCGCGCGCCAGGCTCGGGCCGTTGTCGTTGAGCACGAGCCGCTCGATGCGGCCGCGCAGCGCGCCGGCCGCGGCCACCAGGCCGATGGCGCCGCCCATCGACGTGCCGACCCAGGCGCAGCGCGGCACGGCCAGCGTGTCGAGCAGCGCAGTGGCCAGCCGCGCGTAGAAGTCGAGGCAGTACTCGTCGTCGGGCGCGGGGCTCCACTGCGACAGGCCGCGCCCGATCGTGTCCGGGCACAGCACGCGCCAGCCGTGGCCGGCGAGGTGCGCGGCCAGGTCGTCCATGTCGCGCCCGGTGCGCGCCAGCCCGTGCCAGGCCACGACCACCGGGTGGCCCGGGTCGCCCCAGGCCGTGAGGTGGAGTTCGCGGCCGAGGCAGCGGACGTAGTGCGACGACGGCTGCATCTCAGTTCTCCATGTCGCCTGCCACCACCCGCGACGCATGAGCCCGACGCATCAAGCGGACGCCGCGGACGGGCTTCGCCCGGCCGCCGGGGTCGCCCCCTGGAGGGGGAGCGCCGAAGGCGCTTCGGGGCTGGTTCATTTCAGTCGGGCACGACCAGGGTGTTGCCGCGCATGGTGATCGCGTCGGCGGTGGCCGGCACGGCGGCGATCGGCGGCACGTTGGCGGCCGTCAGCGCGGGGGCCGCACCCGGCGTGCCGCCGCGCGGCAGGGTGCGCACCACCTGGCTCTTCGGCAGCGGCGCGCCCTCGGCCAGGTGCGCCCACATCGCGTCGAGCGCACGGAACAGGTAGATGTGCAGCGACACGTAGCGCGTGTCGTAGCCCGGCAGCACGGTGGGCAGGCCGATGAAGCCGTCGAAGTGCTGCGCGTTCGTGACCTCGATGTACGCGAGGCGGCTGCGGCGGCCGTCCACCACCTTGTGGAAGGCGGTGTAGGCGCGGCCGGCGTGGTTCACCGGCAGCAGCGCGTCGGCGCGGCCCTGCACCACGATGGCCGGGCGGCCGCGCAGCTCGCCGCTGCGGGTGGCCTCGCCGATGCCCTCGCGCAGCGCCTTGGCGCGCGCGTCGCTGCCGTCGAGCAGGCCGCGCAGGCACAGCGCGCCGTCGACGTTCATGTCGAACGCGCCGGTGCTCGGGCTGACCGAGCCCACGTCGCGCCGCGGCCCGCCCACCGAGCGGTCGTTGATCAGCGCCACGCCCGACGACGGCGGCACGCCGTTGCCGGTGGCGAACATGCCGGCCAGCGCGGCCGGCGCCAGCGGCGTGGGCAGGTTGGTCGCCGGGTTGACCGCGCCGTAGCTGTAGCCGCACAGCGACTCGGTGACCGACGCGCGCGCATACGCATTGGCGAAGGTCACGCTCACCGCCGACGGGATCTCGAACGCCGCGCTCGACGCATGCAGTGCGTCGCTGTCGGGCTCCCAGCCGCGGGCGCGCAGCTTGCCCAGCGCCTCGCTGGCCTGCGCGGCGGTGGTGTCGGCCGTGAGCCAGCCCTTGGCGCGCAGCGACGCGCAGCGGTTGCCGGCCAGGAAGCCGAACAGCGCGGCATAGCTGCCCTGGAACGGCGTGCCCGCCAGTTCCGGCGCGAGGCCGGCGCAGGGCTGGTACAGGTTGGCCCAGGTCATGTAGTCGTACAGCGGCAGGCCGGCGGCGGCCACGCGCGTGCCGCCGCGCTCGATGTGGAACAGGCCCGGCACCTGCGGCAGCTGCACCGCCGGCTCGGTGACCGCGATCCCGTCGATCAGGCCGCGGTGGTCCTGCTCGGCCGCGGCCAGCGCGGCGCCACCGCCGTTGGAGATGGACGACGCGATGACGCGCGTGTTGCGCTTGTGGATCGTGGGCGCCTTGCGGCCGTGGCCGGCGGCCTGTCCGTAGCGCTCGTTGAGCACCCAGAACGCGAACTCGATGGCCTGCAGCGTGCTGCGGCCCCAGTCGCGCTCCGGGTTGGCCTGCGAGTGGGCGTGCTTGAACGCGTAGCGGTCGGGCGTGAGCGCGTTGAAGGCGTTGCGCTCGGCGTCGGTCAGCGGCGCGCGGAACGCGGCCGCGCCGCCGGCGGCGACGGCCGTGGTGCGCGTGCCGTCGATCAGCGGCACGGTGTCGGCCATCAGGTCGTGCGGCGCGGCGCCGGTGCCCTTGTCGCTGTAGGCCACGGCGCAGCCCTTCTTCAGGCCCCACTCGCCGGTGGAGATCGCGCCGTAGACGCCGCGCGAGCCCGAAAAGGTGGCGCTGACGATGCACGGCCGCTTCGGGTCGAAGTGCGCCGGCACCTGCACCATCAGCGTCACGTGGCGCGCGCCCTTGCCGTCGCTGGCGAAGGCGATCGCCTCGATGCCGGCGATCTTGCCGTCGCCGCTGCCGGGCGTGCCCGGCGTCGTGACGTTCGGGCCGTAGAAGACGCCATAGCCGCCGGCGGTGGTCATGTCCACCAGCGCGCGGTAGTTGTTCCAGATCGCGTTGCGGCGCAGCTCGGCCGCGGTGGGCGCCAGCGCATTGGCGTAGCCCGGGGCCAGCGGGCTGGCCAGCCCGGCGGCGCCCAGGCCCGCGGTCAGCAGGTCGTCGTTGACACCGTCGTAGGCGGTCATGCGCACCGGGCCGGACACGAAGCCCGGCAGCGGGTTCGGGCCGGTGTGCGGCGAGGCCTTGCCGTCGGCCAGCGCGGGCGCGGGCAGGGTGGCGACGACTGCCGCGGCGGCCAGGGCCAGCGGCAGGCGATGCGGTATGCGTTTCGGGAGGCGGGCGGACATGGGCGGTCTCCTCATCGGGGGGTGGCGGCGCCGCCGGGGCTGCGCAGCGCGCGCAGCCGGCCGACGATGCCGGTGGGGAAGTGATAGACGGACAGCACGAACAGCACGCCCAGCCAGAGCAGCCAGCGGTCGGGCGTGAACACGGCCCCCACCACCGGCACGCCCTCGAGCGCGCCGCCGGCGAGGCGAAGCAGGTCCTGCAGGTAGTTCTGCGCCAGCACGAACAGTGCCGAGCCGACCACCGCGCCGTACAGCGTGCCCATGCCGCCGATCACGACGATGAGCAGGATGTCGAGCATGATCTCGAACGACAGCGTGGTGTCCGGGCCGGTGTAGCGCAGCGTCAGCGCGAGCAGCGCGCCGGCCACGGTGGCGAAGCCCGCGGCCAGCACGTTGGACACCGTGCGGTAGACCACCGTGCGAAAGCCGATCGCCTCGGCGCGGAAGTCGTTCTCGCGGATCGCCTGCAGCACGCGGCCGAAGGGCGAGTTGACGATGCGCAGCAGCGCCAGGAACAGCACCGCCGTGGCGGCGAACAGCAGGTAGTAGGCGAGCAGGCGGCCGTTGACGGCGACGCCCAGCCACTCGGCCTCGAAGCCGGGCGACAGCCACTCCGGGTTGCGGAAGGTCAGGCCGTCCTCGCCGCCGGTCAGGTCCGACAGCTGCGAGGCCAGGGTCTGGAACGCCGCGGCCACCGCCAGCGTGACCATCGCGAAGAAGATCGCCTTGACGCGCAGGCTGAACAGCCCGATCAGCAGCGACAGCGCCAGCGACAACGCCAGCGCGATGCCCAGGCCCAGCGCCACCGCATCCCAGCCCGGCCCCATGCGCGCGCTGGCGATCGCCACGCCGTAGGCGCCGAGGCCGAAGAACATCGTGTGCGCGAAGCTGACGATGCCGGTGTAGCCCAGCAGCAGGTCGTAGCTGGCCACCAGCAGCACGAACACCAGCACCTTGGACGCCACGCCCAGCGCCTTGCTGCCCGGGAACAGGAAGGGCGCGAAGGCCAGCGCCAGCACCACGACCAGCAGCATCGCGGCGAGCCAGCGGCTGCGCGGCAGGTCGTGCGACAGCAGGCGGCGGATCGCGTTCATCGGGAGGTCACCGGGTACAGGCCGCGCGGGCGCCACAGCAGCACCGCCACCATCAGCGCGATGTTCGACACCAGCGCCACCTTCGGCGCCATGAAGCCGGTGTAGTTGGCCACCAGGCCCACCAGCACCGCGCCCACCAGCGCACCGAGCGTGGAGCCCAGGCCGCCGATGATGATGACGATGAAGATCAGCACGTTGACCTGCGCGCCGATCTGCGGCACCACGCTCTGCTGGTACAGCCCCCACAGCACGCCGCCCAGGCCGGCCAGCGCGCTGCCGGTGACGAACACGCCGACGAACAGGCGCTCGATGCGGTAGCCCAGCGCCTGCACCATCTCGCGGTTCTCGACGCCCGCGCGCACCAGCAGGCCGACCTTGGTGCGCGCCAGCACCCAGGCCAGCGCCACGAACACCAGCACGCCGATGCCGGTGGCCAGCACGCGGTACTTCTCGATCACGGCGTCGCCGACGACGAACGATCCGCGCAGCGACTCGGGCAGCGGCAGCGGGATCGGCACCGGCCCCCACAGCGCCTTGATCAGTTCCTCGCCGACGATCATGCCGCCCATGGTGATGAGGATCTGCTTGAGGTGGTTGCCGTACACCGGCCGCACCACGACGCGCTCGAACGCGAGGCCCAGGCCGCCGGCGGCGAGCATGGCCGCGCCGATGGCGGCGAACACCGCGATCAGGTTGGCGCCCAGCGACGGCGCGTCGACCCAGCCCTGCATCGCGCCGAGCGTGGACACGGCCACGTAGGCGCCCAGCGCGAGGAACACGCCGTGGCCGAAATTGAGCACGTCCATCAGGCCGAACACCAGCGTGAGGCCCGACGCGACGATGAACACGATGGTGCCCATGGCCAGGCCGGCCACCGTGAGCGTGAGCCAGGTGCTGGCGCTGCCGCCGCTGGCCAGCACGGCGGGCAGCGCGCCCAGCGCCACCGCGGCCAGCAGCCACAGCGGTCGGGTGTCGAAGGCCGCGCGCGGCACGGCGGCGGCGTCGGCGGGGGAAGCGGCGGCCGGCACGGCGGGGGTCACTGGGGTACCTTCGTGCTGCGCACTGCGGTGCGAGCCCCTTCGGGCGGCCGGGCGGGGCTCATGCGTGCGCCTCCAGCGACAGGCCGAGCAGGCGCTGCTGCAGCGCGTCGTCGGCGGCCAGGTCGGCCATCGACCCGGCATGCACCACGCGGCCGCCGTCCATCACCGCCACATGCTCGCCCAGCGCCGTGGCCATGGCCACGTTCTGCTCCACCAGCAGCACGGTGGTGCGGTCCTCGGCCTGCACCTGGCGCAGCGCGGCCACGAGGTTGTCGACGATGGCCGGCGCGAGGCCCTTGCTCGGCTCGTCCACCAGCAGCAGCGCGCGCGGCTCGACGATGGCGCGCGCCACCGCCAGCATCTGCTTCTGCCCGCCCGACAGCTTGCCGGCGGGGTAGAGCCAGAACTTCCGCAGCGCGGGGAAGAAGTCGAAGATGCGCGCGAGCCGCGCGGCGTCGAGGTCGGCCTCGCGGCGCGCGCCGCGCGCGGCCAGCAGCAGGTTGTCGCGCACCGTGAGGTCGCCGAAGATGGCCATGCTCTCGGGCACGTAGGCGATGCCGGCGCGCGCGATGTCGGCGGTGTGGCGGCCGTCGATGCGCTGGCCGCCGAAGGTGATGCTGCCGGCCGAGGCGCGCCACAGGCCCATCACCGTGCGCAGCGTGGTCGTCTTGCCGGCGCCGTTGCGGCCCAGCAGCACGGTGATCGCGCCTGCGGGCACCGACAGGTCCACGCCGTGCAGGATGTGATACGCGTCGATGTGCGTGTGCACGCCGCGCAGCTCGAGCGCGGCGGCCGCCGCGGGCGCAGCTGCGACGCTCATGCCGGCTCCTTCACCGCGGCGCGGCCGAGGTAGGCTTCCTGCACCACGGCCGAGGCCATCACGGTGGCCGGGTCGCCGTCGGCCACCAGCCGGCCCTGGTGCAGCACCACGATGCGGTCGGCCAGCTCGCGCACCACGTCCATCTTGTGCTCCACCAGCAGGATCGTGCGGTCGCCACCGGCCTTGAGCGAGCGGATCAGGTCCAGCACCACCGGCGCGTCGTCGGCGCTCATGCCGGCGGTGGGCTCGTCGAACAGGTACACCTTGGGGTCGAGCGCGATCAGCAGCGCCACCTCCAGCTTGCGCTGGTCGCCGTGCGGCAGTTCGGCCGCCAGCGCGTCGCGCTGCGGCGCGAGCTTCACGCGCTCCAGCAGCGCCATCGCCTCGTCGATCCACTCGCGACGGTCCAGCCACACGCGCCACAGGTCGATGCCGTGGCCCTGCGAGCGGCGCGCCTGCACCGCCAGGCGCACGTTCTCCAGCACGCTCAGGCGCGCGAACAGCTGCGTGAGCTGGAACGCGCGCCCGAGGCCGCGCCGCGTGCGCAGCGGCGCCGGCAGCGCGGTGATGTCCTCGCCGTCGAGCCACACCTGCCCCGCACTGGCCGGCAACTGCCCCGACACCAGGTTGAAGTAGGTGGTCTTGCCCGCCCCGTTGGGCCCCACGATGGCCGTGAGCTGCCCCGGCGCGAAGGCGCACGACACCGCATCGACGGCCACGTGGCCGCCGAAGCGGATCGTCAAGTCGCGAGTCTCGAGCATGGTGGAGTTCACTGCCCAGCCCACACCGCGGATCCGGCTCCGCCGGTCCGCCGGTGTGGCCCCCTTGAGGGGGAGCGGCGAAGCCGCAACGGGGGTGGTCGTTATCGCTTGTTGCGGATGGGGACGTTCATGTCCTCGGGCTTGATCTCGCGCACCAGCTCCGGCACGCCCCACTCGAAGGCCGGGTCCACCTTCACCTTGAAGTGGTACATCGACTGCATCGCCTGGTGGTCTTCCTTGCGGAAGGTCATCTTCCCCTTGGGTGTCTCGAAGCTCATGCCTTCCATCGTGGCGATCAGCTTCTCGGTGTTGGTGTCGCCCTTGGTCCTCTTCAGCGCCTCGACCACCGCGATGGCCGCGCTCATGCCGCCGGCGGTGAAGAAGTCCGGCGGCGACTTGAACTGCTTGTAGTGGTTGGCCACCAGCCACTCGTTGGCCGGGTTCTTGGGGATGCCGAAGTAGTAGTACAGCGCGCCTTCCATGCCCGGCACGCGCTTGAACAGCGTCATCGCCGGCAGGATGTTGCCGCCGGTGGCCAGCGTGATGCCGTAGCGCTGCGGCTCCAGGTCGAGCATCTTGAACGGCACGGCCAGGTTGCCGGCCCAGATGATGAACACCACCTTGCGCCCGGGCTGGCCCTTGAGGCGGTCGAAGATGCGCTGCGCGGCGGCGGTGATGTCGGTGGCGTTCTGCGGCACGTACTCCTCGTGCACGACCTTGGCCTTCTTGATCGCGTCCTTGAAGGCCTTGGTGCCGTCACGGCCGAAGGCGTAGTCCTGCGCGAGCGTGGCGATGGACACGCCGTCCTGGTCGAACGCGGCGGCATTGGCCAGCGCGTCCTGCGTGCTGCTGCGGCCGGTGCGGAAGATGTAGCGGTTCCACTTGTCGCCGGTGATCGAGTCGGCCACGGCCGGCTCCACCAGCAGGATCTTCTTGTACTCCTCGGCCACCGGCAGCATGGCCAGCGCGACGCCCGAGCCGGTGGTGCCCACCGCGATGTCCACCTTGTCGTCGCCGTAGGCGGCAGCGAGCAGGTTCTTGCCCACGTCGGGCTTGCCCTGGTCGTCCTTCTCGATCACCACCAGCTTCTTGCCGGCCACGGTCATCGTGCCGCCGGTGGCGTAGTCCAGGCCCATCATGAAGCCCACCGACGATTGCTTGGCATAGGCCTCGAGCGGGCCCGTCTTGCCGTTGATGTGGGCGATGCGGATCTCGTTCTTGCCGGCCTGCGCCAGGGTGGCGGTCGGTGCGGCGAGCACGGCGGCGCCGGTGGCCAGGAGCGCGGCGAGCGCGCGGCGGGACAGGTGGTTCATGGGTCGTGTCTCCTGCGTGGAAGCCGCAGGAGGTGCACGCCACGTGCCAGAACGCGGCGGGCTAGGGGAAGTCCCGAGACGCCCTGGGTACCGAGGGCCGGCGCACCCGCGCGCCGGCGCGCGGGTGCCGCCGCACTGTCCGCACTTCCGACAGCGCCGTGCCGGCACTGTGCGGAAATCAGGCAGGCGGCAGGCGCCTCAGCGCCAGCCCAGCACGTCGTGGCCCTTCTCGCCGAGGCAGCGTTCCACGTACTCCTGGTACACGTCGTCCGGGTCGTTCCACTCCAGCAGGGTCTTGGTCGCGATGCCGGCGGCGCCGCCGGCGGCGCCCGCGCGGGCACGCGCCCAGGCGTCCTTGCTGCCGGCGACCACAGAGCCCACGGCGGTGCCGACGAAGCCGATCAGGCCGGCGCGGCCGCTGGCGCCGGCCACCTGCGTGGTGCTGCGGCCGTTCAGACCGACGGCGGTGCGGGCCCGGTCGCGGCAGGCGGCCACGTCGCGCGAGACGCGCTCGGGCTGTGCCGCGGCGAGCGACTCCTTGGTGTAGACGACCGGCTGGCTGGTGGCGCAGGCGCCGAGCAGGGCCGCCGCGCCCAGCGCGAGGCCCAGGCGGGCGGCGAGGCGGGCGGCAGGACGGATGGTGGCGAGGGGCATGGGGGTCTCCCGGTGGGTCGATGCCTGCACAGAGCACCGACCCCGCCGGCTGATACATGCCGCCGACCGGCCGGCCGCGATGTATCGCGGGCGGCCGCGCCTGCTCTGTGACGGGAGGCGCGCGTCGCGCCACCGTCTGGAGCCCCCGATGTCCGTTGCTACCGTCCCGTCCATCCTGCCGGCTGCCCGCGTGGCGTCGTCCCCGTCCTCCGACGCCGGGCTGCCGGCCGCGCTGCCGGCCGGGCGCGCCCTGCGCTGGGCCGCGGCGGCGAGCCTGGCCGCCGCCACCGCGGCGGCGCTGGCGTTCGGCGTGCCGCACTGGCCCGACGCCGCGCGCCTGACGCTGGGCATCTTCGCGCTGGCCATCGTGGCGTGGACCGTGCTCGGCCTGGACGACACGCCGGTGGCGCTGTGCGCCCTGCTGGCCCTGGCCGGCCTCGGCCTGGTACCGGCCGAGCGCGTGTTCGACGGCCTCGGCAGCAGCCTCGTGTGGCTGATGATCGGCGCCTTCGTGCTGTCGGCGGCGCTCACGCACAGCGGGCTGGCGCAGCGTTGCGCGCTGCGCGCCGTGGCCGGCTCGGCCACCGTGGGCGCGCTGCTGTGGCGCCTGACCTGGGTGGTGGCGGCCACGGCCTTCGTGGTGCCGTCCACGTCGGGTCGGGCGGCGCTGCTGCTGCCGCTGTTCCTGGTGCTGGCGCAGGCCCTGGGCGACCCGCGGCTGTCCCGGGCTCTGGCGCTGCTGTTCGCCAGCACCATCCTGCTGTCGGCCGGCGCGGCACTGCCGGCTGCCGGCGCCCATCTCGTGGCGGTGGACTTCCTGCGCGACCTGGGGGCCCCGGCACCGGACTACCTGGACTGGGCCCTGCTGGCCGCCCCGGTGTCGGCGGCTGCCTGCGCCGTGGCCACGGCGCTGATCGGGCGCCTGTTCCTCACGTCCGCCGAGCGCTCGCGGCCCGTGGCCCTGCCGGCTGCGCCCACGGCGCCATGGACCCCGGCGCAGAAGGCCGTGGGCGCCGTGGTCGTGCTCACCATCGCCGGCTGGACCGGCGGCAGCGCGCTCGGGATCGACCCGGCGCTGGTGGCGCTGGCCGGTGCGCTGGCCGCCACCTGCCGGCCGCTGACCGGCGTCACGCTGAAGTCCGCGCTGAAGTCGGTGGAATGGAACCTCGTGGTGTTCCTGGCGGCCACGATGGTGCTGGGCGAGGCGCTGCTGCACAGCGGCGCGGCGCGGCTGCTGGCCGACGCGATGCTGGCGGCACTGCCCCTGCAGGGGCTGGGCCGCGCCGGGCTGCTGGCGCTGGCCTGCGGGGCGGCGCTGGCCTCGCACCTGCTGATCACGTCGCGCACGGCGCGCGCCGTGGTGCTGCTGCCCACGCTGGCGCTGCCGTTGTCGGCCCAGGGCCTCGACCCCGTGCTGCTGGTGATGCTGGTCACGCTGGCCAGCGGCTACTGCCAGACCTTCGTGATCAGCGCCAAGCCGGTGGCGATGTTCGCCGCCACCGAACTGCCGACCTACGGGCACGCCGACCTGGCCCGCCTGTCCGCGGCCCTGGCGCTGCCGGTGGCGGCGCTGTTCCTCGGCGTGGCGGGGTTCGTCTGGCCCTGGATGGGCCTGGTGCGCTGAACGCCGCGGTGGCACGCGCTCACGTCCTGTTGCGTACCGCATGTATCGGCCGGCCCCCTCGCGGCTCTGTGTGTCATCTCTCAACTGCCTGTCCCGGAGCCGTCATGTCCAACGTCGAATACCTGCCCACCGCGTCGCGGCCCTTCACCGTGCTGATCGCGCCGTCGGGCTTCAAGGAGAGCCTGGGCGCCCAGGCGGTGGCCGACCACATGGCCGACGGCGTGCGCCGTGCCATGCCCCAGGCCCGCGTGCTGACGGCGCCGCTGGCCGACGGCGGCGAGGGCTTCACCGCCGCGCTGGTCGACGCCACCGGCGGCACGATGCACCGCTGCGTGGTCACCGGCCCGGTGGGCGACCCGGTGCCGGCGTTCTTCGGATTCCTCGGCGGCCGCGAGCATCGCACCGCGGTGATCGAGATGGCGGCGGCGGCGGGGCTGCGCCTGGTGCCGCGCGACCGGCGCAACCCGATGCTCACCACCAGCCATGGCGTGGGCGAGCTGATCCGCGCCGCGCTCGACGCCGGCGCGCGGCGCATCCTGCTGGGCTGCGGCGACTCGGGCATCAACGACGGCGGCGCCGGCATGGCGCAGGCGCTGGGCGCGCAGCTGCTCGACGCGGAAGGACGTTCCATCGGTCAGGGCGGCGGCGCGCTGGCGTCGCTGCGCCGCATCGACCTGTCGCGGCTGGACCCGCGCCTGGCCACCGTGCAGCTCGACGCGGCGGTGAACTGGCACAACGTGCTGCTGGGCGAGCGGGGCGTGGCCCGCGTGTTCGGCCCGCAGAAGGGCGCCACGCCAGAGCAGGTGCTGGCGCTGGACGCCGCGCTGCAGCGCTATGCGCGCGAAGTGTTCGACGCCACCGGCATGGAGGTGGGCGACATCCCCGGGGGCGGCGCGTCCGGCGGCCTCGGTGCGGGCTTTGCGGCCCTGCTCGGCGGGCGCCTGCATCCGCGCTACGAGATCGTGATGCAGTACCTGGAGCTGGACCACCTGATCGACCAGGCCGACCTGGTGATGACGGCCGAGGGCAGCCTGGACTTCCAGACGCCGCACGGCAAGATTCCGGCCGAGGTGGCGCGCCGTGCCAAGCGCCGCGGCCTGCCGGTGGTGGCGCTGGCCGGCACCATCGGCAAGGGCGTGCGCATCAACCTGGACCACGGCATCGACGCGTTCGCCAGCATCCTCAAGCGTCCCTGCACGCTCGACGAGGCGATCGCCGACGCCGGCAAGCTGCTCACGCGCGCCACCGAGGACGCGATGCGCATGGTGGGCGTGGGCCTGACGCTGGCGCGCCAGGCACCGCGGCGCGTGCCGCGCGCGGCCTGAGCCGCTGCCTCAGGCCAGCGACAGCAGCAGCCGCACCGTCGGCTGCGGCATCGACACCATCGGGAAGTGCCCGGTGGGCAGCACCTCGATGCGCCAGCCTGGCTGCTGCCGCACGCGCGTGCGCATCGCGTCGATGGTCGGGTAGGCCGGCTGGTTGCAGTCGACGAAGCAGCGCGGCAGCGCGGCCCAGCGGGCGGCGTCGAACTGCAGCGGCACGCGGTACATGCCGAACGGGTGCGGCACGTGGCGGCGGCGCAGCCATTCGCGGTCGGCGTCGTCCAGGCCGAAGGCGCCCGGGTCGGGCGGCGGCAGCGCGTTGTCGTGTTCGCGCGCGGCGGCCAGGCGCGCGTTGGCGATCTCCGGCGGGTGGCCGCTGCCCCAGCCCTCGCCGGGCACCGGCACCATCGCGTCCACGTACACCAGCTGCTTCACGCGGCCGGTGCCGCGCGCGGTGAGCCGGTCGGCGGCGCCGGTGATCACCATGCCGCCGTAGCTGTGGCCCACGAGCACGATGTCGGACAGCTCCTCGGCGTCGACGAGGCCGATCACGTCGGCGATGTGGTCGTCCAGCGTGATGCCGGCGTGGCGCAGGTGGGCGCGCTCGCCGTCGCCGGTGAGCGTGACCGCATGCACCTCGTGGCCGGCCGCGCGCAGCGGGCCGAGCACGCGGCGCCACACCCAGGCACCGCCCCAGGCGCCATGCACCAGCACGAAGGTGCTCACCGCACGCTCTCCAGGCCGGGGTAGCGCGCCAGCCGGTCGTACAGCGCGGCACGCGACATCTTCAGCAGCCGGGCCGCGGCCACGCGGTTGCCGCCGGTGGCCCGCAGCGCCTGCGCGATGGCCTCGCGCTCGACGTCGGCCAGCTGGTCGGGCAGCGGGCGCAGCGGGTCGGCCGGGGTGGTGGTCGAGACGGTCGTGGCGGTAGCGCCGAGCGGCGCCGGCGCTGAGGTGGCGGCCGCGCCCAGCGGCGGCAGCTGCGCCGCATGCAGCAGCAGCTCGTCGTGCATCAGCACCGCCTGCTCCAGCACGTTGCGCAGCTCGCGGATGTTGCCGGGCCATGCGTGCGCGGCCAGCGCCTCCAGCGCGTCGGGCGCGAGGCTGCGCACCGGCAGGCCGCTGCGCCGCGCGATGTCGTCCAGCAGCGTCTCGGCCAGCGCCTCGATGTCGTCGCGCCGGTCGCGCAGCGGCGGCAGCGCGATCGGCAGCACGTTCAGGCGGTAGTACAGGTCGGCGCGGAAGCGCCCCTCGGCCACCATCGCGGCGAGGTCGCGGCTGGTGGCGGCGATGACGCGCACGTCCACCGGCTCGACGCGGTTGCTGCCCAGCGGTTCCACCTCGCGCTCCTGCAGCACGCGCAGCAGCTTGCTCTGCAGCGGCAGCGGCATGTCGCCGATCTCGTCGAGGAACAGCGTGCCGCGGTCGGCCAGCTTGAACTTGCCGTCGCGCGCCTTGCGGTCGGCGCCGGTGTAGGCGCCGGGCGCCACGCCGAAGAACTCGGCCTCCAGTAGCGTCTCGGGGATGGCGGCGATGTTGACGCCGACGAAGGGCTGCGCGGCGCGCGCGCCGGCGGCGTGGATCGCCTGCGCCAGCAGCTCCTTGCCGGTGCCGGTTTCGCCCAGCAGCAGCACGGTGCTGTCGGTGCCGGCCACGCGCCGCGCCTGGCGCTTGACCTCCAGCGCGGCGGCGCTGGCGCCGATGAAGCTGGCGATCGTGTACTTGGGCCGCCGCTGCTCGGCGAGCTGGCGCCGCGCCGCGTCCAGCTCGGCCTGCAAGCGGGTGAACTTCGCCATCAGCGGCTGCATCGTGGTCTCGGGGTGGTCCATCAGCACCAGGCCGATGGCGCCGATCACGAGGCCCGACGCGTCGCGCAGCGGCAGCCGGCTGACGAGGAAGGTGCCGGCCTTGTTGGTGAGCAGGTCCACCAGGATCGGGCGTCCGCTGTCGATCACCTGCGGGATCAGCGTGTTGGGGATCACCTCCTCGACGCGATGGCCGACGAACTGCGATTCGGACTCGAAGCCGAGCGCGGGCAGGAAGCTCTTGTAGCCGTCGCTGATCCAGACCACGCGGTGGTCGCGGTCCACCACCAGCATGCCCATCGCGGTGCGCGCGAACACGTCGAACATGCTCTGCGCGGCCAGCTTGAGCAGGCCGTCGGCGTCGTCGGGCAGCAGGGGCGGGCGACCTGGGGTTTGCATCGCCCGGCCACTGTAGCCCAGCGCCCTACCATCGCGCCTCAGGAGGTGCCCGTGGGATGAGGCTGCTGTCTTGGAATATCCAGTGGTGTCGCGGCGTGGATGGCCGGGTCGACCCCGAGCGCATCGCCCGCGTGGCGCGCGAGCTGGCCGACGCCGACGTGATCTGCCTGCAGGAGGTGGCGCGCGGCTTTCCCACGCTGGCCGGCAGCGGCGGCGAGGACCAGTTCGCCCGCCTGGCGGCGGCGTTCCCCGGCTACGCGGCCTTCGAGGGCGTGGCGGTGGACGTGCCGGCCGACGGCGGCGGCCGGGCCCAGTTCGGCAACCTGCTGCTGTCGCGCCTGCCGGTGCGGCAGGTGTGGCGTCACGTGCTGCCCTGGCCGGCCGACCCCGACCATGCCGACATGCAGCGCATGGCGGTGGAAGCCGTGGTGGAGGCGCCGTCGGTGGGCGCGGTGCGCGTGACCACCACGCACCTGGCCTACTACTCCGCGCTGCAGCGCCTGGCGCAGGCCGACGGCCTGCGTGCCCGCCATGCGCAGGCCAGCGGACACGGCACGCCGCCGGCGCGCGCCGACGTATCGCGCGGGCCCTTCCACTGGCGGCCCCATCCGGCGGCCGGCATCGTCTGCGGCGACTTCAACTGCGAGCCGGGCTCGCCGGCCTACGCGCGCATGCTCGAACCCTTTGCCGACGGCACGCCCGCGTTCGTCGATGCCTGGCAGGTGGCCCACCCGGGCCGGCCGCACGACGAGACCGTGGGCCTGTACGACACGGTGCAGTGGCCGCGCCGCTTCGCCTGCGACTTCGTCTTCGTGTCCGCCGACCTGGCGCCGCGCGTGAAGGCGTTGCAGGTGGACGCCGGCAGCGACGCGTCGGACCACCAGGCCGTGGTGCTGACGCTGGGCTAGCCGCTCGCGCGGCCAGCACGCGGCTTTGCGAACGGCTCCCCCGAGCCCCCTCCATGAAGGGGCTCCAGCGTGTTGGACTGCCCCCTCCAGCCTCCCTCCGGGAGGGAGGCTCCAGCCAGTCCGACGAGCGGAGTGAAGCCCGGGCCGTCAGGACTGTCCGCTGATCAGCGCGGCGAAGCGCGCCAGGTCGACGTTGCCGCCGCTGACGACGATGCCCACGCGCAGGCCGCGCAACTCGTCCTTCATCGTGCGCGCACCGGCCAGCGACAACGCGCCGGTGGGTTCCACCACCAGCTTCATGCGCTCGGCATAGAAGCGCATCGCGTCCACCAGCTGCGCGTCGGTGGCGGTGACGATGTCGGCGCCGGCCTGGCGCAGGATCGCGAAGGGCAGCGCACCGATCTGCTGCGTCTGCGCGCCGTCGGCCAGCGTCTGCGGCGTGGCGATGCGCACGAGGGTGCCGCTGCGCAGCGACTGCTGGCCGTCGTTGCCGGCCTCGGGCTCCACGCCGATGAGGCGCGCGTGCGGCGCGCGGCCGTGCAGCGCGAGCGCGCAGCCGGCCATCAGCCCGGCCCCGCCGACGCAGACGAACAGCGCGTCCAGCGGGCCGGCGTCTTCCAGCAGCTCGAGCGCCGCGGTGCCCTGGCCGGCGATCACGTCGGCGTGGTCATAGGGCGGGATCAGGGCGCAGCCGTCACGCTCGGCGATGTCGCGCGCGATGCGCTCGCGGTCGTCGCGAAAGCGGTCGTAGGTGATGACGGTGGCGCCGTAGCCGCGCGTGGCGGCAAGCTTGGCCGCCGGCGCGTCCCCGGGCATCACGATGGTGGCCGGCAGGCCCAGCATCCGGGCGGCCAGCGCCACCGCCTGTGCATGGTTGCCGGACGAGAACGCCACCACGCCGGCGCGCCGCTGCGCGTCCGTCAGGCACGACAGCGCGTTGAATGCGCCGCGGAACTTGAACGCGCCCATGCGCTGGAAGTTCTCGCACTTGAAGAACACCTGCGCGCCGAACTCGGCGTCGGCGGTGGCCGAGCGCAGCACCGGCGTGCGGTGGGCGTGGCCGTGCAGCCGGCGCGCGGCGGCGGCGACGTCGTCGAAGGTGGGCGGCGCGGTGGTCGGCATCACGGGTGGGGTTCGGTCGGTCGGAGTGAAGGCTTATACGGCATGGGCCGGCGGTGGCGCGTCGCTGACGCGCGGCGCGCAGACCGCCAGCGCCGCGGCGGCCACCACCACCAGGCCCAGCCCGACGGTGAGCGACGTGGCCTGCGCCAGCGACCCCACCAGTGGCGGGCCGAGCACCACCCCGAGCCAGCCGAACGACGAGACGATGGCCAGCCCCGCTGCCGGGCTGGCGCCGGGCAGCCGTGCCGAGGCGATGTAGAGCACCGGGATCACGTTGGCCAGCCCGAGCCCCACGAGCGCCAGCCCGACCAGCGCCACCGGCACCGCGTCGGCCAGCAACACCAGCGCCATCGACACGCCGGCCAGCAGCGCGCTGCCGGCGAGCAGGCGCGACGACGGCATGCGCTCGCGCAGGCGGTCGCCGCCGAAGCGGCCGGCGGCCATCGCGGCGGAGAACGCGGCAAAGCCGAGCGCGGCCACATCGGCCGGCGCGCCGCGCTCGCGCTGCAGGAACAGCACGCTCCAGTCGTAGATGGCGCCTTCGGCCAGCATGCCCAGCACCGCGAGCGCTCCGAGCAGCGCGACGCGGCGGCGCGTCGGCGCGGCCATCTGGCGCCAGCCCGAGGCCGGTGCCGCGCCCCCGGGCGACGCGGCCGCCGCCTGCGCGGCCTGCGCCGCGTGGGCCTGGCGCTGCAGCAGGCCGGCGCAGGCCACGGCGGCGGCCACCAGCGCGCCCACCGCCACCGCGCCGGTCTGCATCGCTGGCGCCACGCCGGTGCGGTTCATCGCCGCGCAGGCGAGCGCGCCGGCCATCCCGCCCAGGCTCCACAGGCCGTGCATCTGGCTCATCACCTTGCGCCCGAGCGCGGTCTCGATCGCGCTGCCCTCGGCATTGATCGCCACGTCGTACAGGCCGACGCAGGCACCGAATACCACCACCGCCACGGCCAGCGCGGCGGGATGCTCGAAGCGCAACAGCAGCGCCAGGGCCACGCACATCGCCAGCGCCGCGGCGGCACAGGTGCGGCGATGGCCGTGGGCGGCGATCAGCCGGCCGGCGTAGGCCAGGCACAGCACGGCGCCGAGCGCCACGCCGAACAGGGCCATCGAGAGCTGGCCGTCGTCGAGCCCGTAGTGCGCCCGGATCGACGGCACGTGCACGCCGAAGGCCGCCATCACGAAACCGAAGACGAAGAACGCGAGATGGGTGGCGCGGCGCGCGCGGACCAGGGCCGACGGGGTCATCGGCCCGCATCCTACGGGCATGCGCTCAGCGCCCGACCATCGCCAGCACGTCGGCCTTGAGGAAGCGCTCCACCAGCAGCATGAAGGCGATCGAAGGCACCAGCAGCAGCAGCGCGGTGATCGACGCGATCTGGTAGTTGCCGCCCATGCTGGCGTTGAACATCAGCAGCGGCAAGGTCGTGACGTCGGGTACGCCGACGAAGTAGGTGCCGGTGAACTCGTCGAGCGATTCGAGGAAGACGAAGATCGCGCTGGCGATCAGACCTGGGGTGGCGAGCGGCAGCGTCACGGTGGCGAAGCATCGCCACGGCCCTGCGCCCAGGTTGCGCGCCGCCTCCTCGAGCTGCACGTCCACCGCGGCGAACGCGGCGCTGGCGATCCACACCGCCAGCACCAGGCCATGCGCCGCATGCACCAGCACCACGCCGGCCACCGTGCCGTTCAGTCGCAGCTCGTAGAACATGCGCGCGATGTTCACGTAGATGGGCAGGTTGGGGATCGCCTGCGGCAACAGGAACAGCAACAGGATGAAGGCCCGCCAGGGCAGCTTCAGTCGCGCCAGCGCGTAGCCTGCCGGCACCGCCACCGCGAGGCAGAACGCCACCGTGAGCAGCGCGATCCAGATGCTGGTGACGAGCGACTGCACGGCGCCGCCGCGCGGCTCGAACACGCGGCCCCAGAAGGTCAGGCCGAACTCCTGCGGAATCTTGCCCGGGAAGTACCAGCGCTCGGCAAAGGCCCACAGCAGCAGGTTGGCCAGAGGGCCGAAGATCACGAAGGCCAGCAGCGCGATGGCCAGCGCCCGCAGCAGCATGCGGCCGGCACGCGCCGCCCGGCCGCCCGGCGCGGCCACGGGCGCAGACAGCACCGCGCTCACGACGCCTGCTCCGCGCGCCGCACGGCGTGGCGCAGGTAGACCCAGGCGCCGGCCGCGCCGAACAGCAAGGACACCAGGCACAGCGCGTTGGCCACCGCATAGTCGCCGTGCGTGCTGATGCGGTAGGCCACGTCCACCGTCATCATCGTCGGCGAGTTCGGGTTGATCATCATCGGCACCGACAGCACCGACAGCATCGTGACGAAGGACAGAACCAGGCCCACGAGCAGCGTGCCGCGCACCTGCGGCAGCACGATGCCGCCGAGCACACGCCAGCGCGGCGCGCCCAGGTTGCGAGCTGCCTCCACGTGCTGCGGGTCCACCGAGGCCATGGCGCCGGCCAGCAGCAGCGTCACGAAGGGCGCCTGTTTCCAGACGAAGGCGATGACGATGCCGCGCCAGTCGAGCAGGCTCTGTGCGGCCAGGGGCTCGATGACACCACTGCCCACCAGCACGTGGTTGAGCATGCCATTCTTGGCGAGAAAGGTGCGCATCACCTGACCAGTGACCACGAAAGGGATGAACAGCGGCCAGCGGTACAGCCAGCGCAGCGCGGCCTTGGTGCGCGGGTGCTCGCCCAGCGTCAGGTAGCCGGCGATGGCGATGGCCACCGCGGCGATCAGCGCGCACGACAGCAGCACGATGGCCACCGTGAACACCATGTCGTTCCAGTAGTACTCGAACGACTTGGCGAAGTGCGCCAGCGTGAACGCGCCGGCCTTGTCGGTGAACGCACTGTGCACCGACAGGCCCAGCGGCACGACGAAGAACAGCGCGATCACGGCCAGCGCCGGCGCCACCAGCAGCAGGCCGGCCACGTAGGGCGGCATCGACCGGGCGCGCACGGCGCTGCCCGCCGTCACTTCATGACCACCCGCTCGTAGCCTTCGACGATGTCGGTGAAGTAGTCGGACAGCGGGAACGGCCGGCCATAGCGCTGCAGCGCGTCGGGCTTGATGTCGGTGAACAACTTGTCCCAGCTGGCCTTGTCGAGTTTGCCCTGCACGTGCTGCGCGTCGATGCCGGGGTACCAGTTGAACTTCTTGACGATGCCTTCGGCCTGGATCTCGGGACTCGCCGCGAACTCGACGAACCTGCGCGCGATGGCGGCGTTGGCAGCCTTGGCCGGCACGGCGTAGTACATCGGCTGGCCGGGCAGGCCCGGCTCGGGCAGCGCGAGCTTGAGCTTCGGGCTCAGCTTGCCGTCGGCCACCCAGGTGTAGAACATGTCCACCCACACCGGGCCCATCGCGATCTCGCCGCGGTTGAGCATGTCCAGCGTGCCGGCGTTGCCCGGCGTAAGCACGACGTTCTTGTTGAACTCCTTCAGGCCGGCGAGCGACTTCTCGATGGCGGCCTTGCGGCCGGCGTCATAGGGGCCCTCCTCGAGCTGCTTGCCCAGGCCGCTGGTGGCCGACACGTAGCCCATCACGAAACCCACGCCGGACATGCCGCCCTTGACGCCGTTGTAGCCGAACTGCTTCGGGTACTGCTTGACCCAGGCCTCGAGCTCGCCGAAGGTCTTCGGCGGAGCCTTGACCAGGTCGGGGTTGTAGGCCAGCGCAATCTGGCTGTGGAACATCGGGATCACGAAGCCGTCGACGTTCTGGCCGAGCGCATTCCTGGCGGTGTCGCGCGACACCAGCTTGTCGGTGGCGATCTGCTTGCGGTAGGACGCCAGCAGGTTCTCCTTGACCATCGTGGCCGCACCACGTTGGTGGATCACGGCCACGTCGACGTCCCAGGTCGCGGCCCCGGCCTTGGCCTGCGCCGACAGCTTCTCGTAGATCTTCTGCGAGCCGGCATCGCCCGGCCCGGTGCCCACGGCCTTGACCGTGACGCCGGGATTGAGCTTCTCGAAGCGCGGTGCGAGGAAGGTGTTGACGTAGTCGACCATGTTCTGGTCGCCGGCAGTCACCACGTTGAGCGTGGTCTGGGCCGCGGCAGGCAGTGCCGCCAGGGCGGCGGCCAGGGTCAGTGCGAGTCTTCTCATCAGTGTCTCCTCAGGGGGTCGGGAACAACAGCAAAGCGTCGCGCGGGACGATGACATGGGTGCGACGGCCCTCGGGCACGAGGGCCGGGTCGTCGACCCAGACCGGGCCGCCCGCCAGGCGCACGCGATGGCGCCAGCCGTGGCCCAGGTAGGCAGCCTGCTCGACGGTGCCTTCCAGGCTGATCGCCGCGTCGGTCGGCGCCGGGGCGTCGGCCAGGCGCGCGCGGTCGCCGCGGAAGTGGGCGCGGCGCGGTGCGCCGCTGCCGTCGGACAGCTCGATGGCGTTGTCGGCGCCCATGAAGCCGGCCACGAAGGGACTGGCCGGCCGGTGGAACACCTCCTCGGGGGTGCCGTACTGCAGCACGCGCCCGCCGTCGATGACGGCGATGCGGTCGGCCAGGGTCAGCGCCTCCTCGCGGTCGTGCGTGACGTACACCGCGGTGATGCCCACGCGCCGCTGCAGCGCGCGCAGCTCGTGGCGCAGGTCCAGGCGCACCTTGTAGTCGAGGTTGCTCATCGGCTCGTCGAGCAGCAGCATCAGCGGGTCCACCGCCAGCGCGCGGCCCATCGCAACGCGCTGGCGCTGGCCGCCCGACAGGGACGAGACGCTGCGGCGCTCGAAGCCCTCGAGCTGGAGCAGGCGAAGCATGTCGGCCACGCGTGCGGCGACTCGGGCCTTGTCCGCGCCGCGCATGCGCAGGCCATAGCCAATGTTGGCCGCCACGTCCATGTGCGGCCACAGGGCGTAGGACTGGAACATCATCGCGGTGTTGCGCGCCTCGGGTGGCAGCGCAGTGATGTCGCGGCTGTCCACGACGATGCGGCCGGCCGACGGCCGCACGAAGCCTGCGATCGATCGCAGCAGCGTCGTCTTGCCGCAACCGGACGCGCCCAGCAGCGCCACCATCTCGCCCCGTTGCACGTCCAGACTCACCCGGTCGAGCACGGGTGGCCCCGAGCCATAGGCCACGGTGATCGAATCGACCGAGAGGTAGGCACTCATGCACGGGAGCGGAGCAAGAGGCCGCCGCTGCGACGAATCTACGCCTGGTCCGCGACACCCGCATGAGGGTCAGTACCGCCCGGGTGAGCACCGATGCGGGGCATCGCAAACAGGGGAGGGCGCGTGGCGCCGCCATCAGGCATGCTGCGGACGCGACTTTCCCGCCCGCTGCCGACCCCGAATCCACCGAGCGATGCCCCGACAACTGCTGACCGACTGCCGCCGCCTGCTGTCGGTGCGCGGCGAAGGCAACAGCACCCAGCTCGCCGCGGCCATCGTGGCGCGGCTGGACAGCCTGCCCGACACCGAGCGCCACCGCTTCTTCGACCGCCTGGCCAGCGACTTCAGCCCCGACCCGGCGCGCGTGCTGGCCGCCGCGCAGGCCTATGCCGCGCAGCCCGACGCCGCGCACCAGGTGGCACTGACGCGCGAGGCCGAGCCGCTGCGGCAGGAGCTGTTCCGGCGCCTGAACCGCGCGCCCGGCGGCACCGCGGCGCTGGTGCGCCTGCGCCGCGCGCTGCTCGAGCGGCTGCCGCGCCAGAAGTCGCTGGCGGCGGTGGAAGCCGACCTGCTGCACCTGCTGTCGAGCTGGTTCAACCCCGGCTTCCTGGAGATGCGGCGCGTGGACTGGGACTCGCCGGCGCAGCTGCTGGAGCAGATCATCCGCCACGAGGCGGTGCACGAGATCGACGGCTGGGACGACCTGCGACGGCGCCTGCAGCCCGACCGCCGCTGCTTCGCGTTCTTCCATCCGCAGCTGCCGCACGAGCCGCTGATCTTCGTCGAGGTGGCGCTGGTGCCGGAGATGTCGGGCGCGATCGCGCCGCTGATCGACAAGCGCGCCACGCCGCTCGCGCCCGAGCACTTCAAGGTGGCGGTGTTCTATTCCATCAGCAACTGCCAGCCGGGCCTGCGCGGCGTGTCGATGGGCAACTTCCTGATCAAGCGCGTGGCCGAGCAGCTCAAGCGCGAGCTGCCGCAGCTCAAGACCTTCTGCACGCTGTCGCCGGTGCCCGGCTTCATGGGCTGGCTCGCCCGCGTGCCGCGCGAGGCGCTGCCCGAGCGCGCCGGCCGGGCCCACGACACGCTGCTGGCGGCCTGCGGCGGCGACTTCGCGGCGCTGACGCAGTCCGCGCGGCTGACCGCGCTGTCGGGTGCGGCGCATCACGCGCTGTGGCGCCTGGCAGCGCACTACCTGGTGCAGCTGTCGCCGCAGCCACACGGCGACCCGGTGGCGCGCTTCCACCTCGACAACGGCGCGCGGCTGGAGCGCCTGAACGCGCAGGCCAACCTGTCGGCCAAGGGCCTGAAGCAATCGGCCGGCCTGATGGTGAATTACCTATATGACCTCGGGCGTGTCGAGAGGCATCATGACCGCTTCGTGCAGGGGACGGTGGTGGCCAGCCGGGCCATCTCCAGCCTGCTGTGAGCTGTCAAGAACCCACGGAGACGCCGATGACCCCCACCTTCCAACGCCGTACCCTGCTGGCTGCCGGTGCCGCCGCCCTGGCCGCCCCGGCACTCGCGCAGGGGGCCTGGCCCTCCAAGCCCGTCACCATCGTGGTGCCGTTTCCGCCCGGCGGCGGCACCGACGCGTTCGCGCGGCCGCTGTTCGCGGTGATGACCAGGAACACCGGTCGCCAGTTCGTCATCGACAACAAGGGCGGCGCCGGCGGCACGCTCGGCGCGGGCATCGCGGCCAAGGCCGCCCCGGACGGCTACACCTTCTTCATGGGCGCGGTGCACCATGCCATCGCGCCGGCGGTGTACCCCAAGCTCGACTACAACCTCGAGAACGACTTCGTGCCGGTGGGCCTGGTGTCGTCGGTGCCGCAGGTCATCGTGGTGCATCCGCAGCGCGTGGCGGCCAAGACGCTGCCCGAGCTGCTGGACTACCTGCGCAAGAACCCCGGCAAGCTCAACTACGGCTCGGCCGGCAACGGCACGTCGCACCACCTCGCCGGCGAGCTGTTCAAGCTGCAGACCAAGACCTTCATCACCCACATCCCCTACCGCGGGGCGGGCCCCGCGCTGCAGGATCTCGTCGCCGGCCAGGTGGACCTGATGTTCGACGGCCTCGGCTCGTCGGCCGGCCACATCAAGGCCGGCCGCATCCGCGCCATCGCGCAGGCGGCTGACAAGCCGGCCCCGGGCTTCGCCGACGTGCCGCTGGCCAAGAACGGCGGCGCGCCGCAGTACCAGGTGGCCACCTGGTACGGCATCTGGGCCCCCAAGGGCACGCCGCGCGACGTGGTCACCGCGATGCAGAACGAGATGCGCAAGGCCCTCAACGGCGACGAGCTCAAGACCACCTGGACCAGCCTCGGCACCGAGACGCCCAACCTGTGGGGCGACGACTTCGGCAAGTTCGTGTCCGCCGAGACGCGCCGCTGGGGCGAGGTGGTCAAGGCCTCGGGGGTAAAGCTCGACTGATGGAGAGACGTCCGTACCCATGCCCCTGAACCACAACCTGTTCGTCGCGCTGCGATCGGCCTTCCCGGAGGACCTCGACGCCACCGCGATAGAGACCTGCGACACGCCCGAGCCGCTGTACTACACCTGGCGCGACCTCGACCGCGCCAGCGCGCGCATCGCCAACCTGCTCGGCTCGCTGGGCCTGCCCGACCAGTCGCGCGTGGCGGTGCACGTGGACAAGAGCGTCGAAGCGCTGATGCTGTACCTGGGCGTGCTGCGCGCCGGCCACGTGTACCTGCCGCTGAACACCGGCTACCAGGCCACCGAGCTGGATTACTTCATCGGCAATGCCGAGCCGGCGGTGGTGGTGTGCGCGCAGCGCAACTTCCCCTGGGTGAGCAAGCTGGCGTTCGCCGCCGGCGTGCACAACGTGTTCACGCTCGACGCCGGCACCGGCGCCCACGGCGCGGGCGGCGGCACGCTGCTCGAGCGCGCGGCCTTCATGGACGACTCGCACGCCGTGGTGCAGCGCGCCGCCGACGACCTCGCCGCCATCCTGTACACCAGCGGCACCACCGGCCGCAGCAAGGGCGCGATGCTGACGCACCGCAACCTGCTGTCCAACGCGCAGATGCTGCATGCCTACTGGGGCTGGCGCACGGCCGAGCAGGGCGGCGACGTGCTGATCCACGCGCTGCCGATCTTCCACGTGCACGGCCTGTTCGTGGCCAGCCATGGCGCGCTGCTGTCGGGCAGCAAGATGCTGTGGTTCGAGAAGTTCGACCCGCGCGCCACCATCCGCGAGATGGCGCGCGCCACCGTGTTCATGGGCGTGCCCACGCTGTACGTGCGCATGCTCGCCGAGCCCTCGCTCACGCGCGAGGCGGCGTCGAGGATGCGCATCTTCATGGCCGGGTCGGCGCCGCTGCTGCCCGAGACCTTCGAGGCCTGGCGCGAGCGCACCGGCCACACCATCGTCGAGCGCTACGGCATGAGCGAGACGGTGATCCTCACGTCCAACGCGTGGTTCCCGAAGGACGGGCAGCGCCGCGCCGGCACCGTGGGCAAGGCGCTGCCGGGGGTGGAACTGCGCGTGCACGACGACAAGGGCCGGCCCTGCCGCAACGGCGACGTCGGCGGCATCGAAGTCAAGGGCCCCAACGTGTTCAAGGGCTACTGGCGCATGCCCGAGAAGACGGCCGAGGAGTTCACCCACGACCTGTGGTTCAAGACCGGCGACGTCGGCCGCGTCGACGAGGACGGCGTGGTCACGATCGTGGGCCGCAGCAAGGACCTCATCATCTCCGGCGGCTACAACGTCTATCCGGCCGAGATCGAGGGCTACCTCAACGAGCAGCCGGGCGTGGCCGAGAGCGCGGTGGTCGGCGTGCCGCACCCCGACTTCGGCGAGGGCGTGATCGCCGTCGTGGTGCCGCGCCCCGGCGCCACGGTGGACGGCGCGGCACTGATCGCGGCGATGAAGGGCCGCATCGCGGCGTTCAAGGTGCCCAAGCGCGTGTACGTCGAGGCCGAGCTGCCGCGCAACCAGATGGGCAAGGTGCAGAAGAACCTGCTGCGCGACCGCCACAAGGACCTCTTCGCCGGTGGCTGAGCCCGGCGCGCCGGCCGACCGCTGCCCCCGCTGCGGTGGTGGCTTCCACTGCGGTGCGGCCGGCGCCGGGCCCTGCGCCTGCACCACGGTGCGGCTGGAGCCCGGCGCGCTGGCCGCGCTGCGCGCCACGTTCAGCGGCTGCCTGTGCCTGGCCTGCCTGACGGAGATCGCCGCCGGCGCCGCCGTGGCGCCGGGCCCGCCGTGGCGGACAATGCCCGCATGTCCGACACGATCACCCTGACCCGGCCCGACGACTGGCACCTGCACCTGCGCGACGGCGCCGCGATGGCGTCGGTGCTGCCGGCCACCGCGGCCCAGTTCGCGCGCGCCATCGTCATGCCCAACCTGCGGCCGCCGGTCACCACCGCGGCCGCCGCCGCGGCCTACCGTGAGCGCATCCTGGCCGCGCTGCCGGCCGGCGCCGACTTCATGCCGCTGATGACGCTGTACCTCACCGACAACCTTGCCCCCGACGAGATCGCGCGCGCCAAGGCCGCCGGCGTGGTGGCACTGAAGCTCTATCCGGCCGGCGCCACCACCAACAGCGACGCCGGCGTGACCGACATCCGCCGCACCTACCCCACGCTGGAGGCGATGCAGCGCGAGGGCCTGCTGCTGCTGGTGCACGGCGAGGTCACCGACCCGGCGGTGGACCTGTTCGACCGCGAGGCGGTGTTCATCGACCGCGTGATGCAGCCGCTGCGGCGCGACTTCCCCGGGCTGAAGGTGGTGTTCGAGCACATCACCACGCGCGAGGCGGCGCAGTACGTGGCCGGGGCCGGCGCGCTCACCGCCGCCACCATCACCGCGCACCACCTGCTGTACAACCGCAACGCCATCTTCACCGGCGGCCTGCGGCCGCACTACTACTGCCTGCCGGTGCTCAAGCGCGAGGTGCACCGCCAGGCGCTGGTGGCCGCGGCCACCAGCGGCAGCGACCGCTTCTTCCTCGGCACCGACAGCGCGCCGCACGCCGCCGCGCTGAAGGAGGCGTCGGTGTGCGGTGCCGGCTGCTACACCGCGCCGGCCGCGCTGGAGCTGTACGCCGAGGCCTTCGAGGCCGCCGGTGCGCTGGACAGGCTCGAGGGCTTCGCCAGCTTCCACGGCCCCGACTTCTACGGCCTGCCGCGCAACACGGGGCGCGTCACGCTGCGCCGCATGCCGTGGCAACTGCCCGAGACCGTGCCCTTCGGCGACACCGTGCTCAAGCCGCTGCGCGGCGGCGACACCCTGAACTGGAAACTGCAATGAACCACGACCGGGTGATGCTGCTGATCGACGCCGACAACGTGTCGCTCGACGTGATGGAACAGGCCGTGCCCTGGGTGGCCAGGCACTACGGCGGCCCGCACGTGCGGCGCGCCTACTGCACCGCCGAATCGGCGGTGAAGCACCAGCAGGCCTTCAAGAAGCTGGGCATCCGCCCGATGGTGAACCTGGCCGCGGGCAAGAACTCGACCGACATCGCGCTGGCGGTGGACGCGATCGACCTGGCCACCGCCGAGCGGCCCGAGGTGGTGGTGATCGCGTCGTCGGACAGCGACTTCGCGCCGCTGGTGGCGCGCCTGCGCGAGAAGGGCTGCCGCGTCGTGGGCATCGGCCAGCAGGGCAAGACCGGCGACGAGACGGTGTCGGTCTACGACGACTACGAAGTGATGGCCCACCGCAAGGGCGAGGCCGCTGCGGCGCCCGCCGGCGGCGGTGCCGCCGCACCGGCAACCCGGTCCCGCGGCGGCGCGCGCAAGGCGGCGGCCCCCCGCAAGGCCGCGGCCAAGACGCCGGCCGGCACCGCCCGCAAGGCCGCGGCCAAGGCGCCCGCGCGGAAGGCGGCCCCGAAGGTGGTGGCCGAGGCCGCGCCGGCCCGTCCGGCCCGGCCGGCGGGCGCCCAGGCCCTGGTCGACGCGCTGCCCGACCTGGCGGGCGGCCAGCCGATGCCCCTGAATGGCGCGGCGGTGCTGCTGCGCGAGGCCGGGCTGCTGTCGCGCCGCGGCTCGTCGACCCGGCTGTTCGGCCAGTTTCCGGACGTCTTCGAGCTGTCGCCGGCCCAGCAGCCCAATTACGTGACCCTACGCGCTTGAAGGTGGGGCCGACGCCCCAAAATCCGCCCAGCCTGCGTCGTGCAGGCGCCGAGGTCGTCCTGCGATGAAACGCATCTTCCTGTTCGTTGTCACCAACCTGGCCGTGATGCTGGTGCTGGGGCTGGTGGTCAACCTGTTCGGTCTGAACCGGTTCCTCACCGCCAACGGGCTGCAGCTCGGGCAGCTGCTCGCCTTCGCCGCGGTGATGGGCTTCGGCGGCGCGTTCATCTCGCTGCTGATGAGCAAGCCGATGGCCAAGTGGAGCACGCGCGCCCAGGTCATCAACGACTCGCCCGACCCGACGCACCAGTGGATCGTGTCCACCGTGCGCCGCTTCGCCGACAAGGCCGGCATCCAGATGCCCGAGGTGGCCATCTACGAGGGCGAGCCCAATGCCTTCGCCACCGGCGCGTTCAAGAACTCGGCGCTGGTGGCGGTGTCCACCGGCCTGCTGCAGGGCATGAACCGCGAGGAGGTCGAGGCCGTGATCGGCCACGAGGTGGCGCACGTGGCCAACGGCGACATGGTCACCATGACGCTGATCCAGGGCGTGATGAACACTTTCGTCGTGTTCCTGTCGCGCGTGATCGGCTATCTGGTGGACAGCGCGCTGCGCCGCGGCGACACGCGCGGCGGCCCCGGCATCGGCTACTACGTCACCACCATCGTGCTCGACATCGTGCTGGGCGTCGTGGCCGCGATGATCGTGGCCTGGTTCTCGCGCCAGCGCGAGTTCCGTGCCGACCGCGGCGCGGCCGACATGATGGGCAGCGCGCGCCCGATGCAGGCCGCGCTGGCGCGCCTGGGCGGCCTGCCGCCCGGCGAGCTGCCCAAGACGGTGCAGGCCCTGGGCATCACCGGCGTGCCGAGCGGGCTGATGAAGCTGTTCTCCAGCCATCCGCCGATCGAGGAACGCATCCGGGCGCTGAATCAGTAACCCCCCCCGTTGCGCCTTCGGCGCTCCCCCCCCAGGGGGGGCACCGCCGGCGGACCGGCGGAGCCGGGTCCGCGGCGGTTGCTGGGTCGGCTGAGGGGGGCCGCCTAGTTTGAGTGCGCGGCGCGCAGCAGGACGGTGAAGGTGGTGCCGCGGCCGGGCTCGCTGTCCACCTCGATGCGGCCGCCCATGCGGTCGACGAGCTGCTGCGACAGGGACAGGCCCAGGCCGGTGCCGGGGATGCTGGTGCTTTCGGCGCCCAGGCGCTCGAAGGGGCGGAAGATGCGTTCGAGCTGCTGCGCGTCCATACCGGGGCCGGTGTCGGCGATGCACAGGGCCACCTGGGTGCCGCGGCGCTCGGTGGTCACCTTCACCTGGCCGCCGGGGCGGTTGTACTTGACCGCGTTGGACAGCAGGTTGGTCATCACCTGACGCAGGCGCAGCCGGTCGGCCATCACCGCGTGCTCGCGGCCGTCGTGCCAGCGCGCCACCAGCTGCACGCCGGCCTCGGCCGCGCGCTGCGCCAGCATGCTCCAGGTGTCCTGCAGCAGCGCGCCGGGGTCCACCGGCTGCAGCGTCAGGCGCAGGCCGCCGCCCTGCGCGCTGGACAGGTCGAGCAGGTCGTCGACCACGCCCACGAGGTGGCGCCCGCTGTCGAGGATGCGCCCCACCCAGGGCCGGAAGTGCGGCGGCAGGTCCGGCGCCTGCTCCAGCAGCTGGGCGAAGCCGAGCACGCCGTTGAGCGGCGTGCGCAGCTCATGGCTCACGTGCGACAGCAGCTCGGTCTTGGCGCGGTTGGCGCTCTCGGCCAGGTCGCGAGCGCGGCGCAGGGCCTCGGCGTCCTTGGCGCTGGTCATGTCGGTGTGCGTGACCACCATGCGCAGCGGCCGACCTTGCGCGTCGCGCTCGAGCACCATGCCGCGCACCTGCACCCACTTCCAGTGGCCGTCCTTGCAGCGGAACCGGTGCTCGCTCACGTAGCGCGGCGTGCGGCCGGCCAGGTGCTCGTCGAGCAGACGCCGGCGCCGCGCATCGTCGTCGGGATGCAGGCGGCTGACGAAGGGCTCCGGCAGCGACGCCAGCTCCTGAGGCGTGAAGCCGTAGAGCTGGGCGAAGCCGTCCGAGAAGGTCTCGGTGCCCTCGGCGATGTTCCACTCCCACACGCCGTCGCCCGAACTGTCGAGCGCCTGGCGCCAGCGCCGCTCGCTGTCGCGCAGCAGCGCTTCCTGCCGCACGCGGTCGGTCACGTCCTCGATGGTGCCCTCGTGATAGAGCACGCGGCCCTGAGCGTCGCGCACCACGTGCGCGTTCTCGCTCACCCAGAGGCGCTCGCGCGTGCGGCGCCGGTAGACCTCCGAGACGAAGCCGCGCACGAAGCCGTCGCGCTCGAGCAGGTGCATGAACTCGGCGCGGCGTTCCGGCTGCACGTACCAGCCGGCCGGGCCCGCGTTATAGGCGGCGAGCTGTTCGGCCTCGTTGGACAGGCCGTTCAAGGCCACCAGCGCCCGGTTGGCGCGCAGCTGCCGCCCCTGCGGCGACGCGCGGTAGGCGCCGATCGGCAGCAGGTCGAACAGGGTCGAGAAGTTCTCGTCCATCGGGCGCGCCCGTCCTTGACCGCCGTTATACCGGTGCGTGGGACAATCCGCCACGTGAAGCAAGCCAGACCGCCGCTGGCACGAGGCCCGAAAGGGCGTGCTGGAGGAAGGTCCGGACTGCACAGGGCAGCGCAGCGGCTAACGGCCGTCCACCGCGAGGTGAGGATCAGAGCAACAGAGACGAGTCGGTGCCGGTCCGCCGGCATCGGGTGAAACGGGCAATCTCTGCGCGCAGCAACACCAAATAGGCCGGCATCGAGGCGGCCCGCGGAGCCGGCGGGTAGGTGGCACCGAGCCGGGCAGCAATGCCCGGCCCAGATGAATGGCGGTCACGGCGGGGGCGACCCCGCCGCACAGAATCCGGCCTATCGGCTTGCTTCACACTTTTTCCGCGCAAGCCCTTGAATCCCGACGCTTCCTCCCTCTGGCGCGGCCCGCGCTGGGCCCTGGCCCTGATGCTGGCAGGCCTGGGCACGCTCGGGCCGTTCTCGATCGACACCTACCTGCCGGCGTTCGACGGCATCGCTCGCACGCTCGGGGCCACGCCGCTGCAGATGCAGCAGACGCTGTCGGCCTACCTGTTCGGCTTCGCGGCGATGAACCTGTTCCACGGCGCGCTGGCCGACAGCTTCGGCCGCCGTCCGGTCGTCCTCGGGGGGCTGATCGTGTTCACGCTCGCATCGGTGGGCTGCGCGCTCACGCCGACCATCGGCGGGCTGATCTTCTTCCGGGCCCTGCAGGGCATGAGCGCGGGCGCGGGCATGGTGGTGTCGCGCGCGATCATCCGCGACCTGTATCCGCCGGCCGACGCGCAGCGCGTGATGAGCCAGGTGACGATCTTCTTCGGCGTCGCGCCGGCGGTGGCGCCCATGGTGGGCGGCGTGCTGTTCGTGCATGCCGACTGGCACTCGATCTTCTGGCTGCTCGCGGCCGTGGGCGCGGTGCTGACGCTGCTGAACTGGCGCCGCCTGCCCGAGACGCTGCACCCGTCGCAGGCCCAGCCCTTCGAGGTGCGCCACCTGCTTCGCGGCTACTGGCAGCTCGGCGCCAATGCGCGGTTCTTCGCGCTGTGCCTGGCCAGCGGCGTGCCGTTCAACGGCATGTTCCTCTACGTGCTGAGCGCGCCGGCCTGGCTCGGCGGCCACCTGCGCCTGGCGCCGACGCAGTTCTTCTGGTTCTTCTGCCTGTCGGTGGCCGGCATCATGCTCGGGGCGTGGCTGTCGGGCCGCTTCGCCGGCCGCGTGTCGCCGCGCTCGCAGATCCGCCGCGGCCTGAACCTGATGGTGCTGGCGACCGTGGCCAACCTCGCGCTCAACGCCGCCATGCCCGAGCCGCACTGGGCCTGGGCGCTGCCGCCGGTGGCCCTGTTCTCGTTCGGCTGGGCCCTGATGGTGCCGGTGGTGACGATCAAGGTGCTCGACCTCGTCCCCGACCGCCGCGGCATGGCCTCGTCGCTGCAGTCCTTCGTCGGCAGCATCGCTAACGGCCTCGTCGCCGGCGTCATCGCACCCCTGGTGATGCACTCGACGATGGCCCTGGCCCTGACCTCCGCCGCCTTCCTGGCCATCGGCCTCGTCGCCTGGCAGTGGGTCAAGCACAAGGTGCCGTAGACACCGGCACGCGACAAGCCAATCGGCGAGCCGCGAAGCGGCAAGCCGCGCCCCAGCAGACGCGGCGGGTCCGGCTCCGCCGGCCCGCCCGCGTCGCCCCCCTGGGGGGGAGCCGCGAAGCGGCAACGGGGGGGATCAATGGCTATGCGAAGTCAGCTTCGACAGCGGTGCCGCCGCACTGACCCCCGGCGCCACCGTGCGCGCGCGCGGCTCGGGTGCCGGGTCGTCGAAGTCGCCCCCGGCCGGTGCCGAGATCGGCGCCTGGCGCTGCATCGCCACGCCCACCGACACGATGTCCACCATCAGCAGGTGCAGCACGCGGCTGACCATCGGCAGATGCAGGTCGACGTCCTCGACATGGTCCACGATCAGGGCCACGTCGGCCTTGCGCGCCAGCGGCGTCTGGCTGGCGGTGATGGCCACCACCGAGGCGCCGCGTTCGCGGGCCGCGTCGGCCACCGCCAGCAGCTCGTCGCGGCGGCCGCTGCTGCTGATGATGAAGGCCACGTCGCCCGGGCCCAGCACCTGCGCGGCCAGCGCCTGCACGCGCGGGTCGACGAACACGCCCGACGGCATGCCCAGGCGCAGGAACTTGTACTGCGCGTCCTGCGCGATGGCGCCGTAGTAGCCGACCGCGAAGCAGTCCACGCGCCGCGCCGCGCTGACCAGCGCGATGGCGCGGTCGATGCTGTCGCGGTTGAGGTGGTCGCGCACCTGCAGGATCGAACTGGCGGTGTTGCCCAGCACCTTGGTGCCGAGTTCCAGCACCGAGTCGTCGCGCGTGACCTGGGTGTGGGTCACCGGCACGGTGCCGGTCAGGCCCGAGGCCAGGCGCAGCTTGAAGTCCGACAGGCCCTCGCAGCCGAGGGAGCGGCAGAAGCGGATCACCGTGGGCTGGCTGACCTGCGACGCGCGCGCGATCTCGGCCACCGGGTCGTTGAGCACCGAGCGCGGGTGCGCCAGCACGTGGTCGGCCACGCGGCGCTCGGCCGGCGACAGGTTCGGCCGCACGCGCTGGATCTGCCCGAGGATCGCCGAGGCGGTGGCGCCCGTCAGGTTGCGCAGTTGCGCCGCCAGGATCGCGGACACGCCGTGGAAGGTGGCGTTCTCGGCCGTGATCACCCAGGTGGGGATCTGCGCCAGGTACTCCGAGAAGCGGCCCTTGTCCTCGAAGCGCTGGCGGAAGCTGGAACGCTCGAAGTAGCTGCCCAGGCGCGGCACGATGCCGCCGCCGATGTAGATGCCGCCCAGCGCGCCCAGCGTCACCGCGAGATTGCCCGCGGCGGTGCCGAGCATGGCGCAGAACGCGTCGAGCGTCTCCACGCACACCGGATCGCTGCCGGCCAGGGCGCGGCGCGTGATCTCCGGCGCCGACAGGCCCTCGGCCACGCGCGCGCCGGCCCGCTCGGCCAGCGCACGGTAGATCAGCTCCAGCCCCGGCCCCGACAGCAGGCGCTCGAAGCTGACGTGGCTGTGCGGGCCGGTGCCGGTGCCGGCGCTGCGCCGGGGCAGCACCTTCCAGGCGTGGTGCAGGATCGCCAGCTCGCGTTCGTCGCGCGGCGCGAAGCTGGTGTGGCCACCCTCGGTGCCCAGCGCGATGAAGCCGTCGTCGGCGGGGATCAGGCCCGACACGCCCAGGCCCGAGCCCGAGCCCAGGATGCCGATCACGCTGCGCTCGCGGGCCTGGCCGCCGCCGACCTGGCGCCGGTCGCCCGAGGCCAGCCGCGGCAGCGCCATTGCCAGCGCGGTGAAGTCGTTGACCACCACCAGCGTGTCGAAGGCCAGCTTCTCGCGCATGGCCTCGATCGAGAACTGCCAGTGGTAGTTGGTCATCCGGACGTCGTCGCCCTCGACCGGATTGGCGATCGCCACCGCCGCATGCTGGATGTGCCCGGGCGGCAGCGTGGCGAGATAGCTGCGCACGGCCGCGTGGAAGTCGGCATGGTCGGCACAGCGCAGGGTGGCCGCGAGCTCGAAGCGGCCGGGCGCGGTTTCCAGCGTGAAGCGGGCGTAGGTGCCGCCGATGTCCGCCAGCAGCCGCGGGCTGTCGAAGCGGTTGCCGGCGGCGAGGCTCACCGCGCGTCCAGGGCCCGCGCGGCGCCCAGCAGCGCCGGCGACTCGGCCGTGATGACCCAGGTCGGGATCGCCTCGAGATAGCTGCGGAAACGTCCCTTGTCCTCGAAGCGAGACCGGAAAGGCAACTGGGCGAACCGCTTGCCCAGGCGCGGCACGATGCCGCCGCCGATGTAGACGCCGCCGCGCGCGCCCAGGGTCAGCGCGAGGTTGCCCGCCACGTTGCCGAGCAGGGCGGCGAAGTGCGTCACCGCCTCGGTGCAGCGCGCGTCCTGCGGTGCGCCGTCGTCGCCGAAGGCGCGCGCCATCACCTGGGCCGGCTCCAACGGGTCGGCGGACTCGCCGTCGAGCACGCAGGCGGCCTCGTACAGGTTCACCAGGCCGGGCCCGGACAGCGCGCGCTCGGCCGAGACATGGCCGAAGCGCTCGCGCAGCACGGCCAGCAGCGAGGCCTCCCGCGCGGTGGCCGCCGGCAGCGTGACATGGCCGCCTTCGCCGACGATCACGCGCCAGCCGTCGCGGCCGTCGGACACCAGGCCGGACACGCCCAGCCCGGTGCCAGGGCCGATCACGGCCAGCCCCGCGCCGGGGGCCGCCTGGCCGCCGCCGATGGCGCAGCGCTCGCCGGCGCCGAGGCCGGGCACCGCGTGGGCCAGAGCCTCGAAGTCGTTCAGCACCCGCACCTGGGTCGCGCCGAGGGCGCGGCGCAGGCCGTCGATCGAGAACGACCAGTGGTGGTTGGTCATCCGCACCTCGTCGCCCGTCACCGCGGTGGCGATGCCGAACGCCACATGCTCGGGCCGGGGCAGGCCGTGCTGGCGCAGGTAGGCCTCGATGCAGTCCGCGATCGAGGCGAAGTCGGCGGCGGAGAGGCTGTTCACCTGGGTCAGGGCTGCGCCCGGCGCCGCCTGCCACGCCCAGCGCGCGTTGGTGCCCCCCACGTCGCCCAGGAGCCTGGGAAACCCTGTCTGATGCCCGCCCACCGATGTTCCGAACTGGTCGTGTAGTTTGATTACGAAGTCACTCTATCAGAGCCCCGGTTTGCGTGGCAACCGAGCATCCATGGGGCTCTGGACGGCGTGAGCATGGCCTGTAGCTGCGTTACGCCACGGTTTCAGGCGGCCAGCGCGCGCAGGCGACGGTGGGCGGCGCGGGCCTGCGGCACCCAGCGCAGGCTGCGCCAGCGCCACCACATCGCCAGGCCGCGCAGCCACTCGTCGGCGGCATAGGCGATCCACAGGCCGGCCAGGCCGAGCCCGAGGTGCGCCCCGAGCCACCAGCTGCCGCCGGCCAGCACGAGTGTCATCGATACCGCTCCGGCCCCGGCAGGAAAGCGCGCGTCGCCGGCGGCGCGCAGCGCGTTGACGAGCACGAGGTTGAAGGTGCGCCCGGGCTCGAGCACCACGCTCCACCACAGCAGTGCCGTGGCGGCCGACACGATCGCCCGGTCCTGCGTGAACAGGCCCAGCAGCGCCGGACCGGCGACGGCGGCGGCCAGCGCTGCCGCCAGCGACACCGCCAGCCCGACGGCCAGCGCGCGCCGCACCACGCGGTCGGCCTCGCGCAGCCGGCCGGCGCCGACGTGGTGGCCGAGCACGATCTCCACCGCCAGGCCGGTGGCCAGGCCGGCCAGCAGCACGAGGTGGTTCACCTGCGAGGCGTAGGCATGGGCGGCCAGCGACGGCGCGCCGAACCCGGCGGCCACGGCGATGCTGACGGTGAAGCAGACCCGGTAGAGGATGTTCTCGGCCGCGCCCGGGGCGCCGATGGCCAGCACGGCGCGCAGCTCCGGCCCGGGCAGGCGCCACCAGTAAGCGCCGCGCGGCGCGATGCCGAGACGCTCGCGCCACAGCCACAGGTGCAGCACAAGCCCCAGCGCCCGGCTCGCCAGCAGCGCCACCGCGTAGCCGCCCAGCCCCAGCCTCGGCATCAGCACCGCCGCCAGCACGAGCTGCAGCAGCTGCAACGCGACAATGACGCGCAGCACGTCGCGACCGCGCAGGTGCGCCCGCATCACGCTCGACTGGGTCGCGTTCCAGGCGTCCAGCAGCAGCGCGGGCGCCAGCCACTGCAGCAGTGCCGCGGCACCGGGCAGCAGCGCCTCCGGGGTATTCAGGGCGCGCAACAGCGGCGCGGCCAGCGCGAGGGCCGCCAGCGCAATGGCCAGGCCGAGCCAGGTGGACGCGCCCATGGCGGCCCGCGCGACCGCGTCGGCCGCGCCGCGGTCGCCGCGTCCCAACGCCTGGGCCACCACCACGCTGACCCCGGCGCCGACGATGCGCATCAGGATGAACAGCGTGCCCACGACGTGCTGGGCCAGCGCGAAGGTCGCCGCCTGCGCGTCGCCCAGCCGGGCCGCCAGCGCCGTGCCGACCATGCCCACGCCGATGCCCAGCGCCAGTTCGAGGAACAGCGGTGCGGCCACCGCGGGCAGGCGGGCCTTCATCGGGGTCGCCAGGCCCCCGCGGCCGCTGCGGCGCTGACGTCGGGCTGACGACGCGAAGTAGTTTGACTACAAAACCACGCCAAGGCCGAAAGACGATGGCGCCGGTAGCAGCCGTGCGAAAGGCCTGTTTTCATAGGAGGCGTGGCCCGTGAATGGGTGTGTCCGGCGCAACATCCAGGGTTTACCCAATGTAGCGCATAGAGCTAGTTTTGGTACAAAACCAGCAAATACCTTCTGTTTCGGGTTCCTGCGCCCGTGACCTGGTACGGACCACACAACGAGGAGAAGCATGGTGAAGCGATCAATCGACCTGGCGCGCCGAGAGCGTGCAACCCGTTCCCTGTTCCGCCTGAGCCCGGTGGCCGCCGGCGCGACGGCCATGCTGCTGGGCATGGGCACCGCTGCGGCCCAGACGACCGGACCGTCGACGCAGCCGGCAGCCACCGGCGCGTCCGAGACGATCGTCATCACCGGCATCCGCCGCGGCATCGAGAACGCGATCAACGTCAAGAAGAACAGCGACTCCATCGTCGAGGCGATCAGCGCCGAGGACATCGGCAAGCTGCCCGACACCAGCGTGGCCGAGTCGATCGCCCGCCTGCCGGGCCTGGCGGCGCAGCGCACCCGGGGCCGTGCCCAGGGCATCAACGCGCGCGGCTTCTCGTCCGACTTCGCCGGCACCACGCTCAATGGCCGCGAGCAGGTCACCACCGGTGACAGCCGCGGCGTCGAGTTCGACGCCTATCCGTCGGAACTGCTGTCCGGCGTGCTCGTCTACAAGACCCCCGACGCCAGCCTGATGGGCCAGGGCCTGTCGGCCACGATCGACCTGCAGACCATCCGTCCGCTCGACGTGAGCGGCCGCCAGGTGGCGGTCAACTACCGCAAGCAGCGCACCGGCGTGGGCCTGAACACCGAAGAGGGTGGTGGCTACCGCTTCAGCCTGTCCTACGTGGACCAGTTCATGGACCGCAAGCTCGGCGTGGCGCTGGGCTTTGCCCGCCTCGACGACAGCGGCGCGCAGACCTCGCGCTTCGAGGCCTGGGGCGTGGCCGACAGCCAGGTCAATGGCGCCGGCCCGACGGTGCGCACGCCGGGCGGCTTCAATGCCTTCATCGACCAGGAAAAGCCCAAGCGCGACGGCGCCATGGCCGTGCTGCAGTTCCGTCCCAACAAGGACTTCAACAGCACGCTGGACCTGTTCTGGGGCAAGTTCGAGAAGAGCAAGACCACGCAGGGCTTCCAGGCCCCGATCGGGTTCTCCAGCGCCGGTGGCTACGACCCGGGCGGCACGCTCACCACGGCCACCGTGGCCGGCGGCATTGCCACCAGCGGCACGTTCAACAACTTCAAGGGCGTGATCCGGATGGACGAGGAGTTCATCGAGGACAAGCTCACGTCGCTGGGCTGGAAGAACCAGCTCAAGTTCGGCAAGGACTGGACCGGCACGCTCGACCTGAACCATTCGAAGAACACCCGCACCGGCGGCATCGTCGAGTCCACGGCCGGCCTGCCGGGCAACGGCAATGCCGGCGGCCAGGTCGACACGATCAGCTGGACCGGCTTCGACGGCACCAATGTCGGCGGCGCCAACTACACCACCGGCCTGGACTACACCAACCGCAACCTGATGCGCCTGACCGACGTGCAGGGCTGGGGCGGTGGCGTGACGCTGCCGCAGGCGGGCTACTCCAAGCTGCCCTTCGTGGAGGACAAGCTCAACGGCCTGCGCCTGTCGGCCAAGAAGGACCTGGGCGACGGCGGCTTCTTCTCGGCGGCGGACTTCGGCATCAACCTGACCGACCGCAACAAGGAGCGCTCCTACACCGAAGGCCGCATCGTCATCGCCGGCAGCGTGAACCTGACCAACGGCGCCGTGATCGACCCGTTCGCGTCGGCGCCGATCCCGGGCTCGACCACCATCGTTGCCCAGGGCATCCCGGTGGCGTCGTGGAAGCCTGGCGCGCTGCTCGGCTCGGTGTACGACGTGGTGCCCAAGTTCGTGCGCGACATCGCCAACAAGGACTGGCGCGTCGCCGAGAAGGTGACCACGGCCTACACCAAGTGGGACATCGACTCCAAGATCGGTGCCCTGCCGGTGCGCGGCAACATCGGCGTGCAGCTGGTGCATACCGACCAGAGCTCGACGGCCTTCAACATCGACGGCGCCCCGTGCCCGGCCGATGTCTGCTCGGCCACCGAAGTCAAGGGCGGCACGACCTACTCCGACGTGCTGCCGAGCGCGAACTTCGCGTTCGACCTGGGCGGCGACCAGACGCTGCGTTTCGGCCTGGCCCGCGTGCTGGCGCGCGCCAAGCTCAACGACATGCGCGCGAGCTTCGGCTTCGGCGTCGACACCGCCTCGGGCATCGCGATCCTCAAGGGCGGCGCGGGCAATCCCGAACTCAAGCCCTATCGCGCCAACGCGGTGGACATCTCCTACGAGAAGTACTTCGGCTCCAAGGCCTACTTCAGCGCGGCGTTCTTCCACAAGCACCTGACCAGCTACATCGTCGAGGTGGAGCAGCCGTTCGACTTCGCTCCGCTGGTCACGCCCGGCGTGACGCCGCTGCCGGCCGCCGGCCCGTTCGCCGGCTCGACGCTGGGCCTGCTCAAGCAGCCGCTCAACGGTAAGGGCGGCTCGGTCACCGGCCTCGAGGTGGCGGCGTCGTTCCCGCTGAACATGCTGCACAAGTCGCTCGACGGCTTCGGCGTGTTCGGCAACTACGCCAACACCGACAGCTCGGTGTCTCTGCCCACCAGCGGCTTCAACAGCAACAACGAGATCACCACGCCCAACATCCCGCTGCCGGGCCTGTCGAAGGAGGTCTACTCGTTCGGCGCCTACTTCGAGAAGCGGGGCTTCTCGGCGCGGATCGCGCAGCGCTCGCGTTCGGACTTCATCGGAGACGTGACCAACATCTTCGGTGACCGCAGCGTGACCTACGTGAAGGCCGAGCGCGTGGTCGACTACCAGATCGGCTACGAGTTCCAGAGCGGCCCCGCGCGCGGCCTGTCGCTGCTGTTCCAGGTGAGCAACGCCAACGACGCGCCGTTCATCCGCTACCGCGACACGCCGAGCAACCAGATCGAGAACACCAAGTACGGCAGGACCTACCTGTTCGGTCTGAACTACAAGCTCTGAGTCCCGGGCTGGTAGCCTACGAGCCCTGCCGGCCTCTGGCCGCAGGGCTCTTTCACTTTTGAAGCGCAAGATGGACAACCGACTCATCGACAGCCTCGTCATCGCCGGCGGCGGCACGGCCGGCTGGATGGCTGCCGCCGCGCTGGCCAAGGTGCTGCGCGGCAAGGTGAAGATCCGGCTCGTCGAGTCCGACGAGATCGGCATCGTGGGCGTGGGCGAAGCCACGATCCCGATGATCCAGCGCTTCAACCAGGTGCTGGAGATCGACGAGAACGAGTTCCTGCGCGAGACCCAGGGCACGTTCAAGCTCGGCATCGAGTTCGTGAACTGGGGTCGGCCGGGCGACCGCTACATGCACGGCTTCGGCCGCTTCGGCCAGGACCTGTGGACGATCACCTTTGACCAGTACTGGCAGAAGATGTACCAGGCCGGCAAGGCGGCCGACCTGGGCGACTACGCGATCGCGCGCGTGGCGGCCTACCGCAACAAGTTCATGCGTCCGGCCACGGACATGCCGAACTCGCCGCTGTCGGAGATCGCCTATGCCTTCCACTTCGACGCCAGCCTCTACTCGAAGTACCTGAGCCGCTACGCCCAGGCGCGTGGCGTGGAACGCATCGAGGGCCGCATCGCGCGCGTCGAGCAGCGCGAGGGCGACGGCCACGTGCAGGCCCTGGTGATGGAGGACGGGCGCCGCGTCGAGGGCCAGCTGTTCATCGACTGCTCGGGCTTCCGCGGCCTGCTGATCGAGCAGACGCTGCGCACCGGCTACGAGGACTGGTCGCACTGGCTGCCCTGCGACCGCGCGGTCGCTGTGCCGTGCGAGAGCGCGCCGGTGCTGCTGCCCTACACCCGCTCGACCGCGCGCCAGGCGGGCTGGCAGTGGCGCATCCCGCTGCAGCACCGCATCGGCAACGGCCACGTCTACTGCAGCCGCTACCTCAGCGACGACGAGGCGACCGCGGTGCTGATGGCCAACCTCGACGGCCGGCCGCTGGCCGACCCGCGGCCGCTGCGGTTCACGACCGGCATGCGCAAGCTGGGCTGGAACCGCAACGTGGTGGCCATGGGCCTGGCCTCGGGCTTCATGGAGCCGCTCGAATCGACCAGCATCCACCTGATCCAGACCGCGATCTCGCGCCTGCTCGGCTTCTTCCCGAGCCAGGGCTTCAGCCAGACCGACATCGACGAGTACAACCGCCAGACGCGGTTCGAGTTCGAGCGCATCCGCGACTTCCTGATCCTGCACTACCACCTGAACCAGCGCACCGACTCGCCGTTCTGGGCCCATTGCCGCGAGATGGAGGTGCCCGAGGCGCTGACGCGCAAGATGGACCTGTACCGCACCCACGGCCGCATCTTCCGCGAGAACAACGAGCTGTTCTCCGAGGTGGCGTGGCTGCAGGTGATGCACGGGCAGGGGCTGCGCGCCCAGGGCTACCACCCGCTGGCCGACCTGATCGACGAGCGCGAGACGCACGAGTACCTGGAGAGCGTGCGCGGCGTGATCGCCAAGTGCGCCGACGTGATGCCCGGCCATGCCGAGTTCATCGCGCAGCATTGCGCGGCCCGCCGCTGACCTGACGCCGCGCGGGGCCGCGGCCGGCGTCAAGGGCTGAGCAGCACCCGCCCCGACACCGGCGCCAGCTCGAAGCCGACCCGGCCGCCGTCCACCGGCACCGCGCCGCCGGACAGCGCGTCGCGCAGCGCGGGGGCGGACCACCCGGCCGGCAGGTCCACGGTGATGCGCCGCGGCGTGTCGCCGCTGTGGTGGGCCACCAGCGCCCACTGCGTGCCCAGGCGGCGCGCGAACACCACGACCGTCCCGTCCACGAGCAGCGGCGCGAGCAGTTCGCCGCGCCGCAGCAGCGCGTGGTCGTGGCGCATCTTCACCAGGCGCTTGACCTGCGCCAGCAGCGCGAGGTCGGGTTGGCCGCCCTGGTCGGCCCACGGGTAGGGGGCGCGGTTGAACGGGTCGTCGCCGCCGGTCACGCCGACCTCGTCGCCGTAGTAGACGGTCGGCGCGCCGGGGTAGGTCATCTGGATGAACATCGCCAGCAGCAGGCGCTGCCGCGCGCGCGCGATCACGGCCGCGTCGCGCGTGTCGTCGTGCCAGCCGAACTGGTGCAGCGCGCGCGCCGCGTCGTGCGACGACAGCAGGTTCATCAATGCATGGAAGGCCTGCGGCGGATACGCCTCGCGCACCGCCTCCAGCTGCGACACGAGGTCGGCCGCGCTGCCGCCGCCCGCGTACTCGAGCACCGCGTTGCGGAAGATGTAGTTCATCGTCGAGTCGAACATGTCGCCGAGGAAGTACTTGCTCGAGTCGAACCAGGTCTCGGCCACGGTCAGCGCGTCCGGGCGGTGGCGCTTGACCTCGGCGCGCCACTCGCGCCAGAAGTCATCGGGTACCCAGGGCGCCACGTCCATGCGCCAGCCGGCGGCGCCGCGGTCGAGCCACTGCTTCATCACCGAGTCGCGGTCGCGGTAGGCGAAGCGGCGGAACTCGGGGCTGGACTTGTCCAGCTCGGGCAGGTCGTTCACGCCGACCCAGCCGCGGTACTGCCGGTCCGGGTCGCGCTGCGTGGCGTCGAAGCGGAACCAGCCGGCCCAGCGCGACGCCGCGTTGATACGCCCGCCCTCGAAGGCGCCGCCCGTGCGGTGGTTGCTGAAGCGGTCGAAGTAGATCGAGTCGCTGCCGACATGGTTCAGGCTGGTGTCGAGGATGACGCGGATGCCGCGCCGCGTGGCCTCGCGCGTGAGCCGCTCGAAGTCGGCGTTGCTGCCGAAGGCCGGGTCGATGCGGGTGTAGTCGGCGGTGTCGTACTTGTGGTTGCTGGGGGCCTGGAACACCGGCGTCATGTAGATCGTGTTGGCGCCGAGGTCGCGGATGTAGTCGAGCTTGTCGATCAGGCCGGCGAGGTCGCCGCCGAAGAAGTCGTTGTTGTGCACGCCGTCCGAGCCGTCGCCGCTGCCGGGGCGGAAGGGCCGCTCGGTCCACGTGGCATGGCGCTCGACGCCGTGGTTCTGGTAGCGATCGCGTCCGGGCTTCGGATCGTTGGACGGATCGCCGTTGCGGAAGCGCTCGGGAAAGACGTAGTAGTAGACGATGTCGGGCGCCCAGTCCGGCACCTTGAAGTCGGGCGCATGCACGGTCTGGCGGAAGCGCCGGATCGAGCCCATGGCCGCGGCGCTGGCCGGCAGGGGCTCCACCTCGCCGCGTCCGCCGGTGCCCTTCTCGCGCGTCCAGTGCAGCGGCTGGCGGTTGTTCTGGTAGGCGAAGCGGCGTCCGTCGGCCAGCTCGGCCTCGAACCAGTAGCCGTGCACCGCCACGTCGGCGAAGCGGTGCGACGCGGACCAGCGCTCGCGGCCCGGCGCCGCGCCCGGCACGGGCGCGCGCTGCATCGGCACGCGCGCCAGCTCGCGGTACTCCAGCACCTCCTGGTTGCCCTCGAGTCGGCGCCGCTCCACCACCAGCGTCATGCGCGCCACGCCCGGCGCGGCGTCCAGCGCGAAGTCGACCGTGGTGCCCGCCGGCACCGCGCCGAAGGGCCGCTTGTGCGAGGCCGAGCGCGAGTCGAACGCGAGGCTGCGCGCCACCGGGTCGGCCACCGCGCGCGGCGTCGGGTCGGCGAAGGTGCGCGGCCCGATCGACAGCTCCGGCCGGCCGCCGGCCCAGGCCAGGCGCAGCGTGTGCTCGCCGGCGAACACGTGCGCGATCGCGGGCCCGCCCTCGCGCAGGTAGGCGCCGCTGCCGGCGCCGAAGTTCGTGGCGTCCTTCCAGGCGCTGTCGGCGATCTTGAACTCGTGACGGCCGCTGAGCGTGACGTTCAGGTAGTAGGCGTCGCAGCTGAAGCGCAACGCGTAGTCGTCGAGTGCGCCCCAGTTGTTCATCGTGCCGCGCAGGTACAGCGTGGTGGCGCCCAGCGGTGCGGCGTCGGCGGGGCAGGCCTCGATGGCGAGCTGCGGCTGGCGGGGGTCGGTCATGGTCAGCGTGATGCGTTGCGTGCTGCCCGCGGCGAAGCGGTGGCGGATGTCGCGGCCGCGCAGCACCAGGCGCTGCGGCGCGGCCGTCGCCGGCGCGGACGTCGGCTGCGGGTCCAGGCCGAAGTCGGCGTCGGCGCTCCAGCCCTCGTCGCCGACCTTGAAGCTGTGCTCGCCCGCCAGCGCCGTGACCAGCACGAAGCGGTCGCAGGCCCAGCGCAGGCGCTGCGCGTCGGCCGCCGTCCAGCCGTTGAAGGTGCCGCGCAGGTACAGCGCGCGGCCGTCGAGCGGGTCCGGCCGGCACACCGGCGTGGAGGCTGGCGCCGGGGCCTGCGCGCGGGCGGCACCGGCCGCGGCCCAGGCCGCCGCCAGCAGCAGGAGGGCCGCTGCGCGCCGCATCACCGCACCCGCTTGTACGAGCTGTAGCCGCCCTCGGGCGCCGTATCCGGCGCCAGCAGCCGCACCGACCGCGCCGGCACCGTCACGTCGAGCAGGGCGCTGGCGATGGTCACCGGGGGCGCCTCGCAGGGCAGCAGGTCGACCATGCGGAAGGCGTTCATCAGCTTGGAATTGCCCACCAGCACGGTCTCGGTCACGGCCTCGTCCGACGGGTTGGCCAGCACCACCACGGTGTCGGCCACGCGGTCGGTATGGCGCTCGAAGGCGAACAGGCGGCTGGCGGTGACCGGGCGGAAGTCGCCCACGCGCAAGGCGCGGTGCGTGCGGCGCAGCGCCACCAGCCGGCGTGTCCAGTCCAGTGCGGGGTGGCCGGCGTCGACGAGGTCCCAGCGCATCGGCGCGCGCATCTCGGGGTCGTCGCCGCCGGGCATGTCCACCTCGCCGCCGTAGTACAGGTTGGGGCTGCCGGGCAGCGTGAACATCAGCACCTGCGCCAGGCGGCGCCGGCGCTCGTCGGGCAGCGCCGTGGCCAGCCGCGGCGTGTCGTGGTTCTCGAGGTAGACCCAGCTCTTGAGCAGGTGTTCGTAGCCGGCCTCGCCGACCAGCCGCTCCATCATGCGCTGCGCGGTGGCCACCGGCAGCTGCCCGTCGGCCAGCCGCAGCAGCACCTGGCGCCAGGTGAAGTGCATCACGCCGTCGACCGACGGGAACCACTCCCTGGCGTAGCTGGCGATCTCGCCGATCACCAGCGAGCCGGGCTTCTCCTCGTGGGCGTGGTGCGTCAGCTCGGCGAGGAAGTCGAAGCCGATGTCCACCGCGACGTCGAGGCGCCAGCCGTCCACGCCCTCGCGCAGCCAGCGCCGCACCACCGAGTCGCGACCGGCGTACACGTGCGCGCGCACCGCGGGGTTCTCCAGGTTCAGCTCGGGCAGGTTCTGCGCCTGCCACCAGGCGCGCGCACCGCCCGGGTACTGCGGGCCGAAGACGAACCAGTCGCGCCAGGGACTGTCCGGGTCGGACTCGGCGCTGCGAAAGCGCGGGCTGTTGCGCCCCATGTGATTGAACACGCCGTCGAGCACGAGCTTCATGCCGCGGCGGTGCAGGTCCGCGGCCAGCGCGGCGACGTCGTCGCGGCTGCCGAACTCGGGGCTCACGGCCTCGTAGTCGAGCGCGTCGTACTTGTGGTTGGTGTAGGCGCCGTGGATCGGGTTGAGGTACAGCACGTCCGCGCCGAGCTGCTGCACATGGTCGAGCCGTCCGCGGGTGCTGGCGAGGTCGCCGCCCCAGAACTCGATCTCGTGGCTCCAGACCCGGTGCGCGTCGAGGTACGCCCCTTGCCGCGGCAGCTCGTCCCAGCGCCGCAGCACCTTGGGCGCCGGGTACAGCGCGCGCTTGGCCTGCAGGTCGGCCGGCGGCGCGAAACGGTCCACCAGCACCTGGTAGACCACCGCGCCGTGGCGCCAGTCGGCCTCGCGCCGCTCGAAGATGCCCGCCAGGGCGTCGTCGAACGGGTTGCCGCTCATCCCTTGACGCCGCCGGCCGTGAGGCCGGAGACGATCCAGCGCTGCGCGGCCAGGAACACCAGCGTGATCGGCAGGCCGGACAGCACGGCGGCGGCGGCGAAGTCGCCCCACAGGTAGCGCTGGTCGTAGAGGAAGAACTTGCTGCCCACCGCGAGCGTGAGGTTGGGTTCCTCGCGCAGCAGCACCGACGCCACCGGGTACTCGATGATCACGCCGATGAAGGCCAGCACGAACACCACCACGAGGATCGGCACCGCCATCGGCAGCAGCACCAGCCGGAACGCCTGCCAGTGCGTGGCGCCGTCGACCTTGGCGTTCTCCTCGATCTCGGGCGGGATGGTGTCGAAGTAGCCCTTGATGGTCCACACGTGGGTGGCCACGCCGCCGAGGTAGGCCACGATCAGGCCGGCGTGCGTCTCGACGCCGAGCCAGGGCAGGTGGTTGCCGATGCCGTCGAAGATGGCGTAGATGGCCACCAGCGCCACCGCCACCGGGAACACCTGCAGCACCAGCATCGTGTTCAGGATCGCGCGCTTGCCGGTGAAGCGCAGCCGCGCGAACGCATAGGCCGCCGTGGTGGAGATGGCCACGATCAGGAAGGCCGAGATTGCCGCCACCTTGACCGAGTTCCACAGCCACAGCAGCACCGGGAAGGGCGGCGGCGTCACGCTGCCGTCCGGGTGGCGCACCGGGATCCCCAGCGCGAGCTGCCAGTGCTCGAAGCTGATCTCGCTGGGGATCAGCGAGCCGGTGGCGAAGTTGCCTGGCCGCAGCGAGATGCTGATGACGGCCAGCAGCGGAAACAGCGTGATCGCGATCAGCGCCCACAGGAAGACCTGCGCCGCAACCACGCGCCAGCGCTGGCGCTTGCCGGTGACCAGGGCCATCAGGCGTTCCCCTTCTGCGTGGCCTTGAGCTGCAGCAGCGCCATCAGCGCCACCATCGCGAAGATGATGGTGGAGATGGCGGCGGCCAGGCCGAAGTTCTGCCCCGCGTCGGTGAACGCGATGCGGTAGGTGTAGCTGACCAGGATGTCGGTGGTGCCGGCCGGCAGCTTGGTGTTCAGGAAGTCAGGCCGGCCGTCGGTCAGCAGCGCGATCAGCACGAAGTTGTTGAAGTTGAACGCGAACGCGCTGATCAGCAGCGGCGTCAGCGGCTTGAGGATCAGCGGCGCGGTGATCTTCAGGAAATTGTCGAGCGGCTTGGCGCCGGCCAGCGCCGAGGCCTCGTACAGGTCGGCCGGGATCGACTTGATCAGCCCCGCGCACAGGATCATGAAGTACGGGAAGCCGAGCCAGGTGTTGACGATCAGCAGCATCGCCTTGGCCAGCAGCGGGTCGGCGAACCACGCCGGCCGGATGCCGAACAGCCCGTGCAGGATGGCGTTGATCTCGCCGAAGTTCTGGTTGAACAGGCCCTTGAACACCAGGATCGAGATGAAGCCCGGCACCGCATAGGGCAGGAACAGCAGCGTGCGGTACAGCGTGCGGTGCGGCAGTGCCTCCCAGTTCAGCAGCACCGCCAGCGCCATGCCCAGGCCGCCGGCGAACAGCACGGTCAGGCCGGCGAAGGCCACGGTCCAGATGAAGATCGACACGAAGGGCCCGCGGAAGTCGGGGTCCAGCAGCATGCGGCTGTAGTTCGCCAGGCCGATGCTCACCTTGAAGCCCGGCGTGATGCGCTCGCCGGCGTCGGTCTGGAAGTAGCCCGCGCGCAGGTCGGGCCGGTACACCGCGCCGGTGGCCGTCTGGGTCAGCGAGCCGTCGGCGTTGGCACGCCACACCGGCGCCAGCGGCGCGAACTCGCGCAGCCCGGCATAGGACAGCAGCCGGCCGTCGGGCGCGGTCACCTGCAGCGCGCGCAGCGCGTCGCGGCGCGCGATCACCTCGCGCAGCGGCAGCGCCGGGCCGGCGTCGGCGTCCAGCGGCGCCAGCGTCAGTGGCGCGGTCGGCGCGCGCGTCAGGTCGAGCACCGGCGTGGCGTAGCGCTGCCCGCCGCTGCGCGACACCAGCACGAGACGGTGCCCGCTGCCCTGCGCATGCAGCGTGGTGTCGAAGGCGTGGTCCTCGTCCACCGTGGTCTGCGCCAGCAGGTAGTCGCGCGCGCGGTCCTGGTCCAGCAGGTGCGCCGACGAGTAGTTGGTGAAGCCGATCTGCACCGTGTACAGCAGCGGGAAGGCCACGAACAGCACCATGCCCGCCACGCCCGGGAACAGGTAGCGCCAGGCCAGCGAGCGCGCGCTGCCGTAGACCACCAGCGCGCAGCCGCCGAACACCAGCGCCCCCAGGCCCACCAGCGGCTGGCCGGCCGTGAACAGGCTGAACACCAGCCACAGCAGCGCCAGCGTGGCGGCCGCGGTCAGGCCCCAGGCCAGCGGGGATCGGGCAGGCGCGCTCATCGGGTCAGCACCCGCGCCGCAGCGCCGTCGAGCGCCGCCTTGGGCGACTGGCGGCCCTGGGTGATGGCCTCCAGCGCGGCGTCCAGCGCCGGCCACACGCGGCCCATCTCGGGGATGTTGGGGATCGGCTCGCCGGCACGCGCGTTGGCCATCGTCGCGGCGATCAGCGGGTCGCCGGCCAGCTCCTGGTAGTAGGCCTTGTTGGCCGGCGTGCCCAGCGCCACGTCGGCCGAGATGGTCTTGAGGCTTTCCACCTTGAGCAGGTGGTTCTCGATGAACTCGCGCGCGATGTCCTTCTGCTTGCTGGGCGCGGTGATCATGCAACCGAGCACGCCGACGAAGGGCTTGCTCGGCTTGCCCGGCACCACCGCCGGGATCGGCGCCACGCCGAAGTCAATCTTCGCCTTGCGTGCGTTGTCCCAGGCCCAGGGGCCGTTGATCATCATCGCGGTCTTGCCGGCGGCGAACTGCGACTCCATGTCCGGGTAGCGCGCGCCCGAGGGCATGTGGCCGTCCTTGACCAGGCGCTCGAGCATGCGTGCGCCAGCCAGCGCGCCCTCGTTGTTGACGCCGGTGACCTTCGGGTCGTGCCCGCCCTGCGCGTCGCGGCCGAACACCGTGCCCCCGGCGCCGGCCAGCATCGGCCAGGTGAAGAAAGTCTGGCTGTGCACCCACAGGATGGCGCGCTTGCCCTGCGGCGCGAGCGTCTTGTCGAGCGCGATCACCTCGTCGAAGGTGGCCGGCGGCGTTTTCACCAGCGCCTTGTTGTAGATCAGGCCGATGGCCTCGATCGACAGCGGGTAGCCCCAGATCTGGCCGTTCCAGGTGAACGCACGCCAGGTCGATTCCTCGATCTCGTCGCGCACGCGGCGCGGTGGGCGCACCGACACGATCAGGCCCGACTTGGCCCACTCGCCGACGCGGTCGTGCGGCCAGCAGAAGATGTCCGGGCCCTTGCCGGCGCCGGCCGCGGCCTGGAACTTGTCGGGCGCGCCCTCGGGGTGCTGCACCACCACCTTGACGCCGGTATCGCGCTCGAAGGCGTCGCCCACCTTCTGCAGCCCGTTGTAGCCCTTGTCGCCGTTGATCCACACCAGCAGTCGCGGCGGCGGCGCGCCCGCCGCCGGCAGCGCCAGGGCGCCCAGCATCAGCACGGCCACGGCGGCCGCCGCGCGTCTCAAGGTCGGGCGGGTCATGCCGCGCGCGGTTCGACCTGCCCGGGCGCGAGGCGGCGCAGCGCCCGGCCGCCGCTGTCGAACAGGTAGGTGCACTCCGCCGGCACGGACAGGGTGAGCGTGCTGCCGATGGCCGGGCGCACGCGGCCGTCCAGCTCGCAGGTCAGCGGCTCGGCCAGACCGGGCAGGTCGCAATAGGCCACGGTGGCCGAGCCGAGCGTCTCGACGAAGGTGACGCGGCCGGGCAGGGCGTTGTCGGCGGCGGCGCCGGGCGCCGGCACTTCCAGGTGCTCCGGCCGCACGCCGAAGGTGACCGCGTCGCCGACCTTCAGGCCCGCGCCGTCGACAAGGCAGCGCACGATCGCACCGCCTTCGAGCCGAACGGTGGCCTCGCTCTTGCTTGCGGCGGTGACCGTGGCCGGCATGAAATTCATCTTCGGGCTGCCGATGAAGCCGGCCACGAACAGGTTGGCCGGATGCTCGTACAGCTCCAGCGGCGAGCCCACCTGCTCGACGCGGCCGGCCGACAGCACCACGATCCGGTCGGCCAGCGTCATCGCCTCGACCTGGTCGTGGGTGACGTAGATCATTGTCGTCCGGAGTTCCTCGTGCAGCTTCGCGAACTCGTAGCGCATCTTCACGCGCAGCGCGGCGTCCAGGTTGGACAGCGGCTCGTCGAACAGGAACACCTCGGGCTTGCGCACGATGGCACGGCCGATGGCCACGCGCTGGCGCTGGCCGCCGGACAGGTCCTTCGGCTTGCGTTCGAGCAGGTGGTCGATGTGCAGGATCTTCGCGGCCTGCTGCACCGCCGCGTCGATCTCGGCCTTGGGCACCTTGGCGAGCTTCAGACCGAAGGCCATGTTCTCGTACAGGTCCATGTGGGGGTACAGCGCGTAGCTCTGGAACACCATCGCGATGCCGCGCTCGGCCGGCGGCACGTCGTTGACGACGCGCCCGCCGATCGTCAGCGTGCCGCCGGTGATGTCCTCCAGCCCCGCGATGGTGCGCAGCAGCGTGGACTTGCCGCAGCCCGACGGGCCCACGAACACCATGAACTCGCCGTCACGGACCTCGAGGTCGATGTCGCGCAGCACCGGCGTCTCGCCATAGGACTTCTGCACCCCGGTCAGCACCACGTCTGCCACTTCGACTTGCCTCCTGTTTGTAGAGAATATACAAACCGATCTGCGGTTTCACAACGCCCGCGACCCTCGGTTGCGGGGTATCAACTTCAATAAAATCAACTAGTTAGATCATTTCACGGGTTAACCCCGTGTAGGATTACTACATGGTTTCGAGGCCAAAATCCCCTTCCTCGCCAGCCTCGGCATCGCCCCCGGCGAAGCCGCGCGGCGGGTCCGCGCCACGCACCCATACTTCCACGGCCGACATGAAGACCGCATCCACCCCGACCCTGCCCGCCGCGCCCGCGCGCGTCGTCGCCGCCTTCCGCCAGGCCGTCCAGCGCGAACTGGCCCAACGCACCGACGGCACCGCCCCCGAGGCGCTGCTGTGGGCCGCCGCCCACGCCAGCCGCGGCCTGCTGGCCGAGCGCTGGGCGCGCACCCAGGCCGCCGACCGCGCCGACCACCGGTCGCGCCGCGTGCACTACCTGTCGATGGAGTTCCTGATGGGCCGCGCGCTGGGCAACGCGGTGTCCGCGCTCGGCCTGGACGACGCGCTGCGCCAGGCCTGCGCCGACGCCGGCACGCCGCTGCCCGACGTGCTGGAGCGCGAGGCCGACGCCGCGCTGGGCAATGGCGGCCTGGGCCGGCTGGCCGCCTGCTTCCTCGACTCCTTCGCCACGCTGGGCCTGCCGTCGTTCGGCTACGGCGTGCGCTACCAGTACGGCATGTTCGCGCAGCAGATCGCCGGCGGGCGCCAGGTCGAGGCGCCGGACGACTGGTTGAAGCGCGGCAACCCGTGGGAGATCCAGCGCCCCGAACTGCGCTGGATGGTCGGCTTCGGCGGCCGCGTGCAGGCCGACGGCACCGGCCGCGTCTGGCTGCCGGCCGAGCGCGTGGTGGCCACGGCGTTCGACTTCATCGTGCCCGGCCACGGCACCGAGCGCGTGGCCACGCTGCGCCAGTGGCATGCGTCGAGCGAGCATCCGATCGACTTCGCGGCCTTCTGCCGCGGCGAGCACCTCGCCTCGGGCCGCGAGCGCCTGGCCGCCGACATGCTGAACTGGGTGCTGTATCCGGACGACAGCACCCACGCCGGCCGCGAGATGCGGCTGAAGCAGGAGTTCCTGCTGGTGTCGGCGTCGCTGCAGGACATGCTGGCGCGCCACCTCGCCGAGGGCCGGGCGCTGCACGACTTCGGGCGCCAGAACAGCGTGCACCTGAACGACACGCATCCGGCCCTGGTGCCGGCCGAGCTGATGCGCCTGCTGGTCGACGAGCACGGGCTGGCCTGGGACGAGGCCTGGCGCATCACCCAGCAGGCGGTGAGCTACACCAACCACACGCTGATGCCCGAGGCGCTGGAGACCTGGGCCGTGCCGCTGTTCGAGGCGCTGCTGCCGCGCCACATGGAGATCGTCTACGAGATCAACCGGCGCTTCCTGGACGAGATCCGCGCCCGCTTCCCGGGCGACGAGGACATGGTGCGCCGCCTGTCGCTGATCGACGAAGGCGCCGACCACGGCCAGCGCCGCGTGCGCATGGCCAGCCTGTCGGTGCTGGCCTCGCACAAGGTCAACGGGGTGTCGGCGCTGCACTCTAGGCTGTGCGTGGAGACCATCTTCGCGGACTTCGCGCGCCTGTATCCCGAGCGCTTCACCAACATCACCAACGGCGTGACACCGCGGCGCTGGCTGATGCAGGCCAACCCCGCGCTGTCGGCGCTGGTGGACGCGCAGATCGGCCCGGCCTGGCGGCGCGACGCGGCCGAGCTGCAGGCGCTGGCCGGCGTGGCGCACAGGAAGCCGGTGCAGACCGCGTTCCTGAAGGCCAAGCGCGCCAACAAGGAGCGCCTCGCGGCGCTGGTGCGGCGCGAGCTGGGCGTGGTGATCGACCCGGACAGCCTGTTCGACGTGCACATCAAGCGCATCCACGAGTACAAGCGCCAGCTGCTGAACCTGCTGCACGTGGTGGCGCGCTACCAGGCCATCGTGGCCCAGCCGGACGGCCCGGACGGCCAGGGCTGGGTGCCGCGCACGGTGATCTTCGCCGGCAAGGCGGCCAGCGCCTACGTCACCGCCAAGGCGATCGTGAACCTGGTGCACGACGTGGCGCGCGTGGTCAACAGCGACCCGCGCGTGGGCGACCGGCTCAAGGTGGTGTTCCTGCCCAACTACAGCGTGTCGCTGGCCGAGGTGATCCTGCCGGCGGCCGACCTGTCGGAGCAGATCTCCACGGCCGGCACCGAGGCCTCGGGCACCGGCAACATGAAGTTCGCGCTCAACGGCGCGCTGACCATCGGCACCTGGGACGGCGCCAACATCGAGATGGCGCAGTCGATGGGCGAGGAGAACATGTTCGTGTTCGGCCTGCGCGCCGACGCGGTGGCGCGCATCAAACAGCTCGGCTACGACGCGCGGCTGTACGTGGAGGAGAACCGCACGCTCAAGGCGGTGCTCGACGCCATCGCCGGCGGCGCCTTCTCGCCCGGCGAGCCCGAGCGCTACCGCGGCATGATCGAGGCCCTGCTCAACCGCGACACCTACATGCTGATGGCCGACTTCGCCGACTACGTGGCCACGCAGGCGCGCGTGGACGCGCTGTGGCGCGACCCGCCGGCGTGGGCGCGGCGCGCGATCCTCAACGTGGCGGCGATGGGGCCGTTCTCGTCGGACCGCACCATCCGCGAGTACGTCGAGAAGGTCTGGACGGCGCCGGCGCGGCGCTGATCCGGGCCGACCGCCGCGCGCCCATGCTCGACGACGCCGACGTCGCGGCCCTGGCCGAAGCGCGCCACGCGGACCCGTTCGCGGTGCTCGGCCTGCACGCCGACGCCGACGGGCGCCTGTGGGTGCGCGCCATGCTGCCCGGCGCGGCCGAGGTGGCGGTGCATGACGCCGGCAGCGGCCGCCGCGTGGCGGTGCTGGCGCCGCGCGGCGACGGCGGGCTGTGGGAGGGCGTCGTGCCGCGGCGGCGCAAGCGCTTCGAGCACCGGCTGGCGGTGCGCTGGGCCGGTGGCGGCGAGGGCCTGTATGCCGACGCCTACGCCTTCGGTCCGCAGGTGGGCGACGCCGACCTGCACTTCTTCGGCGAGGGCACGCACCTGCGGCCCTACACCTTCCTTGGTGCGCATCCGGTGGCCGTGCAGGGCGTGGACGGCGTGCGCTTCGCGGTGTGGGCGCCGAACGCGGCGCGCGTGTCGGTGGTGGGCGACTTCAACGCCTGGGACGGCCGGCGCCACCCGATGCGCTCGCGCGGCGGTGGCGGCGTGTGGGAGCTGTTCGTGCCGCACATGGCCGCGGGCGACCGCTACAAGTTCGAGATCCGCACCCAGGCGGGCGAGGTGTTGCCGCACAAGGCGGACCCGTATGCGCGTGCGGCCGAGCTGCGGCCGGCCACCGCGAGCGTGGTGGCGCCGCCGCTGGTGGCGCCGCGGCCGCTGGACGCGCAGCGCGCGGCGGCCAACGGGCGCCACGCACCGATGTCGATCTACGAGCTGCATGCCGGCTCGTGGCGCCGCCATCCGGACGGTCGGCTCTACAGCTGGGACGAGCTGGCCGCGTCGCTGCCGGCCTATGCCGCCGCGCAGGGCTTCACGCACGTGGAGCTGCTGCCGGTGAGCGAGCACCCGTTCGACGGCTCGTGGGGCTACCAGACGTTGGGCCTATACGCGCCGAGCGCGCGCTTCGGTTCGGGCGACGGCCTGCGCCGCTTCGTGCAGGCCTGCCACGCGCAGGGGCTGGGCGTGCTGCTGGACTGGGTGCCGGCGCACTTCCCGTCCGACGCGCACGGCCTGGCGCGCTTCGACGGCAGCGCGCTGTACGAGTACGCGGACCCGCGCGAGGGCTTCCACCGCGACTGGAACACGCTGATCTACAACTTCGGCCGCCACGAGGTGCGCAACTTCCTCGTCGGCAGCGCGCTGTACTGGGTGGAGCAGTTCGGCCTGGACGGCCTGCGCGTGGACGCGGTGGCGTCGATGCTCTACCGCGACTACTCGCGCGAGCCCGGCCAGTGGATCCCCAATGCCCAGGGCGGGCGCGAGAACCTGGAGGCGATCGCGTTCCTGCGCCGCACGAACGAGGTGCTGGGGCAGGAGTGCCCGGGCGCGATCACGCTGGCCGAGGAGAGCACCGCGTTCCCGGGCGTCAGCGCGCCCACCTTCGCCGGCGGCCTGGGCTTCCACTACAAGTGGAACATGGGCTGGATGCACGACACGCTGGAGTACGTGCGGCAGGACCCGGTGCACCGGCGCTGGCACCACGACAAGATGAGCTTCGGCCTCGTCTACGCCTTCTCGGAGAACTTCGTGCTGCCGCTGTCGCACGACGAGGTGGTGCACGGCAAGGGCTCGATCCTCGGCCGCATGCCCGGCGACGAGTGGCAGCGCTTCGCCAACCTGCGCGCCTACTACGGCTTCATGTGGGGCCACCCGGGCAAGAAGCTGCTGTTCATGGGCCAGGAGTTCGCCCAGGGCACCGAGTGGAACCACGACGCCGAGCTGCCGTGGTGGCTGCTGCAGCACGAGCCGCATGCCGGCGTGCAGCGCCTCGTGCGCGACCTCAACGCGCTGATGCGCGAGCGGCCCGCGCTGCACCGGCTGGACACGCAGGCCGCCGGCTTCGACTGGATCGACGCGCACGACGCCGAACGTTCCGTCTACGCCTGGGTGCGCCGCGATGGCGCCGGCGACGAGGCGCTGGTGGTGTGCAACATGACGCCGGTGCCGCGGCCGGCGATGCGCCTGGGCGTGCCGCCCGGCCACGCCGCCTGGCGCGAGGCGCTCAACACCGACTCGGTCTTCTATGGCGGCAGCAACCTCGGCAACGGAGCGCACCCGCTGCCCGTGCAGGCGGTAGGGAGCCACGGCCGCGACCAGTCCATCGAACTCATGCTGCCGCCGCTGGCGGCGCTCTATCTCGTGCCCGCGTAGACGACCATGCCGATGAAACTCCCCGACCGGCTGCAGGAAGGCCGGGCCGAACCCTTCGGATCGCTGGCGCGCGACGGCGGCGTCAACTTCGCAGTCTTTTCCGACCACGCCACCCAGGTGGAGCTGTGCGTGTTCGACGCCGACGGCGCGCGCGAGCTGCGCCGCTACCCGCTGCATGCGGGCGCCGACGGCGTGTTCCACGGTTTCCTGCCCGGCGTCGGGCCGGGTCTCGTGTACGGCCTGCGCGCCCACGGCCCCTACGAGCCCGAGCGCGGCCACCGCTTCAACCCGCACAAGCTGCTGCTCGACCCCTGGGCGCGCGAGATCGTCGGCCGCTTCGGCTGGCATGCCGAGCACCACGGCTACGAACTCGGCCACCCCGACGGCACGCGCTCGTTCGACACGCGCGACAACGCGCTGCGGGCGCTGAAGGCCCGCGTGGCGCCGCCGCCCGCAGTGGCGGCCGGGGCGCTGAACGCGCCGCGCATCCCGCCGCGCGAGCAGGTGATCTACGAGATGCACGTCAAGGGCTTCGGCAAGACCCTGCCCGGCCTGCCGCCGGCGCTGGCCGGCACCTACGCCGGGCTCGCGCATCCGGCGGCGATCGCGCACTTCAAGGCGCTGGGCGTGACGACGATCGAGCTGCTGCCGGTGCACTACCACCTCGACGAACCGGCGCTGGTGGACCAGGGCCTCGTCAACTACTGGGGTTACAACACGCTGGGCTTCTTCTGCCCGGACCCGCGCCACGCCGCCTGCGACCGCAGCGACCCCACCGCGGTGGCGGCCGAGTTCCGGGCCATGGTCGCCGCGCTGCACGACGCCGGGCTGGAAGTGGTGCTCGACGTGGTCTACAACCACACGCCCGAAGGCAGCGAGATGGGCCCGACGCTGTCGATGCGCGGCCTGGACAACGCGGCGTGGTACCGGCTGGCCGCGGACGACCGCAGCCGCGCCGAGAACTGGACCGGCTGCGGCAACACGCTCAACGTGGCGCACCCGCGCGTGACGCAGTTCGTGCTCGACTCGCTGCGCTACTGGGTGCAGGAGATGGGCGTGGACGGCTTCCGCTTCGACCTCGCGCCGGTGCTCGGCCGCACGCGCCACCACTTCGATGCGCATGCGCCGTTCTTCGCCGCGCTGGCGCAGGACCCGGTGCTCGCCCGCGCGCACCTGATCGCCGAGGCCTGGGACACCGGCCCCGAGGGCTACCAGGTCGGCCGCTTCCCCGGCCGCTGGATGGAGTGGAACGATAAGTTCCGCGACACCGTGCGGCGCTACTGGCTGCAGCGCGGCGTGGGGCGCGGCGAGTTCGCGCGCCGCTTCACCGCGTCGAGCGACCTGTTCCACCACGGCCGGCGCTCGCCGCTGGCCAGCGTCAACTACATCAGCGCGCACGACGGCTTCACGCTGGCGGACTTCACCAGCTACGCGCGCAAGCACAACCACGCCAACGGCGAGGACAACCGCGACGGCCGCGACGACGAGCCGGCCAACCCGTTCGGCCCCGAGGGCCCGAGCGACGACGCGGCCGTGCGCGCGCAGCGCGACCGCGTGCGCCGCGCGCTGCTGGCCACGCTGCTGCTGGCCCAGGGCACGCCGATGCTGCTGGCCGGCGACGAGTTCGCCAACAGCCAGCAGGGCAACAACAACGCCTATGCCCAGGACAACGCGGTGGGCTGGCTCGACTGGGCGCAGGCCGACCGCGAGCTGATCGCCTTCGTGCAGCGCGTGCTCGCGCTGCGCCGCGCCGAGCCGGCCCTGCACCACGACCGCTGGTTCCAGCACGTGCCCGCCGCGCCCGGCGAGCGCAGCGTGGTGTGGCTCGCGCCGACGGGCCACGACATGCAGGTGCACGACTGGCACGACGGCGCGCAGCATGCGTTCGCCTGCCGCATCGACGCGTCGCCGCGGCGGCTGCACGAGCCCGCCGCGCGCACCGAAGGCTGCCGCCACCTGCTGATCGCCTTCAACCCCGAACCGCAGCCCGTGCCCTTCGTGCTGCCGCCCGGCCGCTGGGAGCCCGCGCTGGACACGTCCGGCGTGCTGGCGGCCCCGGTGCCGCACAAGCCGCTGACGGTGCCCGCGCATGCGCTGGTGGTGCTGCGCGGCCACGACCCTGCCGACACGCCATGAACGACCAGCCCTTCGCCGCCCGCGCCGCGGGCATCCTGCTGCACGTGACCTCGCTGCCCGGGCCGCATGGCGTGGGCGACTTCGGTCCCGACGCCTACCGCTTCGTGGACTGGCTGGCGCGTGCCGGCCAGACCCTGTGGCAGTGGCTGCCGACCACGCCGGTGGGCCCGGGCGACTCGCCCTACCAGAGCCCGTCGGCCTTTGCCGGCAGCCCGTTGATGGTGGCGCTGGAGCCGCTGGTCGAGCGCGGCTGGCTCGACGCGGTGACGCCGCCCCACGCGCCGTTCCCCGCCACGCGGGTGGACTTCCCGCGCGTGATCCCCTGGCGCGACGCGCAGCTGCGCCGCGCCTCGGCCGGCTTCTTCGCCCGCGCCACGGCGCCCGAGCGCGCCGCCTTCGCCGCCTGGTGCGAGCGCGAGGCCGGCTGGCTCGACGAGTACGCGCTGTTCATGGCGCTGTTCAACGCGCACGGCATGAAGCCCTGGTGGGACTGGGCGCTGCCGCTGCGCCGCCGCGACGCCGCGGCGCTGGCGCAGGCGCGCACGCAGCATGCCACCGAGATCGACCACTGGCGCTTCGTGCAGTGGTGCTGGGACGAGCAGTGCCGCGCCCTCAAGGCCTACGCCAACGAGCGAGGCATCTCGCTCATCGGCGACATCCCGATCTACGTCGCCGACAACAGCGCCGACGTCTGGTCGCGGCCGGACCTGTACGAGCTGGGCGACGACGGCCTGCCCACGGTGATCGCCGGCGTGCCGCCCGACCCGCTCGGCCCCGAAGGCCAGCGCTGGGGCAACCCGATCTACCGCTGGGACCGCATGGCCGCCGAGGACTACGCCTGGTGGACGGCGCGCGTGAAGCGCGTGCTGGCGCAGGCCGACATCGTGCGCATCGACCACTTCCGCGGCTTCGCGGGCTACTGGGAGATCCCGGCGTCGTCGCCCACGGCAAAGGTGGGGCGCTGGGTCACCGGGCCGGGCCTGCCGCTGTTCCGCGCCATCGAGAAGCAGCTCGGCCGGCTGCCGATCATCGCGGAGGACCTGGGCCTGATCACGCCCGACGTGGTCGAGCTGATCGAGGGCTGCGGCTTCCCGCGCATGAAGGTGCTGATCTTCGGCTTCGGCGGCGACGGCACGCACGAGTTCCTGCCGCACAACTACGCGCCCGACACCATCGTCTACACCAGCACCCACGACACCGACACCGCCTGCGGCTGGTGGCACGGCGCCACGGAGCGCGAGCGCCACTTCGCCGGCAGCTACCTGGCCTGCGGCGGGCACGACTTCCACTGGGCGGCGATCCGCGCCTGCATGAATTCGGTGTCGAAGCTGGCGGTGTTCCCGCTGCAGGACGTGCTGGGCCTGCCCACCGAGCACCGAATGAACCTGCCGGGCACGCTGACGCCGGCCAACTGGAGCTGGCGCTTCGAGCCGTCGATGCTGGGCGACGAGCCGGCGCGCGTGCTGGCCCTGATGGCGCACGTGAGCGGGCGCACGCGGCCGGCGGACGCGCCCTGAGCGGGCCCTGCTGCCGCGCCCGGCGGCACGGCGCGGGCGCGCCGACCTTCCGCGCGGGCCGGCTGCCGTCCGCGGCGTGCGGCCGTCGATTCATCGCATGAGGGGGGTGGCCGTGGCAGGACCGCGGGTAAGCTTGCGCGCCCATCCCCGAACCCCAGACGCGCCCACCCGGCGCTCCACGATCTCCGGAGACCCCGAGATGCTTTCGTTCCGTACCGCCGCCCTCGGCTGCCTGGCCGCCACCCTGCTTGCCGCCTGCGGCAAGGGCGCACCGGCCCCGGACGCGGCCAAGCCCGCCGCCGCCGCGTCGGCCCCCGCCGCCAGCGCCAGGGCCGCGTCGGCCCCGGTGCTGCTGCTGGCCCCCGAGGACCTGCGCACCATCTCGCTCGGCGGCGTCGGCAACGGGCCGGTGATCACCGGGTCGGTGCAGCCCGAGAAGCGCGCCGACCTGCGCGCCGAGGTGGCCGCCGTCGTCACGCAGCTGCTCAAGGGCAACGGCGAGGCGGTGAAGAAGGGCGAGCTGCTGATGCGACTGGACGACACCTCGATCCGCGAGTCGCTGCAGTCGGCCGAGGCGGGCCTGCGCGCCGCGCAGCAGGCCTTCGAGCAGGCACAGCGCCAGGTCGAGCGCCTGAAGACGCTGCAGGCCCAGGGCATGACCTCGGTCCAGGCACTGGACGACGCCGAGGGCCGTCGCAACGCCGCCCAGAGCGAGCTGGTGTCGGCGCGCTCGCGCGTGGTGAGCGCACAGCAGCAGCTGCGGCGCACCGAGGTGCGCGCGCCGTTCGACGGCGTCGTCAGCGAGCGCAAGGCCTCGGTGGGCGACACCGCCCAGGTCGGCAAGGAACTGCTCAAGGTGATCGACCCGCGCTCGATGCGCTTCGAGGGCCTGGTGTCGGCCGACCGCATGAGCGAGATCCGGCCCGGCCAGCGCGTCACCTTCCGCGTCAACGGCGTCGCGGACGTGGTCTTCGCCGGCAAGGTGCAGCGCGTCGACGCCTCGGCCAACAACGTGACGCGCCAGGTGGAAGTGCTGGTGAGCTTCGACGACCCGGCACGCGCGCCGCGTGTGGCGGGCTTGTATGCCGAGGGCCGCATCGAGGGCAGCGCCGCCGCGGTGCCGATGGTGGCCGAAGGCTCGATCGTGCGCCGCGACGGCCAGACGCGGGTGTGGCGCGTGGGCGCCGACGGGGTGCTGGCGCTGGTGCCGGTGCAGCTCGGCGAGCGCGACGCGCGCAGTGGCGAGTGGCCCTTGCGCGGCGGCCTGGCCGAGGGCGACGTGATCCTGCGCAACCCCGGCAGCACGCTGGTGCCGGGCCAGCGCTCCGAACGCACCCGGCCGACTGCGGCGCCCGCCGCAGCGTCCGCCGCGTCGGCCGCCCGCTAGCGTCAGGGGAGCCGCACCATGTTCCTGTCCGACTTCAGCGTCAAGCGCCCGGTGTCGATGATCGTGATCATCATCGCGCTGATGGGCCTGGGCCTGCTGGCCCTGACCAAGCTGCGCGTCAACCAGATCCCCGACGTCGAGCAGCCGATCCTCGTCGTCACCATCGTCTATCCCGGCGCGTCGCCGGAGACGGCCGAGCGCGAGGTGATCAACCGGATCGAGAAGTCGATCCAGACCATCTCCGGCGTGGACCGCGTGGCGGCCACCGCGCGCGAAGGCAGCGCGCAGTTCGTCATGTTCTTCAACTTCGACAAGAACATGATCGAGGCCGCTGACGAGGTGCGCAACGCCATCGGCACCGTGCGGCACAAGCTGCCCACGGAGATCCGCGAGCCGGTGATCACGCGGCTGGACCCGAGTGCGCAGCCGATCATGCAGCTGGCGCTGTCGTCGACGGTGCTGTCGCATGCCGAGATCTCGCGCCTGGCCGAGGACGACCTGGCCGACCGCTTCCGCGGCATTGCCGGCGTGGCCACGGTCAACGTCAACGGCGCGCTGCGGCGCGAGTTGTCGGTGCTGCTGCATGCCGAGAAGCTGCGCGAGTTCGAGATCTCGGTCACCGAGGTGGTCAACGCGCTGCGCGCGCAGAACACCACCGCGCCGGTGGGCAAGGTGCGCGGCTCGCTGGAAGACCAGAGCATCCGCCTGGTCGGCCGCATCGAGTCGCCGGCGCAGTTCGAGCAGATGGTGGTGCGGCGGCGCGGCGAGCAGATCGTGCGCCTGGGCCAGGTGGCCACCGTGGCCGACGGCTTCGCCGAGGTCACCGGCCACTCGGTGCGCAACGGCAACCCCAACGTGGGCCTGTCGGTCACGCGGTCGCGCGACGCCAGCACCGTGGGCGTGGCCGACGAGGTGCGAAAGCTGGTGGCCGACATCGGCAAGACGCTGCCTGCGGGCACCACGCTGGAAGTGACGCAGGACGGCGGCAAGGACGCGCAGAACAGCCTGAACAACGTGGTGCATGCGCTGGTGTTCGGCGCCGGCCTGACGGTGTTCGTGGTCTACATGTTCCTGAACTCGTGGCGCTCGACGCTGATCACCGCGCTGTCGCTGCCCACGTCGGTGATCGCGGCCTTCATCGCGGTATGGCTGTGCGGCTTCTCGCTCAACTTCATGAGCCTGCTGGGCCTGTCGCTGGCCATCGGCGTGCTGATCGACGACGCGATCGTGGTGCGGGAGAACATCGTGCGCCACATGGAGCGCGGCGCCGACCGGCGCACCGCGGCGCTCAAGGGCACGGCCGAGATCGGGCTGGCGGTGGCCGCCACCACCTTCGCCATCGTCGCGGTGTTCGTGCCGGTGGCCTTCATCCCCGGCGTCACCGGCGAATGGTTCCGCCCCTTCGGCCTGACGGTCGTGGCCTCGGTGCTGGTGAGCCTGTTCATCAGCTTCACGCTCGACCCGATGCTGTCGGCCTACTGGGGCGACCCGCCGGGGCACCACGAGGCGCCCAAGACGGGCATCAGCCTGCTGCTGCAGCGGTTCAACCAGTGGTTCGACCGCCAGGCCGACCGCTACGGCCATGTCATCGCCTGGGCGCTGCACCATCGCACCTGGATGTTCCTGCTGGCCTTCGCGAGTTTCGTGCTGGCCATCGTGCTGGCCGCCACCAAGGTCGGTTCGAGCTTCCTGCCCACGTCCGACTACGGCGTGATCGCGATCGACGTGCGCACGCCGGCCTCGTCGAGCCTGGCCTACAACAAGCTCAAGGTCGAGGCCGCCGCCACGCTGGCGCGCACGCTGCCCGAGACCAAGGCGACCAACAGCAACGTCAACGCCGCCGGTGGCCGCATCTACGTGGACATCGGCAAGGTGTGGGAACGCAAGCGCAAGCTCACCGAGGTGGCGCAGGACCTGCGTGCCCAGACCGCGCGCCTGGTGGGCGCCGAGTACGTGGTGCTCGAGGACCTGAACATGGGCGCGCAGAAGCCGGTGCAGATCCGCTTCACCGGCACCGACTCGCGCAAGCTGCTGGAGATCACCAACGAGTTCATGGCCAAGCTGCGCCAGGTGCCCGGCGCGGTGGACGTGGGCCTGTCCGAGCAGGACCCGCAGGACGAGCTCAAGATCGAGCTCGACCGCGGCCTGGCGAATTCGCTGGGCATCTCGGTGGCCGACGCGGCGCAGGCGCTGCGCGTGGCCTTCGCGGGCGTCGAGGTGGGCGACTGGGTCGACCCCAATGGCGAGACGCGCGACGTGTCGGTGCGCCTGGCCCCCGAGGACCGGGTCGATGCCAGCAACATCGAGCGCCTGCCCATCGCCATCAGCGGCACCAACCGCATCGTGCCGCTGGACCAGATCGCCACCGTCACCATCGGCAAGGCGCCGAGCCAGATCCAGCATTCCGACGGCAAGCGCACGATCTCGGTCAGTGCCAATGCGCAGGGCCGCTCTCCCGGCGAGGTGACCGCCGACGCGCTGAAGATCGCGCGCGAGATCCCGTTCCCGCAGGGCTACGGGCTCGAGCTGGCCGGCGCCTCGCGCGACCAGCAGGAGGTGTTCCGCAACCTCGGCGTGGCGCTGGTCTCGGGCGTGGCGCTGATGTACCTCGTGCTGGTGATGCAGTTCGGCTCGTTCACCGCGCCGCTGCCGGTGATGGTGTCGCTGCCGCTGTCGTTCATCGGCGTCGTGATCGCGCTGCTGGCCACGAAGAACACGCTCAACCTGATGAGCTTCATCGGCGTGATCATGCTGGTGGGTCTTGTGGCCAAGAACGCGATCCTGCTGCTGGACGCCGCGCGCGCCGAGGAACGTGCCGGCGTGCCGCGCGAGGAGGCGCTGATGCATGCGGGCCGCAAGCGCTTCCGTCCGATCCTGATGACCACCTTCGCGCTGATCGCCGGCATGCTGCCGGTGGCCATCGGCGTGGGCGAGGGCGGCGAGTTCTACCGCCCGATGGCGGTGGCCATCATCGGCGGCACGATCACCTCCACGCTGCTGACGCTGCTGGTGATCCCGAGCTTCTACGATTCCATCGAGATCAAGCGCGACTCGGCGATCGCCAAGTTCCACGCCCGGGCCGAGCGCTGGAACCCGTTCGTCGCATTCGCGCTGACGCTCGGCGAGGCGCTGGCCACGCTGGTGTTCCTGCGACTCGTGTGGCGCCTGCTGCGCCGCGGCGTCGCGCTGGCCACCGGGGGCCGGCGCGCGGCCAACCCGGCGTGAAGCGATGACACGGCCCTGCGCCCGCGGGACCGTGGCACCGCGCTAGCGTACGTCGAACACGCGCACCGACAGCGGCGGCAGCGTCAGCGGCGCGCCGCGCGGCCCGTGCAGGCGGCGCAGGCCGGCGCCGGCGCGCAGGCCCGGCACCTGCACGCGCCGTGCCTCAGTGCCGAAGTTGATCAGCACCAGCGTGCGCTCGCGGCCGAGTGCACGCTGGAAGCCCAGCACCGTGCCGTCGGCGAACGACCGCTCGAAGCTGCCGCGGGCGATCGACGGCCGCGTGTTGCGCAGCGCCAGCATCGCGCGATAGAAGTTGAGGATCGAGCCGGGGTCGGCGCGCTGCGCCTGTACGTTGTGCGTCGCGAGGTTCGGCGCCAGCGGCCGGAACGGCGTGCCGCGCGTGAAGCCGCCCGTGCGCGGGTCGGGCGCCCAGCTCATCGGCGAGCGGATCGGATGGTCCGCCGCCATGCCGGGGGCTTCGGCATTGGCCTGGCCGATCTCCTCGCCGTAGTAGATGTACGGCGTGCCCGGCTGCAGCAGGTAGGCCGCGGCCGCCAGCTTGTAGCGCGCCTCGTCGCCGCGCAGCTGGTTCCACAGCCGCGGCCCGGCGAAGCTGTCGTGGTTGGAGACGAAGGTGGCCATCGTCGGCCGCGCCGTGCGGTAGTAGTCGGCCAGCTTTGCCACCGATTCCGCCTTGCCGCGCGCCGCGTCGACGAAGTGGTGCACGTAGCCGAAGGCGAATGCGCCGCCGCACACGGCCGGGTCGCCCCAGTCCTGCGGGGCGGCGGTGGCCTCGCACACCACGTAGCGGTTCGGGTAGGCGCGGATCATCTGCGCGATGCGGTGGGTGAGGGCGCGGCTCTCGGGCTGGTCGTTCCAGTCCTTCGCGTTGTTCTCCACCAGGTGCGGCACCGCGTCGAGGCGGTAGCCGGCCAGGCCGCGGTTGAGCCAGAAGCGCAGGCTGTCGAGGTGGTAGTCCACCACCTCGGGCTTGCGCAGGTTGAAGTCCGGCATGTGCGGCCCGAAGGTGCCGAAGTAGAAGTCGCGCGCGCCGGGCGGCCCCGGCGGCGTGTCGCGCGCCTCGCCGCGGAAGCTCCAGCTCGTCGGGCCGTTCCAGTACCAGGGGTTCTTGCCCCAGATGTCCCAGCCCTGCGGCGCCTCGTCGGCGAACACGAACCAGTCGCGCCACGGGCTCTTCGCGTCGGCGCGGGCGGCGACGAACAGCGGGTGCTCGGCGGCGGCGTGGTTGACCGCGTAGTCGATGATCACGCCGATGCCGCGCCGCCCGGCCTCGCGGACCAGCCGGTCGAAGTCGGCCAGCGTGCCGTACTCCGGCGCCACGCTGCGGAAGTCGCGCGTGGCGTAGCCGTGGTCGCCGTCGGCGTTGGCCTGGATCGGCATCAGCCACAGGCCGCGCACGCCCAGGTCCTTCAGGTAGTCCAGGCGCGAGATCAGGCCGGGCAGGTCGCCCACGCCGTCGCCGTCGCTGTCCTGGTAGGCACGGACGAACACCTCCATGAAGGCGCCGTGGTGCCAGCCGGGCGGCAGGGTCACCGGCGTGGCCGTGGCCGGCACCGGCGACAGGTCGGCCGGCGCCGGCGCCGCGAGGCAGGCGCCTACCGCGGCAGCCAGCACCGTGAGGGCGGTCGCCCGCCGAAGGGTCGTTGTCAGCATCGGCGCCGATCCTGCATGTAGCTTGGCTACAGGTCCACTATGGATCACCCGCAATGAACCCCGATTGGCGATGTAGTTTTGCTTCGTTAAGCTGGCGGGCATGAACCCGAACGTCCGTGCCGCCTTCGCCGCCTTGATGGTGCTGGCCGCGCTGCCGAGCCCGGCCGCCGGGCCGGCGGCCCACCCGCATCCCGCCGCGGGCCTGTCGGCCTGCGACGCCGGCCACGAGACCGTGCTTCACGCCGCCCTCCCGATGCCGCCGGCCTGGGCCGAGGCGCGCGCGGCCTGGCTCGACGGCACCCGGCTGCGCTGGGCCGGCGCCGCCGCCGATGCCACGCAGCGCTTTCGCCTGCTGCAGTCGCGCACCGGCCAGCTGCGCCTGACCGAGGGCGCGCCAGCCGACGGCGTGGACGCTGCGCTCGTGCTGGACGCTGCGGCCGCCGCCGCGCCGGTGGACTCGGCGCGGCGCTTCTCGCACATCGGGCCGGGGGCGGTGCTGACGGTGCGCCCGGCCGACCGTGCCCGCGTCGCCGATCTGCTGCGCGGGCAGGTGATGCTGGTGCGCGAGGACGCGCAGGGCCGCGTGCAGGCCGCCACCGCGCTGCAGGGTGCCGGCGCGCTGGACGCGCTGTACGCCGCCGCGGCGCAGGCGCCGGCGCTCGGTGCGCAGCTGCAGCGCGGCGGCACGCGCTTTTCGGTCTGGGCGCCCACGGCGCAGCGCGTGGCGCTGTGCGTGTACGCGGGCGCCGACGCGCCGGCCGCGTCGGTGCGGCCGATGGCCCGCGACGCTCGCACCGGCGTCTGGTCGGCGCGCCCGGCCGGGGTCGGCGCGGGCCGCCACTACGCCTTCCTGGTGGACGTGTTCGTGCCGGGTCGCGGCCTGGTGCGCAACCTCGTCACCGATCCGTACTCGGTGTCGCTCGGCGCCGACTCCCTGCGCTCCTACGTGGCCGACCTCGACGCGCCGGCGCTGGCACCGCCGGGCTGGCACGGGCCGCGCCCGCGGCTGCCGGCGGTGAACGCCGCCACCGACCTGGTGATCTACGAGCTGTCGGTGCGCGACTTCTCGGCCGGCGACGCGGGCGTGCCGCCGCCGCACCGCGGCAAGTACCTCGCCTTCACCCATGCCGCGTCGCCGGGCATGCGCCACCTCGCGCGGCTGGCGGCGGCCGGCGTCACCGACGTGCATCTGCTGCCGGTGTTCGACCTGGCCACCGTGCCCGAGCGCAGCTGCACCTCGCCGGACGTGCCGGCGGCCGCGCCCGACAGCCCGGCGCAGCAGGCGGCCGTGATGGCCGGCGCGGGCACCGACTGCTTCAACTGGGGCTACGACCCGTGGCACTTCAACGCGCCCGAAGGCAGCTTCGCCACCGACGCCGCCGACGGCGCCGTGCGCGTGCGCGAGTTCCGCGCCATGGTGCTGGCGCTGCACCGGCTCGGGCTGCGCGTGGGCATGGACATGGTCTACAACCACACCACGGCGTCGGGCCAGCATCCGCGCTCGGTGCTCGACCGCATCGTGCCCGGCTACTACCACCGCCTCGACGCCAAGGGGGCGGTCGAGCGCAGCACCTGCTGCGACAACACCGCCACCGAGCACCGCATGATGGAGCGGCTGATGATCGACTCGGCCGTGGTCTGGGTGCGCCACTACCGCATCGACTCGATGCGCTTCGACCTGATGGGCCACCAGCCGCGCGACGCGATGCTGCGCCTGCAGCGCGCGGTGGACCGTGCCGCCGGCCGGCGCGTGCACCTGATCGGCGAGGGCTGGAACTTCGGCGAGGTGAAGGACGGCGCGCGCTTCGTGCAGGCCGCGCAGCGCAGCCTCAACGGCAGCGGCATCGCCACCTTCAGCGACCGCGGCCGCGACGCCGCGCGCGGCAGCGCCTGGGGCAGCCCCGAGGACACCGTGCGCAACCTCGGCTGGATCCACGGCGGCGTCGACCTCGACCGGCTGGCGCGCCAGGCCGACCTGCTGCGCGTGGGCCTGGCCGGCACGCTCGAGGGCTTCGAGTTCACCGACCGCAGCGGCGCGCGCGTGGCCGCGTCGCGCGTGGATTACGGCGGCCAGGGCGCGGGCTACGCCAGCCAGCCCACCGAGGTGGTGAACTACGTCGAGAACCACGACAACCAGACCCTGTTCGACAACAACGTCACCAAGCTGCCGCGCGACACGGGCCGCGAGGACCGGGCCCGCGTGCAGGTGCTGGGCGCCGCGCTGGTGGCCTTCAGCCAGGGCGTGGCCTACCTGCATGCCGGCCAGGAGATCCTGCGCAGCAAGAGCCTGGACCGCAACAGCTACGACTCGGGCGACTGGTTCAACCGCCTCGACTGGACGCTGCAGGACAACGGCTTCGGCGCCGGCCTGCCGCCCGAGCGCGACAACCGCGAGCACTGGCCGGTGATGCAGCCGCTGCTGGCGGCGGCGGCGTCGATCCGGCCGGCGCCGGAGCACATCGCGTGGACGCGCGACGCGGTGGCCGACCTGCTGCGCATCCGCTCGGGCTCGACGCTGTTTCGCCTGCGCACCGCCGCCCAGGTGCAGCAGCGGCTGAGCTTCCCGAACAGCGGGCCGGCACAGGAGCCGCGCGTGGTGGTGGGCCACCTCGACGGCCAGGGCCTGCCCGGCGCGCAGTGGCGCGAACTGGTGTACGCCATCAATGCCGACACGCAGGCCCGCACGGTGGACGTGCCGGCGGCGCGCGGCAAGGCCTTCGTGCTGCACCCGGTGCACCGCGATGCCGCGGCGGCGGACCCGCGGCCGGCGCGCGAGTCGGCCTTCGACGCCGCCAGCGGGCGCCTGACCGTGCCGCCGCGCACCGCGCTGGTCTACGTGCGGCCCTGAGCCCGCGGCGGCCGGCCGAGGCCGCGGCGGCACAATGGGTCGCTCCATGCCCGCGCCCGACCGCATCGACACCGTGCCCGCTGCGAGCGCGACCGACCTTCCGGCCGCCCGTCTGGCGCTGTTCGCGGGCATCGCAGTGGTGGCGGTGTGGGGCGCCAACTTCACGGTGCAGAAGACGCTGTTCGGCGTGCTGCCGCCGGCCGCGTTCCTCTTCGCGCGCTACCTGATGATGCCGGCCTGTGCCGCGCTGCTGCTGCTGTACGTCAACGGCGGGCGCTGGCCGCGGCTGCCGCGCGCGGACGTGCTGCGCCTGGCGTGGCTGGGGGTGCTGGCGCATTCGCTGCACGTGGGCATGGTCACCTTCGGCATCCACTGGTCCACCGCGTTCTCCAGCGCGCTGATCATGGCCTGCGGCCCGGTGTTCACGCTGCTGATCCTGCATGGGGCCGGGCTCGAGCGGCTGACGCGCGGACAGGTGGGCGGCGTGGCACTGGCCGCGGTCGGCGTGCTGGCCTTCCTGTCCGACAAGCTGATCGGCCGCCAGTGGGCGGCCACCGGCGGCGACCTGATGCTGCTGGTCGCGGCGTCGCTGTTCTCCTACTACACGGTGATGAGCAAGCCGCTGATCCAGCGCCACGGCGGCGTGGCGGTGATGGCCTACGCCACGCTGGCCGGCAGCCCGCTGCTGGTGCTGGGCGGCCTGCCCGCGGCGCTGCACGCGCCCTGGGCCACGATGGGCGCGCTGCACTGGGCGCTGCTGCTGTGGGCCAGCCTCGTGTCGGCCTTCCTCGGCTGGATCGTCTGGGGCTGGGTCAACGAGCAGCGCGGCGTGGGCCGCACCGCGCCGCTGCAGTACCTGATGCCGCTGGTGGCCGGCGCCGTGGCCTGGTGGGCCACTGGCGAACGCTTCACGGCCGTCAAGGTCGGCGGCGCGCTGCTCACGCTGGCCGGCGTGGCGCTGGCGCAGTTCGCCACCCGCGACCGCGACGACCCGGTGCGCGAGGCGCCGCCGCGGGTGGACTGAGCCGGCGCGCGACGGCCCGGCTCAGTCGCGCAGGTCGATGCGGCGCCGCTGCACCACGGCGCCCGCCTTCACGCCGGCCAGGTCGAGTCGGCGCGCCGTCGCCGCCAGCGCCACCTCGAGCACGCGGCCGTTGGCAGCGGTCAGCGACGCCTGCGGCACGCCGTCGATCGTCAGGTCCACGCGGTCCAGGCCCTGCGTCGTGATGGCGGCGCGGCGCGGCCGGCTGCGCAGTTCCGCCGTCAGGCCGGTGAGCGGCAGCGCGCGCAGCCGCTTCAGGCAGTGCGCGATCAGGTCGCGGTTGTCGTGCAGCAGGTCGTCGCGCGTCATCGCGTAGCGGTCGGCCGGGTCGGGTGGCGACACGCCCACGTCCTCGATCTGCAGGCCCTCGCTTGGGCCGCTGCGCGTGGCGCGCCGCATCGACAGCGACAGGCCGATGCCGTCGGGCAGCAGCGGCAGCGCCAGGTCGGTGCCGGCGAAGGCGCTGCGCAGGTCGGTGTAGTTCCACACGTTGGCGCCGCCGGCACCGGTGGCCTCGCCGACGCAGACGAAGGGGCCGATGCGGTTGTCCACGAAGCCGGCGGAGAACAGGTCGCCCGACGAGTAGGTGGACGCGTCGGCCACCAGCACCACCGGGCCGCCGTAGAGCTGGCCGATGTCGTTGCAGTCGTCCTGCGCGGTCATCGGCAGCGGCTGCGAGTACGGCTCGCCGTTGCGCACCGCGGCGTCGAGCGAGTCGCGCCACGGGGCCAGCTCGTCGGTCGGCCAGCCCTTGATGCGCGACAGCGCCCGCGTCATCGGCGTGGCCAGCACCGAGAAGCGCGTGGGCACGATGGGGCGCGGCGTGAAGAACTGCAGCGAGCGCTCGGCGGCCTCGATGTAGCCGCCGGGGTTGCCGCGCACGTCGATGATCAGGCCCTGCTGCGGCAGCAGCGGCAGCAGGCGCTGGAGCTCCTTGAGATAGGGCCCGGGCTCCTGGTCGAAGGCCCAGATGCGCAGCATGGCCACCGGCCCGCCCGGCGTGGCGAGCACCTGCACGCGCAGCGTGGTCGGCAGCAGCGATTCGAGCGGGTCGGCGGCGCGCCGGGCCTGCGCGGCGCGCGGCGCGGCGGCCAGCACCTGGGGCGCGAACATCAGCATCTTGGCCTGCCGCACCGCGGCCGCGGCCGGGTTCACCGACACGCGCAGCGCCTGCGTGCGGCGCTCCGCCGTCAGCCGCATGCCGGTGCGGGCGCCGGTACCACCGTCGGGCTGCGAAGCGCGCGCCGGGATCACGATGCGCCAGGGCACGCGCACCTCCTGCAGCGCGCCGCTGGCGCGGCCGGCCGCGTCGACGGCCTGGTAGCCGACGATGACCCAGTGCTCGTCGGGCGGCGTGCCGTACTGCAGCGAGCGCATCGTCAGGCTCAGCACGGCGGCGGCGCGCTGGCTGTCGGGACGGCCGCCGACCTCGTGCTCGCTCCAGCGCAGCACCGCCAGGTCGATCGGCACGCCGTTCCAGGACTTCACCACCACGCCGGCCTTGAAGGTGGGGCCCAGGTTCTCGGTCACGCGGCTGACCACATAGGTCGGGTCCTGGGTGCTGCCGATCATCTCGACGAAGAAGGGCAGCACCGCGGACACGTCCTTCAGCGCCACCGGGCCGCTGTAGCGCGTGTGCGCGTCGCGCAGCCGCGTCAGGATGTCGGCCAGCTCGTGGTGGAAGGCCTGTTCGTCGAGCGTGGTGTCGGCCAGCACGCGCGCGCGCAGCAGGCGCAGGCGCTGCACCGGGTCGATCGCGTAGCGCGCGCGCTTGAGCGGCAGGTGGGTGTAGGCGCCCTCGATCACGCGCTCCAGGCCGTCGAGCGTGCGCAGCCGCTCGGCCGGGGTCAGCGAGCCGGGCGCCAGCAGCGGCCCGCGCAGCACGTCGGCGGCCAGGGCACCGCGCGGCGACGTGCCGCGCGCCAGCGCGGAGGGGGCGCCCGCCCCGCGCGCGGCACCGGCGCGCCCGGCGCGTCCGGCGCGCACGGCCTCGCGCAGCTTCTGCGCGGCGGCGTAGCAGTCGGCGTAGTTCAGGCCGCGCTGCGCGGCGGCGATGCGGTTCTTGCCCATGGGGTGCTCCCGGCCGGCGTGGCCCGCGCGCATTGTGCGCGGGGCGAGTAGAACGGCGCGACCCCTATGCCGCCTGGCCAGTGGCCTTCCGAGGGCGCCGGACTCAGTCCAGCGCGACCACGCGGTCTCCTGGGGCCGGCCTGCATCCGTCGCCCAGCGGTTCCCAGCCGCGGCGCAGCACCACGTGCCGGCGGTCGTGGCAGACCTCGATGCGCTCGGCGCCGGAGTGCTGCGCGCGCACGAAGGCCTCGATCGACACCGGCAGGCTGACCCGGTAGCGCAGCGCGAACAGGTCGTCCTGCGGATGGTCGTTCGCGTGCAGCCACGGGATGAAGTGCGACGCCAGCATCCACAGGTGCGAGCCCACGTCCACCGCGGCCGGCGCGTAGCCTTGCGCGGCCAGCCACCGCTGCGCGCGCGCACGGGTGGGGGCGGCGTCGTCGCCCCAGGCGCTGGCCAGCAGTTCGGCCAGCCACTGGTTGCAGTTCTGGTACCGCGTGCCCCACGCGTAGGCATTGGCGCTGTAGGTGCCGCCCAGCAGCGCCAGTGCGCGTGCGTCGTCCAGTGCGGTGCGCTCCAGCGCCGCCTGCGCCGGCTCCGGCAGCAGCACGATCGACAGGTAGCCGAGCGACGGGTCGTCGGTGCCGAACAGGAAGCCCGGCAGGCCCTGGTCGAACAGGCGCGACCGGCCCTCGTCGCAGGCGAAGTAGAGCTGCCGCACAGACCACGGCGCGTTGGCGCTGGCCTTGAGGCTGACGCCGGCGTGCGAGTAGCGGATGCCCAGGCGCGCGAGGTTCAGCCCCGAGCGCGCCACCAGGGCCACGCGCGCGCCCGACGCGTCGAGCTCGCGTTTGACGATGTCGGCCACGCGCAGCAGCCGGTCCTGCTGCTCGGCGTCGAGCGGCACGCTGCGGCCGCACACCAGGCCCGCCACGCTGCCGGCCCAGGCCGGCAGCGCCGCGCCCGCGAGCAGCAGCGCGGCAGCGGCGCGGCGCGCGTTCAGAGGCCGACCGCGCGCGGCGCGATCTCGCGCTGCCAGTCGTCCGCCAGCACCAGGAAGAAGGCTTCGCGCGGGCGCGGCGCCTGTGCCGCATGCGCGAACTCGATGCCGTAAGGGCGGTTGCGCGCCTGCACGATGTCGCCGGCGGCGAGGCCGCGCGCGGCCAGCGCCTGCGCTGGCAGTTCGAGCGCGAACTCGTCGGCGCCGGCCGTCGCGCGCAGCGTCACGCGCAGCAGGCCGGGGCGGCCGGCGGCGTCGGCGACCTGGATCACGCGGTAGTCGCCGTCGGCCACCTGGCGGCGGCCCGACGAACTGTCGCTCGACCCGCGAAGCGAGTCGGACACGCTGGCGCTGGACGCCGAGCCGGCGCTCGAGGCCGACGAGGTGATGGTGTCGGCCTGGGCTGGTGTCGCGACGAGCGCCGCGAGGGCCAGAGCGGAACGGACAACGGGCTGGAACATGGTGCGACCTGGTTCAGGAATGGCGACGGCTGCGGAGCTTAGCTCCGCAGCGCCCGGTCAGGCATTTCTGGTTGTGTTTGCGGAGCCGCCGCCCGTCAGCCGAACGGCCGCACGCCGATCAGCCAGCCGTGCGCCCACATCGCGAACACGAGCCAGACCGCGGTGCCCGCGGCCACGGCCATCAGCGTGCGCGACAGCCGCCCCGGCGCGTAGACGGTGCCGGCGGCCCGGTCACGGCGGCGCGCTGCGATGAAGACCGCCACCGACCAGGCCAGGAAGCTGCCGAACAACACCACGTCGGCCAGCGTGTTGTTGGCCAGCAGGTGGGCGAAGGCCCAGACCTTGACGCCCAGCGTCATCGGATGGTGCACGCGCGCCTTGATGCCGTTGCCCGGCACCTCCTTGGCGGCCAGGAGCACGAAGGACACCAGCGTCAGCAGCGAGGCCAGGTGCGCCGCGCCCTTGGGCACGGCCCACAGCACCACCGGCTGCTGGCGCGCCTGGCCGTAGCCCCAGACCAGCAGCACGAAGCCCACCAGCGACAGCACGCTGTACAGGCCTTTCCAGGCCAACGGGCCGCGTCGGGCGATGAAGCCGGTGCGCCAGTCGTCGGCGACAAGGCGTGTGGAATGCACGCCGAGGAAGATCACGAGGCCGAGGATCAGCGCGGTCATGGCGGGCTCTGGAGTGGCGACCCCAGCATTGTGCGGGCCGCGTCGCGTACAATGCGGCGCACGGCCTTGGGAGAAGTCCCGAGGCCGTCTTCGTTCATCCCCTCTGACCTTCTCCCGCGCCGCGTTCCCTTTCCGGCGCTTCTCGAATCTCGGTTGGCGGCGATGCCTGTGCAGGGCCACGTCGGCCTTGCCGAACCCGAGAAGAGAAAGTCATCGATGAGCTTCGATACCCTGGGCCTGCCCGAGGCCCTGACCCGTGCCGTGCGCGACGCCGGCTACGAGCAACCCACCGACGTGCAATCGCGCGCCATTCCGCCGGCCCTGGCCGGTGCCGACCTGCGCGTGTCGTCCTCCACCGGCAGCGGCAAGACCGCGTCCTTCGTGCTGCCCGCGCTGCAGCGCGTGCTGGCCGCCCGCGGCGACGCCTCCAAGCGCCGCGAGCGCGGCGTGGTGCACGGCCCGCGCGTGCTGGTGCTGGCGCCCACGCGCGAGCTGGTGATGCAGGTGGCCAAGGCGGCGGACGCCTACGGCCGCCACATCCCCGGCCTGCGCGTGGCCACCGTCGTCGGCGGCGTGCCCTACGGCGCGCAGCTCAAGGCGCTGCGCGGCCCGCTGGACCTGCTGATCGCTACCCCCGGTCGCCTGATGGACCACATGGCCAACGGCAAGGCCGTGCTGGCCAACGTGGAGATGCTGGTGCTCGACGAGGCCGACCGCATGCTCGACATGGGCTTCATCGACGACATCCGCCACATCGCGTCGCATCTGCCCGAGCAGCGCCAGACCGTGATGTTCAGCGCCACCTTCGCCGGCGCCGTGGGCCAGCTGGCGCGCCAGATGCTCAAGCCCGAAGCGCAGACGATCGCCGTGGCCACCCACACCGACACGCACGTCAACATCGAGCAGCGCCTGCACTGGGCCGACGACACGCGCCACAAGCACGCGCTGCTGGAGCAGCTGCTGGCCGACCGCGAGCTCGACCAGGCGCTGGTGTTCACCAGCACGCAGCGCGACGCCGACTGGCTGGCCGACCGGCTGGCCGAGATCGGGCACCAGGTCGCGTCGCTGCACGGCGGCATGCCGCAGGGCCGGCGCAACCGGGTGCTGCAGGGCCTGCGCACGCGCCAGCTGCGCGTGCTGGTGGCCACCGACGTCGCCGCGCGCGGCATCGACGTGCCCACCATCAGCCACGTCATCAACTGGGGCCTGCCGATGAAGGCCGAGGACTACGTGCACCGCATCGGCCGCACCGGCCGCGCCGGTCGCCAGGGCCTGGCGGTGACGCTGGCCGAGGCGATGGACGCCGGCATGATCCGCCGCATCCAGCAGTTCACGACGCAGCCGATCGCGGTGGCGACGATGGACGGCCTGGAGCCGAGGAAGCCCGCGCCGCGCACCACCGGCGCGCGCGCCGGCGACACGCGCGGCAACGGTCCGCGCGACCGTCGCGACGGCCCGCCGCGCGGCGGCTTCCGTGCCGGCCCGCCGGCGGGCGGCAAGCCCTTCGGCGCCAAGCCTTTCGGCGGCCCGCGCCGCGCCGGCCCGGCGCGCGCTACGCGAGGATCGGACGCGCGTCGCTGATGCGCCCGTTAAGCGCCGACGCGGCCACCGTGTAGGGCGAGGCCAGGTACACCTGCGCCGTGGCCGCTCCCATGCGGCCCGGCAGGTTGCAGGCCGTCGACGAGATCACGGTGGCGCCCTCGGCGATCGCGCTGCCCAGCCCCGCGCAGGCGCCGCACGACGTGCCCAGCACCGTGGCGCCGGCCTCGACGAGGCGGCGCAGGATGCCGTCGCGCTCGGCGGCGTCGCGATCGGCTGTGCTGGCCGGTGCCACCAGCAGGCGCACGCCCGGCGCGATGCGAAAGCCCGCCAGCACGCGCGCCGCGGCGCGCAGGTCGTCGAGCTTGGCGCCGGTGCAGGCGCCGAGGTAGGCGATGTCCACCCTCACGGGTTCCATGTCGTCGATCGCACGCACCTGACTCGGGTTCGGCGGCAGCGCCACGTGGGGTGCCAGGCTCGACGCGTCCCAGCTGTGCCGCGTGCCCGGCGCGTCCTCGTCGGACGCCCAGCGCGAGAAGCCGAATTCCTCCAGGTCCGCCCCGGCGGCCTCCAGCCATGAGCGGGTCAGGTCGTCGGGCGCCACCAGCGCGGTGCTGGCGCCGAGCTCGCTGCTCATGTTGGTGAGCGTCATGCGCTCGGCCATCGACAGCGCGCTGACGGCCTCGCCGCAGAACTCGATCACCTGACCGGCGGCCCCGTCGGGCCCCAGGCGCTCGATCATCGCGAGCACCATGTCCTTCGCGCTCACGCCCTCGGCCAGGCGCCCGCTCCAGCGCGCGAACAGCGTCGGCGGCACGTCCACGCTGAGCGTGCCGCGCGCCAGCGCCGAGCACAGGCGCCGGGGTTCCATCGCCAGCGCCAGCGTGCCGAACGCGCCGGCCGTGGTGGTGCGCGCGTCGCCGCCGATGCACAGCATGCCCGGGCGCACGAGGCCGGTGCGGGGCACGACCACGTGGCCGATGCCGCGGCCCTCGAACACATGCTGCAGCTCGTGCGTGGCGGCCCAGTCGCGCGCGGCCTGGGCGCGGCCGCGCGAGGTGGCGTCGGGCTCCGGCGCGTGATGGTCCAGCGTCAGCACCACGCGCTCCTGCGACCACACCGGCAGGCCGCGCCCGCGCGCCAGCGGCAGCAGGTGGCGCGACAGCGCCGCGTCGTCCAGCAGCGCCAGGTCGGCGCGGCAGTGCAGCGTTTCCCCCACGTCGGCGAAGAGCCGGCCCGCCGCGCGGGCGGCGAGCTTCTGGGCCAGGGAGCTGCCTCGGTTCATGCGCGGCGCATTGTCCCGACTTGAGGCTCTACTTTCAATGCCGCGCACATGTCTTTGTTTTTGCTCGATTTTGTGTGCCGAAGTGCCTCAAATTTCAGCTCTAAGTGCTTGATTTGATTGATTTTTCGTTCTGTTTCGATTGACGCCCGACGGACCCGCGATTACAGTGGGATTTAGTGCAGGTTTGTGGGTTTTCGGCGTTCTCGGCGCTTCGCGGGCGCCTTTTGGGGTCATCGTGACAGGGATCGTGTTCCAGGGTGGGGCGGGCATGCTGCTCGACGGCAAGGGTCGGATGACCGTGCCTGCGCGCCACCGCGAGGGCCTCAAGGCCGTCTGCGAGGACCGACTCACGATCACCAAGAACCCCAAGCGCTGCCTGACGATCTTTCCGCGCCCGGCCTGGGAGGCCTTCCGCGCCAAGCTGCTGGCGCTGCCGATGTCGGTGGACGACTGGCGCCGCGTGTACCTCGGCAGCGCGATGGACGTCGAGATCGACGGCTCGTCGCGCGTGCTGATCGCGCCCGAACTGCGCGAATGGGCCGGCCTCGAGCGCGACGTGCTGCTGATCGGCATGGGTTCGAGGTTCGAGCTCTGGGACAAGACCCGTCACGATGCGCACGAAGCCACCGTGCTGGCCGCCGGCCTGCCCGACGTGCTGCGCGACACCGTGATGTGAGGGCGGGGTGAACGAGACGACATGGTCGCACACCACCGTCCTGCTGCACGAAGCGATCGACGCGCTGGTGACGTCGCCCGACGGCATCTACGTGGACGGCACCTTCGGGCGTGGCGGGCACTCGCGGCTGCTGCTGTCGCGCCTGTCGCCGGCGGGGCGGCTGATCGCCTTCGACCGCGATCCGGAGGCGGTGGCCGCGGCGACACAGGGTGCCACGCGGGTCGAGGACCCGCGTTTTTCCATCCATCACGCCAACTTCGCGCAGATGGCCGACGTGCTGGCCGGCCTGGGCATCGCGCAGGTGCAGGGCGTGCTGCTGGACCTGGGCGTGAGCTCGCCGCAGATCGACAACCCCGCGCGCGGGTTCAGCTTCCGCTTCGACGCGCCGCTGGACATGCGCATGGACCCCACCCGCGGCGAGAGCGCCGCGGACTTCCTGGCCCGCGCCGATGAGCGCCTTCTGACCGAGGTGATACGCGACTATGGCGAAGAACGGTTTGCTCGACAGATTGCAAAGGCGCTTGTGGCTCGGCGCGAGGGCGGGCATGCCGTTCGCACAACCGGCGAGCTTTCCCAGCTCGTGGCTCGTGCGGTCCGCACCCGCGAAGCGGGCCAGGACCCTGCAACGCGCACGTTTCAGGCTCTTCGGATTTTCGTCAACGCCGAGCTTGAGGCCCTCGAGCAAGGCCTGAGCGCCTGCCTCGGACTGCTGGCCCCAGGAGCCCGTCTCGCCGTGATCTCGTTCCACTCGCTCGAAGACCGCCGCGTCAAGGAGTTCATCGCGCGCGAAAGCCGCGACGTGGTGGACCGCCGCGCGCCCTTCGCGCCGCCGCGTCCGATGCGGCTGCGCGCGCTCGGGCGCGTCCGCGCCGGCGAGGGCGAACTGCGCGCCAACCCGCGCGCGCGCTCCGCGATCCTGCGCGTGGCCGAACGCACCGACGTGGCCTGAGCCCGACGCCATGACGCGCATCAACCTCCTGCTCATCGTGGCGCTGCTGGCCAGCGCCCTGTACCTGGTGCGCACCGCCTACGAGTCGCGCCGGCTGTTCGCCGAGCTCGACCGCTCGCGCAACGAGGCGGCGCGCCTGGACACCGAGTACAAGCGCCTCGAAGCCGAGCGTCAGGCCGCCGCCACGCACCTGCGAGTCGAGCGCACCGCGCGCGAGAAGCTGGCCATGCGCACCGCCACCCCGGCTGTCACGGTGTACGTGAACGAGCCTGCCTCCGGAGCCGCGCGATGAAGTGGTTCAAGTCGGTCGCCTCGCGCGGCACGGCCGGCGCCACGCGCCGCGGCGTGGCCTATGCCACCAGTCCGCTGCTGGCGTCCAAGACGCCGCCATGGCGCAGCAAGTTCGTCGTGGCCCTGGTCGGCCTGGGCTCATGCGTGCTGGTCGGTCGCGCGGTGATGATCCAGATCGTCGACAACCAGTTCTACCTCGACCAGGGCGAGAAGCGCTATGCGCACGAGCTGGAGCTGCCCGCCAGCCGCGGCCGCATCACCGACCGCCACGGCAGCCTGCTGGCCACCAGCGTGTCGGTGCCGTCGGTGTGGGCGATCCCGAAGGACGTGCAGGCCACGCGCGAGCAGAAGCGCGAGCTGGCGCGCCTGCTCGGCCTGCCGCTGGCCGAGGTGGAGCGCAAGCTCGGCGACCGCGAGGCCCGCTTCGCCTGGATCAAGCGCCAGGTCGACGAGCCGGTGTGGCAGCAGGTCAAGGCACTGGGCATCAAGGGCCTCTACGACGCGCGCGAGTACCGCCGCAAGTACCCCGAGGGCGAGGCGGCGGCGCACCTCGTGGGCTTCACCGACGCCGACGACCGCGGCCAGGAAGGCATCGAGCTGGCGTTCCAGCGCGAGCTGCAGGGCCGCGACGGCTCGCGCATGGTGGTCAAGGACCGCCTGGGCCGCGTGGTCGAGGACATCGGCGACCAGGTCGCCGCCACCGACGGCCGCGACATCGAGCTGGCCGCCGACGCCAAGGTGCAGTTCTTCGCCTACCAGCGCCTGCGCGACGCGGTGCTCGAGCACAAGGCCAAGGCCGGCAGCGCGGTGGTGATCGACGTCACCACCGGCGAGGTGCTCGCGCTGGCCAACTACCCGAGCTTCAATCCCGGCGACCGGCGCAACCTCACCGGCGCGCAGCTGCGCAACCGGGCGCTCACCGACACCTTCGAGCCCGGCTCGACGATGAAGCCCTTCATCGCCGCCTGGGCGATGGAAAGCGGGCGCGTCAGCGCGTCCACGCCGATCCAGACCGCGCCGGGCAGCATCACCATCACCGGCAGCACGATCCGCGACGCGCATCCGCACGGCGTGCTGACGGTGGCCGAGGTGATCCAGAAGTCCAGCAACGTCGGCACCGTGAAGATGGCGATGCAGATGGACCGGCGCGAGATGTGGGAGCTGTACTCGCAGGTAGGCTTCGGGCAGAAGCCGCAGCTGCAGTTCCCCGGCGCGGTCACCGGCCGGCTGCGGCCCTACAAGACCTGGCGCCCGATCGAGCAGGCCACGATGAGCTACGGCTACGGTCTGTCCGCCAGCCTGTTCCAGCTCGCGCGCGCCTACACCGTGTTCGCGCGCGACGGCGAGGTGATCCCGGTGTCGATGCTGCGCCAGGACGCGCCCGAGCCGGGCCTGCGCGTGCTCAAGCCCGAGACCGCGCGCGCCGTGCGCGAGATGCTGCGCCTGGCCGCGGGCCCTGGCGGCACCGCGCCCAAGGCGCAGACCATCGGCTACTCCGTCGGCGGCAAGACCGGCACCGCCCACAAGCAGGAGGGCAAGGACTACGCCACCGACAAGTACCGCTCGTGGTTCGTCGGCATGGCGCCGATCGACAAGCCGCGCATCGTGGTGGCGGTGATGATCGACGAGCCGAGCAACGGCGTGCACTACGGCGGCGACGTGGCCGCGCCGGTGTTCAGCCAGGTCGTGCAGCAGACGCTGCGCACGCTCGGCGTGCCGCCGGACCTGCAGGTGCGGCCGCAGATCGTCGCCACCTCGCCCGCGGTGGCGGAGAGCTTCTAGCCATGACGGTCACCGCGCTCAAGTCGCCCGACGCCGCCGCGCGCTGGCTGCGCTCGTGGGTGACCGGCACGCTGGTCACCGACAGCCGCAAGGTGCGGCCGGGCGACGCGTTCATCGCCTGGCCCGGCCTGGCGGTGGACGGGCGCCGCTTCGTGCCGGCGGCGCTCGCCGCCGGTGCCACCACCTGCGTCGTCGAGCGCGAGGGCCTGGAGGCGCTCGGCTTCGACGACGCGCGCATCGCCTCGCTGCCCGGCCTGAAGGGCGCCGCCGGTGCGGTGGCCGACGCGTTCTTCGACCATCCGAGCGCGGCGCTCGACGTGCTGGCCGTCACCGGCACCAACGGCAAGAGCTCCACCGCATGGTGGTGCGCGCAGGCCCTGAGCGCGCTGGGACGGCGCGCCGGCGTGGTCGGCACGCTGGGCATCGGCGAGCCGCCGCGCGCGTCGGGCGACGGCGCCGGCCCGGCGCAGATCGACTTCACCGGCCTGACCACGCCCGACCCGGTGCTGCTGCATGCGGCGCTGCGCCGCTTCGTCGACCAGGGCTTCGCCGCCTGCGCGATCGAGGCCTCGTCGATCGGCATCGAGCAGCAGCGCCTGGCGGGCCTGCGCATCGGCGTGGCGATGTTCACCAACTTCACGCGCGACCACCTCGACTACCACGGCACGATGGACGCCTACTGGGCGGCCAAGCGGCGCCTGTTCGACTGGCCGGGCCTGCGCGCCGCGGTGGTCAATGTGGACGATGCCCAGGGCGCGGCGCTGGCGGCGGAACTGGCGCGCCAGCCGATCGACCTGTGGACCGTCTCGACGCAGGACCGCTCGGCCCGCCTCGTGGCCGACGGCCTGGGCTATGCCGACGGCGGGCTGGCCTTCACGGTGCGCGAGGCGGACCGTGCCGCGGCCGTGCGCAGCACCCTCATCGGCGACTACAACGCCCACAACCTGCTGGGCGTGCTGGCCGGCCTGCGCGCGCTCGGCGTGCCGCTGGACGCCGCGGCCGGCGTGGTGCCGCGCCTGTCGGCCGTGCCGGGCCGCATGCAGCGCGTCGGCGACGGCCTCGGCGCGCCGCAGGTGGTGGTGGACTACGCCCACACGCCCGACGCGCTCGAGAAGGTGCTGGCCGCGCTGCGGCCGCTGGCCGCGGCGCGCGGCGGCCGCCTGGTGTGCGTGTTCGGCTGCGGCGGCAACCGCGACGCGACCAAGCGCCCGCTGATGGGCGGCATCGCCGCGCGCGGTGCCGACCGCGTGGTGGTCACGAGCGACAACCCGCGCGGCGAGAACCCGGCCGCGATCCTGGCCGACATCGTCGCCGGCATCGACGACCGCTCGCACACCGACGTCGTCGAGGACCGCCGCCTGGCCATCGCCCAGGCCGTGGCCGGCGCGTCGCCGCGCGACGTGGTGCTGCTGGCCGGCAAGGGCCACGAGGACTACCAGGAAGTCGCCGGCGTGCGGCATCCGTTCTCCGACGTGGCCGAGGCCACCCAGTCGCTGATGCAGCGGGGAGCGGCGCGATGATGACGCTGGCGCAGGCGCACACGCTGCTGCCGGACTCGGTGCTGGTGGGCGACGGCGCGGTCGAACTGGCGCGCGTGCACAGCGACACCCGCACGCTGCAGCCGGGCGACCTGTTCGTCGCGCTCAAGGGCGAGCGCTTCGACGGCCACGACCTGCTGCCCGACGCGCGGGCCCGTGGCGCGGCGGCCGCGCTGGCGCAGCGGGGCCTCGCCGAGGCCGGCCTGCCCGGCCTGCAGGTGGCCGACACCCAGGCCGCGCTCGAGGCCCTGGCGCGCGCGTGGCGAGCCCACCACCACCTGCCGCTGATCGCGGTGACCGGCAGCAACGGCAAGACCACGGTGACGCAGATGATCGCGTCGGTGCTGCGTGCGTGGCACGGCGCCGGCGCCTTCGCCACCGAGGGCAACCTCAACAACCACATCGGCGTGCCGCTGACGCTGCTGCGCCTGCGCCAGGACGACACCTGCTGGCACCGTGCCGGCGTGGTCGAACTGGGCATGAACCACCCCGGCGAGATCGCGCGGCTGTCGCGCATCGCCCAGCCGACCATCGCGCTGGTGAACAACGCGCAGCGCGAGCACCAGGAATTCATGGCCAGTGTCGAGGCGGTGGCACGCGAGAACGGCGCAGCCATCGAGGCGCTGGGCGCCGCGGGCGTGGCGGTGTTCCCGGCCGACGACGCGTACACGCCGCTGTGGCGCGGCCTGGCCGGCGCCCGGCCGCAGATCACGTTCGCGCTCGGTGGCCCGGCCGATGTGCGGGCCGACGCGGCCTGGCATGACGACCACTGGGCGCTGGACCTGCACACCCCGGCCGGCCGCGTGGCGGTGGCGCTGCGCATGGCCGGCGCGCACAACGCGAAGAACGCGCTGGCCGCGGCCGCCTGCGCACTGGCCGCCGGCGCCCCGCTGGACGCGATCCGGCGCGGCCTGGAGGCCTTCGAGCCGGTGAAGGGCCGCTCGCAGCTCAAGCGCCTGCAGCGCGGTGGCCGCGTGGTGGCGCTGGTCGACGACAGCTACAACGCCAACCCCGACTCGGTGCGCGCCGCCATCGACGTGCTGGCTTCGATGCCGGCGCCGCGCGTGCTGATGCTGGGCGACATGGGCGAGGTGGGCGAGCGCGGGCCGGAGTTCCATGACGAGGTGGGCGCCTATGCGCGCGAGCGCGGCATCGACCACCTGTGGTGCGCCGGCGCGCTGTGCGCCCATGCCGCCGCGGCCTGGGGCGAAGGCGCCCGTCACTTCGCCGACGCACCGGCGATGGTGTCGGCGCTGGGCACGCTGCCGCCCGCGGCGTCGCTGCTGGTTAAGGGGTCGCGCTTCATGCGGATGGAGCGCGTCGTGCAGGCGCTGATGGAAGCGAAGGACTGACGCCGATGCTGCTCGCACTCTCCCAATGGCTGCAGTCGCTCTATCCGGAGCAGCTCGGCTTCCTGCGCGTGTTCCAGTTCCTCACCTTCCGCGCGGTGCTGGCGGCGATGACCGCGCTGCTGATCGGCCTGGCCTTCGGGCCGTGGGTGATCCGCAAGCTCGCCGAACTGAAGATCGGCCAGCCGATCCGCGAGTACGGCGTGCAGGCGCACCTGGCCAAGCGCGGCACGCCCACGATGGGCGGCGTGCTGGTGCTGATCGGCATCGGCGTGTCCACCGTGCTGTGGTTCGACTGGACCAATCGCTTCGTCTGGGTGGTGATGCTGGTGACCTTCGGCTTCGGCGCCATCGGCTGGGTCGACGACTGGCGCAAGGTGGTCGACAAGAACCCCGAGGGCATGCGCTCGCGCGAGAAGTACTTCTGGCAGTCGCTGATCGGCCTGGTGGCGGCGTTCTACCTCACCTTCGCGGTCAGCGAGAACACCAACCTGCGCGTGCTGGAGCTGTTCCTGCGCTGGGTGGAAAGCGGCTTCTCCACCGACCTGCCGCCCAAGGCCGACCTGTTCGTGCCCTTCTTCAAGACCGTGAGCTACCCGCTGGGTGTGTGGGGCTTCATCGTCTTCACCTACCTCGTCATCGTGGGCGCCAGCAATGCGGTGAACCTGACCGACGGCCTGGACGGCCTGGCGATCATGCCGGTGGTGATGGTGGGCTCGGCGCTGGGCGTGTTCGCCTACGTGGTGGGCAACTCGGTGTACTCCAAGTACCTGCTGTTCCCGTACATCCCGGGCGCCGGCGAGCTGCTGATCTTCTGCGCCGCGATGGCCGGTGCCGGGCTGGCCTTCCTGTGGTTCAACGCGCACCCGGCCCATGTGTTCATGGGCGACGTCGGCGCGCTCGCGCTCGGCGGCGCGCTCGGCACCATCGCGGTGATCACGCGCCAGGAGATCGTGCTGGCCATCATGGGCGGCATCTTCGTCGTCGAGGCGCTGTCGGTGATGCTGCAGGTGGCCTGGTTCAAGTACACCAAGCGGCGCTACGGCGAGGGCCGGCGCATCCTGCTGATGGCGCCGCTGCACCACCATTTCGAGAAGAAGGGCTGGGCCGAGACGCAGGTGGTGATCCGCTTCTGGATCATCACGATGCTGCTGTGCCTGGTCGGCCTGGCCAGCCTGAAGCTGCGGTGATGAAGGCCCCCACGCTCACTTCGTTCTCTGCCCCCCGAGGGGGCGCGCGGGCCGCTTGGGGCGGCCCGGCGCGGCCCGCCCTCGTCGAGGAGGCCCGGTGATCCATCTGCAGGGCTTGACCATCCTCGTGCTCGGCCTGGGCGACTCGGGCCTGGCGATGGCCGCCTGGTGCGCGCGCCACGGTGCCACCGTGCGCGTGTGGGACTCGCGCGAGCAGCCGCCGCAGGCGCAGGCGCTCGCGCTGGCGGTGCCCGGCGCCACGCTGTCCACCGGCGCGATCGACGCGCAGGCGCTGGCGGGCGTGCAGATGGTGCTCAAGAGCCCCGGCCTGGCGCCGCGCGACGCGCGCATCGCGCCGCTGCTCGACGCCGCGCGGGCCCAGGGCCTGGCGGTGCAGGGCGAACTGGACCTGTTCGCCCGCGCCCTGGCCGACCTGAAGGCCGAGCGCGGCTATGCGCCGCAGGTGATCGCCATCACCGGCACCAACGGCAAGACCACCACCACCGCCCTGACCGCGCTGCTGGTGGAGCGCTGCGGGCGCACCGTGGCCACCGCCGGCAACATCGGCCCGACGATGCTCGACACGCTGGCCGGGGCGCTCGACGCGCGCGACGAGCAGGACCAGCCGCTGCCGCTGCCGCAGGTGTGGGTGCTGGAACTGTCGAGCTTCCAGCTCGACGGCGTGACCGGCTTCGACCCCGACGCCGCGACCGTGCTCAACCTCACCCAGGACCACCTCGACTGGCACGGCACGATGGAGGCCTATGCGCAGGCCAAGGCGCGCGTGTTCGGCAGCCGCACGGTGCGCGTGCTCAACCGCGACGACGCGCTCGTGCTGGCGATGGAGCCGTCGCCGGTGCTGGTCAAGGGCAAGGCGCGCCCGCCCGAGGTGGCCGTGGTGCGCTTCGGTCTCGACGCGCCGCAGCGTGCGGGCGACTTCGGCCTCGTGGTGGAACACGGCATGGCGTGGCTGGTGCGGGCGGTGGGCGACGACGACGCCGCGCCGGCGCGGCGTCGTGCCGGTGCGGACGTACTGCCCGACGAGCTTCACCTGCAGCGGCTGATGCCGGCCGACGCGCTGCGCATCCGCGGCCGCCACAACGCCGCCAACGCGCTGGCCGCGCTGGCGCTGGCCAGCGCCATCGGCTGCCCGCTGGCGCCGATGCTGCACGGCCTGCGCGAGTACCGCGGCGAGCCGCACCGGGTGGAGTTCGTCGCCAGCGTCGGCGGCGTCGAGGCCTTCGACGACAGCAAGGGCACCAATGTCGGCGCCACGGTGGCCGCGCTGCAGGGCCTGGGCGCGGACAAGTCGCCGGGCCGCCTCGTGGTGATCCTGGGCGGCGACGGCAAGGGGCAGGACTTCGCGCCGCTGGCCGCGCCGGTGGCGCAGCATGCCCGCGCCGTGGCGCTAATCGGCCGCGACGCCGCCACCATCGAAGCCGCGCTCGGCGCCACCGGCGTCGCGCTGCAGCGCCACGACACGCTGGAGGCGGCCGTGGCCTGGTGCTTCGCCGTCGCGCGCGAGGGCGACGCGGTGCTGCTGAGCCCCGCCTGCGCCAGCCTCGACATGTTCCGCAACTATGGCCACCGCGCCGAGGTGTTCGTCGCCGCGGTGCAGCAGCAGGCCGCCGAACGCGGGGAGGCCGTCGCATGATCGGCCTGCTGCGCGAGCGCATGGCGCTGTGGCGCGCCCGCCTCGGCGGCGGCGGCGAGGCCGCGCTGCCGATCCGCGACTGGAACGGCACGCGCCCGGCGCAGGCCCAGCGCATCACCGGCATCGACCAGGCGATGGTGTGGGTGGTGCTGGCGCTGCTCGCGCTCGGCCTGGTCATGGTGTATTCGGCGTCGGTCGCATTGCCCGACAACCCGAAGTTCGCGCGCTACTCGCCGACGCACTTCCTGTCGCGCCATGCCTTCGCGCTGGCGGTGGCCTTCGTGGCCTCGCTGGCCGCGCTGCAGGTGCCGGTCCGCGTCTGGGAGCGCTGGGCGCCGTGGATCTTCGTCGTCTCGCTGGCGCTGCTGGTGATCGTGCTGGTGCCCTTCATCGGCAAGGGCGTCAACGGCGCGCGGCGCTGGATCCCGCTGGGCGTGATGAACTTCCAGCCCAGCGAGCTGGCCAAGCTGGGCATGGCGCTGTACGCCGCCAGCTACATGGTGCGCAAGATGGACACGCGCGAGAACTTCTTCCAGGCGGTCACGCCGATCGCCATCGCGCTGGGCTTCATCGGCGTGCTGCTGCTGGCCGAGCCGGACATGGGCGCGTTCATGGTCATCGCGGCCATCGCGCTGGGCATCCTGTTCCTGGGCGGCGTCAACGGCCGCATGTTCGCGCTGGCGACCCTGGTGCTGCTGGGCGCCTTCGTGCTGATGATCGTCATGAGCCCGTGGCGCGCCGAGCGCATCTTCGCCTACCTCGACCCCTGGAACCCGCAGTACGCGCAGGGGCGCGCCTACCAGCTGACGCATTCGCTGATCGCCTTCGGCCGCGGCGAGATCTTCGGCCAGGGACTGGGCGGCAGCGTCGAGAAGCTGCACTACCTGCCCGAGGCGCACACCGACTTCCTGCTCGCGGTGATCGGCGAGGAGCTCGGCTTCGTCGGCGTGCTGGCCGTCATCGGCGCGTTCTTCTGGCTCACGCGGCGCATCTTCCTGATCGGCCGCCAGGCGGTGGCGCTCGACCGCGTCTTCGCCGGCCTGCTGGCACAGGGCATCGGCATCTGGATGGGCGGCCAGGCCTTCATCAACATGGGCGTCAACCTCGGCGTACTGCCCACCAAGGGCCTGACGCTGCCGCTGATGTCCTACGGCGGCTCGGCGATCCTGATGAACCTCGTGGCGCTGGCCATCGTGCTGCGCATCGACATGGAAAACCGCCAGCTCATGCGGGGAGGGCGCGCTTGATGCCGCACCTCGTCGTCATGGCCGCCGGCACCGGCGGGCACGTGATCCCCGGCCTCGCGGTGGCGCGCGAGATGCAGCACCGCGGCTGGACCGTGTCGTGGCTGGGCACGCGCGAGGGCATGGAGAACCGCCTCGTGCCGTCCACCGGCATCGCGCTCGACGCGATCGGCTTTTCCGGGCTGCGCGGCAAGGGCGCGCTGGGCATGGTCACCGGGGCGCTGCGACTGCTGCGCGCGTTCGGCGAGTGCCTGGGCGTGCTGCGCCGGCGCGGCGCCGACGCCGTGCTCGGCATGGGCGGCTATGTCTGCTTCCCCGGCGGCCTGATGGCCGCGCTGCTGCGCAAGCCGCTGGTGCTGGTCAATGCCGACGCTTCGATGCTGCTGTCCAACCGGGCGCTGCTGCCGGTGGCCGACCGCGTGGCCTTCGGCTTCGACGGTGCCGCCGCCGCACGCACGCGCCGGGCGGTGGTCACCGGCAACCCGGTGCGCGCCGAGATCGAGGCCCTGCCCGGGCCGGCCGAGCGCTTTGCCGGCCGCAGCGGCCCGCTGCAGCTGCTGGTCGTCGGCGGCAGCCTGGGTTCGCGCGTGCTCAACGAGACGCTGCCGCGCGCGCTGGCGCTGGTCGACCCGGCGCGCCGCCCGCAGGTGGTGCACCAGACCGGCGCGCTCAACCGCGACGGCGTGCGCGACGCCTACCGGGCCGCGGGGCTGGAGCCCGACGCGGCCCACGGCATCGAGGTGCTGCCCTTTATCGACGACATGGCCGCCCGGCTGGCGGGCTGCGACCTGATGCTGTGCCGCGCCGGAGCCGTCACCGTGAGCGAGCTGTGTGCCGCCGGCGTGCCGGCGGTGCTGGTGCCGCTGATCGTCAGCACCACGGCGCACCAGCGCGACAACGCGCAGTTCATGGCCCAGCACGGTGCGGCGCTGCACCTGCCGCAGGCCGAGATGACGCCCGAGTCGCTGGCACGCCTGCTGCAGGGGCTCGAGCGCCCGGCGCTGCAGGCCATGGCCGAGAAGGCGCACGCGCTGGGCCGGCCGCGTGCCGCCGCGCGCGTGGCCGACGAGATCGAGAGGCTGCTCAAGGCATGAAACACGCGGTCAAGCACCTGCACTTCGTGGGCCTCGGCGGCGCCGGCATGTCCGGCATCGCCGAGATCCTGCACAACCTGGGCTACCGCGTCAGCGGCAGCGACCAGAGCGACAGCGCGACGCTGCGGCGCCTGGCCTCGCTGGGCATCGCCACGCACGTGGGCCACGACGCGCGCCACATCGCGGGCGCCGACGCGGTGGTCACGTCCACCGCCGTCGGCGGCAGCAACCCGGAAGTGATCGCCGCGCGCGCCGCGCGCGTGCCGGTGGTGCCGCGCGCGGTGATGCTGGCCGAGCTGATGCGCCTGAAGCGCGGCATCGCCATCGCCGGCACCCACGGCAAGACCACGACCACCTCGCTGGTGGCCAGCGTGCTGGCCGAGGCCGGCCTCGACCCCACCTTCGTCATCGGCGGGCGACTGAACAGCGCCGGCGCCAACTCGCGCCTGGGTTCGGGCGAGTACATCGTGGTCGAGGCTGACGAGAGCGACGCCTCGTTCCTGAACCTGCTGCCGGTGCTGGCCGTGGTGACCAACATCGACGCCGACCACATGGAAACCTACGGGCACGACTTCGCGCGCCTGAAGGCGGCCTTCGTCGACTTCCTGCACCGCATGCCGTTCTACGGCGCGGCCATCGTCTGCGGCGACGACCCGGGCGTGCAGTCGATCGTGCCGATGGTGTCGCGCCGCGTCATCCGCTACGGCTTCGGCGCCGGCAACGAGGTGCGTGCCACGCAGGTGCAGGCCCTGGCCGGCGGCCAGATGCGCTTCGTGGTGGAGCGCCGCAACGGCACCACGATGCCGCCGTTGCCGGTGACGCTGAACCTGCCCGGCGAGCACAACGTGCTCAACGCGCTGGCCGCGGTGGCGGTGGCCACCGAGCTGGAGATCCCCGACGCGCCGATCGCCGCCGCGCTGGCGCAGTTCGCCGGCGTCGGTCGCCGCTTCCAGCGCTACGGCGACGTGGCCGCGCGCGACGGCGCCGGCCGCTTCACCGTGATCGACGACTACGGCCACCACCCCGCCGAGATGGCCGCGGTGATCGCGGCGGCCCGCGGCGCGTTCCCGGGCCGGCGCCTGGTGCTGGCCTTCCAGCCGCACCGCTACACCCGCACGCGCGACTGCTTCGAGGACTTCGTCAAGGTGCTCGGCGGCGCCGACGCGGTGCTGCTGACCGAGGTGTACTCGGCCGGCGAGCCGCCGATCGTGGCCGCGGACGGCCGCACGCTGGCGCGCGCGCTGCGCGTGGCCGGCAAGGTGGACCCGGTGTTCGTCGACGCGGTGGACGCGCTGCCGGCGGCGGTGCTGGAACACGCACGCGCCGGCGACGTGGTGATCGTGATGGGCGCAGGCTCGATCGGCCAGGTGGCCGGCCGTGTCGTCGAGCTGGGCGGGGGGGCCGCATGAACGCCGCCGGCATGGGCAAGGTCGCGGTGCTGATGGGCGGCACCAGCGCCGAGCGCGAGATCTCGCTGATGAGCGGCAGCGGCGTGCTGGCCGCGCTGCGCAGCCAGGGCGTGGACGCGCACCCGTTCGACCCCGCCGAGCGCGAGCTGTCCAAGCTCAAGCGCGACGGCTTCCAGCGCTGCTTCATCGCGCTGCACGGCCGCCACGGCGAGGACGGCACCGTGCAGGGCGCGCTCGAGCTGCTGGGCATTCCCTACACCGGCTCGGGCGTGATGGCCAGCGCGGTGGCGATGGACAAGGTGATGACCAAGCGCGTGTGGCTGCAGGAAGGCCTGCCGACGCCGGGCCACGTGGTGCTGGGCGCCGACGCGCAGCACGCCGCGGCCGTGCGTCAGGTGCCCGACCGGCTCGGCCTGCCGCTGATCGTCAAGCCGCCGCATGAGGGCTCGTCGATCGGTGTCACCAAGGTCGCGGGCTACTCGCAGATGCTTGCCGCGGTGGAGCTGGCCTCGCGCTACGACGCCGAGGTGCTGTGCGAGGAGTTCATCGAGGGCGACGAGGTGACCTGCCCGGTGCTGGGCGAGGGCGCGTCGGCGCGGGCGCTGCCGGTGGTGCGCATCGTCGCGCCCGAGGCGGGCTACGACTACCAGAACAAGTACTTCACCGACGACGTGAAGTACCTCGTGCCCAGCGGCCTGCCCGCCGCGGAGGAGGCCGAGATCCAGCGCCTGGTGCTGGCGGCCTTCCGCTCGCTCGGCTGCCGCGGCTGGGGCCGCGCCGACCTGATGATCCGCGCCAGCGACCGCAAGCCGTTCCTGCTGGAGATGAACACGTCGCCGGGCATGACCAGCCACTCGCTGGTGCCCAAGTCCGCCGCCGCCGCCGGCATCCCCTACGAGGCGCTGTGCCTGCAGATCCTGGCGCTGGCGCGCCTGGACAGCACGCGCGCCCCCGGCGTCTGAGGCCGCAGCCGCACCCCATGGCCACCCGCAACACCCATCGCAGCAAGCCCGGCCGTCCGCAGCCGCTGCCGCTGGACGTGCGCGTGATGAACGCGGCGGCCGCGCTGGTGTTCGCGGCGGCCGCGCTGACGCTGCTGGCCGCGGCGGTGAAGTGGGCCACGCGCTCGCCGGTGTTCACGGTGCGCGCGATCACGCTCGACGCGACGCTGCAGCGCGCCAACCTGGCCACGGTGCGCGCCAATGCGCTGCCGCGCCTGTCGGGCAACTTCTTCAGCATCGACCTCGACGCCAGCCGCCGCGCGTTCGAGTCGGTGCCCTGGGTGCGGCGCGCCGTGGTGCGCCGCGTCTGGCCCGACCGGCTGGCGGTGACGCTGGAGGAGCACCAGGCCGCCGCGCTGTGGCAGGGCGAGGACCGGCGCGGCGACCGCCTCGTCAACACCCATGGCGAGGTGTTCGAGGCCAACGTCGGCGACGTCGAGGACGACGCGCTGCCCACGCTGGCCGGGCCCGACGCCCGCTCGGCGCAGATGCTGTGGATGCTGCGCCGCGTCGCGTCGGCGATGGGGCCGCTGGAGCGCGAGGTGGTGATGCTGCGGCTGAGCAGCCGCGGCTCCTGGCGCGCCGAACTGGACACCGGCGCCACGCTCGAGCTGGGCCGCGGCAGCGACGACGACGTCGCCGCGCGCGTGGACCGCTTCGCCCGCACCGTGGCGCAGGCCGCGGGCCGCTTCGGCGGCGGCGGTGCGCCGCGCGCGCTGCTGTCGGCCGACCTGCGCCACCCGGACGGCTACGCGCTGCGCCTGGCCGGCATCTCCACCACCGCGGCCGTGCCGGCCGCCGGCGCCCGCTGAGGACACATTCAAAGGACCGCACCCGATGGCCGCCAAGGAATACAAGGATCTCGTCGTGGGCCTGGACATCGGCACCGCCAAGGTGATGGCGGTGGTGGCCGAGGTGCTGCCCGACGCGGAAGGCGGGGGCCTGCGCGTGGCCGGCCTGGGCACGGCGCCCGCGCACGGCCTCAAGCGCGGCGTGGTGGTCAACATCGACGCCACGGTGCAGTCCATCCAGCAGGCCTTGAAGGAGGCCGAGATGATGGCCGACTGCAAGATCACCCGCGTCTACACCGGCATCACCGGCAGCCACATCCGCGGCCAGAACTCCACCGGCATGGCCATCGTGCGCGACAAGGAGGTCACGCCCGCCGACGTGGCGCGCGTGGTGGACACCGCGCGCGCGATCAACATCCCCAACGACCAGCGCCTGCTGCTGGTGGAGCCGCAGGAATTCGTGATCGACGGCCACGAGGTCAAGGAGCCGATCGGCATGAGCGGCGGCCGCCTCGAGGCCAAGGTGCACCTCGTGACGGGCGCGCAGAGCGCGGCCGAGAACATCGTCAAGTGCGTGCGCCGCTGCGGCCTGGAGGTCGACCAGCTGGTGCTCAACCCGAGCGCGTCCAGCGCCTCGGTGCTCACCGCCGACGAGAAGGAGCTCGGCGTGGCGCTGGTGGACATCGGCGCCGGCACCACCGACGTGCAGATCTACACCGGCGGCTCGGTGCGGCACACGGCCGTGATCCCGATTGCCGGCGACCTGATCACCAGCGACATCGCGATGGCGCTGCGCACGCCGACCAAGGACGCGGAGGAGATCAAGGTCGGCCATGGCGTGGCCAAGCAGCTGCTCGCCGACCCGGCGGACAACCTCGAGGTGCCGGGCCTGGGCGACCGCTCGCCGCGCATGCTGTCGCGCCAGGCGCTGGCCGGCGTGATCGAGCCGCGCGTCGAGGAGATCTTCTCCCTCGTGCACCAGGTCATCCGCGAGTCCGGCTACGAGGAACTGCTGTCGTCGGGCATCGTGATCACCGGCGGCTCGGCGGTGATGCCGGGCATGGTGGAGCTCGGCGAGGACATCTTTCTGAAGCCCGTTCGGCGCGGCAACCCCACCTATTCGGGGGCGCTGTTCGACATGGTGGCCAACCCGCGGTCGGCCACCGTGATGGGCTTGCTCGAGGAGGCGCGCCTGGCGCGTGCTCGCGGGCACAAGGCCGCGGTGCAGGCAGGGTCGGTCAAGACCCTCGTCTCGCGCGCGCGGGATTGGTTCCTGAGGAGTTTCTGAGCGAGGGCCCGGCGAGGCTCGATTTACCTACTTTGGACGGCAACTGCTTCATTCAGCAAGGAGAGACACCATGGCGATCGAGATGATCGAGGAATTCGACCAAGGCACCCGCATCAAGGTGATGGGCGTGGGGGGCGGCGGCGGCAATGCGGTCGAGCACATGATCGCGAAGAACGTGCAGGGGGTGGAGTTCATCTGCGCCAACACCGACGCGCAGGCGCTCAACCGCAGCAGCGCGCACACCGTGCTGCAGCTGGGCAGCACCGGCCTGGGCGCCGGCGCCAAGCCCGAGGCGGGCAAGAACGCCGCCCAGGAGGCCGAGCAGCGCATCCGCGAGGCCATCGAGGGCGCGCACATGCTGTTCCTCACCGCCGGCATGGGCGGCGGCACCGGCACCGGCGCCGCGCCGGTGATCGCGCGCGTGGCCAAGGAGATGGGCATCCTGACCGTCGGCGTGGTGACCAAGCCGTTCGACTTCGAGGGCACGCGCCGCATGAAGGCCGCCGAGGTCGGCGTGGCCGAGCTGGAAGCCAACGTCGACTCGCTGATCGTGGTGCTCAACGAGAAGCTGCTCGAGGTGCTGGGCGACGACGTGACGCAGGAAGACGCCTTCGCCCATGCCAACGACGTGCTGCGCAATGCGGTGGGCGGCATCAGCGACGTGATCCACGTGCCGGGCCTCGTGAACGTGGACTTCGAGGACGTCAAGACCGTGATGAGCGAGCCCGGCAAGGCCATGATGGGCACGGCCCAGGCCAGCGGCCCGGACCGCGCCACCAAGGCCGCCGAGATGGCCGTCGCCTGCCCGCTGCTGGAGGGCATCGACCTGTCCGGCGCGCGTGGCGTGCTGGTGCTGATCGCCGCGGCCAAGGGCAACTTCAAGCTGAGCGAGAGCCGCAACGCGATGAACACGATCCGCCGCTACGCGGCCGACGATGCGCACGTGATCTACGGCACCGCCTACGACGAGACGCTGGGCGACCAGCTGCGCGTGACCGTGATCGCCACCGGCCTGTCGCCGGCCAAGCGCCAGCAGTCCACGCCGATCTCGGTGGTGCACAGCACCACGGCGCTGCGCACCGGCACCGACAACCTGCCGATCCTCAACGCGGTGTCCGGCACGCAGGCCGGCGCGTCGGCGGCCCCGGCGATGGGCGCGCCGCAGGACTACAGCCAGCTCAGCACGCCCAGCGTGTGGCGCAACGCCCGCACCCAGGCCGCCGCCAAGGTCGACGCGCTGGTCAGCAACGGCATGGACGAGATCGAGATCCCGGCGTTCCTGCGCAAGCAGGCGGATTGAGGTCCCCCCCCGTTGCGGCTTCGCCGCTCCCCCCCCAGGGGGGCGGCGCCGGAGGGCCGGCGGAGCCGGACCCTCGGCGCCTGCTGGGGCGCGCTGGTGGTGGGCGAGCGGTGGGGTGCTTGGCGAGCGCCTTGGTAGTTCGGCGCGTCTAGGGGTTCGCAGGCCATCGCGCCTGCAGCACCGTTGAAACTTCGGGACAATCGCGGCATGTTGCAGCAGAGGACCTTGAAGTCGATCACCCGGGCGGTGGGCCTGGGGGTGCATGGCGGGCAGAAGGTGGAACTCACCTTCCGGCCGGCGCCGGCGGACTCGGGCATCAGCTTCCGGCGGGTGGACCTGCCGGTGCCGGTGACGATTCCGGTCACGGCCGAGACGGTGTGCGACACGCGCATGGCCACGACCATCAGCCCCGGCGGAGACCCCGGGGCGCCCAAGGTGCAGACCATCGAGCACCTGCTGTCGGCCTGCGCCGGCCTCGGGCTGGACAACCTGGCCATCGACATCTCGGGCGAGGAGGTGCCGGTGCTCGACGGCTCGGCCGCGAGCTTCGTGTACCTGCTGCAGAGCGCGGGCATCGAGCTGCAGGCCGCGCCCAAGCGCTTCATCCGAGTGAAGAAGGCGGTGGAGGTGCGCGAGGGCGAGGGCGCCTCGCTGAAGTGGGCGCGCCTTGCGCCGCACCACGGCTACGTGCTCACCTTCGAGATCGAGTTCGACCACCCGGCGGTCAATGCCACCGGGCAGCGCGTGAGCTTCGACATGGGGTCGGGCCGCTACAAGCGCGACATCGCACGCGCCCGCACCTTCGGCTTCTCGCGCGACGTGGAGCAGATGCGCGCGCGCGGCCTGGGCCTGGGCGGCAGCATGGACAACGTGATCGTGCTGGGCGACACCAAGGTGCTCAATGCCGACGGGCTGCGCTACGACGACGAGTTCGTCAAGCACAAGATCCTCGACGCCATCGGCGACCTGCACGTGGCGGGGCGGCCGATGCTGGCCCACTACACCGCCTACAAGAGCGGCCATGCGCTCAACAACCGGCTGCTGCGCGCCCTGCTGGCCGACCGCGAGGCCTGGGAAACGGTCACATTCGACGGTGCGGCCGACGCACCGGCCGGTTTCGCCGAGCTGGCGCCGGCCTGGTAGGGCATCATGCTCGCCCTGCGCCTCGTCTTCGGCCTGCTGCTGGTGGCGGGGCTGGTCAGCTTTGCCGTCTACATGGCAACCGGCGACCCGGCCTGGCGAAGGAGGGGCATCGTGATCATCAAGTGGACCGTCATCGCAGGCCTGGGCGCCGCCGCGGTGATCGTGCTCGAGCGGCTCGCCCTGTGGCTTTGAACGAGACTCGATGAAGATCTTCTACTGGGTGATGGCCGGGCTGACGGTGGCGAGCTTCCTGCCCTGTCTGCTCTACATCGTGCTCTACGCCGTCACCGGCGAGGAAGCCTGCGCCCGTCGAGCCAAGCTGTTCTGGAACTCGGCCAAGGTGTTCGGCCTGCTGGGCTTCAACGTCGGCATCTGGGGCCACGTCGTCGTGGCGCTCTGGCAGATCTGGTTCTAGCGCCGACGCCCCCGCGGCGCCTGCACGGGCGCTAGTACGCCCGCCCCTTGCCGAACTGCGCATGCTGGCGCCGCGCCAGCGGCGTGGCCTTGCCCAGCGCCGCCAGCGACACGCCGGCATGGGCGTGGGTGATGGCGATGCCCAGTGCGTCGGCCGCGTCGGTGCCCGGCGCCGCGCGCAGGGACAGCAGCCGCGTCACCATCGCCTGCACCGCGTCCTTGCGCGCCTGGCCGTGGCCGGCCACCGCCTTCTTCATCTGCAGCGCCGTGTACTCGGCCACCGGCAGCCCGCACGACACCAGCGCGGCCAGCGCCGCACCGCGCGCCTGCCCGAGCAGCAGCGTGCTCTGCGGGTTGACGTTGACGAACACGATCTCCACCGCCGCGCACTGCGCCTCGTAGCGCCTGGCCACCTCGCACACGCCCTCGAAGATGACCTTGAGCCGTCCCGGCAGGTCGCCGCGCGCCACCGCCGCGGTGCGGACCGTGCCGCTGGCCACGTAGGCCAGCCGCGGCCCGTCGGCGTCGATCACGCCGAAGCCGGTGGTCTGCAGCCCGGGGTCTATGCCCAGGATCCGCATGGCGATCGTCCCGAACAGTAGCGATGCGGCATGTCCGCCCAGCGGACGCCGTGGGTCCGGCTCGGCCGGCCCACGGGCGTCGCCCCCCTGGGGGGGAGCGGCGAAGCCGCAACGGGGGGGGGCGTGTTCACAACTTGAAGTACCAGCGAACGGAGTGGAAGAACACCGGCGCGGCGAAGCACAGCGGCGCCACCCGGTCGAGCAGGCCGACGGCGCCGGTGACGCTGCTGCGGTTGCCCCAGTGGTGCACGCCGGCGTCGCGCTTGAGCGCCTTCATCACGAACTCGCCCATGGTGCCGGCGCCCGCGGCAATGAAGGCCATCACCAGCGCCTGCCCTGCCTTGAACGGCGTGATCCAGTACAGCGCCGCGCCGACCCAGGCCGCCACGAAGGCGCCGATGAACCAGGCGCGCCACGAGAAGCTGCGGCTGATCTGGCGCGCCAGCGGCCGGCGCCGCAGCCAGCGGCTGGCCAGTTCCTGCACCACCTGCGCCACGGCGGCCACCACCACCAGGAAGAAGAGCAGGAACGCGCCGCGCCCGGCGTACTTGGGGAACTCCAGCAGCAGCAGCGCCGGCGCGTGCGACAGGCCGTACACGCACACCACGATGCCCCACTGGATCTTGGCGTTGCGCTCGAGGAAGCGCTCGGGGTCGCCCGCCAGCGCGCTGACCACCGGCACGGCGAAGAACACGTAGACCGGGATGAACACGGTGAAGAGGTCGAAGTGGCGCGTGGCCACGATCGCGTACTGCAGCGGCAGCACCACGAAGAACGCCAGGATCAGCGTGCGGTGGTCGCTGCGCCGCGTGTACATCAGCGTGATGAACTCGCGCAGCGCCAGGAACGAGAACAGGCCGAAGAACACGGTGGACCCCACCGGACCCGAGACCCACGCCAGCCAGAACAGCGTGGTGCCGATCCACACCGCGCGCAGGTCGCGCAGGTAGGCCTGCCAGGTGTCGTCGGCCTTGCCCTCGCGGTCGCGCAGCGACCACAGCGCCGTGACCACCGACACCAGCGCCAGCGCCCCGAACAGGATCAGGAACAGCAGGCTGACCTGCTCGTCGGGCGAAAGGCGGCGCAGGGCTCCCATGTCAGGCTCCGCGCGGCCGCTGCGCGATCACCGCGTCGCGCGCGCGCTCGAGGAAGGCGCGCTTGTCCTCGCCGGGGCCGAGCCGGATCGGCGCGCCGAAGGTCACCGTGCACAGGATCGGCACCGGCACCACCTCGCCCTTGGGCATCACGCGCTGCACGTTGTCGATCCAGGCCGGCACCAGCTCCACGTCGGGGAACTGCTCGGCCAGGTGGAACAGCCCGCTCTTGAACGGCTGCGGCTCGCCCTTGTTGCTGCGCGTGCCCTCGGGAAAGATCACCAGCGAGTCGCCCTGGCGCAGCGCCTCGACCAGCGGCTCCAGCGGGTCCTGGTCGTCGGTGCGCTGGCGCGCCACGTAGACCGCGTTGAACACCTCGCGCGTGATCCAGTGCTTGAACGGCGTGGCGGTCCAGTAGTCCCTGGCGGCGATCGGGCGCGTGGTGGCGCGCAGGTCCTTCGGCAGCGCGGCCCAGATCAGCACCCAGTCGAGGTGGCTCTGGTGGTTGGCGAAGTAGATGCGCTGGCGCGCGGTGGGCGGGCAGCCCTTCCAATGGCCCTGCGCGCCCGTGATCAAGCGGGCGATGAAACTCAGCAGCAGGCCCATCAGGTCGGCGCGGGACATCGGGCGGCATCCTAGCCGCTGCGCACCCCGGGCCCCATCGGGGCGACTACGCCTTCGGCCGGGCGGGCCGGCCGGCGCTGACGGTCAGCGCGCGACGGCGGTGCCGCTGAGCAGCGCGACCAGGCGCTGCAGCTCGAGCTGCACGGCGCCCGGGAAGCCGATGCCGCCCCAGCGCGGGTCCTCGGCCAGCTCGCGCACGGCGGCCAGCGAGCGCGCCGACTGCGACCAGCCCTGGGCCAGGCGGTTGGCCACGTGGGGGTAGCGCTCGCACAGGGTCTTGGGGCGCGCGTCGGCCGGGAAGGCGACCAGCCAGTCGATCGTCGGCCCGGCCAGCATGCGCTCGGCCGCGGTCGGCTTGTGGTCCTTCTTGCGCCCGAAGTTGATCGACAGCGGATCGTTGTCCATGGTCTCGTCCACCGGCTTGGACGCCTGCGCCTCGGCCTTGGGCTTGGGCGGTGCGAGCTCGACGTACTCGAACTCGATGCGTCCGGAAGGGCTGAACTCCATGGGCTGTGTGGACATGCTTGGGCAGTTGTCGGCAGGGCGTGCGTGCCCCTGAAAAATTCTAGGCAGGGCGACGCTGCGCGGCTCACCTGTAACCGTGAGCGTCTGCACGGGAATGGCATCTGCGTGCGGTGTCATGCGCGCTTAACGCCGGGGCGCGATGCTGCGCCGATGCGACCGTGCCCCACCGCGCGATGCCGGCCGGCTTCGCGATCCTGATCGCGGCGCAGTTCGCGTCGGCCCTGGCCGACAACGCGCTGCTCATCGTGTCGATCGCGCTGCTGTCGCAGCAGGGGCTGCCGGTCTGGTGGGCGCCGCTGCTGAAGGTGGGCTTCACGGTGTCATACGTCGTGCTCGCGCCCTTCGTCGGGCCGCTGGCCGACACCTGGCCCAAGGGCCGGGTCATGGCCGCGATGAACCTGGTCAAGGTGGCGGGCGTGCTGTGGCTGCTCACGGGGGCGCATCCCGTGGCCGCGCTGACCGTGGTCGGCTTCGGTGCGGCGGCCTATGCGCCGGCCAAGTACGGGCTGGTGACGGAGCTGGTGTCGCCTTCGCAGCTGGTGGCGGCCAACGGCTGGATCGAGGTCACGGTGGTGTGCGCCGCGCTGCTGGGCGCCGTGCTCGGCGGCCTGCTGGTCAGCCCCTGGGTGCTGGACTCCGGTCTCGCCGCCTGGGCCGCGGGGGCCCTGGCGGGGGTCGACGGCGGCCGAGTGGGCGCGCTCGCTGCGTCGGTCGGCCTGCTGCTGGGCGTGTACGCGCTGGCCAGCCTGCTCAACCTCGGCGTGCCCGACAGCGGTGCGCGCTATCGCCGGGAGGCCTGGCATCCGTGGCGGCTGCTGCGCCGATTCGGCCGTGCCAATGCCGTGCTGTGGCGCGATGCCGAAGGCGGCGTCTCGCTGGCGGCCACGACGATCTTCTGGGGCGTCGGCGCGACGCTGCAGTTCGCGGTGCTGCGCTGGGCGGTGGACGTCCTGGCCCTGCCGCTGGACCAGGCGGCCTACCTGCAGGCCGCCGTGGCCGTGGGCGTGGTGGCCGGTGCCGGGGCGGCGGGGCGCTGGGTGGCGCTGCGCCACGCCGTCCGCCTGCTCGCCGCCGGCGTCGTGCTGGGCCTGCTGATGCCCGTGGTGGCCAGTGTCGATCGGGTGGTGCTGGCGGTACCGCTGCTGATGCTGGTGGGTGCGGTGGGCGGCTTCATGGTCGTGCCGCTGAACGCGCTGCTGCAGCATCGCGGCTTCGTGCTGCTGACGGCCGGGCGGTCCATCGCCGTCCAGGGTTTCAACGAGAACCTGAGCGTGCTGGCGATGCTCGGCACCTATGCGCTGCTGCAGGCCGCGGGCGTGTCGATCGTCGCCACGCTGTGGGGCCTGGGCCTGGGCGTGGCGGCGGCGCTGGCCGCCCTGATGCGGGCTGCGCGGCGCCGACCGGCCCGGCGCACGCCGTCAGAGCGCGCGGTGCCTTAGCGGCATGGCCATCGGTCGGGCGATTGCGGGCCCGTGGCTGTCGATCGCCTCGCACAGCACCGACTCGAAGCGCGCGACCACGCTGTCCCAGCCGAAGCTCTCGGCCGACGCCCGCGCCTCGCGGCCCTGTCGGGCCCGGTCCTGAGCGTCCCGCGCCAGCGTCACGGCCGCGGTCACGAACGACGCCGTGCGCAGGTCCGCCGCGAGCATGCCGTTGTGCCCGCTGCGGATCAGCTGGCCGGCGGCGGCGGCATCGAACGCCACGACCGGCAGCCCGCTGGCCATGGCCTCGGTGGTGACGTTGCCGAAGGTCTCGGTCTGGCTCGGAAAGAGGAACAGGTCCGCCGACGCGTAGTGTGCGGCCAGGTCCTCGCCCGAGCGCAGGCCGGCGAACACCGCGCCGGGACAGCGCGCCTGCAGGTCGGCCCGCAGCGGCCCGTCGCCGACGAACACCAGCCTGACGGCATCGCCCATGGCGGCCCGCACGGCGGCATGCGCCTCGAGCACCGCGTCGAGGTTCTTCTCGGGCGCGAGGCGCCCCACGTAGGCCAGCACCAGGTCGCCGGCCGCGGCGCCCCACGTGCGGCGCAAGGCGTCGCTGCGCCGCATCGGGTCGAACAGGCGGGTGTCCACGCCGCGCCCCACGACATGCAGGCGCTGGAAACCGGCGGCATCGAGCTGGGCGCGCAGCGCATCGGTGGGCACCATGGTCGCGTGTGCGCGGTTGTGGAACTTGCGCAGATAGGCCGAGATCGGCCGCGCCAGCCAGCCGATGCGGTAGTGCCGGCCGTAGGTGTGGAAGTTGGTGCGGAAGTCCGAGGTCACCGGCAGCTTGAGGTGCAGCGCGGCCTGCAGTGCCGACCAGCCCAGTGGCCCCTCGGTGGCGATATGGACCACGTCCGGCCGCTGCACCGACCACAGGCGCACCAGCGCCCGCTTCGAGGGTGCACCCATGCGCAGCTGCGGGTAGGCCGGGATGGGCCAGCCGGCCGTGAGCACCTCCTCGAAGCGGCCCGGGTCGGCAGGGAGCGGCTGCGGCGTCGGTGCCGCCTGGCGCGGGCGCACGAGCTGCAGTTCGTGCTGGCGACGGTGCAGGCCGTCGACGATGCGGGCCACCGACATCGCCACGCCGTTCACCTCGGGCGGATAGGTCTCCGTGACGATCGCGATGCGCCGCGAGCGGCGCTGCGGCGGCAGGCTGTCGACGACGATCGGGCTGGCCAGGGTGTCGATCATGACGCCATGCTCGCTTCGACCCGCGGCAGTTCGATGACAGTCGCGCAGCAGGCCGCCGCAGGCGGATCGTCACGCGGATTTCATGCGCGGTCGTCACCATGCCGTCACGCCGTGTCGCAGGGACGCGGCCTGCCGACAGCACAGGAGCGCCATGAGCACCTTCCTCGAGATCGTCAACACCCAGCGCTGGGACGACCATCGCTACTACCACCAGAGCCGCATCAACCAGAGCCTGCATCTCGTCAGCGCGATCAGCTTCCTCGTGGCCTACGCGCTGCTCTTCGTCGACCCCGCCACGGCCGCCCTGGTGGCCTGGGGCATCTCGATGACGACGCGGCAGTCGGGCCACTTCTTCTTCGAGCCGCGCGGCTTCGACCACGTCAACGGCGTCACCGACGAGTACAAGGAAGAGGTCAAGGTGGGCTACAACCTGCACCGCAAGAAGGTGCTGCACGCGGTGTGGATCGCGATCCCGCTGGTGCTGTGGTTCGAGCCGTCGGTGTTCGGCCTGATCGAGCCGGCCGCCACCTTCGGCGACTTCCTGCACGACCTGGGCATGGCGTGGCTGGCGCTCGGCGTGGCCGGCCTGATGTTCCGCGTCGGCCAGCTCTGGACGACGCAGGGGCTGGTGGTGGGCCTGGCCTGGCTGACCAAGATCCTGACCGACCCGTTCCACGACATCTCGCTGTACCACAAGGCCCCGCTGCACCTGCTGCGCGGCGAACTGCTGGACCCGATGCCGCACGTGCGGCATCGCTGAGCCGGCGCGGCTAGAGCACCCGGCCGAGCATCTCGCGCAGGATGCTGCGCCGGATGCCGCGGTCGGTGAGGGCCGCGTCGTGCCACCACCAGCCGTCGTTCTTCATCTCCACGCAGGCCGCGACGAAGCGGTCTGCCACCGCGTCGAACGCGGCCTCGTCGTAGTTCAGGCTGAACACGATGCGGCCGCTGCCCACCCAGCTCAGGGCCAGCCCGTGCAGCCTCAGATAGAACTGCAGCATCCAGTTGTAGCGCCCGGGCTCGGTGTAGAGCACGGTCCAGATCGTCGACAGGTGGGCCACGCGCACCGGCACCCCGGCGGCGTCGAGGCGGCCGTTCAGGCGCGCCGCGCGTTCGTTCCAGCGTTCGTCGAGTCCCTCGTACAGGCGGCGCACCTCGGGCGAGTCGAGGCGGTCGAGGAAGGCCGACATCGCGGTCATCACGTAGGGGTGCGAGTTGAAGGTGCCGCGGGCGAAGCAGATGTCGGCCGGCCGCTCCTCCCGGAAGCGCTTCATCAGGTCGCGCCGGCCGCACACCACGCCCACCGGCAGGCCGCCGCCGAGCGTCTTGCCGTAGGTGACCATGTCGGCGCGCACGCCGAAGTACTCCTGAGCGCCGCCGGGGGCGAGGCGAAAGCCGACGAACACCTCGTCGAAGATCAGCACGATGCCGCGTTCGGTGCACACCTGCCGCAGCGCCTGCAGCCATCGGGCGTAGGCCTCGCGGTCGAAGTGCGCGCGGCGCGAGCTGTCCACCAGCGACGAGTCGCCGGGGGCGCCGGCGTTCGGGTGCAGGGCCTGCAGCGGGTTGACCAGCACGCAGGCGATGTCGCGCCGGGTGCGCAGCACGTGCAGCGAGCGCGGGTCCATGTCGCGCAGGGTGTAGGTCTCGCGCGGCGGCAGCGGGTTGCCCGGGCCGGGCTGCACGTCCTCCCACCAGCCGTGGTAGGCGCCGCAGAAGCGCACCAGGTGGCGCCGCCGCGTGTGGTATCGCGCCAGGCGCACGGCCTGCATCACCGCCTCGGTGCCGGACATGTGGAACGACACTTCGTCCAGGCCCGACAGCGCGGCCAGGCGCTCGGCGTTGCGCAGCACGGCCGGGTGGTAGGCGCCCAGCACCGGGCCCAGCGCGCCCGCCTCGCGCACGGCTTCCTCGATGCAGGCCTTGTAGGTGTCGTTGCCCAGCAGGTTGACGCCGTAGGAGCCGGTGAGGTCGAAGAACAGGTTGCCGTCCAGGTCCTCGACCATCACGCCGTCGGTGCGCTGCACGAAGCTGCCCATGCGCAGGTGCTTCTTCACGACCGGCGCGTACTGGAAGGGCACGCGGTAGCTGCCGGTGAACTGCAGGTCGGAGATCGTGCCGCGGGCCCGCTCGGTCATCGCGGCGCTGCGCGCATAGCGCTGCTCGAACATGCGCGACAGGCGGCGCAACCCGGCCTCGCGCTGCTGCGCCACGCCGGCCGGGGCGCCGTCGCTCGTGAAGAACTCGTCCTCCTCGTAGGCATAGCCGGGGATCAGCGAAGCGACGCGCTTGGCCATGCGCGAGTGGCCGGCCAGCGAACGGTGCTTGGCGCGCGACAGGTCGATGCGGCGCTTGGCCGCGGGCAGCAGGGCGAGCACGCCCAGCGTCAGGGCCGACAAGGCCGGCAGGTTCCAGGCTTCTTCCATGGAGTGTGACCGTGATGAGACAAGACGGTGTAGCCGCGTCCGTTGACAGCGTCGTGAAAAAGCGGCCGGTATCGGTGCTGGGACGCGTGTTCCAGCAGGAGGACATCAACTTCCTGGTCACCAACCGCATACCGCGAATCGCGCTGACGCGGCTGATGGGGCGCTTCAGCCGCATCCGCAGCCCGCTGCTGGCGCGGCTGTCGATCGCGGTGTGGCGGCTCTTCACCGACCTCGACCTGAGCGACGCGAAGCGGCACCGCTTCGGCTCGCTGCACGAGTGCTTCACACGCGAGCTGGTGCCCGGCGCCCGGCCGGTGGACGGCCGCGCGGGCATCCTGGCCAGCCCCAGCGACGCCATCGTCGGCGCCTGCGGGCGCGTGGCGCAGGGCCAGGTGCTGCAGGCCAAGGGCATGCCCTACACGCTGGCCGAACTGTTCGGGCCGTCCCGCGACCCGGCGTCCTTCGAGGGCGGCTGCTACGTCACGCTGCGCCTGACGTCGGCGATGTACCACCGCTTCCACGCGCCGCACGACCTGACGGTGGACCATGTCACCTACCTCAGCGGCGACACCTGGAACGTCAACCCGATCGCGCTGGCGCGGGTGGAGCGGCTGTTCTGCCGCAACGAGCGGGCGGTGATCGATGCGCGCCTGGCGCACGGCGGCCATCGCATCGCCCTGGTGCCGGTGGCGGCGGTGCTGGTGGCCAGCATCCGACTGCACTTCCTCGACGTGCTGCTGCACCTGCGCTGGCGCGGCCCGAACGAGATGCCGTGCGAGGCCCGCCTCGCCAAGGGCCAGGAGATGGGCTGGTTCGAGCACGGCTCCACCATCATCGTCTTCGCGCCGCCGGGCTTCGCGCTGGCCGAGGGCATCGCCCCGGGCGCCCGGTTGCGCGCCGGGCAGGCGCTGATGCAGCTGCCCTGACCGGGGCGGGTCACGCCGCGGTCATCGGCCGATCACGGTCGTGTCATGACCTCCGGCAAGGATGGTCACATGCAAGGCGTCACCGTCGACCTGGTCTACTTCGATGCGGGCGGGGGGCACCGCTCGGCGGCTCTCGCGCTGCAGGCGGCCATCGCCCGCCAGCGCCGCCCCTGGACCGTGCGCCTGGTGAACCTGACCGAGGTGCTGGACGCCGGCGGTCAGTGGCGCCGCAAGCTCGGCTTCGACCCGGAGGCGTTCTACAACCGGCGCCTGCAACGGGGCTGGACGATCGGGCTGGCCCATGAACTGAAGCTGCTGCAGGCGCTGATCCGCATGGCCCACGCGCCGATGCTGCGCCTGCTGCAGCATCACTGGGCACGCACCGAGCCCGACGTCGTGGTGTCGCTGGTGCCGAACTTCAACCGCGTGCTGCACGAATCGGTGGCGGGCACGCTGCCCGGCGTGCCGTTCGCCACCGTGCTGACGGACATGGCCGACCTGCCGCCGCACTTCTGGATCGAGCCGGGCCAGCAGCAGACGGTCGTCTGCGGCACCGAGCGTGCCGTGCAGCAGGCCCGCCGCGCGGGCTATCCGCCCGAGCGCATCGCGCTGACCAGCGGCATGATGATCCGTCCTTCGTTCTACGGTCCGGCGCCGGCGCTGTCGCGCGCCGAGGCCCGGCGCGAGCACGGTCTGGACCCGGACCGCCCCACCGGCGTGGTGATGTTCGGCGGCCAGGGCTCGCGCCAGATGCTGACCATCGCCCGGCAACTGGGCGACGTGCAGCTCGTGCTGATGTGCGGCCGCAACGAGGCGCTGGCCCGCCGCCTGCGCGCGACGCGACGCGCGGCGCCGCAGGCCGTCCTCGGGTTCACCGAAGACGTGGCGGCGGCGATGCGGCTGGGCGACTTCCTCGTCGGGAAGCCCGGCCCGGGCTGCCTGAGCGAGGCGGTGCACCTGGGCCTGCCGGTGATCACCTTCCGCAACGCCTGGACCATGCCGCAGGAACGCTACAACACCGACTGGGTGCGGGAGCGGGGCGTCGGCCTCGTGGTGCGGTCGCTGCGCGAGCTGCCGCAGGCGGTGGACACCTTGTGGCGCGACCTCGACCGCTACCGTGCGGCCACCGCCGCCGTCGACAACCGGGCCGTGTTCGAGGTGCCACAGATCATCGAGGAAATGCTGCTGGCTTCGCGCGCAGGCCGGCCGATGCAGCCGCTGGCGCTGCGCGCCACGGCGCTGGCCCGGGCCTAGGGGCCGAGCAGGGGCTGCGTCTCGCGCAGCACCGGTTCCGGCACGGCGGGCGGCGCGATGACGGGCTGGCGGGCCGGCGCTGCCACCGTCTGCGGCACCCAGGCGTCGGCGCTGCGGTCGACGATCTCGAGCCGGCCGTCGTGGTGCTCCACCAGGGCGGTGAGACTCTCCACCCAGTCGCCGTCGTTGCAGTACAGCACGCCGTCGATCTCGCGCATCTCGGCATGGTGGATGTGCCCGCACACCACGCCATGCGCCCCGCGCCTGCGCGCCTCCCGCGCCACGGCCACCTCGAACTGGTCGATGTAGCTCACGGCGCGCTTGACGCGGTGCTTCAGGTAGCGCGACAGGCTCCAGTACGGCAGCCCCAGCTTGGCACGCGCGTGGTTGAACCAGCGGTTGACCTTGAGCGTGAACTCGTAGGCCGCGTCGCCGGCATAGGCCAGCCACTTGGCGCACTGGATCACGCCGTCGAACAGGTCGCCGTGGGTCACCCACAGGCGCCGGCCGTCGGCGGTGACGTGGATGCAGTCCTCCACCACGTCGACGCCGCCGAAGTTGTGCGACACGTAGCGGCGCGCGAACTCGTCGTGGTTGCCGGGCACGAAGATCACCCGCGTGCCCTTGCGCGCCTTGCGCAGCAGCTTCTGCACCACGTCGTTGTGGGCCTGGGGCCAGTACCACGACCGCCGCAGCTGCCAGCCGTCGATGATGTCGCCCACGAGGTACAGGGTCTGGCAGTCCACGCTGCGCAGGAAGTTCAGCAGCGCCCGCGCCTGGCAGCCGGGCGTGCCGAGGTGCAGGTCGGAGATCCACACCGCACGCACGCGCAGCGTCGCTTCGCCGTCCTGAACGTCCTGGAGATCGGCCTGCGGGGACATGCCGCCATGGTGACGGCGGCCGATGACGGCCTTGTGACCCTGTGGCCTGCCGGCCGCGCAGGCCGGGGCTCAGTGGCGGAAGTGCCGCACCCCGGTGAACACCATCGCGATGCCGCGCTCGTCGGCGGCGGCGATCACCTCGGCGTCGCGCATCGAGCCGCCGGGCTGCACGACGCAGGCCGCGCCGGCGTCCACCACCACGTCCAGCCCGTCGCGGAACGGGAAGAACGCGTCGCTGGCCACGGCCGAGCCCTGCATCGACAGGCCGGCGTTGGCGGCCTTGATCGACGCGATGCGGGCACTGTCGATGCGGCTCATCTGGCCCGCACCCACGCCCAGCGTCATGCCGCCGGCGCAGAACACGATGGCATTGCTCTTGACGTACTTGGCCACCTTCCAGGCGAACAGCAGGTCGTCCAGCTGCTGCGGCGTCGGCGCCTTCTTCGTCACCACGCGCAGCTCGGCGGCCTGCACGTTGCGCGCGTCAGCCGACTGCACCAGCAGCCCGCCGCCCACGCGCTTGAAGTCCAGCGCATTGGTGGCGCTGGACAGCGGCACCTCGAGCAGGCGCACGTTGGGCTTGCCGGCGAACACCGCCCGCGCCTCGGGCGTGATGTCGGGCGCGATCAGCACCTCGACGAACTGGCGCGCCACCTGCTCGGCGGCCGCGCCGTCCAGCGGCGCGTTGAAGGCGATGATGCCGCCGAAGGCCGAGGTCGGGTCGGTCTGGAACGCCTTGGCATAGGCCTCGCCGACGCTGGCGCCGACGGCCACGCCGCAGGGGTTGGCGTGCTTGACGATGACGCAGGCGGGCGTGTCGGTGAAGCTCTTGACGCACTCCCAGGCCGCGTCGGCGTCGGCGATGTTGTTGTAGGACAGCTCCTTGCCCTGCAGCTGCGTCCAGCCGGCCAGCAGGCCGCGCGGCGCCGCGGCGTCGCGGTAGAACGCGGCGCTCTGGTGCGGGTTCTCGCCGTAGCGCATGTCCTGCGTCTTCACCAGCTGCAGGTTCAGCACTGCGGGGTACTCGGCGCGCGCGGGCACGGCCGCGCCGGTGTCCTCGGCACCGGGCGCCAGCGCGCTCAGGTAGCTGGAGATCATGCCGTCGTAGGCGGCGGTGTGGGCGAACACCTTGCGCGCCAGCGCGAAGCGCGTGGCGCGCTGCACGCCGCCCGCGCCCAGCTCGGCCAGCACCTGCGCGTAGTCCTGCGGGTCGATCACCACCGCCACGTCCTGCCAGTTCTTGGCCGCGGCGCGCAGCATGGCCGGGCCGCCGATGTCGATGTTCTCGATCGCGTCGTCCAGCGTGCAGTCGGCGCGGGCGGTGGCCTGCGCGAACGGGTACAGGTTGATCACCAGCAGGTCGATCGTGCCGATGCCGTGTGCGGCCAGCGCCGCCATGTGCTCGGGCACGTCGCGCCGCGCCAGCAGGCCGCCGTGGATGCGCGGGTGCAGCGTCTTGACGCGGCCGTCGAGCATCTCCGGGAACCCGGTCACCTCGGCCACCTCGGTGACGGGCAGGCCGCTGGCGGCCAGCAGCTTGGCGGTGCCGCCGGTGGACAGCAGCTTCACGCCCTGCGCGTGCAGCGCGCGGGCGAAGTCGACGATGCCGGTCTTGTCGGACACGGACAGCAATGCGGTGGGATGGGTGCTCAAGATCTGCGGACACGGTCGCTGAGCGACCGTGTTTCCCTATTTGATCAACTTGTGGTCGACGAGCTTGCGTCGCAGCGTGTTGCGGTTGACGCCGAGCCACTCGGCGGCCTTGCTCTGGTTGCCCTCGGCGTGCTTCATCACCACCTCGAGCAGCGGCTTCTCCGCGGCGGTGAGGATCATGTCGTGCAGCGAATGCGGCTCGGCGCCGCGCAGGTCCTTGAAGTACTGCTCGAGGCTGTCGCGCACGCAGGCGTCGATCTGTTTCTTGGTCATGCCGTCAACTCGATCCGATCGTCGTTGGCCGCCGCGGCACGCTCGACGCGCGGCAGCCGTTCATGGGCCTCGCCCAGGCGGGCGAACCAGTCGCCGAGGGCGCGCAGCTGCGCCGCGCAGTCCTCGATGCGGTTCATCTCGGCCCGGAACGCCTCGCCGCCCGGAAGCTCGCGCAGCGCCCAGCCGATGTGCTTGCGTGCGCTGCGCACGCCGATGAACTCGCCGTACAGCGCGTAGTGGTCCTGCAGATGCTCGGCCAGCCATCGCGCCGCCTCGGCCACGGTGGGCGGCGCGAGATGGCCACCCGTGGCCAGATGATGCGCCACCTCGCGGAAGATCCACGGACGCCCCTGCGCGGCGCGGCCGATCATCAGCGCGTCGGCCCGCGTGTGGGCGAGCACCGCGCGCGCCGCCTCGGGCGAGTCGATGTCGCCGTTGGCCACCACCGGGATCGACAGCGCGGCCTTCACCGCGGCGGTGGTGTCGTGCTCGGCCAGGCCCTTGAAGCCCTGCAGCCGGGTGCGGCCGTGCACGGTGATGAGCGCGACGCCGGCGTCCTGGGCGCGGCGCGCCAGCGCCACGGCGTTGCGCTCGGCGTCGCTGCGCCCGGTGCGCATCTTCAGCGTCACCGGCACGCCGCGCGGCGCGCAGGCGGCGACCACCGCCTCGACGATCGCCAGCGCGAGGGGCTCGTTGCTCATCAGCGCCGAGCCGGCGAACACGTTGCACACCTTCTTGGCCGGGCAGCCCATGTTGATGTCGATGATCTGCGCGCCGCGATCGATGTTGTAGCGCGCCGCGTCCGCCATCTCGGCCGGGTCCACGCCGGCGATCTGCACCGCGATCGGGCCGGGCTCGCCGGCGTGGTCGGCGCGGCGCGAGGTCTTGAGTGACTGCCACAGGTCGCGCCGGCTGGTCACCATCTCGCTGACCGCATGGCCGGCGCCGAGGCGGCGGCACAGCATGCGGAACGGCCGGTCCGTCACGCCCGCCATCGGCGCGACGAACAGGTTGTTCGGCAGTTCGAACGAACCGATGCGCATGGGGGTGGGCGGGGGGAGGGTGCTGAAAAAAGAGGCGCAAGTATAGCGATGCGCCTCCCCCGATAATCCGGGTCGATGGAAGCCTGGCTGCATGCACTTCTCGAGGCCCTGGCGCTGCCGAAGTTCGGGTTGTCGACGGTGTTCGTGGTAGCGCTGCTGTCGGCCACGCTGCTGCCGATGGGCAGCGAGCCCGCCGTGTTCGGCCTCGTCAAGCTCAACCCCGACCTGTTCTGGCCCGCGGTGCTGGTGGCCACGGCCGGCAACACGGTGGGCGGCGCCATCAGCTGGTGGATGGGCTACGGCGCCGAGCGCGCCTACGAGAAGGTCAAGCAGCGGCCGCCGGCGGAGCTGCGCGCGATCGCGTGGCTGCAGAAGTTCGGCCCCAAGGCCTGCCTCGTGTCGTGGCTGCCCGTGGTGGGCGACCCGCTGTGCGCGGTGGCGGGCTGGCTGCGGCTGCCGTTCTGGCCCTGCGTGGCCTACATGGCGGTGGGCAAGTTCGCGCGCTACGTCACGATGACGGCGCTGCTGCTGTGGGTGTTCCCGGGCCAGTTCGATCCGGGTTGATCCGGACGCCGGCACCGGCCGCGTGCCTTGCCACAATGCGGCCATGAGCACCACCACCGCCCCCACACCCGTCTACGACGAGCTTGCCGCGCACTTCACGCGCATGCACCACTTCCAGCATCTCGGCTCGATCGTCGGCTGGGATCGCGCGGCGAACATGCCGCCCAAGGGCAACGAGGCGCGCTCGGCCGCGATGGGCGAGCTGGCGGCGCTGCTGCACCGCATGCGCACCGACGCCTCGCTGGGCGAGCGCATCGCCCGCGCCCAGGACGAGCCGCTCGACGACATGCAGCGGGCCAACCTGCGCGAGATCCGGCGCGACTGGTTCCTCGCCACCGCGCTGCCCGAGGCAATGGTGCGGCGGCGCCAGGAAGTCACCGCGCGCTGCGAGCACGCCTGGCGCAGCCAGCGCCCGGCCAACGACTGGGCCGGCTTCCTGGAGAACTGGAAGCCGGTGGTGGCGATGGCGCGCGAGGAGGCCGTGCTGCTGTCCGACAAGACCGGGCTGTCGCGCTACGACGCGCTGATGGACCGCTTCGAGCCCGGCATGACCGGCGCCCAGGTCGACCGCGTGTTCGGCGCCGTACGGCAGTGGCTGCCGGGCCTGATCGACCGCGTCGTCGAGCGCCAGTCGCGCGACACCGTGATCGAGCCGGTGGGCCCGTTCCCCGTGGAGCGCCAGCAGGCGCTGTGCCGCCGGGTGGTGTCGCTGCTGGGCTTCGACTTCGACGCCGGCCGGCTCGACACCAGCACGCATCCGTTCTCCGGCGGCGTGCCGGAGGACGTGCGCATGACCACGCGCTACCGCGAAGACGAGTTCCTGCCCGCGCTGATGGGCACCGTGCACGAGACGGGCCATGGCCGCTACGAGCAGAACCGGCCGCGCGACTGGCTCGGCCAGCCGGTGAGCGAGGCGCGCTCGATGGCCATCCACGAGAGCCAGTCGCTGAGCTTCGAGATGCAGCTGGGCAGCCACCCCGGCTTCGCGCGCGTGATCGCGCCGATGCTGGTGGCCACCTTCGGCGACCAGCCGGCCTTCGAGCCCGGCAACCTGTGGAAGCTGATGACGCGCGTCAAGCGCGGCCTGATCCGCGTCGACGCCGACGAGGTCACCTACCCGGCGCACGTGATCCTGCGCTACGAGATCGAGCGCGCCCTGGTCGAGGGCGAGGTGCAGCCCGAGGACGTGCCCGCGCTGTGGGACGCGAAGATGGCCGAGCTGATGCACCTGGACACGCGCGGCAACTACAAGGACGGCCCGCTGCAGGACGTGCACTGGCCGGAGGGCCTGTTCGGCTACTTCCCGTGCTACTCGCTGGGCGCGATGTACGCGGCGCAGTGGGCGGCCGCGATGCGGCGCAGCGTGCCGGACCTGGACGCGCGCATCGGCCGCGGCGACTTCGCACCGATGTTCGACTGGCTGCGCGAGCACATCTGGCTGCAGGCGTCGCGCTGGAGCACCGACGAGCTGGCGCTGCGCGCCAGCGGCGAGGTGCTGAACCCGGCCCACTTCAGGGCCCACCTCGAGTCGCGCTACCTCGGCTGAGGCGCGCCGTGCGGCTCAGGCCGCGGCGTGCTCCAGGTCGAGCAGGGTCTCGTCCAGGCGCTTGAGCGCACCGGCCAGGCGCGTGGTGCGCGGCACGCGCCGGCCCACGAGGCGGCGCTTGTCGTCGTCCAGCACGGCGTGGTCGATCGTGACGCCGTGGCGCGCGAGCTGTGCGCCGAGTGCCGAGCGGCGCGAGCGCAGCATCTCGCGCGTGCGCTGGTAGGCGTGCTCGGCCAGCGCGCGGCGCTGCGACACGCTGAACGTGTTGGCCAGGAACAGCTCGGCGTCGCGGTGGTCGGGCTCGAACAGCACGATGTCGGTGTCCGGGTGGGTCTCGGCGTAGCCGCGCAGGCCGAGCTCCAGCCGCGAGTGGATCAGCGAGCGGAAGGTCTGCGACATCACCGTGGGCAGGCCGCCGTCCACCATGTGCGGGATGCGCGCCTCGCCGCTGCCCAGCACCTTGTGGCGCGGCGCGTGCGTGGCGTCGAAGGGCACCAGCGGGTTCAGGCAGATGAGCAGGTCCAGGCCCTCGTCGAGCAGCACGCTGGCGTGCAGCGTCTTCTTCAGCGCGCCGTCGACGCAGGTGCGGCCCTGCACCTGCACCGGCGCGTAGACGCCCGGCAGCGCCGCGCTGGCCTGCACCGCCAGCGAGATCGGCACCGTGTCGTGGCCCGGCTGGCCGAAGGGCAGGGCCTCGCCGCTGTCCAGGTCGGTGGCCACCAGCACCAGCTTGCGCTGGAGCCGGCGGAAGTCGTTGGTGCGGCCGGGGCGGTCGAACAGCCGGGCGAGTTGGCGCTCCATGGCGTGACCGCTGAACAGCCCCGCCGGCAGGGCACGGCCCAGGCGCTCGAAGGCGGCCATGCGCGAGCGCCGGCGCAGGGCCAGCTCGAACAGGGCATGGGCCACCAACCCGGGCACCGACGCGGCGCGGCGGGCGAACTCGCCCCACGCCGGACGCATCAGCACCGACGGGTCGAACAGGTCGGCGCCTTCGCTGCCGTCGCTGTCGATGAAGGCCGCGCACTGCTCGCGCGGCGAGATGCCGTTGGCCAGGCCCGCGGCGATGAAGCTGCCTGCCGAGACGCCGACATAGCCGCTGAGCTGGGTCAGCTCCAGGCCGTCGAGCGCCTCGTCGAGCGCGCACAGCGCGCCGATCTCGTAGATCGCGCCCAGCGGCCCGCCGCCGGCCAGCGCCAGGCCGATGCGCGGGGCCGCCGCCCGGCGCGGGCCGGGGCGGCGCGCGGTGCGCGGTGTCACGCCGTCTTGCGCGCGGCCCGCTTGGCCGCGGGCTTGGCGGCCGCGGACTTCGCGGCCCGGGCCGGGGCCTTGCGGGCCGGCGCGGCGCGGGTGGCGCCGCCGCTGCGGGCCTGCAGTTCGTCGATGCGCTTGATCAGCGCCTCGATGTCCTGGCGCGACGGCACGCCCAGGCGGTTCAGCGCCTTGGCCACGCGGGCCTCGAAGATCGACTCGAGCTTGTCCCACTGGGCGCCGGCCTTGTCGGTGACGCCACCGGCCACCGAAGTCATCTTGGTGGTGACGGCGCTGATACGTTCCTCGGCCAGGCCCTGCGTCTTCTTCTGCAGTGCCATGCCTTCCTTCATCAGGGCCTCGAAGACCTTGCCGCCCTCGGCCTGGGCCTTGGAGAAGGCGCCCATGCCGGCCAGCCAGATCTGCTGGGCCGAGTCCTTCACCATCGCCGCGACCTGGTTGTCGAGCAGGCCGGTGGGGTTGCTGGCCTTCTTGTCGGCCATCTTCTGGAGCTTCTTGACCATCTTGGTGTCCTCGCGAATGGAAGTCGTGAACGGGAGTCGTGAACGGAGTCGGAAAAAGGGGGGGTCGATACGCCTGTGGTCACTATAGGAGCCGCCACCGCGCCGCGGGGCGCTTTCTCTAGTGAGTGGCCTCTATGGCCGCGACGGGCCACCCTCGGGTAAGCGCTCAGCGTGACCGGCCGGCTTTGGCGGAAGAATCGCCGCAGACCGCACGACAGGACACAAGGAGAGCCCCATGCAGTACTTCGTCACCGGTGCCACCGGTTTCATCGGCCGCCGCCTCGTCAAGGCCCTGCTGGCCCGCAAGGGGGCCGTGGTGCACTTCCTGCTGCGCCCGGAAAGCGAGGGCAAGGTGCCCGAGCTGCTGGAGTACTGGGGCACCACCCGCGCCCGTGCCGTGCCGGTGTTCGGCGACCTCACCGGCAAGAAGCTCGGCGTCTCGGCCGACGCGATCAAGGCCCTGAAGGGCCAGATCGACATGGTGTTCCACCTGGCGGCCGTGTACGACCTGAAGGCCGACGAGGAAACCCAGGTGCGCGCCAACATCGAGGGCACGCGCAACGTGGTCGAGTTCGCCAAGGCGGTCGACGCGGGCCACCTGCACCACGTCAGCAGCATCGCCGCCGCCGGCCTGTACGAGGGCGTGTTCCGCGAGGACATGTTCGACGAGGCCGAGAACCTCGACCACCCGTACTTCATGACCAAGCACGAGTCCGAGAAGATCGTGCGCAAGGAGTCCAAGGTGCCGTGGACGGTGTACCGCCCGGCCTTCGTCGTGGGCGACAGCACCACCGGCGAGATGGACAAGATCGACGGCCCCTACTACTTCTTCAAGCTGATCCAGCGCATGCGCCAGCTGCTGCCGCCGTGGATGCCCTCGGTGGGCCTGGAGGGCGGGCGCATCAACATCGTGCCGGTGGACTTCGTCGTCAAGGCGATCGACCACCTCGCCCACGGCAAGACCGACGTCAAGGGCAAGTGCTTCCATCTGGTGGACCCGATAGGCTACCGCATCGGCGACGTGCTGGACATCTTCAGCAAGGCCGCGCACGCGCCCAAGATGAACCTGTTCATCAACGCGGCGCTGCTGGGCTTCATCCCCAAGAGCGTCAAGAAGGGGATGATGGCGCTGGCCCCGGTGCGGCGCATCCGCCATGCCGTGATGAAGGACCTGGGCCTGCCCGACGACATCTTCACCTTCGTCAACTGGCCCACGCGCTACGACCGGCGCGACCTCGACGCCGCGCTCAAGGGCAGCGGCATCGAGTGCCCCAACCTGCACGACTACGCCTGGCGCCTGTGGGACTACTGGGAGCGCCACCTCGACCCGGACCTCTTCATCGACCGCTCGCTCAAGGGCACGGTGGGCGGCAAGGTGGTGCTGGTCACCGGCGGCAGCTCGGGCATCGGCCTGGCCGCGGCGCACAAGTTCGCCGAGGCCGGCGCGGTGACCATCATCTGCGGCCGCGACCAGGACAAGCTCGACGAGGCCTGCAAGGAGGCCAAGGCGCGCGGCTACGAGTTCGTGGCCTACCCGGCCGACATCGCCGACATGGCCGACTGCGACCGCTTCGTGCAGCTGCTGATCGCCAACCACGGCGGCGTGGACTTCCTCATCAACAACGCCGGCCGCTCGATCCGCCGCGCCATCGAGTCGAGCTACGACCGCTTCCACGACTTCGAGCGCACGATGCAGCTGAACTACTTCGGCTGCCTGCGCGTCACCATGGGCCTGCTGCCGGGCATGGTGGCCAAGCGCAAGGGCCACGTAGTCAACATCAGCTCGATCGGCGTGCTGACCAATGCGCCGCGCTTCTCGGCCTACGTGGCGAGCAAGGCGGCGCTGGACGCGTGGACGCGCTGCGCCTCCAGCGAGTTCGCCGACCAGGGCATCACCTTCACCACGATCAACATGCCGCTGGTGCGCACGCCGATGATCGCGCCCACCAAGATCTACAACAACGTGCCGACGCTGGCGCCCGAGGAGGCCGCTGACATGATCGCGCAGGCCTGCATCAACAAGCCGGTGCGCATCGCCACCCGCCTGGGCATCTTCGGCGAGCTGCTGCATGCGCTGGTGCCGCGCATCGCGCAGATCACGATGAACACCACCTTCCGCATGTTCCCGGACTCGTCGGCCGCCAAGGGCGACAAGGGTGCGGTCGGCGCCAAGCCGCAGCTCAGCCCCGAGGCCATCGCGATGCAGCAGCTGATGCGCGGCATCCACTTCTGAGTTCCAGGCCGCCCGTGCCGCGGCGCGCGGCAGGGCGGCGCGGTGCGGGTCAGCCGGCGGCCGGCGGTGCCGGCGCCGCAGCCCCCCGGCAGGGGTGCACCTCGATGGTGGCGTGGCGCAGCGTCGGCAGCGCCTTCAGCCGCTCGGCATAGTCGGCGCAGGGCAGCGGCCGGTCGGCGACGATGCACAGCGCCGCGGCGTAGGCCTCGGGCCCCACCTGCCACAGGTGCAGGTCCGCCACGCGCGCGTCGCCGTCGGCTTCCACCAGCGTGCGCACGCGGCCGGCCAGGTGCGGCGGCACACTGGCGTCCACCAGGGCGCGCGCGCTGTGGCGCAGCACCCCGACGGCCCAGCGGCCGATCACCAGCGCGCCCACCAGCGCCACCGCCGGGTCGAGCCAGCCCAGGCCCCACCACAGGCCGCCGGCCAGGGCGGCGATGGCCAGCACCGAGGTCAGCGCGTCGGCCAGCACGTGCACGTAGGCCGCGGCGAAGTTGGCGTCGCGATGGCCATGGGGGTGCGCCGGGGCGTGATCGTGCGCCAGGGCCGCAGCGTGGTCGTCGTGACCATGATCGTGGCCATGGTCAGGCTCATGGTCGTGATGCACATGGCCGTGCCCGCCCGCGCGCGCCAGGATCGCGGCGCAGGCCAGGTTCACCGCCAGGCCGAGCGTGGCCACGACCATCGCCTCGCCCCAGGCCACGTCGCGCGGCCGGCCCAGCGCCGCGATCGCGTCGACGGCGATCCACACGCCCACCGCCAGCAGCAGCAGGCCGCTGGTGTAGGCCGCCAGCACCTCCACCTTCCAGCCACCGAAGGCGAACCGGGTGGAGCGGTGCGCCCGGCGCGCCACCTGCGCCGCGAACGCGGCGCCGCCCAGCGCCAGCGCATGGGTGCCCATGTGCCAGCCGTCGGCCACCAGCGCGAGCGAGCCGCTCCACCAGCCCGCCGCCAGTTCGAGCGCCATCGTGGCCAGCGTGATCCAGGTCACCTGCCACAGCGCGCGCTCGCGGCGCGGCGCGGTGGCGTCGCCGAACGCATGCGAATGGACGAAGGGGCCCAGGTCGTGCACGTGCGGAGGGCTCATGCGGCCATCCTCCCGCGCCGCGGGCGCCCGCGTCAAGGCTTGGCCGGCGCGGCCTTGGTGATGGCGGTGACGAAGTAGGTGCCTTCGGCGGCCACCGCCTCGAAGCGGACCTTGTCGCCGACGGCCAGGCCGTCGAGCAGCTTGGGGTCGCGCACGCGGAACACCATCGTCATCGGCGGCATGTCCAGCGAGCGGATCTCTCCGTGGCGCAGCGTCACGCGGGCCTGCGCCTTGTCGATGCGGCGCACCTCGCCCTCGGCGCCGGGCGCGGGCTCCGAGGCCGCAGCAGGCAGCGCCAGGGCGAAGCTGGCGAGCAGGGCGCCGACGCCGGCGGTCACGCGGGTGGTGATGGGCTTCATGGTCATGAGTCTCCGGGTCAGGCGTTGTAGGTGGCGAACACGCGGGTGCTGCCGTCGCGCGCCACCAGCAGCACGTCGTAGCGGTCGCGCTGCCCGCCATAGACGGGGCCGTCCATGCCGGGCGAGCCGATCGGCATGCCCGGCACCGCCAGGCCCACCGCCTGCGGCCGCTGCTGCAGCAGGCGCCGGATGTCGGCGGCCGGCACATGGCCCTCGATCGCGTAGCCGGCCACCAGCGCGGTGTGGCACGACCCCAGCGCCAGCGGGATGCCCAGGCGCTGGCGCATCGCGGTGTTGCCGGTGTCGTGGGTGCGCGTGGCGAAGCCGTTGGCTTCCAGGTAGGTGATCCAGTCCTTGCAGCAGCCGCAGCTCGGGCTCTTCCACACTTCCACCAGCGGGCGCGGCGCCTGCGCCCAGGCGGCGGTCACGGGCAGCAGGCCCGCGGCGGCGATCAATCGGCGTCGTGTCGTCATGTCGTGCTCCTCACGAGGATGCGGCCGCGCATCCCGGCCTCGTAGTGCCCGGCGATCAGGCAGGCGAACTCGAACTCGCCGGGGCGGTTGAAGGTCCAGACGATGCGGCCGCGCCGTCCGGGCTCGACGTGCGCCATCCAGGGCTCGTCGTGTTCCATGTTGGGAAACTTCCTCATCAGTTCGGCATGCTCGCGCAGCTCCTGCGCGGTGCCGATCACCAGCTCGTGCAGCATGCGGCCGTCGTTGCGCAGGTCCAGGCGCAGCGTCTGCCCCAGGCGCACCTCGATGAAGTCCGGCGTGAAGCGCATGTTGTCGGTCATGCGCACGACCACGGTGCGGCTCGCGGCCCGCGCGTCGCCGACGATGCCCCAGGGCTTCTGCTCGCGCACCACGGGCTTGCGGCTGCCGCCGTGCGGCGCGCTCTCGTGCGCGCCGGCGGCGGCGCCGGCGAGTGCGGTGGCGCCGGCGATGAACCAGCGTCGACGGTCAATGGCCATGGTGCGAACCTCCCTGCGGCTTGCGGATGCGGACTTCGGTGGTGGCGGGCGCGCCGCGCGCGGCACCCTGGGGTCGCTGCGCGGGACGCGCCGCGGGCGGGGCGGCCTCGGCGCCGCCGGTCCATTCGCGCGCCACGGTGCCCGGCGGATGCTCGAACCAGCCGGGATCGGTGTAGTCGCCGGCCTTCTGGCCGCGCCGCACCTTGAGCACGCTGAACATGCCGCCCATGCCGATGGCACCCATCGGGCCCTGGCCCGCCATCATCGGCGCCGTGTTCTGCGGCAGGGGCATCTCCATCTCGGTCATGTCGTGCATGCCGCGCTCGCTCATCGCCATGTAGTCGGGCACCAGGTCGGTGATCTGGCGCGCCACGCCGCGATGGTCCACGCCGATCATCGTCGGCACGCCGTGGCCCATGGCGTTCATCGTGTGGTGGCTCTTGTGGCAGTGCAGCGCCCAGTCGCCCTCCTCGTCGGCGACGAAATCGAGCTGGCGCATCTGGCCGACCGCGATGTCGGCGGTGACCTCCGGCCAGCGCGAGCCGCGCGGCGTGGGGCCGCCGTCGGTGCCGCTGACCACGAACTCGTGGCCGTGCACATGGATCGGGTGGTTGGTCATCGTCAGGTTGCCGACGCGCAGGCGCACCTTGTCGCCCAGCCGCACGACGAACGGATCGATGCCCGGGAAGATGCGGCTGTTCCAGCTCCACAGGTTGAAGTCGAGCATGGTCATGATCTTCGGCGTGGCGCTGCCGGGCTCGATGTCGTAGGCATTGAGCAGGAAGCAGAAGTCGCGCTGCACCTCGTCGATCAGCGGATGCTTCGTCCTGGGGTGGGTGACCCAGAAGCCCATCATGCCCATGGCCATCTGCACCATCTCGTCGGCGTGCGGGTGGTACATGAAGGTGCCGGGCCGGCGCGCGACGAACTCGTAGACGAAGGTCTTGCCCGGCTCGATCGGCGGCTGGTTCAGGCCGGTCACGCCGTCCATGCCGTTGGGCAGGCGCTGGCCGTGCCAGTGCACGCTGGTCACCTCGGGCAGGCGGTTGGTGACGAACAGCCGCACCCGGTCGCCCTCGACCACCTCGATGGTCGGGCCGGGGCTCTGGCCGTTGTAGCCCCACAGGTGTGCCTTGAAGCCGGGCGCCATCTCGCGCACCACCGGCTCGGCGACGAGGTGGAACTCCTTGACGCCGTTGTTCATGCGCCAGGGGCAGGTCCAGCCGTTGAGCGTGACCACGGGGTTGTAGGGGCGGCCGTTGGGCGGCACCAGCGGCGGCATGGTGTCGGGCTTGTCCTGCATCGGCGGCTCGGGCAGGGCCGCCATCGCGGCGCGCGACACGGCCGTGGCCGAGGCGGCCACGGCGCTGCCGGCAAGGAAGTGGCGTCGGGAAAAGCTCATGGGGCCTCGCGTTCAGTGCGGGTCGCCGCCGGCGGGCGCCGACGGTGTGGCGGTGGTTCGGGTGCCGGCGTCGAGCAGCGGACGGCCGATCAGGGCGGCCTGGAGGTCGGTCTCGGCGAGCCAGAAGTCGCGCAGCGCGTCGATCGACGCCTGCACGCTGGCGATCTGCACGCGGGCGTCGGCCAGCAGCTCGAACACGCCGATCAGCATGCCGTTGTAGCGCAGCACGTTCTCGTCGAGGATGCGCTGGCGCAGCGGCACGATCTCCTCGCGATGGTGGCGCGCCGTGTCCCAGGCATGGCGGTAGCCATGCCAGGCCTCGCGCACCTCGGAGCGCGCGTCGATGGCCACCTGCTCGGCACGCAGGGCCGCCTGCCTCGCGGCGTGTTCGGCGAGCGAGCGGCGGGCCGCACCGCCGTCGAACAGCGGCAGCTCGAAGCCGATCTCCCAGCCGCGCGAGCCGGCGCCGCCCTGTTCGCTGTTGCGTTCGAGGCCGAGTTCCAGCCCGTCGGTCCACGGCGACAGCGCGGACGCGCGCTGCACCACGCCCGCCTGACGCGCCTGATGCCGCGCGGCCTGCAGGTCCAGCCGCTGGCTCACCGCGATGCGTTCCGCGTCCGGCCAGTCGCGCGGCTGGCCCGGTAGGTCCGGCAGACGCTCGGGCAGCGTGTAGGCCTCGGCCGCGGGGCCCCACAGGCCCATCAGCCGCGTCAGCCGCTCGCGCGCGGAGCGCTCGGCCTGCTCGGCGCGCGCCACGCCGAGCGCGGCGTCGGCATGGAAGGCCTGCTCGCGGGCGCGCTGCAGCGGGCTGAAGTTGCCCACCTGCTGCATGCGCCGCGCCAGTTCCGCGCCGGCCTCGGCCGCCCGCATCACCTGCTGCGCATAGCGCAGGTTCTCGCGCGCGGCCACGGCGCGCACCCAGGCGCGGCGCGTGTCCATGCCGTGCTGCACCACCTGCTGCGCCACGGCCGACTGCGTGGCACGCAGGTGCTGCTGCGCCGCGTCGCGCATCCAGGGCAGGGCGATCACGCGGGCCAGCGAGAAGTGCAGGCTGCGCTCGATCTCGCGCTCGTCGCCGGACTTGAAGCGGCCGAACGACAGCCCCGGATTGGGCAGGTTGGACGCCTGCACCCGCAGCGCGTCGGCCAGGCCGATGTCGTGCAGGCTGGCACGCAGGCCGCGGTGGTTCAGCAGGGCCACCTGCACCGCCGCGTCGGCGTCGAGCGGGGACCGCAGCAACTCGGCCACGCGGGCGTCGAGCGCGGCCTGGTCCTGCTCGCTGGCGGGCTGCGCCACCGTCTTGCCGCCGAGATGGTCGCGGGCGGCCTGCTGCACCGGGCCGAGGCCGCCGTCGGGGCTGAAGCCGGCACAGCCGGCCAGCCCGAGGGCCGTCCCCAGCAGCAGTGCCGGCGTTCGCATGGCAGCGGCCCTCATCGCCGGGGCGCCGATGCCGGCGTGGCCGGGGCGGCGTGGTGGTGGGCATGGCCGGCGGGGCGCGCCGGTGCCGCGGCGGGCGACGGTGCGGCGGGCGCAGGCGCCGCGGCGTCGGCCGGCGTGCGGGTGGACGCGGCGGGCGCCGCGCCGGCGCCGGCCTGGGCCTCGCGGGCATAGGCGCGCCAGCCGCCGATGCGGCCGACCGTGTCGTTGGCTTCGCGCCAGGCCGTGGCGGGCGGGTCCTCGCCGCCGCTGCGCCGGTAGCTCGACAGCGCCGATCGGTGCACCAGCGGTGCGGTGGCGGCTCCGGGGTCGGTCGCCGGGCGGGCCTCGGCGCGCGCGGCAGGGCGGTCCTGCGCCGCCGCAGCGGCGGGCATCAGCAGCACGGCCAGCACGGCCGGCCAGGTCAGGGCATTCATCTTCGGTCCTCGCGACAGGCAACGGCGACAGCCGCGGCGGGGCCGCGGGCGTCGGGGTCAGGCCGGCAAGCGCACGGGGCGCCTGCCGCTGCTCAGGCCTGCAGCGGGCGAGGAGGTCGGAACAGGCCGTCCGGCGCACGCGGCGCCCGGGCGGTCCAGGGGTGGGCGGCGGGCGGTTCGCCCTGCGGCGAGGTCAGCGCCAGCAGCACCTGCGGCGCCTGCGCCAGCCCGCCGTGGCACAGGGCGCACAGCGAGCACGAGGGGCAGTCGCCCCATTCGGCGGCGTCCGTGGCCGCCGCATGGTGGGCATCGTGGACGGCGTCGGGGTGCGAATCGCCTTGCGCAACGTGCGAAGCATCGTGCGCCGCGTGATGCGATGCGTCGCCGTGGCAGGGCATGGCATCGGCCGCGGGCATCGATGCCACGGCGATGGCCGGTGCGCCGCCGGTGGCCGGCATCAGCGCGGGCATGGCCGCGGCCGCGAGTCCGCGCAGCGGCAGCAGCGCGACGGCGGCCCACAGCAGCACGGCGGCATGACGGCGCAGGGGGCGGAACATGGCGCGCAGGATAGCCCAGGCGCCGCCGGCCGACCATGACGGAGTGCAACATCCCTGCCGCCGCGTCGGCCGGCGCCGGCGCCTTCCTACAATGGCCCGCGTCCTCAACCGTCCGCCGGATCCGCCGGCCCGCCACCGCCATGACCAGCCCGCACCCCTCCGTCGACGTCAGCCAGGTGGCCCCGCGCGAGAAGGCCGAGATCCTGGCCCAGGCGCTGCCGTACATCCGCCGCTATCACGGTAAGACGCTGGTCATCAAGTACGGCGGCAACGCGATGACCGACCCGGCGCTGCAGCAGGACTTCGCCGAGGACGTGGTGCTGCTCAAGCTGGTGGGCATGAACCCGATCGTGGTCCACGGCGGCGGGCCGCAGATCGATTCCGCGCTGGCCAAGATCGGCAAGAAGGGCACCTTCATCCAGGGCATGCGCGTCACCGACGAGGAAACGATGGACGTCGTCGAGTGGGTGCTGGCCGGCGAGGTGCAGCAGGACATCGTCGGGCTGATCAACTCGGTGGGCGGCAAGGCGGTGGGCCTGACCGGCCGCGATGGCGGACTGATCCGCGCCCACAAGCTGAAGATGGTCGACAAGGACGATCCGAACAAGGAGCACGACGTCGGCCAGGTCGGCGAGATCACGTCGATCGACCCGTCGGTGGTCAAGGCGCTGCAGGACGACCAGTTCATCCCCGTCATCAGCCCGATCGGCTTCGGCGAGAACAACGAGAGCTACAACATCAACGCCGACCTGGTGGCCAGCAAGCTGGCCACGGTGCTCAAGGCCGAGAAGCTGATGCTGCTGACCAACACGCCGGGCGTGCTGGACAAGGCCGGCAACCTGCTGACCGACCTGACCGCGCGCCGCATCGACGAGCTGTTCGCCGACGGCACCATCAGCGGCGGCATGCTGCCCAAGATCGCCGGCGCGCTGGACGCGGCCAAGAGCGGCGTCAACGCGGTGCACATCATCGACGGCCGCGTGCCGCATGCCATGCTGCTGGAGATCCTCACCGATCAGGCCTACGGCACGATGATCCGGAGTCATTGATCACGACCCCCCCCGTTGCCGCTTCGCGGCTCCCCCCCGGGGGGGCGACGCCGAAGGCCCGGCGGAGCCGGGCCTTGGCGTCTGCTGGGGTGGGTGGTGGTTTTCGTTGGGCGGTTGCTGCGGAGGCCGCGTTGTCTTCTATGTGCGCTGGGGGGATCCGTGGCTGCTGGTGACCGGGTGTGGCTGTTCGACCTGGACAACACGCTGCACAACGCGTCGGTGGCGTCGTTTCCGGGCATCGACCGGGGAATGACCGACTACATCGAGCGCGAGCTGGCGCTGCCGCGGGAGCAGGCCAATGCGCTGCGGGCGCACTACCTGCGGCGCTACGGGGCCACGCTGCTCGGGCTGGTGCGGCACCATGGGGTGCGCGCCGCGCACTTCCTGCACGAGACGCACCGGCTGCCCGACCTGGAGCGGCAGGCGCACGGGCATCCGCACGACTTCGACGCGCTGGACCGGCTGCCGGGGCGCAAGTACATCCTGACCAACGCGCCGCGGGCGTATGCCGAGCGGGTGCTGCTGGCGCTGGGCGCGGCGCACCATTTCGACGGCCTGCTGTGCATCGAGGACATGGCGATGTTCGGCGACCTGCGGCCCAAGCCCGACGCGCGCATGCTGCGCTGGGTGGCGGCGCGGCTGAGGGTCCATCCCGCACGCTGCGTGCTGGTGGAGGACACCCTGCAGCACCAGAAGGCGGCGCGTCGGGTCGGCATGGCCACGGTCTGGATGCAGCGCTGGCTGCGCCGCGCCGCGAAACACGTCACGCCGCCACGGAAAGTTGGTGTTTACCTGCACCGGAAGCCCGCCTATGTGTGTGCAAGAATCATTTCGCTGAGGGAACTGAGAGCGAAAAGCCTGCCGTGATGTCCGACCTGCCGGAAGAGTCCAACGAGCCCCTGGCACCTGCCGGGCCCGACGCGTCGGATGCCGAGACCGGCGCACCGAAGGCGGAGAAGGTGCGCAAGCGCCCCAAGCCGGGCGAGCGCCGCGTGCAGATCCTGCAGACGCTGGCCCAGATGCTGGAACAGCCCGGCGCCGAGCGCATCACCACTGCGGCCCTGGCCGCGCGGCTGTCCGTCAGCGAGGCGGCGCTGTACCGCCACTTTGCGAGCAAGGCCCAGATGTTCGAGGGCCTGATCGAGTTCATCGAGTCCAGCGTGTTCACGCTGATCAACCAGATCGTCGAGCGCGAGCCTTCGGGCGCGCAGCAGGCCGGGCGCATCGTCACGGTGCTGCTGGGCTTCGGCGAGAAGAACCCCGGCATGGTGCGGGTGATGGTGGGCGACGCCCTGGTGCTCGAGCACGAGCGCCTGACGGCGCGCATGAACCAGTTCTTCGACCGCGTGGAATCGCAGCTGCGCCAGAGCCTGCGCGCGGCGGCCGACGCCGACGGGTCGCAGCAGCCCACGGTGCAGAGCAACGCCCAGGCCTCCGCGCTGACCGCGTTCGCCATCGGGCGCCTGCAGCGCTATGCCCGCTCGGGCTTCAAGCGCAGCCCCACCGAACACCTCGACGCGGGCCTGCGCCTGTTCGTCTAGCCCCGGCCCGCGCCGCCGTGAGCCGCGTCGACGTCGGCGGCATCGAGCTGCAATTGCTGGCCGGCAAGGCCGCATGGTGGGCGGCCGGCCGCACGCTGATGGTGGCCGACGCGCACCTGGGCAAGGCGGTGAGCTTCCGGCGCCTGGGCGTGCCCGTGCCCGAGGCCACCACCGGCGGCACGCTCGACGCGCTGGACGCCCTGCTGGCGCGCCACGACGCGCAGCGCATCGTGTTCCTGGGCGACCTGCTGCACTCGCGCCATGCCCATGCGCGCGAGACGCTCGCCGCCGTGGCCGACTGGCGCAGCCGGCGCACCGAACTGGAGCTGGTGCTCGTGCGCGGCAACCACGACGACCGGGCCGGCGACCCGCCGCCGGACTGGGGCGTGCAGTGCGTCGACGAGCCCTGGCTGATGCCCGGGGCCCCCGGCCTGGCGCTGTGCCACCACCCGGACGCGACGCGGGCGCCCGCCGGCGCCTACGTGCTGGCGGGCCACCTGCACCCGTGCACCACGGTCGGGCAGGGCATCGACCGGCTGCGCCTGCCGTGCTTCCACTTCGGCGCCCGGGTCGGCGTGCTGCCGGCCTTCGGCACCTTCACCGGCATGCACCCGATCGACCGGGCCCCGGGCGACCGGGTGTTCGTGGTCGCGGACAATGCGGTGCTGGAACTGCCATGACCATGAACCCCGTCACCCTCGACACCGTGCTGGCGCGCGCCGACGCGCTGCTGGCCCGCTTGGAAACCGTGCTGCCGCACCCGCCGGCGGCCACCGACTGGGCGGCGTCCACCGCGTTTCGCTACCGCCGCCGCGGCCAGGCGCTGGGTGCGATCGAGCCGGTGCGCCACGTGGCCACGATCCGCCTGCCCGAACTGAAGGAAGTGGAGCCGCAGAAGCAGCGCCTGGTGGCCAACACGCGGCAGTTCGTCGAGGGCCGCCCCGCCAACAACGTGCTGCTCACCGGGGCCCGCGGCACCGGCAAGAGCTCGCTGATCAAGGCCTGCCTCAACGAGTTCGCGCCGCAGGGCCTGCGCCTGATCGAGGTGGACAAGGCCGACCTGGTGGACCTGACCGACATCGTCGACCGCATCGCCGAGCGCCCCGAGCGCTTCGTGATCTTCTGCGACGACCTGTCCTTCGACGAGGGCGAGCCGGGCTACAAGGCGCTGAAGTCGGTGCTCGACGGGTCGGTGGCGCAGGCCAGCGACAACGTGCTGATCTACGCCACCAGCAACCGCCGCCACCTGCTGCCCGAGTACATGAAGGAGAACCTCACCTACACCCACACCGAGGACGGCGAGGTGCATCCCGGCGAGGTGGTGGAGGAGAAGATCTCCCTGTCCGAGCGCTTCGGCCTGTGGCTGTCGTTCTACCCCTTCACCCAGGCCGAGTACCTGGCGATCGTGGCGCAGTGGCTGGCGCACTTCGGCGTGGCCGACCCGGCGCGGGTGGACGCGGCGCGGCCCGAGGCCCTAGTCTGGGCCCTGGAGCGCGGCTCGCGCTCGGGCCGCGTGGCCTACCAGTTCGCGCGCGACTACTGCGGACGCGCGGCGTGACCGCCCGCACGCCGGTGGACGTGGCCGTGGGCGTGCTGATCGCGCCGGACGGCCGCTTCCTGCTCACCTCGCGCCCCGAGGGCAAGGTCTACGCCGGCCACTGGGAGTTCCCGGGCGGCAAGGTCGAGCCGGGCGAGACGGTCGAGCAGGCCCTGCGGCGCGAGCTGCAGGAGGAGCTGGGCATCACCATCGGCGCCGCCGAGCCGTGGCGCACCACGCTGCACGACTATCCGCACGCGCTGGTGCGGCTGCACTTCTGCCGCGTGCACCACTGGCGCGGCGACTTCGAGATGCGCGAGCGCCAGCAGATGGCCTGGCAGGACCTGCCCGCCACGGTGACGCCGCTGCTGCCCGGCACCCTGCCGGTGCTGGCCTGGTTCGCCGAGGAGCGCGGCTTCACCGGCCCGACCCACTGAAGCCCCCGTCCCACTAAACTGCCCCGATGGACACCGCCTGGATCGACGCCGTGAAGTGGGACCGCGACGGTCTCGTGCCGGTGATCGCCCAGGAACTGGGCAGCAACGACGTGCTGATGTTCGCCTTCATGAACCGCGAGGCGCTGGCCCGCACGGCCGAACTGGGCCGCGCGGTCTACTGGAGCCGCTCGCGCGGGCGGCTGTGGTTCAAGGGCGAGGAATCGGGCCACGTGCAGCAGGTGCACGAGATCCGCCTGGACTGCGACAACGACGTCGTGCTGCTCAAGGTGACCCAACTCGGCCACGAGCCCGGCATCGCCTGCCACACCGGGCGTCATTCCTGCTTCTACCAGCGCCTGGACGGCGACCGCTGGCAGGCGGTCGAGCCGGTGCTGAAGGATCCGGAGCACATCTACCGATGAGCGCGAGCGGCAACGACACCCTGGCCCGGTTGGCGGCCGTGATCGAGTCGCGCCGCGGCGGCGACCCGACCCAGAGCTACGTGGCCCGTCTGTCGGCCAAGGGGCTGGACGCGGTGCTCAAGAAGGTGGGCGAGGAAGCCACCGAGGTGGTGATGGCGGCCAAGGACGGCGAGGCCGCGCGGGTCACGGCCGAGGTGGCCGACCTGTGGTTCCACACCATGATCGCGCTGGCGCACTTCGGGCTGCGGCCCGCGGACGTGCTGGCGGAACTGGAGCGGCGCGAGGGCCAGTCCGGCCTGGAGGAGTTCGCGCTGCGCAAGGCCAAGCAACGCGACGAGGAGGGTGGGTGATGAACGGCGAGAAGACGGCGGAACAACTGGCCAGCCTGCGCCAGATCACGCTGGTGGTCTACATCCTGCAGGCATTGAGCTTCTTCTTCGGTCTGACGGCCATCATCGGCGTCATCATCAACTACATCAAGAAGGAAGAGGCCGCCGGCACCCTGTACGAGAGCCACTTCGACTGGCAGATCCGCACCTTCTGGTGGGGGCTCGTCTGGGGCGTGATCGGGTTCATCCTGATCTTCGCCCTGGGCCTGGGCCTGCTGGTGCTGTTCGTGGCCTGGATCTGGGCCATCTACCGGGTCGTCAAGGGCTGGCTGAAGTGGAACGACCACCAGCCGGTGTTTTCCGCCTGAGGGGTTGCCGATGTCCGCCGCGCACGACCCGAACTGCATCTTCTGCCGCATCGTGGCCGGGCAGATTCCCGCCCGCAAGGTGCACGAAGACGACGAGATCGTCGTCTTTCACGACATCAACCCCTGGGCGCCGGTGCACCTGCTGATGGTGCCCAAGGCCCACATCGTGTCGATGGCCGAGGTCGGCCCGGAGCACGCCGGGCTGCTCGGGCGCATGATGGCCCTGTCGCCGCGCCTGATGCGCGAGCAGGGCGTGACCAACGGTTTCCGGCATGTCATCAACACCGGACCCGACGGACACCAGGAAGTCCTGCACCTCCATGTCCACCTCATGGGCGGGCCGCGCCCGTGGGCGAAGGGGTGACCCTAGAATCCACGCTATTCATTCCCCCGGGAGAACGTCATGGGATCGTTCAGCATCTGGCATTGGCTGATCGTGCTGCTGGTCGTGGTGCTGATCTTCGGCACCAAGAAGCTCAAGAACATCGGCTCCGACCTCGGCGGCGCGGTGAAGGGCTTCAAGGACGGCATGAAGTCCGGCGGCGAGTCCGCCGACGCGGCCACGCCGCCGTCGCAGCAGGTCACGTCGCAGAAGGCGGCGGACGCGAACACGGTCGACGTCGAGGCCAAGCACAAGAGCTGAGGCTGCGCGCGCCGCCCGGGCCGCCCCGCGGCGGGCCGGCTGTGCGCGGGCTCGACCCATGATCGACTTCGGCTTCGACAAGATCGCGCTCATCGGCGCCGTGGCACTCATCGTCATCGGCCCCGAGAAGCTGCCGCGCGTGGCGCGCACCGTGGGCCACATGATCGGCAAGGCGCAGCGCTACGTGGCCGACGTCAAGGCGGAGGTCAACCGCTCGATCGAGCTCGAGGAACTGCAGAAGATGAAGTCGCAGTTCGAAACCGCGGCCCGCGACGTGGAGCAGTCGGTGCAGACCGAGGTGCGCTCGGCCACCGGCGAACTCGAGACGCAGTGGAAGAGCGGCGACGTGGACAGCGCCGCCACCGCGCTGCAGGACCTGAGCACGCCCGTGCCCGAGTACAAGCACCCGGGCAAGAAGTGGCGCCTCAAGCGCGGCGCCACGCCCACCTGGTACAAGCAGCGCAACGGCGTGCGCACCCGGGCGCTGTCCGGCGCAGCGCGGGTGGCCCGCTACCGGCCGCGGCCGTCGGGCAAGTAGATGAGCACCGGCACCGACAAGGACGACGAGCTCGCCGGCACCGAGCAGCCCTTCGTCTCGCACCTCATCGAGCTGCGCGATCGCATGCTGCATGCGATCTACGGCCTGGTGATCGCGATGATCCTGCTGGCCCTGTGGCCCGGGCCGAGCGGCCTGCTCGACCTGCTGGCCGTGCCGATCCGCGCCCACATGCCCCCCGACGCCAAGCTGATCGCGGTGGGCGTGTTCTCGCCGTTCTTCATCCCGCTGAAGGTGCTGTTCATGGCCAGCGTGCTGCTGGCGCTGCCCTGGCTCATCTACCAGGCGTGGATGTTCATCGCGCCGGGCCTGTACAAGCACGAGAAGCGCTTCGCGCTGCCGCTGATCGTCTTCGGCAGCCTGCTGGCCTACGGCGGCATCGCGTTCGTCCAGCTGTTCGTGCTGGACAAGATGTTCCTGTTCCTGCAGAAGTTCGCGCCGGCGTCGGTGGCGGCCACGCCGGACATCGCGTCCTACGTGGAGGCGGTGCTCGGGCTGTACATCGCCTTCGCGGCGGCGTTCCAGGTGCCCATCGTCGTGGTCCTGCTGGTGAAGGTGGGGATGGTGTCGATCAAGCAGCTGACCGACTTCCGCGGCTACTTCATCGTGGTGGCCTTCATCATCGCCGCGGTGATCACGCCGCCGGACGTGGTGTCGCAGCTGGCGCTGGCGGTGCCGATGTGCCTGCTCTACGAGGTGGGCATCTGGGCCGCGCGCTGGTTCGTCAAGAAGAAGCCAGACGAGGAACCGGCCGCCGAGCCCGGCAAGGCCGGCTAGGTCGCCTCTCCGTCTAGGCGCCCCGCACCGCCGCGTAGCGCGCCAGCGTGCTTTCGCGCGCCACGTCGTGCTGCACCACCGGCAGCGGGTAGTCGCGGCCCAGTTCCACGCCGGCGCCGGCCAGGTCCAGCGGGCGGGCCAGCCAGGGCGCGTGGATCAGCTTGTCGGGCAGGGCGGCCAGCTGCGGCAGGTAGCGCCGGATGAAGCGGCCCTGCGGGTCGAACTTCTGGCTCTGGCTCACCGGATTGAAGATGCGGAAGTAGGGCTGGGCATCGCAGCCGGTGGAGGCCGCCCACTGCCAGCCGCCGTTGTTGGCCGCGAGGTCGAAGTCATTCAGGTGCAGGGCGAACCAGGCCTCGCCGCGGCGCCAGTCGATGCCCAGGTCCTTGGTCAGGAAGCTGGCCACCACCATGCGCAGCCGGTTGTGCATGTAGCCCGTGTGCAGCAGCTGCAGCATCGCCGCGTCCACCAGCGGGTAGCCGGTGCGTCCGTGGCACCAGGCCTCGAAGTGCTCGTCGGCCTGACGGCCATGCTCCCAGCGCAGGCGGTCGTACTCGGGCCGGAAGGCGTGGCCCGCCACATGGGGGTGATGGTGCAGCACCTGGTGGTAGAAGTCGCGCCAGATCAGCTCCGACAGCCACACCTCGGCGCCGCGCGAGCCGGCCTGGGCGCGCTGCCAGGCCTCGCGCGCGAGGCGGCGCACCGACACCGTGCCGAAGCGCAGGTGCACCGACAGGTAGCTCGGCCCCTTCACCGCCGGGAAGTCGCGCGCGCGGTCGTAGTCGTCGATGCGCTGCAGGAAGTCGTCCAGCAGCGCCGTGGCGCCGTCGGGCCCGGGAGGCAGGCGCAGCGTGGCGAAGTTGGTGGCTTCGAAGCCGATGTCGGCCAGCGTGGGCACGCCGGTGCGCAGCGCGGCCGGTGGCGGGGCCAGCGCCGCGGCGTGGCGCTGCACCGGGTAGGCGCGCAGGTAGTAGGGCTCGAGCCTGCGCAGCCAGGCGTTCTTGTAGGGCGTGAACACCGAGAACGGCCCACCCGACTGCGTCAGCACCTCGCTGCGCTCGAACACGACATGGTCCTTGCTGGTGTGCAGCGCGATGCCGAGGTCGGCCAGATGGCCGCGCACGGCCGCGTCGCGCGCCAGCGCGGCCGGCTCGTCGTCGTGGTTGCAGTACACGGCCTGCACGCCCAGTTCCGCGGCCAGCCGGGGCAACTCGTCGCGCGCGGGGCCATGACGCACCAGCAGCGCGACGCCCTCCACCCCGTGGCCCCGCCCCAGCGCGGCCAGGGCGGCGTCGACGCCGACCAGGCTTTCGCGGATGAACTCCACGCGGCGGTCGGCCCGCGGCAGCGCGTCGAGGATCTCGCGGTCGAAGACGAAGGCGCACCACACGCGGCGCGCCGAGCGCAGTGCGTGGTACAGCGCGGCATGATCGTCCACGCGCAGGTCGCGCCGCAGCCAGACCAGGGCGCGGTCGAGCAGCGGCGCGGCGGGGCTGCCGGCGTGCTGAGGGCCGGCAGGCGGAGGTGGGCGGGCACCGGGCATGGCGCCAGCTTATCGGCTCGGGCGCCGCGTTGCAGGGTCCGGCCCTTCGGCGCCGGTGGCGCCGCACGGCCGCCGACTAGAATCGGCGCCATGGCGGAACCCGGTCGCATCAACCTGACCAATCAGTTCCTGATCGCCATGCCGGGCATGGGGGACCCCACCTTTGCCGGCTCCGTGATCTACCTGTGCGAGCACACCGAGAAGGGCGCGCTCGGCCTGGTGATCAACAAGCCCGTCGACATCAAGCTGCGCAACCTGTTCGAGAAGGTCGAGCTGAACCTGACGCGCGAGGACCTCGCCGAGGCGCCGGTGTTCTTCGGCGGCCCGGTGCAGACCGAGCGCGGCTTCGTGCTGCACGAGCGCCTGTCGGCCGACGGCAGCCCCTACAGCTCCACGCTGGCGATCGCCGGCGGCGCGCTCGACATGACCACCAGCAAGGACGTGCTCGAGGCCCTGGCCGAGGGCGCCGGCCCGCGCAAGCTGCTGGTCACGCTCGGCTACAGCGGCTGGGGCGCGGGCCAGCTCGAAGACGAGATCGCGCGCAACGGCTGGCTCACCGTGGACGCCGACCCGCAGATCATCTTCGATACGCCGGTCGAGCAGCGCTACGACCGCGCCGTGTCGCTGCTGGGCTTCGACCCGCACATGCTCAGCCAGGAGGCGGGGCACGCATGAGGGCTGCGCCGCGCGCCGCTGTGTCGCCCCGCATCCTGCTTTCCTTCGATTTCGGCACCCGCCGCGTCGGCGTGGCCAGCGGCAACACCGTCACGCGCACCGCCACACCGCTGGCGACGCTGGCCGTCGAAGGCGACGCCCGCTTCGACGCCATCGGCCGGCTGCTGCGCGAATGGGCCCCCGACGCCCTGGTGGTGGGGGTGCCGCGGCACCCCGACGGCGCGCCGCACGACAATACCCGCCGCGCGCAGCGATTCGCCCGCCAGCTCGCCGGCCGCTTCGGGCTGCCGGTGCACGAGGTGGACGAGCGCTACACCACCACCGAGGCCCATTCGATGGGCGCGGCCGACGCCGACGCGGCGGCGGCCGCGCTGATCCTCGAGCAGTACCTGCGAAACGAGACGCCGACGCCATGACCCAGACCCTCAATCTCGACGCCGAAGCGCTCTACGCCGCGCTGCGCGACGGCGTGCGCCGGCTGCTGGCCGAGCGCCCCGATGCCGCGCTGGTGGGCATCTGGTCCGGCGGCGCCTGGCTGGCCGCCCGGCTGCAGGCCGACCTCGGCCTGCCGGGCGAGGCCGGCACCATCACCAGCGCGCTGCACCGCGACGACTTCGGCGAACGCGGCATGGCCACCGGCACCGGCACCACGAAGCTGCCGTTCGCGATCGATGGCCGTCACATCGTGCTGGTGGACGACGTGCTCTACACCGGGCGCACGATCCGCGCCGTGATCAACGAGCTGTACGACTTCGGCCGCCCGGCCAGCGTGTCGCTGGCGGTGCTGGTGGACCGGGGCGGGCGCCAGCTGCCGATCGAGCCCGCCTTCGCCGCCGCGCGCCTGACGCTCGCGCACGGGCAGCGCCTGCGCCTGGTGCAGGCCGAGGGCGGACGCCTGAGCTTCGACGTGAAGGAGCGCCACTGATGCTCTCGCGCCGCAATCCGCAGCTCAATGCCAACGGCGAGCTGATCCACCTGCTGTCCATCGAGGGCCTGCCGCGCGCGGTGATCACGCAGATCCTCGACACCGCCGGCACCTTCCTGTCCGTCAGCGAGCGCGACGTGAAGAAGGTGCCGCTGCTGCGCGGCAAGAGCGTGTTCAACCTGTTCTTCGAGAACAGCACGCGCACGCGCACCACCTTCGAGATCGCGGCCAAGCGACTGTCCGCCGACGTGATCAACCTCGACATCGCGCGCAGCAGCACGGCCAAGGGCGAGAGCCTGCTCGACACGATCGCCAACCTGAGCGCGATGCACGCCGACATGTTCGTGGTGCGCCATGCCGAGAGCGGCGCGCCGTACCTGATCGCCCAGCATGTCGCGCCGCACGTGCACGTGATCAACGCCGGCGACGGGCGCCATGCGCACCCGACGCAGGGCCTGCTGGACATGTACACGATCCGCCACTTCAAGGGCGACTTCACGCAGCTGTCGGTGGCCATCGTCGGCGACATCGTCCACTCGCGCGTGGCGCGCTCGGACATCCATGCGCTGACCACGCTGGGCGTGCCCGACATACGGGCCGTCGGCCCCAAGACCCTGGTGCCGGGCGACCTCGCCGGCATGGGCGTGCGGGTGTGCCACGACATGGCCGAGGGCATCCGCGACGCCGACGTGATCATCATGCTGCGGCTGCAGAACGAGCGCATGAGCGGCGCGATGCTGCCGTCCGCGGGCGAGTACTTCAAGCGCTTCGGGCTGACGGCCGACAAGCTCGCGCTGGCCAAGCCCGACGCCATCGTCATGCACCCCGGGCCGATCAACCGCGGCGTCGAGATCGACTCGTCGGTGGCCGACGGCCGCGCCAGCGTGATCCTGCCGCAGGTCACGTTCGGCATCGCGGTGCGCATGGCGGTCATGTCCACGATCGCAGGCAACGAAGCATGAAGCTCCTGATCAAGAACGGCCGCCTGATCGACCCGGCGCGCGGCCTGGACCGGGTGGGCGACCTCGCCACCGCGGGCGACCGCATCGTGGCCCTGGGCGAGGTGCCGCGCGACTTCGTACCCGAGCGCACCCTCGACGCGACCGGCCTCGTGGTGGCACCCGGCCTGGTGGACCTGGCCGCCCGCCTGCGCGAGCCCGGCCACGAGCACGAGGGCATGCTCGAAAGCGAGCTGGCCGCCGCCGCGGCCGGCGGCGTGACCAGCCTCGTGTGCCCGCCCGACACCGACCCGCCGCTGGACGAGCCCGGCCTGGTGGAGATGCTCAAGTTCCGCGCGCGCAAGCTGTCGCGCTGCCGCGTGTTCCCGCTCGGCGCCCTGACGCGCGGCCTGGCCGGCGAGGCCCTCACCGAGATGGCCGAGCTCACCGAGTCGGGCTGCGTCGGCTTCTCGCAGGCCGACTCGCCGGTGCTCAACACGCAGACGCTGCAGCGCGCGCTGCAGTACGCGTCGACGTTCGGCTACACCGTGTGGCTGCGCCCGCAGGACCCGTGGCTGGGCAAGGGCGTGGCCGCCAGCGGCGCCGTGGCCACGCGGCTCGGCCTGGCCGGCGTGCCGACGGCGGCCGAGACGGTGGCACTGTTCACCCTCTTCGAGCTGATGCGCACCACCGGCGCGCGGGTGCACCTGGAGCGCCTGTCCAGTGCCGCGGGCGTGGAGCTGCTGCGCCGCGCCAAGGCCGAGGGCCTGCCGGTCACGGCCGACGTCAGCATCAATTCGCTGCACCTCACCGACGTGGACATCGGCTTCTTCGACCCGGCGCTGCGCCTGGCCCCGCCGGTGCGCCAGCAGCGCGACCGCGACGCGCTGCGCGCGGCGCTGGCCGACGGCACGATCGACGTGCTGGTGTCCGACCACACGCCGGTGGACGCCGACGAAAAGACCCTGCCGTTCGCCGAGGCCACGCCCGGCGCCAGCGGCCTGGAGCTGCTGCTCGGCCTGGCGCTGCACTGGGGCGAGCAGGCCGGCCTGCCGCTGGGCACCACGCTGTCGCGCATCACCTGCGACCCGGTGCGGGTGCTGGGCCCGGCCATCGGCACGCTGGCCGCGAGCGCCGGCCGCCTGGTCGAGGGCGGCGTGGCCGACGTCTGCGTGTTCGATCCGGCGGCGCGCTGGCGCGTCGGCGACGACACGCTGGTGAGCCAGGGCAAGCACACGCCGTTCGCCTTCGCCACCAGCGGCTTCGAGCTGCCCGGGCGCGTGCGGGCCACGCTGGTGGCCGGCACCGTGGCCTACGAAGCCGCGTCCTGATGCAGGCGCGAGGGTGATGCGGGCGCTGGTGGCCAGCTGGCGGCTGTTGCGCGTGCTGGTGCACGGGCTGCACGGCCTGGCCATCGTGCTGTCGCGCTTCCCGTCGCTGCCGGCCGCCCGCCGCCATGCACTGGTGGGCTGGTGGTCGGCCAAGCTGCTGCGCGTGATGGGGCTGCGCCTGCAGGCCAGCGGCACGCCCCGGCCCGGCGCCAAGCTGGTGGTGGCCAACCATGTGTCGTGGCTCGACATCGCCGCCCTGCATGCCGTGCTGCCCGAGGCGCGCTTCGTGTCCAAGAGCGACGTGAAGCACTGGCCGCTGGTGGGACGCCTGGTGGCCGGTGCCGGCACGCTGTTCATCGAGCGCGAGAGCAAGCGCGACGCGCTGCGCGTGGTGCACCAGAGCGCCGACGCGCTGCGCGCCGGCGACACCGTGGCGGTGTTTCCCGAAGGCACCACCGGGCCCGGCCCCGAGCTGCTGCCCTTCCATGCCAACCTGCTGCAGGCCGCCATCGCCACCGGCGTGCCGGTGCAGCCGGTGGTGCTGCGCTTCGCCGACGCGGCCCATGCCTTCAGCCCCGCGGTCGAGTTCGTCGGCGACACCACGCTGGCGCAGAGCCTGTGGCGCATCCTGGGCGCCCGCGGGCTGCAGGTGCACGTGACCGTGCTGTCCGCCGAGGGCAGCCGCCACGCTGACCGGCGCGCGCTGGCCGAGCACCTGCGCGACCAGATCGGCCAGTGCCTCGCGTCGGTGTCCATTGCGCCGCCCCCGTCGCCGCCCTAGAGTCGGCCCATGAACGCGCCGGGGCTTCGACTCCTTCGTCTGGTGCAGCGCCAGGTGGTCGTGGGCCAGCCCTTGCCCTTCGGCGTGCGCGACGAAAACGGCAAGCTGCTGCTCGCGCGCGGGCAGGTGGTCGAGGACGACGCCCAGTTGGCCGCGCTGCTCGAGCGCGGCGCCTATGTCGACGCCGAGGAGGCACGCGCCGTGGCCCAGGCCGGTGCCGCGGCCGCCGGTGCCGCCTCGCGCAAGCTCACGCTGTTCGACCTGTGGGAACAGCTGATCTGGCACCTGGAGCGCGTGCTGCGCAGCACCGACGAGCCGGGGCTGCCGGCGCGGCTGGACGAACTGGCCGACATGCTGATGTCGCTCGTGCGGCGCGAGCCCGACATCGGCATCTACCTGGCGATGCGGCAGGACCCGAAACGCCTGTCGGTGTATGGCATGACGCATTCGCTCTACACCGCGATGGCCTGCGCGCTGGCGTCGTGGCGCCTGGCCTGGCCCGACGCCGACACGCGGCGCCTGGTGAAGGCCGCGCTGACGATGAACATGACCATCATCGAGCTGCAGGGCCGGCTGGCCACCCAGGGCAACAAGCCGACCGAGGCGCAGTTCGAGCGCCTGCGGGCCCATCCCGACGCGGCGGCCGACCTGCTGGCCGCCGCCGGCGTGGACGACGCGCTGTGGCTCGACGCCGTGCGCCAGCATCACGAGCGGCGCGACGGCGCGGGTTATCCGCGCGGCCTGTCCGAGGTGGCGCCGCTGGCGGTGGCGCTGCGCCAGGCCGACGTGCTGCTGGCCAAGGTGAGCCCGCGCACGGGGCGCAAGCCGCTGCCGATCCAGCAGGCCCATCGCGAGATGTTCGCCGAGTGTGGTGGCGACCCGTTCGCGTCGGCGCTGATCAAGGAGTTCGGGATCTATCCGCCCGGCGACTTCGTGCAGTTGCGCAGCGGCGAGCAGGCCGTGGTCGTGCGCCGCGGTGCCAGCGCCAACACGCCCGAGGTGGCGGCCATCACCGACCGCAAGGGCATGCCGGTGACCAGCTCGGTGCGGCGCGACACCGCGCGCGCCGAATTCGCGATCACCGGGCCGGCGCCGGACGGCTCGATCGTGCTGCGCGTGCCGCCCGAGCGGCTGTTCGGCCTGGTGGCCTGACGGCCCCCCGGCTGCGCCCTCAGGCCTTGCCCTGCGCGGCCACCGCCGCCGCGGCACGGGCCGCGGCCTCGGCATCGCCGAGGTAGTAGTGGCGCAGCGGCTTGAGGTCGTCGTCGAGCTCGTAGACGAGCGGGATGCCGTTGGGAATGTTCAGGCCCACGATCTCGGCGTCGCCGATGCCGTCGAGGGACTTGACCAGGGCGCGGATGGAGTTGCCGTGGGCGGCGACCACGAGCCGCTTGCCCGAGCGGATGGCCGGCGCGAGGGTGTCGTTCCAGCACGGCATCACGCGTGCGACCGTGTCCTTCAGGCATTCGGTCAGCGGCACCTGGCCCGGCTGCAGGTTCGCATAGCGCCGGTCGGATCGCTCGCAGCGCGGGTCGGCCGCGTCGAGCGCCGGCGGCGGCACGTCGTAGCTGCGGCGCCAGGTGAGCACCTGCGCGTCGCCGTACTGTCGCGCCATGTCGGCCTTGTTCAGGCCCTGCAGCGCACCGTAGTGGCGTTCGTTCAGGCGCCAGTCGTTCACCACCGGCAGCCAGGTCCGGTCCATCGTGTCCATCGCGTGCCACAGCGTCCAGATCGCCCGCTTGAGCACCGAGGTCACCGCGAGATCGAACTCGTAGCCCGCCTCGCGCAGCAGGCGCCCGCTCTCGCGCGCCTGCGCCACGCCGGTGTCGGTGAGCGGCACGTCGGTCCAGCCGGTGAACCGGTTCTCCAGGTTCCAGGTCGATTCGCCGTGGCGGATGAGGACGAGCTTGTGCATGAACAGGGGCGCGAAAGGCAGGGGGAGGGCGCGAATTGTATGATTCGCGCCCCTCGCACCCACCCTGCCTGCCGTGCTCGAGTTCCTCCTCCAGAACTGGTATCTCGTCGTCATCGCCCTCGTGTCCGGCGCCCTGCTGCTGTGGCCGCAGATCAAGGGCGGTGCCGGCGGTGGCTCGGTCGACACCAACGAGGCGATCCGCCTCGTCAACCGCGAGAAGGCGGTGCTGGTGGACGTGTGCGAGCCGGCCGAGTACGCCGCGGGGCATGCCATCGGCGCGCGCAATGTGCCGGTGAGCCAGCTCGCCGGGTCGAAGGACCTGCCGACCAACAAGGCCCTGCCGATCGTGCTGATGTGCGCCACCGGCGCGCGCTCGTCGCGGGCCGCGGCCACGCTGCGCAAGGCCGGCCACGAGAAGGTGGTGTCGCTGGCGGGCGGTCTGCGGGCCTGGCGCGACGCCAACCTGCCCGTGGAGAAGTCCGCAGCCTGAGTCGGGTTGCCCGCGGGCGCGGCCTGCGCGTCCTGCAGGGCTGCACCACAATCCGGGGTCATGAACCCCGTGCGCATGTACACCACCCAGGTCTGCCCGTACTGTCTGCGTGCCAAGGCGCTGCTCAAGCAGCGGGGCGTCGCGGCGATCGAGGAGATCCGCGTCGACATCGACCCCGCGCAGCGCGACCTGATGATCGAGCGCACCGGGCGTCGCACCGTGCCGCAGATCTTCATCGGCGACACCCATGTGGGGGGCTGCGACGACCTCGTCGCGCTGGACCAGCGCGGCGGCCTGCTGCCGCTGCTGCAGGGCCAGGCCGCCTGACCTTCCCGCCGTCCGGCCAGGCCGCAGCGCTCGGCGATAATCCGCGCCCCTGAACCCGCTGGCCCGGCGGGTTCGTCTCATTGGACACCTGCATCATGGCCGAAGCCCAAGCGCCCACCCCCGTCTTCAACATCCAGCGCATGTACCTGAAGGACCTGTCGCTGGAGCAGCCGAATTCGCCGCAGATCCTGCTCGACGCGCAGCAGCCGGCCGTGGACATCAACCTGTCGGTGTCCGCCGAGAACGTCTCCGAGGGCATCTTCGAGGTCTGCGTCACCGCCACCGTCACCACCAAGGTGGCCGAGCGCACGCTGTTCCTGATCGAGGCCAAGCAGGCCGGCATCTTCGAGCTGCGCGACCTGCCGGCCGACCAGATGCAGGCGATCCTGGGCATCGTCTGCCCGGGCATGGTGTACCCGTACCTGCGCGCGATCGTGTCGGACGTGTGCACCCGCGCCGGCTTCCCGCCGGTGCTGCTGTCGGAAGTGAACTTCCAGGCCATGTTCGAGGCCCAGCAGCAGGCAGCCGCCCAGGGCAACGGCGCCAGCCTGGCCAACTGAGCCACCGCGCGACGTTCGCATGAACGTCAGCTTTCTCGGTGCGGGCGCCTGGGGCACGGCCCTGGCTGCCCGCGTGGCCGCGCGACATGCCGTGTGCCTGTGGTCGCGCGACCCGGCCCAGGCGGCGGCCATGGCCACCACGCGGGAGAACCGGCGCTACCTGCCCGGGGTCGCGCTGCCGCCTGCCGTCGACGTGACGCACGACCTGTCGCGGGCACTCGCCCATGCCGAGTCGGGCCTGCTGGTGGTGGCCACGCCGATGGCCGGCCTGCGTGGCCTGCTGGGCGCGGTGCCCGGCGACGCCCGCCTGTTCTGGCTCTGCAAGGGGCTCGAAGCAGGCAGCGGCCTGCTCGGCCACGAGATCGCGCGCGAGCTGCGCCCGCAGGCGGCGGTGGGCGTGCTGTCGGGCCCCAGCTTCGCGGAAGAGGTGGCCCGCGGCCAGCCCACGGCGCTGGTGGCGGCAAGTGCCGACGCCGCACTGCGCGACGCCGCGGCGCAGGCCTTCCACGACGACGTGCTTCGCCTCTACACCAGCGCCGACCCGGTCGGCGTGGAAGTGGGCGGCGCCGTCAAGAACGTGATGGCCATCGCCACCGGCCTGTGCGACGGCCTGGCCGCCGCGTCGCCGCCGGGGCCGGGCGTGCCCGGCCTGAACGCGCGGGCCGCGCTGGTCACGCGCGGGCTGGCCGAGATGACCCGGCTCGGCGTGGCGCTGGGCGCGCGCGCCGACACCTTCATGGGCCTGTCGGGCCTGGGCGACCTGGTGCTCACCGCCACGGGCGACCTGTCGCGCAACCGGCGCGTGGGCATGCAGCTGGCGCGCGGCCTGCCGCTGGCCCAGGTGCTGACCGAGCTCGGCCACGTGGCCGAAGGCGTGCACAGCGCCCCGGTGGTGCTGCAGCGGGCCCGCTCTCTCGGCGTGGACATGCCGATCACCGAGTGCGTTGTCGCCGTGCTGCAGGGCCGGCTCGGCGCGGCCGAGGCGCTGCGCCTGCTGATGGGCCGCGGCTCGCGCCCCGAGAGCTGACCGGGTCAGCCGCCGCCGGCCCAGCCGCACTGGCGCCAGGCCTCGAACACCGCTACGGCCACCGCATTGCTCAGGTTCAGGCTGCGCTGGCCGGGCACCATCGGCAGCCGCACGCGCTGCGCCGGGTCGAGCGCGTCGCGCAGCGCCGGCGGCAGGCCGCTGCTCTCGGCGCCGAACACGAGCCAGTCGCCGGCCTGCCACGCCACGTCGTGATGAAAGCGGCTGCCGCGCGTGGTGAACGCGAACAGGCGCTGCGGGTCGGGCCGCGCCTGGGCCAGGAAGGCCGCCCAGTCGGCGTGCCGCTGCACGCTGGCGTACTCGTGATAGTCCAGCCCGGCGCGCTGCAGCAGCCGGTCCTCCATCGAGAAGCCCAACGGCTCCACCAGATGCAGGCGGCACCTGGTGTTGGCCGCCAGCCGGATCACGTTGCCCGTGTTGGGCGGGATCTCCGGGTGCACGAGGACGATGTTGAACATCCGCCGGGACCTCAGGGTGCGGGCGTTCGGGCGTAGACCCACAGCTGCACCGACGAGGCCCCGGCGGCCAGCAGCGTGCGCGCCGCCTCGGCCGCCGTGGCGCCGGTGGTCATCACGTCGTCCACCAGCGCCAGCGGCTGGCCGCACACGTGGCGACTGGCCGCCGGCGTCAGGCCGAAGGCACCGCGGATGGCCTGTGCGCGGCCTTCGCGCGGCAGGTCGGCCAGGTGCGGCGTCTCGACCCGGCGCTGCAGCAGGTCCGCGTGCGAGGCCACGCCGAGCTGGCGCGCGACACGGCGCGCCAGTTCCCAGGCCTGGTTCAGGCCGCGCCCGGCGAGGCGCTCGCGCCCCAGCGGAACCGGCAGCACGCCGGCCGGCAGCGGCACGCCGGCCTGCTGCACCGCCTGCGCGATCTGGCCCGCCATCGTGGGCGCGAGGTCGAGTGCGGCGCGGAACTTCAGGCCGGTCACGAGGCTGCTCCAGGGAAATGCATAGTCCACCGCCGCCACCGCGGCCGAGAACGGCGGCGCCTCGCGCATGCAGGCGCCGCAGCGCAGCGCGCCGTCGGGCACGCGGATGGCGCAGGTGGCGCAGCGGTGGCCGGCCCGTGCATGGCGCACGCGGCAGTCGTCGCAGACGCGGTGGGGCGCCCAGCCGCGGCACACGGCGCACAGGGTCGGCAGTTCGAGCAGCACGGCGTCAATATACTGAGCCGATCATGGCCGTGGCGCTGAAGCGGTTCCCCTCGACAGTGGCTCGGCATGGCTGAGCCGTCGACGCTGCGGCCGGTGGATGCGGTGGCGCTCGCCCGCTGGCGCCGGCGTCTTGCCGAGGCCGGCGAAGCCCCCTGGCTGCACGGCGAGGTGGCGCGTCGCATGGCCGAGCGTCTGCCGATCGTGCGGCAGCGACCCGAAGTCGTGCTCGACTGGATGGCCGCCGCCAGCGGCAGCGCCGAGGTGCTCGCCGGCGCCTACCCCCAGGCGCGGACCCAGCCGGTGCGCGCCGCCGGCGAGGGCGCGCACCAAGATTCGGCCCCTGCGCCGTGGTGGTCTGCACGACGCTGGCGCAGCGCGCCGGTGGCCGTCGATGCCGGCGCGGTGGTGCCCGGCGGGGCGCAGCTGGTGTGGGCCAACATGACGCTGCACGCCGTTGCCGACCCGGCCGCGGAAATGGCGGCCTGGCGCCGCGCGCTGTCGGTGGACGGCTTCCTGATGTTCTCCACGCTCGGGCCCGACACGCTCAAGTCGCTGCGCACGCTGTATGCCGACGCGGGATGGGGCGTGCCGCACGCGCCCTTCGTCGACATGCACGACCTGGGCGACATGCTGGTGCGCTGCGGCTTCGCCGAACCCGTGATGGACCAGGAGCGCATCGTGCTGACCTGGGCGTCGCCGGCGGCGCTGCTGGCCGAGCTGCGCACGCTCGGCGCGAATGCCGACCCGGCACGGCTGTCGGGGCTGCGCACGCCGCGCTGGCGCGCCCGACTCGAGGCCGCCCTGGCCGCGCGCGCGGCGCCGGACGGCCGCATCGCGCTGGAGTTCGAGGTGGTGTACGGCCATGCCTTCAACCCGGCGCCGACGCTGCGGGCCCAGGGCGAGACGCGGGTCGGCGTCGACGAGCTGCAACGCATGGCGCGTGCGGGTCGGCTGGGCGGCACGCTCGGCTAGAATCCGCCGCTGCTTATACAGCCCCCGCTGTGCCTGCCCGTTGAGTTGCCTCACATGACCGCCGCCTCCGCTGCCGCCCCCTGGCTCCGCGCCTCCGCGGGCGGGCTGCCCGCATGGCGGTTCGCCCGGGTGGTGCGCCCCGAGTCCGGCGGCCCGCAGCAGCTCGAGTGGCGGCTGGCTCGCAACTGCTCGCTGACCCCTCGCCAGCTTTTCGCCGCCTATGCCGTGCTGTGCGCGGTGTCGCTGACGATCGCGCTGGCCTTTACGTGGCAGGGGGCTTCTCCGGTGCTGGCCTTCGCGGGCATCGAGCTGCTGCTCGTCGGCGTCGCGCTGCTGGTGTACTCGCGCCACGCCACCGATCACGAACACATCCTGCTGGCGGCCGACTCGCTGGAGGTCGTCCACCGCCGCGGCGGCCAGACCGAGCACCACCGCTTCCGCGCCGCCTGGGTGCGCGTGGAACCGCTGGCCGGCGACCGGTCCCTGGTCGAGCTCACCGGTGACGGCCAGTCCACCCGCGTCGGGCGCTACCTGCGCCCCGAACTGCGCCAGCCGCTGGCGCAGGAACTGCGCCTGGCCTTGCGGGCCCGGCTGGCGCCCGCCCCCCGATTCCCCGATCCCATCGAAGAACCCGCCGCAAAGTGACCACGATGACCCGCCTGACGAAGCTCCGGATGACCTGGCAACGCGCCGCCCGCACCGCAGCGGCCTTCGGTGCCGCCTGCGCGACCACCTCCGCCCTGGCCGTGAACAGCCTGCCGGGCGGCCCGGCCGTCAACCAGCTGGACCTGCATCCGCCGGCGACCAAGATCGCGGCCGAACTGCAGTGGCTGCACAACTACATGATGGTCATCTGCCTGGTGATCTTCGTGGCGGTGTTCGGGGTCATGTTCTATTCGATCCTCAAGCATCGCAAGAGCAAGGGCGCCAAGCCGGCCAACTTCCACGAGAGCGTGGGCGTCGAGATCGCCTGGACCGTGGTGCCGTTCTTCATCGTCATCGCCATGGCGCTGCCCGCGACCAAGGCCGTGGTGGCGATGAAGGACACGACCAACGCCGACATCACCATCAAGGCCACCGGCTACCAGTGGAAGTGGGGCTACGACTACCTCAAGGGCGAGGGCGAGGGCATCGGCTTCCTGTCCACGCTGGACGCATCGCACCGCGCGATGAGCGACTCGGGGGCGCCGGCGCCCACCGACAACTTCCTGCTCAAGGTGGACAACCCGCTCGTGGTGCCGGTGGACAAGAAGATCCGCATCATCACCACCGCCAACGACGTGATCCACGCCTGGATGGTGCCGGCCTTCGGCGTCAAGCAGGACGCGATCCCCGGCTTCGTGCGCGACACCTGGTTCCGCGCCGAGAAGACGGGCGACTTCTACGGCCAGTGCGCGGAGCTGTGCGGCAAGGAGCACGCCTACATGCCGATCCACGTCAAGGTGCTGAGCCAGGCCGACTACGCCAAGTGGGTCGGCGAGAAGCAGGCCGCGATGAAGGCGGCCGCCGATGACCCGGCCAAGGTGTGGCAGCTGGCCGACCTGGTGGCGCGCGGCGAGAAGGTCTACGCGGCCAACTGCGCGGCCTGCCACAAGGCCGACGGCAAGGGCGCGGGCCCGATCAAGGCGCTCGACGGCAGCGCGATCGTGGCCGGTGCCGACCCGGCGCAGCAGGTGCAGATCATGCTGAACGGCGCAGCCGGCGGCGCGATGCCCGCCTGGAAGCAGCTGTCGGACACCGAGATCGCCGCGGTGATCACCTACACCCGCAATTCGTGGAGCAACAAGACCGGCCAGGTGGTGCAGCCTGCGCAGATCGTTGCCGCGCGCAAGTAATTCGTTTCAAGGAATCCGACCATGAGCGCAGTCCTCGACCACGGCCACGGCCACGCCGGCCACGACGATCATGCCCACGGGCATCCGCACGGATGGCGCCGCTGGCTGTTCGCGACCAACCACAAGGACATCGGCACGATGTACCTGCTGTTCAGCTTCGCGATGCTGATGATCGGCGGCGTGCTGGCGCTGGGCATCCGCCTCGAGCTGTTCAAGCCCGGCCTGCAGTTCGTGAACCCCGAACTGTTCAACCAGTTCACCACCATGCACGGCCTGATCATGGTGTTCGGCGCCATCATGCCGGCGTTCGTGGGCTTCGCGAACTGGATGATCCCGCTGCAGATCGGCGCGTCGGACATGGCCTTCGCGCGCATGAACAACCTGAGCTTCTGGCTGCTGATCCCGGCGGCGCTGATGCTCGCCGGGTCGTTCTTCATGCCCGGCGGCGCGCCCGCCGCGGGCTGGACGCTCTACGCGCCGCTGACGCTGCAGATGGGCCCGAGCATGGACGCCGGCATCTTCGCGATGCACATCATGGGCGCCAGCTCGATCATGGGCTCGATCAACATCATCGTCACGATCCTGAACATGCGCGCGCCGGGCATGACGCTGATGAAGATGCCGCTGTTCTGCTGGACCTGGCTGATCACCGCCTACCTGCTGATCGCGGTGATGCCCGTGCTGGCCGGCGCGATCACGATGACGCTGACCGACCGCCACTTCGGCACCAGCTTCTTCACGCCGGCCGGCGGTGGTGACCCGATCATGTACCAGCACATCTTCTGGTTCTTCGGGCACCCCGAGGTGTACATCATGATCCTGCCGGCCTTCGGCATCGTCAGCGCCATCATCCCGGCGTTCGCTCGCAAGAAGCTGTTCGGCTACACGTCGATGGTGTACGCGACGGCCTCGATCGCGATCCTGTCGTTCATCGTGTGGGCGCACCACATGTTCACGACCGGCATGCCGGTGACGGGCCAGCTGTTCTTCATGTACGCGACGATGCTGATCGCGATCCCCACGGGCGTGAAGGTCTTCAACTGGATCGCCACCATGTGGCGCGGCTCGATGACCTTCGAGACGCCGATGCTGTTCGCGGTGGGCTTCATCTTCGTGTTCACGATGGGCGGCTTCACCGGCCTGATCCTGTCGATGGCGCCGGTGGACATCCAACTGCAGGACACCTACTACGTCGTGGCCCACTTCCACTACGTGCTGGTCGCCGGCTCGCTGTTCGGCCTGTTCGCCGGCTTCTACTACTGGAGTCCGAAGTGGTGCGGCGTCATGTACAACGAGACGCTCGGCAAGCTGCACTTCTGGGGCTCGCTGATCTTCTTCAACATCACCTTCTTCCCGATGCACTTCCTCGGCCTGGCCGGCATGCCGCGCCGCTATGCCGACTACCCGATGCAGTTCGCCGACTTCAACGCGATCGCCTCGGTGGGTGCGTTCGGCTTCGGCCTGATGCAGGTGTTCTTCTTCGTGGCCATCGTGCTGCCGGTGATGATGGGCAAGGGCAAGACCGCGCCCCAGCGTCCCTGGAACGATCCGGACGGCGCCGGTGCCGAGGGCCTGGAGTGGGAAGTGCCTTCGCCAGCGCCCTTCCACACCTTCGAGGAGCCGCCCAAGCTCAACGCGGCGGCCACCAAGGTGATCGGCTGAGGTCGTGCAGGACCACACCATGGCCAACGACGACTCGCAGCGCAGGGCCAACCGCCGCCTGGGCCTGATCCTGGCGTCGGTGGCCGCGGCGTTCGCGCTCGGCTTCATGGCCAAGATCGCGCTGCTGGGCTGAGCGTCATGAGCGGCGCACGCTTCGAACGGCTCCGGCGCGACAACGTCGCGCTGGTGGGCAAGCTGGCGCTGATCGCGGTGCTGATGTTCGGCTTCGGCTATGCGCTGGTGCCGCTGTACCGCGCCATCTGCGACGCGCTCGGCATCAACGTGCTGTCGGTGTCGGAGGCGCAGACCGCCGCCTTCGGCAGCCAGCGCGGAGCGGCGCCCAACACGCAGGTGGACCGCTCGCGTACCATCACGGTGGAGTTCGACGCCAACGCCCGCGGGCCCTGGCACTTCAAGCCGGCCATCGTCTCGCTCCAGGTGCATCCGGGCGAGCTGGCCACGGTGATGTACGAGTTCCGCAACATGCAGAACCGCACCATGGCCGCGCAGGCGATCCCCAGCTACGCGCCGCAGCAGGCCAGCCCGCACTTCAACAAGCTCGAGTGCTTCTGCTTCAACGAGTACACGCTGGCGCCGGGCGAGTCGCGTCAGTGGCCGGTGGCCTTCGTCATCGACCCGCGGCTGCCGAAGGACGTGAAGACGATCACGCTCAGCTACACGTTCTTCGAGGTCAAGGGCAAGGTGGCCGCCACGCCGGCCGGGGGCAAGGCGCTGTGACCGACCGGCCCGGCGACGATCTGAAGCAGGCGGTGGCCCGCCGGGGCTCGTTCGTGCGCACGCTGCAGGCCGTGGGCTGGTCGTTCTTCGGCGTGCGCAAGGGCGCCGAGTACGAGAAGGATGTTGCGCAGCTCAATCCGCTGCACGTCATCGTCGCCGGCATCGTTGCCGCGGCGTTGTTCGTGGGCGGGCTGCTGCTGCTGGTGAAATGGGTGATCGGCAGCGGCGTGGCCGCCGGCTGAGCGCAGGGTTTCGATTCGAGGAGAGACGAGAACATGTCCGCAGCGACGACGCATCATTCGGGGGCGACCCCCTACTACTTCATTCCCTCGCCGTCCCGCCATCCGGTGCTGGTGGCCACGGCGATGCTGCTGGTCATCTTTGGCGCGGGCCAGTGGGTGAACGGCGTGTCCTGGGGCAAGTTCTTCGTGTTCGGCGGCCTCGCGATGTGGGCCGTGATCATGTACCAGTGGTTCAGCCAGGCCATCAGCGAAAGCGAAGGCGGCCTCTACAGCGACCGCATCGACGTGTCCTTCCGCTGGAGCATGAGCTGGTTCATCTTCAGCGAGGTGATGTTCTTCGCGGCCTTCTTCGGCGCGCTGTACTGGGCGCGTGTCCACGCGCTGCCGATGCTGGGCAACCTGGAGCACCAGCTGCTGTGGCCCGACTTCCGCGCCGTGTGGCCCGGCGTGGCCAACCCCGGCGTCACCGCGGCGCCGGGAGGCACGGTCGAGCCCTTCTCGGTGATCGGCCCGTGGCCGCTGCCCACGGTGAACACCGCGCTGCTGCTGACCTCGGGTGTCACGCTCACCATCGCCCACCATGCGCTGCTGGCCAACCAGCGCGCCAAGACCGTGCTGTGGATGTGGATCACCGTGGCGCTGGGCACCATCTTCCTGTTCGTGCAGGCCTACGAATACGCGCATGCCTACCAGGACCTGAACCTCAAGCTCAGCTCGGGCATCTTCGGTTCCACCTTCTTCATGCTCACGGGCTTCCACGGTTTCCACGTGTGCGTGGGCGCGCTGATGCTGCTGTTCATCACGCTGCGCATCCAGAAGGGCCACTTCACGCCGCAGCGGCACTTCGGCTTCGAAGGCGCCGCGTGGTACTGGCACTTCGTGGACGTGGTCTGGCTCGGTCTGTACCTGCTCGTCTACTGGTTGTGACGGCGGGCGTCCGGCCTCAAGACGCAAAGAGCGCCTCGCGGCGCTCTTTTGCTTTGGGCCGTGACCGACGCGCTGGCTACCGGCCGGTGGGCAGCCCAGTGGGCTTGATCCAGCCGAGCTGCCAGGCCAGCAGCACGAACAGGAACACCGCCACCGACACGCCCACCCGGACCGCCAGCGCGCGGGCCATGCGCTTGTCGGCGCCCGCGGCCGGATCGACCGGGCGCTTGAGCATGAACACGCCGGCGCTGGCCAGGGCCACGAGCACGGCCAGCAGGGCGATCACGATGACGACTTTCATGCGGCCGCATTGTCGCAGGGGCCGCCGGGCATGACGCCGCGCGTTCGCCGCATCGTCGTGGCGGTGGCCGCGCTCGTGTGCGCCGCCGTCACCGCCCGGCTCGGCCTATGGCAGCTCGACCGCGGCGCGCAGAAGACCGCGCTGCAGGCCGCGATCGACGACCGGGGCGCGCTGCCGCCGCTGCGCGACGCCGATCTGGCGTCGGACGCCACCGAGGCTGCCCGGCAGCACCACCGCCCCGTGCAGCTGACGGGCCATTGGTCGACGCCGCACACGGTGTTCCTGGACAACCGGCAGATGGGCGGTCGCCCCGGCTTCTTCGTGGTGACGCCGCTGAAGCTGGCCGACGGGCGCGCGGTGCTGGTGCAGCGCGGCTGGGCACCGCGCGACCTCCTCGACCGCACGCGGGTGCCCGCACCGCCCACGCCCGACACCCTGGTCAGCGTGTCGGGCCGCCTGGCACCGCCGCCGGGCCGGCTCTATGAGTTCGACACCCCTTCGGCCGACGCAGCCGGCCCCATCCGGCAGAATCTCGACCTCGTCGCATTCGCCCGCGAAACCGGCCTGAACCTGGTGCCGTCGTCGGTGCTCCAACGGGAGCCGGTGGCGCCTGCCGACGGCCTGTTGCGCGACTGGCCGGCGCCGTCGCTCGGCGTGGCCAAGCACCACGGCTACGCGTTCCAGTGGTTCGGCCTGTCGGCCTTGGTGGTCATCCTCTATGTCTGGTTCCAGCTCATCCAACCCCGCCGAAGGCGCTGACGCCCCGCACGCCCGGCCGCTGCAGCTGTCGGTGCATTCGCTGCCGCCGCTGGACATCGCCGCCGACGAGGCCTCCCGGCGCACAGCGGTGGGCCGCTGGAAGCTGCTGCTGGTGCTGCTGGCCTGCGCCGCCCCGGTGATCGCCTCGTACTTCACCTACTACGTCGTGCGGCCCGAGGGGCGCAGCAACTATGCCGCCATCATCGAGTCGGCCCCCGAGATCCCCGCCGGCCTGCCGCTGCGCGACCTCGACGGTCGCAGCGTCGACGCGAAGTCGCTGCGCGGCCAGTGGCTGCTGGTCGCGGTGGCCGGCGGCGACTGCGACAGCGCCTGCGAACAGCGCCTGTATGCCCAGCGCCAACTGCGCGAGATGACCGGCCGCGAGCGCGACCGCATCGACAAGGTGTGGTTCGTCGTCGACGAGGCGCCCGTCAAGCCGGCCCTGCGGGCGGCCCTCGAGGCGGCGCCGCCGACCCAGGTGCTGCGCGTGCCGATGGCCGACCTGTCGCGCTGGCTGGCCCCGGCGCCCGGCGAACCGCTGGGGGCCCACCTGTACGTCGTCGACCCGATGGGCCGCTGGATGATGCGCGCGCCGTCGACGCTCGAACCGTCCCGATTCAAGCGCGACATCGACCGCGTGCTGCGCGCGTCGTCGTCGTGGGACACGCCCGGGCGCTGACGCGATGGACGGCTCGCTGGTGGACTGGGCGCCGATCGGGCAGCTGGCGCTGCTCGGCGTGGCCCTGGCGCTCGGGCCGCTGGCCTGGGTGTGGCTGCGCCATCGCGGTGCCACGCCGCGCCGGCGCCTGCACGCGCTGACGCTGCTGACGCTGTTCCTCACCTTCGACCTGGTGCTGTTCGGCGCCTTCACGCGCCTGACCGATTCCGGCCTGGGCTGCCCCGACTGGCCCGGCTGCTACGGCAGCGCCAGCCCGCTGGGGGCACGCGACGAGATCCTCGTCGAGCAGTCGGCGCGGCCCGACGGCCCCGTCACCCACGGCAAGGCCTGGGTCGAGATGGTGCACCGCTACCTCGCCACGGCGGTGGGCGTGCTGATCACGGTGATGGCCGTGGCGTCCTGGTGGCTGCGCCGCAGCGACCGGCAGGCGCCGTCGCCAGCCTGGGCCTTCGTCACGCTGGTGTGGGTGGTGGCGCAGGGCGCGTTCGGCGCGCTCACCGTGACGATGAAGCTCTACCCCGCCATCGTCACGCTGCACCTGCTCGGCGGCATCGGCCTGCTGGTGCTGCTGACGCTGCAGGACCAGGTCTTCGAGCCGCGCCCGGTGGCGCTGTCGGCCGGCCTGCGCGCCGCGGCCTGGGGCACGGCGGTGCTCGTCGTGCTGCAGATCGCCCTCGGCGGCTGGGTCAGCACCAACTACGCCGTGCTGGCCTGCCGCGACTTCCCCACCTGCCAGGGCCAGTGGTGGCCGCCGATGGACTTCGCCCAGGGCTTCACGCTGCGCCGCGAACTCGGCGAGACGGCCGCGGGCGGCTACCTGCCTTTTGCCGCGCTGACGGCGATCCACATGACGCACCGCCTTGCGGCAGTGCTGGTGCTGGGGGCGCTGGGCGCGCTGGCCTGGGCCCTGGCGCGCACCGGCGACGCGACGCTGCGACGCTTTGCGTTCGCGCTGGCGGCCCTGGCACTGCTGCAGCTGGCCACCGGGCTGTCCAACGTGGTGCTGGGCTGGCCGTTGCTGGCCGCAGTGCTCCACACCGGCGGTGCGGCCGCGCTGGCCATGGTGCTGGCCCACCTGCTGGCCCGTGCCCACGTGCGGCCGGCCGAAGCCCGCCACGTGGCCCGACCCCCCGGCCCACTGCACCCGGCCGTGTAAGAGAATCGCCCGCTTCGCCTGCCATGTCCACGTCCGCCGCCGCCACCCCCGCACCGGTCTCGCGCGCCTCCCGCGTGCGGCAGTTCTACGTGCTGACCAAGCCGCGCGTGGTGCAGCTGATCGTGTTCTGCGCCGTCATCGGCATGCTGCTGGCGGTGCCCGGCGTGCCGGACTGGCGCACGCTGCTGCTGGCCTCGGCCGGCATCTGGCTCGTCGCGGCCGCGGCCGCCGCCTTCAACTGCCTGGTCGAGGAGCGCATCGACGCGCGCATGGCGCGCACGGCGTGGCGGCCCACGGCGCGCGGCGACCTCACGCACACGCAGACCCTGCTGTTCGCCGCCGTGCTGTGCGGCCTGGGCAGCGCGCTGCTGTGGGCCGTGAACCCGCTGACGATGTGGCTCACGCTGGCCACCTTCGTCGGCTACGCCATCGTCTACACCGTGCTGCTCAAGCCGGCCACGCCGCAGAACATCGTCATCGGCGGCGCATCGGGCGCGATGCCGCCGCTGCTGGGCTGGGCCGCGATGCGCGGCGAGGTCGGCGCCGAGGCCTGGCTGCTGGTGCTGATCATCTTCGTGTGGACGCCGCCGCACTTCTGGGCCCTGGCCCTGTACCGCGCCGACGACTACGCCCGCGCCGGCCTGCCGATGCTGCCGGTGACGCACGGCAACGACTTCACGCGGCTGCAGATCCTGCTCTACACGCTGGTCCTGTTCGCGGCGTCGCTGCTGCCCTTCATCCAGGGCATGAGCGGCGTCGTCTACCTGGCGGCGGCCGTCGCGCTGGGGGCGTGGTTCCTGGTGCTGGCGTTCCGTCTCTGGCGCGCCTACAGCGAGGGCCTGGCCCGGCGCACCTTCCGCTACTCCATCTGGTACCTGGCGCTGCTGTTCGCGGCCCTGCTGGTGGACCATTACTTGTGAGCACGCCATGAAGCGCCGTAGCACCCTGGCCCTGGCCGCCACCGCCGCCCTGGGGCTGTTGGCCGCCTGCAGCGAGTCGAAGCCGGCGTTCCGCGGCATCGACATCACCGGCGCCGCCTACGCCAGGCAGCTGGCGCTGCCCGACATCGACGGCAAGGTGCGCACCCTCGACGAGTTCAAGGGCAAGGTCGTGATCGTGTTCTTCGGCTTCGCCCAGTGCCCGGACGTCTGCCCCGCGACGCTGGCCGAGGTGGCGGACGTGCGCCGGAAGCTGGGCGCCGACGGTGCGCGGGTGCAGCCGGTGTTCGTCACCGTCGACCCGGAGCGCGACACGGCTGCGGTGCTCAAGGAGTACGTGGCCGCCTTCGGGCCCGACGTGGTGGCGCTGCGCGCGGACCTGGAGCAGACGCAGGCCGCGGCCAAGGAGTTCAAGGTGTATTTCGCCAAGGTGCCCGGCAAGACACCCGGCAGCTACACCGTCGACCACACCGCCGGCGCCTACGTGTTCGACCCGCAGGGGCGGATCCGGATCTTCTCGCGCTACGGCAGCGGCGCCGACGCGCTGCTGCAGGACGTGAAGCAGCTGCTGGCCGGCGCCTGAACCGGCCGCGCCGCCCGGGCCACCGTCAGGCGGCGGCCTGGGCTTCCAGCGCGCCGCGCATCTTCTTCATCGCCGCCACCTCGATCTGGCGGATGCGCTCGGCGCTCACGCCGTACTCGGCAGCCAGCTCGTGCAGCGTCATGCCGCCCGAGGCGTCGTCGTTGACCTTCAGCCAGCGCTCCTCGACGATGCGGCGGCTGCGGGCGTCCAGCACGTCCAGCGCGCGCAGGATGCCGTCGCCGGAGAGCCGGTCGCGATGGCGCGCCTCGAGCACGCGGGTGGGCTCGCTCGACTCGTCGGCCAGGTAGGCGATCGGCGCGTAGCTTTCCTCGCCATCGTCGTCGGTCTGCGGCTCCAGCGCGACGTCGCCGCCGGCCAGGCGCGTCTCCATCTCGAGCACTTCCTCGCGCTTGACGTTGAGCTGCCGCGCCACCGTGTCGGCCTCGGCCGCGCTCAGCGTGTTGCGGTGCGTGTCGCCGTCGGCGGCCTCGCCCTTCATGCTGGCCTTCATCGAGCGCAGGTTGAAGAACAGCTTGCGCTGCGCCTTGGTGGTGGCCAGGCGCACGATGCGCCAGTTCTTGAGGATGTACTCGTGGATCTCGGCCTTGATCCAGTGCAGCGCGTAGCTCACCAGGCGCACGCCCTGCTCGGGGTCGAAGCGCTTGACGGCCTTCATCAGGCCGACGTTGCCTTCCTGGATCAGGTCGGCATGGGGCAGGCCGTAGCCGAGGTACTGGCGCGACACGGACACCACCAGGCGCAGGTGCGACAGCACCAGGCGGCCGGCGGCGTCGATGTCACCGCTGTCGCGCAGCTTGCGGGCGTAGTCGGATTCCTCCTGCGGCGTCAGCAGCGGCACCCGGTTGACGGCCGAGATGTAGGCGTCCAGGTTGCCGATCGGCGGCACCATGGCCCACGGGTTGCGCAGGGCCAGGGTTTGCGACATGGGCACAGGGGTAGAGGTTGCGGTCATGGCGTCTTTGAGCGGCCCGATGGGGCCTGGTTCCCAAATATTAGCACTCTCGATCGACGAGTGCTTATGCCGCCGATTCGCGCTGGATCGGGGTGTGACGCTTTGCCAGAAGCGTGTTTTGATGTAGCGTGCGCACGCTAACTTTCGGCCCTGGGTCAGCCGAAGTGCGTGTCGAGGTCCTCGAGCACCGAGTCCACGGCGGACAGGAACTCGGGCACGTTGACCGGCTTGGTCAGGTAGTGGGTGGCACCCGCGGCAATGGCCTCGGCGATCCGGGCCTCGGTGGCGTCGGCCGACACCACGATGACCGGGATGTCGGCCGTGTCGTCGTCGGCGCGCAGCCGGCGCAGCAGTTCCAGGCCGTCGATGTCGGGCAGCTGCATGTCCAGCAGCACCAGGCTCGGCCGGCGCGCCCGGATCGCGGCCAGGCCCTCCAGGCCCAGCGTGGAGACTTCCAGGTCCACCTGCGGGCGCAGCGCCAGGATGCCGCGCATGACCTCGGCATTGGTCTCGTTGTCCTCGACGTACTGGATCAGCCGGCGCCGGTACGAGGCCGGCTCCACCTCGGTGTCGTCCATCAGCTGGCTTGGCGTGGGCTCGACGGCGGCCCGGGGCAGCTCCAGCGTGAAGGTGGATCCCATGCCGGGGCTGGACCGGGCGTGCAGCCGGCCGCCCATCAGCTCGGCCAGCTTCAGGCTGATCACCAGGCCGATGCCGGTGCCCTCGATCGGCCCGGCCTCACGCCCGAGGCGGTTGAAGGGCTGGAACAGCTGGGTCAGCTGCGCCTCGCTCATGCCGGGGCCGGTGTCGATCACGTCGACCGCCACGCGCCCGTCGCCGGCTAGGCGGCTGGTCACGATGACCTGGCCGCCCTCCACGTTGTACTTGACCGCGTTGGACAGCAGGTTCGTCAGCACCTGCTTGACGCGGGTCGCATCGCCGATCACGGCCCGCGCCCCCACCCCCAGGTGCACCTCCACCGTCACCCGGCGCTGCAGGGCGTTGTGCGCCAGCAGCGTGCGGGCGCCCTCGACCAGTTCGGCGAGGTCCAGCGTGCGCAGCTGCAGGTCGACGTGGCCGGACTCGATGCGCGACAGGTCCAGCGTGTCGTTGATCATGTGCAGCAGGTGCCAGCCGGCCTGCCGCATCTGCGCGGTCCACTCGAGCTGGTGCGGCGCCAGCGGCTGCTTGCGGTCCAGCTCGAGCAGCTGCGCGAAGCCCAGCATCGCATTCAGCGGCGTGCGCAGCTCGTGGCTCATGCGGGACAGGAACTCGCTCTTGGCGCGGTTGGCCGCCTCGGCGCCCTTGCGCGCGCGCTGGGCTTCTTCCAGCGCCAGATGCTCGGTGATGTCCTCGATCACCCACACCATGCGCCGTGCCTCGGACGGGCCGTTGCGGCCGGAGCTGCGCAGCACCGACACGCTGGCCCGGGTGTAGATCGTTGCGCCGCCGGCCGCGATGCAGCGCAGGTGCCAGTGCGCCATCGGCACCTCGCCGGCCAGCAGGCGGGCACGGGCCTGCGCTTCGGCATCGCGGTCGTCGGGGTGCAGCAGGCTGGCGATCGGCGTGCCGGTCAGGCGCTCGCCGGTGATGCCCAGCAGCTCGCGAAGGTGCGGGTTGGCCTCGCGAATGCGGCCCTCGGTGTCGGTATAGGCCACGCCGATGGGCGCGTGGTCGAGGATGTTGCGCAGGCGCTGCTGGCTCTCGCGCAACGCGCTGGCGGTGCGCTGGCGTTGCGCCACCTCGGACTGAAGCTCGGCGGTGCGTTGCTGCAGCTCGGCCGTGCGTTCGGCCACGCCGGCCTCGATGCGCCGTGCGCGGCCGGTGATCACCAGCAGCAGCGCGCCCAGCAGCGACGACCCGGCCAGGCCGATCAGCGCAAACGGCCAGGCCCGACCCAGGCCGGTGACCGGCAGCGACTCGGCGTAGATCCGCAGGTCCCACTGGCGTCCGCCGAACGGCAGGGGCGACACGTGCAGGGCGGCCGCCGTATCGACCTCCAGGCAGCCCTCGGACCCGGCCAGCACGCGCGAGGCGGCCGGCGCCTCGTTGTCCAGCAGGCACATCTGCAGATAGGTCGGCTGGCGCGACCTGACCGCCTGCAGCAGCTTCTCGGGACTCAGTGTGGCGAACACGACGCTGCGCTGCAGGGCCAGCCGGTCTTCCACGCTGGCGGCTTCGCCGCGGTACAGGGCCTGGTACAGCAGCACGCCCCGCCCGCCCTGCGACAGGCTGACCGGCGTCGTCACGGCCGGGCGACCGGTGCGCACGGCACGGTCGAGAGCCAGTCGCGCGCCGAGGTTCGACCGGCTGTTCACGCCCAGGGCCCCGGCATTCGGCGCCATCGGCTCCACGAAGCGCACCGCGTAGACGAAGTCCTCGTCCGGCTGGGGCACGCCGGCATCGCGCCGGTCGAACACGCGATAGTCTGGCGCGCCCGCGGCCCGCTCCCGGGCCTCGAATGCGGGGATGTCCACGCGCGCCACGCGCTCGCCGTAGCCCAGCGCGAGCAGGCCTTCGGCATCGATCAGCCACGACGCTGCCGCGCGCCTGAACGCCGCGCGATCCAACGCCGGCGCCGCATCGGCCACGCCACGGATGGCTTCGAGCGCGCGCTGCGGCTCCTGCAGCCGGGTGCGCAGGTCGCTCACTGCCGCATCGGCGTCGCGGGCAAAGCTCTGGAGCCGCAGCGCCTCGTCGGCCGTGACCGCACCGCGCACGCCCAGGCCCATCACCACCGTGACGATGACCAGCGGCAGCGCGACCGACCAGCGCCGCGGGCGCCACGCATCGGCGGGCTGCCCGACCAGGGTGAGGATCACCGGCGCGCCGATCAGCATGCCCAGGGCGTCGCCGATCCACCAGGCGCCCCAGACGAAGAGCGCCGAACCGGGATCGATCGACCCCGACGCCAGCAGCAGCGGCAGGGCCACGCTGGCGCTGATGCAGCAGGCCAGCGGCGCGATCACCAGCATGAAGCGGGCGAGGTCGCGCGGCTCGGACAGCGTAAGCGGCTGGGCCACGAAGCGGCGCAGCATCCAGGCGCCCACGGCCGCCTGCACCGCGGCGCCGACGCCGGTGCCGAACCACATCAGTGCCACGGCCAGCGACGGCGGGGCGGACGTGCCGGCCGCGATCGACCACACGTTGGCCGCCATGGCCGCGAACGGGATCGCCAGCAGCGCCGCACGGCCGCCGAGCAGCGCCGCCACCAGCCCCACGCCGGCGGCCGGGAAGATGGGCGACACGTTGCTGGGCTGGATCGCCAGCAGCAGGCCCAGCCGCGCCGCGATCACGTAGGCCACGAGCGTGATCGCGAAGACCGCCACCGGCCCCCGCAGGGCCGACCAGGACCTGCGTGTCTCGGTCGGGGCCGGCTTGCTCACCGCGGCGTCAGACGTTGAACAGGAAGTTCATGACATCGCCGTCGTGGACGACGTACTCCTTGCCCTCGGCGCGCATCTTTCCGGCGTCCTTGGCGCCCTGTTCGCCGCCGTGGGCGACGAAGTCCGCGAACGCGATGGTCTGGGCGCGGATGAAGCCGCGCTCGAAGTCGGTGTGGATCACGCCCGCGGCCTGCGGCGCGGTGTCGCCGATGTGGATCGTCCAGGCGCGCACTTCCTTCACGCCGGCGGTGAAGTAGGTCTGCAGGCCGAGCAGCTTGAACGCGGCGCGGATCAGGCGGTTCAGGCCGGGCTCGCTCTGGCCCATCTCGGCCAGGAACATCGCCTTGTCCTCGTCGCCCATGTCGGCCAGCTCGGCCTCGGTCTTGGCGCAGATCGCCACCACCGGCGCGTTCTGGCGCTCGGCGTACTCGCGCAGGCGGTCCAGGTAGGCGTTGTTCTCGAAACCGTCCTCGGCCACGTTGCCGACGAACATCGCCGGCTTGGCGGTGATCAGGCACAGCGGCTTGAGCACCACCAGCTCTTCCTTGCTGAAGTCGATGCCGCGCACCGGCTTGCCCTCGTTGAGCGCGGCCTCGCACTTGCGCAGCACGTCCACCAGGCGCTGGGCCTCCTTGTCGCCGCCCGCCTTGGCCACCTTGGTGTAGCGCGCCAGGCTCTTCTCCACGGTGGACAGGTCGGCCAGGCACAGCTCGGTCTGGATCACCTCAATGTCGGAGATCGGGTCCACCTTGCCGGCCACGTGGATCACGTTCTCGTCGTCGAAGCAGCGCACCACGTTGACGATGGCGTCGGTCTCGCGGATGTGGCTGAGGAACTGGTTGCCCAGGCCCTCGCCCTTGGACGCGCCGGCCACGAGGCCGGCGATGTCGACGAACTCCACGATCGCCGGCACCACGCGCTCGGGCTTCACGATCGCGGCCAGCTGCGCCAGGCGCGGGTCGGGCAGCTCGACCACGCCGACGTTGGGCTCGATGGTGCAGAACGGATAGTTCTCGGCCGCGATGCCGGCCTTGGTGAGGGCATTGAAGAGGGTGGACTTGCCGACGTTGGGCAGGCCCACGATGCCGCATTGCAGGCTCATGGAAAACTTTCGGGACAGGAGCGCGGGATTGTAGGTGGCCGCCCTGCCGGCCCGACGGCCATCAGTGCCGGTTCTCGGCCGCGTCGCGCTGCAGGCCGGGGCGCAGGATCATCACGTTGCCGGCCACCGCCAGCACCACGCCGACCCAGGTCAGCGCGACCGGGCGGAAGCCCTCGTACAGCGCCGACAGCACCAGGGCCAGCACCGGCGTGGCCACACCGACGGTGGACGACGCGCCGGGCCCGACGCGCGACTGCAGCGTCAGGTAGCACGCGAAGGCCACCACCGACCCCGCCCCGGCGAGGTACATCAGGGACAGCCACCAGGCCGGCGCTTCGGACGGTGCCGGCAGTGCCAGCGGCTGGCCCAGCGCCAGCGCCACCAGCAGGGACAGCGCCGCGCCGTAGGTCATGCCCCAGCCGATCGCCGGCCACAGGGGCAGCTGGCGCGCCGCATTGCGGCTCGCGGTCAGGCTGCCGACGGCCGACAGCAGCACGGCCGCCACCGTGCAGGCGGCTCCCAGGGCCGCCGCGCCGCCGGCGCCGACGTGCGTGAGCTCGGGCCAGAAGATCATCGTCACGCCGGCCAGGCACAGCACGCCGCCGACCACGAAGCGGGTGTCGATGGCCTGGCGCCACAGCCACCACGCCGCCACGCCGGTGACCAGGGGCGACGCCGAGTAGCCCACGGCCACCAGCCCCGACGGCACATGCCGCTCCGCGTGATAGACGGCGAAGTAGGCCAGGCTGTACATGAACACGCCCTGCAGCGCCAGCCAGGCGTGGTCGCCCGCGGAAAAGCGCAGGCGATCGCCGCGCCAGGCCGCCAAGGCCATCACCAGGGCCGCGGCGAGCCCGAAGCGCAGCGCCACGCCCAGTTCGGGCGGCGTGTGCTCGAGCTGGTACAGGATCGCGTGCCAGGTGGTGCTCCAGATCGCCACCGCCAGTGCGAACAGCTGCCAGCTCGGCAGTCGCAGGGGCCGCGGCATGTCAGAAGGCGTACGTGGCCTGCACGCGCGCGCCCGCCGCGATGCGGCAGTCGACCCCCGACACGACGACGGCGTTCTGGCCGAAGGTGAGCGCGCCGTCCAGGCGCGGCTCGGCGCGATAGGCCGCCAGCGCGTCGGTGACGGCATGGCCGGTCTGCGCGGTGGCCGGGTCGACGTCGGGGATGCTGCAGCGGCTGCAGGGCTTGACCAGCTTCAGCACCACCTCGCCATCGGGCGAGTCGATGGCGAGGGTGTCGATATGGTCCTCGCCATGGGCGTCGGGCAGGCCCTCGAGCACGAGGTTGGGCCGGAACCGCTCCATCGTCACGGCCGCGTGCCCCGCGGCGGCGAGACGCCGGTTCAGCTCGGCCAGCGACGCCGTGGACGCCACCAGCAGCGGGAACCCGTCGGGAAAGGCCGTGCGGGCCTGCAGGCCGCCGGTCCAGCGCATGTTCGCCAGGCGCCGGGCGTCGGGGTCCATGCGCGCCAGGCGCAGCCGGCGTCCCAGGAAGTCGCTGAACCACTGGGCCGCCAGGTCACCCATGTCGTAGGCCGGCACCACGTCGTCCCAGACGCGCACCCGCACGGCGGCTTCCACGCGGTCCTGCTGCAGGTGCAGCGCCAGCATGCCCGGGGCGCGCAGCACCACGTCCTCGTGGCGCAGGCGGGTCTGGATCAGGGCCATGCGCGGCAGTTCACGCTGGCTGACGAACTCGCCGTGCTCGTCGACCACCATCCACCAGCGGTCGAGCTCCAGGCCGGTGTCGGAAAGCCAGGCTTCCTGCACGGCGATGCCGGCGCAGGACTTCACGGGGTGCACATGCAGGCTGGCGATGCGCAGGTCGAGGTCGGAGGGATTCACGGGACGGAGTGTCGCATTGCGTCCGGCTCCCTAGAATGCGCACCGATGCAAACCATGGACGTCTGCGTGCGCGGTGCCGGCATCGTCGGCAGTGCGCTGGCCCTGTCGCTGTCGCGCCAGGGGCTGGCCGTGGCGCTGTCGCGTCCGCCGGCCGCCACAGCGCGCGAGGACGTGCGGGCCTATGCGCTGAACGCGGCGTCGGTGGCCCTGCTCGACAGCCTCAAGGTGTGGGGCGCGCTGCCGGCGGACGCCCGCACGCCCGTCTACGACATGCAGGTCACCGGCGACGCCGGCGTGCAGTCGCTGAGCTTTTCCGCATGGCAGCAGCAGGTGCGGGAGCTGGCCTGGATCGTCGACGCGGCCGCCCTCGAGGCGGAGCTGGCCAACGCGCTGCGCTACGCGCCGCATGTCACGCCGACCGACGCGCCGGAAGTACCGGCGGCCCTCCAGGTGGTGGCCGAGGGCCGCGCCTCGGCCACGCGCGAGCGCTTCGGCGTGTCCTTCGACATCCACGACTACGGCCAGACGGCCGTGGCGGCCCGGCTCGTCGGCGAGTTGCCGCACGGCGGCGTGGCGCGCCAGTGGTTCCGCGCGCCCGACGTGCTGGCGCTGCTGCCGATGGACCGGCCGCGACCCGGCCACGGCCTGGCGCTGGTGTGGTCGTTGCCCACCGATCGCGCCCGGGCGCTGATGGCACTCGACGACGCGGCCTTCGTGGCCGAGCTGGAGCAGGCCTGCGGCGCCGCCGCGGGCACGCTGGCGCTGGCGGGCCCGCGCGCCGCCTGGCCGCTGGCCCTGGCGCGGGCCGGGTCGGTCTGCGGCCCCGGCTGGGTGCTGGTGGGCGACGCGGCGCACGTGGTGCACCCGCTGGCCGGGCAGGGGCTGAACCTCGGCCTGGGCGACGTGGCCACGCTGTCGCGCGTGATCGCCGCGCGCGAGCCCTGGCGCAGCCTGGGCGACCCGCGGCTGCTGCAGCGCTATGCGCGCGAGCGGGCCGCCCCGGTGCAGGCCATGGGGGCCCTCACCGACGGCCTGTTGCGCCTTTTTGCGCATCCGGCGCCGTGGGCGAAGGAACTTCGCAACCGCGGCCTGGGTCTGGTCGAAGCGGCCGGGCCCGTGAAGCGGTGGTTGGCCCAGCGGGCCTTCGGGCAGTGACCTGCCGTACCGCTGCCTTGCCGCAGACGCCCCGTCCTGCTCCCGATCCTTCCGCCCCTTCCCGAAAGACCATGGTGACTTTCCGACTCCGACAACTCGCGTGGGGCCTCGCCGCGGCGCTGCTGATGTCGGCCGCGCAGGCCGACGAGGCGGTGATCCGCAAGAACATCGCCCAGCGGCTGCCCGACTTCCCGAAGATCGACGAGGTCAGCAAGGCGCCGCTGCCGGGCCTGTGGGAGGTGCGCGTGGGCACCGACCTGTACTACTCGGACCCCGAGGGCACCTACCTGATCGAGGGCGGCTCGATCATCGACATCCGCAACCGCACCAACCTGACCCAGCAGCGCGTGCTCAAGCTCACCGCGATCCGCTTCGACGAGCTGCCGCTCAAGGACGCGATGGTGATCAAGCAGGGCAACGGCTCGCGCCGGCTGGCGGTGTTCGGTGACCCGAACTGCGGCTACTGCAAGCGCCTGGAGCGCGACCTGATGGCGCTGAAGGACGTCACCATCTACACCTTCCTGTACCCGGTGCTCGGTCCCGACTCGGACGCCAAGTCGCGCGCGATCTGGTGCTCGAAGGACGCGATGGCGAACTGGCGCCGCTGGATGATCGACGGCAACGCGCCGCCGCGGACGATGGGGCAGTGCGATGCCGCCGCGATCGATCGCAACGTGGCCTTCGGGCGCAAGTACCGCATCAACGGCACGCCGGCGCTGGTGTTCGAGGACGGCCAGCGCGTGCCCGGCGCGATGCCGCTTCAGGAGATCGAAAGGCGCATGGCCGAGGCGCGCCGGCCCAAGGGCTGACGCATCGCGCCGTCAGGCGCTCAGGCGTTCAGGCGCTCAGGCGGCCGGCGCTTCGGCCGCGGCGCGGCTGCGCTGGTGCAGCTCGTCCCACAGCGCGGCCGCCTTGGCCGCCCATTCGCGGTAGTGCGCGTCGCCGGGGGCAAAGTAGGGCACACCGCGCTCGACGAAGTGCTGCACGCGGGTCGCGAGGCCCGGGCTGGGTGCCAGCCGCGACAGGCCGAGCTCCATGTCGTGCAGCAGCGCGTGGCGTGCGAAGGGCTGCTCGGGCGCGGTCAGGCGCGTGTAGATCGGGTGGTGGGTCCAGTCGGTCATGGCATGCGGGGCGAAGCGACGGGTGCATCGTGCAGCCTCAACGCAGGCGGCGGGGGGGCGGGCCGACAGCGTCGCGACATCGTGCCGCGACATGTTTAACGGCGTCCGCGGACGTTACGGTTGCAGCCAGCGCGCGCCGGCGGCGTCGAACGCGGCTCGGCGGTGGCCCTGCGCATGCAGTTCCAGCCAGTCGATCGACTCGATGGCGGCTTCCACCAGCGCGAAGTGGGCACGCTCGCCGCGAGCGCCGATGGCGCTGTCGAGCGCGCTGCCCGGCGGCAGCGCGGACAGGTAGTCCTGCGCGCCGGGCGCCAGCTTCAGCCGGGCCCAGTGCGACGACGCCGCGAGGCCGTCCGTCTGAAGGGCCAGCCGCACGCGCAGCCGCAGCTGCCAGCCGAGCGCGGGCGACCAGGCCACCAGCGTGCCCAGCGGGTGGCGCGCGATCTGCGCCGCCTTGGGCGCGCGGGCGTCGGTGTAGACGAGCAGCGTGCGGGACTGCGGGTCCACTTCGCGCACGACCACGGTGCGGGCGTCGCCGCGCTCGCCGTCGGTGGTGGCCAGCACCGGCGTGCGCCAGGGGTGGGTTCGGTCGCGCGGCGCGGCAGCCAGCTCGCGCCACAGCGCGGCCTCGATCGCGTCCAGCGAGTCGAGCCGCCCGGCCATGGCGCGGCCCTAGCCTTCGCGCCGCAGCGCCGGGAACAGCACCACGTCGCGGATGCTCGGGCTGTCGGTGAGCAGCATCACGAGGCGGTCGATGCCGATGCCGCAGCCGCCGGCGGGCGGCATGCCGTACTCGAGCGCGCGGATGAAGTCGGCGTCGTAGTACATCGCCTCCTCGTCGCCGGCTTCCTTGTTGGCCGCCTGCGCCGCGAAGCGCGCGGCCTGGTCCTCGGCGTCGTTGAGTTCCGAGAAGCCGTTGGCCAGCTCGCGCCCGGTGACGAACAGCTCGAAGCGCTCGGTCACGGACGGGTTGGTGTCCGACGCGCGCGCCAGCGGGCTCACCTCCACCGGATAGTCGGTGATGAAGGTCGGCTGCCAGAGCTTGTCCTCGACCGCGGCCTCGAACAGGCCGAACTGCAGCTCGGGCAGGGTCCAGTGCGCCGGCGGCTCCTCGCCCAAGTTCTTCAGGCGCGCGTGCAGCGCTGCCGCATCGTCGGCCTCGGCCGGTGTCAGCCCGGCGTGCGCCACCAGCGAGTCGCGCACCGACAGGCGCGCGAACGGACGGTCCAGGTCGACCTCGCGGCCGCCGTAGCTCAGCGTGGCGCTGCCGGTGGCCGCGCGCGCGGCATGGCGCAGCACCTGCTCGGTGAAGTCCATCAGGTCGCGGTGGTGCCAGTACGCCGCGTAGAACTCCATCATCGTGAACTCGGGGTTGTGCCGGACCGAGATGCCTTCGTTGCGGAAGTTGCGGTTGATCTCGAACACGCGGTCGAAGCCGCCGACGAGCAGGCGCTTGAGATACAGCTCGGGCGCGATGCGCAGGAACATCTCCTGGTCGAGCGCGTTGTGGTGCGTGACGAAGGGCTTGGCGTTCGCGCCGCCGGGGATCGGGTGCAGCATCGGCGTCTCGACCTCGAGGAAGCCGTGCTCGACCATGAAGTTGCGGATCGATGCCACTGCCTTGCTGCGCGCCACGAATCGCGCGCGCGCCGCGTCGTCGGTCATCAGGTCCACGTAGCGCTGGCGGTACTTCTGCTCCTGGTCGGTCATGCCGTGGAACTTGTCCGGCAGCGGGCGCAGGCTCTTGACCAGCAGGCGGATCGACGCGGCCTTGACCGACAGCTCGCCCGCCTTGGTGCGGAACAGCGTGCCCTCGCAGGCCACGATGTCGCCCAGGTCCCAGCCCTTGAAGTCGGCCAGCGTGTCGGCGCCCACCGCGTCCAGCGTGACGTAGAGCTGGATCCGGCCGGACGCGTCCTGCAGCGTGGCGAAGCAGGCCTTGCCCATCACCCGCTTGAGCATCATGCGGCCTGCCACGGCCACCTTCACCGCCTGCGGCTCCAGCGTCTCGTTGGGCGTGCTGCCGTGGCGCAGGTGCAGGTCCGCGGCGTGGTGGCTGGGCTTGAAGTCGTTCGGGAACGCGACGCCGCGGCTGCGCAGCGCCGCCAGTTTCTCGCGCCGCTCGGCCATGAGCTTGTTCTCGTCGAGCACGGGGGGCGTGGGGTCGCTCATCGCGGGTTCCTGGAAGGAGAAGCCGGCCGGAGGGCGCGGCGGGGCAAAGGGCGCAATTCTAGAGACTGCCCCTGAGAGCGCCGTTGCGGTGGCGCAGGACGCCGACAATGCGCGCCACCGCCTCCCCGCCCATGAGCCCGCCCCCGAGCCCGCCCGACCGCTCCGAAACCGCCCCGGCCGCGTCGCTGTGGCGCGGGGCCGCGCTCAACCTGGCGGCACGGCTGGCGACGGTGGCCCTGGGCCTGGCGATCCTGATCGTGGTGGCTCGGCAGGGGCCGCAGGTGCAGGGCGCGTTCTCGCTCTTCGTGGCGGTGGAGTCGGCGCTGCTCGCGCTGGGCTCGGGCCTGGGCCTGCTGCTGGCACGCGAGGCCGCGCGCGGGGCGCTGTCGGCGCAGCGTCTGCGGCGTGCGCTGGGAGCGGCGCTGGGGGCGGGCCTGGGAGCCGCGATCGTGCTGGCCGGCGTGGCGCAGGCGTCGAGCAGCGATCCGTACCGCCTGCTCTGGCTGCTGGCCCTGGCGGCGCCCTGCCTGCTGCTGGCGCCGACTGCCGCCGGCCTGTGGATGGGGCAGGGGCGGCTGGTGGCCCTGAACGCGGCCCAGGTCGGCGCGCCACTGCTGGTACTGGGACTGCTGCTGGCCTCGCTGGGGGCCGGATGGGCCGGTCTCGTGGCCGTGCTCGGGGCCTGGGCGCTGGCCAAGGCGCTGGTGGGCGGGGTGACCGCGGCCTGGGCCCTGGCGCGGCCCGGCGCCGCACCGGTGTTGCCCAGCGCGCCGCCCGCCGAACCGCCGATGGCCTCCGGAGCGGCGTGGCGCTTCATCGCGGCCATCGCGCTGGCCAACGTGGTGAGCCTGGCCAACTACCGCGTCACGCTGTTCCTGCTCGAGCGCACGCACGGGCTGGCCGAGGCCGGCGTGTACTCGGTGGCGGTGCAGGTGGCCGAACTGCTGTGGCTGCTGTCGCAGGCGGTCACGGTGTCGGCCTACGCCCGCATCGGCTCGACCGATGCGGTGCAGGCCCGCGCCACCGCGTTGCATGCGGTGCGCCTGGGGCTGGGCGCGGCCCTGGCGGCCGCGCCGCTGCTCGGGCTGGCGGCGTGGCTGGCTCTGCCCGCGGTGCTGGGCGAGGCCTACCGGGCGTCGCTGGTGCCGCTGGCCCTGCTGCTGCCGGGCGTGGCCGCCTACGCGGCGGCGTCGGCGCTGTCGGCCTACTACACGCAGCACCTGGGCCGGCCGCACTGGGCCGCCGGCATCGCCGGGCTGTCGCTGGCCCTGACGCTGGCCATCGCCGCCTGGAGCCTGCCGCGCTGGGGCGCGGCGGGTGCGGCGGTGGCCACCAGCCTGGCGTTCCTGGGGGCGATCGGCGTGGCGTGGACCCTGTTCGCACGCGACGCCGGCCTGCGCTGGACGGCGCTGCTGCGCGGCGACAATGCACGGCTGCCGCCCGCGCCCTGATCCGACCGCCTTGCCTGCGATGTTCAACCGCCTGCTCCATCCGCTGCGGGCCCTGTTCGGGCCGCGCATGCGCTATGGCGTGCGCTCGGGCGACGGCACGTGGCGGCCGCACTCGCGCATCGGCAGTGCCACGGCGGTCGAGTCGCCGCAGCGGCTGGCGCTGGGCGACCATGTCTTCATCGGCCACTTCAACTACATCGACGCGTCGGGCGGGCTGCGCATCGACGACGGCGTGCAGATCACCAATCACGTGTCGGTGCTGACGCACAGCACGCACCGGGCGCTGCGCCTGGAGCGCGAGGCGTTCTGGGGCCATGCGCAACCCGCCGGCGTGGTGCGCGAGGCCAGCGCGATCGGCGCGTGGACCTTCGTCGGCCCGCACTGCACCATCGCGCCGGGCGCGCGCATCGGCCGCGGCGTGCTGGTGCGCGCGCACAGCTACGTGACCGGCATCGTGCCGGACTTCGCCATCGTCGAGGGCCGGCCGGCCCGCGTGGTGGGCGACGTGCGCGACGCCGACCGGGCCTGGCTCGATGCCCATGCGCCGGACCGGCGCGAGGCCTACGAGGCCTGGCTGCGCACGGTGGCCGCCGCGCGACCGGACGGAGCCTGAGCATGGCCTCGCGCGGGCGCATCCTGTTCTTCGCCGACGCCGGCCACGTGCACACGCGGCGCTGGGTGCAGGCCATGGCCGAGCGCGGCTTCGACTGCGTGGTGGGCACGCGCCGCGCCGCGCCGCTGGACGGCGCCAGCGAGGTGGTGGCGCTGGGCGACGGCGACTCGGCGGCGGGCTGGTTCGGCGCGCTGGGCCGGGTGCGCGCACTGGCGCGGCGCCTCGCGCCACAGTGGGTGCACGGCCACTACGTCACCTCCTACGGCCTGTGGGCCGCGGCCTGCCGCGGCGTGGCACCGGTGGTTCAGACGGCCTGGGGTTCGGACATCCTGGTCACGCCGCGCGAGCCCGGGCTGCGCGGCGGCCTGATGCGCTCGCTGGTGGGCTGGAACCTGGGCCGCGCCGACCTGATCACCGCCGACTCGCAGGACGTGCTCGACGAGATCCGGCGCTATGGCGTCACGGCGCCGTGCCACGAGGTGCTGTGGGGCGTCGACACGCAGCGGTTCCGGCCGGCGGACGCCCCCGGCGCGCCGCAGCGCTTCGAGCTGATCAGCCTGCGCCAGTGGGAGCCGAACTACCGCATCGACGTACTGCTGCGTGCCGTGGCGCGCCTGGTGGCCGAGCGGCCGGCGCTGCACGCGGGCCTGACGCTGCTGGGCGGCGGTTCGCTGGCGCCGCAGCTGCAGGCGCTGGCGGCCGAGCTCGGGCTCGGCCCGGAGCGCGTCCGCTTCGTCGGCCGCGTCGACGACGACGGCATGGTGGCCGCGCTGCAGCGCGCCGACGTGTCGGTGAGCGTGCCGGCCAGCGACGCCACGTCGGTGGCGATGCTCGAGTCGATGGCCTGCGGCCTGCCGGTGGTGGCGACCGACCTGCCGGCCAACCGCGTGTGGATCGACGCGCCGCAGCGGGTGCCGGTGGACGACGTGCCGGCGTTGACCGCGGCGCTGCGCGCCCTGGCCGACGACGTGCCGGCGCGGCGCGCGATCGGCCGGCGCAACCGGGACGCGGTGCTGCAGCGCGCGTCGCGCGGACAGCACATGGACCGCATGGCCGCGCTGTACGACACGCTGCGCGAGCCGCAGCCGGAGGCGGCGTGATGAACGCGCCCGCGCAGCCGCGCCGGCTCTCGGTGGTCGTGCCGTGTCGCAACGAGCGCGACCATGTCGACGCCTTCGTCGACGCGGTGCTGGCGCAGCGCCTGCCCGAGGGCTGGGCGATGGAGGTGCTGGTGGCCGACGGCGACAGCGACGACGGCACGCGCGAGCGACTGGCGCAGCGCGCCGCCGCCGACGCGCGCATCGTGCTGGTGGACAACCCGCGCCGCATCGTGTCCACCGGGCTCAATGCCTGCCTGGGCCGGGCGCAAGGCGACGTCGTGGCGCGCCTGGACGTGCACACGACCTACGCGCCGGACTACCTGGCCCAGTGCCTTGCCGCGCTGGCGCGCAGTGGCGCCGACAACGTGGGCGGCCCCTGGGTGGCCGAGGGCCGCACGCCGATGCAGCGTGCCGTGGCCGCCGCCTTCCAGTGCCGCTGGGTCGTCGGCGGCGCGCGCTCGCGCGACGTGCGGCACGAGGGCGAGGTCGACAGCGTCTACCTCGGCTGCTGGCCGCGCGCCACGTTCGACCGCTTCGGCCGCTTCGACGAGACCCTGGTGCGCAACCAGGACGACGAGCACAACCTGCGCATCCGCCGCGGCGGCGGTCGGGTCTGGCAGAGCGCAGCGATCCGCTCGGTGTACCGGCCGCGGGCGAGCCTGCGCCAGCTGTTCTCGCAGCAGCGGCAATACGGTTACTGGCGCCCTTTCGTGCTGCGCAAGCATGGCCAGCCGGGGTCGCCGCGCCAGCTGGTGCCGGCGTTGTTCGTGGCCGCGCTGTGCTTCGCGGCGCTGGCCTGGCCCTGGGCCGGGCCGATGCCGCTGGCCGGCCTGCTGGCGGCCTATGGCGCCTACCTGTCGATCGTGGCGGTGTCGGTGGCGCGTGCCACGCCGGCCGACGCGGGTGCCGGCGTGCTGGCCAGGCTGCCCGCCGTGGTGGCCGCCTATCACGTGGGTTATGGCGTAGGCACCTGGCAGGGCCTGTGGGCGCTCTTGCGTGGCGCCGGGCCCGCGCGCCACGCGGTGGAGCTGACGCGATGACCGACCCGCACACCCCTGCGCCGTCGCCCGAGCGGCTGCCGGCCGCCCCCGGTGGGGCCATCGCGGCGCAGTACGCGCGGCGCGACGCCGCGGCCGATGCCCGGCGCTACAGCCTGTTCGACGCCGCGGCACTGCAGGCGCAGCAGGAGCGGCTGCGCGCGATGCTGGCGCTGTGGCGGCGCCACGGCTGGCAGGGCCTGGCCGGACGATCGATCGTCGAGGTGGGCTGCGGCAGCGGCGGCAACCTGCTCGATCTGCTGCGCCTGGGCGCCGACGCCGACCGCCTGGCGGGCATCGACCTGCTGCCCGAGCGCGTTGCCGCCGCGCGCGCCTGCCTGCCGCAGGCCGTGCGCGTGGAGGCCGGCGACGCGGCATTGGCCGCGATCGACGCTGGCAGCCAGGACGCGGTGCTGGCCTTCACCGTGTTCTCCTCCGTGCTCGACGACGCCCAGCAGCAGCGCCTCGCCGCCGCGATGTGGTCCTGGGTCCGCCCGGGCGGGGGCGTGCTGTGCTACGACTTCGCGGTGGGCAACCCGCGCAACCCGGACGTGCGCGGCGTGACGACCGCGCGGCTGCGGGAACTCTTTCCCCGGGCCCGCATCGACCTGCGCCGCATCACGCTGGCGCCGCCGCTGGCGCGCGCGCTGGCGGCGCTGCACCCGGCCACCGTGGCACCGGCCAATGCGCTGCTGCCCTTCCTGCGCACCCACCGCCTCGTGTGGGCGACCAAGCCATGACGACGACCGACAAGCTTCCGTTCCTGCCCTTTGCGCTGCCCGAGATCGGCGAGGAGGAGATCGCCGAGGTGGTGGACACGCTGCGCTCGGGCTGGGTGACCACCGGGCCCAAGGCGGCGCGATTCGAGAAGGCGTTTGCCCGGTTCCTCGGCGACGAGTCGCTGCAGTGCATCGCCGTCAACTCGGCCACCGCCGGGTTGCACCTGGCGCTGGAGGCGCTGGGCATCGGCCCGGGCGACGAGGTCATCACCACCACGCACACCTTCACCGCCACCGCCGAGGTGGTGCGCTACCTCGGCGCCGACGTGCGCCTGGTGGACATCGACCCTGCCACGCTGAACATCGACCCCGCCGCGGTGGAAGCGGCGATCACGCCGCGCACGAAGGCGATCCTGCCGGTGCACTACGCCGGCCTCGCGGCCGACATGCCGGCGCTGCTGGCGATCGCCCGGCGCCACGGCCTGAAGGTGGTGGAAGACGCCGCCCATGCGCTGCCCACCACCTGCGGTGGTGCGCTCGTCGGCACGCTCGGCAGCGACGCCACGGTGTTCAGCTTCTATGCCAACAAGACCATCACCACCGGCGAAGGCGGCATGCTGGTCACGCGCGACGCCGACCTGGCGCGGCGCGCGCGTGTGATGCGCCTGCACGGCATGAGCCGGGACGCGTTCGACCGCTTCACCGCCACGGTGCCGAGCTGGTACTACGAGATCGTGGCACCGGGCTTCAAGTACAACCTGACCGACATCGCCGCGGCGCTGGGGCTGCACCAGCTGGCCAAGGCGCAGGCGTTCCAGGCCCGGCGCGAGGCGATCGCGCGGCGCTACGACGCGGCGTTGGCCGGCCTGCCGGTGCTCACGCCGCCCTGGCCGGCGGGGGGCGACCGGCACGCCTGGCACCTGTACGTGCTGCGCCTGTCTGACGGCGCGGGCGTGTCGCGCGACCGGTTCATCGAGCGGATGTTCGCCGCCGGCATCGGCTGCAGCGTGCACTACATCCCGCTGCACCTGCAGCCCTACTGGCGCGACCGCTACGGTCTGCAGCCGGCGCAGTTCCCGGCCAGCCAGCACGCGTTCGAGCGCATGGTGAGCCTGCCGCTGTACACCCGCATGACCGACGCCGACGTGGACCGCGTGGCCGCCGCGGTGCGGGCCACCCTGGCCGGCTGAGCCCTTGCCGATGGCCAAGCGCACCTTCGACCTGCTGCTGGCGCTGGCCGCGCTGGTGCTGGCCGCGCCGCTGATGCTGCTGCTGGCCGCGGCGATCCGGCTCGACTCGCCCGGTCCGGTGTTCTTCCGCCAGCAGCGCGTGGGGCAGGGCGGACGGCTGTTCCGCATCCACAAGTTCCGCACCATGGTGGCCGACGCGCCGGAGCGCGGGCCGGCCCTGACCGTGGGCGACGACGCCCGCATCACCCGCGTCGGGCGCTTCCTGCGGCGCAGCAAGCTCGACGAACTGCCGCAGCTGATCGACGTGCTGCGCGGCGACATGAGCCTGGTGGGGCCGCGGCCCGAGGTGCCGCGCTACGTGGCGCACTATCCGCCGGCCCTTCGCGACAAGGTGCTGGCGCTGCGGCCGGGCATCACCGATCCGGTGTCGCTGGACCACGCCGACGAGAGCGCGCTGCTCGCCCGCGCGGCCGACCCCGAACGCGAGTACGTGGACGTGATCCTGCCGCGCAAGCTCGACGCCGCCGCGGCCTATGCCGCGCGCGCCACGCTGGCGTCCGATGTGGGCGTGATCCTGCGCACGCTGGGCCTGCTGGCGCGGCGAGTGGTCGGGCGGGGCGGGCGATCGTGAGCAGCCAGCCCGCAGCCGGCGCGACGGTCTGGCACCGGCTTGACGCACTGCTGGCGCGCCTGCGTCCGCATCGAGAGCCGCTGTCGCTGGCCGTCGACGCGCTGATGGTGGTGCTGGCGTGGAACGCCACCTACCTGTTCCGGCTCGGCTTCGAGCGCTGGATGAGCGCCCGCCCGGGCTACGACGGCTGGGTGCTGCTGGGCGTGGTGGCGGCCTACCTGGTGGCGCTGATGGCCCTGCGCGTGCCGCAGAGCATGTGGCGCTTCTCCGGCTTCGACGAGGTGACCCGGCTGACCTGGGCCTGCCTCGCCGCCGGCGTGGTCAGCGCCGCGGTGGTGATGGGCCTGGGCCTGGTGAAGGTGCCGCGCGCCGTGCTGGCGCTGCACCCGATGGCGACCCTGATGGCGCTGGTGCTGGCACGCATCGGCTACCGCATGCTGTACGAGCACGCTCGGCGGCGCATCACCGGCAGCGACGCCGAGGTGCGGCGCGCCGTGGTGCTGGGGGCGGGCGAGGCAGCGCGGCTGCTGCTGGCCGGCATCCAGCGCGACGGCTGGATCGTGCTCGGCCTGCTCGACGACGACCGTACGCGCCAGGGGGCCCGCATCGCCGGCGTGCCGGTGCTGGGCCCGTTGTCGGCCCTGAAGGACCGGCCGGGCGTGCTCTCGGGCGCCACGCACGTGGTGGTCGCGATGCCGTCGCTGCGCGGTGCGGCACGGCGGCAGGTGTACGAGCTGGCCGCGTCCACCGGGCTGCCGGTGCTGACCGTGCCGAGCGCCGAGGAGCTGCGCTCGGGCGCGCCGGTGAGCCGCGTGCGCGACATCGAGCCGGAGGACCTGCTCGGCCGCGAACCGGTGGTGCTGGACGAGGCCGGCATCGACGCGGTGCTGCAGGGCCGCACGGTGCTGATCACCGGCGCCGGCGGCAGCATCGGCAGCGAACTGTGCCGCCAGGTGGCCCTGCACGGCCCGGCGCGCCTGGTGCTCTACGAGCAGAGCGAGTTCAACCTGTACTCGATCGAGCAGGACCTGGCCGATCGCTTTCCCGGACTGCCGCTGGTGCGGCTGATCGGCGACGTGAAGGACGAGGCCCATGTGCGCGCCGCGTTCGAGCGCTGGCGGCCGCAGGTGGTGTTCCACGCCGCGGCCTACAAGCACGTGCCGCTGATGGAGGAGGGCGACAACGCCTGGCAATGCCTGCGCAACAACGTGCTGGGCACGTGGCATGCCGCACAGGCGGCGGCCGACTGCGGCGCCGAGCGCTTCGTGCTGATCAGCACCGACAAGGCGGTGAACCCGACCAACGTGATGGGCGCCACCAAGCGCGCCGCGGAGATGGTGGTGTCGACGATGGCCGCGGCGCACCCGGCCACCCGCTTCATGGCCGTGCGCTTCGGCAACGTGCTGGGATCCAGCGGCAGCGTGATCCCGAAGTTCAAGGAGCAGATCGCGCGCGGCGGGCCGGTGACCGTGACGCACCCGGACATCATCCGCTACTTCATGACCATCCCCGAGGCGGCACGGCTGGTGCTGCAGGCCGCGGCCCTCGGCGACAGCGGCCAGGTGCTGGTGCTCGACATGGGCGAGCCGGTGAAGATCGTCGAGCTGGCGCGCCAGATGATCCGGCTGGCCGGGCACTCGGAAGACGAGATCCGCATCGAGTTCTCCGGGCTGCGGGCGGGCGAGAAGCTGTACGAGGAGCTGCTGGCGGATGCGGACAACACGCTGCCCACGCGCATCGATCGGCTGCGCGTCGCCCGGCTGCAGTCGGACCTGGCCGGCGCCGGGCAACTGGTGCAGGCCCTGCGCTCGGCCGGGACCGGGCAGGACGTGGGCGGGGCCGCGGTGCGGCGCCTGCTCGTCCAGGCCGTGCCGGAGTTCACGCCTGGCGAGGGGCTGGCGGATGGGTCGGACTGGGCCGAGCCACCCCTCGAACGAGCGTGATGCAGCCCACGAACCCCGCGGAATCCCAAGGAATGCCGCCACCGGCCTCGGCAACGCGGGCGATACTGGACGGTGATCTCTCAGTGATGCCCTGCACATGACCCTTCTCGTCACCGGCGGCGCCGGATTCATCGGCAGCAACTTCGTCAACGATTGGTTGGCCGGGTCTTCGGAAACCGTCGTCAACCTCGACGCGCTGACCTACGCCGGCAACCTGCACAACCTGGACGGCTTGCGTGGCGATGCGCGGCATGTGTTCGTGCAGGGCGACATCGGCGACCGGGCCCTGGTGGACAAACTGCTGGCCGAGCACCGGCCGCGCGCGATCGTCAACTTCGCCGCCGAGAGCCATGTGGACCGCAGCATCCACGGCCCGGGCGAGTTCATGCGCACCAACGTGCTGGGCACCTTTGGCCTGCTCGAGGCCACGCGCGCCTATTGGAGCGGCCTGCGGCCTGACGACCAGGCGGCGTTCCGCTTCCTGCACGTCAGCACCGACGAGGTGTACGGCTCGCTGGCGCCGGACGCGCCGGCCTTCACCGAGACGCACCCCTACGAGCCCAACAGCCCATACTCGGCGAGCAAGGCCGCCAGCGACCATCTCGTGCGCGCCTGGCACCACACCTACGGGCTGCCGGTGCTCACCACCAACTGCAGCAACAACTACGGGCCCTATCACTTCCCCGAGAAGCTGATCCCGCTGATGATCGTCAACGCGCTCGCGGGCCGGCCGCTGCCGGTGTACGGCGACGGCATGCAGGTGCGCGACTGGCTCTACGTGGGCGACCACTGCAGTGCGATCCGCACCGTGCTGGCCAAGGGCCGTGTGGGGCAGACCTACAACGTGGGCGGCTGGAACGAGAAGCCCAACATCGAGATCGTCCACACCATCTGCGCCCTGCTCGACGAGCTGCGGCCCAGCCCGGAAGGCAGCTACCAGCGCCTGATCACGCACGTGAAGGACCGCCCGGGCCACGACCGCCGCTATGCGATCGACGCGCGCAAGATCGAGCGCGAACTCGGCTGGCGCCCCGCGGAGACCTTCGAGACCGGCATCCGCAAGACGGTGCAGTGGTACCTGGACCATGCCGACTGGGTGGCCTCGGTGCAGAGCGGTGGCTACCGCGACTGGGTGGCCACCAACTACGCCCGTCGTTGAACGGCACGCAAGGCACGCGATGAAGTTCCTGCTCTTCGGCAAGGGCGGCCAGGTGGGCTGGGAGCTGCAGCGCTCGCTGGCGCCGCTGGGCGAGCTGGTGGCGCTGGACTTCGACAGCACCGAGCTGCATGCCGACTTCTCGCGCCCCGAGGGGCTGGCCGCCACGGTGCGCGCCGTGCGACCCGATGTCATCGTCAATGCCGCGGCGCACACCGCGGTGGACAAGGCCGAGTCGGAGCCGTCGCTGGCCGCCGCGCTGAATGCCGAGGCGCCACGCGTGCTGGCGACGGAAGCCGCACAGCAGGGCGCCTGGCTCGTGCACTACAGCACCGACTACGTGTTCGACGGCAGCGGCAGCGCGCCGCGCCGCGAGGACGCGCCGACGGCGCCGTTGTCGGTGTATGGCCGCACCAAGCTCGACGGCGAGAACCACATCCGCGCCAGCGGCTGCCGGCACCTGATCCTGCGCACGAGCTGGGTCTATGCGGCTCGCGGCGGCAACTTCGCGCGCACGATGCTCAAGCTGGCCGCCGAGCGCGACCAGCTCAAGGTGATTGACGACCAGTACGGGGCGCCCACCGGCGCGGACCTGCTGGCCGACGTCACCGCGCATTGCTTGCGCACCTGCCGTGCCGAGCCCTCGCTAGCCGGCACGTACCACGCTGTGGCCGCCGGCGAGACCACCTGGCATCGCTATGCCAGCCTGGTGATCGCCTGGGCGCGCGCCAACGGGTTGCCGGTGAAGGTGGCGCTCGAATCGATCGAGGCGGTGCCCACCTCCGCGTTCCCCACGCCTGCGAAGCGGCCGCTGAACTCGCGGCTGGATACGGCGAAGCTGCGTGCCGCCTTCGGCCTGGAGCTGCCGCACTGGGAGCCCGGCGTCATCCGCATGTTGAGAGAGGTCTACGGCCAATGAAGACGCGCAAGGGCATCATCCTGGCGGGCGGTTCCGGCACGCGCCTGCACCCGGCCACGCTGGCGGTCAGCAAGCAGTTGCTGCCGGTGTACGACAAGCCGATGGTCTACTACCCGCTGACCACGCTGATGCTGGCCGGCATCCGCGACGTTCTGGTGATCAGCACGCCGCAGGACACGCCGCGCTTCGAGGCACTGCTGGGCGACGGCAGCCGCTGGGGCATGAACCTGAGCTACTGCGTGCAGCCCAGTCCCGACGGCCTGGCGCAGGCCTTCATCCTGGGCCGCGACTTCGTCGGCGGTGCGCCGAGCGCGCTGGTGCTGGGCGACAACATCTTCCACGGCCACGACCTGCAGCGCCTGCTCGGTGCGGCCACTGCGCGCGATCACGGCGCCACCGTGTTCGCCTATCACGTGCACGACCCGGAGCGCTATGGCGTGGTCGCCTTCGACGACCAGCAGCGTGCGCTGTCGATCGAGGAGAAGCCCAAGGTCCCGAAGAGCAACTATGCGGTCACGGGCCTGTACTTCTACGACGAGCAGGTGTGCGACATCGCCGCGTCGATCAAGCCCAGTGCCCGCGGCGAGCTGGAGATCACCGAAGTCAACGCCACCTACCTGCGCCAGCAGCAGCTGTCGGTGGAGATCATGGGTCGCGGCTATGCGTGGCTGGACACCGGCACGCACGACAGTCTGATGGAAGCGGGCCAGTTCATCGCCACGCTGGAAAAGCGCCAGGGCCTGAAGGTGGCCTGCCCCGAGGAGGTGGCGTTTCGCAGCGGCTGGATCGACGCAGGGCAGTTGGAGGCGCTGGCCCGGCCGCTGGCCAAGAACGGCTACGGCCAATACCTGCTGAAGATCCTGACCGAGAAGGTGTACCGGTGAAGGTGACGCCCACCGCGCTGGAAGGCGTCCTGATCCTGGAGCCTCGGGTCTTCGGCGACGAGCGCGGCTTCTTTCTGGAAAGCTTCAACCAGCGCGTGTTCGACGAGGCGGTGGGCCGGCACGTGGAGTTCGTGCAGGACAACCACTCGCGGTCGCAGCGCGGCGTGCTGCGCGGGCTGCATTACCAGTTGCCGCCGCACGAGCAGGGCAAGCTGGTGCGGGTGGTGGCAGGTTGCGTGTTCGACGTGGCGGTGGACATGCGCCGCTCGAGCCCGACCTTCGGCCAGTGGGTCGGCGTGGAACTGAGCGCGGAGAACCATCGGCAGCTTTGGATCCCGCCGGGGTTCGCGCATGGGTTCCTGGTGCGCAGCGAGAGTGCGGACTTCCTCTACAAGACGACGGGGTACTACGCGGCGCAAGCCGAGGCCTGCGTGCGGTGGGACGACCCGAGCTTGGGCATCGACTGGGGTCTGGAAGGCAAGTCTCCGCAGCTGTCGGCCAAGGACCTGGCAGCGCCTTGGCTGGCAAAGGCGCGCGCGTTCGACTGAGCCGATTCGCGCGCCATGGCGTGGTCAGGGGAAGTACTGCCAGACCTGCGTGCCCGCGCCGCCGTAGGGCGGGCCGCCTAGCACGACGAGGGACCCATTGAACTCCACGAGCGAGCTGGCGTGACGGGCCGGCAGTTCCGCCGGCACGGCCACGCGGCTGTAGCGGCGGCAGTCGGGCGCATGGAAGAGGTCATTCGTCACGTTCAGCTGCGTGCCCACCGAGCCGTCCGACACGTAGCACCCGTCGCCGGTGGCCAGCACCGAGAAGTGCGTGCGGCCGCCGAAACCGCCGTCGACGGCCTCGAGCTGCCAGCTGGCGCCGTCCACGCTTGACCACACGTCGGTGAGCTCGGCCGACGTTTCGGCATAGCGCTCGTTCGGCGGGGCGACCTTGAGGCCGCCACCGATCATCCAGATCCGACCGTCATGCACTGCGTTGCCGTGCACCAGGCCCCGGCCCTCCCAAGGGGTCTGCTCCGAGACCTGCGTCCACTGTCGGCCGTCGCGACTCGACCAGACGCTGCGCAGGCCGCGGGCGCTGCAATCGGGCCGTTCGTAGCACCAGTCCACCGGCAGCCAGTCCTGGCCGGCGTACACGACGATGCGACCGCCGACCGAGGCGGCATTGGGCGTGTATCGCCGGCCGAAGGGCGCACCCGAGGCCTCCTGGGTCCACCGGACGCCGTCGGGTGACGACCACACGTCGTCGTAGAGGTCACCGCCGATGACCCACAGTCGCCCCTCGTGAACGAGCCAGGCGGCGGCGTGTCGCGCGGGCCAGGGCGCGTAGCCGAGGAACTCCCACTGCACCAGGTCCACCGTGCGCCAGACTTCGTTCGTCACCGGCCCGTGCAGCCACCCACCCAAAAGGTACAGGGCGCCACCAAGCTGTAGCAGGCCGGCGCCGTCTCGAGGCGCCCAGGTACCCAGATGCTCGATGCGCCGCCACTGCCCGCGTACGACGAGCTGCACCTGACGAGGGCCGAAACCTTCGATGGTCGTCACCGTGGTGTCCACGGCCCCAGGCTGCCGCACGAGGCTGACCGCACCGGGCGCCGGCGGGCCGCCGGTGGCGGAACCGCGGCCGACGGACAGGCGCAGAGCGGTGCCCTCCACGGCGGGCGCGCAACGGGTGGGAATGCGGACATAGGCCACAAGACCGCTGTCCTGTACGTCGCTTTCCGTGCAGCCCTCGACCCGTGCCGCCAGCACCTCGCGCGACGTGTTGGCCTGGGCCTGAGCGAGATCGTTGACGGATTCGGCGTTGCCGCCGCCGCAGGCCTGCAGCAGCAGCGACAGACCTGCCACCAGGAACATGTGGCCCGGCCATCGGCCGGCAGCGGCTTGTGAGCGACTCCCCATCCAGACGATTCTGGAAATGGCGGCTCCGAGCCGACGCCCGCAAAAGAGGGCGAATCGCGTGACAGTTCAGCGATTTGGGCCTGATCTCTGGCCTGTCGTTCCGTTCATGGTGGATCTCGCACCAAGCGCCGCGCGGGCCGCCAAAGTGGGGTTCAGCGCTGCGTGGCGATGATCTGTGCTGCGGCCAGGCCCAGCCGCTCGCGTGTGAACGCCTCGGCCACCTCGCGGCAGCGGCGTTCGATCGCGGCACGCTCGTCAGGGCGGTCGCGCCAGTGCAGCAAGGCCTGCACGATGTCGTCGACGGCGCCTGCCGCGAACTCCAGGCCGCAGCCGTGCCGGGTCAGGAAGTCGCCGGCCTCGCAGGGCGGTGTCACCAGGCTGGGCATGCCAAGGCCCAGGTACTCCCACACCTTGACTGGGAAGGCGTCCTTGGACACGTCGTCGTCCATCCGCAGGCAAAGGCCCACGTGACAACGCTCGACCTCGGCGATCGTCTCCGAGAAGCCGAGCCTGCCAAGGAAGCGCAGGTTGCCCAGCCCGGCCCTGCGCAAAGGCTCCTCCTTGCGGCCGTAGCCGACAACCACCAGGTCGATGCCGTGCGGCTGTACCCGCCGCGCCACTTCCACCAGCGTGTCGACGTCCTGGAAGAAACCGAGCGTGCCGTGGAAGCAGGCGGTGAAGCGTTCGTGCTTGGTCGCCGTGCGTTGGCGCAGCGCTTCGGGAAAACCGTTATAGACGCACTCGACTCGTGCTGTGGGCCCGTCACGGATGACTTCGCGCTTCAGCCCCTGGGTGGCTGCAATGACGACCTTCGCGCCCTCGTACAGATGGCGCGAACGCTGTGCAAAGTAGCGGTAGGGTAGGGAGCCTCGCTTCAGCAGGCCAGCTTCCGCGTAAACCTGCGGATAGATGTCTCGCACGTCAAGCACGTAGGGAATGCCCAATCGTCGGGCACGCGCTGCGATGACCAGAGCTGCCAAATAGCCGGGCGTGGAAATCACCGCCAAGTCGCACGGGCGATCCTCCAGCATGGCCTTGGCAGCCACTCGACCCATGCGAAGCTCACCCAATACTCGCGCAGGCAGCGAGCGGGAATTCTCCACCTCGCCTACCTGAAGCGGTATCACCTCGGCGCCAAGCACGGAGTCGGGCTGCGGCGTTGTGGTGAACACGTGTAGCGACGTCCAGCCATCGCGCGATCGCATCGAGGCCATTCCCGAGGTAAGGGCCTGGCCGCGAAGCGCTCCCGCTCCACCATAGGGAGGCATATGTTGGAAGAAGGCATTCACGCGCATGGTCGTCAGGCTGCTTCTGGGCGCATCGCTGGGGCTCTGCATGCATTGACACCCTGTCGCCCGAGGAACCAGAACAAGATCAGGTCCGGTACGGACAGGTTCCAGAACACGAAGTACTGGGTCATGGAAAAGGCAGCGAAACCGAGTAGCGGGCGCCAGTTGTGGGCGCCTGTCTTGAGGGCGATGTAAGCCAGAAGGAAAGCAGGCACAAACAGGCCATGCGTGGCTAGAAGCATGGCGAAAGAGTTGTGGGCGTGTTGCGGGAGGCCACTTACGGGGTCTTCAATGCGGAAGGTCAGCGAGCCGTTGCCAGACAGCGGATTCGCCTGAACCATCTCCAGTGAACGCTCCCAGAAGTACAGGCGCGATAGCTCGGAGTAACTGAGTTCATCCACCGAACCCCGTGTTGCCTGCAGGATCAGATCCTCCCAGTACTGCACCGCCACCAGTGCGCCGGCTCCGATCACCAGTGCCAGCACCAGTAACCTACTGGCGCGAACGCGCCCAGAGAGCACGTAGAGCAACGAGATGAGCACTGTGCACAGAATCGCGGTGCGGTTAAACGACAGGAACAGTCCGGCGGCGAGCAGGCCTAGCGGCCAGCTTCTAGACTGGAATAGTCCCGGTACCGCCATGACGATGGCAATCGACAGGAACACCTTCTCGGCCAACAGGCTTGAGTTAGCGGACAGGCCGAACACGCGCAAGTCGTAGAGCAGGTCAGAGTCGAGCGACAGATCCTGACCGGCCCGCGCTGCCTGGTCGGCGGTAAGCGCCACAGTGCCAGTTGCGTACTCGAAAGCGCCCACCAGCACCTCCGCGCAGGTCAGCACGACGAATACTTTGAGCGATCGCGGAGAGATCGACGGCGCCAGCGTAGCCGACACCGCGATCAGCAGGACGGCCAGTGCGGAAGCATGGTACTCGAGGTTGAAACGGTCTAGATGCAGCACCAGATTGGCCAACGCTGCGAAAGAGAAGAGCCACACCAGCAGTAAGGGCGCGTCCCTCCAGGACACCCGGGCCCTAAGCGCCAACAATGCCAGGGCGGGCAACAACAGCGCGTTCGACGCGAAGTACAGCGTCGATCCGTACATCAACAAGCCGACTGCGAGATCGAACGCGTTGCCAGTTGGGGCCTCATGGGCCGGGGGGGTCATTGGTAGCGGCGGCGCTTGTGCAGCGCGGCCAGCGGCTGCGCAATCCTCGCATAAGAAGGATAGGCGTCATGACTGACCGGCGGGGCAGCCAGATAGCTCCGCATTTCCTCCATGCTGTAGCCTAGCTTCTTGCATATGTACTCAAAGTCCTGCGCCAGTGCGGCCGGCTCGTACAGGGGCTTGGCAAGTTCGGTCAGTGCCTCATCGCGCGTGATCTCCCCGTTCATGATGAGGTCGGAGAAGTGAATTCGCCGCTTGTCGACGCCGAACTTCACCGGAAGGATGTGCGCCTGGTAGAACTTCGTGAACACCGACTCGTAGTGCTTGCCGCCGTAGTACTGCCAGCCGAGCTCCGACTGGAGCGTGCTGATCGCGTCGCTCTTGCGGTAGGGCATGTAGTTCAGCAGGCTGACCGAACGCGCCCCCTGCACGTAGTGGTTCCACGCCATGCCCCAGATGCTCAGGGTCGGAAAGCGCCGGATCGGCAGCGTGCCGAAGCGGCGATGGATGGCCTTTAGGTTGCGCAGGTCGAACTTAAAATGCTGCCACGCCGCCGGCATGATCGACTCGGTGGCGGCGTTCGTGCCGGACAGGATATGACCGATGCGGTGCTGGCGCGCCAGCCGGTACAGCGCCGCGAAGATCGCGTGATCGGTCACCATCTCGATGTCGATCACGTGCGCACTGAAGAACGACCGCTGGATGTCGCGGAACTCTTCCCAGTCGATGACAAAGGTCTGCAGGTCCAGGCCCAGCCGCGTCACGATCTGCTCGATGTTCTTCACGGCCAGTTCCGAGTTCCAGCCGTTGTCGAAGTGGACCGCCAGCGGCCTGAGGCCCAGCTTGACGGCCTGGTAGGCCACGTAGGAACTGTCGACGCCCCCGCTCAGGCCGATGATGCTGTCGTAGTCGCCTCGACGCGACCTCTTGAGCATGTCGACCACTTCGGCCAGCTTCTGGGGGGCGTCGGGGCGCGAGGCCGGCGTCAGCGCCACCTTCTCGACATGGGTCTTGCAGTAGTTGCATACCCCCTCGGCGTCGAACTCGATGTCCGGCGCGCTCGTGTCCATGACGCAGCGGGTGCAGGTGGTCGGTGAATGGTTCATTCGGTCTTCTGGTCTGCGCGGGAGAACTCGTCGGCGATGGCCCGCTCGTCGGGGTAGGTGATCAGCACAGCCCTGTGCCTGCCCTGGAACACGAACACGCTGCCTGCGGCGGCCGAGGCGGCATGACCGTCGCGGATTGCAGCGACCATGTCCCGCAGCGAGCCCGCGCCGCCGCAGGCGATGACCGGGATGCGCACCGCGCTGCTGACCTCGCGCACGAGGGGGATATCGTAGCCCTGGCCGGTGCCGTCGCGGTCGACGCTGTACACGAGCAGTTCGCCGGCGCCAGCCTGCTCGGCGAGCACCGCGGCCGCCGTAGGGGCCTCCTTGGTGGACACGCTCGCCGAGCGCACGTAGCGCTCCGCGCGCCCGAACAGGCTGCGGCGCACGTCGATGCCGACCACCACGCTCTGGCTGCCGAACACCCTGGCGGCCTGCGACACGAGGTCCATCGTGCCGGTGGCCGCCGAGTTGACGGCCACCTTCTCGATGCCCAGCTTGAAGAGCTTCTCGAACTCGTCCAGGCGCGTCACCCCGCCGCCGTAGCACAGTGGCACGAAGGCCTCGCTGGCGATGTCTGCAATCAGATCGAAGTTGGGGCCACCTCCCCGACGGTGAGCTTCGATGTCCAGAAGGATCAGCTCGTCGACGGCCTTGTCGTTGAAGATGCGAACCGCATTGATCGGGTCACCGACATAGGTCTCGTTCTTGAACTTCACAGTCTTGTACAGACCACGGCCCCTGAGGAGGAGGGTCGGGATAAGTCGGGCGCGGAGCATGGCGTGTCAGGCCGTCGTAGCAGCGAAGTTGCGCAGCAACTGCATGCCGAATCGGTGGCTCTTCTCGGGATGAAACTGGACGCCAACCACATGGTCGCGCACGATGGCAGACGCGAACTCGATGCCATGCACCGTTGTTGCCAGAATAGCCTGGGGCTGCTCGCACTGCATCTGGAATGAGTGGACGAAGTAGAACCGCGGTGGTACTTCGAATCCTCGGAAGAGCGCGCTTTCGCGGGTCGGCCGTGCCAGGTTCCAGCCCATGTGGGGTACCTTGTAGCCGTCACGGTCGAGGGCAGGGAAGCGGCGCGTCGTGGCGTCGATCCATCCGAGACCAGGTTGGTCACCCTCTTCGCTGCCAAGAGTTAGGAGTTGGGCTCCAACGCAGATCCCGAGCAGTGGCGTGCCATCGCGCAGCACTGAGTCTTCTAAGGCTGTGGCGAAGCCGGCAGCTCGCAGGTTGCGGGCGCAGGCGTCGAAGTGGCCGATACCGGGCAACAGTATGTGGCTGGCTCCGGCCAGCTCTTGTGGGGACTCGGCTACGCGTGCAGGCACACCGATGCGCTTCAGCATGTTGACGATCGACCCGAGGTTAGCGGTCTTATAGTCAACGACGGCAATCATGGGTTGCCCTTCATCAAGGAAAGCAGTGTGCCTTCGGCCAGGGAAACCGGCACTTTCGCTGCGGCACGTGCCGATTGGCCGTACGCCGAGTCGAGAACACGCCGGAATGTGTCCCCGTCGGTGGCAAGGGTGGCGAGGCCGGCAGCGATGCTCTCCGAGTTCAACTCGGCACCGTACTCGGACCAGACGATGGACGGTACGCCCAACGCCTCAGCCTCGATCACGGTGCTTGAGCTGTGCGTGGCATGGACATCGCTGTGTCGCAAGAGCACGGGCAACGGAAGCGACGTCGCAGCGTCGATGTCGAAGCAAGCCAGTCCGTGCTCGATGGCAAGGCGGCGAAGCGGCTCGCGGTCGTGCATGGCCATCGGATGCAAGCGGAGCCACCAGGCCACATCAGGGCAGATGCGCCATGCCTGCCGTAGCGGCAAGAGCGCGTCGCCGGTCCCCAGATGGTTCTGCAACGTCACCAGCACGCGGCGGCGGCCGCGGCTGGCTTCCAGCAGGCTGGCAAAGGCACGCTGCGCGTCGTTGGTGAGCTCGAATCGGCCGTTGGCCCAAGCATCGAGAAAAGGGTGGCCGCCGCATGCCGCAAACCGTCGCGGAGTTGCTCGCTGGCCCCAGTCATTGAGCTGAGCAGCGTCCCGTTCGGTCCAGCACCAAAATGCGGTCGGCAACAGGGAAGGCCCAGTCCCCATGTCGGGCCACTGGCTGTAGGCGAGATTAAATCGACCCTGCACGCCATGCTGAACGTCGACGCAGGGGATGGCGGCGCGATTCGCAGCCAGCGTGAAGGCATAGCCGCCGACATCGTAGTAGCCAACCACGAACACGGCACGCACGGACTGTCGACGAAGCGTGCGCTCGATCGGCCGGGCCAAACATTCAATGGCGCGAGCCCGCGCATCGAGGTCGCGTGCCGCCAAGGAAGGCAGTTCCACGCCGCATTGCCGGGCCGCCGCTGCGATCTGGTCCGTCAACGCGTCGTGGCGCCGGTCCGGTCGCAGCATTGCCGCCAAAGTGCCGTATGCCTTGGCGCGCTGCAGGCGTGGTGCCCACCATTGGGTCGAGTGCTGGCTGCGGCGCGGCTCGGGGCTGCCGCGATCAATCACTTGCGAGGGAACACCGAGGGCTTTGCAAAGGGCGGCCAACGGTGTGCAGAATCGCTCTACGTCGAGTTCGTTGATGCGACACCAGGAGATTCCGTCGGATACCAGCCAAACACTGCCCGCCGCCGGTGCAGTCGATGGCATGCGCGCTCGACGCGCTACCGGACCGAGATTGCGCCGAGGTACGGATACTGGCGTTGGTGAAAGCGCGACGATTAGCTTCCGGTACAGCTCAAGGCGGTAGAGCGGCCACCAGTGCACGCCAGCGCTGACCCAGCGGGGGTCCTGCAAGTCCAGGGAGCGCTCAAGCGCCTGGATCTTCTCCCGCATGCCCAGGGCAGATCGAGCCGAAGTCATACCGGCTCCCTTCGCAACGCGGCCAGCCAGGGCATGGGGACAACGCGATGGGCCGTAGCCCATGTGCCCAGCCAATAGCACAGGGAACTGACGAGCACCGAAGCAGCGACGCCCTGCGCGCCCCAGTGCGGCGCGGTCCATGCCATCAGTCCGAGTTGCAGAGCCGAGCAGGCCACCGTGACGCACGACAGCAGGCCGGTGCGTCCGGCGTAGAAGAGGTAGTTGGTGACGAAGTAGTACATGCCCGACAGGGCGGCGGCAGGCGCCAGCCACACGAGCAAGGGAGCCGCCGCTAGGTACTGCGTACCAGCTATCCACGGAACCAACAGCGGCGCAGACACGGCAATCAGCGCCGCAGTGGCGAGAAGACCGGCATACAGCAGGTAGGTAGTGCGAACCACCTGACGCAGGCGTGAGGCATCGCCCGAAGACAATGCCCGGTATAGCCAAGGTACCCACGCTTGGTTGATGGCTGCTGAGCCTACCGTCAGTACAGCTGCCAACTGGAAGGCCGCGAAGTAGAGGCCCGCGACATCGGCGCCCACTGTAGCGTTGAGCACCAGTCGGTCGGCACTGGCCATGCTCGCAGCCGCTAGCGCATGGGGTACCAAAGGCAGACCAAAGGCAAGAAGTTCGCGTAGGGGAGCCGGAGTACCGGTGGCTCGCAGCAAGCCCTGGCGGCGTAGCAGCCAAAGCACGATCAGCGCTCCGCAGCACACCGCAGCCAGCTGCGCCAGGGCGCGGCCCTGCCATCCCATGCCGGCAACCCCAATCAGCGCGAGCGACAGCAAGCCCCAGCCGAGGGAGACGCTGACCTGCACGGTGCCATAGGCGAATGCCTGTTCGCGCGCCTGCAACACAGCCAAACCCAGCGCCAGAATGAACTGAAGGCCGGCGGCGATGCCCACAGTCCATAGCCATGAGCCAGGCACGGCCGTGAGCGGTTCGAGCAGGCTGCCCGAAATGGCCAGTACGACCACAAGAGGCACCAAAGTGATGAGTAGCACTCGAAGTGAGCCAGTCACATAGGGCGGTACCCTGTCGGCGCCGCGCTTGAAGTGCACGACGCTGACGATGCCATGCACGCCAAGTCCAGCAATCACCGCAGCCAAGTTGATCATTGCGAGGTAGCCCCCGGCACGCCCCAACTCCTCGGGGCCAAGCCACCGCGCAAGAAAGGGCAGTGTCAGGAATGGCACTCCCGCGTTCAGCGCGGCTGCCGTGAGATAGATTGCAGACGCGCGCTTCAGCGACATATTGCCGCAGCGGGTTCACGAGTGCTCATCCCGCCCTAACGAAGCGCGCCAACATGCGCAAGCCCGCTGGGCCGCTCTTCTCGGGATGGAACTGGCAGCCCTGCACATTGCCGACTTTCAGTGCGGCGCAAAGGTGGTGACCACCGTAGTCGCACTCCGCAAGTCGGGCGGCGGGGTCGTCGGGCACCACGACATACGAGTGCACCAGGTAGGCGGAGGTGGCCTGGGCCGTGTCCGCCAACACGCTGCCGGTCCAGTCGATACCCGCCGGAGCGCGAAGTTCGGCCCAGGCAATGTGTGGACGCTTGAGCGAGCGACCATCCGTAGACACTGCCGGAATCGGTACGACACGACCAGGCACCAGTGCCAGACCAGCATGCTCGCCGAACTCCTCGCTAACGGAGGCAAGCATCTGCATCCCGAGGCAGATGCCCAGCAAGGGCCGACCGCTACGCGCGAACTCGACTACGGCGGCATCGAGCCCACGGGCGCGCAGCCCGATCATGCCGTCCGCGAAGGCGCCGACACCGGGAAGCACGACCCTTGATGCATGCCGCAAAGCGGCAGCGTCCGTGGCCAGATCTACCTTGGCGCCACAGCTCTCGAGAGCACGACGCACGCTATAGAGGTTGCCAATGCCGTAGTCGACTACGGTGACGTTGGTACTCATGGCTCACGCACCCGGATGTCACTCGACCTTGCCTGCGCGCGTAGGTCGGCCAACGTGCACCGGCCGTAGTGCAGCGCGTCGGCAAAAGCCACCGCATCGGCATGCCCGTCGTGCACCACAGCACGCAGGTGTTCGCGGTCACCGCCGTATCCACCGCTTGCGATCACGGGAACGTCGACGGCATCGGCTATCGCACGGGTCAGCGCCACGTCGAAGCCCTTGCGAGTGCCTTCTTGGTCGATCGACGTCACCAGAACCTCGCCGGCACCCAGGCCGACGCCGCGGCGTGCCCATTCGACAGCGTCCAGACCCGAGGTCTCGCGACCAGAATCGGTATAGACCTCCCACTGTCCCGGACCCTTGCGCTTGGCCTCGATCGACAGCACCATGCACTGCGAGCCGAACCGACGAGCGACTTCGGAAATCAACTCAGGGCGGCGCACGGCAGCCGTGTTGATGGCTACCTTGTCGGCGCCGGCGCGCAGCAGATCGTTCACATCGTCGATGCTGCGGATGCCGCCCCCGACCGTCAGTGGCACGAACACGTCGTGCGCGGCACGGCAAACGATTTCTGTAAGCTTGCTGCGGCCATACAGGCTCGCGACGACGTCGATGTAGATGAGTTCATCAGCGCCTTGCTCGTAGTAGCGGGTCGCGTGCAACTGGGGATCGCCCATCACCCGAAGGCCCTCGAGGTGCACACCCTTGATCAGGTTCGGCCCCTTTACGTCGAGGCGGGCAATCAGACGAACCGGGTGCTGAATCACGAGCCTGCCCACTCGTTATGCCAGACTGCGTGGCGCAGACGCCACTGGCCGTCCACCTGCTCCCAAAGGTGGGGCGACCGGAATCGGTCCACTGTGGCGTGAAACGTTGCCTCATCGATGCCGATGTACTCGAGGAAGTCGGCGAAATACTTGCGCGGGAACTCCTGGTCATAGCGCTTGACCAGTTGCACGCCTTCCTCGCGGGTGATCTTGCCGTTGCGAATCTCTTGCGCCGCATCGTAGGTCGCGCGACCGATGCCAAACTTTGCCAGCGTTGTGTAGTAGTGGAACATGTCGATGCGGTCGTCGATGCTGCTGTACTTTGAGTACGTCCCTTCAGTCCGCTCGCTATTGGCCTGAAATCCGGTGTGCTCCGCAGCGTAGTAGTAGCACTCCTGAGGGTCCCACTTCAGATAAAAGCCAAGGTAGTGCACCTCGACGCCGCGAGACTCAAGGAAGTCTGCGCTCGGGGGCACGTAGGGCGTGAAGTCGTTGAGGGTGAACTCCGTTTCGGCCAGGATGTCGCGCACGGGCTTGCCCCCAAGCACCATGTCAGCCGGATCACCGATAGAGAAGAACTTGCGGTCCATCGTTGGCTTGTAGTTCTCGTTCGGGTCGTTGCCGTACTCGGCCTGGTTCTCCCCGTACATGACAAGCGGAATACCGAACTTGGCGGCGAACAGCGGTCCGATGATTCGCTGGCCGACGATGAAGGGCTGGAACGGGTGCAGCAGGTTGAGAAACGCCTGCCGGGTCAGGTAGCGATGAAGGCGGCCGTTGGGGGTGAACAGGACGTTGTCCATGCCGCCCACATGAATCCAGTTCTCAAAGTTCTTCCAGCCGATATCGGTGTACTTGTGAGGCGCCCACGTGACAGTGAGCGGATTCATGCCGTACTTGTACTTGAGGATGTGCGACGTGAAAGCACTGTCTTTGCCGCCGCTCCCAGGGACGACCACGTCGTAACCGCCGTCGCTGCGGCGATGGCGGGCCAGCAGCTCTGCCAATGCGTCGTTGCGCTTCTGCCAGTCGATCTGGCCAGCCTTGACCTCTTGGTAGCGACAGGCGTCGCATACACCCTCGTCGTCGAAGCCGATCGTGGCCTTCTTCTCGTCACTCGTATGCTTGAACTCGACGGTCGAACTCGGGCGCTGATTGGAGATGACGCAGTGACGGCAGAACATCACGCGCTCGGGAAGACCGTAGTACGTCTTGGACATTTCAGCCTCCAGCCTTCCGACCTACAAATAGGAACTCTGTGGGCGACAACACGCCCAGTCGACACAGCTCGGCATCCATGTCGCGCAGATAACGCGCCATCGCCTCGTTGCGAGCCTCGTCAAAGCGTAGGCCGCCGATGAACTCGTGGAAGAACGCATAGCGCCAGCGGAAGTCGACTTCCGTGAAGCGCGCGTCCAACGCGGGACGCATTTCGGCGTAGCCGGCTTCGTTGTCGTTGACGGACTGCGCTTTCTCGCCTTCCTCGGTCTCGTAACGCATCGCCGAGTAAAGCGACTGGATCTCTTGGTCGCGGGTCGCCGAGTCCTTAGGGATCTCGTACTGGCGGTAGAAGCCACCCGTCGATGACAGCATCACTCGGAGAAGGTGCGCGAAGGTCGCGTTGCCTTGTGTGACTCGGTCGCGCACCGGCTCATGAACCACCACGATTCCGCCGGGCTTGAGAAGTTGCACTACTCGGTCCAAAGTCATGGCTTGATCGGGGAAATGATGCAGCGCGCCGAGAAAGACCACGGCATCAAAGCTGCCGATTAGGAGAGTTGGATCCAGAAAAAAGTCCCCGGCGAGGTACCGCAACGACCCTCGCTGACTGGTGAAGGGGTCCTTCTCGGCAAAGGTTCGCGCTACCGCGATGCAACGTTCGGAGACGTCGATGCCAGTAACGTCGAAGCCGGCGCGCGCCAGCTCCAGAGAGAGATAGCCCGGGCCGCAGCCGACCTCCAGTACCTTCGCTGCGCCGCCGTGCGGTGTCTGGCCCGCAATGGCGTCGCGTATCAACTCAAACTGTTCGCCGAAGTCGAGCTGGACATAGGCCGGACGGCGCCACGGATTGTTGTAGAACCAGTCGCAGGGTTTGCACAGGCGCAAGTCCGGGATGTGACCGTTGGCGATTCGCTCGTCGATCTGATGGTCGAACGCGCGAGCCTCTTGAGCAAGTATGTGGTCGAGATTCATGCGCTTTGTGATGTAGAGAAGGGTGCCTTGAGAGGGCGGTCGACGAAATGCTTCTGAGTGTTGGTGCGCCAGAAGTCGGCCTCGCATAGCACTGCATGGAAGCGCTCCGCGCTGCCGCCGTCCCCGAACAGGGTCGAAGGCCTTCGAGGCATGGTCGAAACACGCTCCAGTGCTTCGGCAATCCGGTCCGCGTCGACGGGAACGTCCAGGACCGTGTCGACACGTACGCGCCGGTGCTGGCGCGAACCGATGTTGAGAGCGGGCACCCCGAAGTGCGGCGCCTCGCGCACTCCGGCACTCGAGTTACCCACCATGAAGTCGGCGTGTCGAAGCAGCGACAGGAAGTACTCGAAGCGCATCGAGGGGTACACCTTGAACTCGGGGCGTGTTGCCAGGCGCCGGTAGGCACGCAGAATGATGTCGGTGCCCGAGTCATTGTTGGGGTACACGACGACAAAGCGACGCCCACTCGCGATGAGTTGGTCAAGCAGCACGTTGACCTGTCGTTCGAGATCGTCGATTTCGCTGGTCACCGGATGGAACGCCAGCACGCCATAACTATGGAAGTCGAACCCGTAGTGCCGCTGGACTTCCTCCAGCGTTGGCAGTCGGGCGGAATTCATCACATCAATGTCGGGAGAGCCCACCACATGGATGCTAGATGCGGCCTCGCCGAGTTGAAGCAGTCGTTGTTGAGCTTCCTGGTTGGCGACGAAGTGCAGGTGAGAGAGCTTGCTTACCGCGTGGCGAATCAGTTCATCGATCGTGCCTGAGACCTCACCGCCTTCGACGTGCGCCGTCAGCACATTGTTGAGCGCTCCTACCGTGGCGCCAGCCAGAGTTTCGACACGGTCGCCATGGACGACGATTAGATCGGGAGCGATCTCGCGCACGTAATCTGCCAGGCCGCCGATAGTCTTGGCCAGCACATGGTCCATGCCGTCCTGCGCATTCTGGTTGATGTACCTGTAAATGTTGCGGAAACCGGCACGCTCGACTTCCTCGCAGGTGTAGCCGTACTTGGCCAGCATGTGCATGCCGGTGACGAAGACATGCACATCGAATTGCGGATCGTCCTGCAGCCTTTGCATCAGCGGCTTGAGCTTGCCGAAGTCCGCGCGCGTGCCCGTCAGGAACACCACACGTCGGCGCGCGATCGTGCTTGTCATGATGCTGCCAGGTGAGCCTTGGTGAGGCGGGTTCCGCGGGTCACCGGTGCGACAACGCGACGGCCAAGCAGTGCTTCGTAGTCAAGTGCTGAGAAGTCTCCGCCGCCCGGTCGCCGCACCCACAGGTTCTCCTCGGTGAGCAGGTCGCCGGGGTGGATGTCGCGCACGGCGACAACCGAGGCAAATGCGAACGCGATAGTCGGTGCTTCGGCATCAACCGGCCCCTTCTCACCTCCCCGAGCCGCGAAGATCATCTTCGATCCCGTGATCAGATCGGTCAATGCGGCCGGATCCATCGAGCAGACAATATCGGGGCCAGGTCGATCCATGCGGTCGGTGAAGTGGCGTTCGAGGATTGAGGCACCCAATGCCACTGCGCCCAGGCAAGTGTGATTGCTGACCGTATGGTCGGACAAGCCGATCACAGCGTCCGGAAACGCTTCGCGCAAATGCTGAAGGCCGCCCAGACGCACCAGTTCCGGCGGTGTCGGATAGACATTCGTGCAGTGCAGCAAAGCGAATGGCACACCTGCGCGACGCAGGATCTCGACCGATGGCCGAACTGACTCGATCGTGTTCATGCCCGTACTGACGATCACCGGCTTGCCCGCGCGCGCCACGTGCTTGATGAGCGGGTAGTTGTTGCACTCTCCAGACCCAATCTTGTAGGCCTGCACCTCCATCCGGGCCAGCCTGTCAGCTGCGGCACGCGAAAACGGCGTCGACAGGAAGATGGCGCCGCGTGACTCGATGTGTTGCATCAAGGCGCGCTCGTCGGCTTCGCCGAGTGCGCAACGCGCCATGATCTCGTAGATCGAGACATCGGCATTGCCTGGGATAACGGACTTTGCCTCGTCGGACATCTCGTCCTCGACTACGTGCGTTTGGTGCTTGACAATCTCCGCACCGGCGTCAATCGCAGCGTCGGCCATCGCAATCGCTGTTTCGAGGCTGCCCTCGTGGTTGATGCCGATCTCCGCGATGACGACCGGAGGATGAGAGTCACCGATCGCGCGCTTTCCGATTTGCAGTTCAGGCATAGGTGCCTCCGATGAGTTGAGCTGCCCGTTGCAGGTCATCTGGTGAGTCGATGTCAACGCTCGAGGACTCGTCCATCACGAAGGGCCACGCTCCGTTGGAAGGGAAACCTGCGCGTTGCCGGAACTCCGAAACCCTGAACCCATAGATTGCACCGTTGGGGACATAGCAGGGCGGCAGATCTTGCCGACGCATATTCGACTGGCGCTCGTCGAACAGGGACAACAGACGCCCCCGATCGTCGAGTCGGAAGGACTTGTAGGGCGACTTCGAGAGCGCCGTTACGCTGACCACGGAATCGGCACCGGCAGTTCCCATGCCCTCCAGAGCTTGCCGTATGTGCGCCGCGGTGCGCAAAGGTGAGGTTGGCTGGAGGTATAGCAGCAGTGGATCCTGGGCAACCATGCCAGGTGACAGCATCGACAGAAAGTGCTCGACCACGCCTATCGCTGAGGCCTCGTCGGTGGCAAGCTCGGGTGGCCTGCGCAGCGACCGCGCGCCGAACTGCTGCGCGACCTGGAGGATCTCGTCATTGTCGGATGACACCCAGGTGGCTTCGATCCCGACAGACTCCTGTGCTGCACGCAACGTGTACTCGATCAAGGGCCGACCCCGCAGGTGGACTATGTTCTTGCGCGCGATGCTCTTGGACCCGCCGCGCGCGGGAACGAGGGCCAGGATCGGGCGAGTGTTCACGCGAAGGACCTGACTGCATCGACCACCGCGTCGATCTGCTCTTCGCGCATCTCCGGAAAGATGGGCAGCGATAGGATGCGTGACTGGTTGTGGTGGGCGTTCGGAAAGTCTGAAGCGGAGTGACGGAGGCGTTGGTACGCTGGCAGGAACGGCAAGGCCACCGGGTAGTTGATGACCGTTTGAATGCCGCGCTGGGCCAGATGAGCGGCTAGTGCGTCACGCCGTTCATGGCGGATCACATAAAGATGGTAGACGTGCTCACGCCCATGAGCGACCTTGGGGATTGTCACGCCGGCGATCTCGGACAGGCGCCTGTTGTACTGCGAGGCGATTTGCTGACGCCGCCGCGTCCAGCCCTCCAACTGCGGCAGCTTTGCCGAAAGCACGGCCGCCTGCAGGCCATCGAGGCGGCTGTTGATGCCCTCGATGCGGTGGTCACCCTTCTTCAGCCCACCGTGGCGGGCGAACATGGCCATGCTTTCGGCCAAGGCTGGATCGTCGGTGGTGAGCGCGCCTGCATCACCCATGGCGCCCAGGTTCTTACCCGGATAGAACGAGTAGGAAGCCGCTGCGCCGAAGGAGCCGACAAGACGCCCCCCTAACCGCGCCAGATGAGCTTGTGCGCAGTCCTCAAGCACCCACAAGCCACGGCGTCTGGCGATTTCCATGATCGCGTCCATGTCGCACGGTTGCCCGTACAGGTGCACTGGGATGATGCCCACGGTGCGGTCAGTTACAAGAGATTCGATCTTGGATGGATCGATCGTAAAGGTGTCTGGATCGGTGTCGCAGAACACCACCTTGGCCCCGGCCTGGGTGATCGTCTCGGTAGTCGAGATCCACGAGTGGGCCGGTGCGATGACCTCGTCGCCGGGCTTGACGCCGAAGGCGTGCATCGCGATGTAGAGCGAGTCGGTGCCGTTGGCGCACGACACGCAATGGGATGCGCCGACCGCCTCGGCGAAGGCCACCTCGAAACGGTCCACATGAGGCCCCCGGATGAATGCGGACGTGCGAATCACCTCTGCAATGGCCGCGTCGATCTGCGGCTTGATTGTTAGGTACTGCGCATGCAGGTCGGCAAAGGGCACGACGGTCATCTCTGGAAAGCCTTTCAGACTTGTGGCGGGGAGGACGGTTCGAGCTTGCGGAGAAGGCGGGCCGGATTGCCGGCATAGATTCCAGGGCGCTCGATGTCGCGAGTAACCACGGCGCCGGCGCCGATGACCACGTCATCACAAACGCGTACCGCCAACACCGTCGCGTTGGAGCCGATCGAAACCCGATTGCCAATCGCGGTGGATTTCCACAGTTCGCGCCGCCCACGGGCAGGTCCGCCAACGGCGAACAGGTCGTTGACGAACATCACACCATGCCCGACGAAGCAGTCCTGGCCGATGGTTACCAACTCGCAGATGAAGGCGTGGGACTGCACTTTGCTGCGCGCGCCGATCCTCACACCCCTTTGGATCTCGACGAAAGGGCCTACAAACACTTCGTCGCCGAGGGAGCACTCGTAGACATTCGACGGCTCGACGATGCGCACGCCTGCTCCGCATTCGACGTCGCGCACACCAGAACTTAGCAGCTTGGGCTCGGCCATCTCTCAGTTCCTGCGCCCCAGGCGGCTGTGTACCGTCTTCAGCGGCAGTGTCACCTCGGAGCCACTAGCCATGGACTCGTAGATGGCAGCGACTAGTTCCAGGCTGCTGCGGCCTTCATGGCCATCCACCAGGGGATCGCAGCGGCCGCGCAGCACTTGAACTACATGGTCGTAGTAGGCCTGGTGCCCGAAGCCGTAAACGTTGGGTGGGTTGACCGAATAGCGCGTCAATACTTCGGCGTCGTCGGGTCGGGCCTCGACAAAGCGCCAATGCCTCACCTCGTTCACGGCAAAGCCCCCAATCTCGACGCTTCCTCCGGACCCCAAAACGGAAAGAGAGCCCTCGAGGTCTTTAGGACGTGTGGCGCCAGTGGCCTCCACGATCCCCACTGCGCCGTTTTGGAACTGCAGTGTTGCTATCGAGGTGTCTTCGGCCTCGATGTCGACCAGTGCACGCACTCCGCGTGCGTGGACGCTTTCAACGGGCCCCATAAACCATTGAAGCATGTCAACGTGGTGGCTGGCTTGGTTGGCGATCACACCACCGTCCATCGCCCATGTGCCGCGCCATGCGTCCTGGTCGTAGTAGCGCTGGTCCCGACACCATCTCACCCGCACGGTACCGAGAACCAGCTTGCCAAACCGGCCCCCGTCGAGTGCCTCTCGCGCTTTGATGACTGGCACGTTGAATCGGTTCTGCTTGACGACAAGAAGATGGCGTTGCGCCTTTCGGGCCGCATCGATCATGCGGTCAGCGTCTTCCAACGTCAGGGCCATTGGCTTTTCGACAATCGCATGCTTGCCGGCATTGAGTACGTCGACGGCATGGGCCGCATGCATGCCGCTTGGCGTGAGCACAGCCACCGCGTCCAGATCGGCTTGTTCCAGCATGTCCTCGAGGCGGGCGTAGGCGGGAACGGCATGACGTTGAGCAAACGCTTGAGCCCTGTCTGTGCGCTCGTCGCACACGGCAGCCAAGCAGGCATCGTCGATCTGTAGCTTTCCCAGCAAGTCGGCGTGCCGCACAGCAATGCGGCCGCAGCCAATGATGCCGATCCGCATGCGCCCCATGCGGCGCACGATGGGTATGTCTGCCATGTCTTCCTCAGTTCTTCTTGTCGGCTCGTCGGAGTACGTGTGAGTCGTCCGCCACTGGCAGTTCGGAACGCAGCTGGCGAATCGTGTGCTGCAGGGCTAGGAACTCCGACTCCTTGCGGGCAAGAAAGGCGCGGGTCAGGTCAAGACGCTTGCGCATGCCTGCGGGGGTCAGGAGGTATCTGTAGGCTATCTTGTTGTTGCTTCGGCGAAAATTGCTGACCTTCAAGACGCCTTTTTCAAGAAGGGCGCGAACCAGATAGTGCGTTTTTCCCAAGCTAAGGCCCAGGGCCCTCGACAGGGCGATGTCCCGGAGTCTGTTGAACGCATGAGCTGAGGTGGCGGCTCCTTCGACCCGCATGCGCGAGCATGCGGGTTGCCTCACAAGCAACCGAAGGAGCCACCAGAGTGAAGTCTCACACGAA
>NZ_JBXVVZ010000006.1:0-208072 GCF_057219775.1 Aquabacterium sp. T101
TCGTGTGAGACTTCACTCTGGTGGCTCCTTCGGTTGCTTGTGAGGCAACCCGCATGCTCGCGCATGCGGGTCGAAGGAGCCGCCACCTCAGCTCATGCGTTCAACAGACTCCGGGACATCGCCCGGCGCCAGCGTGGGGCGCTCGGGCCTGGCCACGCAGGCCATTGCCGCCTTCGACGTGGCGCTGTGGGACATGAAGGCGCGACGCGCCGGCCTGCCGCTGGCCAAGCTGCTCGGGGCGCACCGCGACGCGGTGCCTTGCTACAACACGTCGGGCGGCTTCCTGTCGTCGCCGCTGCCCGAGGTGCTGGCCAATGTGGAGGCGCTGCTCGAGCGCGGCATCGGCGGCATCAAGCTCAAGGTGGGCCAGCCCGACAGCCGCATCGACTTCGAGCGCGTCAGCGCGGTGCACCGCCTGATCGACGGCCGCGCGCACCTGATGGTCGACGCCAACCAGCAGTGGGACCGCAGCACCGCGCAACGCTTCGGGCGCATGGTCGAGCCGCTGGGCCTGACCTGGATCGAGGAGCCGCTGGACGCCTACGACAGCGAGGGCCATGCTGCGCTGGCGGCGATGCTGGACACGCCGGTGGCCACCGGCGAGATGCTCACCAGCGTGGCCGAGCACGCCGAACTGATCCGCCTGCGCAGCGCCGATTTCCTGCAGCCAGACGCGCCGCGCGTCGGTGGCATCACGCCGATGCTCAAGGTGATGGCCCTGGCCGAGCAGGCGCGCCTGCGCCTGGCGCCGCACTTCTCGATGGAATTGCACGTGCACCTGGCCGCGGCCTATCCGCACGGCCCCTGGGTGGAGCACTTCGACTGGCTCGAACCGCTGTTCGAGGACCGGCTGGTGATCCGCGACGGCCTGATGCACCTGCCCGGGCGGCCGGGCCTGGGCCTGCGCCTGAGCGAGCAGGCGCGGCGCTGGACCGTGCAAACCGTGCAATCCGGCCCGTTCGGCTAGGCCCGAGCCGGCTCAAGAATGGGCGCCGCCGGCCGATTTCCCCGGCCATGGGTGCGCCATCCGATCAGAACCCAGACACGGCAGTGGCCGAAGCGCCGGCGTCCGGGGTCGACGCGGCCGTGGCCGACACCCGGCCGCTGCCTCCCGACGAGGCGATCGAGGCCTGGGCACAGACCAAGCGGGCGTTCGCGGTGCTGCTGCGAAACCCGGCGCCCGACGCCGCCTGGGTCGAGTCGCTGAAGGCGCTGAAGGAGCGCATGCAGGTGCTGGCGCGGCGCGACTTCGACACCGCGCTGTACCTGCTGCTGCAGGACGCCGCCGCCGGCGAGGACCGCTACAGCGCCCACCACTCGCTGCTGTGCGCGCTGGTGGTCGAGGTGTGCGCCGACTGGTACGAGTGGACGCCCGCCGAAATGGAGGCGCTGGTGCTGGCGGCACTGTCGATGAACGTCTCGATGTCGGCGATGCAGGACGCGCTGACGCGCCAGGTGCAGCCGCTGTCGCCGGCCCAGCGCGAGCAGGTGCAGGCCCATGCCGAGAAGAGCGCCGAGATGCTGGCGGCCGCCGGCGTGCAGGACACGCTGTGGGTGGACGTGGTGCGCCGCCACCACGACGCCGGCACCGACGGTGCGCCCGACAGCGACGCCGCGGCCCGCCTGGCACGCCTGCTGCGCCGGGTGGACATCTACACCGCCAAGCTCAGCAGCCGCGCCGGCCGCAGTGCCGTCACGCCGGCCAAGGCCGCGCGCGACACCTGCCTCGGCCCGGACGGCAAGCCCGACGCGGTGGGCGCAGGCATCCTGCGCAAGCTCGGGCTCTACCCGCCGGGCAGCTTCGTCAAGCTGGCCAATGGCGACCTGGGCGTGGTGATCAAGCGCGGCGTGCAGGCCCACATGCCGCTGGTGGCCGCGCTGCGCCGCAGCGACGGCGGCCTGTATCCGACGCCGAAGAAGCGCGACACCACCCAGCGCGTGTATGCCGTGGCGCACGGCGTGACGGTGCGCGAGCTGAAGGTGCACCTGAACCACCTGCGCAACCTGACGGCGGCCTGAGCGGCGTCGGCCACGAGGCCGCCGGCCGCGCACGATAGCGACGGGATGACCTGTGGCCCTCAGCGACCGTGCTCGTGGCAAGCCACCGCGTGCCTGCGAACTGAGTGCGGCGACTTCTCAGGCCGTGGCGTCGGAACTCAGACCGAGCTCGCGCACCATGGCCTCCCGCATGACGAACTTCTGCGGCTTGCCCGTCACCGTGACGGGCAACTCGTCGACGAAGCGGATGTACCGGGGAACCTTGTAGTGGGCGATCTGGTCGCTGCAATAGGCGCGTATCTCGTCTTCCGTGCAGCTCTGGCCGGGCCGCGTGATGATCCACGCGGCGAGCTCTTCCCCGTAGCGTCGGTCGGGCACGCCGAACACCTGTACCGCGGCCACCTTGGGATGGCGGAAGAGGAACTCCTCCACCTCGCGCGGGTAGACGTTCTCCCCGCCGCGGATGACCATGTCCTTCACCCGCCCCACGATGTTGCAGTAGCCCTGCGCGTCCAGCGTGGCCAGGTCGCCGGTGTGCATCCAGCCGTCGCGCACGGCCTCGGCGGTACGCTCGGGGTCGTTCCAGTAGCCCTGCATCACGGAGTAGCCCCGGGTGCAGAGCTCGCCCTTTTCGCCGACCGGTACCAGCTGGCCCTGCGCATCGACGATCTTGACTTCGAGGTGGGGCAGGATGCGTCCGACCGTGGACACGCGCTTCTCGACTGGATCGTCGGTGGCGCTCTGGAACGACACGGGCGAGGTCTCGGTCATGCCGTAGGCGATGGTCACCTCGGTCATGTGCATGTCGCGCTGCACCCGCTTCATGACCTCGATCGGGCAGGGTGCGCCGGCCATGATCCCGGTGCGCAGTGTGCGCAGGTCGAATAGCGCGAACTCCGGATGGTCGAGCTCGGCAATGAACATCGTCGGCACGCCGTGCAGCGCGGTGCAGCGTTCCGCTTCGACCGCCGCCAGCGTGGCACGTGGCTCGAAGCCCTCGCCCGGAAACACCATCTTGGCACCGGAGGACACGCAGGCCAGCACTGCCAGCACCATGCCGAAGCAGTGGTACAGCGGTACCGGAATGCACAACGCGTCCGTTTCGGACAGCCGCATGCAGCGGGCCACGGCGATCGCGTTGTTGACGATGTTGTGGTGGGTCAGCGTTGCGCCCTTGGGCGCGCCGGTGGTGCCGCTGGTGAACTGGATGTTGATCGGATCGTGGCAGCCGAGGATGCTTTCCGCCGGCAGTTCGCCGATGGCAGCTCGGCCGCGGGTCAAGAGGTCGTTCCAGTTCAGCATGCCGGACGTCGGTTCGTCTCCCATGCGGACCACGGTCGCGAGTTTCGGCAGGCGGGCAACGTGGCCGTTGCCCTGGCCCACGCCAAGGTTCTGCAGCATGCCGAGATAGTTGCTCGACTTGAATGCCGCTGCCGTGACAAGCAGCGACACGCCCGAGCGGTTCAGCGCGTACTCCAGCTCGGACAGGCGGTAGGCCGGGTTGATGTTGACGAGGATGGCGCCGATGCGCGCGGTGGCGAACTGGGTCAGCACCCATTCCAGGCGGTTGGGCGACCAGATGCCGACGCGGTCGCCCTTGCGGACACCGAGCGACCACAGGCCCGACGCCGCAGCCTCGACCTCGTCGGCGAGCTGGCGCCACGTGAGGCGTCGCCCCTGTTCGACGAAAACAGCGGCGTCCCGCTCGGGCCAGCGTGCGACCGCGTGGGCCAGCAGCGCGTGGATGGTCACGTCGGCCAGTGGGACATCCGTGGCGCCGCGCACATGCGATGTCCCGCCCTGCGGGGCTCGGCTTTCGGGGGTCATGGTCGCACCCTCCTCAGATCGCCCTCGGCCCATAGCAGTGGAGCTTGAGGGTGTCGGACGGCAGTTCGTCGAACATCAGCTTGTAGTGCCGCGTGAAGTGGCTGGCACTGGAGAATCCGAGCGTGCTGGCCAGCTCGGTGATGGGCTGGTGCGTACTGGTCTTCAGTGCACGCCGGGCCTCGTTGAGCCTCAGGGCCCGCAGGTAAGCCTGGGGCGTGGTGTGCATGAATTCCTCGAAGCAGTACTGCAGCGTCCGGCGGCTGGCATAGGCCGCCGCGCAGATCTCGGGGATGCCGATGTCCTCCTGAAGGCTGGCTCGCATGAAGTCGATCGCGCGCTTGACGACCCTCAGGCGGGTGTCGGCGCGGCGCGGAATCGTCGACGGCGCCGTTGCGCGATCGGCGGCCATGGCCAGTACCACGGCATGCGTGAGCGTCGACGTCAGCAGCGCACGCTCCTGCGCGGGGTCGGAAAGACGGTCGAGGCGCCCGCTGACATCCTCGGACATTGCCAGCAGCATGTGCCGGATAGCCGCCGCCGTCGGTGGCGGCAGCTCGACACTGCGTTCCAGCAGTTTGGCGTCGAGCCAATCCAGCTTGGCCGGTGCGAGCGAGTGCTCGAGCAGCGCACGGTCGACCGACAGGCCGATGAGATCGAGCTCACCGGCCGAGATCACGTCGTGCTGGTCGTCGCCGCCCAGCACCATCAGCGATTCGCGGTGCAGCGGTCGGCCGGCGAACACCGAGCCGGGCTCGACCGAAAGCGGCAGGGCGAACACGAGGTGGCCCGGCGGCGGCTTGACCTGCTCGCGAAGCTGGCGGTTGGTGGTCTCGCGCAGCAGTACACCGTCATGCATGACGAGCTGCCAGGCACTGCCCTGGAACCGCCCGCAACCGAGTTGTTCGTAGGACTGTTCCCATCCGGCCAGTGCCTTGGCCTGGTCGTCCACGTCCTGCGACTCATGGGTCACCACGGTGGCCATCGTCTTCTCCTCCTCTACTTGTGGGAACCTACCGCGGAACGTCCAGCAGGCGTACCCCGGCTGTCCCTACCGCGGCCAGCGCGGCGGTGCCCGTGGCCACCACTGCAGTCAGGGTCGCACGGTCGTCGAGCCGGCGCATCGTGAAGGCCGCACCGGCGGCGTCGCCTACGACCACGGTGCCATCCACCCCCACCAGCACCGGCCTGCCGTCGGCCAGCACGGCCGCGCCGGTGAGCGACCCTGCTTCCGGCACCGGCAGGTGGGTCCAGGTCTGACCGTCGTCGGCCGAACGCACCAGATTGCCGCGCATGCCGCCCAGCACCAGCGGTCCGCCCGGCAACTGCACGCCGGTCCACAGAGACCCCTTGTAGGGCGTCGTGAGGGCGGACCAGCGTGCGCGGTCGGTGCTGCGAAGCACCTGCCCGCCTTCGGCCGCAATGACCCAGGTGCCGGCACGGCTGACCAGGATGCGGTTGAGATGCTTCTCGCCGGCTTCGCCGTCCAGAAGCGTCTGGGGCTTCCAGGTCTGTCCGGCGTCGGCCGTGACCAGGGCAAAGCCGAAGCCGCCCACCGCGAGACCCCTCCCGTCGACGTCGACGCGGATCGACAGCAGCACGTCGGCCGCATCGACGCGGCCGGCCACCTGGGCCCAGGTCTCGCCGCCGTCGCCCGAACGCAGCACGATGCCGCCATGGCCGGCGGCCCACATCGTGCGCGCGTCCAGGGCGTGCAGGCAGGTCAGGGTGGTTCGCGTGGGTACGCTGCGCGCCTGGCGCCAGGACTTGCCCTGGTCGTCGGACAGCAGGACGTGGCCACGCTCGCCTGCGGCCACCAGGCGCGGGCCGGCCTGCACGATGTCGAGCAGCGTGCTGCGCACGGCGCCCGGGCGCACCCTTGCCGGCCCGTCGACGGTGGCTGCGGCGGCCCAGGGCGCAAGGGCTGCCGCAGCCAGCCATGCTCGGCGGGTGATCCGGGTCGCGAGGGGCGGTGCAGGCATCGTCGGGATTCCGTCAGTGGGCCATGAACGGCCGATGCACCGGGCTGCGGCGCGGAATCAGCGTGTCCAGCGTCACCGCCAGCGCCGGCAGCACCGTGATCGCCATCAGCATGTTCAGCATGAACATGAAGGCCAGCAGCAGCCCCATGTCGGCCTGGAACTTCAGCGGCGAGAAGACCCAGGTCGCCACGCCCACCGACAGCGTGAGCGCGGTGAAGACGGTGGCGATGCCGGTCTCGCCGAGCGCGCGGCGGAATGCGGAGACGATGTCCATGCTGTCGGCCAAATACAGCTGCAGCCGGTTGTAGATGTAGAAGGCGTAGTCCACGCCAATGCCCACGGCCAGCACCATCACGGGCAGCGTGGCCACGGTCAGGCCGATGTCGAGCACCTTCATGAACCAGTAGCCGATGAAGGTGGCCAGCGTCAGCGGCAGGCAGCAGGCGACCACGGCGCGCCAGTCGCGGTAGGTGAGGAACACCAGCACGACGATCGTGGCGTACACGTAGAGCATCATCGGCAGCTCGGTGGCTTCAAGCACCTCGTTGGTGGCGGCCTGCACACCGGCATTGCCGCTGGCCAGGCGCACCGTCACGCCATCGAGCTTGTGCTCGTCGCGGTAGCGCTTGACCACGTCCACCGTGCGCTTGATCGTCTCGGCCTTGTGGTCGGTAAGGAACACGTTGACCGGCAGCACCGTGCAGCGTGGGTCGTACAGGCCCGAGCCCTCGCCCACGAGGCCGATGAAGCTGGCCATCGAACGGCGGTCGCGCGGCATGTCGCCCCACTTGGGATTGCCTTCGTTGAATCCCGCGGCGCCGAGCTTGACCAGCGCCGGCAGGCTGGCGGTGCCGATCACGCCCTCGGTGTTGGTCAGCTCCCAAGCCAGGTCGTCGATGTAGGTCATCCGGGCGTGCTCGTAGCAGCTCTCGGGTGCCGTTTCGTGGACCACGGTCAGCACATCCAGGCCCACCGAGAACTTCTCGGCGATGGCCACTGCGTCGCGGTTGTAGCGGGCGGTGTCGCGCAGCTCTGGCGCGCCGGGCTGCACGTAGCCGATGTGTCGGTCGCGACTGCCCCATACCGCCAGGCCGAACAGCAGTGCGCTGACGAGCACCACCATCCGCGCCGGACGCGGCTCGGCCAGACGTGCCAGCGCGACGACGGCCATCGACCGGCGGTCACGGATGCCCTGCATGCGCTGCCCGTAGTCGGCCGGCAGCTTCACATAGCTGGCCACCACCGGCAGCATCACCAGGTTCGTGACGATCTTGTAGGCCACGCCCAGGCTGGCCGTGACGGCCAGCTCGCGGATCATCGGGATCGGGATCAGCAGCAGGGTGGCGAACCCGACGAAGGCCGTGATCAGGGCCATGGTGCCCGGCACCAGCAGCGCGCCGAAGCTGTGGCGCGCAGCGTCGAAGGGCGTGACGCCTGCGCCGATCTCGCGCACGATGGTGTTGATCTGCTGGACGCCATGGCTGACGCCGATGGCGAACACCAGGAATGGCACGAGGATCGCGAGCGGATCCAGACCGTAGCCCAGCAGCTGCAGCGACGCGAACTGCCACACCAGCGACACCAGCGAACATGCCAGCGCGGCCGCGGTGAAGGCCCAGGAGCGGCAGTACCACCAGACAGCCAGCGCCGTCAGCGCGAAGGCCAGCGCGAAGAAGACGATCACGCCGTTGGCACCTTCGGCGATGTCGCTGATCTGCTTGGCGAAGCCGATGATGCGGATCTCGTGCCCGGCATCCTCGAAGCGGGCGCGCAGTTCGGCCTCGATGCGCGGGCCCAGCGCGATGTAGTCGGTGGGTTCGCGGGTGCGAGGGTCGGCGTCGAGCAGGTCGGCGGTGACCATGGCTCCCGAGAAGTCGCTGGCCACCAGCGACCCCACGTAGCCACCCTGGATCACGTTTTCGCGGATGCGGGCCACGTTCTCGGCGTTGAGCTTCTCGGGCGTGATGTCGCCGCCGATCACGTCGCGCGCCTCGTAGCCTTCCTCGGTGACCTGCATCACCCGCGTGTTGGGCGTCCAGAGGCTGGTGACGGACCGGCGGTCCACGCCGGGCAGGTACAGCAGGGCCTGCGTCACCTCATTGAGCTTCTTGAGCGACTCGGGCTTCCACAGGTCGCCCTGGCGGGCATGGACCACCACGATCAGCCGGTTGGCGCCGAAGAGAACGTCCTTGTACTTGACGAAGGTCTCGGTGTACTCGTGACCGAGCGGCAACTGCTTGCCGAAGCCGGCGGTCATGTGCAGGCGGGCAGCGAACACGGCCGCCACCGCGGTGACCAGCGCAAGCAGCGCCAGCACCGCGGCACGGTGGCCGAAGATCAGCCGCTCGCTCGCGAGGACAAGACGTGCGAGCATCGAAGGCCGGGTCTCAGAAGCTGTAGGACAGGCTCGCCGACAGGTTGTCGCGGTCGCGGATGATGTTGCTCAGACCGCCGCCGAAGAACGCCGAATAGCCGAACTGCAGCTTCCAGGTCGCGTCCTTGTCGAAGTTGAAGCCGACGAACAGCGACTTGCGGCCCTTGACGAACGGCAGCGTGTTGGGCGAGATGCCGGCGACGTCGTGGGTGAAGACAGTCACCTGGGTCAGGTTCCAGTCCGAGCCCCAGACGCGCGGGTAGCTCAGGTCGAACTCCATCGCGTAGCCCCAGCTGGTCTTGGTCGGGCTCTCGTAGGACGGGAAGATCAGGTAGGGAACCGTGCCCAGGCGCAGGCTCGGGTAGTGCGTCACCGCCACCTCCGCCAGCAGCGTGCCCTCGGCCGCGCCCAGTGCCTTGACCAGGCGGCCCATCGCGGAGTTGACCTCCGTGAAGTAGAGCGCGGTCAGGTGGGCCTGGACCTTCTTCTCCTCGACGTAGCCGCGCACCGTGCGGCGGTTCACGAGGTAGTCCGACGGGTCGAAGATGCTGTACGGCCCGGCCAGCGGCACGCTGCCGTCCACGGCGACCGAGTCGCGCGGGCGGTACGACAGCTCGCCGCCCACGGCCACCGGGCCCCACTTCGTGTTGAACGAGGCGCCGAAGAGATCCTTGTTCTTGCCGTACTCGTTGTAGTAGCCGATGCCCGCCGCATTGGCGCTCAGGAGCGCCGCGTCGGTGTAGAGCGTGGTGAACGGCAACTTGTCGTGGTAGCGCTGGTAGTACAAGCCGTACTCGGTGTCGCCGCCCTTGGGCTTGAAGCGCGTGGCCAGGCCGAACTGCTTGCCTTTCGGGGGGACTCGGTCGCGTCCGAACGGCACGATGTTGACGCCGGGCTGGATGCGCGCACCGATGTCGCCGCAGGGCGTGGGTGCCTCGCACAGGCCGACGCCCAGCGGCGCGAACACCGAGCTGGGGATGTAGGCGTCGCGCTGGCCCGCGCCGACGACGTCGCCGCCGGAGAAGAAGGTACCCACGGGGTCGAAGCGGAAGGCGTTCCATTTCCACTGGTAGTACGCCTCGAGGCTGACGCCGTCGGCCACGCTGGCGTTCAGGCTGGCCATCGGCGCCGGACGCAGGATCTCCTTGACCTGGGCGCCGGGCGTGCGCAGCTTGCGCAGGTCGAAGGCGTTGATCTGGTTGATGCCGCCGATGATGAAGATGTCCTCGCCCCAGGACAGCACCTGGTTGCCCACGCGCACGGTGGCGTTGCGGCCCGCGAGCTCGAAGTCCTTGGATACCCAGGCGTCGAGCCAGGTCCAGTTCTCGACGGCGATGCGCTTGGCCTCGCTGGACAGCGGCGTGCGACGCGTGTCGTCGGTCTTGAAGTCCTTCAGCCAGCTGGCCCGCACCAGGGCGCGCCAGCCGTCGCGGGTCTTCAGGCCGAACTCGTGCGTGCCTTTCAGCGGTGCGCTGACGACGTCGCCCTTGTTGTAGTTGAGGTTGCCGTCGTCGCCGTTGAGGAAGTTGAAGTCCGGGTTGGCCGCGGCCTCGAAGCCCGGGCCGTTGAGCGTGGCGCCCAGGCGCGCTCCCGTGGGCACGTTGCCCCCGTTGTCGTTGCCGACGGTCGTCGACAGCCGCTTGCCCAGGCGCACCTGTGCCCCCAGGGAGATGGTCGTGTTGAAGTCGATCTCGGTGCCGTTGTCAGTGGTGGTTCGCACGGCATGCGCCGGCGTGGCGCTGATCGCGGCCAGCGCGGCGCAAGCCGCGACCCGCCCCAGCCCATGGGGAGTCTTCGTCATGGTGTCGTCCTCCTCGTGTCGTTGTGATCAGCGCGAACCGGCCCGGCGCAACTCGTCCGGGTTGAAGCGCTTGACGTCGATGCGGCCCTCCCTGCCGGCCAGCCAGTCGACCCTGCCTTCCTGCGGCATGTTGTCGGCCATGTAGCGGCCGGCGTTCAGGTCGTAGACGGTGTAGCCCTGGTACACGCACGCCGGCAGTTCCCAGGCCACGTAGGGGTAGCTCTCCTGCACGCGCCAGACCTTGCCCTGCGCGTCGTAGTTGTCCACCGCCACCATCATCCAGCTGTCCTCGTCGAGGTAGATGGTTCGCTTGGGGAACTGATGGCGCTGCCCGGACTTGACGGTGGCTTCGATCTTCCAGACACGGTGCGCCTCGTAGCGGATCAGGTCCCTCTTCGGATAGTCCGGCCCGAAGACGTCGGCCAGCTTGGCGTCCTGGTTGTTGAACTTGAAGGTGTTGTAGGGAATGATCAGTTCCTGCTTGCCCACCAGCTTCCAGTCGTAGCGGTCGAGACGACCGGCGAACATCGGGTACTGGTCCACCGCGAGCAGGTTCTCGTAGCCGGGCACCGGGTTGTCGTAGGCGAAGGTGGGCGCGCGGCGCACGCGGCGCTGGCCTGGGAAGTAGAGCCAGGCGTCGTTGTCCTTGGCCTGGTAGTAATGGATGAGGATCAGTTCGCCCGTGCGTGCGGCCGGCGTGACCACTTCGTTGAGCAGTTGCCACTCCATGCCGTCGTTGTCGGTCACGGGTTTGCCGGCCAGGTTGCCCAGCGGGGTCGCGGTCCACTGGTCCTGCACCAGCGGCACGAACTTGCCGTCGCCGCCCGGCTGGGAGAACACGGTGGAGTAGCGCTCGATGCGACCCTCGCCCACCCAGCGCATCTTGTAGTTCCACATGGCCTCGGCGCCGTTGGCCGGGATCGGGAACGGCACGCCGCCCGTGATGGCCTGACCGAGGTCGTAGCCGTTGGCGGCCAGCTTGGCGCCGGTGGCGTTCTTGCGCGTGTTGTCGTAGACCTGTTGCGGATAGCCGCAGCTGCGGCGCGTCGGATAGACGTCCATCCGATAGCCCTTGATCTGCTTGAGCATCGTGAGCTGGCCTTCGCTCAGCCGGTCCTTGTAGCGGTCGGCGTTGGACGCGTCGATGCTGAACAGCGGCTTGTCGGCCGCATAGGGGTCGGGGCGGGTCTGGCCTGGCTTCCAGCCGGCGGGTGCGCGCGTGTCGCCTCCCTTCCACTCGGGAATCGAGCCGTCCTTGTTGGCACCACGCTCGGCGCCCAACGGCGTGAGGGTCTGGCCCAGGGCCTGGGCCTGCGCCTCGGTGGCTGCATGCAGGGGCACGCCGGCCCCCAGGCTGCCGGTGAACAGCAGGGTGGCCAGCGCCAGGCGCGTGATGCGGGCAGGGGACTTGGCAATGTCGGTCTTCATGGTTCTCCTCTTCGGCACCGTGTCAGCGGCGCGACTCCTCGGTTCATCGGTAGGCGGCACTCAGTCGATCGCGACTCCGGCTTCTCGGGCTCGGTTGACGAGCCGGCCCCGTGCGGCGGCCACGTCAGCGAGGGGTGCTGCGCGCGCACGCGCCACTTCCTCGCGGGTGTAGGGGGCCTGGCCGGGCGGCACGCTGGCGGCCGCCATGCCGCTCAGCAACCAGTTGGTCACGTCGGCCACCTGCTGGTCGGTCAGCCCCGAGCCCATCACGCCGGGCACGCTGATGACGAACTCGCGGCCACCGGGCACGCGCAGGAAGTGGCCCAGGCGTCGCAGGTCGGGCACGTAGTGGTCGGGCGCGCCGGCGCCGTCCATGCCGTGGCAGCCGGCGCAATGCAGCACGAAGTGCGATCGCGCGCCGTGCGTGGCGGCCACCGAAGGCGCGTCCGCCCGTGCGGCCACCATGCGCCCGAGCACCATGTTGTGCGGTGTGCCGCCGCCCATGGCCCCTGCGCCGCAGGACGCGGCAGCCAGCGTCGCGGCCAGGGTCAGAGTGCAGGCGGCGCGGCGCTTCATGACCCCAGCACTTTCAGCCGATGCAGTCGGCTCTGCGACGGGCTGCCCGGCCGGGTGCGTGCCGCCTTGATGTCGTCGACTGAGTACGCCGCGTCGCCCGGGGCCCCCTGCAGTCGGCGCACATGGGTGGCCAGCGCCGCGAGCGCCGCATCGTCGAGCGCACCGCCGAAGGCCGGCATGCTGCCAACGAAGGTCTGGCTGCCGAGCTTGATCGGGCCGGACAGGCCATGCACCAGTACGGCCGGCAGATAGGCGCGGTCGGCGCCGAGCCGGACCCAATGCTCGCCCTTGAGCGAGGGGGCCAGTCCCACCGTGCCGCTGCCGTCGGCCTGATGACACGCCGCACAGTGCTGGGCATAGAGGGCGGCCGCGTCGGGCTGGGCCTGCGCCGTGCCCAGGAGGGTGCAGGCGACGAGCGCAGCGAGGCCGGCGGCGTGCAGGCGGCCGTGTCTGCGCGCCGTGGTGGGCGCATGCAGGTTCATGCGACCCCGACGATGACCGAGGTGGTGCAGTGGAACATCGAATTCGTGTTGGCCATGCACCAGTTGATGTCGTTGTGCACGCCGAGCCGATAGCCCGGGCGCTCGCGCTCGTTGTTGTTGCAAAGGCACTCGCCGCAGGAGGCCTTGCCGCAGCAGTCGTTGTAGGAGACCAGGTACTGCCGTCCGTCCTTCGGGTTCATGCAGGTGCCCACCCAGGACACCTTGGACGCCTCGGTACCGGGCGGGCACTGGGTCAGGCTGCCGCCGCAGCAGGTGCACAGGTAGCCGTCGAAGGCGCAATAGCGCCAGTACTCGCACTGGGTCGGGTCCTCAGCCGGAGAAGGCTTGCCCTTGGCGGCGGCACCCGCCGCCTGCGCCGTGCCGAACTGACCGCTGCGGTCGAACGGCAGCATCGGCAGGGCCGCACCGCCCACCAGGGCCACGCCCAGGCGCGTGACGAAGCTGCGCCGTCCGTGCCGGTGCGCCGCACCGCGCACGGTGCTTTCGGTCAGACGATCGATGAGGTCGAGTAGCCAGCGCATGTCGGTCGCTCCGGAGGATCAGGCGGCCTTGCCGCCCAGGAACTGCTGAATCGAGGACTTGCCCATGTCGTGGGCGTTGAGCAGGCTGTCGAGCTGCTCGCGCGAATTGACCAGGCCCTTGGCGGCCACCGTGCCCTGGCTGTCCAGCAGCACGGCATAGGGCAGGCGCGACACGCGGTAGCTCATGCCCAGCTCGGTGGACAGCACGTAGGGCAGCGCATCCAGGCCCTGCTCGCGCACGAAACGCAGGTGGTCGGCCTGCTCGCCGTCGCTGGCCAGCACCACGGACAGCTGCCGGCCTTCGTCGCGCACCAGCGCCTTGAGCACCGGGATCAGCTTCTTGCACACCGGGCAGGTCGGCGACAGGAAGAACAGCAGCGTGGCGCGCTGATCGGCCTGCGGTCCGCCGATGGAGACCGCTTCCGACTGGATGCCGCGAAGACTGAAGCTCGGCGACGCCGCGCCGACGGCCGGCCCGGCGTCGGTGATCAGCGCCCCCATGGGTGCGACGCGTTCGAACAGAACGCCCACCTGGCGCGAAAGCGCCCAGAGCATCAGGCCCAGGGCCAGCACCGCCAGCCACAGCAGCACCACGGAAACGGTCAGCACGTCCATCAGGTCCTCCAGAGAGTGGTGCCGGGCGCCCTGCGGCGCAACCCGGCCTGGTGCCGCAGCACCTGGTTCAGCGCGGCGTACAGCAAGGTGCCTACCAACACGGCCGGCACGATGACGAGAGAGTCCGGCCAGCCTGGGGTGCGCGCGTCGGCGGGCGCCCCCGCCAGCGCAGCAATGCCCAGCAGCAGGCCGTTGCGCGCCACGAGGGCCCACGACACCGGCAGCGGGTCGCCGCCGCACCCGCAGTCCAGTTCGCGCCCCTGCAGGCGGGCCCGGGCCATCGCGCCGGCATAGAGCGCGAGGAGCCCGGCGGCGAGCCCCGCGCCGACCACCCGCCACGGCGACAGCAGCAGCGCGGCAGCAGCCAGCTCGGCCAGCGGCAGGGCCAGTGCCAACGCGGCGAGCCAGTCCGTCGGAACCCGGTAGGCCGCCAGATGCTGCTCGAACAGCGCCCGGTCGGCCAGCTTCGACAAGGCCGCGTGCGCCAGCAGCACCGCCAGCGCGGCGCGGGCGATCCAGATGAAGAGGGGATCGAATGGAGCCGTCATGTCGGTCGGCCCGCGGTCAGTCGTGGGTCTCGAGGTGCAGCGCCGCCTCGCCCGCACGCGCCACCGTGGCCAGGGCCTTCAGCCGGCCATCGCCGGACCACTGCCAGGTGCGCAGGGCGCCGGTCATGCCGTCCAGGGCCTGCAGCCGCTGGCCGCTGCGCGAGAACGTCATCGACACCGTGCCCTGCCCGGGTGCCGTGGCCACACGCTTGCCGGTGTCCACGTCGACCACCCACAACTGCTTGGCTGGCACCTTGTGCGAGCCTTCGCGGCCCTGGTCGTGCATCGCCACCACCGCCAGTCGGCCCGAAGGGTGCACCGCGAGCGGTTGGTAGCCGCCCGGTCGCCAGCCGGCCTTGGCCTGCGCCGGCGCGACGATGCTGCGCGCCGACTTCTGCTGCGCCACGGGGCCTCCGAGGTTCAGCTCGGTCAGAACGCCCTTGAAGGAGACGAAGAAGTAGCGGTCGCCGATCTGGTCGGCGCTGTGAAACCAGGCGTCGTTGTCGGCGTCGAACAGCTTGTCGCTGAGTTGGCGGTCCGCGACCTGGCCCTTGTCGTCCAGTGTCACGGTGGCCACCTTGCCGTCGCCGCACAGCATCGAGAAGCGGGCGGCATGACTGGCAGCGGGCAGCACGCCCCAGCAGCCGGGTGTGGCGACCTCGGAGGCGACCTTCCGATCGGCCAGGTCCACCACCGTGATCGACGTGGCCGGCGTCGCGTTCTGTACCAGCACGAAGCGGCCGTTGGCGGTGGGCCGGACGAGACCGCGGTAGTTCAGCGCCTGGGCCCGCTTGGCGGGCAGCAGGACCTCGTACTTGAACGACAGCGTGTTCGAGTCCCAGACCTCGAGCACGTCGTTGCGGTCGCCGCGGCCGCCTCGGCTGAGGTAGGTGGTGGCGACGTAGACCTCGTCGGCCTTGTCGGACAGCGCGAAGTTGCCTGCGTAGCCGGTGTTGATCAGACCCAGCATGCGTCCGCTGCGGCCGTCGAACACCCGCAGGCGGCCGTCGGCGATATGGGAGATGGCCACGTCGGCCACGTAGACCCGCTCGCGGGTGACGTTGGCCAGCGTGCCGCCGCTGGAAAGGGTCTCGGTCGGCAGCTCAGGCGGAACGGCCTTCGGCGCGGCCGCAGCCGAGGCGAAGGCAGCCCCGGCCGCCAGGGCGATCAGGGGACGAAGCGCGCTGCGGGTAAGTCGCGGGGTGGCCCGGCCGGTCATCGGTGTCTCCTCGGAAACACCGCTCCGGCCCCAGGAGCCCGAGCGGCGATGGGGCTGGATTCTGGAAACCGGGTCGTCCTGCCGATATCAAGTTTCGGCAACGCCTGCTCAGGCAAACCCTAGGGTTGCGGCCGGGTCGTGCCCGGGCCTGACGAGCTCGGAAGGCTCAGCGCCCGCGCTCGCGCCGCCAGGCCTCGAACGCCGTGCGGTTGGCCTCGTCGGTGGGCGGGTACAGGCCGAGGATCGACTGGCCGGCCATCACGCGCTCCTGGACGAAGTCCTCGAACGCGGTCATCTCCAGCGCCTCGGCGGCCACCTCGTCGGCCAGGTGCGCGGGGATCACCACCACGCCCTCGGCGTCGCCGACGATCACGTCGCGCGGGAACACCGGCGCGTCGCCGCAGCCGATGGGCACGTCGATGTCGATCGCCTGGTGCACGGTGAGGTTGGTCGGCGAGGCCGGCCGCTGGTGGTAGACGGGGAAGGCCAGCTTCGCCATGTCCGGGCTGTCGCGAAAGCCACCGTCGGTGACGATGCCGGCGACGCCGCGCTGCATCAGCCGCGCCACCAGGATGCCGCCCGCCGACGCCGCACGCGCGTCCTTGCGGCTGTCGATCACCAGCACCGCGCCGGGCGGGCACTCCTCCACCGCCTTGCGCTGCGGGTGGCCGCGGTCGCGGAACACGTCGAGCGTGTTCAGGTCCTCGCGTGCGGGCATGTAGCGCAGCGTGTAGGCCTCGCCCACCATGTTGGGCAGGCCGGTGTTAAGCGGGTGCACGTCCTGGATGAACTGGTGGCGCAGCCCGCGCTTGAACAGCGCGGTGCACAGCGTGGCCACCGAGACGCGGGCGAGCTGTGCGCGGGTGCTGTCCTTCATGGCAGGCCTCAGTAGATGTCGGGCTCGGGCACCGCGGCGCCGAAGCCGGTTTCGAGGAAGTCGAAGTCGCAGCCCTGATCGGCCTGCAGCACGTGACGCGCGAACATCCAGCCCCAGCCGCGCTGGTAGCGCTCGGGCGGCGGCGTCCAGGCGGCGCGGCGGCGCGCCAGCTCGGCGTCGTCCACTTCGAGGTGGATGCGGCGCGCGGGCACGTCCACCGTGATGCGGTCGCCGGTGCGCACCAGTGCCAGCGGGCCGCCCACATGCGCCTCGGGCGCGCAGTGCAGCAGGCAGCCGCCATAGCTGGTGCCGCTCATGCGCGCGTCGGACAGGCGCAGCATGTCGCTCACGCCGGCCTTGAGCAGCTTGGTCGGGATCGGCAGCATGCCCCACTCGGGCATGCCGGCGCCGCGCGGGCCGGCGTTGCGCAGCACGAGCACGTCGTCGCCGGTCACGTCCAGCGCCGGGTCGTCCACCGCCTGCTTGAGCGCCGGGTAGTCGTCGAAGACGACGGCGCGCCCGGTGTGGCGCAGCAGGTGCGGCGCGCAGGCGCTGGGCTTGATGACCACGCCGCCCGGGGCGAGGTTGCCGCGCAGCACGGCCAGCGCACCCTCGGCGTAGATGGGGCGGTCCAGCGGGCGGATCACGTCGTCGTCGAACACCTCGGCGCCGGCGATGTTGTCGCCCAGCGTGCGGCCGTTCACCGTGAGGGCCTCGCACTGCAGGTGTGGCCGGATGCGCTGCAGCATTGCGGGCAGGCCGCCGGCGTAGAAGAAGTCCTCCATCAGGTAGCGGTCGCCGCTGGGCCGGATGTTGGCCACCACCGGCACGTGGCGGCTGGCGGCGTCGAAGTCGTCCAGCGTCACCGGGTGGCCGGCGCGGCGCGAGATCGCGATCAGGTGGATCACCGCATTGGTGGAGCAGCCCATGGCCATCGCGCAGGCGATGGCATTGGCAAAGTGCGCGGGCGTGAGCAGGCGCTGCGGCGTGACCTCGTCCCACACCAGGCGCACCGTCGCACGGCCGCACTCGGCGCTCATGCGCAGGTGGCCGGCGTCGGCCGCCGGCAGGCTCGACGCGCCGGGCAGCGTCAGGCCCAGCGCCTCGGCGATGCCCATCATCGTGGCCGCGGTGCCCATCGTCATGCAGGTGCCGTGGCTGCGCGCGATGCCGCCTTCCATCTCGAACCAGGCCGCGTCGCCCAGGCGGCCGGCGCGGCGCTCGTCCCAGTACTTGAAGCTGTCCGAGCCCGAGCCCAGCACCTGGCCGCGCCAGTGGCCGCGCAGCATCGGCCCGGCCGGCAGCACCACGAAGGGCAGGCCCATCGACAGCGCGCCCATCACCAGGCCGGGGATGGTCTTGTCGCAGCCGCCCATCAGCACCGCGCCGTCCACCGGGTGCGAGCGCAGCAGTTCCTCGGTCTCCATCGCGAGGAAGTTGCGGTACAGCATGGTGGTGGGCTTGACGATCGGCTCGGACAGGCTGATCGCCGGCAGTTCGAGCGGGAACCCGCCGGCCTGCAGCACGCCGCGCTTGACGTCGTCCACCCGCTGCTTGAAGTGCGCGTGGCACTGGTTGGCGTCGCTCCAGGTGTTGACGATGGCGATCACCGGCTTGCCGGCCCAGTCGGCCGGGCCGTAGCCCATCTGCATGAAGCGCGAGCGGTGCCCGAAGGAGCGGAAGTCGTCGGGCGCGAACCAGCGCGCGGAGCGCAGGCGCTCGGGGGGCAGCGTCATGCGGCGTCCATTGCCGCGAGCACGCGGTCGACCATCACGCCGGACTGGCCGAGGTAGTTGGCCGGGTCGAGCATGCGCTGCAGCGCGGCACGGTCGACGTGGCGGGCGATCTCCGGGTGCGCGGCCAGCAGGTCGATCAGCGGCGTTTTCGTCTTCAGCGACTCGCGGCACAGGTCGTACACGAGGTCGTGCGCGTACTCGCGGCCGATGTAGGGCCCCAGGCCCATCATCACCGCCTCGCTCATCACCAGGCCGCCGGTCATGTCGATGTTGCGCCGCATCGCCTCGACGTCCACCTCCAGGCCTTCGAGCACGGTGCGCATCTGCCTGAGCGCGCCGGCCAGCAGGCAGAAGGCCTCGGGCAGCACGATCCACTCGATCTGCCACGGGCCGGTGCTGCGCTCGTGGTCGGCCACCATCGCGTCCATCAGCGCGGCGGCGTGCTGGCGCAGCACGCTGATCGCGCCGTGGGTGTAGGCGCTGCTGATCGGGTTGCGCTTCTGCGGCATCGTGCTGCTGCTGCCGCGGCCGTGGTGGTAGGGCTCGTACACCTCGCCCACCTCGGTCTGCATCATCAGCTTGACGTCCGTGCTGAGCTTGCCCAGGGTGCCGCCGATGAGGCCCAGCACCGAGCCCACCTCGGCGATGTTGTCGCGGATGGTGTGCCAGGCGATCACCGGCTGGCCCAGACCGAGTTCGGCGCACAGGCCGGCCTGGGTCTCCATCGCGCCGCGCTCCAGCGACGCCAGCGTGCCGGCCGCGCCGGCGAACTCGCCCACCAGCACCCGCGTGCGCAGCTGAGCGATGCGCTCGCGGTGGCGCAGCACCGCGGCCAGGATGCCGGCCATCTTGTAGCCGAAGGTCACGGGGATCGCCTGCTGCAGGTTGCTGCGGCCGATCACCGGCGTCAGGCGGTGCTCCCGGGCCAGCTTCGCCAGCGCGAGGGCGATCGCGGCCAGCTCCGCGTCCACCAGCTCCAGCGCCTCGCGGATCTGCAGCACGGTGGCGGTGTCGGTGATGTCCTGCGTGGTGGCGCCCCAGTGCACGTACTCGCCGAGCTTGTCGCGGCACTTCTGGTTGATCTGCGTCACCACGCCCAGGATCGGGTAGCCGATGCGCTCGGTCTGCTGGCGCAAGCGCGCCATGTCGATGCGGTCGATGTGGCAGTGGCTCACGATCTCGTCGGCGGCCTCCTGCGGGATGATGCCCAGCCGGCCCTGCACGATGGCCAGCGCACGCTCGATCTTCACGTACTGGGCTGTGCGGTTCTCGTCGGACCACACGTGCCGCATCGCGTCGGTGGTGAAGATGCCCTGGAAGATCGTGGAGTCGATGATGCTGGCGGCCATGGGGTCCCTCGGTTCGTGGTGTCAGGGGGCGCGTTCCAGGACGCGCCGGGCGAATTCGATCACAGGCCGGTCGATCATGCGGCCGTCCAGGAGCACGGCGCCGTGGGCGCCCTCGGCGGCGGCCAGCACGCGGCGGGCCCAGGCCACCTCGTCGGCCCCGGGCGCGAGCGCCGCATGCACGAGCGGCACCTGGCGCGGATGGATGCACAGCTTGGCCGCGAAGCCGTGGGCGCGGGCGCGCAGCAGGTCCCCGTGCAGCCGCTCGTCGTCGTTCACGGCGGCCGTGACGCCGGCCACCGGCGGGGCGAGACCCCAGGCCCGCGACGCCATCGCGATGCGCGCGGCCGCGGCGTCCAGGCCCACGCTGTCGGCGAGATCGCCGTGCAGGCCCATGTCGAGCGCGTAGTCGATGGTGCCGAAGACCAGGCGCTGCACGCCCGGCGCGCCGGCCACGGCCTCGGCGGCGAGCACGCCGCGGGCGCTTTCCAGAAGCGCCAGCACGGCGATGTCGGGGCAGGCGTCGCGCAGGCGGGCGATCGTGGCCGGCCGCTCGGCCTTGGGCAGCATGACGGCGCAGGCCCGGCCCCGGCGCAGCAGGTCGAGGTCGGCCTCGAAGCCGTCGGCGGCCTCGTCGTTGATGCGCACGACGATCCGCGCGCGGTCCGCGTCGTCGTCGAGCAGCCGGGCGACATGGTCCCGGGCCGCGGCCTTGGCGGTCGGCGCCACGGCGTCCTCCAGGTCCACCACCACGGCGTCGGCGCCGCTGGCCAGCGCCTTGGCGAAGCGCTCGGGCCGGTCGCCCGGGACGAAGAGATAGCTGCGCGGCAGCGGGCTCATGCCAGGCGCACGGCTCACACGGCCTGGGCCGCGCGCAACGCGCCGATCTCTTCCGGGCCCAGGCCCAGCTCGGCCAGGATCGCGTCGGTGTGCTGGCCCAGCGCGGGCACGGGCCCGAGCGCCGGGTCGCCGTCGTCCCAGGACCCCGGCGGCAGCAGCGTGGGCAGCGCGCCGGCCGGCGAATCGACCGTGCGCCAGCGCTGGCGTGCCTGCAGCTGCGGATGCGCCCACAGGCCCGCCATGTCGTTGACCTGGGCGTTGGCGATCTGCGCGTCTTCCAGGCGCTGCAGCACCTGTGTCGACGTGAGCGTGGAGAAGGTGTCGAGGATCAGGCCGCGCAGCAGTTCGCGGTGCGCGGTGCGCTGCGCGTTGCCCCGGAAGCGCTCGTCGTCGGCCAGCTCGGGTCGCAGCAGCACCTTGGCGCAGAACTGCTGCCATTCGCGCTCGTTCTGCAGGCCGAGCATCACCGACTTGCCGTCGCCGGCCTCGAACGGCCCGTAGGGGTAGATGGTGGCGTGGGCCGCGCCGGCACGCGGCGGCGGCGCGGCGCCGTCGAAGTCGTAGTACAGCGGGTAGCCCATCCACTCGCCCATCGCCTCGAGCATCGACAGGTCGATGCGGCGGCCGCGGCCGTCGATGCGGCGCTGCAGCAGCGCCGCGAGGATGTTGCTGTAGGCGTACATGCCCGCGGCGATGTCGGCGATCGACAGGCCGGCCTTGCACGGCTCCTGTGGCGTGCCGGTGATCGACACGAAGCCCGACTCGCTCTGGATCAGCAGGTCGTAGGCCTTGCGGTCGCGGTAGGGGCCGGGTGCGTCCGGCGCGTCGCCGTAGCCGGAGATGTCGCACACGATCAGGTCTGGCCGGCGCCCGCTCAATGCGTCCCAGGACATGCCGAGCCGGGCGGCGGCGCCGGGGGCGAGGTTCTGCACCACCACGTCGGCCTTGTCGATCACCAGCTGCTGCAGCAGCTCGGCCGCCCGCGGATGCTTGACGTCGAGCGTCAGGCTCTCCTTGCTGCGGTTGGTCCAGACGAAGTGCGAGGCCAGCCCGCGCACGCGCTGGTCGTAGCCGCGGGCGAAGTCGCCGCTGCCGGGCCGCTCGACCTTGATCACGCGGGCGCCCAGGTCGGCGAGCTGGCGCGTGGCGAACGGTGCCGCGATGGCGTGTTCCAGCGCGACGACGGTCACGCCCTTCAGTGGCTGCATCCTCAGCTCCGCAGCGTGGCGCTGGCGTCCATCGTGAGCCAGCCTTCGTGGTCCTGCGCCCACAGGTGCACCTGGGCGCCGTCGCGCCGGCCGCTGACGCGGAACGGGTTCAGGTCGAAGGTGGGCCGCACGGCGCGGAAGCGGAAGGTGGCCACGTCGGCCTGCGACAGCTCGCGGCGCAGCAGGTCCATCAGCAGCGTGGCGATCAGCGGGCCGTGCACGATCAGGCCGGGGTAGCCCTCGACCTCGGTGACGTAGCGCCGGTCGTAGTGGATGCGGTGGCCGTTGAAGGTGAGTGCCGAGTAGCGGAACAGCAGCACGTCGTCGGGCACGATCTCGCGCTGCCACTGCGGGTCGGCCGGCGCGGCCTGTGGCGGGGGCTCGGCATCGCCGGGCCGCCGCGCGTCGCGGTAGACGATGTCGTGGAACTCCACGATCGCCGGGTCGGCCGCGCCGTTGCAGCGCACCTCGTGCCGCACCTTGACGAACACCAGCGTGCCCGTGCGGCCCTGCTTGACGGTGACGTCGTCGATGGTGGAGCGCCGCTCGGCGCGGTCGCCCACGCGCACCGGCGCGCGGAACTCGAACTGGCTGCCCGCCCACATGCGGCGCGGCAGCGGCACCGGCGGCAGGAAGCCGCCGCGCCGTGCATGGCCGTCCGGCCCGATCTCGCTCTGGCGATGCTTGGGCAGGAAGTACAGCCAGTGCCACAGCGGCGGCAGCGCCATGCCGTCGGCCACCTCGGTGGGCGCATGGTCGAGCGTGGCCCCCAGCGCCTGCACCGGCGCGGCGGTGATCGTGTCGTGATGGGACTCGTGGCGACCGATCCAGTCGCGCAGGGAAGCCAGGTCGCTGCTCATGAGGGGTCAGAAATTGTGGCGCACGCCGAACTCGTAGGCCTTGGACGCGCCCCCGGCGGTCATACCGCTGTTGCCGCCCGGCACGGCCAGGGTCAGTGCGCCGGCATTGTCGAGGTTCGACAGCGTGCCATAAAGCACCGTGCGCTTGGACAGGCTGTGGACGTAGCCAAGGCCGAGCTGGCGTGCCCCGTTGGCGCTGATGTCGGTGGTGCCGACGCGGCCGTCGAAGTCGGCCCGGCCCCAGGACAGCCTGACCTGGCCCGACGTGCCCACCGGCGCGGTCGCGCTGAGCAGCAGGTTCGTCTGCTCGGCCTGTGCGTACTCGAAGCGGCGCCAGGCCGCGCCGAGGCGGATGCCGGCCACGTCGTAGGCCGCCGCCAGGGCGTGGTCCTTGAACTTGCCGACGGTGGTGAGGTTGTTCTGCGTCGTCGTGACGGCGGCCGACACGCGCACCGGGCCGCCCGCCCAGCCCAGGCGGGCGCCGATCACCTTGTTGCGGCCGTTGGCGACGGTGCCGCCGCCGCTGGGCGCCAGCATCACGCCGCCCTCGAGACCGCCCCAGCCCGACGGCATCAGCCACTGCACGGCGTCGTTGGCGCGCACCGTGGTGTTGGGGCTGGTGCCGAAGGCGGCGCGGATCGGGCCCTGGGGCGTGGCGCTGATCAGGTTGTTGGACCCCGCGGCACCGACATAGCTGAAGGGATCGAACGGGCTCCAGTTGGAGTAGGAGGGCACGAAGTCCCGGCCCATGCGGATCTCGCCCAGGGACCGCGACGCCAGGCTCACGGTCGACCGGCGGTCCCAGAACTGGCCGGCCACGCTCGAGGCCTGGGCGCCGTTGGTCAGGTTCAGGCCGTGCTCCAGGTGGAAGCCGGCGCTCAGGCCGCCGCCGAGGTCCTCGGTGCCGCGGATGAAGAAGCGGCTGGTGGAGTTGGAGCCGCTGACCATCGACTTGGCCGAGCCGGCGCCGTCGTTGCTGACGTGGCGCACGCCGGCGTCGACGATGCCGCCCAGGGTGACGCTGGACTGGGCCGTGGCGGTGGTGGCGGTGGCGGCGCAGAGCAGGCCGGCCAGGGTGAAGGCATGGTTCATGTCGATCCTCGGGTGGTGTTTCTTTGGGGTGTGTTCATTCAGCGGCGCGGCGGCTGGTCAGTCGGCGGTGAGGCGGGCCTTCTGGACCACGGCCTTCCACTTGACGAGTTCCGACTTGACGAGGTTGCCGAACTCCTGCGGCGTGCTGGACTCGACGTCGGCACCGTGGTCCTCGATGCGCTTGATGGTGTCCTTGTCGGCCAGCACCTGGTTGAGCGCCTTGTTCAGCTGGTCGATCACCGGCTTGGGCGTGCGGGCGGGTGCGAAGAAGCCGTACCACTGCTGCACCTCCACGCCGTCCACGCCCGCTTCCTTCAGCGTCGGCACGTCGGGCAGCAGCGGCGAGCGCTTCGGGCCGGCCACGGCCAGGGCCTTGAGCTTGCCGGACCGCACATGCGGCAGGGCCGTGAAGAAGCTCGGGAACATCACCTGCGTCTGCCCGCCGATGGTGTCGCTGACGGCGGGCGCCGAGCCCTTGTAGGGCACGCCCAGCATCACCACGCCGGCGTTGATCTTGAACAGCTCGGCAGCGAAGTGCGGCGCCGTGCCGTTGCCGGCCGACGCGTAGGTGTACTTGTCCGGCTTGGCCTTGAGCTGCGCGATCAGGTCCTTCACGTCCTTGATCGGCGTCGTGGCGTTGGCTACCATCAGGGTCGGGGAGTAGCCCACGAGGCCGATCGGCTCGAAGTCGGCCACCGGGTCGTAGCGCAGCTTCTGCAGCGACGGGTTCATCGCATGGGTGGCGATGTAGCCGAACATGAGGGTGTGGCCGTCCGGGGCGGCCCGGGCGACGAACTCGCTGGCGATCGAGCCGTTGGCCCCCGCGCGGTTGTCGATGATGATGGTCTGGCCCAGCAGCGGGCCGAGCTTCTGGGCGATGGTGCGCGCCATCGCGTCGTTGCCGCCGCCGGCCGCGGTGGGCACGACGATCGTGATCGTCTTGCTGGGAAAGGTCTGGGCCATGGCCGGCGTGGCGGCCAGCGCCGTGGCGAGCAGCGGCGCGATGATCTGTTTCATGGGTCGGTCTCCTGGGTGGGCGGTCTGGGTGGACTTCGAGAACACGTAGTCGGGGATCTGCAGCGTCCCCTTGAAGATGGCGCGGGCGGTGCGCACGAGCGACGCGCGCTCGATGCGCGAGTCGGCCGACACCGCCACCTCGACGTCGATGCGGCCCTGCGGGTGCAGCACCGACACCGTGTGCACGCCGACCAGCGGCGCGGCGGCGCTGGCCACGGTGCCGGGCAGCGCGAACGCCGTGGCCACGCCGATGGCGCCGGTGACGGCATGCGACGCGTGGCAGCGCCGCGGCGTGAAGTAGCGCGAGGTGATGCTGGCGTCGTCGTCGCCGGCGCTGACGATCACCGGCTTGGGCACCACGCTGCCCCGCACGTCGCCCAGGCCCATGCGCTCGCCGGCCGCCACGCGGACCGCCTCGAGCCGGTCGAGCAGGGCCCGGTCGGCGTCCAGCGACTCGGGCGACTCGCGCCCGTGCAGGCCCAGGTCGGCGGCGCGCAGCAGCACCATCGGCATCGCCGCGTCGATGCAGGTCACGTCCAGGCCGTCGATGCGGTCGATCGGCTGGCCGGTCGGGAACAGGGAGCCGGTGACCGAGCCCCAGGCGTCCAGGAAGTTCAGGCGCACCGGCGCGGCCGTGCCGGCGACGCCGTCGATGCCGGTCTGGCCCTCGTAGGTGACGCGGCCGCCCGGCGTCAGCACGGTGACGTCGATGCGCGAGCGCGTGTTCACGTTGAACACGCGCACGGTGGTCTGGCCGTCCTGCGCCGGCACGAGCCCCTGCTCGATGGCGAAGGGGGCCACGCCCGACAGCATGTTGCCGCAGTTGGGCCGGGTGTCGACGGACTTCTGCCCCACGCCGACCTGGGCGAACAGGTAGTCGACGTCGCAGCCCGGCTCGGACGAGCGCGACACGATCGCCACCTTGCTCGTCAGGGTGCTGCCGCCGCCGACGCCGTCGACCTGCAGCAGGTCGGACGCGCCGATCGCGCCGATCAGCGTCTCGTCGCGCTCGTGCTCGTCGCTGGGCAGCCAGTCGCGCAGGAAGAACGGGCCGCGCGAAGTGCCGGCACGCATGAGGACGCAGGGGATCTCGCGTGGCATGCCGGCATGGTCGTCAGGTCGGCCTCATCTGTGAATTGCATTGTTCTGATCGATTGATCGACAATACGCATCAATGGCGATGAACTTCGACCTCAACGACCTGCAGGCCTTTCGCGCCGTGGCCGAGCTCGGCAGCTTCGGCAAGGCCGCCGAGGCCGTGCACCTGTCGCAGCCGGCGCTCAGCCGGCGCATCGACAAGCTCGAGCAGGCGCTCGGCGTGCTGCTGCTGGAGCGCACCACGCGGCGCGTGGCGCTGACCACGGTGGGCCGGGAGTTCGAGCGCCGGGTGCGCTTCCTGCTGGACGAGCTGGACACGACGCTGCTGTCGGTGCGCGGCGTGGCCGCCACGCGCATGGGCGAGGTCACCGTCGCCTGCGTGCCGTCCACCGTCAACTACTTCCTGTCGCGCGTCATCGCGCGCTACCACGCCGCCAATCCCCGCGTGCGGGTCCGGCTGCGCGACGCCGGCGCCAACGAGGTGCTGACGGCGGTGTCCAGCGGCGAGGCGGACTTCGGCATCAACTTCATCGGCTCGCAGGAGGGCGACCTGGAGTTCCGGCCCCTGGTCGACGACCGCTTCGTGGCCGCCTGCCGGCGCGACCACCCGCTGGCCCGGCGGCGCAAGGTGGCCTGGGCCGAGTTGGCGGACCACGACTTCATCTCGGTGCACCGCACGTCCGGCAACCGGCTGCTGATCGACCAGGCCCTGTCCGGCGCGGCGCGGCGGCCCACGGCCATCTTCGAGACCCAGCACGTGACGGCCATGCTCGGCCTGGTCGAGGCCGGGCTGGGGCTGGCGGCCGTGCCGTCGATGGCCATGCCGGGGCCGGACCACCCGCTACTGGTGAGCGTGCCGCTCACGGACCCCGTCGTCACGCGGCGCGTGGGCCTGATCCGCAAGCGCGGCCGGCCGCTGTCGCCGGCGGCCCAGAAGCTGTACGACCTGTTCGACGAGTCGTCGGTGCCGGCGCGGGCGGCGCGCGCCCCGGCCGGCCCACGCCGCGACGCCCGGGCTGCCGCAGGGCGCGGCTGAGGCGCGGCGGTCAGCCGGGCGTGGCCAGGCGGGCCAGGTCGCGCAGGTCGGCCGCCGAGCCGACGTTCCAGCATGCGCCGATCAGTTCGCTGCTGCGCGCGGCGCCGAGCACCGGTTCGGACATGCCGCGGAACTTGCCTTCGAGCTGGGCGTCGGTCATCGGGTTGGCCAGCGAGCCGATGGCGTGTTCCACGAACACGTGCACGCGCTGGCCGTCGGCCAGCACCGCGGTCACGTCGACGCTGGCCTCGTCGATCGCGTCGTCCACCGTGGCCACCACCTTGCGCCGCAGCGCCACCATGTCGGGCCGGTTGACGATGGCGTCGTCGAACTCCTCCTCGGCGGCGCGGCCGAAGGTCAGGCCCGCGGCACAGCCGTGGTAGACGCTGAACTTCGCTTGCAACCCGTCGGCCGGCTCCTTCTTGCCGGTGAGTTCGAGCACCAGCGAGTGCACCTTCAGCTCGATGCGCTCCACCTGCTCCGGCCGCACACCCTGGGCGCGCAGCTGCGTGCAGGCGTCGATGCTCGGGTGGATCACGATGCCGCAGGCGAACGGCTTGTAGGTGTTGAATCCGATCTCGAAGCGCTGGCCCAGTTCCGACGTGATCTCGGACCAGTCGTTCTTGGTGGAGATCGTCTGCATCATGCCGCGCGGCGCCTCCAGGGCGCGCGGGCTGGCGGTGTAGCCGTGCTGCGCCATCAGCGCGGCCATCAGGCCGGCGCGCGCCGCGCCGCCAGGGTGGAACGGCTTGGTCATGGTGCCGAACTGCTCGCGCACGCCCACCGGCTGCGACGCCGCGATGCCGATCGCCATCGCGGTGCCGTGGGCGTCCAGCCCGAGCAGGCGGGCGCAGGCCGCCGCGGCGCCGACGCTGCCGGTGCTGCCGGTGATGTGCCAGCCGCGGTCGTAGTGGTCGGGGTACATCGCGTTGCCGACGCGGCAGCTCACGTCGATGCCCAGCACCAGCGCGTCGATCAGCGCACGGCCGCTAGCGCCGCCGTGCTCGGCCAGCGCCAGCAGCGCGCTGGCCACCGGGCCGGCCGGGTGGATGATGGTCTTGAGGTGGGTGTCGTCGAAGTCGAAGGTGTGCGAGCTGATGCCGTTGAGCAGCGCCGCGCCGGCCATGTCCACGCGCTCGCGCCGGCCCAGCAGGCTGGCCTGGGGCGCGGGCTGCAGCGCCTGCACCGCCGCCAGCGCCGCGCGCAGGGTGTCGTGGTGCGCGGCGCCGACGGCGCAGCCCACCCAGTTGAGGAAGGTGCGGTGCGCCTCGTGGTCGATCGCGTCGCTCCAGCCCCGGCTCGGGTGCTCGGCCACGAATCGGGCCAGGATCTCGGTGACGGGCGGGGCGTGGTGGTCGGCGGCGACCTGGGTGTTGCGGGCCATGGGGCTGCGAGTCCTGTGCGTGGCGGGTCTCAGCTGTCGAGCTGGATGTTGCGGGCCTTGGCGATCTGGGTCCAGCGCGCGATGTCGGCACGCATGAACTCGCCGAAGCGGTCCGGGCTCATCGGGGTGGGCTCCAGCGCCTCGATCGACAGCTTCTCACGCAGTTCCGGCGTGGACAGCACGGACGACAGCGTCTCGTTGAGCTGCCGCACGATCGGCGCGGGCAGGCCGGCCGGGCCGACCACGCCGTACCACTGCTGGGCGTCGAAGCCCTTGAAGCCGGACTCCTCCAGCGTGGGCAGGTCCTTGAAGAGGGGATGCCGGTCCTTGCCGGTCACCGCCAGCGGGCGCACGCGGCCGGACCGGATGTGCGGCACCGCGGCCGCCAGGCCCGGGAACATCGCCTGCGTCTGGCCGCCCATCAGGTCGGTGAAGGCCGGCGCGATGCCGCGGTAGGGGATATGGACGATGAACGACTCGACCTGCTGCTTGAACAGCTCCATCGTCAGGTGCGTCAGCGACCCCGCGCCGGCCGAGCCGTAGCTCAGGCGCCCGGGGTTCTTCCGCAGGTATTCGACGAATTCCTTGAGGTTGGCGACCGGCAGCGACGCGTTGACCACCAGCACGTTGGGCGTGCCGCCGATCATGCCCACCGGGGTGAAGTCCCTGATCGCGTCGTAGGGCACCTTGCGCGTCGCCGGGCTGGTGCCGTGCGTGGCCACGTAGCCCTGCATCAGCGTGTAGCCGTCCGGTGCCGCGCGCGCCGTGGCCTGGCAGGCGATCGTGCCGCCGCCGCCGCTCTGGTTGTCGACGACGAAGCTCTGCCTGAGCACCTGGCCCCAGCGATCGGTGACGGTGCGGCCGACGAAGTCGCTGCCGCCGCCGGGCGCCACCGGGATGATGTAGCGGATGGACCTGTTCGGGTAGGCCGACTGGGCCCAGGCCGGCAGGCCGAGCAGGGCCGGGGCGCTCTGCAGCAGGGTGCGACGTTTCATGCGTGTCTCCTCAGGGGCGGTTGGTCGGGCAGCGCCAGCGTCGACAGCAGCCGCTGCCGGCCCTGGAGCACATGGGCGCGGGCGAGCCGGCCGGCGCGGTCGGCGGCGCCGGCCGCGATGGCCTCGTAGATGCGACGGTGCTCATTGTTCGAGCGCCGCATGTTCACCGGCGCATTGAAGTAGCGGCGCCGGTAGAGGTGGAGCTCCTTGGCGTGGTCCTCGTAGGCGCGGCGGGCGCGCCGGTTCGGCCACTGCGCCAGCACCAGGTCGTGGAAGCGCAGGTTCAGCACGTAGTAGCGCTGGCCGTCGCCGGCGGCGCAGGCCTCGTCCATGCCGTCGAGCAGCGCCTCGAAGTCCGCGCGGGCCGCGCTGTCCAGGTGTTCGGCGGCATGCTCGGCCGCCTGGCCGAACAGCAGCGCGCGCAGCTCGTAGATCTCGAGCATCTCGCGCACGGAGATCTCGCGCACGAACACGCCGCGGTTGCGCACCGCCACCACGAGGCCGATGCCGGTGAGCATGCGGATCGCCTCGCGGATCGGCCCCCGGCTGGTGCCCATGCGCAGCGCCAGCGCGGCCTCGTTGAGGCGCTCGCCGGCGGCGATCTCGCCGCCGTAGATCATCTGCTGCAGCTGGTCGCAGATGCCCTGCGCCAGGCCCGGGCCGTCGCGTGGCGCGGGGGCTGCGGCGGCGGCCGCCTTGCGGGTGGGAGTGGCACGTGCGGGCATGCGCCGGATGCTATCGACCTGTCGGCAACCCGGCCCTGGGTGTTTTCGATGAGGTCCGAAGTGTTGACACTTTTGTGGCAGGCGCCAACACTGCCGGCACAGGGGCCGGGGCCCCGGGCACAGGGAGCGCGGCGATGGGCGCGGAGTACGTCAGCGGCACCGACCGCGTGAAGGTTCGGCTGGAAGGGGTGGCACTGCACCTGGTGTTCGACAACCCGGCGCGGCACAACGCGCTGTCCGTCGACATGTGGCAGGCCCTGCCGCCGCTGCTGGCGCAGGCCGCCGCCGACGAGCGCGTGCGGCTGGTCGTGTTCCAGGGGGCCGGCGGCCGCGCCTTCGCCTCCGGCGCCGACATTTCCCAGTTCGAGGACCAGCGCGCCTCGCAGGACGCCGTCGCCCGCTACGAGACCCTGTCGGAGGACGCGCTGGAGGCGATCCAGCGCCTGCCCCGGCCGACGCTGGCCTGCGTGCGCGGCTGGTGCCTCGGTGCCGGGCTCAACGTGGCGATGGCCTGCGACGTCCGCATCGCGGCGGACGATGCCGTGTTCGGCATACCTGCCGCGCGCATGGGCCTGGGCTATCGCGATTCCGCGCTGAAGAACCTGATCGATCTCGTCGGCGCCGGTGCCGCGAGGGATCTGTTCTTCACCGCGCGCCGCATCGACGCCGCCGAGGCGCTGCGGCTGGCCCTGGTGACGCGCGTGGCCGCGGCCGACGCGCTGCCGGCCCTGCTGGCCGAGTACGTGGGCGCCATTGGCGACAACGCGCCGCTGACCATCGCGGCGGCCAAGGCCACCGTGGGCGCGCTGCTCGACGGGCCGCCCGGCGCCGGCCTGGAGCGCAGCCGCGAACTGACCCGCGCCTGCTTCGACAGCGAGGACTATGCCGAGGGCCGGCGCGCCTTCATGGAGAAGCGCCGCCCGGTGTTCAAGGGGCGTTGATGAAGGCCTATCACGTGGCCGTGCAGGGCACGGAGGCGGTGGTGTTCCGGCGCGACGGGCCGGTGCCCGAGCCCGGTGCCGGCCAGGTGCTGCTGCGCATGCATGCGGCCGGGCTCAACCGCGGCGAGTTCATCCCCGGCGGTCTGGTCAAGGGCGGGGCGTCCAGGCCGGCCGGCATGGAAGGGGCTGGCGAGGTGGTGGCCTGCGGTCCGGGCGTGCACGGCGTCGAGCCCGGCCAGCGCGTGATGGGGCGCTGTGCCGGCGCCTTCGCCGAGTACGCCCTGATGGACGCCCGCGAGGCGCTGCCGGTGCCCGGCGCGCTGTCGATGGACCGCGCGGCCGCCGTGCCGCTGACCTTCCTCGTGGTGCACGACATGCTCGTGCTGCAGGGCCGGCTGGCGCCCGGCGAGTGGCTGCTCGTGGCCGGCGTGGCCTCCGGCGTGGGGGTGGCGTCGCTGCAGGCGGCCAAGGCGCTGGGGGCCCGGGTGATCGGCACCTCCGGCTCGCCGGACAAGCTGCGCCGGCTGGAGGCCCTGGGCCTGGACGTGGCGCTGGCCACGCGCGCCCCCGACTTCGCCAGTGCCGTGATGCGCGCCACCGCTGACCACGGGGCCGATCTCGTCGTCAACACCGTGGGCGGCAGCGTGTTCGCGGAGTGCGTGTGCGCGATGGCGTTCGAGGGGCGCCTGGCCACCGTCGGCTATGTCGACCACACGCTGCGGGCCGAACTCGACCTCCAGGCGCTGCACGCCAGGCGGCTCACGCTGTTCGGCGTGTCCAACAAGCTGCGCAGCGCCGACCAGCGCGCCGCCGGCGTGCCGGCGTTCGCCGCGGACCTGCTGCCCGCGCTGGCCGACGGCCGCATCGTGCCGCTGGTGGACCGCGTGTTCGACTTCGCCGACCTGCCGGCCGCCCAGGCCCACATGCAGGCCAACCTGCACCTGGGCAAGATCGTGCTGCGCATCGGCGCCTGAGGCGCCCGGGGCGGCGCCTAGAAGTGCATGACCACCGCGTCGACGACGCGGTACCGGTCGTCGACCAGAGGCATCCAATGCCACTTGTCGAAGGTGGTGCAGGGGTGCGAAATGCCGAGTGCGATGCGCTCCCCGACCCTTGGCGAGTCGACGTGTGCGCCCGGCTCCCAGCGCAGGTGGGCGTGCTGGTCATTGAGTGCCGTGACGCGCCAGCCGGCCGGCACGGCGCGCGGCGACAGCACACCAGGCGCCGCGCGCAGCAGTGGCATCGGCATCTCGATGTCGAACGACAGGTCGCGCCGGCCCGCAGCCAGCAGCGCGAGGCCCGGCTCGGGGCAGGACTGCACGTGGGTCCAGACTTCGAGGGCGGGCAGCAGCGCGGCCCCCGGGGCGCAGCCCAGGCGCGACTCGAGCACGTTCACCAGACGCCTGTAGTGGCCATGGTCGTGCGTGATGTAGCAGCCCGAGCGCAGCAGGCCGCGCACGGGGCGGCTCAGCCTCGGCGTCAGTCGCGTCGCCACGAGGTCGAAGATGGCCGATCCGCCGGCCGACATCAGCACCTCGTCGGTGTCGAAGAGCTGGTGCTGGTCGCATTCGCGCGCGAGCGCCTCCACGCGGTCCATCAGCGCCTGTGCATAAGGCACGTCGACCTCGCTGCGGCCCTGGGCACCCAGTCCTTCATAGCATTCGAGGCCGGCAAGTCGCACCGCAGCACTGGCGTGCAGCCGCCGAGCCAGCGCCAGCGCCTCGTCGTGCGAGCGGCAGCCGGTGCGGCCGCCCGGCAGGCCCAGCTCGAGCAGCACGTCGAAGGGCACGCAGCCGGCCTGCCGCGCCGCCCAGGCCTCGATCAGGTCCAGCTGCGCGGTCGAATCGACGAGGAACACGATGCGCAGCCCGGCATGCTCGCGCAGCAGGCGCTGGATCGCTGCCAGGTCCGCGTCGCCCAGCACCTGGTTGGCGATCAACGCGCGGCGCACGCCGGACGCCACGCCGACCGCGAGCTGGGTGACCGTGGCGAAGGTGATGCCCCAGGCACCGGCGTCGAGCTGGCGCCGAAACAGCTGCGGCGACATCGTCGTCTTGCCGTGCGGCGCCAGGTCGATGCCCCAGTGGCGCGCCTGGCGTTGCAGCCAGTCCACGTTGTGTGCCACCGCGTCGCGCTTGAGCACGGCGACCGGAAACGGCAGGTCACCGGCCAGCACGTTCCATCCGGCCTGGGCGATGGCGCTGCGACGCAGCGCGGGGCGGTCGTGGGGGAAGCCCTTGAAACCGGGGCCGATCAGCGGGTCGAGCAGGTCATCGGCGGTCATGGGGGTCCTGGCGGGTGTCTGTGCGAAGCCAATGTCCAGAACCGCGAGCGTCAGGGGCCTTCGAGGCCCGTTTTCGGGTCAAGCCCGCAGACTCGGCCGAGAGCCTGAACCGTGTTCAACCTGTCGGGTCTGTGGCCAAAAGACTTCGATAGGCCCGCATTGTCACGGCAACCCTGCCGTGCCACGCGTGCCAACGACGATTCCAAGGCGGCAGGGAGCGGCAGGTGCCCGAAGGGAACAGGGCCTGCGCGGAGGCAGGCCCTGGGGATCGTTGGTGCCGGTGAAGAGAGTCGAACTCCCGACCTTCGCATTACGAATGCGCTGCTCTACCAACTGAGCTACACCGGCGCACGAAGCGCGGGAGTATAGCAAGCGGGCCCGCGGCGCCCGGCCGCGCCTACTGCCAGCCGGCGATGGCCACGCCCAGGCCGAGCTTGGTCTGCCGCAGGTTGTAGTCGACCAGGCTCTCGCCGTAGCCGCGGAACACCTGCAGGTAGCCGTGCAGCACGCCCGACAGCGGGAAGGCCCATTCGAGCTGGGCCGAGCCGCGCGAGCGGTCGCCGCCGCGCAGCGAATGGCGCAGCTGCAGCACGAGGCCATGGTCGCCGCCGTGGCGGGCGATGCGCAGCTCGCCGCGGCCGACGTAGTCCTCCACGTCCGGGTTGTCGTCGCTCTCGGCGTTCTCGCGGATGCGCAGCCACGGGCGCAGCTCCAGCGTCCAGGCACCGCGCTCCGCGCCCAGCGTGCCGATCACGCGGTTCCAGCTGCGCGACAGCGGCAGCGAGCGGCCGTTGGACTGGTGGTTCAGTGCCAGCGATGCCAGGCGCAGGTTCCAGCCCGCCAGCTCGCCCTGCAGCGGCATCGCGAAGATGAGTTCGGGCTCGTAGTTGGTCTCGCGGAAGGGGCGCGACGCGGCGCCGTTGTAGACCTGCCAGCGCGACGACTGCGTGTAGGCCCCCCACAGCGACACCGGCGTGCCCAGCAGGCCGTGCGAGAACTTGGTCTTCAGGCTCAGCTGGTACTTGGCTTCCAGCTCGCGCAGCACCTGGTCCTCGGTGACGGTGTGACCGGGCGCGGGCGACGACGGACGCAGGTTGACGCGGTCGGTCCAGGTGACGGGCAGCAGGTACACCGGGCGATGCACGCGCGGCGCGAACAGCTCGCCGCGCTGCCCGTCCAGGTCCCAGCGCGGCCCGAGGCTCACGCCACCGGCGGCGGCCACGGGCCCTCCCTCTGCCGACGGACGCGCTGTGGCCGGCGCCGTTGCGGGCGCGGGCGCCGGTGCGGATGTGGGTGTGGAGGCGGCGGCGCCGGTGGCGACCGGCGCGGGCGCGCCACGGCCATGCGCGCGGTCGTAGCAGGCCAGGCGCTGCGCGTCGTCGGTCAGTGCCACGCAGTCGGCGCCGGCGCCCTGGGCCAGCGCGGTGCCGGCGCCCAGGCCGAGCCCCAGCAACGAGCCGGCGGCGGCAACGCGAAGGCGCTGCGCGATGGCGCCGCGGGGGTGGGGCAGGGGAGTCGCGGGCATGCAGTCGACGAGGGGGCTGTGGGCCAGCGCGCACTGTAAGGGGCGCCGCAGCGCTCCCGCGCGAGCGGTCGCCTGCGCTTCGTGGGGTGGGTCGGCGTCCGGGGGGTCACATCGGGTTGCCAATCGGCGCTCGTGCGTCCGCGCCGGGTGCGGCACACTGCGCGCGCATGGAACCCGCCCCCACGCCCGATCAACCTTCCGCTGCCGCCGATGCCACCGGCGGCGGCGTGTCGCGCCGCAGCGCGCTGCTGTCCTCGCTGTTCACGCTGGCCGGCTGCGGCGGGGGGGGGGGCGACAGCGGCCCTGACCTGCCGCCGCCCCCCCCCCCCCCGCCGCCGGTGGTGCCGGTGGACGGTCCGGCATGGTTCGGCTTCGCGCGCAATGCGCAGCACACCGCGCTGCTGGACGAGGTGGCCAGCCAGCCGCTCACCACGGTGTGGTGGACCACGCCGGTGGACCTGGCGCCCAGCTACACCAGCAGCGGCTCGCTGCTGATCCACTACGGCTCGCCCGTCATCACGCGCCAGAACACGGTGGTGGTGCCGGTGAAGACCGGCGCCAACGCGTTCCGGGTCGAGGCGCGCATCGGCGCCACCGGCGCGCTGCTGTGGGCCGGCGACAGCGACTACCGCCTGCCGCCGCATGCGTGGGTGCCGTCGTTCAACCCGGCGCTCACGCCGGACCGGCGCGTCGCCTGGCCGATGGCCGGCGGCCGCATCCGCGTGCGTGCCACACCCGACAGTGCCACCGGCGCCAACGAGACGCTGGCGTTCTACGGCGACGCCGCCTATGCCGGTGCGTCGGCCACCTTCGACGCCACGGTGTTCGTCAACACGCCGATCACCTCCGACGCGGCGGGCAACCTCTACTTCGGCTTCACCGTGACCGGCGCCAACCCGTCCGCGCTGGTGGGCGGCATCGCGCGCCTGGGGGCTGACGGCAGCCGGCGCTGGGTGGCCGCAGCCGACGCGGCCGGCGACGCGACGATGGTCAAGACCGCGACCAACAGCGCGCCGGCACTGTCCGCCGACGGCGCGACGCTGTACGTGGTGGTGAACCAGGTGGTGGGCTCGGGCACGCGGGCGACCGGCCGGCTGCTCGCGCTGGACAGCACCACGCTGGCGCCGATCGCCAGCCGCGCGCTGATCGACCCGCTCTTTGCCACGCCAGCCTGGGTCAGCGACAACGCCAGTGCATCGCCCACCGTCGGGCCCGACGGCCGCGTGTTCATCGGCGTGCTGGAAGCCAACCCGCCGTCGCACAACTTCCGCGGCTGGCTGCTGCAGTTCGACGCCGCGCTGGCGCCGGCCGGCGTGCCGGGCGGCTTCGGCTGGGACATCACGCCGTCGATCGTGCCGCGCGCGATGCTGCCGCAGTACACCGGCACCTCGTCGTACCTGCTGGCGCTCAAGTACAACAGCTACCCCAACATCGGCACCGGCGACGGCCAGCACCGGGTGGCCATCGTCGACCCCACGCAGTCGCAGCCCGACCGCTTCTCCAGCACCTTCGTGATGCGCGAGGTGATCACCGTGCTCGGCCCCACCGCCGACCCCAACTACAACGGCGGCGTCACCGAGTGGTGCATCAACACCGCCGCGGTGGACCCGGCGACGAGCTCGGTGCTGATGAACAGCGAGGACGGCTACCTGTACCGCTGGCACCTGCCCACCAACACGCTGTCGCAGCGCATCCGCCTGAACAACGGCTATGCGCAGGCCTACACGCCCACGGCGGTGGGTGCCGACGGCCGCGTCTACGCGGTCAACAACGCCCGGCTGTTCTCGATCGGCGCCTAGCTCGCGGCGGCGAGAGCGCCGGCGGGTCAGGGCGCGAAGGCGGCCGCCGCGTCGGCCACCGCGCCCGCGGTGGTGAGCCAGCAGCGGTCGCGGTGCGACGCGATGTGCTGCAGCGCGCGGCGCAGCGCGCGCACGCGGAAGGGCTGGCCGGCGATCATCGCGTGCAGCGCGATGCCCATCACCAGCGGCGTGTCGCGCGACTGCTCGAGCATCTCGTCGAACTGGTCGATGATCATGGTCGAGAACTCGTGCGCGTCGACCTGGCGGCCGATGATGGCCGCACTGTCGTTGAGCTCCTGCGGGTAGGGCACCGCGAGCAGGCGGCCGGTGCGCGTGGTCAGCCACACCGGCTGGTCGTCGACGCACCAGTCGAGCACGTAGCGATAGCCCGCCTCGTGCAGCAGGTCGGGCGTGCGTGGCGTCTCGGCGATCCAGGGGCTCAGCCAGCCCGCGGGCGGCCGGCCCTCGTGACGCGCGATCTCGCGCGTCACCTCGTCGATCAGCGCGCGCTCGTCGGCTTCGGCGAGGCCGGCCTGGTGCTCGGAATTGGTGCGCCCATGCGACGCGATCTCGGCGCCGCGCTCGCGGAACGCCGCCACCAGCTGCGGGCAGGTGCCATAGAGCGCCGAGTTGATCAGCAGCGTGACCGGCAGCTGCAGGGTGTCCATCAGCGCCATCAGCCGCCACGCGCCGACGCGGTTGCCGTACTCGCGCCAGGAGTTGTTCAGGACGTCGGGTGCCGGGATGCCGGGCACGAGGTCTTCCACCAGGCCCTCGCCCCAGGCGTACTGCTCCAGGTTCAGCGCCACGTACACCGCCAGGCCCTGCCCGCCTGGCCAGCGCGCGGCCGGGCGCGACACGATGGGCTGGTAGGCGAAGCGGCCGTGGCCGCGCAGGGGCAGGGTCATGGCAGGGGGCCGTCGCGCAGCAGGCGGGCCAGGGGTTCGTCGAGGTTCGCGCTCTCGCGCGGGCTGGGCAGGGCGTAGCTGCCCGTGCGCGGCTTGGGCGCGCCCAGGCGGTGCAGCAGCTCGGCCTGGCGCACGGCGCAGTCGATGCCGTCCACCAGCGGCACCAGTACCTGCGGCTGCAACCGGCGCGGCACGCCGGCCATCACCGCGCCGGTCAGCAGCACGGCCTCGGCGCCGTCGCGGTCGACCAGGTCGTTGGCCGCGGCCACCAGCTCGGCGTCGAGCGCGTCGTGGGCGCCGCGCTGGTAGGCGGCGGTGCTTTCGAGCGTGCGCCAGCCGGCCACGCGCGAGGCCAGGCCGTAGCCGGCCACCAGCTCCTCGTACATCGGCCGCACGCGGCGGCCGAAGGTGACCAGCCCGATGCGGCCGCCGAGCATGCAGGCGGTGAGCAGGCCGGCCTCGGTCATGCCTACCACGGGGATCGACAGCATCTCGCGCGCGGCGCGCAGCCCGGTGTCGTAGGACACCGCGATCACCACCGCGTCGCAGCCCGGCGCATGGCGTGCCATCAGCGCCACCGCCGAATGCTCGCCGATGGCCTGCTCGGTGCGCGTGCCGATGACGCGGCCGCCGAAGGTGCCGGTGACGGCCACCACCTCGGTGCCGGGCGCGGCGCTGGCGCGCGCCTGGGCCGCCACCTTCTCGGTGACGATGTCGGAGGTGTTGGCGTTGACGACGAGCAGGCGCATCGCGGGGCCCATCTCAGTCGCCGAAGATCGACTCGAAGTCGATCTCGCCGTCGCTGGTGCCGTCGAAGTCGAGCGAGGCCTCCACGTGGCGCAGGTGCTCCACCATGAAGCTCGCCGCGCGCTCCTCGTCGCGTGCCTCGATCGCGTCGACCAGGTCGCTGTGCTCGTGGTACGGGCAGGCCGGCATGTTCGGCGCGTCGTACAGGATGATCACGAGGCAGGTCAGCGCCTCCAGCTCGCGCATCGTCTTGGCCAGGAAGCGGTTGCCGGCGATGTCGGCGATGAGCTGGTGGAACTCGCCCGACAGGCGCACCACGGCGCGCTTGTCGTTGGCGGCGCGGGCGTCGGACTCGCTCTGGACATGGTCGCGCAGGCGGCGGATCTCGGCCGGCCCGGCGCGCCGGATCGCCTGGCGGATCAGGTCCGGCTCGATCAGGCGGCGCGCCGCGAACACCTCGCGCGCCTCCTCGACCGTGGGGCTGCTGACGAAGGCGCCCCGGTTCAGTTGCACGGTGACGATGCTGTCGTGCGCCAGCCGCTCGATCACCTGGCGGATCTGCGTGCGGCTGACGCCGAACACCTTGGCCAGCCGCTCCTCGCCCAGCTTGGTGCCGGGGGGCAGGCGGTGCTCGACGATGGCCGTGAGCACCCGCTGGTGGATCGTGTCCACGCTGGGCAGCGCGCGCGCCGCCCGGCTTTCGGATGCGCCGGTTTGGCGCGCTGACGACCCAGTTTGGGGCATGGTTGTATCCAAAGCAGTGCCGCTTTTGAATGCAAAGTGGCGGTCAGTATATCGGTGAGGAGGGTCTACGCAAGGCGCAAGCCAGCATCGCCCTCGGGGTATGGAGCCCCTCGGCCATCGTAGCGATTCCAGGTCCGGATCCGGCCTCGGCGCCGGCCATCGGAGGCGGGGTGGCGCGGTTGTTGCTCAACCGGAGCGCCATGTCGGCGCGATCCCCAGGCCGGTGCATGGGGTTTTCACCGATCAGATTGGATTCAAAGCCGTTGATGCTTTGTATCCAAACAACTATTCTGATCGCGTGCAATCGGGTTCGCGAAATGTTCAACCAGGAGCAGCAATGAAGACAGCATGGGTTCGCAAGGCCGCTTGGACGGCCGTGATGGCGCTGGCCGCCGGGGGCGCCTGGGCGCAGGAGAAGCTGCGCATCGCCGGCAACTTCGCGCCCGACCACTCGTCGTCGATCGCGATGCAGCAGTTCAAGAAGGAGGTCGAGTCGGCCTCCAAGGGCAGCCTCGTGATCGAGGTGTTCGACAACATGCAGCTCGGTGGCGCGCAGGAGAACGTGACGCAGACGCGCGCCGGCACGATCCACATGACCTGGGTCGGCATGGCCTTCCTGTCGCGCACCGTGCCCGAACTGGAAGCGGTCAGCCTGCCCTTCATGTTCCCGAACCGCGAGGTCGCCTACAAGGTGATGGACGGCGCGGTGGGTGACCTGATCGAGTCGAAGATGGCCGACAAGGGCTTCGTGTCGCTCGGTTTCATGGAGCTGGGCGCGCGCCAGGTGACCAACAGTGCGCGGCCGATCCGGACGATGGCCGACCTGAAGGGCCTGAAGATCCGCATGCAGCCCAACGAAACCCACCTCGCCACCTTCCGCGCGCTGGGCGCCAACCCGCTGGCGATGGACATCAAGGAGGTGTACTCCGCGATGGAGCAGAAGGTGATCGACGGCCACGAGAACCCGTATGCGCTGATCCTCACCAGCCGCTTCTTCGAGGTGCAGAAGCACCTGTCGAACACGGCCCACTTCTTCGACTTCATCTCGGTGGTGGCGAACAAGAAGAAGTTCGACTCGCTCTCGCCCGAGCACCGCAAGATCGTGCAGACGGCGATGACCAACGCCATCAACGCCCAGCGCGTGATGGCCACCAAGGCCGACGGCGAGGCGCTGGCCGAGCTGCAGAAGAAGGGCATGACCTACACCGTGATGCCCGAGAGCGAGCGCGAGCTGATGCGCAAGGCCACCGCGGGCGTGGTGGACGAGGTGCGCAAGCGCGTGGGCGCGCAGCTCGTGGACCAGGTGCTGGCGGCGGTCAAGAAGGCCGGCGGCTGAGCCGCCCTGCGCGATGCACGGCGTCACCTTCACGCGCTGGTCCCCGATGGCGGGGCCGGCGGCGCTGCGACCGCTGGCCTGGGTGCTGGCGGCCTTCGACGTCGCCGTGTCGTGGGTGCTGTGCGCCGCGATGGCGGTGATGGTGGTCGTCGTCGGCGCCCAGGTGGCGCTGCGCTACGGTTTCAACAGCTCCCTGGATTGGGCCGACGAGATCGCGCGCCTGACTTTCGTCTGGTCCATCTTCCTGGCCATCGCACTGGGTATCCGCACCGGCTCGCACATCGGCGTGGAGATCGTGGTGGCGAAGTTCCCGGCCGCGGTGCGCAGCGCCATCGCGCGCATCGTGGCACTGGTGTGTGCCGGCGCGCTGCTGCTGGTGGCCTGGGAGTCGGTCACCGTCGCGCGCGACCAGTGGGACGAACTCATGGGCGCCGTGCAGGCCAGCACCGGCTGGTTCCTGGTGCCGCTGATCGTCGGCGGCGTGCACGGCGCGCTGCACCTGGTGTGGATCGCGATCAACGGCCCGGCGCGCGGCGTGGCCGTGGCCACCGAGTGAGGCCCGCGCGATGAGCCTCGTGATCCTGCTGGTGTTCTTCGGCGTCGCCCTGCTGGGCATGCCGCTCGCGTTCTCGCTCGGCCTGTCGGCCATCGCCGGCCTGCTGGTCAGCGACGTCGACCTGAACCTGCTGCCCTCACGCATGATGAGCGCGGTCAACGCGTTCCCGCTGATGTCGATCCCGTTCTTCATCCTGGCGGGCGAGCTGATGCTCAAGGCCGGCATGATGGAGCGGCTGATCGACCTCGCCAACGCGGCCATCGGCCGCGTGCGCGGCGGCCTGGGTCATGTGACCATCTTCGCCGGCCTGGGCCTGTCCACCGTGTCCGGCGCGGCCGTGGCCGACGCCAGCGCGCTGGGCAGCACGCTGCTGCCGTCGCTGAAGAAGCACTATGGCGTGGGCTACTCGGCGGCGCTCTGCGCCGCGGCGGCCAACCTCGGGCCGATCATCCCGCCGTCGGGCGCGATGATCGTCTACGCCTTCATGGCCGGGCCCTCGGTGTCGGTGGGCGGCCTGTTCATGGCCGGCATCGTGCCGGGGCTGCTGCTGGTGGCCGGCATGATGGCGATGAACGCCTGGATCTCGAAGAAGCGCGGCTTCCCGCTCACCGGCGAGGCCTTCTCGTGGGCCCGCATCGGCCACGAACTCAGGCGCTCGTGGATCATCTTCATGATGCCCATCGTCGTCATCGGCGGCATCGTGGGCGGCGCCTTCACCGCCACCGAGGGCTCGGCGATCGCCGTGGTCTACGCGCTGGCGATCGGCTTCCTGGTCACCCGCAAGCTGACGCTGGCCGACCTGCCCGAGGCGCTGGTGCGCACCGCGATCACCTCGGCCGTGGTCGGCGCGATGATCGCGTTCGCGTCGGTGGTGACCTACATGCTCACCATCGACCAGATGCCCACCAAGCTGCTGGCGCTGATCCAGCAGATCACCAGCAGCCCGATCGGCTACCTGCTGATCGTGGCGGTGGTGCTGTTCGTCGTGGGCATGTTCCTCGAGTCGAACGCGGCCTACATCATGCTGGTGCCGCTGCTGCACCCGATCGCGCTCAAGTACGGCATCGACCCGCTGCACTTCGGCTTCCTGTTCGTGTTCAACCTGGTCATCGGCATGCTCACGCCACCGGTGGGCGTGGTGCTGTTCGTCATCTGCGGCGTGTCCGGGCTCAAGCTCGGCGAGCTGACGAAGCACGTGTGGCCCTTCATCGCGCTGATGTACGGCCTGCTGTTCGTGTGCATGTTCGTGCCGCAGCTGGTACTGACGGTCCCACGGGCCCTGGGGTATTGATATGACCGCCGCCGACGCCTACGCCGCACAGTGCCATTGCATCGGCACGATCACGCCGTCGGGCAACACCGTCGTCGAGCGCGTCACGCAGGGCATCGCCCGGGACCTGCCCGAGGTGTCGATGCACTTCTCGCGCACCCCGGTGTTCGGCGCCACGGATCCGTCGCCCGACGCCTACGCCGTCGACGGCCTGCTGGCGGCGGCCCGACTGCTGGCCCACGCCGCGCCCGATGTGCTGGTGTGGAACGGCAGCAAGGGCGCGGGCATCGGCTTCGCGCACGACCGTGCGCTGGTTGAATCGATCACCCGCGAGACCGGGGTCCAGGCGACGACCTCGGTGCTTGGCCTGCACGCGTTGCTGTCCGCCAAGGGCATCCGGCGCATCGCGATCGTCACGCCGTACTCCCCGGCGGCGCAGCGCAAGACGGTCGACTGCCTCGGCGCCGAAGGCTACGAAGTCGTGGCCGAGGCCTGTGCCGGCCTGTCGGACAACCTTTCCTATGCCAGCGTGCCGCTGGAACGCATCGCCGCGATGGCCGGCGAGGTGGCCCGAGGCCGTCCGCAGGCCATCGTCTGTCTGTGCACCAACTTTCCCGCTGCCGTGATGGCCGCAACGCTGGAAGCCGAACTCGGGCTGCCGGTGTTCGACACCACCGCGCTCGGGGTCTGGCACGCGTTGCGTCTGACCGGCGTCGACACCACGCCTGCCGCCGCGCGCTGGGGATCGCTGTTCGAGATGGGGTTGTGATGGGCAACGGCGCCATCCTGGTCACCGATGCCCATGTCCTGTCTCTGGACGACGCGGGCCACGAGTGGCCGCGCGCGGACGTTGTGATCGACGGTGCCCGCATCGCTGCCGTGGGCCCCGGGGCTGCGGCCGCGTGGACCGGGCCGATCGCCCGGCGCGTCGACGGGCGCGGCATGCTGGCGATGCCCGGTCTGATCAATGCCCACTTCCACTCGCCCGGCAACCTGATGAAGGGCTGCCTGGACGCGATGCCGCTCGAACTGTTCATGCTTCACGAGGTGCCGCCACTGGCGTCCTCGGGCGAGGCCGAGCGGCTGATCCAGGTGCGCACGCAGCTCGGAGCGGTGGAGATGCTGCGGCGCGGGATCACCACGGTCCACGACGACGCCTATCACGTGCCCCGGGCCACGCGCGAGAGCGTCGATGCGATCATGCACGCGTACGAGCAGGTGGGCATCCGCGCCACGGTGGCCATCGACCAGCCCAATGTGCCCGAGCTTGACAAGCTGCCTTACCTGCGCGAGATCCTCAGCCCGGCGCAACGCGCGGAGCTCGACGCGGCACCGCGCCAGGACACGGCCGAGCTGCTCGGGCTCTACGAGCACCTGATCCGCCGCTGGCACGGCGCGGCGGGCGGTCGCCTCGCCGCTGCGATCTCCTGCTCGGCCCCCCAGCGCGTCAGCGACGACTACTTCCGCGGCCTGTCGGCGCTGTCGAGGGCGTACGACCTGCCGTTCAATGCCCATGTGCTCGAAACACGCCTGCAACGCGTGCTGGGCGACCTGAAGTACGGCCGGTCCCTGGTGCGCCACGTGCACGACCTCGGCCTGCTCGATGAACGAATGATGGTGGTACACGCCATCTGGATCGACGCCGACGACATCTCGCTACTCGCGCAGGCCGGCTGCTGCGTGGCCCACAACCCGGTGTGCAACCTGCGCCTGGGAAGCGGCGTGATGCCCTGGCGCGCGCTGCGGGAGGCCGGTGTCACGCTGTGCCTGGGCACCGACGAGATGAACACGGACGACACCACGAACCTCTGGCTCGCGGCCAAGACCGGTGCGCTGCTGCAGACGCTGGTCGAACCCGACGACCGGCGCTGGCCGCGGGCACCCGAGTTCCTCGAGGCGGCGACACGCGGTGGCGCACGCGCGATCCGGCGCGGCGACGACCTCGGCCAGCTCAGGCCTGGAGCTGCGGCCGATCTGATCCTGCTCGATCTCGACACGCATGCCTTCACGCCGCTGAACGACCTGGTGCGCCAGCTCGTCCATTGCGAGGACGGCAGTTCGGTGCGCATGACCATCGTCCACGGAGAGGTGGTGTTCGAGGGTGGGCGCGTCACCACCGTCGACGAGCGCGCCCTGCGTGCGGAGGCGCGCGAGCTGATGACCGCCCACCGTGAGCACCTATCCGAAGCCTCGCGCCAGGCCGCCGCCCTGGAGCCTGCCTACCGCCGAATGCTCGAGCGCGTCGCCGCCACGCCGGTGTCCGTGTCGAGACGGCTGGACGGCGCGTACGAGTTTCCACCCCTGCGTTCACCCACTGACCCCTAGGAGTCGTTCATGAAGAAGTCTGTTTCCTTCGCACTGGCAGCGGCTCTGGCCGCGCTGTTGTCGTCCGGTCCTGCGCTGTCGCAGGACAAGATCAAGCTCAAGGTCATGGGTCAGCCGCTGGCTGGCGGTGCGATCCAGAAGAACAAGGAGCAGCCCTTCTTCGAGACGCTGGCAGCCCGCAGTGGTCTGCCGATCGAGGTGGAGTACAAGCCGCAGGACACCACCGGGATCAAGGACACCGAGGCGCTGCGTGTGCTGGAGTCGGGCCTGTTCGACATCATCGCGCTGCGCATGGCGCAGATTTCGCGCGATGAGCCGCTCACTATGGGCTTCGACCTGGTGGGCTTGAACCCGGACTACAAGACTGCGCGCGCCACCACCAAGGCCTATGCGGCCACGCTGGACAAGCGCCTGCAGGCCCGCTATCAGACCAAGTACCTCGGGGTCTGGCCGGCCGGCCCGCAGGTGCTGTTCTGCAAGAAGCCGATCACGAAGCTGGCCGACGTCAAGGGCCTGAAGGTGCGCGTGTTCGACCAGAACTCCGCCAAGTTCTTCCAGCACCTCGGCGCCACGCCGATCCCGCTCGCGTTCGGTGAAGTGCACCAGAGCCTGTCGCTGGGCGTGGTGGACTGCGCCATCACGAGCGCGCTGTCGGCCAACTCGGCGAGCTGGCCCGAGGTGACGACCCACATGCTGCCGCTTGGCTTCCAGTTCGCGATGAACGGCTACGGCATCGGCCTGGCCACCTGGAAGAAGTTCACGCCGGCGCAGCAGGCCCAGCTGCAGGCGGCGTTCTCGGCCTTCGAGGACGACGTCTGGAAGTACTCGCAGGAACTCTCCGGCGAAGCCGTGAACTGCAACCTCGGCAAGGAACCCTGCTCGCTGAAGAAGTTCAAGCTGATCGAGGTGCCGGTGACCCCGGGCGACGTCGCGATCGTGCGTGATGCCATGCGCGACGTGTCGCTGCCGACCTGGAGCGAGACCTGCGAGAAGACCGCCAAGGGTTGCACCGACGAGTGGAAGAAGACCGTCGGCGCCGTCGTCGGCGTCAAGTGACCGGAGGTCGGCGGTGAAGCAGCGACTGGAGCGCGTGCTGGCCAACCTGTTCGGGTTGTGCTTCCTCGGGTTGTCGTTCCTGGTGACGTTGGAGACCTTCCTGCGCAAGGCCTTCAACTTCTCGCTGCAGGGCGCGGCCGAACTGGGAGGCTATGCGCTGGCGGTGGGATCGGCCATCGGCTTCGGCCTGGCCGTCACCAGCCGAAGCCACATCCGGGTCGACGTGTTCCATGAGCGCTTCCCGCCGTCCCTGCAGGCCTTCCTGAACTGGTTCTCGGCGGTCACGCTCGCGGGACTGGGGTTGTTCCTGGCCGGCGTGTGCTGGCGTGTTGTCGCCAAGACGGTCGAGTACGGCAGCGCGGCGCAGACGCCCTGGGCCACGCCGCTGATCTATCCGCAAAGCGTCTGGTACGCGGCCCTGGTGGCGTTCGCGGTCTACGCCGTTGTGCACGCTCTGCATGCCAGCCGCCTGTACTTCACCGGCCGGCGCGAGGAACTGCTGGTCGAGTTCCACCCCAAGAGCGCCAAGGAGGAGCTCAAGGACGAGCTCGACGACCTCGCGCAACGCACCGACTCGGGTGACAGGAGGCCGTCGTGAGCGTTCTTGCCTTCAGTCTCGTCTTCGTCGCGATGATCGGCCTGATGCTGCTGGGCGTGCCCATCGCCGTGGCGATGGTGCTGGCCGGTGCAGGGGCCGGCGTATGGGTGCACGGCGTGCCCTTCCTGTCCTCCACGGGCGCCATGCTGTGGGGCGTGCTCAACGACAACCTGCTGACGGCGGCGCCGCTGTTCATCCTGCTGGGGGAACTGCTGCTGCGCAGCGGCATGGCCGACCGCATGTACGGCGCGATGGCCGCATGGCTGTCGCGCCTGCCCGGCGGCCTGCTGCACACCAACATCTCGTGCTGCGCTTTGTTCGCCGCCACGTCGGGGTCGTCGGTGGCCACCGCCGCCACCATCGGCACCGTGGCCCTGCCGTCGCTCAAGGCGCGCAAGTACCCGATGCCGCAGGCGCTGGGCACGCTGGCGGCCGGCGGCACGCTGGGCATCCTGATCCCGCCGTCGATCAACATGATCGTCTACGGGTCTCTGACCGAGAACTCCATCGGCAAGCTGTTCATTGCCGGGATCGTGCCCGGCCTGCTGCTGACCGGTTTCTTCATGCTCTATGTCTACCTGCACGCCCGCATCAAGGGAGGGGTGCCGACCGAAGAGCTGCCGCCGATGGCCGAGCGCCTGCGCCAGTCGGTGCACCTGGTGCCGCCCCTGGTGATCTTCGGCATCGTGATGGGCAGCCTGTACACCGGGGTGGCCACCGCCACCGAGTCCGCCGCGCTGGGGGTGGTCGTGGCGCTGTTCTTCGCCTGGCGCTCGGGGCGCCTGACCTGGGCGATGCTGGAGACCTGCTTCCTGCAGACCGCGCGCACCACCGGCATGATCATGCTGATCCTGGCCGCGGCCTTCGTGCTGAACCTGCTGATCAGCCTGTCCGGCGTCGCCGAGGAGATGACCAAGGCCGTCACCTCGCTGGGATTGTCGGCCACGTCGATGCTGCTGGTGCTGGTCGTCTTTTATCTGCTGCTGGGCATGTTCATGGACGTGATGTCGATGCTGGTGGCCACCGTGCCGATCACCTACCCGATCGTCACCGCCCTCGGCGTCGACCCGATCTGGTTCGGCATCTTCATCATCCTGATGTGCGAGCTGGCGCTGATCACGCCGCCCGTGGGCATGAATCTGTTCGTGGTGCAGGGTGTGCGACCCGACAGCGGCGGCATCGGTGAGGTGATCCGCGGCGCCTTGCCCTACGTCGTGATCATGATGGCCTTCACGCTGCTGCTGATGGTCTTTCCGGCCCTGGTGACCTGGCTGCCGGGCAAGATGTGATGGCCGGGCGCTGTCTCGTCATCAACCCGAACACATCGGCGTCCGTCACCTCGATCGTGGTCGAAGCCTGCCGGCGCGCCCAGCCGGGCGTGCAGTGGCAGGGGGCCACGGCCCGTTCCGGCGCGGCCTACATCTCCGACGAGGCCAGCTATGCCGTCGGCGCAGACGCGGCGCTCGACGCTCTGGAGACCTTCCTCGACGGCCACGACATCGTACTGCTGGCCTGCTTCGGCGACCCGGGTCTGGCCGCGCTGCGCGAGCGCTCCACCGTGCCCGTGCTCGGCCTGGCGCAGACCAGCTTCGAGGCCGCGGCGCGGCAGGGCCGCTTCGCGGTGGTGACCGGCGGCCATGCCTGGGCGCCGATGCTGGCCCGCTTCGCGCGCACGCACGGCCTGGACGAGCGCCTGACCGGCATCCACACCATCGACTGGACGGGCGCCCGCATCCTGGCCGACCCCGACGGCGCGCGCGACGCGCTGCTGTCCGCCGCGCGTGCCGGCATCGACGGCGGCGCCGAGTGCGTGCTGCTGGGCGGCGCCGGCCTCGCCGGTCTGGCGCCCACGCTCCAGCCGCACCTGCCGGTGCCGGTGATCGACAATGTGCTGGCGGCCGCCCAGGCCGTGGCCGACGCCCTGGAGTCCCCCCGATGACCGCGCTGGACCTGGTACTGCGCAATGCCCGTGCCGCCACGGCCGCCGATGTGTTCGACTGCGACATCGGCATCTCCGGCGGCCGCATCGTGGCGCTCGGCCACGGCCTGCCCGCGGCGGCGCGCGAGGTCGACGCCGGCGGGCGCGTGGTCACGCCGGGCGGTGTCGACGCGCATTGCCACCTCGACCAGCCGATGCCGCCGCCGGTGCGCATGGCCGACGACTTCGACACCGGCACCCGCGCGGCGGCCTGCGGCGGCACCACCACGGTGATCCCGTTCGCCGCGCAGGAGAAGGGGGCCTCGCTGCGCGCCGCGGTGGACGACTATCACCGCCGCGCCGACGGCCGCGCGCACGTGGACTACGCCTTCCACCTGATCGTGTCCGACCCGACCCCAGCGGTGCTCGAGCGCGAGCTGCCCGCGCTGATCGCCGAGGGCTACACGTCGTTCAAGATCTACATGACCTACGACGACCTCAAGCTCGACGACGGCCAGATCCTCGACGTGCTGGCGGTGGCGCGGCAGCACGGCGCCATGGCGATGATCCACGCCGAGAACGCCGACTGCATCGAGTGGCTGACGCGCCGGCTGGAGGCCGCGGGCCGCACCGCGCCGCGCTTCCACGCCCATGCGCGGCCGATGCTGGTGGAGCGCGAGGCCACGCACCGCGCCATTGCGCTGGCCGAGCTGGTGGACGTGCCGATCCTCATCGTCCACGTGTCCGGCCGCGAGGCGGTGGAGCAGATCCGCTGGGCGCGCGCGCACGGCCTGTCGGTGTTCGCCGAGACCTGCCCGCAGTACCTGTTCCTCACCGCGGCCGACCTCGGCATCGACGACAGCTACCAGGGCGCGCGCTGCGTGTGCAGCCCGCCGCCGCGCGACGCGTCCAACCAGCAGGTGATCTGGCAGGGGCTGGCCGACGGCACCTTCACGGTGTTCTCGTCCGACCACGCGCCGTTTCGCTACGACGCGCCGGAAGGCAAGAAGCCGGGCGGGCAGGAGGTGCCGTTCCGCCACATCCCCAACGGCATCCCCGGCATCGAGACGCGGCTGCCGCTGCTGTATTCCGAGGGCGTGCTCGGCGGCCGCCTCACGCTGCAGAAGTTCGTCGAGCTGACCGCCACCCACCCGGCGCGTGCCTACGGACTGCATCCGCGCAAGGGCACGATCGCCATCGGCGCCGACGCCGACCTCGTGGTGTGGGGCGAGGGCGAGCGCGTGCTGCGCAATGCCGACCTGCACCACGCGGTGGACTACACGCCCTACGAGGGCATGACGCTGCGCGCCTGGCCGGCGCTCACGCTGGTCGGCGGCGACGTGGTCTGGGACGGCGAGCGCTTCCGTCCGCGCGCCGGCCGCGGCCGCTTCCTGCGCTGCGGCGCGCCCACGCTGATGCCGAGGCCCCGATGACCCGCCTGCTGCTGATCAACCCCAACATCTCCGACAGCGTGTCCGCGCTGATTGGCGCCGAGGCGCAACGCAGCGCGTCGCCGGGCACCACGGTGGAGGTGCTGACCGCGCCCTTCGGCGTGGCCTACATCGAAACGCGCTTCGAGGCGCTGATCGGCGCCTATGCCGCGGCGCAGCTGGCAGCCGAGCATCACGAGCGCTTCGACGCGGTGATCGTGGCCGCCTTCGGCGACCCCGGCCTGGGCGGCCTGCGCGAGGCGCTGCCGTGCCCGGTGACGGGCCTGACCGAGGCCGCGCTGGCCAGCGCCTGCCTGCTGGGCGGGCGCTTCTCCATCGTGGCGATCTCGCAGCGCATCAAGGCGTGGTACCGCGAGACGGTGCAGCACTACGGGCTGGAAGGGCGCCTGGCCAGCATCCGGGCGCTCGACGAGACGCTGGCCGACATCGGCAATGTGCAGGGCGAGCAGGGCGAGCGCCTGGTGCAGCTGGCCGGCCGCTGCGTGGCCGAGGACGGCGCCGACGTGATCGTGCTGGCCGGCGCGCCGCTGGCCGGGCTGGCGCGCTCGCTCGCCGGGCGGCTGCCGGTGCCGATGGTGGACGGCGTGTCCAGCGCGGTGCGCCATGCCGAGTCGATGGTGGCGCTGCGGCCGGCGCGCGCGTCGGCCGGCAGCTTCGGGCCGCTGCCGGTGAAGCCGCATCGCGGGCTGCCACCGCCGCTGGCGCGCCTGCTCGACGCACCGCGGTGAACACCGGCCGCCGCCTCGTCGTCCTGGCGCTGCCCCTGGCCATGAGCACCCTCGGCACCCCGGCCCGCGCCGACGCCTCCGGCCCCGGCCTCGCGTCCTACTACGAGCGCCACATGGCGCTGCTGGGCGGCACCGCCTGGGGCTGGACCGGTCGCGGCACGCCGCGCGCGCTGATGCCCGGCGTGGTGCAGGTGGGCGTGGCGCGCGAGCGCTGGTTCGCGCTGCGCGCCGACGGCACGCTGGTGGCCTGGGACGCCGACGCGGCGAGGGCGCAGGTGCTGATGAGCGGCGTGCAGCGCTTTGCCGCCGGCGAGTCCGGCTGGTTCGCGATCGACCGCGCCGGCGCCCTGTGGCGCGCGCGCGGCGGGGCGGCGCCGGTGCGCGTGGCCGACGCCGCCGTCGACGCCTGCATCGGCGACAGCGCGGACTACTTCGTGGCGCGCGACGGCACGCTGCACGTGCAGGGCCTCGCGCACCGCGGCCAGTACGGCGACGGCCTGCTGCGCGCCACCGACGCCTTCGTGCCCACCGCGCGCGACGCGGTGGCGGTGCGCGCCCACACCGGCCATGCCATCTACCTGGGGCGCGACGGCACGGTGTTCGGCACCGGCGGCAACCGCTTCGGCCCGCTCGGCCGCCACGGCCTGGGCGACAAGGCCGACCGCTGGGGGCCGTTGTTCACCGGCGCCAGCGCCATCGCCACCGGCTCGCGCCACTCGCTCGCGCTGCGCGCCGACGGCAGCCTGTGGGCCTGGGGCGAGGGCTTCGCGATCGAGCCGACGCGCATCATGGAGCGAGTGACCGAGACCGCCGCCGGCGACACCGCGACGCTGGCGCGCGCGGCCGACGGCACGCTGTGGCAGTGGGACGGCGGCGGCACGCCGCGGCGCCTGGCGCTGGGCTGATGCCAGGCGCCGGCGCGGTGGCTTGCCACTGCGAAGCCGGCTCCGGCGCCGCCCTAGAAGGCGAAGCGGTCGCGCAGCGCAGCCAGCAACGGCGTCAGGCACCGGGACAGGCTGTCCAGCGCCGCCTGCAGGCCCGGCGTGTCCGCGCCGGCGATGCAGGCCGACTCGAGCGACTGCGCGGCGCGTTCGACCTCCATCGCGCCGAGCGTCCCGGCCGTGGACTTCAGCGTATGCGCCAGGCGGCGCAGCACGGCGACATTGCCGGTATCGAGGGCATGCTGGAACGGCGCCGGGAACTCGACCAGCTCACGGCAGAACATCGCCAGCAGGCGGCGGTACAGGCCGGCGTCGCCCAGGGCGCGATCGCGCCACACGGAGCTGTCGATCCCCGGAATGCCGTCGAACTGCGTGTCGCGTAGGGGCGTCGGCGCCGGGGCGGTGTCCGGCGTGCGGGGATGCACCCACCGCGCGAGCGTCGCGAACATCTCGTCGATCCGGATCGGCTTGCCGATGTGGTCGTTCATCCCTGCATCGAGCGCGCGCTCGCGGTCGCCGATCATCGCGTTGGCGGTCATCGCGATGACCGGCATCGCGGCCAGCCGGGGATCCCGGCGCAGCTCCCGCGTGGCCTGATAGCCGTCCATGCCGGGCATCTGGCAGTCCATCAGCACACCGTCGAAGGTGACGCGGGACAGGATGTCGAGCGCCTGCACGCCGTCCACCGCCACGGTGACCTCGATGCCGCATCGCGTGAGCAGCTCGCGGGCCAGCTCCTGGTTGATGGCGTTGTCCTCCACCAGAAGGATGCGCGCGCCGCGCAGGCCCGCCTGATGCGCCTCCAGCGAGCTCTCTGCCGCTGCCCGCACGCTGGGGCGTACCGGCAGGCCGAGGGCCGTGGTGCAGGCGTCGAGCAGGCTCGACGGACTGACCGGCTTGGACAGGATCATCCGGCAATCCAGGCCGCTGTCCGACAGGCGCTGCCTCAGGTCCTCGTGTTCGAACGCCGTCACCATCAGCACCGAGGGAGGCCGCTGCGCGAACCGCGTCTGGGAGATGGAACGAAGGCAGTCCACACCGTCGGCCTGCGGCATCTTCCAGTCGACCAGCACCACCCCGAAAGGCTGGCCCATCGCGTCGCGCTGGATGAGCATCTGCAGCGCCTGGGACGCGTCGCGGGCACTCTCGGCATGCAGTCCGAGCGCGCGGGCCATGCCGACGAGCACCTGGCGTGCGCTCGGGTTGTCGTCGACGACCAGCAGCCGCAGACTGCGCAGGGAGTCCGGTGCAGCGGCCTGAGGGGACTCGGGCCGCACGCCCAGACGCAGGTCGAACCAGAATCGGCTGCCCTTGGCCGGTGCGCTTTCCACGGCGATGTGGCCACCCATCAGCTCCACGAGGCGCTTCGAGATCGCCAAGCCGAGGCCGGTGCCGCCGTACTGCCGGGTCGTCGACACGTCGGCCTGCACGAACGGCTGGAACAGGCGCTCGCAGACTTCGGGACCCATGCCCACGCCGGTGTCGCGCACCTCGAAGCGCAGCAGCGCCGACCGGTCGTCACCGCCGATCCGCTCGATGCCGATCACCACCTCGCCGCGCTCGGTGAACTTGACCGCGTTGCCGCCCAGGTTCACCAGCACCTGGCTCAGGCGCACCGGGTCGCCGATCAGACGGTCCGGCACCAGCGGCGACTGGTCGAAGATCAGTTCCAGGTCCTTGTCCTGGGCACGCATCGTGAGCAGCCCGGCGAGGTCGTCCATCAGGTCGGTGAGACTGAACTCGGTCTGCTCGACGTCGAGCTGGCCCGCCTCGATCTTGGAGAAGTCCAGGATGTCGTTGATGATCACCAGCAAGGCTTCGGCCGAGCGGTGGACCGTCTGGATGAAGCGCCGCTGCTTGTGTTCGAGCGGCCCCTGGAGCGCCAGATAGGACATGCCGATGATCGCGTTCATCGGCGTGCGGATCTCGTGGCTCATCGTGGACAGGAAGGTCGACTTGGCCCGGCTGGCGGCTTCCGCGGCGGCCTTGGCCTCGGCCAGGTCGCGCTCGAAGGCCTTCATCGTGCTGATGTCGACGACCGTGGCCACGATCCCGATGATGCGCCCCTTGTCGTCCTTCATGACCGACTTGGTGACCAGGGTGTCGATGCTTCGGCCACTGGCGGACACCTGATGCGCCTCGTACTGCAGACGCGTCGCGCGTCCGTCGAGCAGCCGGGCGTCGGCGTCGGCGTGCAGGCGCCCGGCCTCGTCGTCGACCACCGAAGACGGGTAGTGCCCGAGCGCAGCCTCCCGCTCGATACCGAACAGGTCGCACAGGGCCTGGTTCACGCGCAGGTAGCGGCCCTGCAGATCCTTCATGACGACCGGAACCGGAATCGCCTCGAACAGGGCGTCGACCAGTTCCAGGCTCTGGCGGCGGGCCTCGGTGGCGCGCCGCGCCTCGCTCACGTCGCGGCCGACGCCTTCGTAGCCGCAGAAGCGGCCCTCGGGGTCGAACAGGGGCCGACCGTCGATCTCGACCCAGAGATCCGGGCCGCCATCCGTGGCGGTCAGCCGGTAGCCCAGGCCCTTGAAGGGCGCGTGACGGTCCAGCACGGCATGGAAGGCCTCCCAGCCGCCTTCGCCCGGCAGGGCGCCTTCGAGTTCATCGCGCCGCCGCCCGACAAAGCGCGACGCAGCCAGCGGATGGCCCCATTGGGCTGCGGCTTCGAATCCGGTGATGCGGTGCTCGGCGTCGCTGGTCCAGTACCAGTCGGCCGACATCTCGGCCATCGCGCGCCAGTGCCTTTCGTCGCTGCTCTGGCCGCCGCGCTCGAACGCGATCGCCGACAGCCACCCAGGCCCGTCGCCACCCTCCGGTGCCGACACGATGGCGCAGATGTCGAGGTCGCGCCATTCGCCGTCGGCATGGCGCATGCGGGTGCGCAATCGATAGCGGTCTGCCTCGCCCCGCTCGACCCGCTGGCGGGCCATCTGCAATGCCTGCCGGTCGTCCGGATGGCAGCGCGCGTCCCATGCCGAGAGGCGGCGGGCTGCAGGGTCGGTGGCGGCCAGGCCCAGCAAGGCCAACCAGCGAGCCGTGAAGCGCGCTTCGTCGGTGCGCGGGTTGAAGGCGCCCGTGGCGCCGTCGCAGGCCTCCAGCAGGCGCTCGAAAGGCTCAGGCATCGCCGGCATCCGGCGCGCCGCCCGCCGCGCTGCCGTGCCGGGCGCGAAGCGCCGACCACGATGAGCCACTCAGACCGGCGCTGGCGCAGCCTCGGCCTTCAGAAGATCTCGCGGGCGGGCCGGTTCTGGCGCTGGACTTCCACATGCAACGGACTCCTGCCGCTCAGGACGGCAGACCGTGCATTGGAGGGCCGCAGCGTGTTCAGGAGAATTCGGAGTCACCCTAGCGGCCGGCTAGGCATGCGTGATCCATGCCGCGCGTTCGACGTCGGCCTCCAGGTGGGGCAGGGTGTTGAAGCTCACTGGCACCAGGCGGCGCGGCGTCACGCGCAGCTCGCACAGCGCGCTGTTGCGCAGCTGCAGGTTCAGGTCGATCACGGCCGCGTCGCTCAGGCCCATCACATGGCCGAGCGCCAGCGAGATCGGCCCGCCGCTGGACACCACCAGCGTGCAACCGTCGGCATGGCCCGAGCGCACATGGTCGAGCGCGTCGACCACGCCGGCGCGGAACTGCGCATGCGCGGGCAGGCCGGCCGGCTGCACGCGGCCCGCCATCCACTGCGCCAGGCCGTCGCGCAGCGCGCGGAAGTGCGCCTGCGCGGCCTGCGGCGCGGCAGCCGGCGGCAAGGGTTCAGGGTGCACGGCGCGGATCACGGCCTCGCTGTCGTACTCGTCCAGGCCGGGCCGCCGCTGCGTGGCAGGCAGCGCCTGCGCATAGCCGGCCTGCAGCGCCGCCAGCGACTCGGCATGGCGCCGCAGCGTGCCGGTGAGCACCGCGTCGAAGGCGATGCCGCGCCGGGCGAACCAGTCGCCCAGTGCCTCGCACTGGCGCTGCCCCAGCGGAGAGAGCCGGTCGTAGTCGGCGCTGCCGAACGAGGCCTGGCCGTGGCGCACGAGATACAGGATGCCCATCGGCCGATTGTGCGGCGCGCGCGCACAATGACGCTGTCGCGCAGGAGACCCCGATGGACGGACAACGCATCCTCATTGCCCAGGGCGGCGGGCCCACCGCGGTGATCAACCAGTCGCTGGTGGGCGCCGTGCTGGCCGCGCGCGGCCTGCCGCAGGTGCAGCGCGTGTACGGCGCGCGCCACGGCGTGCGCGGCATCGTCGCCGACGACCTGGTCGACCTGACGCAGGAGACCACGGCGCACCTGGAACGCGTGGCGGCCACGCCCGGCTCGGCGCTGGGCTCCACCCGCGACAAGCCGGACCTCAAGTACTGCCAGGAGATCCTGCGCGTGCTGGCGGCGCACCGCATCGGCCACTTCTTCTACATCGGCGGCAACGACTCGTCGGACACCGTGCGCATCGTCGTCGAGGAGGCGCGCAAGGCCGGCCACCCGCTGGCCGCGGTGCACATCCCCAAGACCATCGACAACGACCTGATGGGCAACGACCACACGCCGGGCTACCCGTCGGCGGCGCGCTTCGTGGTGCAGGCCTTCGCCGGGGCCGACCTCGACAACACCGCGCTGCCCGGCGTGTACGTGGCGGTGGTGATGGGCCGCCATGCCGGGTTCCTGACGGCTGCCGCGGCGCTGGCCCGCACGCGCGCCGACGACGGCCCGCACCTCGTGTACCTGCCCGAGCGGGTGTTCGACCTCGACCGCTTCCTGGCCGACGTGAAGGCCGTGCACGACCGGCTCGGCCGCTGCGTGGTGGCGGTGTCCGAGGGCATCCACGACGCGTCAGGGCAGCCTGTGGCCACGCGCCTGGCCCAGGGCGTCGAGCGCGACGCGCACGGCAACGTGCAGCTGTCGGGCACCGGCGCGCTGGCCGACCTGCTGTGCGACGAGATCAAGGCGCGGCTGGGCATCAAGCGCGTGCGCGGCGACACCTTCGGCTACCTGCAGCGCAGCTTCCTGGGCTGCGTCAGCGACGTCGACGCGCAGGAGGCGCGCGAGGTGGGCGAGCGTGCGGTGCAGTTCGCGCTGCGCGAGAACCGGGTCGGCTCGGTGGCGATCCGCCGCACCGGCGACTATGCGGTGGACTACGTGCTGCAGCCGCTGGAGGCCGTGGCGGCGAAGACGCGCGTGATGGACGACGACTTCATCAACGCCGCCGGCAACCACGTGACGCCGGCGTTCGCCGACTACCTGCGACCGCTGCTGGGCAGCGGCCTGCCGCAGGCGCACCGCCTGCGCGGCGTGGCGGTGGGCAAGGCAGCGGGCTGAGGCCGCGCTACCAGCGCGCCGGCTCGAAGCCGACCGTCAGGCGGCCGTCGTCCCACTCGATCACCGGCCGCTTCACCAGGCTGGGCTGCGCCAGCATCGCCGCGCGGGCCGAGGCCGCGTCCACCACGGCGGCGCGCGCCGCGTCGTCGAGCCGGCGCCAGGTGGTGCCCTTGCGGTTGAGCACGCGCTCCCAGCCGGCGGCGGTGATCCACCGGTCGAGCTCCGCGGGCGGCAGGCCGTCCTTGCGGAAGTCGTGGAAGCGGTGCTGGACGTGGCGCTCGGCGAGCCAGGCACGCGCCTTCTTCACGCTGTCGCAGTTCGGGATGCCGTAGACGACCACGGTGCCGGCCCCGGCGGCTAGGAATCCGACTCGCGGTGGTAGGCGGTGACGCGCTCGACCTCGTTCTTCGAGCCGAGGATCACGCTGACGCGCTCGTGCAGCTTGCCGGGCATCAGCTCCAGGATGCGCTGCCGGCCGTTGGTGGCGGCGCCACCGGCCTGCTCGACGATGAAGGACATCGGGTTGGCCTCGTACATCAGACGCAGCTTGCCCGGCTTGTCCGGCTCGCGCTTGTCCCACGGGTACATGAAGATGCCGCCGCGCGTGAGGATGCGGTGCACGTCGGCCACCATGCTGGCGATCCAGCGCATGTTGAAGTCCTTGCCGCGCGGGCCTTCCTTGCCGGCCAGGCACTCGTCGATGTAGCGCTTCACCGGCGGGCCCCAGTGGCGCATGTTCGACATGTTGATCGCGAATTCCTTCGTGTCCTCGGGGATGCGGATGTTCTCGCTGGTCAGCACCCAGGAGCCCATCTCGCGGTCGAGCGTGAACATGGCCACGCCGTTGCCCACGGTCAGCACCAGCGTGGTCTGCGGGCCGTACAGGCAGTAGCCGGCGGCCGCCTGGAACTTGCCGGGCTGCAGGAAGTCGTCCTCGCTGACGCCGTGGTGGTGCCCCACCTTGCGCAGCACCGAGAAGATGGTGCCGATGCTGACGTTGACGTCGATGTTGGACGAGCCGTCGAGCGGGTCGAACAGCAGCAGGTACTCGCCCTGCGGCCAGCGGTTGGGCACGGCGTGGATGCTGTCCATCTCCTCGCTGGCCATGGCCGCGAGGTGACCGCCCCATTCGTTGGCCTCGATCAGCACCTCGTTGCTGATGACGTCGAGCTTCTTCTGGATCTCGCCCTGCACGTTTTCGGTGTGGGCGCTGCCCAGCACGTCGCCGAGCGCGCCCTTGTTGACCGAGATCGCGATCGCCTTGCAGGCGCGGGCCACCACCTCGATCAGCAGGCGCAGCTGGCCGGGGATGCGCCCGTGTTCGCGCTGCTGCTCGACGAGGTACTGGGTGAGGCTGATGCGTTTGCCGGCCATCGGGGGGCTCCGGAAGTGAGGTGTCGGTGTCAGCCCTGCGCCAGCGCGCGCTCGACGATCTCGCGCACGCCGGGGGACAGGTCGGTCTTGGCGGCCACGCGGGCGACGGCCTCGCGCGCCGCGCTGCGCCACGGTTCGGCGAGGTGGTTCCAGCGGTCCATCGTGCGCGCCAGGCGCGCGGCGAGCTGGGCATTGAAGCCGTCGACCTCGCGCACCATGTCGGCCCACAGCACGTAGCCGCCGGCGTCGCTGCGGTGGAAGGCCGCCGGGTTGTTCATGCAGAACGCCTGCACCAGGCTGCGCGCCCGGTTCGGGTTCTTGAGCGAGAAGTCGGCGTGCTGCAGCAGCTGCTTGACGCGCTGGAACACCCGGCCGTCGCCGCGCTCGGGCGCCGTGGCCTGCAGCGCGAACCACTTGTCCACCACCAGCGCCTCGTGGCGGAAGCGCGCATGGAACAGGGCCAGCGCGCGCTCGGCCAGCTCGGCATGCGAGTCCACCAGCGCCGCCAGCGCCCCCAGGCGCTCGGTCATGTTGCCGGCGTCCTTGACGCGCTGGTAGGCCTTGCCCGGCCATACCGCGTCGCCGCTCTTGGCGGCGTCCAGGCACAGCATCGCCAGCGCCAGGTTGGCCAGCGCACGCCGGCCGGCGGTCACCGGCTCGGGCACGTAGCTGCCCTGCACCTGATGCGTCTCGAAGGCCCAGACCCAGTCGTCGTGCAGCGCACGCGCCAGCTGCGCCAGCATCACCTCGCGCACGCCGTGCACGCGCTGCGGGTTCACCGGGTCGAGCTGCTCGGCCAGCGTGCTCTCGTCGGGCAGGGTCAGCACCTGGGCCTTGAAGGCCGCGTCCAGGGCCGGGTCGCGCAGCACGTCGCGCATGGCGCCGACGAAGGCGTCGTCCAGCAGCGGATCGCGCTCGCCGCGGATCGCGCCGAGCAGGCGGTCCAGCGCCAGGCGCTGGCCGGCCTCCCAGCGGTTGAACGGGTCGGTGTCATGGCGCAGCAGCACCAGCAGGTCGGCGTCGGACAGCGGCTCGGTCAGGATCACCGGGGCCGAGAACCCGCGCAGCAGCGACGGCACCGGTTCCTCGTCGACGTTGACGAAGGTGAAGAAGTTCTTCGCCTCGTCCAGCACCAGCACGCGCTCGGTGCCGATCGGCGCGGCCTCGCCTTCCACCTGCAGCGGCAGGGCGCGGCCGTCGCGCGCGAGCAGCCCGAGTGCCAGCGGGATGACGAAGGGCTCCTTGTCGGGCTGCCCCGGGGTGGGGTGGCCCTGCTGCTCGAGGCCGAGCGTGTAGGTGCGGGTGGGCGCGTCGTAGCGGCCGCGCGCGGTGATGCGCGGCGTGCCGGCCTGCGAGTACCAGCGCTTGAACTGCGCCAGCCGGGTGGCCAGCGGGCTGCCCGGGTTGGCGTCGGCGATGGCCTGCGCGAAGTCGTCGCAGGTGACGGCCTGGCCGTCATGGCGCTGGAAGTACAGGTCCATGCCGCGCCGGAAGCCGTCGCGGCCCACCAGCGTCTGCATCATGCGCACGACCTCGGCACCCTTCTCGTACACCGTGGGGGTGTAGAAGTTGTCGATCTCCACGTAGGCGTCGGGTCGCACCGGGTGCGCCATCGATCCGGCGTCCTCGGGGAACTGCATCGCGCGCAGGCGTTTCACGTCGTCGATGCGCTTGACCGCGCGCGCGCTGGCGCTGCCGGCCATGTCCATCGAGAACTCCTGGTCGCGGAAGACCGTGAGGCCCTCCTTGAGCGAGAGCTGGAACCAGTCGCGGCAGGTGATGCGGTTGCCGGTCCAGTTGTGGAAGTACTCGTGACCGACCACGCTCTCGATGCCGGCGTAGTCGTCGTCGGTGGCGGTGGCGGGGCTGGTCAGGACGTACTTCGTGTTGAAGATGTTCAGGCCCTTGTTCTCCATCGCGCCCATGTTGAAGTCGCCCACGGCGACGATCATGAAGCGGTCCAGGTCGAGCGGCAGGCCGAAGCGGTGCTCGTCCCACACGATGGAGGCCACCAGCGAGTTCATCGCGTGCTCGGTCTTGTCGAGGTCGTCGCGATGGGTGTAGATCTCCAGCAGGTGCTCCTTGCCGGCGCGGGTGCGGATCTGCTGGCGCCGCACCGACAGCCGCCCGGCCACCAGCGCGAACAGGTAGCTCGGCTTGGGGAAGGGGTCATGCCAGGTGGCCTGGTGGCGGCCGCCGTCGAGGTCGGACTGCGACACGAGGTTGCCGTTGGACAGCAGCACCGGGTACTTCGACTTGTCGGCGCGCAGCGTCACGCTGAACACCGCCATCACGTCGGGGCGGTCCAGGAAGTAGGTGATGCGCCGGAAGCCCTGCGCCTCGCACTGCGTGAACAGGCCCGAGCCCGACGTGTACAGGCCCGACAGATGGGTGTTGCGGTCGGGCGCGCAGGTGTTGCGCAGCTCGAGCGTGAACGCGTCGGCCTCGGGCGGGTTGTCGATGATCAGCTCGCCGGCGTCGCCGTGGCGGAACGACACGCTCTGGCCGTCGGCCATGCAGCGCAGCAGCGTGATGTCCTCGCCGTCGAGCACCAGCGGGCCGCGCGGCTGGCGCGGGTTGCGCTCGATGGCCAGCCGGCTGGCCACGATGGTCTTGGCGCCGTCGAGGTCGAAGGTCAGGTCGGCGCGGCGGATCCAGAACGCCGGCTCGGCGTAGTCCTGGCGCCGCACGAGCGGTGCCGGGCCTTCACGAAGACGCTGGGTCTGCAGCATGGGGGTCCTCCAACAGGGTCTCGAACCAGGCCGCCTGCGGCAGGCCGTGGTAGTGGTCGATCGCGGCCAGCACGTGCGGGCCGTCCAGTTCGTCGGCGCGGTGGGTGGTGCATACCGCCACCGCGCGCATGCCGGCGCGGCGCGCCGCCTCGATGCCCAGCGGCGCGTCCTCGAACACCACGCAGTGCTCGGGCGCCACGCCCAGCCGGCGTGCCACCTCCAGGAAGATCGCCGGCTCGGGCTTGCCGGGCAGGCCCTCGTCGCCGCCCACCACCGCGTGCGGCGGCTCGGACAGCGCCAGGTGATGCATCGCGAAGGCGATGTTGTGCTGGTCGCCGGCGGTGCCCACGCCGGTCCTCAGGCCGCGGCCGAGGGCGTGAGCGTGGAAGTCGCGGAAGCCCGCCACCTCGCGGAACACCGGGCCGAACATCTCGCGGTACATCGCCTCCTTGTGGCGCACCAGGTCCCAGGCCTCGGGCGCTGGCACCGGGCGGCCGAACAGCTCGCTCATGCATTCCGCGCCGTTGCGGCCGGTGGTGCGGCGCATCAGCTCGTCGATGTCCATGCCCAGGCCGTGATGGCGCGCGAAGGCGATCCACGACTCGCGATGGTGGCCCATCGAGTCGATCATCGTGCCGTCCATGTCGAAGACCAGGGCCCGCACGGGCACTCGACGCGTCACCTCAGACCCCCTGCTTCAGGCTCTCGTGGATGAACGGGTCCAGGTCGCCGTCGAGCACCTTCTGCGTGTTGCTGATCTCGACGTTGGTGCGCAGGTCCTTGATGCGGCTCTGGTCCAGCACGTAGCTGCGGATCTGGTGGCCCCAGCCGACGTCGGTCTTGCTGTCCTCGAGCTTCTGCTGCTGCTCGCGCTGCTTGCGCATCTCGTGCTCGTACAGGCGGCTCTTCAGCATCTGCCAGGCCTCGTCGCGGTTGCGGTGCTGGCTGCGGTCGTTCTGGCACTGCACCACGATGCCGGTGGGGATGTGCGTCAGCCGCACCGCGGAGTCGGTCTTGTTGATGTGCTGGCCACCGGCGCCGCTGGCGCGGAAGGTGTCGGTGCGCACGTCGGCCGGGTTGATCTCGATCTCGATCGAGTCGTCCACCTCGGGGTAGACGAACAGCGACGCGAACGACGTGTGGCGGCCGCCCGAGCTGTCGAACGGGCTCTTGCGCACCAGGCGGTGCACGCCGGTCTCGGTGCGCAGGTGGCCGAAGGCGTAGTCGCCCTCGACCTTGATCGTGGCCGAGCGGATGCCGGCCACGTCGCCCTCGGTCTCCTCCATCACCTCGGCCTTGAAGCCCTTGCGCTCGCAGTACTTGAGGTACTGGCGCAGCAGCATGCTGGCCCAGTCGCAGGCTTCGGTGCCGCCGGCGCCGGCCTGGATGTCGATGAAGCAGTTCAGCGGGTCGGCCGGGTTGTTGAACATGCGCCGGAACTCGAGCTCCTCGACGCTGGCCGCCAGGGTGGCGGCGTCGGCCTCGATCGCCGCCAGCGAGTCGAAGTCGCCGTCGGCCTTGGACATCTCGTACAGCTCGGCGTTGTCCGCCAGGTTGCCGGCCAGGTGGTCGATCGTGCCGACCACCGTCTCGAGCGACTTCTTCTCGCGCCCGAGTTCCTGGGCCCGCTTGGGCTCGCTCCAGACGTCGGGGTTCTCGAGGGCGGCGTTGACCTCGTTCAGGCGCAGCGACTTGCGCTCGTAGTCAAAGATACCCCCGAAGCGCTTCCGTGCGGGCCGCCAGGTCCGCCAGGGTCGCGCCGATCTGGTTGATGCGTTCGATGTCCATGTCGCTGTTCCGGGTTTTCGAGTTGGCGCGGATTGTCTCATCGACAACAGGCTCAGGGTTTGTCCGCAGGGGGTTTGCCAGCGACCCTGACAGCTTTGTCAGAAAGCCGTAAGTGGTCGGAAACGACAGTACAGGCCTCGCCAAGCGCCCGGGTGCGGGCTGCGCATTGAAGCCGTGCTGCAAATCCTCAACACCGTCCAGTTGCTGCTGTACATCCCCCTGCTCGCGATGATGGGCCAGGGGCTGCTGTTCGTGCTGGCGGGCGGCAAGCACGAGAGCAACTTCTTCTACCAGACGCTGCGCAAGCTGTCGGTGCCGTTCACCTGGCCGGTGCGGCGCATCACGCCCGCCGCGCTGAGCGACAAGCAGGTGGCGTTCATCACCTTCGGCTTGCTGGTGGCCCTGTCGCTGTGGGTCTTCGCCGAGCGCGGCTACCTGTACTGCGTGGCGCTGGGCCGTCAGGGGTGCGCCGCATGAGCGCCGCCAAGGGCCTGGGCTACCACCTGCTGCGCTGGCGCGCCATGGTGCTGCTGGTCTTCGCGCGCGACAGCGCGGCCGAGGACGTGTTCACCCGCATGCTCGAGCAGTGGCCGGACGACGGCTACGCATTGGCCAGCCGGGGGCACCTGCGCGCCCAGGCCGGTCGGCGCAGCCAGGCCATCGCCGACCTGCAGCGCCTGGTCGACCGGCATCCCGACCGCAGTGCCGCCGACTGGTTCAACCTGGCCTTCCTGCTGGACGAGGCCGAGCAGCACGAGTCGGCCGAGGCGGCCTTCCGCCGCGCGGTCGCGATCGATCCCAAGCTCGACCGCGCCTGGTACGGCCTGGGCCTGGTGCTGATCCGCCAGCAGCGGCTGGACGAGGCGGTGGCCGTGCTCAAGCGCAACACCGAACTGCAGCCGATGAGCCCTTATGCCTGGTACCAGCTGGCACGGGTGCAGGTCGACCGGGACGAGCCCGAGGAGGCTCGAAAGATCATCCGCCATCTCAAGGGGTTCGAGCCCAAGGTGGCCGAGCAACTCCAGCGCGAGACGGGTCTCGCACCATGACGTTTTTTTCCAAGGGGCCGGGCTTCCCCCGGTAAAGCGAGCGACAGGAGAAGACAGCGATGCAATTGACAGACTCCCAACGCAGTTACTGGCAGAAGAACCTGCGAATCACAGGTGTACTTCTGTTCATCTGGTTCTTCGTGACCTTCGTCGTGGCGTTCTTCGCCCGCGACCTGAACTTCAACTTTTTCGGCTGGCCGTTCAGCTTCTGGGTCGGGGCCCAGGGCTCGCTGGCCGTCTATGTATTTCTGATCTGGTACTACGCTCGTTGCATGAACAAGCTGGACCAGGAACACGGCGTCGCCGAGGAGGAATGACATGGCTGGCATGTTCGAAACCGCAGCAAGCGGCACCAGTTCCGCGGCCGCCAACAAGGCGTTCAAGGCACAACTGAACAAGGTCTACGGCTGGTACACGGGCGGCTTCCTCGCCTTCGTGGTCGTGCTGGCGATCCTGGAGCAGATGGGCCTGTCGCGCCAGTGGATCGGCTTCATCTTCCTGATCGCCACCGTGCTGCTCTACGCCGGCATCGGCGTGATGAGCCGCACCTCCGACGCGGCCGAGTACTACGTGGCCGGCCGGCGGGTGCCCGCGATCTACAACGGCATGGCCACCGGCGCCGACTGGATGTCCGCCGCGTCGTTCATCGGCATGGCCGGCACGCTGTACCTCACCGGCTACGGCGGCCTGGCCTTCATCATGGGCTGGACCGGCGGCTACTGCCTGGTGGCGCTGTTCCTGGCGCCGTACCTGCGCAAGTTCGGCCAGTTCACGATCCCGGACTTCCTGGGCGCCCGCTACGGCGGCAACATGGCGCGCTTCCTGGGCATCTTCGCCGCGATCCTGTGCTCCTTCGTCTACGTGGTGGCGCAGATCTACGGCGTGGGCCTGATCACCACGCGCCTGACCGGCTTCGACTTCGCGGTCGGTATCTTCGTCGGCCTGGGCGGCATCCTGGTGTGCTCGTTCCTGGGCGGCATGCGCGCGGTCACCTGGACCCAGGTGGCCCAGTACATCATCCTGATCGTGGCCTACATGATCCCGGTGGTGTGGCTGTCGGTGAAGCAGACCGGCGTGCCGGTTCCGCAGCTCATCTACGGTCAGCAGCTGGCCAAGGTGACGGAGCGCGAGAAGCAACTGCGCGCCGACCCGAAGGAGCAGGAGGTCATCAAGATCTTCAAGGAGCGTGCCGACGCGGCCGACGCCAAGCTGAAGGACGTTCCCGCCGCGATGGCTGCCGACCAGGCCGCCGCGCAGAAGAAGCTGGACGACCTGAAGGCCGCCAACGCGCCGGTCAAGCAGATCCAGGACGCCGAGAAGGCCCTGGCCGCGCTGCCCAAGACGCTGGAGGACGCCAAGAAGGCCTACACGGCCGCCAAGGCGGCCAACACGGCACGGGCCGCACCGCTGGCCGGCATGCCCTCGCATGGCCAGATCTTCGCCGGCGACCCCAAGGGTGACGAGAAGGCCCAGACCGCCTTCGACACCTCGCGCCGCAACTTCCTGGCCCTGGTGTTCTGCCTGATGGTGGGCACGGCCGCGCTGCCGCACATCCTGATGCGCTACTACACCACGCCGTCGGTGAAGGAAGCACGGGAGTCGGTGACCTGGTCGCTGTTCTTCATCTTCCTGCTGTACTTCACCGCGCCGGCCCTGGCGGTGCTGGTCAAGTACGAGGTCTTCAACGTGCTGGTGGGCACGCCGTTCGACAAGCTGCCGGCGTGGATCGCCAACTGGCAGAAGGTCGACCCGGCGCTGCTGTCGGTGGCCGACATCAACGGCGACGGCATCTTCCAGCTCGGCGAAATGCGCATCGGTGGCGACATCATCGTGCTGGCCACGCCGGAAATCGGTGGCCTGCCGTACGTGATCTCGGGCATGGTGGCCGCTGGCGGCCTGGCGGCTGCGCTGTCCACTGCGGACGGCCTGCTGCTGACGATCGCCAACGCGCTGTCGCACGACCTGTACTACAAGATGATCGACCCGAACGCGCCGACCTCGCGCCGCGTGGCCATCTCCAAGGCCCTGCTGCTCGTCGTTGCACTGGCCGCGGCCTGGGTGGCCTACATGGTGTTCGTCACCAAGCAGGCGGACATCCTGTTCCTGGTCAGCGCGGCGTTCTCGTTCGCGGCGGCGTCGTTCTTCCCGGCCCTGGTGCTCGGCATCTTCTGGAAGCGCGCGTCGTCCATCGGTGCCTGCTGCGGCATCGCTGCGGGCCTGGGCATCACGGCGTACTACATGATCATGAACCACCCGTGGATGCGCACCATGTTCGGCGTCGACAGCCCGATCAGCCTGTGGTGGGGCATCCAGCCGATCTCCGCCGGCGTGTTCGGCGTGCCGGTCGGCTTCGCGGTGATCATCCTGGTCAGCCTGTTCACTCCGGCCCCGAGCAAGGAGACGCAGGAACTGGTCGAGCATGTCCGCTACCCGAACCTGAAGGCCGGCGCGGCGCGCGCTTGATCCGCGTCCAAGTCTGAGCGTTCCAAGGGCCCCGCAAGGGGCCCTTTTTCTTGGGCGCGCTGGCACACTCGGCCGATGAACTCGACGAGCCCGTCGCCAAGCCTCCTGGCCAACCTGCGCACCGAGCTGATGCGCCATCCGCCCTTTGCGCAGATGGCGCCGGCGCACGTCGACCGCTTCGTGGCGGCGAGCACCCAGTGCTACTTCGAGCCCGGCGAGGTGGTGCTCGAGCCGGCCCACGGCGAGGTGCGCGCGCTGCTGTTCGTGCGCCGCGGCCGCATCAGCGGCCGCGACGGCCTCGCCCGCCTGGCCGGCGAGAACGGTGGCGGCTTCGAGTACGAGGCCGGCGACCTGTTCCCGATCGGCGCGGCAATGGCCGAGCGGGCCGTGACCGCCACCTACACCGCCAACGACGACACCTTCTGCCTGCAGCTGCCCCTGGCCGCGATGCGCGCGCTGGCGCAGGACAGCGCGCCGTTCGCCGACTTCCTCAACCGTCGGGTGCAGCAGTTCCTCGAGCTGTCGCGCCGCGCGGTGCAGGTGGCCTATGCACAGCAGTCGCTGGCCGAGCAGACCCTGGAGACCCCGCTCGGGCAGCTGGTGCGCCGGGCCGCCTTCGGCGTCGGCGAGGCCACGCCTCTGGCGCAGGCGCTGCAGGCCATGCACGACAAGCGCATCGGCTCGGTGCTGGTGCTCGACGAAGCCAGCGGCGCGGCGCGCGGCATCCTGACGCGGCACGACATTCTCGGCCGCGTGACGCTGCCGGGCCTGTCGCTGCAGCGGCCCATCGGCGACGTGATGAGCGCGCCCGTGCACGTGCTGTCCACCCGCCACACGGCGCAGGACGCGGCACTGCTGATGTCGCGCCACGGCGTGCGCCACGTGCCGGTCACCGACGCCGACGATGCCGGCGGCCGCGTCGTGGGCATCCTGTCCGAGCGCGACCTGTTCGCGCTGCAGCGCCTCTCGCTCAAGCAGGTCAGCACCGCGATCCGCGCCGCGCCGGACGTGGACACGCTGCGCCTCGTGGCGGCGGACATCCGCCGCTTCGCGCGCAGCCTGCTGGGGCAGGGCGTGCGCGCACGCCAGCTCACCGAGCTGATCAGCCACCTCAATGACGTGCTGGCCGAACGCCTGGTCGGTCTGCTGGCGGCACAGCACGGGGTGGACCTGTCGCGCGTGTGCTGGCTGGCCTTCGGCTCCGAGGGCCGCAGCGAGCAGACCATCGCCACCGACCAGGACAACGGCATCGTCTTCCTGGCCGACGATCCGGCGCGCGAGCGCCCCGCGCTGCTGGCGTTCGCGCGCGAGGTCAACGAGGCGCTCGACGTGTGCGGCTACCCGCTGTGCAAGGGCAACGTGATGGCCAGCAACCCCGAATGCTGCCTGACGCAGCGCGAGTGGCTGCTGCGCTTCTCCGACTGGATCGACCACGGCGCACCGGAGGACCTGCTCAACGCCAGCATCTACTTCGACCTGCGCCCGCTGGCCGGGGCGAGCGGCCTGGCCGCGGCGCTGAAGGAGACCCTCGTGCGGGAGTCCGCCCGGAACGCGCGCTTCATGAAGCAGATGGCCGAGAACGCGCTGCGACACGCGCCGGCGCTGACCTGGGCGGGCGGCATCGACACCCAGGCCCAGGGCGGCCAGAAGGTGATGGACCTCAAGCTGCACGGCACGGCGATCTATGTCGACGCCGCACGCCTGTATGCGCTGGCACATGGCGTCGCCGCCACTTCCACCCGCGAGCGCTTCGCCGCCGCGGCGCAGGCCCTGGGCGTGCCTGCGCAGGAGTCCGAGGCCTGGATCGCCGGCTTCGAGGTGCTCCAGCTGCTGCGACTGCAGGTGCAGCTCGATCGCGACAGCCGCGAGGCCGTCGACGCGCCCGACGGCAACCCGAACCTCGTGGACGTGTCCGCCCTCAACGACATCGACCGCCGCGTGCTCAAGGAGAGCCTGCGCGTCGCGCGGCGCCTGCAGCAGCGCATCCAGCTGGACTACCTGCGTTGAACCCGCTCGGCCTGCTGTCGCGCTGGCTGGCGCCGTCGGGCGCCGCGCCGCGCGAGCCCGGCCGCTGGGCGGTGGTGGACGTGGAGACCACCGGCCTGGACGTCGACCACGACCATCTGCTGGCCATCGCGGCCATCGCGGTGCACTTCGACGACGCGGGGCGCCCGGGCGTGGCGCTGGCCGACAGCTTCGAGGCCGTGCTGCACCACCACAGCGCGAGCACCGACAAGGACAACATCCTGCTGCACGGCATCGGCGTGGGCGCGCAGCGTGGCGGCGTGCCGCCGGCGCAGGCGCTCGACGCGTTCGAGCGCTGGCTCGACGGGGCGCCGCTGCTGGGCTACCACGCGTCGTTCGACGAGGCAATGATCGAGCGGGCGTCGCGCGCGGTGCGCGGGCGCGGGCTGGGCGCGCGCTGGCTCGACCTGGCGCCGGTGGCCAGCGCGCTGCACCCCGGGGTGCCCGGCCAGGCGCTGGACGACTGGCTCGACCACTTCGGCATCGAATGCGCCGTGCGCCACCAGGCCGCCGCCGACACGCTGGCCACGGCCGAGTTGCTGCTGCGCCTGTGGCCCGCCGCGCGCGCGCAGCGCTGCGCGTCGTTCGGCAAGCTGCAGACGCTGGCGCGCCAGCAGCGCTGGCTCGGCTCGGGCGGCTAGTGCTGCACCGACCGCGGCGGCCACAGCCGCCGCTGCGGCTCGTTGCCGCGCGCTGCGGCTACTTCTTGTCCGCCGGCCGCGGCGCGGCGGGCGCGGCCGCGGGTGCGCCGGGCCGGTTGGCGCCGGCCGCGTTGCTGGCCGCGAAGGTGAGCTTGGCCTCGCGCATCAGCACCTTGTGGAAGTTCTCCGTGCGGTCGAGCCAGTTGGCAAAGGGCTCGCCGGTCATCACCGACTGCTTGAACGCGCCCTGGGCCATGAACTCCCTCCACTCGGGCAGCGCGCGCACGCGGTCGAGCAACTGGTTGTAGTAGGCCACCTGGTCCGGCGCCACGCCGGGCGCCATGAAGATGCCGCGCATCATCAGGTACTGCACCGGGATGCCGAACGACATGCAGGTGGGCAGGTCGCTCCAGGCCTGCGTGGCGGTGATCTTGGCCTGGTAGTCGAGCTTGTTGCCGTCGAACACGCACAGCGGCCGCACCTTGCCCTCGGACCAGAGCTTGGCGGCCTCGATCGGGTTGTTGACGGTGAGGTCCACCTCCTTGGCGGCCAGTGCCCGGGCGACATCGCCGCCGCCGCGCAGCGCCTGGTACGACAGGCGGGTGGAGGCGGCCGTCTCCAGCAGCACGCTGATGAGCTGGTCCTCCTGCTTGCTGCCGGTGCCGCCGAGCTTGACGCTGCCGGGCGGCGCGGCGCGCAGCGCGTCCATCAGTTCCTTGGCCGACTTGTGCGGCGACTCGGCGTTGACCCACAGCACGAACTGGTCCAGCGCCAGCATCTGCACCGGCGTGATGTCGCGCCAGGAGAAGTCGGTGCCGGTGGCCATCGGCGTGGTGAACAGGTTGGACAGCGTGATGATCAGCTTGTGCGGGTTGCCCTTGGCCGCCTTCACGTCCAGCAGGCCCTCGATGCCCGAGTTGCCGGCCTTGTTGACCACCGTGAGCGGCTGGTTCATCAGCTTGTGCTTGGTGACCATCTGCGCCACGAAGCGGGCCATCTGGTCGGCGCCGCCGCCGGTGCCGGCGGGCACCACCAGTTCCACCGGGGCGCTGGGCTCCCAGGCATGGGCCGGCGCAAGGGCCAATGCGGCCAGCGCCACGCCGACCAGGGTCATGGGAATCGTCTTCTTCATGCGCAGCCTCTGTGCGTGCGGCCGGGGACGGCCGTCCGGTTGCAGATACTAGTGGCCCATCCCGGCGCCGCCGCTGCGGCCGGCGGCGTTTTCCGTGCAAGGGTTGACGAACCCGGGGCCGCCGACGCGGTGCGCGGCGGCCTTCAGCGACGGCCGCAGTGGCTGTCGCGATCGGGCGATCGCAGGCGCTGTGCGAAGTAGTGCGCGATCATGCCGTGGGCGGCGGCGTGGTCCTGCGGCGCCAGCAGGGGCCCCAGGTCCGCGACCCAGGCGGCCGAGCACACGCGCGGCGCGCGGTCAGTCGCCGCGCAATCGAGCAGGGCCTCGAAGGCCCGCCGCCAGCGCCCGAACCCGTCGCGGTCGAGCACCGGGCCGTGTCCGGGCACGGCGCGCTCGAACGGCAGCGCCTGCACCGTGCCGAGCGCCTCGCGCCACGTGGCGGGGCAGGCGGTGTCGAGGAAGGGGGCGGGCAGGGTGACCAGGTCGCCCAGCATCAGCACCCGGCTCGGCGGGTCGAACAGCCACAGGTCGCCGTCGCTGGCCGCCCGCACCACCCCCGCGCGCAGCGTGCGTCCGGCCAGCACCAGGGGAGCATCGGCGCGGTCGAAGGCGCGCGTCGGGCGCAGCGCCGCGGCCCGGTCGTACAGCGCGATGTCCACGCGCACCATCTGCAGGACGTCCGGCGGCGTGGCCGGGTCGGCCAGCATGCCTTCGAGATCGCGCCGGAAGCCGGGGAACTGCTGCGTGATGGCCTGGTCCACCGCCGGGGCCGCCACCGCGTCGAGCCGGGCGAAGCGCTCGCGCAGCCGGGCGTTGCCGCCCAGGTGGTCGAGGTGCCAGTGGGTGTTGGCCACGGCGGCGATGGGCCGGCCCTGCCGCGCGGCGAAGTCCAGCAGGGCCTGGGCATGCTCCGCGTGGCGGCCGGTGTCGACCACGGCGAGCCCGGATGGGGCCTCGATCACGACGCTGTTGCCGTCGGGCTGGCGGTCCCTGGGGAACCGCCCCGGCAGCAGCCACAGACCGTGGCCCAGCGGCTGCAGCACGGGATCGGCGGCGGCCGGCGGCGGCGCCGCGGCGCAGGCCGCCAGCACCCCGGCCGCCAGGACGGCGGCCAGCGCCAGGGCGGCCCGGCGGCCACGGCACCGGGCCGGCTCCGGGACCTCGGTGCGATGCGGATGCGAAGGAGCCTCGATGGGGGCGCGCATGGGGCGATTGTCGGCAGTGCCGACGCCACCGACGCATGGCGCATCGCGGCCGGCGACGACTTCGCAACTTCTGCTCGGGCGGATCGGCCCACAATCGGGCGCGATGATCGTGACCACGCGATTCCCGGACCTGCCGCCCGGACCCGAGACCGCGGCCAACGCCGGTTTCCGGGCCCGCTTCCGGGCCCGCTGGGGCCGCGTGGACTCGGTGTTCCTGACCCGCGCGTCGCACGTCGAGACCGGTCCGCTGCCGTCGTCCTGGTCGCTCAAGGCCGTGCTCGACGGGTCGGCCGAGCTGTGGCTCGACCGGCGCCACCTGCGCATCGAGCCGGGCCGCTACCTGCTGGTGCATCCCGGCCGGCGCTACTCGGCGCGCATCGGCGCGGCCTCCACCTGCTTCAGCCTGCACTTCAGCCCCGCCCTCGTGCGCCAGGTGGCCACCAGTCACGGCCTCGGCTGGGACGACGCGCTCGACGCGGCATCCGACGGGCGCGAGGGCGGTGCCGAGCCGCTGTGGCGCGAGCAGATCCACCGCGACGACGACGCTGCCGTGGCCGCGCTGCTCGGGCGCATCCGCGCCCGCGTGGCCGGGCCGGCGCCGGGCGAGCACGAGGAGGACTTCGTCGAGCTGGTGTCGCTGCTGCTGGCTCGCGAGTGCCGCGCCGGGTTCCGGGCGCTGGCGCGGCTGTCCGCGGTGCGCTCGACCACGCGCGACGAACTGGTGCGCCGCATCGGATGGGCGACGGACTTCATCGAAGGCCATTACCGCGACCCGGTCGACCTGGCGCGGATGGCGTCGGCCGCCCACCTGTCCAAGTTCCACTTCCTGCGTGCCTTCGTCGAGCTGCACGGCATGACACCCGCCGACTATCTGCGGCAAAGGCGCCTGGAAGCGGCACGGCGCGCCCTGGCCGGCGGCGAGACCGACACCGCGGCCCTGCTGGCCGCCAGCGGCTTCGGCTCGCGCTGGTCGTTGCAGCGGGCGCTGCGCGGTGACGCCGCCGCGCCCGGCTGAGGCCTCAGCCGAGGAAGCGCTGCAGCGCCGCCGCCAGCGCCTCGGGCTGGTCGTGGTGCAGCATGTGCCCGGCGTCGTCGAGCAGCACGCGATCCACCCGGCGCACCTGGGCCAGGCGGGCGTCGAAGTCGGCGCGCGGATAGCGGTCGCCCCACCACTTGCGCATGTCGGTCTGCGCACCCTCGACCCACAGCACCGGCGCCTCGATGGCGCGCCAGGCGGCCACCGCCTCGGCCGCCCGGTAGGGCACCGGATTGACCCGCTTGTGCGCCGGGTCGGCCCGCAGGTGCCACTGGCCGTCGTCGCGCGGTTCGGCCCAGTGCGTGGCCAGCCACGCCGCCTTGTCGGCAGGCAGGCGCGGATTGGTCTTGCGCAGCCGCGCCGCCACCGCCTGCGCATCGGCATAGGGCGCGAACGCCTGCGGCGCCTTCAGCTCGTCGAGCCACTTGGCGGCGCGGCCCGGGGCCTGTTCCGGCGCCATGTCCGGCAGGCCGAAGCCTTCGAGGTTGACCAGACGGCGGATGCGCGAGGGCCGGATGCCGGCATAGCTCATCACGACGTTGCCGCCCATGCTGTGACCCAGCAGGTCGAACGGCTGCCCGGGGGCCAGCGCGTCGGCCAGCGCGTCGAGGTCGCCCAGGTAGTCGGGGAACCAGTAGCTGTCGCTGCCGCCGTTGGACGAGCCGCCGAAGCCGCGCCAGTCCGGCGCCAGCACATAGCGCTGCGCACCCTCGGCCCGCGCCAGCGCGTCGACGACGAACTGGAACGACGCGCCCACGTCCATCCAGCCGTGCAGCATCAGCAGCGGCGGGCGTTCCGGCGTGGCCAGCGACGCATCGCCCCAGGCGTTGACGTGATAGGTGAGTCCGCGCACGGGCAGGGCCAGGTCGCGGGCCTCGCGAAGCGGTCGGTAGGCGCCGGTCATGCCCCGCACTGTAGGGGATGGCCAGCGGTGACGCAGGCCGCGGGGCGCATGGACAATGCCGCCATGCCCGCTGCCCATGCCCTGCGCGCTGCCGAGCCGCGCGATCTGCAAGCCATCGTCGCCCTGATCGGCGAGCTGGCCGAGTTCGAGCGCCTGACGCATCTGCTGGAGGTGACACCCGACAAGCTCGCGCCGCACCTGTTCGGCGAGCGCCCGGTGGCCGAATGCCTGGTGGGCGAGGTCGACGGCGAGGTGGTGGCCTTCGCGCTGTTCTTCACCAACTTCTCCACCTTCCTGGCACGCCCGGGGCTGTATCTCGAGGACCTGTATGTCCGGCCGGCGCATCGCGGCACCGGCCTGGGTCGCGCGCTGCTCGAGCGCCTGGGCCGTATCGCCGCCGAGCGCGGCTGCGGTCGCTTCGAGTGGAGCGTGCTCGACTGGAACGAGAACGCGATCCGCTTCTACGAAGGCCTGGGCGCCACCGTGATGCCGGACTGGCGCATCTGCCGCATCACCGGGGAGCGGCTGGCCCGCTTCGGCGAGGACCCGGGCGCATGAACGCCGGGCGCGCGCTCGTGCTCGCCGCCACGCTGCTGGCGGGCACGGCGCATGCCGCGGTGGACGTGGACGCCCTGTGGAACTACGCCGACCCGGCCGCGTCGGAAGCGCGCTTCCGGGAGGCGCTCGCAACGGCCACCGGCGACGACGCGCTGGTGCTGCGCACGCAGATCGCCCGCACGCTGGGCCTGCGCGGGCGCTTCGAAGACGCGCACCGCGAGCTCGACGCGATCGAGCCCGCGCTGGCCACGGCCGGCGTGGCGCCGCGCGTGCGCGCCTGGCTGGAGCGCGGCCGCACGCTGCGCTCGTCGGGCAAGCCGCTCGAAGGCCGGCCGTTGTTCATGCGCGCCTTCGTCACCGCCGACGCGGCGCGCCTGGAGGCGCTGGCCGCCGACGCGCTGCACATGCTGGCGCTGGCCGAGCCGGCGCTCGACGACCGCATCGCCTGGAACCGGCGCACGGTGGACTACGCGCGGCGCGCCAGCGACCCGCGCGCGCAGGGCTGGCAGGCGGCGGCGCTGAACAACATCGGCAGCGACCTGCGCGAGGCCGGCCGCCTGGAGGACAGCCTGGCCTCGTTCCGCGAGGCGCAGGTGGCCTACGAGCGCAGCGGCCGCCCGCAAGGGCGCTTCATGGCGCGCTGGCAGGTGGCCAACGTGCTGCGGCTGCTCGGCCGCGTCGACGAGGCGCTGGCGATGCAGACCGCGCTCGAGCGGGACACGGTGGCCGCCGGCACGCCCGACCCGTACGTCTACGACGAACTGGCGCTGCTGCAGGCCGCGCGCGGTCAGGCCGATGCCGCCGCGCAGGCGCGCCGCCGGGCCACGGAGCTTCGCGATGGCCGCCGGCCCTGACGGCCGCTGGCAGGTTGGCATCGGCGACCCCACGCTGCTGGGCTGGGTCACCGTGGCCGCCTACGCCGCCGCGGCGCTGCTGGCCTGGCGCAACGTGGGCGCCGCCCGCCGCACCGCGGTGCCGCACGACTTCTGGATCGCGCTGACCTTGCTGATGCTGGCCCTGGGCCTGAACAAGCAGCTCGACCTGCAGACCTGGCTCAGCCAGGCCGGGCGCGACCTCGCCATCGCGCAGGGCTGGTGGGAGCAGCGGCGCGCGGTGCAGGCGGTGTTCATCGCGCTGCTCGCGGCCGGGGCCGTCGGCGTGGTGGTGTGGGCGCGCCGGCAGTGGCACACCCTCTGGCATGAGTACCGTGCCGCCTTCGTCGGCGTGTGCGTGCTGCTGTTCTTCATCGTCGTGCGCGCGGCGAGCTTCCACCACGTCGACATGGTGCTGCGCACCGAGCTCGGCGCCACGCCGGTGCACCGCGCGCTGGAGATCGTCGGCGTGCTGGTGGTGGCCGGCGGCTGCGCTTGGTGGCACTTCCTGCACCGGCTGCGCGTCAGGCGCTTCGCGATGGAACAGGCGCTGCGAGGCCGCGTCGCGCCGACACGGAGCAACCGATGAGCGCCGACGCCTACGCCAGGCTGTACCGCGACTTCCGCTGGCAGGTGCCGGCGCGATTCAACCTCTACGAGGCCTGCTGCGCACGCTGGGCCCGGGCCACGCCGCAGGCCGTGGCCCTGGTGTGCGAGGCCGAGTCCGGCGGGGTGGTGAACCACACGTATTCCGCGCTGGACGCCGCGGCGTGCCGCCTGGCCGGCGCGCTGGCCGGCCTGGGCGTGGCGCGCGGCGACCGCGTGGCCATCGTGATGCCGCAGCGCTTCGAGACCGCGGTGGCCCACATGGCGGTGGCGCGGCTCGGTGCCGTGGCGATGCCGCTGTCGATGCTGTTCGGCCCGGACGCGCTGCAGTACCGGCTGGTGGACAGCCAGGCCCGCGTGGCCATCGTCGACGAGAGCGCGATCGATGCGTTGCGCAGCGCCGCCACCGCCTGCCCGGACCTGGCCCACGTGATCGCCGTGGGCGGCGCGGCCGGCCGCGGCAGCCTCGACTGGGACGCCGCGCTGTCGCGTCCCGCGCCGGCCACCGCGCCGGCCGACACCGCGGCCGACGACCCGGCGGTGCTGATCTACACCAGCGGCACCACCGGCCCGCCCAAGGGCGCGCTGATGCCGCAGCGCGCGCTGATCGGCAACCTGACCGGCTTCGTCTGCAGCCAGAACTGGTACCCGCACCGGGCCGGCGCATTCTGGTCGCCGGCCGACTGGGCCTGGACCGGCGGCCTGATGGACGCGCTGCTGCCCACGCTGTACTTCGGCGGTCGCATCGTCGGCTTCAACGGCCGCTTCGCGCCCGAGCGCGCGTTCGAGCTGATGGTGCGCCACGGCGTCACGCACTCGTTCCTGTTCCCCACCGCGCTCAAGGCCATGATGAAGGCCGTGCCCGAGGGCCGCGCGCGCTTTCCCGGCCTGGCGCTGCGCGCGGTGATGAGCGCCGGCGAGGCGGTGGGCGACGCGGTGTTCGCCTACACGCGCGAGCACCTGGGCGTCACGGTCAACGAGATGTTCGGCCAGACCGAGATCAACTACATCGTCGGCAACGGCGGGCTGTACGTCGACCGCGGCGGGCGCGAGCGCGCCGGCTGGCCGGCGCGGCCCGGCAGCATGGGACGCGCCTACCCCGGCCACCGCATCGCGGTGATCGACGACGCCGGCCGCGAGCTGCCGCCCGGCGAGGCGGGCGACGTGGCGGTGCACCGGCGCGACATCCACGGCCACCCCGACCCGGTGTTCTTCCTCGGCTACTGGCGCCGCGACGACGCCACGCGCGCCAAGTTCACCGGCGACCCGTCCGACTCGTGGTGCCGCACCGGCGACACGGCGCTGCGCGACGCCGACGGCTACCTCTGGTATCAGGGCCGCAGCGACGACATGTTCAAGGCCGCGGGCTACCGCATCGGGCCCAGCGAGGTGGAGAACTGCCTCGTCAAGCATCCGGCCGTGGCCAATGCGGCGGTGGTGCCCAAGCCCGACGCCGAGCGCGGCGCGGTGGTCAAGGCCTACGTGGTGCTGGCGCCCGGCCACGCCGGCGGCGCGGCGCTGGTGGAGCAGCTCCAGCAGCACGTGCGCGGGCGGCTCGCGCCCTACGAGTACCCGAAGGAGATCGAGTTCATCGACGCGCTGCCGATGACCACCACCGGCAAGGTGCAGCGGCGCGTGCTGCGCCTGCAGGAGGAGGAGCGGGCGCGGCGAGCCGGCCCGCCGGCCTAGCGCACGGGCTTGCAGTCGCCGCGCAGCGCGGCGACGGCCAGGAAGGGCAGGCTGAGCAGGCCCATGCCGCCGCCGGCGAAGTCGCCCTTCATGCAGTCGCCCTTGGCCGACGCGGCCACCGCGTCGGGCAGCACGCGTGTCGGGTCGGGCGCGATGTTGCTGCGCGGGTCGTTCAGCGCGGCGCGGCGCATGCTGCCCGGCGGCTCGGTCAGGGCGCCGCGTTCGGCGCCCGCGCCGCGCGGCAGCACGAGGTTCAGCGGCCGGTCGGCGGGCGGCGGCGCGACCGCTTCGGCCGCCGGCCCGGGCGCGACCGCCGGTTCGGCCGCGCTGTCGGGCCGGGCCCCGGAGGTCCGAGGTGGCGCCGGCTCGGCGCTTGTCGCTGTCGATGCCACTGTGAGGGGCTGCGCTGCGGTCGCCGCAGTGGCGCGCGGCGAGGCACGTCGGGGCCCGGACTCGACGGACGTTGGCGGCGGAGCCTCGCGCTCAGGCGGTGGCGGCAGGATGCGCACCGCCACGACCATCGGCGCGGGCACGCGCGACTCGAAGCGCGCGTCGGGCCGCACCTCGGGCCCGTGCCACAGCAGCAGCCCGTGCAGCGCCAGCACCAGTGCCAGCGCCGCCGCCCGCGGCCCCTCAGTCCGTCGCCGGGCCGTCATCGGCGGGCTCCCCGGGGCGCCACTCGAGCAGGTCGCCGGGCTGGCACTGCAACACCTCGCAGATGCGCTCGAGCGTCTCGAAGCGCACGCCGCGCACCTTGCCGCTCTTGAGCAGCGAGATGTTCACTTCGCTGATGCCCACGCGCTCGGCGAGCTCGCGCGAGCGCATCTTGCGGCGCGCGAGCATCACGTCGAGTCGCACGACGATGGCCATGGTCAGACGAAGGCCCGGTTTTCCTCGGCGGCGCGCGCGGCCACCACCATCACGCGGGCCACGGCCACGAGCACCGCCCCGAGCAGCAGCAGCACGAAGTCGTCGGAGCCGAAGGTCACGCGCAGCATGCGCTGGCCGGGCGCGTTGTCCAGCGTCAGGGCCACCGACATCAGCGCGCGGCCCAGCACCTGGGCCGGCGCCAGCCCGACCACGCCCCAGGCGAATCGACCCAGCACCGCCGCCGCGCGGGCGCTGAGCACGTCGCCTTGCCGATAGAGGGAGAACAGCCGCCACAGCTGCCACAGCGCGAACAGGCCCGCGGCCACGGGCAGCAGGCTCGCGCCCGCGGCACGCCAGCGCGCCGCCTCGGTGGGCACCGCCCCGTGGAGTCCGAGCTGGTTGGCCAGGCCCTGGGGCTGCACGCCATCGGGTGCGATCAGCACCGACACCGGCACCCACAGCAGCACGACAACGCCCAAGAGGCACAGGCCCCGGACCAGCGAGACGATGCGCCCGAGGGCCGGGCTGCCGGAAGGGGGCGAAGCAGTGTCCATGTCTTGCGAAAAGTGTTTTACGCAAAACATTAAAACACGCAGGCTGGCCGCCTGCAAGGGCCGGGCTCAGCGCCGCCCGGCCCGCGCACGCCGCCATTCGCGGACGCGCTCGTCGACGAAGCGGTCCGCCGTGAGCAACTCGAGCGGAAACTCGGCCAGCAGCGCGCGCGGGTCGAACTCCTCGGCCCAGTCGGCGTCGGGCACGAGGGCGATGTCCAGCACGCGGGCGATGCCCTCGTGGAAGGGCCGGATCAGCGTGGCGAGCACGCGCGCCACCGACAGCGGCAGATGGCGCACCTTGCCGTGTTCCTGGCGCATGCGCACCAGGTACATCAGCGCCACGTCCTTGTTGCTCAGGTTGTCGGGGCCGCCGATGTCGATCGTGCGACCGGCCAGCGCGTCGAGTTCCAGCGCCTGCAGCGCGATCGGCACGATGTCGCGCACCGACACGAAGTTGCGCGGCTTGGTGCCGGGGCCGACGATGAACGTGGTGCCGCGGTCGAGCAGCATCTGGCCGTTGAGGCGGTGCACGTGCCATTCCATGAAGGACGAGGGGCGCAGGATCGTGTGCGACAGGCCGCTCTCGCGCAGCGTCTCCTCGATCTCGAACTTGGTGCGCCAGAAGTCGATCGGGTGGTCCTCGCGCGCGCCCATCGCCGAGGTGTAGACGAAGCGCGCCACGCCGGCGGCGCGGGCCGCGGCGATCAGGGCGCTGTGGCCGACATGGTCCACCTGGGCGCTGGACTGGCGGCCGCGGCCCAGCAGCGAATGGGCCGCGGCGAACACGCGCAGCGCGCCGTCGCAGGCCCGCTCCAGCGAGGCGGCGTCGGTGAGGTCGCCGTCCACCAGCTCGGCGCCGGCCTCGGACAGGTCGGCGGCCCGCGCACGGTCGCGCACCATCGCGCGCACGCGCTTGCCGTCCTTCAGCAGCGCCAGTGTCGTGGCGCGGCCCAGCACGCCGGTCGCACCGACGACCAGGATCGTCATCCTGTCCCCTCCGTGTCACTGAGGCACACTCGATGCTATCCGCACAGCCACCGACCCACCAAGCATGAAGACCGTTCCGCTGGGCCCGTTCCAGGTGACCCCGATCTGCCTGGGCACCATGACTTTCGGCGAGCAGGTGTCCGAGCCCGACTCGTACGCCATCCTCGACCGCGCCGTCGGGCGCGGCGTCAACTTCCTCGACACCGCCGAGATGTACCCCGTGCCTCCGGGCGCCGAGACCTATGGCCGCACCGAGGAGATCATCGGCCGATGGCTGGCGGCGCGGCCCGGCATGCGCTCGCGGGTGGTGCTGGCCACCAAGGTGGCCGGGCCGGCGCGCGGCATGCCCTGGGTGCGCGGCGGCTGCCCCGACGTGACGCCCGAGGGCATGGTGCAGGCCTGCGACGCGAGCCTGAAGCGGCTGCGCACCGACACGATCGACCTCTACCAGATCCACTGGCCCAACCGCAATGCGCCGTCGTTCGGCACGCTGTACTTCGACCCCGCGAAGGACCAGCCGCAGACTTCGGTGCACGACCAGCTGCAGGCGCTGGCCGGGCTGGTGAAGGCCGGCAAGGTGCGCGCGATCGGCCTGTCCAACGAGACACCCTGGGGCCTGGCGGAGTTCGTGCGCGTGGCCGAGCAGCACGGCCTGCCGCGCGTGGTGTCGGTGCAGAACCCGTACTGCCTGACCAACCGCGTGGTCGACAACGGCCTGGACGAGGTGCTGCACCGCACCGGCGTGGGCCTGCTGGCGTATTCGCCGCTGGCCTTCGGCGCGCTCACCGGCAAGTACGACGAGCGCGGCACCGACGACCCGTCCAACCCGGGCCGCATCGCGCGCTTCGAGCGCTTCCGCACCCAGCGCTGGGGTCGGCCCGAGGCGCTGGCGACCGCGCGGCGCTACAACGCGCTGGCGCGCGAGCATGGCCTGACGCCCACGCGGCTGGCGCTGGCCTTCTGCTATGGCAACTGGCGCGTGGCCAGCACGATCATCGGCTGCACCAGCCTGGCCCAGCTCGACGAGTGCCTCGACGCCTGGGGCACCGTGCTGTCGCCGGAGCTGCTGGCCGCGATCGACCGCGTCCGCTGGGAAGTGCGCGACCCGGCGCAGTAGGGCCGGCCGGAGCGGGCGCGACATGGCACGCAGGGACAGGCACGTCAGCGAGACGCCGGCCACGCAGTGGCTGCGCCGGCACGGCGTGGACTTCACCGATCATCCGTACGACTACGTCGAGCATGGCGGCACGGCCGAGTCCGCGCGCCAGCTCGGCGTGGACGAGCATGCGGTGGTCAAGACGCTGGTGATGCAGGACGAGCGCGCGCAGCCGCTGGTGGTGCTGATGCACGGCGACCGGCAGGTGAGCACCAAGAACCTCGCGCGCGAGATCGGCGTCAAGAGCGTCGAGCCGTGCCGGCCCGACGTGGCGCAGCGCCACAGCGGCTACCTCGTGGGCGGCACCTCGCCGTTCGGCTTCCGGCGCGAAGGCGTGCGCGTGTGCGTGCAGCGCAGCGTGCTGGCGCTGCCGCGCATCTACATCAACGGCGGCCGGCGCGGGTTCCTGGTCGGCATCGACCCGGCGGTGCTGACCGGCCCGCTCGGCGCGACGACCGTGGACTGCGCCTTAAACTGACCGCATGTCGACGCTTGCCTCCCTGGCGATGATCCTCGCGGGCTACCTCGTGGGGTCGCTGTCCTTCGCCGTCATCGTCAGCCGCCTCGTGGGCCTGGCCGATCCGCGCACCTACGGCTCGGGCAACCCCGGCGCGACCAACGTGCTGCGGTCGGGCCACAAGGTCGCGGCCATCGCCACGCTGGCGCTGGACGCGCTCAAGGGCTACGTGCCGGTGGTGGTGGCGCTGCTGCTGGCCGAGCGCTTCGGCTGGGGCGAGCGCACCGTGGCCGCCACGGGGCTGGCGGCCTTCGTCGGCCATGTCTGGCCGGTGTTCTTCGGCTTCAAGGGCGGCAAGGGCGTGGCCACCGCGGCCGGCGTGGTGTTCGCCCTCAACCCGCTGCTCGGGGTGGCCACGCTGGTCACCTTCGTCATCTTCGTGGCGTTCTTCCGCTACGTGTCGCTGGCCTCGATGGTGGCGGCGTTGTTCGCGCCGTTCTACCAGGTGCTGATCTGGGACGCCGATGCCCAGGCCGTGGCGCTCGCGGTGATGGGCCTGCTGCTCGTCTGGCGCCACGAGGCCAACATCCGCCGGCTCATCGCCGGCACCGAATCCAGGCTCGGCCAGAAGGCCCGTACCCCATGACCACGACCCCCCTCCAACGATTCGACGTCGGCGCGCGCATGTCCGAGATGGCCGTGCACGGCGACCGCGTGTTCCTGGCCGGCCAGGTGGCCGGCGACGGCTCGCAGGACATCGGCGGCCAGACGCGCCAGGTGCTGGCCGCGATCGACGCGCTGCTGGCGCGTGCCGGCAGCGACAAGTCGAAGATCCTGATGGCGCAGATCTATCTCGCCGACATCGCCGACTTCCCCGGCATGAACGCGGTGTGGGACACCTGGGTCGTGCCCGGCCACACGCCGCCGCGCGCCACCGTGCAGGCCGCGCTGGCGCGGCCCGAGTGGAAGGTCGAGATCGTCGTCACCGCGGCGCGGTAAGACGCCCCCCTCGTTGCGGCTTCGCCGCTCCCCCCCAGGGGGGCGGCGCTGGCGGACCGGCGGAGCCGGATCCGCAGCGCCTGCTGGACTTGCGCCCGGCCTGAGACCTTCGCGCTATCCCGGAACGCGACTACTCGTCGCGCGGTTGCAGACCGAGGGCGGCGGGGTCGCCGCGGCCGACGCGCACGAGCACGGGGTCGTCGTCGGTGCAGTCGACCACGGTGGTCGGCTGCATCGGGCAGGCGCCGGCGTCGACCACGGCCTGCAGCTGCTTCTGGAAGCGCTCGCGGATCGCCTGCGGGTCGTTCATCGGCTCGTCCTCGCCGGGCGGGATCAGCGTGGTGGCCAGCAGCGGCTGGCCGAACTCGGCCAACAGGGCCTGCGCCACGCGGTGGTCGGGCACGCGCAGGCCGATGGTGCGGCGCTGCGGATGGCTCACGCGGCGCGGCACTTCCTTGGTGGCCTGCAGGATGAAGGTGTAGGGCCCGGGCGTGCCGAGCTTGAGCAGGCGGTACTGGCGGTTGTCCACCCGCGCGTAGTTGGCCAGCTCGCTCAGGTCGCGGCACAGCAGCGTCAGGTGGTGCCGGTCGTCCACGCCGCGGATGCGGCGCAGCGCCTCGGCCGCGGTCTTGTCGTCGAGGTGGCACACCAGCGCGTAGCTCGAGTCGGTGGGGACGGCCGCGATGCCGCCGGCGTGCAGGATCTGCGCGGCCTGCTTCAGCAGCCGCGGCTGCGGGTTGTCCGGGTGCACCTCGAAGTACTGGCTCATCGCGCGCTCGGCTGCGGCCTCAATCCACCACGGTGTCCGCGGCCACCGGAGAGACGGGGCGCTGGCGCGCGGCGGCGTCGCGCATGTTGAGCCACGCCGTGGCGGCGCCGCACACCGCGATGACGACCATGCCCACCCAGCCCCAGCCGTCGGGCGTGGCGCCGAAGGCCAGCCAGCCCGCCAGCGCGGCCACCGCGATCTGCGTGTACTGGAAGGGCATCAGCGTGGAGGCCGGCGCCTTGCCCAGCGCCATGATCAGCAGCAGGTGGCCGGTGGTGCCCAGCGCGGCCACGGCGGCCAGCGCGGCCAGCTGCACCGTCGGCGCGGCGGCCAGCACTTCGATCGGGTCGGTGACGCTGGCCAGCAGGATCGGCGTGGCGATCGCCATGCCGGTGGCGCCGGTGTAGAAGTTGGTGGTGAACGGGTTCTCGTGCGGGGCGTAGCGGCTGGTGAGGATCTGGAACGCCGCGTTGGAGCCGGCGGCGGCCAGCGGCAGCAGCGCGGCCCAGCCGATGGCGCCGCTGCCGGGCCGGATCACGATCAGCGCCCCGATGAAGCCGCCGATCACCAGCGACCAGCGCAGCCGCGAGATGCGCTCGTGCAGCCACACCCGGGCCAGCAGCGTGGCGGCCAGCGGCGTGAGCATCACGATGGCGGTGAACTCGGCCACCGGCATGCGGCGCAGCGCGGCGAAGGCCATCGCCGACGAGAACGCGAGCAGCGCGCCGCGCGCGATCTGGAACAGCGGGTTGGCGGTGCGGAAGGTCTTGTCCGGCGACAGCGCGATCCAGGCCGTCATCGCCACCGCATGCAGCGCATAGCGCACCCACAGCACGATGGCCACGCTGAAGAACGCGCCGATGTAGCGCACCGTGGTGTCCATCGTGGCGAAGCAGCTGGCCGCGCCGATCACCAGCGCGATGCCCAGCAGCGGGTGCGAACGCGGTGCGTTCACGCGGTCGGGCGCTCGGCCGGCGCGGCCTCAGGCCACTGCACGCGGCCGGCCAGCGCCTGCCACACCGGGGTCAGGCGGCCCGGCAGGTCGGGCAGCGTGCCGAGGTCGGTGCGGCTTTCCTCGGGCGAGTGGAAGTCGCTGCCGCGCGATGCGAACAGTTCGAACTCCAGCGCCATGTCGGCGTACTTCAGGCTGTCCGCGGCGGTGTGGCTGCCGGTGACGACCTCCACGCCCTGGCCGCCGTGCGCGACGAACTCGGTGAACAGCGCGTACTCCATCGTCGGCGTGAAGCGCGTGTAGCGCGCCGGGTGCGCGATCACCGCCACCCCGCCCGCATTGCGGATCCACGACACCGCCTCGCCCAGGCGCGCCCACTTGTGCGGCACGTAGCCCGGCTTGCCGTTGGTGAGGAAGCGGCGGAACACCTCGCCGGTGTCGGCGCAGTGGCCGCGCTCGACGAGGAAGCGGGCGAAATGGGTGCGCGAGATCAGCTCGGGGTTGCTCACGTACTGCAGCGCGCCCTCGAAGGCGCCGTGGATGCCCACGCGCGCTAGGCCCTCGGCCATCTCGCGCGCACGCTCCTCGCGGCCGCCGCGCGTGCGGGCCAGGCCCTCGCGCAGGGCCGCGTCGTCGGGGTCGAAGCCCAGGCCGATGATGTGCACCGTCTCGTCGGCGAAGGTCACCGACACCTCGGTGCCGGTGAGGTAGGCCATGCCGCGCGCGTGGGCGGCGGCACGCGCACGGTGCTGGCCGCCGACCTCGTCGTGGTCGGTCAGGGCCCACAGCTGCACGCCGTTGGCGGCGGCCCGGTCGGCGATCGCCTCGGGCTCCAGCGTGCCGTCCGACACGGTCGAGTGGCAGTGCAGGTCGGCGTTGGTCAGGTGGGACAGCGGCGGTGCCGCCGTCGACGGTCGATCAGGGTTCACCCGCACATTGTCTCAGGGTGGCGTCGATCGCGCTCGACCGCGCCGCCCGGGCGCTCCGGCCATGCCTTGCGGTGCTCAGCGGCGGCGCAGCGCCGCCAGCCGGCGATAGAGCGTGGCGCGGCTGATGCCGAGCTGGGCTGCGGCCCGCGCCACGTTGCCGCGGGCGGCGTCGATGGCGTCGCGCACCAGCCGGGCCTGGGCCTCGTGCCAGCGGCCGGGGGCGTCGGCGTCGCAGGCGGCGTCCACCGCGCCCACCAGCGCCTGCAGGCCCGACCACAGCGGCACCGGCTGCGCGGGTGCATCGGCGCGCAGGCCGAGCAGGGCCCCCACGGGCGTGGCGAACCAGGCGTCGAGCGCGCCGAAGCGCGCCACCGGGCCGTCCCAGCGCAGGCCGAGGATGGCGCGCGCATGGCGGTCGGCGCCAACGATCACGCCGTCGGCGTCCACCGCCAGCAGGCCGCCGGACTCGGGCGTCGGCGCGCCGGGCCACTGCACCCGCAGCAGCCGGTGGCGCGGCAGCGCCAGCAGCAGGGCGGTCTCGATGCGGTGCGCCATTTGCGCGGCGAGGTGGCGCAGCTCCGGCCGCTCGTCGACCAGCACGCCGGTGAGGTCGAGCATGCCGGCGAGCTGGCCGTCGGGCCCGAGGATCGGCGCGCCGGCACAGCTGTAGACCGAGGTTGCCTCGAAGAAGTGTTCGCCGCGGTGCAGCCACACCGGCTGCAGTTCGCCCAGGGCCGCGCCGATGGCGGTGGTGCCCACGCTGGGCTCGGACAGGTCGACGCCCTCTCGCGCGATGGTGTGGACCGCCGGCACGGCGGCGTCGGCGGTGGACCCCACGGCCAGCACCACGCCGCGCTCGTCGGTGAGCAGGCTGAAGTAGCGGCTCGCGGCGATGGCGCGGTCCAGTTCGGCCAGCACCGGCGACGCGGCGCTGAGCAGGCTGCGATGGCGCTCGCGCGCCTGCCGCACCGCCGCGCGGGTGACGACGTCGAAGCCGACCCGGTCGCCGGGCTGCTGGCCGCGCTCGACGCAGCGCTGCCACGACTGCGCGATCCAGGGCTGGATCAGGGCGCCGGGCGTGTCGGCCGCGCCGTGGAGCAGCGCACGCCGTGCCTGCGCGATGGCGCCTTGGCGGTCGGTCGGGGCGGGGGTGGTGGGCTGCATGCGCTCTGGGCGACATCGTGCCAGCAACCGGTCCTTCGGCGGCGGGTTGCCGTCTCAATCTGAGAATTTTCGTGGCGATCAGGGTTGACCCTAGGGTGCGGGCGATGCCCGATCCGAACAATGGTCTATGCATCGGCGTGCACAGGTGCGCCGCAACGACGCTTCACAGCAGGAGACCCGACGTGCAGAAGACGCTCCACATCAACCCGGAAAAATGCACCGGGTGTCTGCAGTGCGAGATGGCGTGTTCGTTCGAGAACTACGCCACCTACGCGCCGGCCAAGTCGCGGATCAAGGTGTTCGACTTCCATCACACCGGGCGCAAGGTGCCCTACACCTGCACGCAGTGCGACGAGGCGTGGTGCCTGCACGCCTGCCCGGTGGAGGCGATCACGCTCGACAAGCTCACCGGCGCCAAGGTCGTCAACGAGACCACCTGCGTGGGCTGCAAGGTCTGCACGATCAGCTGCCCCTTCGGCACGATCAACTACGTGCAGGAGACCGGCAAGGTCCAGAAGTGCGACCTGTGCGGTGGCGAGCCGGCCTGCGCCGACGCCTGCCCCACCGGCGCGATCACGTATGTCGACGCCAACTGGACCGGCCTCGGCAAGATGCAGGCCTGGGCCGACAAGCTCGGCAACCAACCCGCCGCCTGAAGGAGAACGACACATGTCCTGGGCAGGAAAGATCCTCCGCGTCGACCTCACCGCCGGCACCGTCAAGAGCGAAGCGCTCAACATGGACTGGGCGCGCGCCTATCTGGGCTCGCGCGGCCTGGCCACCAAGTACATCGTCGACGAGGTCGACCCCAAGGTCGACCCGCTGTCGCCGGCCAACAAGCTGATCTGGGCCACCGGCCCGCTGACCGGCACGATGGCCTCCACCGGCGGCCGCTACACCGTCGTCACCAAGGGCCCGCTCACCGGCGCCATCGCCTGCTCCAACTCGGGCGGCTACTGGGGCGCCGAGCTGAAGATGGCGGGCTGGGACATGGTCATCTTCGAGGGCCGCTCGGCCAAGCCGGTGTACCTGTTCGTCGAGGACGACAAGGCCGAGCTGCGCGACGCGGCGCACCTCTGGGGCCAGAGCGTCTGGCACACCGAGGAGACGATCAAGAAGCAGCACCAGGACCCGCTGATCCGCGTGTCCTCGATCGGCCAGGCCGGCGAGAACCAGGTGCTGTTCGCCGCCGTCGTCAACGACCTGCACCGCGCCGCCGGCCGCTCGGGCGTGGGCGCCGTGATGGGCAGCAAGAACCTCAAGGCCATCGCGGTGCGCGGCACGCGCGGCGTGGGCAACCTGCACGACCCCAAGGGCTTCATGCAGGTCACCAAGGAGAAGAAGAAGATCCTGGCCGACAACGCGGTCACGGGCCAGGGCCTGCCGACCTACGGCACCCAGGTGCTGATGAACGTGATCAACGAGATCGGCGCGCTGCCCACGCGCAACCACCGCGACAGCCAGTTCGAGGGCGCCAAGGACATCTCCGCCGAGGCGATGGCCACGCCGCGCAAGGGCGACGGCAAGGCGCAGCTGGTCACCAACCAGGCCTGCTTCGGCTGCACCATCGCCTGCGGCCGCATCAGCAAGATCGACCCGACCCACTTCTCAGTGCAGAACAAGCCGCAGTACATGGGCGCCTCCGGCGGCCTGGAGTACGAGGCGGCCTGGGCGCTGGGCGCGGCCAACGGTGTCAACGACCTGGAGGCGCTGCAGTACGCCAACCTGATCTGCAACGAGCAGGGCATGGACCCCATCAGCTTCGGCGCCACCGTGGGCGCGGTGATGGAGCTGTACGAGATGGGCGTGCTCAAGAAGGAGCAGATCGGCATCGAGGCACCGTTCGGCTCGGCGCGCGCGCTGTGCGAGCTGGCCGACATGACCGCCAAGGGCGTGGGCTTCGGCAAGGAGATCGGCCAGGGCAGCAAGCGGCTGTGCGCCAAGTACGGCCACCCGGAGCTGAGCATGAGCGTCAAGGGCCAGGAGTTCCCGGCCTACGACGCGCGCGGCATCCAGGGCATGGGCCTCACCTATGCCACCAGCAACCGCGGCGCCTGCCACCTGCGCAGCTACACCGTGGCCAGCGAGGTGCTCGGCATCCCGGTCAAGACCGACCCGCTCACCGCCGACGGCAAGCCCGAACTGGTGATGGCGTTCCAGGACGCCACCGCCGCCTTCGACTCCGCCGGCATCTGCATCTTCACCAGCTTCGCCTGGGGCCTGGCCGACGTCGCGCCGCAGGTAGCCGCCGCCTGCGGCCCCGAGTTCACGCTCGAGAACATGCAGAAGATCGGCGAGCGCATCTGGAACATGGAGCGCGACTTCAACAACCGCGCCGGCTTCACCGCCAAGGACGACACGCTGCCGCCGCGGCTGCTCAAGGAGCAGGCCAAGACCGGCCCGGCCAAGGGCCTGGTCAGCAAGCTGCCCGAGATGCTGCCGAAGTACTACGACGTGCGCGGCTGGAACGCCGACGGCACGCTCAAGCCGGAGACCCGCACGCGCCTGGGGCTCTAGACGGCCGCAGGCCCGAAGAAGGCGGTTCTCGGACCGCCTTCTTTCTTTGCGAAGGACGAACATGAAGCACCTGATCCTCGGCGCCGGCCCGGCCGGCGTCATCGCGGCCGAGACCCTGCGCAAGCACGCGCCGCACGACGAGATCACGCTCGTGGGCGACGAGCCCGAGGCGCCGTACTCGCGCATGGCGATCCCCTACCTGCTGATGGGCAACATCGGCGAGGAGGGCACCCACCTGCGCCACGGCGCCGACCACTATGCAAAGCTGCGCATCCACGTCAAGCGCGGCGTTCGCGCCAAGGCGGTGGACACCGTCGCGCGCTCGGTGTCGTTCGACGACGGCTCGAGCCTCGGCTACGACCGGCTGCTGATCGCCACCGGCTCGCAGCCGGCCAACCCGCCGATCCCCGGCATCCACACCGCCGGCGTACTGCACTGCTGGACCCTGAAGGACGCGCGCGCCATCGCGCAGCGGGCCACCCAGGGCGCGCGCGTGCTGCAGATGGGCGCGGGCTTCATCGGCTGCATCATCCTGGAGGCGCTGGCCGCGCGCGGCGTGCAGCTCACCGTGGTGGAGATGGGCGACCGCATGGTGCCGCGCATGATGGGCCCCACGGCCGGCGGCATGATCAAGTCGTGGTGCGAAGGCAAGGGCGTGCGCGTGCTCACCGGCACCCGCGTCGAGGCGATCGAGTCCCATGCGCCGCTGCGCGCGCGCCTGTCCGACGGCCAGCACCTGGGCTGCGACCTCGTCATCAACGCCACCGGCGTGCGGCCGAACATCGGTTTCCTGGAGAACAGCGGCGTGCGCTGCCTGGTGGGCGTGCTCACCGACGAGCACCTGCAGACCAACGTGCCCGGGGTCTATGCCGCGGGCGACTGCGCCGAGGCCTTCGACAAGGTCAGCGGCAAGACCATCGTCAGTGCGATCCAGCCCAATGCGGCCGAGCAGGCGCGCGTGGCGGCGCTGAACATGGTCGGCCAGCGCGCCGAGCTGCGCGGCGTGACGCAGATCAACGTGCTCGACACGCTCGGCCTCATCAGCGCCAGCTTCGGCGACTGGCAGGGCGTGCCCGGCGGCGAGCACGTGGAGCTGACCGACCGCGCCGCGGGCCGCCACCTGAGCCTGCAGTTCAACGGCGAGCGCCTGGTGGGCTGCAACAGCGTCGGCTGGACCGAGCACGTGGGCGCGATGCGCGGCCTCGTCGAGGGCCAGGTGCGCCTGGCCCCGGGCTGGAAGCAGCGCCTGCTGGACGACCCGACCCAGCTGATGCCGGCCTACCTGGCCAGCGCGCAGGCGCAGGCCGAGCGCGCGCTGGTCAAGGGCTGAGCAGGCGGTCCGGCACGACACGATGCGCATCACGTTCAAGCTCTACGCCAGCCTGACGCAGCACCTGCCGGCCGAGGCCCAGCGCAGCAACCAGGTCAGCCTGGAGATCGCCGAGGGCACGCCGATCGCCAAGATCATCGAGCCGTTCGGCATGCCCGAGAAGCTGGTGCACCTCGTGCTCGTCAACGGCGTGTACGTGCCGCCCGAGGAACGCCTGACCTTCGTGCCGAAGGACGGCGACGTGCTCGCCATCTGGCCGCCGATCGCCGGCGGCTAGGGCCGCCGGGCCGATGCAGTCGCACTACCCGTTCGCCTTCGAGCGCGAGATGGGCTGCACCGCCGGCGAGCTGCGCGGCTGGCTGCCGGGTGCGAGCCGCGGCGCGTCGATCGAATGGCAGCCGAACGGCGCGCGGCTGGCGCTGCACGGCGGCACGGTCGCCATCGAATGGAGCGAGCTTGCGCCGCGCCGCATCGCCCTGGTGACCTTGCCGCGCCTGGCGGTGCGCTTCCGGGCCGAGGGCGTGGACGCCGCGGCATGGCACGCCTTCATGCGCCACTTCGACCTGTACACGCAGCGCGGCGGCGGCTGAGCGCCGCCCGGGCTACTGCGTCGACAGCGCGAGCTGCACGCGCGGCGACCACGCCGCGTCGTCCTCGCCCGACGCGCGCAGGCGCGGCGCCGCGAGGAAGAGCCGATCGCCGGGCAGCCCCTTGGCCACCAGCGCGTCGCGCACCGCCAGCCCGCGCTGCAGTGCCAGCTCGCGCGCGGTGTCCGACGACACCAGCACGGCACGCCGCAGCAGCGCTTCCATCTCGGGCACCGGAATGTCACGCACCATCCCGATCGCATTGCGCGGCTTGTCGGGCAGGCGGGTGTCGGCATACAGGCGCCGCACCAGCGCGTCGCGCTGCGCAGTGCTCAGCGGCGGCAGCGGCGCGTCGGCCGCGGCCCCGGCGCGCAGTGCCTCGCGCCGCTGCTCGGCGGCGATGCGTGCGTCCAGCGCCGCGCGCTGCATCGCCTCGCGCTCGCTCTGCGGGTCGCTCGCGCCGGTGACGGTCATCCTCAGCGCCGGCCGGTCGGCCAGCGCCTTGGCCACCTTGTCGACGACGGCGCGGCCGGCGTCGGTGAAGCGCGCGGTGCCGGGCTCGAAGCCGACGAAGCTGAGGTCCTCGCTGCCGCCGCCGGCCAGCAGCGCGAACGGGGCCGTCAGCGCCTTGACCAGCAGGTTGCCGATGATCTTGAGCACGATGCCGAACACGCTGAACTGCGGGTCATTGATCGACCCGCTGATCGGCAGGTTGATGTCGATCACGCCGTTGCGGTCCTTCAGCAGCGCCACGGCCAGCAGCACCGGCAGCTTGGTCGCGTCGGGCGAGTCGACCTTGTCGCCGAAGGTGAGCTGGTTGAGCACGACCTGGTTCTTCGCGTCGAGCTTGCCGTCGGCGTCGATCTTGTAGGCCACGTCCATGCTCAGCTTGCCGCGCTCGATGGCGTAGCCCGCGTAGCGGCCCGCGTAGGGCGAGAAGGGCGCCAGTTCCAGGGCGGTGGCGCGGGCCTGGATGTCCAGCGCCAGCGGCTGCGCGGTCGGGTTCAGCGAACCGACGATCTCCAGCTGCGCCGTGCCGGCGGCGCGGCCGCGCAGCTCCAGCGTGGCCATGTCGCGCGTGCTGGAGCTGAAGGCGCCCAGGCGGCCGTTCAGCTCGGTCAGCGCGGCGCTGTAGTTCGGCCGGATGAAGCGGTCGGTGAAGTCGACCTTGCCGTTGACCAGGCGCACGCCGCCCACGCTGATGTCGATCGGCAGGCCGGCCGCGGCGGGTGGGGCCGTGGCGGGCGCCGCTGCAGGCGTGGGCGTGGGCGCAGGGACCGTGGCGGACGCCTGCGCGGCCGCCGTGCCGCCGCCCTTCGGCGCCGCGGCGACGTCGCGCAGGTTGAAGCGGCCGTCCTCGGTGATCACCAGGCGCGAGTAGAAGTCCGTCAGCGCGGCCTCGGCGATGGCCAGCGTCGGTTTGCGGCCGGGCGTCATGCGCAGATCGACACCGGTGAGTGCGAACGCCTGCCAGGTGAGCAGCTCGCCCCCGCTGCGCGATGCGCCGGCCGACGCGCGCTCATGCAGGCGCAGGTCGCCGATGCGGGCATCACCGCGTGCGCCGGCCTCGATCGCGTCGCCACGCTGTGCGAACGCGATGTCGCCGCGCCAGCTCGCCTCGGCGCGCAGCAGCTCGATCGGCAGTTCGCCGTCGACATAGGGCGCTACCGCGTGCACCGGCACGCGTTCGGCCCGCAGCGTCCCGCGCAGCGACAGCGGCGCAGGGCTGACCTGTCCCGCCCATTCGACGCGGCCGGCATCGGCCGGCAGACGCGACGTGCGTGCTTCGCCGTCCGACAGCCGCATCGACAACTGCACGCGCGCCGGCGGCGTGCCCGGCCCGGACGGCCAGGCCAGGCCTCGCACGCTGGCCTGCACCGCGCCAGCCTGCACGCGCAGCGGCTGCTGCGCCGACGGCGTGGGGCGCTCGTCGGTCCAGGACAGATCGCCGCCGACGACCTGCGCGTCGGCCAGCAGCAGTTGCCACGCCGGGCCGCTGTCGGGCCGGGGTGATGCCGAGGCGTCGCCCGTGGCGGACGGGCGGGCCCAGGCCTGCAAGTTGATCCGGCCCTGTGCATCGCGTGCACCGCGCAGCACCGGGCGGTCGATGCGCACGCTGCCCAATGACAGCTTGCGCGCGAGCAGGTCCACCCGGGTGTCGGCCACCGCCACCGACGCCACGGCCGCGGCGGGCGCGGCCCTCGCGGGCGCACCCGGGTCGCGCACGCGCAGCCCGTCCAGCCGCGCCGACACGTCCGACAGCGTCAGTCGGCCCGCGTCACCCGCGGCCCATTCGAGCCGAGCCGCAGTGCCCAGCCGCGCCTCGACCGACGCGTCGAGCGCCTGGGCGAGGTAGGGCGCGAGCCAGCGCAGTTCGAGGCCGGCGAGATCGAGCGACACGTCGGCCGCGCGGTCGCTGGCCTGGCCGGACACCGAGAACGTGGCCGCGCTGGCCGCGCCTGCGGGCGGTGCGAGCCGGCCCGTGATCTTGAAGGGGGCCCCGCCGGCGACCGCCGCCGACGCGGGCGCCGCGGGCGACGACGCCGCCGAGGCACCCGAAGCGGCCGGCGTCGCCGCCGCTTCGGCGAAGGGCCAGCGCAGCGGGCCGGCCTGCAGCGTCACGCCGTCCACCCGCAGGGCCGCCGCGGGCCGCGTGGTCGCGTCCTGCCAGTCGAGCTGCAGGTCCGCCAGCTCGATCCGGTCCACCGAGACCTGCCACGGCGCGGCAGCGCCGGCCGCCGGGGCCGCCGCCGACGCGGACGCGGCGCCGCCCGGCCGCGGTGCCGCGGCCTCGCCATCGGCCTGCGGCAGCACGTCGAGCCGGCCGCGCGCGTCGCGCCGCACCACCGCGGACGCGCCTTCGACGCGCACCGTGCCCAGCGCGATGCGCCCGACCAGCGGCTGGACGTCCTTCAACTCGATGCCCAGGCGCTTCCACGACAGGGCAGGCTCGGCCCGCGTGCCGGGCGCGAAGGCGGCGTCGGCCAGCGACGCGCGGCCCGACACGGCCACCGTGGGGCGCCCCCCCGTGGCGGCGGCAAAGTCGACCGCCAGTTCGGTGGCGAACACGCCGCGCAGCGGCCGCACGGGCAGCGTGGCGGGCAGGTAGGGCAGCCAGTTCGCCAGGTCCAGGCCGGCGACGGTCATGCGCAGCGTGCCCTTGCGGTCGGCGGTGAACGGCTGCGCCTGGGCGCCACTGTCGAACGCTGCACCGTCGAGCCGGAACGCCACGCGAGGCTCGACATGCACGTCCACATGCGCTGGCAGGTTGGACACGAACGGCAGTGCCACCTGCAGGCCGTCGAGGCGGTGCTGGCGCTGCACCGGACGGTCGTCGAACAGCAACTGCCCGTCGGTCAGGCGCAGGTTGTAGAGCGCGAATCGCGCCGGCGAGGCATCGGCCGGCGGGGGCGAGGCCGGGCGCAGCTTCGCGATCACGTCGTCGATGTCGTAGCGGCCGTCGGCGAGCCGGGCCAGGCGCAGGTGCGGGGACTGGACTTCCACGGCCTGCACCACCGGCGCCAGGCGCAGCAGCGAGCTCAGTTCGGCGTCCACGTGCAGCCGCGCCAGCTCGAACTGCGGCGGTGCGGCGGGGTCCGCCGCACCGATGCGCAACTGCTCTACCGTCAGCGCCAGCGACCACGGAGCGAACGCCACCCGGCCGATCGTGACCGGCCGGCCGAGCAGCGCCGACAGCCGTTGCTCGGCCTGGCTCTTGACCAGCGGCGGCACGGCCAGCCACGCCACCGCCCACAGGGCCAGCAGCACGGCGACCGCCACGAAGAGGCGGCGAGCCCAGCGCGAACGGGCCGGGACGGCGGATTTCGTGGCGTCGGTCATCGGATCATCCTGCCCGAGCCGCCGCGGGCCGGCAACCGGCAGGGCCTGCGGCACAATCGCCGGCCTTGGCAAACCGCGCAGGGCCGCCCTCTTGAACGAAATCTTCCTGTCGCTGGGCATCGAGTCCTGGAAGCCGGTGCTCAGCGCGCTGTTGCTGCCGCCGGTACCGCTGCTGCTGCTGACGCTGGTGGGCGCCCGGATGATCCTCTGGCGCCGCGGCCTCGGCTGGCTCGTCGTGCTTCTCTCGGTGCTGGGCCTGTGGTTCGGCGCCTGCAGCGCGGTGGGCGAGTGGCTTCAGGGCTCGCTGCTGGCAACGCCGCCGGCCCTGACCTCCGAGCGCGTGGCCGAACTGCGCCGCAACGTGGCCAAGCCGGGTGGCGTGGCCGTGGTCGTGCTCGGCGGCGGCCGCGAGGCCAAGGCGCCCGAGTACGGTGTGGCCAGCCTGTCGCCCTGGTCGCTGGAGCGGTTGCGCTACGGCCTGTGGCTGAGCCGCGAGACCGGCGCCCCGGTGCTGTTTTCGGGCGGGCTGGGACACCAGTCCGAACCCGGCGTCACGGAGGCCGAGGTGGCCGCTGCGATCGCGTCGCGCGAGTTCGTGCGCCCGCTGCGTTGGACCGAACCGAAGGCCCGCGACACGCGCGAGAACGCGCTGTTCACCACCACGATGCTGGCCGACCAGGGCGTCCAGCAGGTGGTGCTGGTCACCCACGGCTGGCACATGCCGCGCGCGCTGCGGGCCTTCCGCGACGCCGCGTTCGTCAAGGAAGCCAGGTGGGAGATCGTGGCCGCGCCGATGGGGTTGAGCCCGCGCGTCGAGCGCCCGGTGCTGCGCTGGATGCCGTCGTCCGAGGGCCAGTTCCTCGTGCGCGCCGTGCTGCGCGAGAAGCTCGCCCTGTGGCTGGGCGCCTGAGGCGCCGCCCCCTGCCCTGACCGAACCCGGGCCCTGAAAGAACAAACCCCTCCGCGCCGAAGCGGGGAGGGGCGGGTGGCTCGCGCCACCGTTCGGGGATCGGGAGGGAGGATGTCCCGGGCCCCTTGGGCGCAGAAGACTGCGCCGCTCTTTGAACCCGCCGCAGCGGGCCAGCCCACGATAGGACGATGCGGGCCGCGGCACAAGGCAAGTCTGGCAATCGGGCGGCCCGGCACCATTGCCTGAACACGCTTGACAGGCGGTCGCGCGTGTCAGCGGCCCGACATCACCTTGGCGAACGCCTGCTGCACCGCGTCGCGCGTGGCCTGCGGCATGTCGATCACGCGGCCCCACTCGCGCTGCGTCTCGCCGGGCCACTTGTGGGTGGCGTCGATGCCCATCTTGCCGCCCAGCCCGCTCACCGGCGAGGCGAAGTCCAGGTAGTCGATCGGGGTCTGGTCCACCAGCGTGGTGTCGCGCACCGGGTCGACCCGGGTGGTCACGGCCCAGACCACCTCCTTCCAGTCGCGGATGTCGACGTCGTCGTCGGTGACGACGATGAACTTCGTGTACATGAACTGGCGCAGGAAGCTCCACAGGCCGAACATCACCCGCTTGGCATGGCCGGCATAGGCCTTGCGGATCGAGATGACCGCCATGCGGTAGCTGCAGCCTTCGGGCGGCAGGTAGAAGTCGACGATCTCCGGAAACTGCTTCTGCAGGATCGGCACGAACACCTCGTTGAGCGCGACGCCCAGCACGGCCGGCTCGTCCGGCGGCTTGCCGGTGTAGGTGGAGTGGTAGATCGGGTCGCGCCGGTGCGTCAGCCGGTCGATGCGAAACACCGGGAACCAGTCCTGCTCGTTGTAGTAGCCGGTGTGGTCGCCGAAGGGGCCCTCCAGCGCGTGCAGGTAGCCGCCGCGCTCGCACAGCTTCACGCCGTGCTCGCTTTCACCCTGGAAGCCGGGCTCGGCGGTCGGGATGTGGCCTTCGAGCACGAACTCGGCGCTGGCCGGCGCCTGCAGGCGCAGTTCGCCTTCGCCCACCGAGGTGTCCACCACCTCGGTGCGGCCACCGCGCAGCAGGCCGGCGAACTGGTACTCGCTCAGCGTGTCGGGCACCGGCGTCACGGCGCCCAGGATCGTGGCCGGGTCGGCCCCCAGCGCCACCGCGATCGGAAACGGGCGCCCGGGGTTGGCGCGGGCGAAGTCGCGGAAGTCGAGCGCGCCGCCGCGGTGAGCGAGCCAGCGCATGATCACCTCGCGCCGGCCGATGACCTGCTGGCGGTAGATGCCCAGGTTCTGGCGCAGGCGCGGCGACGCCACCGTCTGCGGGCCGCGCGTCACGACGAGGCCCCAGGTGATCAGCGGGCCGGCGTCGCCGGGCCAGCAGGTCTGCACCGGCAACCGGCCCAGGTCCACGTCGTCGCCCTCCAGGACCACCTCCTGGCAGGGCGCCGAACGCACCCGCTCGGGCTTCATGTCCCACAGCGCCCGCACCAGCGTCAGCAGCTTGCCGGCGTCCTTCAGGCCCTTCGGCGGCTCGGGTTCCTTGAGGCTGGCCAGCACCCGGCCGACGTCGCGCAGGTCCTCGACCTGGTCCGCGCCCATGCCCAGGGCCACCCGGCGAGGCACCCCGAACAGGTTGATCAGGGCGGGAATTTTGTAACCCACTGGATTTGTAACCAGTATTGCCGGCCCTTCGGCCCGCAGCACCTGGTCAGCGAGCGCTGTCATTTCGAGCCGCGCCGATACAGGCTCCGCGAGGCGTACCAGCTCGCCTTGGGCTTCGAGCTGCCGGATGAAGTCGCGCAGGTCCCGATATTTCATGCTCAATTGGAATGAAGAGTCTTCAATACATTGTTGACTGGTTATTAGCGGGCTTCCTAGAATCCGCCCGCCCTGACAGAAACCAGGGTTAACCCGTGACGCCTTGCGAGAGCAGCGATCCGGGAACGCTGCCCGCCGCGACCCTTCGCGGCCCATTATGACTGTCGACCCCTCGGGCGCCTCCGGTGCCGGAGCCGATCGGCGGCCGGAAAGGACCCTCGTGACAGCGCTGAGTTTCTTGAAGTCGATCGGTTCGTCGTGCAACGTGTTCCTGCGCGACGTGGGCAATGGCCTGCTGGAGGTGAGCCACAACGGCCTGGCCCTGCTCGGCCTGGCCGTGGCGGCGGCCGGCGTGTTCGTCGCCGGCCACCCCGACGTGCGTCACCAGATGGAACTGACCACCCTGGGCTGGCTGCAGGAGCGCCACGAGCAGCGCGCCGAGCGCGACGGCAATCTGCTGGTGGCCCTGGCGGAGCCCGTGGCCGTGAACCGTGCCACGGCCGCCGACCCGCGCGAGCTGCCGCGCCAGCAGGCCGCCGTGGCCACCTGGCTGTCGCGCCGCTACAAGGTCGCGCCCGAGCCGCTGAGCCGGCTGGTCCAGGAAGCCTGGGCCCTCGGTCAGCGCGCCCAGATCGACCCGACCCTGATCCTGGCCATCATGGCCGTGGAGTCGAGCTTCAACCCGTTCGCCCAGAGCCCCGTGGGTGCCCAGGGGCTGATGCAGGTGATGACCCGCGTCCACGACGACAAGTACGAGGCCTTCGGCGGTCAGCATGCGGCTTTCGACCCGCTGACCAACCTGCGCGTGGGTGTGCAGGTGCTCAAGGAGTGCATCGCCCGGGCCGGCAGCCTGGAAGGCGGCCTGCGCTTCTATGTCGGCGCGGCCAACCTGCCCGAAGACGGCGGCTACGTGGCCAAGGTGCTGGGCGAACAGGCCCATCTGCGCCTGGTGGCGTCGGGCCGCAGCGTGCCGCTGACGGTGCCGCAGGCGCCGGTGGTGGTGCGTGCCGAGGAGCCAGCGCCCGCCGCCGAGGCCACCGGCGCCGACAAGCCCGACCCGGCGCCGCAGGCGTCGGCCGCCGGGCTGCAGCGCGTCGCGCTGGCCCGTTAAAGGGGCCGCGGCGGCGCGGCTACACTCGTTTTCCTGCGCGACTGGCGATAACGGCCTTGCGGGCCCCCGGCCCGCGGCCCGAGGTGGGACACCACCGGGAAGCGCAGACGCGGACGGCCCCCGGCCGGCCGTGGTGTCCGCCGTGCGCCTGGGCAGCCCTCCGTTCGTTCTGCGCCGCGTCGCAGTGCGCCCGTGAAGGCCCGTCGTTCCGATGAGGACTGCCATGTTCGACCGTTCCACCCACACCCTGGCCGCGATCGACCCCGAGATCCATGCCGCCATCCAGGCCGAGAACCGCCGCCAGGAAGAGCACATCGAGCTGATCGCCAGCGAGAACTACACCTCGCCGGCCGTGATGGCCGCCCAGGGCTCGCAGCTCACCAACAAGTACGCCGAGGGCTACCCCGGCAAGCGCTATTACGGCGGCTGCGAGCATGTCGACGTGGTCGAGACCCTGGCCATCGAGCGCTGCAAGCAGCTGTTCGGCGCGCGCCACGCCAACGTGCAGGCCAACTCCGGCTCGCAGGCCAACCAGGCGGTGTTCTTCGGCCTGCTGCAGCCGGGCGACACCATCATGGGCATGAGCCTGGCCGAGGGCGGACACCTCACGCACGGCATGGCGCTGAACATGAGCGGCAAGTGGTTCAAGGTCGTCAGCTACGGCCTGGACGCCAACGAGGCCATCGACTACGCCGCGATGGAAAAGCTCGCCCACGAGGCGCGGCCGAAGATCATCATCGCCGGCGCGTCGGCCTACAGCCTGCACATCGACTTCGAGCGCTTCGCCCGCGTGGCCAAGGCCGTGGGTGCGCTGCTGATGGTGGACATGGCCCACTACGCCGGCCTGATCGCCGCGGGCGTGTACCCCAACCCGGTGCCGCACGCCGACGTGGTCACGTCCACCACCCACAAGAGCCTGCGCGGTCCGCGCGGCGGCATCGTGGTGTGCAACGACGACGACATCGCCAAGAAGATCAACAGCGCCATCTTCCCCGGCATCCAGGGCGGCCCGCTGATGCACGTCATCGCCGGCAAGGCGGTGGCCTTCAAGGAGGCGCTGGAGCCGTCGTTCAAGGTCTACCAGCAGCAGGTGCTGGTGAACGCGCGCGCGATGGCCGAGACGCTGATGGCGCGCGGCCTGCGCATCGTCTCCGGCGGCACGCAGAGCCACGTGATGCTGGTGGACCTGCGCCCCAAGGGCATCACCGGCAAGGACGCCGAGGCCGTGCTCGGCCGCGCCCACATCACCTGCAACAAGAACGGCATCCCGAACGACCCGCAGAAGCCGATGGTCACCAGCGGCATCCGCCTGGGCTCGCCGGCGATGACCACGCGCGGCTTCAAGGAAGAGCAGGCGCGCCAGACCGCGCACCTGATCGCCGACGTGCTGGAGCGGCCGCAGGACGAGGCCGCCATCGCGCAGGTGCGCGCCAAGGTGGCCGCGCTGGCGCGCGACTTCCCGGTCTACCGCTAGCACCCCGGCCGCCGGAGTCGACCCGCTTGCGCTGCCCGTTCTGCGCCCACGAGGAAACGCAGGTCGTCGAGACCCGCGAGTCCGACGAGGGCGACGTCATCCGGCGGCGCCGTCGCTGCACCGCCTGCGACAAGCGCTTCACCACCTACGAGCGGCCCGAGATCGCGCTGCCGCAGGTGGTCAAGAAGGACGGCGCGCGCGCCGAGTTCGACCCGGCCAAGCTGCGCGCGTCGATGCTGCTGGCGCTGCGCAAGCGCCCGGTGAGCGTGGAGCAGGTCGACGCCGCGCTCGAGCGCATCCAGGACAAGCTGCTCACCAGCGGCGCCAAGGAGGTGCCGTCCACGCGCCTGGGCGAGCTGGTGATGCGCGAGCTCAAGCGCATCGACAAGGTGGCTTACGTGCGATTCGCGTCCGTGTATCGCAGCTTCGAGGACGTCGACGAGTTCCGCCAGTTGATCCGCGACATTTGAGTCGCGGGTCGGCGCGGTGGGCGGTGCGCCGCCGCCGCACGGGCCGGCTCGACGGCCTGGCCGCCGGAGCCGTCCCGGGTGCGTTCCCGGGGGCTTTTGCCGGTGTCACCGCCCCGTTCCGGGTGGCGCACCGATGGTCCACAACGTCTGCAGGTCCCCTCAGCTCGGCCTGACGCTGGTCGAACTTGCCGTCACGCTGACCATCGTGGCGCTGGTGGCCCTGGCCGCGTGGCCGCCGCTGGCCGATCTGCTGCAACGCCGTGCGCTGGCGGGCCTGTCGGCCGAACTGCGCGCCGACCTGCAGCGCGCCCGCAGCGAGGCCGTGGCGAGGCGCCAGGGCGTGCGCGTGGAAGTGCGCGCCGTCGACGGCGGCAGCTGCTGGCTCGCGTTCGCCGGCGCGGCCGAAGGCTGCCGCTGCAACGGCAGCGCCGACCCGGTGTGCGAGGTCGGCGCGGTGCTGGTGTCGTACCGCTTCGTCGAGGCCCGCTCGGGGCTGGCGGTGTCGTCCAGCGTGTCGGCCCTGCGGTTCGATCCGCGCCTGGGCACCGCCACGCCTTCGGGCACGCTGCGCGTGTCCACCGCCGGGGGCGCAGCGGTGCATCACGTCGTCAACCTCACCGGCCGCGTGCGCAGCTGCAGCGTCGGTGGGGCGCTGGCCGGGGTGCCTGCGTGCTGACGCGTCCCGCCGCCGGCTTCACCCTCGTCGAGGCGCTGGTGGCCGTGCTTGTCGCCGCCCTCCTCGCAGTGGTGGCGCTGCCGGGCCTGGCGGCGCAGATCCGCGCGGCGCGGCGGGCCGAGGCCATCGCCGCGCTGCTGCAGGTGCAGCAGGCCCAGGAGCGCTGGCGCGCGCAATGTGCCTGCTACGCCGCCAGCCTCGCCGCGCCGCCGCACGCCACGCTGCCCGGCGGTTGCCCACCGGCGGACTGCGACCCGGCGCACGGCCTGGGCCTGGCGCTGTCCAGCCCGCGCTACGTGTACGAGCTGGTCGCGCTGCCGACGCCGGCCGCACCCGACGCCTTCACCGTGCAGGCCCGGGCCACGGGCGACCAGGCCCGGGACCGTGCCGCGGGCCAGTCCTGCACGGTGTTGCGGCTGGTGGTCGTGCCCGGCCACTTCCGCTACGAGCCGGCCGCATGCTTCCGGCAGTGACGCCCCGCTTGCGCCGGTGCGGGTGGCCAAGCGCCGCCGCGCGGCGCCGGGCCGCCGGGCTCTCGCTGCCCGAACTGCTGGTCGGCCTGACGCTGGGCCTGCTGGTCACGGCAGCCGCGCTGGCGCTGGTGGCCCTGGCCAGCGGCGAGCAGCGGCGCCTGCTGGCCGAAGCGCGGCTGCAGCAGGACCTGCGAGCAGCAATGGACATCGTGGCGCGCGAGCTTCGACGGTCCGGCCAATGGCCCGACGCGACGGCCGGGGTGTGGGTGGCGGCATGGCCGGCGTCGGGCGTGCCGCCGGATGGGCCCGCCGTCAATCCGTATGGCGCGTTCCTCCCCGTCCCCTGCAACGCGCCGACCGCGGGCACCTCGGCCGTGCCCGCGGCCATGCCACCTGCAGTGGCGTCGCACGCCTGCCACCTCACCGCCGCGGACGACGACCCGGCACCGTCGCGCTCGGGTTTCCACCTCAGCCGGGGCGCGCTCCACGCCGTGCTGCAGGGCGGGTCGCCGCAGGCGCTGACCGACCCGGGCGCGACCAGCGTTCGGCGCTTCACGGTCACATCGGCCGGAAGCGACGTGACGCTCGGCGCGTTCTGCGGCCTGCCGTGCGGCGACCGCTGCCCGCGCGCGGCGCTGCGCGCCGTGGTCGTCGAACTGCACGCCGCGCTGCCCGACGCCCCGCGCGTCGAGCGCCGCCTGACCGGCACGGTGCGCGTGCGCAACGACCTGCTCACCGGCCCGTGCCCCGCGCCATGACGAACCGTCGGCCCCTTGCCGGCGCGGCCCGCCGCGGCCGGCCGGCGCAGCGTGGTGCGATGGCGCTGGCTGTCGTCGTGCTGCTGTATGCGGCGCTGGCCATCGCGGTGGTGTTCGTCCATCGCAGCCTGGTGTTCGAGCAGCGTGCCGCCGCCAACCAGGTGCGTGCCGCGATCGCGCACGAGGTGGCCGAAGCCGGCCTCGAGTGGGCCACGGTGCGGTTGCGCGATGCCACGCCGCTGGCGGCCGATTGCCAGCCCGCCGGCGCCGGTCTGCGTTTCCTCGACACGCACCTGTCGGTCGCGCCGGACGGCGCCAGCCTGCGGCCCCGTGCGCCCGGCGTGCCGGTCGCAGCCTGCATCGCCCCGGCCGACGGCGCGGGCTGGGTCTGCCGCTGCGCCCGTGCGGGCGAGGCGCCGCCGGCGCCGCCCGGCACGGGACCGGGCTTCACGGTCGAGTTCGCGCCGCGCGCGGGCGCGCTCGCGGTCGATGTCGTGTCGCACGCCTGCGTGCGTGGCGTTCCCGGCGCCGACTGCAGCGCCGACGCCCGGGCCGGGCTGCGCGTCACGCTGGCCCTGCGGCCCGCGCTGGCAGCGTCGCCTGGTGCGGCCCTCACGGTGCGGGGAACGCTGGCGGCGGGCGCGGCCGCGCTCGGGGTGCACAACGAGGACGCGGCCTCCGGCGGCGTGGCGCTGCGGGCCGGGGCTGGCGTGGACGCACCGGCCCTGCGCGTGTCCGCACCGGCCGGCACGCCGTCCACCGCGGCCGTGGTGGCGCGCGACGATGCGCTCGCGGCCCTGGACCCGACGCGCCTGTTCCTGGCCTTGTTCGGCGTGCCGCGCGACACCTGGCGCGAGTCATTCGCCGACGTGGTGCTGCACTGCCCCTGCGACAGCGCGACGGTCCTCGCGGCGCAGGCGAGGGGAGCGCGCAAGCTGTGGCTGCGCGGCGATCTCGTCGTCGACGCCGCGCTGGTGCTGGGCGACGACGCGGCGCCGGCGATCGTCGTCGTCGACGGCACCGCGCGGCTGCAAGGGCCGCTGCGCCTGCACGGCCTGCTGTATGCCGGCGACATCGACGGCCCGGCCTCGGCGGTGGTCGCGTCGGCACCGGCGCGCGTCGACGGCGCGGTGGTGTCGGAAGGCCACTGGCGTGGCGGCGCGGCGCCGGACCTGGTGTTCGACCCGCAGGTGATCGCCCGGCTGCGGTCCATGCCGGGCACCTTCGTCCGCGTGCCCGGCAGCTGGCGCGACGATGCGGTGGCGCCGTGAGTCGCCGGCACGCACGCGGCGTCGGCCTCGTCGAGGCGATGGTGGCGCTGCTGGTCCTCGGGCTGGGCCTGCTGACCTTCGTCGCGCTGCAGGTGAAGCTGCGGCTGGGGGCCGAACTCGCCCGCCAGCGCGCCGAGGCGCTGCAACTGGCCCAGGCCGATCTGGAAGTGCTGCGCACGGCGCCGGGCCTGGCCGCCTTCGACACCCTCGGCCCGGCACGCGGGGCCGTGGGCTCGCCCGGCACGGCCGGCTACACCGTCGAGCGCGGCGTGGCGCCGGTGCCCGGCACCCTGGCCTCGGCACCCGCGACGCTGCGCGACGTGACCGTGACCGTGAGCTGGCGCGACCGTGCCGGCCAGGGGCAGGCCGTGGTGCTGCGCACCCAGCTGGCGCGGGCCGACCCGGCCCTGCCGGCCTCGCTGGGGCTGCGGCCGGCCGGCCTGCCCTGGGGTGGGCGCGCGGGGCGGACGCCGCTGTCGGCCTCCGACCTCGGCGACGGCACCAGCCTGTTCAAGCCGACGGCGGCGGGCAGCGTCGCCTACGTGATGGACAACGCCAGCGCTGCCGTGGTCCGTCGCTGCACGGGCGTGTCGGGCGGCGGTACTGCGGGCACTGGCGGCGGCGGCGCGGCGAGTGCGACCGCCGCGCTGTCGGCCCCCGGCGTGCGCTGCGACGCGGTGCAGGCCCGGCTCGTCCGTGGCGTGATCCGCGCCGACGGCGCCAAGGTGCCGGACCCGCGCGCGCCGGCCGGGCCGCTGCCGGGGCCGCTGGCGCTGCGGATCGACCTCGACAACACGCCGCCCCCGGCGGGCGCGCGAGGGTTCGCGGCCCAGCTTGCCGCGCCGTACTGGCCGGCCGTGGACGGCCCGGCCGGCCGCAGCTTCGGCCGGGGCATGGCGGTGTATCCGGCGGTCGAATGCAGCGTCGACACCGGCGACGGGGCGCTGAAGTCGTCGCAGGGCCTCGCCTACGCCTGCCTGGTGCCGGTGGTCGACCTGGACGGCGATCCGTCGACACCGCCGGCCTTCAACGCGCGCCTGACGCTGTGGCCCCTGGCCGGCTGGGCCCTCGGCACCACGCCCGACGCCTGGCGCGTGTGCCGCTACTCGGCCGACCACGACCGCGACGGCGCGGTGGTCGTGACCGACGGCCCGCGCGTCACGGCCATCGACAACGACGAGCACCCTTACGCCTGGCTCGACGCCACGACCACGCTCGCGCACCAGAACTTCCTGCTGGTGCGCGGCGACCTTGCCTGCCCGGTGGCCACCAAGGTGCCGGAGGCCGGCCACTACACTGACGCCACCACGGCGCCGCACCAGCCGTGACGAGCCTGCCCACGCCGTGTCCGTTCCTGCCGCCGAAGCCGCTGCGCGCGAGATCGCCTTGCAGGCCGCCGCGCGCGCCGTCGGCCTGAGCGAGCCCAATCCGCGCGTCGGCTGCGTGCTGCTGTCGCCGGGTGGCGACTTGATCGCCACCGGCCACACGCAGCAGGCCGGCGGTGCCCATGCCGAGGTGCATGCGCTGCAGCAGGCGCGGCAGGCCGGCCGCGACGTGCGCGGCGCCACCGCCGTGGTCACGCTCGAACCCTGCTCGCACCACGGGCGCACGCCGCCGTGCTGCGACGCGCTGGTGCAGGCCGGCATCGCCCGCGTCGTCGCGCCGCTGGAAGACCCGAACCCCCGCGTGGCCGGCCGCGGCTTCGCGCGCCTGCGCGAGGCCGGCATCGCGGTGGAAGTCACCGGTGGCGGCTGGGCCGACGCGTCGCGCGACCTGAACATCGGCTTCTTCTCGCGCATGCAGCGCGGTCGGCCGTGGCTGCGCATGAAGATCGCCGCGTCGCTGGACGGCCGCACCGCGCTCGACGACGGCACCAGCCAGTGGATCACCGGCGAGGCGGCCCGCGCCGACGGCCATGCGTGGCGGCGCCGGGCCGGCGCGGTGCTCACCGGCATCGGCACCGTGCGCGACGACGACCCGCGGCTGGACGTGCGGCTCGTGCCCACGGCGTGCCAGCCGTTGCGCGTGCTGGTGGACTCGCGTCTCGAGGTGGCCCCCGCGGCGCGCCTGCTGCAGCCGCCGGGCCGCGTGCTCGTCTACACCGCCAGCGCCGACTCGTCCCGGCGCGCCGCCCTGTGCAACGACACGGTGGAGGTGGCCCAGGTGCCCGGCGATGCGCGCGGCAAGACCGATCTCGCCGCGCTGCTGGCCGACCTTGGCCGGCGCGAGATCAACGAACTGCATGTCGAGTCCGGCGAGAAGCTCAATGCGTCGCTGCTGCAGGCCGGTCTCGTCGACGAACTGCTGCTGTACGTGGCGCCGCGGCTGCTCGGCAGCGGCCGGGGCCTCGCGGCCATCGGCCCGCTGGCACGCCTGGCCGACAGCATCGATTTCGACTGGATCGACTGCGAGCGCGTGGGCGCCGACCTGCGGCTGCGGCTGCGGCCCCGCGCGGCCTGACCCGGCACGGCCCCCGCGCCCCGGGGCCAGACACCTGCGCGACAGCGGCGCAGGGGGGTGGCACCTACAATCACGCCCCTATGCCGATCGCCCCTGTTCCCGAACTCGTCGCCGAACTCGCCGCCGGCCGCATGGTGGTGCTGGTGGACGAGGAAGACCGCGAAAACGAGGGCGACCTCGTCATCGCCGCCGACCACGTTACGCCCGAAGCCATCAACTTCATGGCCAAGCACGGCCGCGGCCTGATCTGCCTGACGCTCACGCGCGAGCGCTGCGAGCGCCTGCGCCTGCCGATGATGGCGCGCAACAACGGCACCAAGTTCGGCACCGCCTTCACCGTGTCGATCGAGGCCGCCACCGGCGTGACCACCGGCATCTCGGCGGCCGACCGCGCCCGCACCGTCAAGGCGGCGGTGGCGCGCGACGCACGGCCCGAGGACATCGTCCAGCCCGGCCATATCTTCCCGATCCAGGCCCAGGACGGCGGCGTGCTGATGCGCGCCGGCCATACCGAGGCCGGCTGCGACCTGGCCGCGATGGCCGGCCTGACCCCCGCGGCCGTGATCTGCGAGGTGATGAAGGACGACGGCGAGATGGCCCGCCTGCCGGACCTGGAGGTCTTCGCCCGCGAGCACGGCTTGAAGATCGGCACCATCGCCGCGCTGATCCAGCACCGCAGTCACAACGAGACCCTGATCGAGCCGCTGGGCACGCGCGAGCTGGCCACGGCGCAGGGCGTGTTCCGCTGCACTGCCTACCGCGACACCAGCGTCGGCAGCGTCCACCTCGGCCTGGCCGTGGGCCGCTGGGGCGACACCGACGAAGTGCCGGTGCGCGTGCACGAGCCGCTGTCGGTGATGGACCTGCTCGACGCCCAGGGCAGCACGCACTCGTGGCCGCTGCCGGCGGCGCTGTCCGCGCTGCAGCAGGCCGGTCGCGGCGTGGCGGTGCTGCTCAACGCCGGGGCCGACGCGCAGGCGCTGATCGGCCGCGTGCTGCCGCAGGTGAAGTCGGCACCGGCCGAGGCCGGCAACATGGACCTTCGCACCTACGGCGTGGGTGCGCAGATCCTGCGTCACCAGGGCGTGCGCCGCATGAAGCTGCTGGGCCATCCGCGCCGCATGCCCAGCATGACCGGCTACGGCCTCGAGGTCACGGGCTTCGTGGCCGCACCGGGGAAGGGCTGACCATGCTCGACGCAGACACGGGCGAGACCCCCCAGATCGACGGCACCGGCCTGCGCATCGGCATCGTGCGGGCGCGCTTCAACGACGCGATCACGCGCGCGCTCGAAGCCAGCTGCCTGGCCGAGCTGACGGCGCTGGGCGTGCAGGACAAGCATGTCACCCGGGTGGACGTGCCCGGCGCGCTCGAGGTGCCGCTGGCGCTCAAGGCCATGGCCGACAGCGAGGACTACGACGCGCTGGTGGCCCTGGGCTGCATCATCCGCGGCGAGACCTACCACTTCGAGCTGGTGGCCAACGAAAGCGGCGCCGGCGTCACGCGCGTCGGGCTGGACCACCAGATCCCCATCGCCAACGCGATCCTCACGGTCGAGAACGAGGCCCAGGCCTGGGCCCGTGCCGCGGACAAGGGCCGCGACGCGGCGCGCGTGGCCGTCGAGATGGCCAACCTGCTGGAAGACCTCTGACGTGGCCACCACCCGCAGGCCCACGGCCGCCAAGTCCCAGCGCCGCCGTTCGCGCGAACTGGCGTTGCAGGGCGTCTACCAGTGGCTCATCGCCGGCGGCGAGGCGCAGGCGATCGACGCCCAGCTGCGCGAGCACGAGGGCTACGACAAGTGCGACAGCGTGCACTTCGACGCGCTGCTGCGCGGGTCGATCGAGTCCGCCGCCACGCTGGACGCCGCGCTGGCGCGCCACGTGGACCGCAAGACCAGCGAGCTGTCGCCGGTGGAGCATGCGGTGCTGATGCTGGGCACCTACGAGCTGGCCCACTGCCTGGACATCCCCTACAAGGTGGCGATCAACGAGGCGGTGGAACTGGCCAAGGCCTTCGGCGGCACCGACGGCCACCGCTACGTCAACGGCGTGCTGGACAAGGTGGCCGCCGACCTGCGCCCGGTCGAGGTCGGCGCGGCGCGGCAGGCGACGTGAAGCTCGCCTCGCGGCTCGATCACATCGAGCCGTTCTACGTGATGGAGTGCGCCAAGGCGGCCGACGAGATCGCCCGCGGGCCGCTGTGCGACCCGGCGCAGGGCGGCCGGCCCATGATCTACCTGAACATCGGCGAGCCCGACTTCACCGCGGCGCCCCTCGTGGTGCAGGCGGCGCAGCGCTGCCTGGCCGAGGGCCGCACGCAGTACACCCATGCCACGGGCCTGCCGTCGCTGCGGCGCGCCATCGCGCGCTGGTACGGCTCGCGCTTCGGCCTGGAGGTGGCGCCCGAGCGCATCGTGGTCACGGCCGGCGCGTCGGCGGCGCTGCAGCTCGTCACGCTGGCCCTGCTCGACGAGGGCGACGAGGTGCTGATGCCCGACCCGAGCTACCCGTGCAACCGCCACTTCGTGGCTGCTGCCGGGGGCCGGGCGGTGATGCTGCCGGCGTCGCCGGCACAGCGCTTCCAGCTCGACGCCGCCGCGGTGCGCGCAGCCTGGGGCGCGCGCACCCGCGGCATGCTGCTGGCGTCGCCGTCCAACCCCACCGGCACCTCGATCGAGCGTGCCGAGATGCGCCGCATCGTCGAGGCGGTGCGCGAGCGCGGTGGCTTCACGCTGGTCGACGAGATCTACCTCGGCCTGTCCTACGACGACGCCTTCGGCCACAGCGCGCTGGAGCATGGCGTGGGCCACGGCGACGACGTGGTGTCGATCAACAGCTTCTCCAAGTACTTCGGCATGACCGGATGGCGCCTGGGCTGGCTGGTGCTGCCCGAGGCGCTGGTGGCCCCGGTGGAGAAGCTGGCACAGAACCTGTTCATCTGCCCGTCCACGCCGGCGCAGCAGGCGGCGCTGGCCTGCTTCGAGCCCGAATCGCTGGCCGAGTACGAGCGCCGCCGTGCCGAACTGCGCGCCCGCCGCGACTACATCGTGCCGGCCCTGGAAGGGCTGGGCCTGCCGGTGCCGGTGGTGCCCGACGGCGCGTTCTACGCCTATGCCGACGTGCGCGCCCATGCCGCCAGCAGCTGGGACCTGTGCTTCGACCTGATGCGCCGCGCCCAGGTGGCCCTGACGCCTGGCCGCGACTTCGGCCGCGACGCCGGCGAGCGCTACCTGCGCCTGTCCTTCGCGCGCTCGATGGACGAGCTGCGCGAGGCGGTCGGCCGGCTGCAGGGCGCGCTGGCTCGCTGAAGCGGCCCCGCGGTCGCGGCGCAGCGGCGTCCCGAGCCGCCCCGCGGCCCGTGACAAAGCGTTAACCCTGCGACCGTTGACACGCTTTGAGACGGGTTTGTGCGCTGCGCGGGCCCGCCGCGGCCGATAACGCGGGGGAAGGCCGTTAAGCTTCCCGTGCATTCGACCATGAGCGCAGACCCGTCCCCGACCCCCTTGCCGGACCACCGGTCCCGAACGGCCAACGACGAAGCCTTCGCGGCCACCGTGGTCGAGGAGATGTACGACGGGGAGGAGTCCGACAGCGTCCCGGGCTCCACCGCGGTCGACGAGCGCAAGCTGATGAGCATGCCCACCATCGGGCATGTGGGCCGCTACGCGCTGAAGCACCAGCTCGGCACCGGCGGCCTGGGCGCGGTGTACGCCGCGCTCGACCCGCTGCTGTCGCGCCCCATCGCCGTGAAGATGCTGCGCGTGGCCGAGCTGGGCGCCGCGCAGCGCGAATCGCTCGAGCAGCAGCTGCTGGCCGAGGCGCGCGCCGCCGCCGGCCTGAACCACCAGCACATCGTCACCGTGTACGACGCGGGCCTCGCCGAGGAGGGCGTCTACATCGCGATGGAGCGGCTGCAGGGCCGCGACCTGCGCCAGCTGCTGGCCGACGGCTGGCGGCCCGACGCGGTGCAGGCCGCCCGCATCGCCAAGCGCCTGGCCGACGCGCTGGCCTATGCCCACGGCCATGGCGTGGTGCATTGCGACATCAAGCCGGCCAACGTGTTCATGACCGGCCGCACCCAGCCCAAGCTGCTGGACTTCGGCATCGCCCGCGTGACCGCCGGCCGCTACGACGCCGCGGCCTCGCCGCTGGACATCAGCGCCGAGACCTCCACCGTGCCGCCGCCCGAGCTGGGCTCGCCCTACTACGTGTCGCCGGAGCACCTGCGCGGCGAGCCGCTGGATGCCCGGGCCGATGTGTACGGCGTCGGCGTCGTGCTGTACGAGCTGGTGACCGGCCGCCGCGCCTTCGACGGCGACTCGCTCGAGTCGATCCGCCAGGCCGTGCTGGAAGCCCCGGTGGCGCCGGCCCACACCGTCAACCCGAAGGTCGACGCGGCGCTGTCGGGCATCGTGGCGCGGGCGATGGCGCGCAACCCGGGCGACCGCTATCGTTCGGCGCGCCAGCTGTCGCGCGCGCTGCGCACCTGGATCAGCGACGAGACCAACGGCCTGGGCCACAAGCCGCGCGGCTCGCATGCCGGCTACCTGTGGGCCGCCGGTGGCACCGTGGCCCTGGTGCTCAGCGTGGCCGCGTGGATGCTCGTGCCGCGCGGTGGCGACGCCGTCGTCGCGCGCCCCGCCGCCCCGCCGCCGGCATCGACCCAGGCCACGGTGGACGCCGTGTCCGCGGTGGTCGCCCCCGCGCCCACGCCGGCCACCGCGGCCGTGCAGGCGCCGCCGGCGGCCACGGTGGCTGCCGCACCGGCGACACCCGTTGCGCCGGCCGAAGCGGCCACCCGCCCGCCAGCCCCGTCGACCACCGCCCCGGCGCGCCCGGCGCCGCGCCCCAAGGCCACCGCCAAGGACACCCCGGCACCCGTGCCGGCCCCGCTGCCGGTCACCGCCCCGGCCGCCCCGCCGGCCATGGGCACCGTCACCATCGCCGTCAGCCCCTGGGGCCAGGTGGAAGTGGACGGCAAGCCCGCGGGCACCACGCCGCCGCTGGCGCGCCTGCAGTTGCCGGTGGGCACGCACCAGATCGTCGTGCGCAACGACGACTTCCCCGCCTACAGCACCAGCGTCACCGTCACCGAGGACAAGCCGGTGGTGCTGCGCCACCGCTTCGGGTCATGAGCACCGCGCGTCGCCTGCTCGCGCCGCTGGCCATGGCCCTGGCGCTGGCCGGCTGCGTGACCACCAGCCCGGGCCTGAGCGACGTGATGGAGCGTCCGGCCGAGCGCACGCTGCTGGCCGGCCTGCGTGCCTATGAGGACGCCCAGTACGCCGACGCCGAACGCGACCTGCAGCGTGCCCTGGCGCTCGGCCTGGCCAGCCCGAAGGACCGCGCGATGGCCCACAAGCACCTGGCCTTCGTGTACTGCACCAGCAACCGCGTGCCGGCCTGCGACAAGGCCTTCCGCGACGCGATCGCGGCCGACCCGGAGTTCGCGCTCGGCAAGGCCGAGGCGGGCCATCCGCTGTGGGGCCCCGTGTATCGGCGTGTGACCGCCGGCCGCTGAGCCGGGATACATAATCGCCCGCAGCATGGCTGCTGCGTTTTCGCACGAGGTGCGCGTCTACTTGGAGGACACCGATGCCGGCGGCATCGTGTTCTTCGCCAACTACCTGAAGTTCTTCGAGCGCGCCCGCACCGAGTGGCTGCGCGCGGCGGGCCTGGGGCAGCAGGCCCTGCGCGACCGCCACGGCGTGCTGTTCATGGTGGCCGACACGCAGGTGAAGTTCCTGGCGCCGTCCCGGCTGGACGACGCGCTGCGCATCACGGTGCAGCCCGATGCGCCGCGCGGTGCGTCGATCGCGCTGGCGCAGCAGGCCTGGCGCGGCGACACGCCCCTGGTGGACAGCCGCATCACGCTGGCCTGCGTGGACGCGGGAACCTTGCGTCCGCGCCGCATTCCCAAACCCGTACTCGAACTGATCGCCGCATGAACCAGGACCTCTCCATCGTCACCCTCGTGCTGCAGGCCAGCTTCGTGGTGCAGCTCGTGATGGCGGGCCTGCTGATCACGTCGCTGATCAGCTGGACCGTCATCTTCGGCAAGCTCATCGGCCTGAAGCAGGTGCGCGTGCGCAACGACGAGTTCGAGCGCGACTTCTGGTCCGGCCGCCAGCTCAACGACCTGTACCAGGCCGTGGCGTCCAAGCCGCCCACCCACCGCGGTGCGCCGATCGAGCGCATCTTCGCGTCGGGCATGCGCGAGTTCCTCAAGCTGCGCGAGAAGCGGCTCGACGCCGGGGCGCAGCTCGACGGCGCGCGGCGCGCCATGCGGGCGAGCTTCCAGCGCGAGCTCGACGTGATCGAGAGCCACCTGTCGTTCCTGGGCTCGGTGGGCTCGGTCAGCCCCTACGTGGGCCTGTTCGGCACGGTGTGGGGGATCATGCATGCGTTCGTTGGCCTGTCCAACCTGCAGCAGGTGACGCTGGCCACGGTGGCGCCGGGCATCGCCGAGGCGCTGGTGGCCACGGCCATCGGCCTGTTCGCGGCCATCCCCGCCGTCATCGCCTACAACCGCTTCGCGCGCGACATCGACCGCATCGCGATCCAGCTGGAGACCTTCATCGAGGAGTTCTCCAACATCCTGCAGCGCAACGTGGCGAGCCACTAGATGCCGCAGCTGATGGGCCACGGTGGCGGCACGCGCCGCCGGCGCACGATGAACGAGATCAACATGGTCCCGTTCATCGACGTGATGCTGGTGCTGCTGATCATCTTCATGGTCAGCGCGCCGCTGATCGCCACCGGCGTGGTGGACCTGCCCAGCGTCGGCCAGAGCAAGTCGCGGCCGCAGTCGGTGGTGGAACTGGTCGTCGGCCTGGACGAGCGCGTGAAGATCAAGGTCGACGGCCAGGCCGAGCCGCAGCCGGTGACGCTGCCGCAGCTGGCCGCGCGCGTGAAGCAGGCGCAGCGCGGCCAGGCGGACACGCCGGTGGTCATCTCCGCCGAGCGCAAGGTGAGCTACGACGCCGTGGTGCGGGTGATGGACACGCTGCAGAAGGCCGGCGTGCAGCGCGTGGGGCTGTCGGTCAAGCAGGGGTCATGAAGGCGGCCGATCCGTTGCGTCCGCGCCGGCCCGGCGGCATGGGCCGCGGCGCCATGATGGCGCTGCTGGTGCATGCCGGCCTGGTGCTGGCGCTGGCCTTCGGCGTGAACTGGCGCTCCAGCGACCCGGCCGGCGTGACGGCCGAGCTGTGGGCCGCCGTGCCCGAGGTGGCCGCGCCGGCCGGGGCTGCGCCGCCCCCGCCCGAGCCGCGCCCCGAGCCCAAGCCGGTGGCACCGCCCGAGCCGCGCACGCCGCCGCCGCCGCCCAAGCCCGAGGTGAACGAGGCCGACATCGCGCTCGAGAAGGCCAAGGTCGAGAAGGCGCGCCGCGAGCGCGAGGAGAAGGAAGCGCGCGAGAAGGCCGAGAAGGCCGAGGCGCAGAAGAAGCGCGAGCTCGCCGAGAAGGCGGAGCGCGACAAGGCCGAGCGCGAGAAGGCGGCGAAGCAGGCGCAGGCCGAGAAGGCCGAGGCCGAGCGCGTGGCCCGGCTGCGCGAGGACAACCTCAAGCGCCTGATGGGCCAGGCCGGCGCCACGGGGGCGCCGCAGTCCACCGGCACGGCGCAGCGCGACGCCGGCCCGTCGGCCAGCTACGCCGGCCGCATCGTGGCCAAGGTCAAGCCCAACATCGTGCTGACCGAGTCGGTGCCGGCCACGCTGCGCGCCGAGGTGGAGGTGCGTGCCGCGCCGGACGGCACCATCCTCGGACGGCGCCTGGTCAAGTCCAGCGGCAACAAGGACTGGGACGACGCCGTGCTGCGTGCGATCGACCGCACCGAGACGCTGCCGCGAGACACCGACGGCCGCGTGCCCTCGCTCATCACGATCGGCTTCACGCCGGTGTGACCGGCGCGGCGCAGGTTCAGGCCTTCTTCTCGCGCGGCAGGCGGCCGAGCAGGTAGAACTCGTCGTTGGGCGGCATCGACAGCAGGTTGGCCATGCGGTTGGACAGGCCGAACAGCGCGGTGATGGCGCCGATGTCCCAGATGTCGTCGTCGCTGAAGCCGTGGCCGCGCAAGGCCGCGTAGTCGGCGTCCACCAGGGCGCCGCTGTCCTTGCACACCTTGAGCGCGAAGGCCAGCATCGCGCGCTGGCGCTCGGTGAGGTCGGCCTTGAGGTAGTTGGTGGCCACCTGGTCGGCCAGCAGCGGCTGCTTCGCGTACACCCGCAGCAGTGCGCCGTGCGCCACCACGCAGTACAGGCAGTCGTTGGCCGCGGAGGTGGCCACGATGATCATCTCGCGCTCGGCGCGGCTGAGCGTCGGGCTCTCGCGCAGCATCAGCGCGTCGTGCCAGTCGAAGAACGCGCGCGCCTCGACCGGCCGGTGCGCGAACGCGAGGAACACGTTGGGCACGAAGCCGGCCTTGGCCTGCACCTCCAGGATGCGCGCGCGCAGGTCCTCGGGCAGGTCGGCCACCTCGGGCACCGGCCAGCGGGAGATCGGCTTGCGGGTCATGGTCAGCTCCTGAACTGCATGGCGTGCAGCTGCGCGTACAGGCCGCCGGCGGCCAGCAGCTGCGCATGCGTGCCCTGTTCGACGATGCGGCCCCGGTCCATCGCCACCACGCGGTCGGCATGCTCGATGGTGGACAGGCGGTGCGCGATGACCAGCGTGGTGCGGCCGGCCATCAGGCGCTCCAGGGCGTCCTGCACGGCGCGCTCGCTCTGGCTGTCCAGCGCCGAGGTGGCCTCGTCGAGGATCAGCACCGGCGCGTCCTTGTACAGCGCGCGGGCGATGGCCAGGCGCTGGCGCTGCCCGCCCGACAGCTCGGCGCCGTTGTGGCCGATCGGGCTGTCAAGGCCCTGCGGCAGCCCCTGCACGAAGTCCAGCAGGTGGGCGCTGGACAGTGCCTCGCGCACGCGGTCGCGGTCCACCGCGGCGCCGAGCGCCACGTTGGCCGCGACGCTGTCGTTGAACAGCACCACGTCCTGGCTCACCAGCGCGAACTGGCGCCGCAGCGCGCCGAGGTTCCAGTCGGGCAGCGGCACGCCGTCGAGCAGCACGCGGCCGGCGGTGGGCTCGAAGAACCGCGGCAACAGGTTCACGAGCGAGGTCTTGCCCGCGCCCGACGGGCCCACGAGGGCCACGGTCTGGCCGGCGGCGATGGACAGGCTCACGTCGTCCAGCGCCGGCGCGCCCTCGTCCGAGCGGTAGGCGAGCGACACGCCCTGCAGCTCGATCGCGCCCCGGGCCCGGCCGTCGGCGGCGGCCGGCGCATGGTGGCCGCCGCGTTCCTCGGGCGTGTTCTCGATCAGCTCGATGCCGCGCTCCAGCGCGCGCACGCCGCGCAGCAGCGGAGCCGCGGCGTCCGACAGGTGCTTGAGCGGCGCCACCAGCATCAGCATCGCGGTGATGAAGGCCGCGAAGCCGCCCACCGTGACCTGCCCGGCGCTGCCCCCCTGCCACAACGCCATCACCACCACGGCCGACAGCGCCAGTGCCGCGATCAGCTGGGTGAGCGGCGAGCTGATCGCACCGGCGGCGGCGGTCTTGACCATCAGCTGGCGCAGCCGGTTGCTCTGCGCGCCGAAGCGGGCCTTTTCCTGGGCCGCTGCGCCGTGCAGCCGCACGATGCGCCAGGCCAGCGTGTTCTCCTCCACCACGTAGGCCAGCTCGTCCGTGGCCGTCTGCCAGGCGCGGGTGAGGCGGTCCAGGCGGCGCGACACCGCCCGCATCACGAACGCCACCGCCGGGGCCAGCAGCACGATGAACAGCGTGAGCTTCCAGTTCAGCCACAGCAGGTAGCCGAACAGGAACAGGCTGGTCAGCGAGTCGCGCACCACCATCATCAGCGCGTTGGCCAGCTGCTGGGCGCCCGTCTGCACCTCGTAGACCAGGGTGTTGGTCAGGCTGCTGGCGCTGCTGCGCGTGAACAGCGCCGGCTCGGCGTCGAGCAGGCGCGCGAACATGCCCTCGCGCAGCGTGAGCACGCCGCGGTTGGCGGCCCAGGCCAGCGCATAGGCCGACAGGAAGTGCGCGATGCCCCGGACGACGTACAGGCCGACGATGAACACCGGCACCACCCACAGCGGGAAGCTGCGCTGGGCACCGAAGCCTTCGTCGAGCAGGCGCTTGAGCAGGGCGGGCAGCAGCGGCTCGGTGGCCGCGGCCACGATCGCGGCGCCGAACGCCGCGGCGAAACCGACCCGGCTGGCTCGGAAGTAGGGCGCGATGCGCGCCAGGCGTTGCAGCAGCGGGGTGCTCATGGTGACAAGCGGACGCATTATCGCGGTGCATTCCGCGTCGAACCGCACTTCGACCTCCTTACAATCCCCGCGCTACGATGACCCCGACGACCCGCTCGCTCCTGCGCCGCCGCCACCTGTGCGCCGCCCTGGCCGGAACAGCCGCCTCGCTCGCGTTGCCGCCGGCCCGCGCGCAGTTCCGGGTCGAGATCAGCGGCGTGGGGGCCACGCAGATCCCCGTGGCCTTGGCGCGCTTCCGCGACGACGACAAGGCCGCGCCCTCGCTGGGGGTGGCCAGTGCCATCGTGCGCGCCGACCTCGAGCGCAGCGGCCTGTTCCGCCTGCTGGACGTGCCCGGCGTCGTCGAAGAGACCGCCCAGCCGTCGATGAGCGAATGGCGCAGCCGCGGCGCGGACGCGCTGGTGGGCGGCTCGGTGTCGCGCCTGGCCGACGGGCGGCTCGACGTGCGCTACAAGCTCTGGGACGTGGTCAAGGGGCAGGACCTGGGCGGCCAGAGCCTGGCCGTGCCGCTGGCCGACATGCGCCTGGCCGCGCACCGCGTGGCCGACGCCGTGTACGAGCGCCTCACCGGCGACAAGGGCGTGTTCTCCACGCGCATCGCCTACGTGACGCGCGCCGCGGGGCGCTACACCCTGCGCATCGCCGACGCCGACGGCGAGGGCGGCCAGGTGGCCTTGTCCAGCCCCGACCCGATCATCTCGCCGGCCTGGTCGCCCGACGGGCGCGAGCTGGCCTACGTGTCGTTCGAGTCGCAGAAGGCCGTGGTGTGGGTGCAGGACGTGGCCACCGGCCAGCGCCGCCCGATCGCCAACTTCCGCGGCAGCAACAGCGCCCCGGCGTGGTCGCCGGACGGCCGCCAGCTCGCGGTGACGCTGTCGCGCGACGGCGGCTCGCAGCTCTTCCTGATCGGCCGCGACGGCGGCGCGCCGCGCCGCCTGACGCAGAGCAACGCCATCGACACCGAGGCGGCCTGGGCGCCGGACGGCAAGAGCCTCGTCTTCGTCAGCGACCGCGGCGGCGGCCCGCAGGTCTACCGGGTGGCGGCCACGGGCGGCGACGCGCAGCGCATCACCTTCGCCGGCGCCTACAACATCAGCCCGGCGCTGAGCCCCGACGGCAAGACCATGGCCTACATCTCGCGCCTGGGCAGCGGGGCTTTCCGCCTGCACACGCTCGACTTGTCCACCGGCGGGGGAACCCCGGTGGCCCTGACCGACACCAACGACGACGAGAGCCCGAGCTTCGCGCCCAACGGCAAGCTGATCATCTACGCGTCGCGCGCCCAGGGCCGCGACGTGCTGATGACCACCACGCTGGACGGCCGGATCAAGGCCCGCCTGCTCGCCACCGGCGCCGACGTGCGCGAACCGGTGTGGGGCCCGTTCAACCGTTAGGAGAACCCGAGATGACCCAGACCTTCCGAGCCGCTGCCGCCATCGCGGCCCTGGCCCTGTTCGCCGCCGGCTGCAGCACGCCCGTGCCGCTGCAGGAGAACAAGGACGTGCCGGTGGAGTCGCGCACCGGCACGGCCCCCGGGGCCGGGGGTGCGGCCGGGGCCGGCGGCGCCGGCACGGCCCAGTCGCAGGTGGCCACGGTGGACCTGGGCAAGACCGCCCCGGCGGCGGCCGCACGCATCGTCTACTTCGACTTCGACAGCTTCGCGATCAAGGACGAGTACCGGCCGCTGATCGAGGCCAACGCCAGGCAGCTCGCTGCCAACCGCAGCAAGCGCATCGCCATCGAGGGCCACACCGACGAGCGCGGCGGTCGCGAGTACAACCTGGCCCTCGGCCAGAAGCGCGCCGAGGCCGTGGCCCGCGCGCTGGCGCTGCTGGGCGCCACCGACGCCCAGATGGAAGCCGTGAGCTTCGGCAAGGAGCGGCCCGCCGCCCAGGGCAGCGACGAGGCCGCCTGGGCCAAGAACCGCCGCGCCGAGATCAAGGACAAGTGAGCATGACGCTGCCCCGCGTCGCCGTGCTCGCGCTGGCCCTGGCGGCCGGCGCGGCCCAGGCCCAGCTGTTCCCCGACAACGAGGCGCGCAAGGCCATCGTCGACCTGCGCGCCGCCACCGAGCAGCAGGCCAAGGCCCAGGCCGAGCAGATGCGCGAGCTGACGCGCGACCTGGGCGAGCAGATCGCCGTGCTTCGGCGCAGCCTGCTGGAGCTGAACAACCAGCTCGAGGCGCTGCGCGGCGAGCTGGCGCGCCAGCGCGGTGCCAACGAGCAGCTGGCGCGCGACGTGGCCGAACTGCAGCGCCGCGCCAAGGACATCGCCCAGGGCGTGGACGAGCGCATGCGCCGGCTCGAGCCGCAGAAGGTGTCGTTCGAGGGCCGCGAGTTCATCGCCGACCCCGACGAGAAGCGCCAGTACGAGGAGGCCTTCGGCCTGCTGCGTGGCAGCGACTTCAATGCCGCCGCGCTGTCGCTCACCGGGTTCCTGCAGCGCTGGCCGCACAGCGGCTATGCCGACGCGGCCCGCTTCTGGCTGGGCAGCGCGCTGTACGGCAAGAAGGACCTGAAGGAGTCGATCGTGGCGTTCCGCGCCTTCGTCGAACGCGCCCCGGACGGCCACCCCCGCCTGCCCGAGGCGCTGCTGGCCATCGCCAACGCGCAGATCGAGTCCAAGGACGTTCGCGGCGCGCGCGCCACGCTGTCCGACCTGATCAAGAAGTACCCGCAGGCCGAGGCGGCGCAGGCCGGCAAGGAGCGCCTGGCCGCGCTGAAGTAGGGCCGGCCCCCGGCCGGCGGCGCCGTCGCGGGGCGGCACCTACAATTTCGCCCCATGCAAGACGTCGACATGGGGGCCCTGGCCTCGCAGGTGCTGTGGGCCGCGCTGGCGCTGGGCGTGGTGTTCGGGGCCATCGCGCAGCGCACGCACTTCTGCACCATGGGGGCGGTGTCGGACATCGTCAACGTGGGCGACTGGTCGCGCATGCGCATGTGGGCGCTGGCGATCGGCGTGGCCATGCTCGGCTTCAACGGCATGGTCGCCGCCGGCTGGGTGGACGCGTCCAAGAGCTTCTACACCGCCGCGCGCCTGACCTGGCTGTCGGCCGCCGTGGGCGGCGTGCTGTTCGGCATCGGCATGGTGCTGGCCTCGGGCTGCGGCAGCAAGACGCTGGTACGCATCGGCGGCGGCAACCTCAAGTCGGTGGTGGTGTTCGTGGTGCTGGCGTTCGCCGCCTTCGCCACGCTGCGCGGCATCACCGGCGTGGCCCGCGTGTCCACCGTGGACCGCGTGTTCATCGAGTTCGCCGGCTCCACCGACCTGCCGTCGCTGGCGGCGCGGGCCTTCGGCCTGTCGCGTGCCGTGGCGGCGCTGGTGCTCGGTGCGGTGATCGGCGGCGGCCTCGTGCTGTGGTCGCTCGCACGCGCCGAAGGGCGCCAGCGCGACGTGCTGCTGGGCGGCGTGGGCATCGGCGCCGTGGTGGTGGCGATGTGGTGGGTGTCCGGCCGCCTGGGCTACGTGGCCGAGGACCCGAACACGCTGCAGGAGGCCTTCGTGGCCACCAACTCGCAGCGCATGGAATCGCTGTCCTTCGTGGCACCGGTGGCCTACACGGTGGACTGGCTGCTGTTCTTTTCCGACAAGAGCAAGGTGCTCACGCTGGGCATCGTCACCACCGTGGGCGTGGTGATCGGCTCGGCGTTGGTGGCGCTGACCACGCGCACCTTCCGCTGGGAAGGCTTTGCCGGCGTCGAGGACACCGCCAACCACCTGGTGGGCGCCGTGCTGATGGGCGTGGGCGGGGTCACCGCGATGGGCTGCACCGTGGGGCAGGGCCTGTCCGGCGTGTCGACGCTGGCGCTGGGCAGCTTCATCGCCATCGCCGGCATCGTGGTGGGGGCGATCCTCGCGCTGCGCTACCAGGTGTGGCGGCTGGAGCGCATGGCTTGACCGGCGACGCGGCCGACGCCGAACGCCGCTTCGGCGGGCTGCGCCGGCTGTACGGCGAAGCTGGCTACGAGCGCCTGCGCCGGGCCCGCGTGGCCGTGGTGGGCGTGGGCGGCGTGGGCTCGTGGGCGGCCGAGGCCCTGGCGCGCTGCGGCGTGGCCGAGCTGACGCTGATCGATCTCGACCACGTGGCCGAGTCCAACGTGAACCGGCAGGTGCAGGCGCTCGGGCGCACGCTCGGCCAGGCCAAGGTGCAGGCGCTGGCCGAGCGCGTCGCCGACATCCACCCCGCGTGCCGCCTGCGCCTGGTGGAGGACTTCGCCACGCCCGACAACTGGCCGGCGTTGCTGCCCGCGCCGGTGGACGCGCTGGTCGACGCCTGCGACCAGGTGCGCACCAAGCAGGCGCTGGCCGCGTGGGCGCTGCGCGAGCGCGTGGCCTTCGTCAGTGCGGGGGCCGCCGGCGGCAAGCAGCAGCCGGCGCGCATCGAGGTGGACGACCTGGCCCAGGTGACGCACGACCCGCTGCTGGCGTCGCTGCGACAGCGCCTGCGCAAGCACGAGGGCGCGCCGCGCCAGGGGGCGATGGGCGTGCGCTGCGTGTTCTCGCGCGAGCCGGTACGCCTGCCCGAGGCCGCGCAGTGCGCCGCCGACGTGGAGGCCAACCTCGCCTGCCACGGCTACGGTTCGAGCGTGATGGTCACGGCCACGGCGGGCATGGTGGCCGCAGCCGAAGTGGTGCGCCAGTGGCTCGGTGCAACCACGGAGTCAGGGGGCTGAACGCGGGTCGCGAACTGCCCCTATAATGCCGGGCTCTGCCGGGGGGTCGTTAGCTCAGTCGGTAGAGCAGCGGACTTTTAATCCGTTGGTCGCAGGTTCGAATCCTGCACGACCCACCACCGGATTGAGCAGTCCGGCATCCCTTGGGGCTCTTAGCTCAGTTGGTAGAGCAGCGGACTCTTAATCCGTTGGTCGTAGGTTCGAATCCTACAGGGCCCACCAATTCACCTCGACGGCCTGGCAGTGATGCCAGGCCGTTGTCGTTTGCGCGTCGGGGCGATCGAACGGCCGAACTCGATCGCGGCTATCGGGGGCCGAGGGTCTCGGGCATCTGGGCTGCGATTCGACTGCCGATGTAGTGGGATCCGGAGACACCAAGGTGGTGATCGTCCCGGTAGAGCAGCACGCCGTCGTGCATGGCCTGGCAGCGGCCCTCGGGGCACACGTGTCTCCAGAGGTCGATCCGCCTCAGGGCCGGCACCTTGCGTGAGATCGAGTCGAGCGTCTCGACCACGGCGCGTCGCTCTCTGGCGTCGCGGTGGAAGGTGCACAGCTGGGCGTGCCTGACACAGGCTTCCACCGGGTTGTCCAACGTCGGTATGTCGTCAGCCGCGTAGACCGCCTTGCCTGAAGCGTTCAGTCGGGCCACCACGTCGGCCAGTCGGGGCTGCAGGTGTTCCCAGGGCTGGGCACCCCGGAAGGCCAGGACGATGGTCCGCACCGAGGGATGGTCGACGATGCGGGGGTCAAGTGCATCGGCGGGGGTGCGGAGGTAGTACGCGACGTTGAGATCGGGCAATGCCGCAGCCAGACCCGGAAACAGATGTTCGGCGTGGCTGTCGCCCACCAGTGCAAGGTCGACGTCTGGCCCCGGCTTGCTCTGTCGGCAGCGGACGTAGCCGCGCCACTTGGGGGCCTCGGCCGCGAGCGACGGGTCCGCACAAGGATGAAAGGTCTTCTCCACGAGCTCGTGGAAGCGCCGTTGACCCAGGTCTCCCGTCACCCCGCGTGCAGACATCAGCATGCCGTCACCGTCGAACGCCGCCAGACCCAGGGCACCCACCAGGGCCAGCGACCGCAACAGCAGGCGCACCGAGTAAGCGCGCAGCTTGCCATGACGGATCGGATGTTCCACGAAGCGGTAGGTCAGCCACGCCAGCACGAAGGCCGTCGCGACCAGGGCGAAACGATTGGCGAGCTCCGGCTCGCGCCCTTCTAGGATGCGGGCATACGACAGCAGGGGCCAGTGCCAAAGGTAGAGGGGGTAGCTGATCAGCCCGATCCACACCAGGCCAGGTGTCGAGAGCATCCTGCGATTGGGCCAGGCCTGCGGCCCCGCCAGGATGACGAGGGATGTGCCCAACACCGCCGGAACGGCCGCCAGGCCCGGGAAGCGCTGGTGCGCGTCGAGGCCGACGATGCTGGTGGCGATGAGCAGCAGGCCCAGCGTCGAGATCAGAGCAGGTGAGCGCACCGCGGTGCTCGCACCTTGGCGTCGGGCGACCAGTGCCAGCAGTGCGCCGACCAGCAGTTCCCAGACGCGCTGATGCGGCAGGTAGAACGCCGCGGCGGGGTCTGTCCACACCGTAAGGGCGTTCCACACCAGCGACATCGCCATCAGCGACAACGTTGCCCAAAGCAGTCGCCAACGCCGAAGGGCGGCCAGCAGCAGGGGCCAGACGAGATAGAACTGCTCTTCGATGCCGAGGCTCCACAGGTGCAGCAACGGCTTGACCTCGGCGGCCGTGTCGAAGTACCCGGTCTCGCTCCAAAGCAGGAAATTCGACGCGAACAGCGCGGCGCCCACCACGTGTCGACCCAGTTCCTCGAACTCCGAAGGCAGCAGGACGAGCCAGCCCGCGGTATAGACCACGGCGATCACGACCACCAGGGCCGGAAGGATGCGCCGGACACGGCGGGCGTAGAAGCTGCCCAGGCTGAACGACCCGGCCTCGAGCTCGTCGACCACGATCCCCGTGATCAGGAACCCGGACACCACGAAGAAGACGTCGACTCCGGCGAACCCGCCGGGCACCCAGCTTGCGAAGGCATGAAAGCCCACCACCGCGAGCACGGCCAACGCTCGCAGGCCGTCGATGTCGGCTCGATAGTGAGGGCTTCGCTCGGGCGTCATGCGCCGGCATTGTCCCTGCGAACCCGCCATCGGGCGGGTGCTTGCATTCGACCTTGCATGACCGTTTAGCAAGCTTTCGTTCCCAAGTTCGCAGTTCTGCAGCGCGATGGTCACAGTGCGCCCCCTATGCCGCACTGCGCCGCTTGCCGCGAAGGTCGCCTTTGCGTGATCGATCGTTCCGCTTCTGAGGAACGATCGTCATGGGCCGTGTGCGACTTCGGCACGCTCGGCGGTGCACCGTTGGGCCTTCCGGGCAATCCAGCGCAGGCCACGGTTGATCGATGTACCTCCGTCATGGAGGACACATGCTGACTCATCGTTTCCTGGCGCTCGTCGTCGTGTTCGCGATGCCGATGGCCTTGCCGCTCGCCACCCAGGCGGCGGTGCGCATGGGGCCCGCGGAAGTCGTCGTGGCCGACCGGCTGCTCGTCGCGGCCCGCGACGCTGCGGGGCGCCACCCGGGCACGCAGGCCGCGCAGTGGCAGTCGCAGGCGGCGGCCCACGACCTGGCCGCCGCGGAGCGTCGGCGCCTGCCGCGGCCGTCGGTGGCCTTGACCACCAGCCAGGGCACCACTTCCACCGAGGCGCGCCTGACGCAGACGCTGCACGACTGGGGCGGCACGCAGGCCCGCATCGACGCAGCCGGCGCCCAGGTGAGCGCCGCCGGGCAGGGCGTGCGCGAGCACGAGCGCGCCGTCGCGCTCGACGTGATCGAGGCCTGGCGGGCCTGGGCGGCGTCGGGCGTGCGCGCCCGCGCGCAGGCCGCGGGCCTGGTGCGGCTGGTGGACTACGAGCAGCGTGCGCAGCGAAGAGGGCAGGCGGGCTTCGGCAGCGACGCCGACGTGGAACTGGTGCGGTCGCGCGTGGTGCAGGCCCGCAGCGACGAGGCCTCGGCCCTGGCGACGCAGGCGGCCGCCGCCGCACGCCTGCGCGGGTTGGGCGTGGCGTCGCCTCCGGCGATGGAGGCTGGTCCGCGCCCGGCAGACGGTGCCGTTGGCGACCGACCCACCGGTGTGCCGGTCGATAGCCGTGCCGCTGCCGTGGCGGCGCCGCCCGACGCCGCGCGGCTGGCCGTGCTGATGGCGCAGGCGGTGTCGAACTCGGCGACGCTGGCGCGGTTGCGCGCCGAGGCTGCGTCGGCCGACGCATTGGCACGCGCGGCGCAGGCCGAGCGCTTCCCGGTCGTCAACGCCGTGGCTTCGCATCAGCGCGCCGACGGGTCGTCGGGATCGGCGTCGTCGTCGCGCCTGCTGCTCACGCTGGAGTACGCGCCCGCGGCCTGGGGCGGCGGCGGCGACACGGCGCGCGCCGCGGTGTCGCGCGCGGCCGCTGCGCGGTCCGCGCTGGACGCTGCGCTGCAGACGCTGACGCGCACCCTGGAGTCCGAGCACGAGCTGCTGCTCGGCCTGGCGGGCCGCTGGCCCAGCGACCAGGCCGCGGTGGCTTCGGCCGATGCCGTGCTGCGCTCGTTCGAGCGCCAGTTCGACGCCGGCCGCAAGAGCTGGCTCGACGTGCTCAATGCCGCGCGCGAGCTGACCGTGGCCGAGTTGGGCGCTGCCACGCTGCAGGTGGAGCTTTGTGCCGCGTGGGCCCGCCTGGCCGTGCTGGCGGAGCTTCGGTCCGCCGCGGAGGCCGCGTTGTGACCGGCCTGCACACGCCGCCGACCACCGGCACTTCGGCACCGCAGGGCCCCGGCCCCTGGCGCGAGCTGCTCGCCGCGCTGCTGCAGCGTCGCGACATCTTCGCGCAGGTGGCCGTGGCCGCCTTGCTGGCCAACCTGCTGGCGCTCGGCACGTCGCTCTACAGCATGCAGGTGTACGACCGCGTGATCCCGTCGCAGGGCTCGGCCACGCTGGTGGTGCTCACCGTGGGCGCGCTGCTGGCCACGCTGTTCGAGCTGGTCGTGCGCCACGTGCGGTCGCTGCTGCTGGAGCGGCTGAATACCGGGGTGGACCAGGCCCTGGCGCAGTCGATGTTCTCGCGCCTGCTGGCTGCGCGCCTGGAGGCGCTGCCTCCGGGCAGCGGGCAGCTGTCGTCGCACCTGCGCAGCATGGACCAGGTGCGCGGCTTCGCCACCGCGATGGTGCTGTTCGCCATCTTCGACGCGCCGTTCGCGCTGATGTTCGCGCTGTTCATCGCCGCCATCGGCGGGCCGGCGCTGGCCGCGGTGCCGCTCGGGTTCCTGGTGCTGGCGCTGCTGTCGGGCTGGGTCTGCAAGCACCGGATCGAGGCGCAGGCGGCCGACGGCTTCGGCGCGCAGAGCGCGCGCACCGGCCTGCTGGTCGAAGCCATCGCCGCCATGGAAACCCTGCGCGCTTCCGGCCGCGGCCGCGACTTCACCGCGCGCTGGGGCCAGCTCAGCACCGACTGTGCCGACGCCGACGCGGCCGTGCGGCGCGGCAGCGAAGGCGTGCAACTGTGGGGCGCCTGGATGCAGCAGCTGAGCTACGTGCTGCTGGTGGCCAGCGGCGCGCTGCTGGTGGCGCAGGGCGAGCGCCTCACCATGGGGGCGCTTATCGCCTGTTCCATCGTGTCGGCGCGCGTGCTCGGCCCGGTGGCCGGCATCCCCACGCTGCTGGTGCAGTGGGCCTATGCGCGCGTGGCGCTCAAGGCGCTAGACGCCTTCCACGCCTTGCCCGTGGAAGGGCAGGGCGCCGAGCGCCTGTTGCAGCCGGCGCGGCTGGCGGGCCACTGGCGCACTGCCGGCCTGCGCTTCGCCCACCCGGGCCAGCTGCGCACGCTGGACGTGCCCGACCTCGACATCCGCCCCGGCGACCGCGTGGCCGTGCTGGGCCCGGTGGGCAGCGGCAAGTCCACCCTGATGCGGCTGCTGGCCGGCATGGTGCAGCCCACGCAGGGCCATGTGCTGATCGACGGCCTGGCCTCCGACCAGATCGACCGCGACGCGCTGCGCCGCGCCGTGGCCTACATGCCGCAGGACACGCGGCTGCTGTCGGGCACGCTGCGCAGCCATCTGCTGGACGGCCTGGAGCCTGCGCCCGACGAGCAGCGCCTCATCGACACGCTGCGCCTCACCGGCCTGGACCACGTGGTAGCCGGCCATCCGCTCGGGCTGGAACGCCCGCTCGGCGAGGGCGGGCGCGGCCTGTCCGCCGGCCAGCGCCAGATCGCCGCGCTGACACGCCTGCTGCTGCTGCAGCCCACGGCGTGGCTGCTGGACGAACCCAGCGCGTCGATGGACGACGCAGCCGAGGCGCGTGCCGTGGCGGCGCTGCGGGTCCGGCTCGGCGCCGACCACACGCTGGTGGTGGCCACACACCGGCCGGCGTGGCTGGCGCTGGTGTCGCGCGTGATCGTCGTCACCGCCGACGGCCGCTTCGTCGTCGGCCCGCGCGACGAGGTGCTGCGGCCGCCCGCGCGAGGCGGCGCCCCGGTGCGAACTGGGGTCGCGACTCCGGCGGCCACCACAGCGGCCACCACAGCGGCCGCGGCCCATGCCGCGTCGACCGCCACTCCCTCACTCGGGCCCACCGCGCCCGCAGCCCGCCATGTCGCCTGACACCCCCCGCTCCACCCCCATGGACCGTGCCTCGGCCAGCCCGCGCCGCCTGGCGTGGCTGCTGGTGGCCTGCGTGGCGCTGTTTGCCGGGCTGGTGGCCTGGGCGTCGCAGGCCCCGCTGGAGCAGGTGGCCCGCGCGCGCGCGCAGGTCATCGCCAGCGCCCGCACGCAGGTGGTGCAGGCCGCCACCGACGGGCAGATCGTCGAGGTGTCCGTGCGCGAGGGCCAGCACGTCACCCGCGGACAGCGCCTGGTGCAGCTCAACCGCGCCGAGGCCGAGGCCGCCGTGGCCGACAGCCGGGCCAAGGTGGCGGCCCTGCATGCCGCACTGGCGCGGCTGCAGGCCGAGGTGATGGGCCGGCCGCTCGTGTTTCCGGCGCTGGCCCGGGCCTACCCCGCCTTCGTCGACAACCAGCGTCTGCTGTTCCAGCGCCGCAAGGCCGCGCTCGACGCCGAGGTGGACGCGCTGTCGCGCAGTCTCGCCCTCACGCGCGAGGAGCTGCATCTCGCCAGCGGGCTGCTGACCAGCGGCGACATCGGCCGCGCCGAGGTGCTGCGCCTGCAGAAGCAGGAGGCCGAGCTGCTCGGCCAGATCAACACGCGGCGCAACCGCTTCTTCCAGGACGCGCAGGAGGCCATGACCAAGGCCGAGGAGGACCTGTCCACCCAGCATCAGGTGCTGGCCGAGCGCGAAGTGCAGCTCGACCGCATGCAGGTGCTGGCGCCCGCCGACGGCCTGGTGCGCAACATCCAGATCACCACGCCCGGCGCGCGCGTGCGCCCCGGCGAGGTCATCCTCGAACTGCTGCCCACGGTGGGCCTGCAGGTGCTGGAAGCCAAGCTGCTGCCGGCCGACATCGCCCATGTGCGCCAGGGCACGCGCGCCGCCGTCAAGCTCGACGCGTTCGACTACACGGTGCACGGCGTGCTGCAGGGCGCGGTCGCCTACGTGAGTCCCGACGCGCTGCAGGAGCGCACCGCCCAGGGCGACCAGAGCTTCTACCGCGTGCTGGTGGAAGTGGACCGCGCGCACCTCGAACAGCGCAACCGCGACGAGCGCAACAAACCCATCCAGCTGCAGGCCGGCATGTTCGCCACGGTGGAGTTCATCGTCGGCGAACACACCGTCCTGCAGTACCTGGCCAAGCCGCTGATCAAGACCACCGGCGAGGCCCTGGGCGAGCGCTGAGCGTCGCCCTCGCCCTCTTTCTTGCCCCCAGACAAACACGTTCCCCCAGGAGAGCCCCATGAACGACATCACCGCCCAAGCCATCCTTGCCGCCGCCGCTGCCGAGGACGCTGCGCAGTCCGCCGCGCAGGCTGCACCGGCCGCAGAAGCTGGCGCCGTGCCGTCGCCCGCAGCCGAACCCGCGCCCGCGCCCGCCGGGCACTCCGGCGCGGCCCGGCGCCGCAAGGAGCGCGACGACGAAGCGGCGGACGCCGAGCGCGCCCAGGACGACGCGGCCGCTGCCGACGGCACAGACACCGCTTCGGTTGCCGCGTCCGGCGCTGCTACGGGTGACTGGGGCTCGCTGCCGGCCGCGTCCGACCTGCTGGCGCAGGCGGCCGTGCCGTCCACCGCAGCCGCGGCACCGACATCGGCCGGCTCGAACGCCCCCGACGCGGCACCTTCCGGCCCGAGCCTCGTGGACGTGCTGCTCGGCGCCGTGCCGCTGGCCCTGGTGGCTGCGGCCGCCGGGTCGGATACCGACGATGCGGACACCACGCCGCCGACCCTGACGGTCAGCGCCGCCACGCTCACGCGCGACACCACGCCCACGATCAGCGGTACGACCACCGGCCTGGCCGATGGCGCCACCGTCAAGGTCGAAGTCGTCAACGCATCCGGTGCCGTGGTTCAGACGCTCACCCCCAAGGTGGGCGCCGACGGCCGCTTCACCGTGGACGCGGCCACGTTGGCCGACGGCACCTACACCGTGCGCGTGAGTGCCAGCGACGCCGCGGGCAATGCCGCCACGCCGGTCACGGCCAGTGTGCAGGTGGACGCCACGCCGCCGACCGTGACGGTCAGCGCTGCCGCACTCACCAGCGACACCACGCCCGCGATCAGCGGTACGACTACCGGCCTGGTCGATGGCGCAACCGTCAGGGTCGAAGTCGTCAACGCCCAGGGTGCCGTGGTGCAGACACTCACTCCCAAGGTGGGTGCCGACGGCCGCTACGCCGTGGACACTGCCACGCTGGGCGACGGCACCTACACCGTGCGCGCGAGCGCCAGCGACGCGGCGGGCAACCCGGCCACGGTGGTCACGGCCACCGTGGCCGTCGATACCACCCCGCCGCGCGTGAGCATCGACGCGCCGTCGCGGTCCGTGTCGGCCACGCCCACCGTCACCGGCACCACCGATCTGGCCGACGGCGCCGCGGTCTCGATCCGGCTGCAGCGTGCCGATGGCTCGGCCACCGACTCCACCGTCACGGTGCGAGGCGGCCAGTTCTCGCTGACCGTGCCCACCGCGCTGCCCGAGGGCAGCTACACCGTCACCGCGACCGCGGTGGACGCTGCCGGCAATCGCGCCACGGCCAGCGACACCGGCACCGTGGACCTGATGGCCCTCAGCGGCACCGTCACCGCCGGCCCGGTGGTCGAAGGCCATGGCCTCACCGTGACCGCCTACGCGGCCGACGGCAGCGTGCTCGGCAGCGCGCCCGTGGCGGCCGACGGCAGCTATCGCATCGTGCTGCAGCAGCCCTATGCCGGCCTGATGCTCGTGCGCGTCTCCGACGCCAACGCCGCCGCCGACTATCGCGACGAAGCCAGCGGTCAGGCGCAGGACCTCACGGTGGACCTGCGCGCCGTGGCGCAGGCCGACGGCTCGCAGGACCTTGTCGTCAACGTTACCCCCGCCACCGAGCTGGTGGTGCTGGGCCTGGGCCTCGCGGCCGGCGACAGCGGCAACGCGGCGGCCCAGTTGGGCCAGGTGAGCATGGCCCAGGTGAGCGCCGCGCAGGGCGCCGTGCAGTCGGCGCTGGGTCTGCCCGACAACTTCGTCTCGGCCTCCGTGGTGCCCACCGTGCGCACCGACGGCAGCGCCAACCCGCAGGCCAACGTGTACGGCCAGGTGCTGGCCGCGATCTCGGGCCTGTCGATCACCCAGGGGCAGCCGGTGGGCGGCGTGCTGGCCGGCCTGCAGCCCGAGGTGGGCGACGGCAGCGTCGGCAGTGCCGCGGCCATCGGCCTGGTGGGCGCCGCCGTGGTGGCCAACGCCGACGCCACGGCCGTGGGCAGCGCCCTCGGCCTGAACGCCGCCGACGCCACCACCCTCGTGTCGGCCTGGTCCGCCGTGATCGGCGCCACGCGCACCGAAGGCGTTGCGCCCACCGCAGCCGACCTGGCCGTGCTGGGTGTGACGGCATCGGCCACGCCGCAGGCGCTGGCCCTGGTGGTCAGCGCCATCCAGGGCCGCAGCGATGCCGAAGTGGGCACCGTGGCGGCACTGAACGCTCTGGCCGGCGCGGCTGCCAACGTGGTGGCTGCGGCCCAGGGCGAGGGCGAGCTGACCGTGCAGGACCTGCAGTCCCTCGGCGTGGAGGGCGTCAGCGCCGACAACCTCGACATCGTGGCGCAGGCCCTGGCCAACCTGGGCGTGGCGCAGTTGCCCGCCAGCGTGGAAGCGCTCACCGAGGTCGTTCAGATCGTGGTGCAGGACACCACCGCCCCCGCGCTGACCGTGGACGGCACGCTGGGCACCGACAGCGGCAACGCCGCGAGCGTGGGGCCGGGCGGCGTCACCCGAGACACCACCGTGGTGGTCAGCGGCAGTGTCAGCGACGCCGGCGGCGTGGCCAGCGTGCGCGTCTTCGACGGCGCCACGCTGCTTGGCACCGCTGACGTGGCGGCCGACGGGTCGTGGCGCTTCACCACGCCGGCCCTGAGCCATGGCACGCATGCCATCAACGTGCAGGCGACCGACCTGGCGGGCAACGTCAGCACCTCCACGTCCATCGCGTTCACGGTGGACACCGAAGCGCCGACCGTGACGGTCAGCGCCGCCGCGCTCACCCGCGACACCACGCCCACGATCAGCGGCACGACCACCGGCCTGGCCGAGGGTGCCACCGTGACGATCGAGGTGGTCGATGCAGCGGGCGACGTGGTGCAGACCTTCACGCCGACCGTCGGCGCGGACGGCAGTTACACGGTCGACGCCGCTGCGCTGGGCGACGGCGCCTACACCGTGCGCGTCAACGCCAGCGACGCGGCGGGCAACGCCGCCACGACGGTCACGACCAGCATCGAAGTGGACGCCACGCCGCCGACCGTGACCGTCAGCGCCGCTGCGCTCACCCGCGACACCACGCCCACGATCANGCGCCTACACGGTGCGCGTCAACGCCAGCGACGCGGCGGGCAATGCCGCCATGGCCGCCACGGCCAGCATCGAAGTGGACGCCACGCCGCCGACCGTGACGGTCAGCGCCGCCGCGCTCACCCGCGACACCACGCCCACGATCAGCGGCACGACCACCGGCCTGGCCGAGGGTGCGAGCGTGACGATCGAGGTGGTCGATGCAGCGGGCGACGTGGTGCAGACCTTCACGCCGACCGTCGGCGCGGACGGCCGCTACACGGTCGACGCCGCTGCGCTGGGCGACGGCGCCTACACCGTGCGCGTCAACGCCAGCGACGCGGCGGGCAATGCCGCCACGACGGTCACCACCAGCGTGCGGGTGGACACCACGCCGCCGGTCATCACGTCCGAGAGCACGGTTCCGGGGCTGGAGAACACCGACTTTTCGCACGTGCTGTCTGCCGCCGACGTGACGAGCGTCTCCTGGTCCATCGTCGACGATGCGGCCACGCAGGGCGGCCTCTTCGAACTGGTGGAAGGCAACCGTCTCGTGTTGCGAGACGGTGCCCAGCCCGACTACGAAGGCCGGTCGAGCTACACCGTCAAGGTGCGGGCCACCGACACCAGCGGCAACACGGCCGAACAGACGCTGACGATCAACGTCGAGAACGAGCTCGAAGGCACCGGCATCGCCAGCGTCTACGTCACCGACCCCGCCAACCTGATCAACGCGGCGGAGTACGCGCTGCGCACCAACCCCACCGCCACGCTGGCCGTGCGCGGCACCGTCACCGGCGAGTACCGAGAGGGCGACCAGGTGTATGTGGTCACGACCCTTGGCCGCTATTCCGGCGACGTGCAGGCCGACGGCAGCTTTACGGTGAACGTGAACGCGGCCCATCTGGTGGCCTCCACGGTGTACGTCAGCGGCTCGGAGGGGTGGGTACCGGGCGTGAGCGTGGAATTTGACGCCACCGGCAGCGACGGCGTCTTGGTGAGCCCGGCCACGGGCACCACGGTGCGCTTCACCGTCGACACGGACGCGCCCGCCCTCACGATGGACGACCTGCCCGACACCCTGGCCGCCAGCGAGTTTGCCGTCACCGGCACGGTAACCGGCGCGCCCGGGGCCACCGTCACGGTGGACATGGTCAACGCTGCGGACGGCACCACGCGTTCGTACACCGGCACGGTGGGCGAGGGCGGTCGCTACAGCGTCGACATCACCGACCTGCCCGGCGGCAGCTACACCGTGTCGCCCCGCGTGGACGATCTCGCCGGCAACCCGGCCCCGGCCACGTCGCAGACCATCACGATCCCGGCGTTCTTCATCGAGGCGCTGGACAGCCCGTACGGCTTTGCCACCACGATGGGCGAGAACGAGGCCGGCTACGGCGTGGTGCTGTCGGCCCGATCCGACGCCAACGCTGCCGGCACGGCGCCCACGCTGGAGATCTGGGGCGGTGCGGACGCCAGCAAGTTCGAGCTGGTCAATGAGGGCGGTGTGCAGACCCTGCGCTTCAAGGCCGACGCCTTCGGCCCGGCCGGCACGTTGCCGGACTTCGACGCCTATGCCGACGCCGACGGCGACAACACCTTCGAGGTGATCGTGCGGGCCACCGACGCGGAGGACGCGCACGTGGACCAGACGATCACGCTGACGCTGACCAATCGCGGGCCGGTGTTGGCACTGCGCCCCGTGAATCCAGAGACCGGCGAGCCAGTGGAGCAGCCCCCGCTGTCCGCATCGACGCCCAGCGGCACGGCGAACTTCCAGGCCGAACCCGTTGGGGGGAACCTCGTCACACTGGCCTGGGACGATGTGCGCAATGTCTCCGCGGGCTGGCAGGACAAGGGAGACGGCGACTTCCCTGGGGTCCGGGAAACCGACTTCCCGGCCTGGGCCCTGACCGGTGCGGTGAGCGCGACCGATGCCCAGGGTGCGGAAGAGACGCTGCTGCATTTGGCACTTGCCAAGTCGGGAGACAGCTATCCCGCCCTGAGCGTCACGCTCAATGCCGACGCCTGGGCCTACCGGTCCCTGGCGGCCGGCGAGACCCTGTCGCAACACGTGGACCTGTGGATGCGCCAGGAACTCGGCGACGCCGCGCATGTCGGCGAGGTGTCCCGCGCCCGCAGCACCTGGACCCTGGTGGGCGTGAACGACGCGCCGGAGGTCGCCCGCACGGCCACCGACAGCGTGGCGACCGGCGTGCGCGAGAACGATGCCACCGCCGTGACGCTGACCTACGCGGCCCTGCTGGCCGCCGTGGGCGCCACCGACGTGGACGGCGACGAAGAGCTGGCCGCGCTGCGGGTGGTGTCCGTGGGCCTGGGCACGCTGCGGGTGGACGACACCGACTACGCCGCTGGCAGCGTGCTGCCGCCTGACCTGCGCATCACGTCCGCCAGCACCGTGCAGTGGATCCACCCCGGCGCCGACAACGACGCCAACGGGCTGCTGACCGCGTTTACCGTGCAGGCGGTGGACACGGCGGGCCTGGCGTCGGCCGCCGCCGCCGTGCGCGTCGACGTGGCCGCCGACAACGACGCGCCCCGCGCCGCCGACGACACGGCCTCGGGCGCGGCCAACGCGTCGCAGATCGCCGGCAACGTGATCACGGGCCGCGACGGCGTGGGGGTGGACACCGACGTGGAGGACGCCACCGACGCGCTGCGCATCGCCGGCGTGCGCTTCGGCGAGGGCGCTTCCGCAGTGAGTGCCAGCCCGGGCGGGAGCCTGCCCGGCGCCTACGGCACGCTCACCCTGGGCGCCGACGGCGGCTACGTCTACGTGCCCGGCCCCGCCGCTGCAGCTTTGCCGCGCGGCCAGCAGCGCACCGACGTGTTCACCTACACCGTGGCCGACACCAACGGTGGCGGCCTCACGGACGAGGCCACGCTCAGCATCACCGTCACCGGCGTGAACCACAACCCGGTGGCGGCGAACGACACGGCCACCACGCAGGAAGTGGCCAGCCCCTGGTCGCCGACGCCGGTGGAAGGCAACGTGATCCTTGGCGCGTCGGGTACCGGCGCGGGGGCGGACACCGACAGCATCGACGGCGACACGCTGACCGTGCTGGAAATCACCGCCATCCATGACGAGAGCACCTCGACGCCGGGCACGGTGAACCCTGCCGGCAGCGAGGATCCGGTCCGCTTGCAGGGCACCTACGGCTCGCTGACGATGTACGCCGACGGCAGCTACACGTATGAGCTGGACAACGCCAACCCCACGGTGAACGCGCTGAACACCACCAGCGAGGCGTTGGAGGACGTGTTCGAGTACCTCGTGGGGGACGGGCACGACGGCAGCGCCACGGCCCGGCTCACCATCCGCATCAACGGCGCCGACGACGCGCCGGTGGTGACGGGCACCTACACCGGTGCCATCACCGAGACCGCGGCGCCCAGCGCCGGCCTGTTCACGACGGGCACGTTCACGCTGTCCGACCCGGACAACGCGACGCCCACCCTGGACACCTCGCGCACCTACGAAGGCACCTACGGCGCGCTGACCCTCACGCGGCAGGCCGGCACTGCGACCTACGACTGGACTTACACCCTCAACGCCCACGCGGACACCCTGGCGGCCGGGGTGACGGCACCAGACGTGATCGCGCTCACCTTGAGCAGTGGCGAGACGCTCAACGTCACCATCGCCGTGACGGGCGTCGACGACACGATGGTGGTCACCGGTGCCAGTGGCTCGGTGACCGAGGACACCGCCTCCACCGGCGGCACGCTGGTCGTGTTCGATCCCGACGCCCCTTCGGGTTCGGAGCCGACCATCGTGGCCGGCAGCCAGACCACCCGCTATGGCACGTTCAGCATTGCGGCCAATGGCGAGTGGACCTACACGCTGGACAGCCGGGCACAGGCGCTGACGTCAGGCACCTTCGACGACTCGGTGGAAGTCGATCTTGGCCATGGGCTGAGCCAGACCATCGCGCTCACGGTCACGGGTGTCAACGATGCACCGACGACGGTGGCGGGGCCGGTCATCGTCAGCGGTACGGAGGACACCGTGGTGACCCTGACCCTGGCCGACCTGCTCTCGCGGCTCTCGCCCAGCGATGTGGACGGGACGGTGAGCCGATTCACGGTGGGTGCCGTGAACACGGCCTCTGGAACCTTGCGGATCGGCGCGACGGCGGAGACGGCGACAGCCTTCAACAGCAGCACCAACAATGCCATCACCGCCGACTTGAACGCGTACTGGACCCCGGGTAGCAACCACAACGGCACGCGCAACATGTTCACCGTGCGAGCCGTGGACAACGAGGGCGCAACGTCCAGCCTCGTTCAGCTGCAGGCCAATCTGGCGTCAGTCAACGATGCTCCGAGCATGAGCCTTGTGTTCTGGGACGACTACTCCACAACCCCCTACGACCCCACCGACCCGGCCATCGCAGGCAACCCGGTGGCCTACCTGATGTCGGGTGGGGCGTATCCCGGGGACCCCGAAAACAACAGCATCACCCGCATCAAGATCTCTATCACGTCCGGTCTGGATTCGGAGAACGACACGCTGGAGGTTACTGCGGCGTTCATCAATGGCGACATCCCTACTCTGAGCATCGTCGACAACTTCAACATCACGGTGTACGACCCCGATGCAGAGACCAATCTGGTTGGGCCGGGTGAGCTGCTCATTGAGACCAAGCCAGGTGCCACCATCAATTACAGCGACTGGGGCACGGTGCTTTCACTCGTCGCTCTGCGCTCGCAACCCGGGGCTGCCGCAGGGGACCGTGTGTTTCAGATCGAGGTGACGGATGCGCCAGGAGGCTCCCTCACGCCACAGACAACCGTGGTCACGAGCCACGGCGGGTCGGCATTCGTCGTCACGGTAGCCGCATCGGTGGCAACCGCCTCGCCGCTGGAAGCGCCTGAGATGGCGGCGGCAGAAGGCGTCGCGCAGCCCGATCCCGCGGCAGCCCAACCCGCCTCCGACGAGGCGGGCGCCTCGGCCACGACCGACGGAAGCAGCGCCTCGGATGCAGGCACCCGCATCGACGACCTGCTCGTGGCCCTGGCCGCGGCCGAACCGTCGTCGTCGTCCCTGCATACGCCGGACCCCGGCTCCGAAGCGGTGTACCCGGACCCGTTCCACTACTGGCGCACGCCGGACTCGGCGGGCCTACTGGTGTAGCGCGCCTTCGCGGGCCGCAGCCAGTTCGCGGTCGAGCGTGCGTCGCAGCACGCTCGGCCGCGTGGGCTTGAGCAGCACGGCCATGCCGGCGTCGTGCGCCAGGCGCTCGGTGTCGGTGTCGATCGAGCCGGTGACCAGCACCGCGCGCAGGCCGCCCAGCCCCGGGCGGGCGCGGATCGCGCGCGTGACCTCGATGCCGTCTTCCGGGCCCAGGTCGTGGTCCACCAGCAGCAGGTCGGGCACCACGGGTGCGCCGTCGCCCGCCAGCCGGGCCAGCAACTCGGCGCTGGTGGCCCCTTCCACCGTGCGCAGACCCCACCGGTCCAGCAGGCGCAGCAGGGCGGAGCGCACCTCGTCGTTGTCCTCCAGCACGGCCACCAGGGCCGGGTGCGCGGCCGGCGTGGCGGCGTCAGCCGGCCCGGCAGGCCCGGACGCGCCGGTGCCGGCGGGTGCGTTCGCCACGACCGCCGGTGCATCGACGCGCGGCAGTTCCACCGTGACGGTGGTGCCGCTGCCCACGGTGGAATCGATGCGCAGCGCATGGCCCAGCGCCTGCGTGGCGCGCTGCACCACCGACAGGCCCAGCCCCAGGCCCTGCTCCTTGGCGCCGTGGTCCAGCCGCGCGTAGGGGCGCAGCATGTCGGGGATGCGGTCCTTGGGGATGCCCGGCCCGGTGTCGCGCACGCGCACCTGCACGCCACCGTCGGCGCCGGGCGCCATCTCCAGGTGCACCGCGCCGCGCACCGTGTACTTGCAGGCGTTGCCCACGAGGTTGAAGACGATGCGGCGCAGCAGCTGCGGGTCGCTGCGCACCCACAAGCCGTGGCCGCTGCGCTCGAAGGCCAGGCCCTTGCGCGCGGCCTGGGCCCTGAACTGCAGCGTGGCCTCGTCGAACAGCATGTCCAGCGACACCGGCTGCAGGTTCACCTGGGGCTGCGCGGACTCGAGCTGGGCCATGTCCAGCAGCGACGACAGCATGCCGCCCAGCACGTTGGAATTGCGCCGGATGTCCTGCACCACCGCGGCGTCGGGCCTGGCGTCGCCCGCGGCCACCTCGGCCAGCAGTTCGAGCGAGTGCGCCGGTTGGCGCAGGTCGTGGCAGGCCGCGGCCAGGAAGGTGCTGCGCGACGCGTTCAGCGACTCCAGCTGGCCATACAGCTCGGCCAGCCGCCGCTTCTGCTGCACCTGCCGCCGGTACAGCAGCGCCAGCGCGCCCAGCACCAGCACCGTGGCCACCAGGCCGAAGCCCAGCAGGTTGCGGCGCGCGGTGAGCGCGTCCACGCTCAGCTGCAGCCGCTCGCTTTCCAGGGCGCGCACCTTCACCTCGTGCTGCACCTGCAGCTCGGCCAGTTGCCGGGTGTGGTTCTCGACGATGCGGCGCTGGCTCATCTCGTAGAGCTGCTTGGTCTCGGCCAGCGCCTGGGCATGGTCGCCGACGCGCTCGTACACATAGGCGCGCACCTCGGCCATGCGGCGCGAGAGCTTGTCGTCCGTCTTGCCGGCGAACAGCTGCTCGGCCTGGCGCAGCGCGGCCAGCGCGGCACCCCGGTCGGGCGGGGTGAGCATGGCGTTCACCTCGGCCACCCGGATGGCGCGCAGGCCCGCGTCGTCCGGCGTCTCGCCGGTGCTGAGGGCCGCGTCGCGCGCCAGCAGGGCCAGCACGTCGCGCGGGCGGTTCAGCCCCGTGTACACGTACTGCAGCGCATCGAGTGCACCGACCTCCAGGTGGTCGTCGCGCACCCCCTGGGCCACGGCGATGGCGCGCCGCAGCGGGGCTTCGGCCTCGGCGAACCTGCCGGCGCGGTGGTACACGGTGCCCAGCGCGATCAGCAGCCGGCCGCCCAGCGCGGGGAACTTCTCGGGCGGCGTCCACGCCAGGGCCTCGCGGGTCTCGGCGGCGGCCTCGTCGGCCTTGGACGGGTCCTGCGTGGTGATGAAGCGGCCGTTGGACGTGTTGATCATCGCCACGATCCAGGCGCGGCAGGTGGCGGACGCGTCCTGCAGCGTCAGGGCGGACAGGAACGGCTCCATCCGCCGCGCGTCGGAGACCTCGTACTTGACGAGGTTGCCGTGCAGGTACTTGCCCAGGCAGCGCGCCGTGGGGTCGCCGGCCTGTTCCAGCAGGCGGGCGGCCCGGGCGAGGTGATCGTCGCGCTTCTGCCGGCTGCCCTCGGCCGTGCGGTTGGCCAGAAAGTCCGTGGCGGCCTTCAGGGTGTGAAGCAGACCGTGCAGCGCCTTGTCGCCCTGCTGCTCGGCCAGCAGCAGGCCGTCGTCCAGGCGCGGGCGCAGCAGCCGCAGCGCCTCGATCCGGAACAGGGCCCGTACCGCCAGCGTGCGCAGCGCCGACAGCCGCACCATCGGGTCGGGCGAGGCCCAGCCGCGATTGAACTCGTCGGGCGCGGCGGCCAGCACCGCGGGCATGTTGCCCGACATCTGGTCGAGCGCCGGGCGAAGGTCGAACGGCGACTGGGCCCGCGCCGGCATCAGGCCCCAGGGCAACACCCCCATCAGCAGCAGCACCGCCAGCCCCCGGGCAAGGCGTGTCCGCCAGCATCGGGCGGTCATGCTGGCGTGGGGCTGGGGCATGGCGTCTCCCTGGCTCAAGTCGGCGTGAGCCGAACTTGTACCAAAAAGTAGCCTTTTCGTGCCGCTTCTACGGCTCTTTGACCCGCACGGGGGCAGGCAGCGCCAGGCCGCGCCGCGCCATCGCCTCGCGCACGCGGTCGGGCCGGTCGCTCACGATGCCGTCCACGCCCAGGTCGAGCATGCGCTCGATGTCGCGCGGCTCGTTCACGGTCCACGCCAGCACCTGGATGCCCAGCGCCTGGGCCTCGCGCACCTGGGCCGCGTCGAGGTCGCCGAAGTAGGACGACCAGTAGCGCCCACCGGCCGCATGCACCATGCGCGGCACGCTGCCGTGGTCGCGCCATTGCACGCCGGCCGTCCAGGCCGAGCCTTCGGGCCGGTCGGCGCCGACGTTGTCGATCCAGCGCTGCCGCGCGGTGATGTACACGGTGGCGATCTCGGGCGCTTCCTTCTGCACCACGGCCAGCGTGCGCCAGTCGAAGCTGAGGATGCTGCTGCGCCGCGCCAGCCCGGCGCCGCGCACGGCCGCGATCACGGTGCGCGTAAAGGCCTCGGGCGCCAGCGTGTCCTCGGGGAAGGCCGGATGCACCTTGGTCTCGATGGCCAGGCGCACGCGATCGTCGCCGGCGCGCTGCACCATCGCCAGCAGCTCGTCCAGGCGCGGGATGCGGGCGCCGTCCACCGGCTGCTGCTGCGGATACAGCGTGGCGTAACGCGTGCCAGGCTTGATGCGGCCCACGTCGTAGCGCTGCAGCTCATCGAGCGTCAGGTCGCGGATGCGCGGGCCCGGCGCGTCGATGAAGCGGCCGTCCGGCCCGCGGGTGAGGTCGGGGTTGAGCCGCGGATCGTGCGAGATCACGGGCACGCCGTCGCGCGTGATGGCGATGTCCAGCTCGAGCGTGGTGACGCCCAGTGCCAGCGTGCGCGCAAAGCCGGCCAGCGTGTTCTCCGGCCACAGCGCACGCGCGCCGCGGTGGCCCTGCAGGTCGATGCTGCGGCCTGCGCTCGCAGCGGCCGGGGCGGTGCCACCCGCCGGGCCCGGCCCTGGCGTCTGCGCCACGGCGCTGGCCGACAGCAGGGCCGCAGCAAGGGCGAGGCCTTGCCAGGCGGTGGCGCGGCGCAGGGCAGGGCGGGTGTCGTGATCGCGCATCGGGGCTCTCCTCGCGGCCATTGTGCGCCGCCGAAGTGACGCTTTTGGTCACCCGCCTGTTGCGATTGCAAACATTCGACGCAGCTTCTCGCACGTGTTCGCGCGCGCCGGCGTGGTGGCCGAACCGCGATTGGCGACAGGGTGTAAGGCCATGGTGGTTTGCAAACAAATTCACCGGTTCGCGCTTCGGCCTGCCCGCAATATGCGGCGCCGCAAAGGGTCTTTCGGCCTGCTGCGACTGCTTTCGATCACCGGACTGCACGAGAACCGACGACCACCGACGCGACTGCGATGAGGAACCTCTGGCCCTGGACCCAGCCCAAGACCGCCCACCCGGCGGCGGCGGCCGCGTGCGCGGCCGACGCAGGGCAGTGGCTGGTGCGCGAGGAAGCGGTCATGGGCACGGCGATCCGCGTCGAGCTGTGGTGCGACGACGCCGCGCGCGGTAGCGCTGCCGCCGACGCGGTGATGGCCGAGATGCACCGCATCGACCGCACGATGAGCCCGCACAAGCCGGACTCCGAGCTGTCGCGCATCAACCGCGACGCGCACCGGCAGCCGGTGGAGCTGTCGGCCGAGATGTTCCTGCTGCTGGTGCAGGCGCAACGCTTCTCGCAGCTGTCGCACGGCGCGTTCGACATCACCTTCGCCAGCGTCGGCAACCTGTACGACTACCGCGAGGGCACCGCGCCCGACGCGCAGGCCCTGGCCCGCGGCCGTGCGGCCATCGGCTGGCGCGGCATGGAACTCGACGCGCGCACGCGCAGCGTTCGCTTCACGCGCGACGGCATGCGCGTCGACCTCGGCGGCTTCGCCAAGGGCCATGCGGTGGACAACGCCGCGGCGATCCTGTCGCGGCACGGCATCCACCACGCGCATGTGGCCGCCGGCGGCGACAGCCGCGTCATCGGCGACCGGCGCGGCCGGCCCTGGCACATCGGCGTGCGCGACCCGCGCCGCGCCGACGCGCTGGTGGCGGTGCTGCCGCTGGTGGACACCGCCGTCTCCACCTCGGGCGACTACGAGCGCTTCTTCGAGCGCGACGGCGTGCGCCACCACCACATCGTCGACCCCGCCACGGGCGAGTCGCCGCGCAGCCTGCGCAGCGTCACCGTGCTGGCGGCCGACGGCCTCACCTGCGAGGCCCTGAGCAAGACGGTCTTCGTGCTCGGCATCGAGCGCGGACTGGAACTCGTCGAGACGCTGGAGGGCGTGGACGCGATCTGCGTCGACGCCACCGGCGCCTTGCATGCTTCGAGCGGAATGTCGGCGGGGCGCACGCCCGCACGGCATTGACAACACACAGACGTGCACAGGGGGTTGACCATGAACATGATCACGAGGCAATGGAAGATCGTGCCGGCCTTGGCCGCACTGGCCGCGCTGCTGGCCGGTTGCGGCAGCGGTTCGGGAGGCTCGGACACCGTCACGGTGAACGGGGACGTGGCGATCGCCTACGCCAAGCGGGCGAACACGCTGAACATGAACCCGACCGACGGCACGCCCACGGCGCCCGGCGGTGACCTCATCATCCGCGAGCAGTCCTCGCCGAGCGCCAACGAGATCAACGTCACCGCGTCGATCACCCAGGGCGTGGGCGACGTGTCCGATCCCGAGGTGTCGTACGACGGCCGCAAGATCGTGTTCTCGATGCGCTGCCCGACGGCCAACACGTCGACGATCGACGGCGGCCCGGCCTGCACCGGCCGCTGGAACATCTGGGAATACGACATGACCACCGGCGGCCTGGCCGGCGGCACGCTGCGCCGTGTCACGGCGTCCACCTCCGACGACGACGTGGACCCGGCCTACCTGCCGGCCGGCCGCGGCTTCGTGTTCTCGAGCAACCGCCAGACCCAGTCGCGCTCGCTGATCAACGGCCAGGCCGTGTTCGCGGTGGACGAGTACGAGCGCGAGCGCGTGCTCAACCTGCACACGATGACCGCCGAGGGCGGCGCCATCACGCAGATCTCGGTGAACCAGAGCCACGACCGCAACCCGGTGGTGCGCTCCAACGGCGAAATCATGTTCTCGCGCTGGGAGCACGTGGGCCCGCGCAACCGCTTCGCCATCTTCAAGTCCAAGCAGGACGGCACCGACATGTTCGTGCTGTACGGCGCGCACAGCCCGGGCAACAGCTTCCTGCACCCGCGCGAGATGGACCCCAACGGCCGCTACCGCGGCCAGGTGGCGTCGTCGTTGATGTCGCTGTCGGGCACCCGCGAGGGCGGGGCGCTGATGCTGATCGACATCGAGAACTTCAGCGAGAACACCATGCCGGCCAACCGCGCGGTCGTCGCCAGCGCCGGCCAGCGCCATCTGACCAACCTGCAGATTCCCGACGGCCGCGGCCTGTCGCTGGTGGGTCGCGCCACGACGCCCTACCCGCTGTGGGACGGCACCGACCGCATCCTGGTGTCGTTCCGCACCTGCGAGGTCACGCGCGACGGCGTGGTGATCCCGTGCTCGCGCCTGACGCAGGCCGAGATCGAGCGCCTGAACAGCGACCGCACCATGGAGGACGAGGCCGCCGATCCGGTGCAGGACAACGTGCCCCCGATCTACTCGGTCTACATGTACAACCCGGCCAACCAGACCTGGCTGATCGTGGCCGCGCCGCCGGCCGGCTTCATGTACACCGACCCGGTGGCGATCCAGCCGCGTCCGGAACCGGCCGCGCCCACGCCGACCACGATCGACCCGGCGCTGGCCGCCCAGGGCCGTGCGCTGATCGAAGTGCGCAGCATCTACGACACCGACGGCCTGAACCGCATGGCCGAAGCGGTGATCGCGGCGTCCGACCTGCCCGCCGGCTGCTCCCGCGCCATCGCGCAACGGGCGCCGATCGAAGCCGGTGACACCCGCTCGTCGATCGCCGACCTGGTGGCGATGAAGGACCCGGCCAACTCGGCCTACCACTGCTCGCCGGCGCGCTTCGTGCGGGCCACGCGCGCGGTGGCGCCGCAGCAGGGCATGACCGGCATGCGCGAGGCCATCGGCGAGACCGACTTCGAGCCGCAGCAGATCCTCGGCTACGCGCCGATCGAGCCGGACGGCTCGTTCAAGCTGTCGGTGCCCGCGGACACGCCGCTGGCGCTGTCGATCATCGACCACAAGGGCCGCGCGCTGCAGACCCACCTGAACTGGATCCAGGTGCGCCCGGGCGAGCGCCGCACCTGCGACGGCTGCCACAGCCCGCGCCGTGGCGCGTCGATCAACGCCGGCTCCACGGTCAACACCATGCCCGCCGCGCTGCAGCCGGCGCTGGCCGGCCAGCACCAGCAGGGCGAGACGATGGCGTCGCTGCGCACCCGCGTGGACCCGGCGGCGCTGAACCTGCTGTCGGACATGATGTTCTCCGACATCTGGGCCGACACCAGCCGCAACGGCGTCACCGCGCGTCCGGCGATCGCGGTGCGCTACACCGGCAATGCCAACCCGGCCGACGACCTGGCCACGCCGGCACCGGTCAACGGCATCATCAACTACCCGGACCACATCCAGCCGATCTGGAGCCGTGACCGCGGCGCCAACACCTGCACCGCCTGCCACACCGACCCGACGCGCCTGGACCTGCGGGCCACGATCTCGGGCGCCGGCCGCCTGACGTCGTACCAGGAGCTGCTGCTCGGCGACCCGGTGCTGGACGGCAACGGCCAGCCCGTCACCCGCATCCGCGACGGCGTGCCCGAGGTGGTGCGCGGCCCGGCGCTGGTGGAAACCATGGCCGGCGGCGCCGAGGGCCTGACGCGGTCGAGCCGCCTGGGCGAGATCCTGTTCGGCGAGACCCTCAAGGCCGGCTCGGCGGCGCGCACCGCGCACCCGAACCCGCCGAGCACGGCGCCCAACCACGCCACGCTGCTCAACGCGGCGGAGAAGCGCCTGGTCAGCGAGTGGATGGACCTGGGTGGCCAGTACTTCAACAACGTGATGGCCAGCAACAGCCCGGCCCGGCGCGCGACCGCGCTGTCGGAGACGGTGTTCAACAACACCGTGCTGCCGGTGCTGCGCAACCAGTGCGTGGCCTGCCACCAGCCGGGCCTGGGCTTCACCGGCAACCGCTTCATCCTGACCGGCAGCCCCGAGGGGGACTACAACGTGAGCCTGACGATGGTGTCCAACACCTGCGCCGCAGCGTCCAACGCGCTGCTGGCACGGCCGTCCACCGCGCCGCATCCGACCGGTGCCACGGGCCAGACGACACCGCCGCTGCCGGTGGGCAGCTCGGGCTACCAGGCGATCCTGAACTGGATCAGCGCGGGGTGCACGCCATGAGGTTGCGCGCGGGCGGATGGCGGGGCGGCGCGGCCGCCGCCGTGGTGACCGCGCTCGTCGCGGCCTGCGGCGGGGGCGGCGACAACCCGCTGGGCAATCCGCCCGACGTGCTGAACCCTCCGGGGGGCAGCGGGCAGTCGCTGTCCTTCGTGTACTACCAGCGCTGCATCAACCCGGTGATGGTGGCGCAGCTGAGCCTGCCCGGTGGCGGCACCGGCAGCTGCGCCAGCGCGGGCTGCCACGACAACACCAACGGCACCGGCGGCGCGTTCCGCACCGTGGGCACGGCTGCCGCGGTCGACCTGACCAACCCGGCCAACACGCCGGACGTGATCCGTCAGACCGAGATGTACCGGAATTTCTTCTCGGCGCAGGGTTCCACCGTGATCGGTGCCCCGTCGTCGAGCCGGCTGCTCAACAAGCCGCTGGTGCAGGGCACCCTGCACGGTGGCGGGCTGATCTTCGCGGACACCAACGATCCCAATGTCCGGCTGCTGCAGTACTGGATCAGTCGTCCCATGCCCCAGGGGCAGGACGAGTTCAGTAGCGCGGCGGCATCGATGTTCACGCCTGCCGACCCTCAAACCGGTACATGCAACACGCAATAAAGAATGCCCTGCGAGCCTGCTCCACGCTGCTCGTCCTGATCGCCCTGCTGCTGTTCGCCCAGGCGCCCGCGCGCGCCCAGGTCACCGAACGCGTGAAGGTGGCCGACCCCTATCTGGAGATGCGCACCGGCCCCGGTCGCGGCTTCCCGGTGCACCACGTCGCCGCGCGCGACGAGTGGGTGACGATCGAGATGCGGTCGACCGACTGGTACAAGGTACGCACCGACAGCGACACCGGCAACTCCAAGATCGGCTGGGTGCACCGGCGCCAGCTCGAAGCCACGCTCACCGTGGCGGGCGTGCCCAAGACCTTCCGCGACATCGCGCTGGACGACTACCTGACGCGGCGCGTGCAGCTCGGCGCGGCGGTGGGCCGGTTCAAGTCCGAGCCGATGCTCAAGGTGTGGTCGAGCTACCGCCTGTCCGACACGCTGAGCCTGGAAGGCACGATCGGCCAGGTGCAGGGCGTGTTCTCCGGCACCGACTTCTGGCACGTGAACCTGCTGGCCGAGCCCTGGAGCGACCAGCGCCTGTCGCCCTTCCTCGGCGTGGGCGTGGGCCGCTTCAACAACTTCCCCAACCAGACCCTGGTGGGCGCCACCGACACCAACGCCAACCTGTCCAACGCGACGATCGGCGTGCGCTGGTACCTCACCGAGCGCTTCGTCGTGCGCGCCGACTACAGCCTGTACACGGCCTTCGTGTCGGACCAGCGCAGCCAGGAGTTCCGCGCCGTCACCGCCGGCATCTCGTTCTTCTTCTACTGAAACCGCCCCGAGGTCCACAACATGAACAAGACCCTTGCGCTCCTGACCCTGGCCCTGGCCGCCCCCGCCTTCGCGCAGACCGCGCCGTCCACGCAGCAGCCCCGCCCGTCCAACGAGCAGGTGGTGGTACCGCAGGTGGAGCGGCGCGACGTGAAGCTGCCGAAGTTCCCGTCCAAGGACTTCGAGGTCGGCGCCTTCGGCGGCATCTACTCCACCGAGAACTTCGGCGCCAGCGGCATCGCCGGCCTGCGCGTGGGCTACCACATCACCGAGGACTTCTTCGTGCAGGGCAACCTGGCGCAGACGAAGGTCAGGGACGAGGCCTTCCGCCAGCTGCTGCCGGGTGGGGGCATCTTCCCGAACCCGAAGGAGACGCTGTCCTACTACAACCTGAGCGCGGGCTGGAACCTGCTGCCGGGCGAGGGCTTCATCGGCGCCAACCGCGCCAAGGCCACGGCGCTGTACGTGCTGGCCGGCGTGGGCAGCACCAAGCTGGTGGAGCGGCGCCGCCAGACGATCAACTTCGGCATCGGCCTGCGCATGCTGCTGGCCGACCGCTGGGGCGTGCACGTCGAGCTGCGTGACCACGTGTTCTCCACCGACCTGCTCGGTCCGAAGCAGAGCACGCACAACGTGGAGCTGACCGGCGGCTTCGGCTTCTATTTCTGACCGATGGATCCGAAAGAGGAAGGACCCTTCATGACCCACCCGCACCGCCTGCCGCGCCGCTCGTTGCTCGGCCTGGCCCTGCTGGCCGCGGCGCATGCCGCCGGCGCGTCCGTGTCACCGCGCGCGATGGCGCCCGACTTCACGCTGCGCCAGATCGACGGCCCCAACCTGCGCCTGGGCGAGCAGCGCGGCCGCGTGGTGATGGTGAACTTCTGGGCCACGTGGTGCGGCCCGTGCCGTGTCGAGCTGCCGCATCTGGCGCGCCTGCACGACAAGTACCGCGGCTCGGGCTTCACGCTGCTGGGCGTCAACATCGACGAGGACCCGAACGCCGCGCGCGCCCTGGTGGGCAAGATGGGCCTGAAGTTCCCGGTGCTGCTGGACACCGACAAGAAGGTGGTCGGCAGCTACGACCTCAACGCCATGCCGGCCACCGTGCTGATCGACAAGGATGGCCGCGTGCGTTACCTGCACCGCGGCTATCGCGAAGGCGTGGAGCAGACCTACGAGCAGCAGGTCCGCGAACTGCTTCGGGAGTAGACGCCATGCAACGCCGATTCCTCTGGGTGATGCTCGCGCTGGCGGGCACGCTGGGCGGCTGCGCGATGCCGCAGCCCTGGGTCAAGCCGCACGAGCGAGAGCGCCTGGCCGACCCGATCATGCAATGGCAGGGCGACGTGCTGGCGTCCAAGAACAGCCAGCACGTGCGCGACATCCGCGAGGGTGCGCGCGGCGCCAACGGCGTGCAGGGAGGCGGCTGTGGCTGCAAGTAGGAACCTGCTCGCGCGCTGGCTGCGCGCCGTGGGCGCGCTGCTGGGCGGCAGCCTGGCCGTGGGCGGCAGCGCCAAGGCCGCGCCGCTGCCCGCCGACCGCGCCGAAGCCATGTACCACCGCTACAGCGGCGGCGGCCTCACCTCCGACGGGCCGGCGCTGTTCCTGCGCAAGAGCCTGGGCGACCGCATCTCGCTGTCGGGGCAGGTCTACGTGGACGCGGTGAGCAATGCGTCGGTCGACGTGGTCACCACCGCCAGCCCCTACAAGGAGCGCCGCAACGAGCTGAGCCTCGGGCTGGACTACGTGGTGCGCGACTCCAACCTCACGCTCGGCCTGTCGCGCAGCGACGAGCCCGACTACAAGGCCGACGCGCTGTCGGTGGACGTGTCGCAGGAGACCTTCGGCGGCATGACCACCGTGAACCTGGGCTTCACGCGTGCGGCCGACAAGGTGGGCGCGAAGAACCTGGGCTTCTTCGACCAGGCCAAGCACTGGCAGTACCGCGTCGGCGTGACGCAGATCCTGACGCCCAAGTGGCTGGCCAGCCTCAACCTCGAGGCCATCTCCGACAGCGGCTATCTCGGCAACCCGTACCGCGCCGCGCGCGTGTTCGGCGCCGCCGTGCCGGAGAACCTGCCGCGCACGCGCAGCTCGCGGGCGATCAACCTGCGCGCCATCGGCGACCTGGGCAGCCGCGACGCGGTGCGCGGCTCGTACCGCTACTTCTGGGACAACTGGCAGGTCAAGTCGCACACGATCGAAGGGGGATACAGCCGTTACGTCGGCGAGTCTTTCCTGCTCGACGGTTTTCTGCGCCACTACCGGCAGGACGGCGCGTCGTTCTACAGCGACAACGCGCAGAGCCAGGCCACCTACGTCACGCGCAACCGCCAGCTCGGCACCTACGACGGCAACACGCTGGGCGGCAAGGTGACCTACAGCTGGCGCAAGGTGCCGGGGCAATACGAGATCAAGTTCAACGGCGCCCTCGAGGTGCTGCGATACCAGTACAGCGACTACACCGACCTGCGCACCGGGCGCCCCTACAGCCTGTCGGCCACGGTGCTCCAGCTCTACGTCACGGCCAACTACTAGAAGCGAGCATGACCATGCAAGCCCTCCTTCGCCACCTGGCGCTCGGCGCCGCGATCGCCCTGGCCACCCTGGCCGCGCGGGCGCAGAGCGCCCCCGCCGCGCCGGCCGCTCCCCCGTCGGCCCAGGCCGCGCAGCCGGCCGTGGCCGCCGCGGCCCCTGCGGCGCCGGCGGCGCCCGCCGCTCCGGCCGCCAGCCTGGACAGCCGCGTGCAGGACCTCAAGTCCGACGTCATCAAGCTCAACCGCGACCTGCTGGTGCTGGAGGAGGAACTGCTGTTCCCGGCCAACACGCAGGTGGCGCTGTTCGTGTCGATGGACGTGGGCAAGCTGTTCGAGCTGGACTCGGTGCAGATCAAGCTCAACGACAAGCTGGTCACGAACTACCTCTACACGCCCAACGAGGTGCAGGCACTGCACCGCGGCGGCGTGCAGCGCGCCTACGTGGGCAACCTCAAGAGCGGCACGCACGAGGTCACCGCGTTCTTCACCGGCAAGGGCCCGCACGTGCGCGACTACAAGCGCGCCACGACGATCAAGTTCGACAAGGGCGCCGAGCCGAAGTACATCGAGCTGCGCATCAAGGACTCCGCGGGCAAGCTGCAACCTGAGTTCGATGTGAAGGTATGGTGACCCCCCCCCGTTGCGGCTTCGCCGCTCCCCCCCAGGGGGGCGGCGCAGGCGGACCGGCGGAGCCGGGTCCGCTGCGCCTGCTTGGGCGCTTGTGTGCCGTGCCTGGCCTGGTGGCGTTGGCGTGTGCATTGGCTGTGGGCGGCGCGTCGGCGCAGTCCTCGGCTTCGCCTTCGGCGCAGTCCTCGGCTTCGGGCGCGGCGCCGTCTGCGTCCGGTGCTCCCGAGGTCAAGCGGCCGGTGATGGCGCCTCACTATGGCGACACGCTGTTCCACTTCTACCAGGACAAGTACTTCAGCGCGGTCACCGGGCTGATGGTGTCGCAGCACTTCAAGCGGGTGTCGCCGCACGACGACGACAGCGAGATCCTGCGCGGCGGCCTGCTGCTGTCGTACGGCATGCACCGCGAGGCGGGGCAGATCTTCGCGCAGCTGATCGAGCGCGGCGCGCCGCCTTCCGTGCGCGACCGGGCGTGGTACTTCCTGGCCAAGATCCGCTGGCAGCGCGGGCTGCAGGCCGAGGCCGAGGAGGCCATCGGGCGCATCGCCGGCAAGCTGCCGGCGCCGCTGGAAGAGGACCGCGGGCTGCTGCAGGCCAATCTGCTGATGGCGCGCGGCGAGTTCGCCGGCGCGGCCGAGGTGCTGCGCGGCATGACCGACGTCAAGAATCCGTCGCAGGTGAGCTACTTCGCCCGCTACAACCTGGGCGTGGCCCTGGTGAAGGCCGGCGACGTGGCCGGCGGCAGCGCGCTGCTGGACGAGGTGGGCCGCATGCCGTCGGCCACCGAGGAGCAGCGCAGCCTGCGCGACCGCGCCAACGTGGCGCTGGGCTTCGCCGCGCTGCAGGACAACCGCGCCGCCGACGCGCGCCGCGTGCTGGAGCGCGTGCGGCTGCAGGGCCTGCATGCCAACAAGGCGCTGCTGGGCTTCGGCTGGGCCGCCGCGGCGGCGAAGCAGCCGGACAAGGCCCTCGTGCCCTGGACCGAACTCGCCGGCCGCAGCGTCGGCGACGCCGCCGTGCTGGAAGCCAAGATCGCGCTGCCCTACGCCTATGCCGAACTGGGCGCCTACGGCCAGTCGCTCGAAGGCTACGAGAGCGCGGTGAGCCAGTTCGACACCGAGCAGGGTGCGCTGCGCGAGTCGATCGAGGCGATCCGCGGCGGCAAGCTGGTGGAAGGGCTGGACAAGGCCAACCCCGGCGAGGAGATGGGCTGGTTCTGGGCGCTGCAGTCGCTGCCCGAGATGCCGCATGCCGGCCACCTGACCCAGGTGCTGGCACAGCACGAGTTCCAGGAGTCGTTCAAGAACTACCGCGACCTGCTGTTCCTGGGCCGCAACCTGGCGCAGTGGCGCGACAGCCTGGGCGCCTTCCGCGACATGCTGGCCGAGCGCCGCAAGGCCTTCGCCGAGCGCCTGCCCGCCACGCAGACCGGTGCGCAAGACCGCAGTGCCGCGCTGGCCGCGCTGAAGCAGCGCCGTACCACGCTGGCCGCCGAACTGGACCGCGCGCAGCGCGAGACGGACGTGGTGGCGTTCGCCGACGCGAAGCAGGACGACCTGCTGCAGCGCCTGGCCTCGGTGCAGGCCGCGCTCAAGGCCAACGACAAGGACCCGGAGCTGGCGCGTCATGCCGACCGCGTGCGACTGATGGCGGGCCGCCTGGCCTGGGACCTTGCGCAGGACTTCCCGGGCCGCGTGTGGACAGCGCAGAAGGCGCTGCGCGACGCCGACGCCACGCTGGTCGAGGCCGAGGCGCATGACCAGACGCTGGCGCGCGCGCGCACCGAGGAGCCGGCAAAGTTCGACGCCTTCGCGCGCCGCATCGACGCGCTCGAAGCGAGCCTGAACGCACTGATCCCGCGCGTGGCGGCGCTCACCACCGAGCAGCAGCAGGCGGTGCAGGGCATCGCCGTGGCCGAGCTCACGCGCGCCCAGCAGCGCCTGGCCGAGTACCAGACGCAGGCCCGCTTCGCGCTGGCCCAGCTCTACGACCGGGCCAGCCTCGCCACCAACGCCACCACCAAGGAGACGGGCGATGCGCCGCGTCGTTAGTCGTCCCTCGCTCGTCGCAGCCGCCTGCGCCCTGGTGCTGGCGGGCTGCGGCAGCAGCCCCAAGGCCCCGCCGGGCGACGATGCACCCACGCTGGCCAGCCTGGGTTCGCGCAGCGTGGCGGTGGACAAGGAGCGCCGCGTCGCGTCCGACGAGACGCAGGCCATCGCCGCCTACCGCCGCTTCCTCGACACCGCGCCGCAGGCCAAGGACGCACCGCAGCGCGCCGAGGCGATGCGCCGCCTGGGCGACCTGGAGATGGACGTCGCCGACAACCGCAGCGTCACCGGCGCCAATGCCGGCGCGCCGGACTACAAGGCCGCCGTCGCTCGCTACCAGGAGTTCCTGCGCAACTTCCCGAAGGACCCCGGCAACGACCGCGTGCTGTACCAGCTGGCCCGTGCCCAGGAGCAGGGCGGCGAGCTGGAGACCGCGCTGAAGACGCTCGACCAGCTCGTGGCCACGTACCCGAACACGGCCTACCGCGAGGAGGCGCAGTTCCGCCGCGGCGAACTGCTGTTCACGCTGCGCAGCTATCCGGCGTCCGAACAGGCCTACGACGCCGTGCTGGCGCAGAACGCCGGCACGGTGTTCAAGGATCGGGCGCTCTACATGCAGGGCTGGGCCCGCTTCAAGCAGGGCAAGCTGGAAGAGGGCCTGCAGTCCTTCTTCGGCGTGCTCGACGGCAAGCTCGCCGGCCGCGGCGACCAGCCGCTGGAGACGCTGCCCGGCCTGACGCGCGGCGACCGCGAGCTGGTGGAAGACACCTTCCGCGTGATGAGCATCTCGCTGACCAACCTGCAGGGCGCCGATGCGATCCCCGCCTACGTGAAGGACGAGCGCCGCAAGGGCTACGAATTCCGCGTCTACGAGCAGCTGGGCGAGCTCTACATCAAGCAGGACCGCGTCAAGGACGCGGCCGACACCTACGCCGCCTTCGTCAAGCGCAACCCGATGCATGCGCAGGCGCCGGTGCTGCAGGCCAAGGTGATCGACATCTACGAGGCCGGCGGCCTGCCCACGCTGGCGCTGGACGCCAAGCGCGAGTACGTCGGCCGCTACGGCGTGAACAGCGACTTCCGCAAGGCCAACCCCGAGGGCTGGAACAAGGCCCAGCCGCTGGTGAAGACGCGTCTGGCCGAGCTGGCGCGCCACTACCACGCCAGCGCCCAGAAGACCAAGGCCAGCGCCGACTACCAGGAGGCGGTGCGCTGGTACCGCGACATCATCACCGGCTTCCCCGGCGAGCCCGACACCGCGCGCAACCACTTCCTGCTCGGCGAACTGCTGTACGAGGATTCGCGCTGGAGCGAGGCCGCGGTCGAGTACGAGAAGGTGGCCTACGGCTACGCCAAGCACGACAAGAGCGCCGACGCCGGCTACGCCGCGCTGCTGGCCTATGCCGAGCTGGACAAGCGCGCCGCCGCGACCGACAAGCCCGCGCTGCAGCGCCAGGGCGTGGACAGCTCGCTGCGCTTCGCCAAGGCCTTCGACAAGGACCCGCGCGTCGCACCGGTGCTGACCAACGCCGCCGACCGCCTGTATGCGCTGAAGGACCCGGAGCAGGCGCAGAGCGTGGCCGAGCGCGTGCTGGCGCTGGACCCGCCGGCCACCGCCGAGCAGCGCCGCGTGGCCACGACCGTGATCGCGCACACCGCGTTCGAGGCCGGCGACTTCGCCCGCGCCGAGAAGCGCTATGGCGAGGTGCTGGCCCTGGTGCCCGAGCGCGACACCGCGCGCAAGGACCTGGTCGAGCGCCAGGCCGCGGCGATCTACAAGCAGGGCGAGGCGGCGCAGAAGGCCGGCAACGCGCGCGACGCGGTGGGGCACTTCAGCCGTGTGGCGGCCGTGGCGCCGCAGTCCACCATCCATGCCACGGCGCAGTACGACGCCGCCGCGGCGCTGATCGGCATCAAGGACTGGGACGCCGCCGCCCGCACGCTGGAGGACTTCCGCCAGCGCTTCCCGAAGCACCCCCTGGTGGACGACGCGTCGGCCAAGCTGGCGGTGGCCTACCTGGAGCGCGGCCGCTGGAGCGAGGCCGCCGGCGAGTTCGAGCGCGTGGCCGCGTCGGGCAAGGACCCCAAGCTCGCGCAGGAAGCGCTGTGGCAGGCGGCCGAGCTGCACGGCAAGGGCAACAACCGCGTGGCGTCGGCCAGGGCCTACGAGCGCTACCTGAAGCAGTACCCCGAGCCGTTCGAGCGTGCCGTGGAAACGCGTCACCGCCTGGCCTTGATCGCCAGGGCCGACGGCAACGCCAAGCGCGAGTTCGAGCTGCAGCGCGAGATCCTGGCCGCCGACCAGCGTGGCGGCGCGGCGCGCACCGACCGCACGCGCTACCTCGGCGCGATGGCGGCGCTGGCGATGGCGCAGCCCGCGGTGGACGACTACCGCAAGGTGGCACTGGTGGAACCGCTGGCGCGCAGCATGAAGAACAAGAAGGCGAAGTTCGAGACGGCGCTCAAGGGCTTCTCGGCGGTGGCCGACTACGGCGTGGCCGACGCGATCACCGCGGCCACCTTCCACACCGCCGCGCTGTACCAGGACTTCGGCAAGGCCATGATGGCCTCGCAGCGCCCGCGTGGCCTCAAGAAGCTCGAGCTGGAGCAGTACAACGTGCTGCTGGAGGAGCAGGCCTTCCCGTTCGAGGAGAAGGCCATCGAGCTGCACGAGGTGAACGCCCGCCGCACCGCGCAGGGTGTGTACGACGAATGGGTGCAGAAGAGCTTCACCGCGCTGCGCACGCTCAAGCCGGGCCGCTACGCGCGCGTCGAGCGCAGCGAAGGAGTCGTCAATGAGATCCGTTGAGTCGCGCGGATCGGCGCTGCTGGCCGCCCTGGCGCTGCTGGCGCTGTCCGGCTGCGCCAGCGTCACCGAAGTGGTGAAGAAGCCGGTGGAGGCGGTGCAGCAGGCGATCGCTGCAGCGCCGGCCGCGGCCGCATCGGCCCCGGCGGCGCCGCCCGCGAAGGCGGCGCCAGCCCCGGTGGCGGTGAGCGCCGACGCCCAGCGCGCCTTCGAAACCGCCAAGGCCGCGCTGCGCGCCGGCCGCACCGCGGACGCCGAGCGCGCGTTCCGCGACCTGGCCACGCGCCATCCGGAGCTCGGCGGCGCACATGCCAATCTCGGGCTGATCCTGCGCAATGCCGGCAAGCACGACGAGTCGGTGGCTGCGATGGAAAAGGCCGTGAAGGCCAGCCCGTCGCAGCCGGTGTTCCAGAACCAGCTCGGCCTGAGCCTGCGCCATGCAGGCAAGTTCGCCAAGGCGCGCGAAGCCTACGAGGCGGCGATCGCGCTCGACCCCGGCTATGCCGACGCGCACCTGAACCTGGGCGTGCTGCTGGACCTGTACATGGCCGAGCCTGCGCTCGCGCTGGTGCACTACGAACGCTATCTCGCGCTCGTGCCGGGCGGCGACGCCGGCGTGGGCAAGTGGGTGGCCGACCTCAAGACTCGCAAGACCGCGAGCGTCGCGCAGGCCGACGCCAAGAACACGAAGAAGGTGCCATGACGATGAAGCGACTCATTGCCGTCGTGCTCGCTGCCGCATCGCTGCAGGCCGTGGCGCAGGACCGCGCCGACATCGACCGCACGCAGATCCTCGGCAATCGCGAGTTACCAAAAGTACTCTACATCGTGCCGTGGAAAAAGCCCTTGCCCGGGGATCTGGCAGGACGACCATTGGTGAGTGTGCTCGACGAGGCGCTTGCGCCGGTCGACCGGGACGTGTTTCGCCGCCAGGTGAACTACCACGGACAGGTCGCCGCGAAGGTCGCCCCGGCAGGCAAGCAGCCCTGATTCCCCCCATCCGAAACGTCATCACGCTAGAGACCCCCGTGCCTGCCGCCCTCGCAGGTGCCCCGATCGAAGGAGAAGCCCCATGAGCATCATCGAGTTCGCGATCAAGTTCTTCCAGGACAGCGGCCTGGCCATCTACCCCAGCATCCTGATCATGGCCATCGGCATGGCGATCGCGGTGGAGCGCTTCGTGTTCCTGGCCAAGGCCCGGGCCGCGAACCGCGCGCTGTGGGACAAGATCCAGCCCCAGCTGCAGAGCGGCAAGCTCAAGGAAGTGCACCAGATCGCGAGCAACTCCGACGCCGCCGTCGGCAAGATCGTCGCCTACGGCCTGCAGCGCATGCAGAGCCCCGGCCGCCGCGAAGACGTGGACGCCGCGATGGAGGAGGGCATGATGGAGATCGTGCCGCGCCTGGAGAAGCGCACGCACTACATCGCCACCTTCGCCAACGTGATCACCCTGGTGGGCCTGCTGGGCACCATCATCGGCCTGATCAAGGGCTTCACGGCGGTGTCCGCGGTGAACCCGGCCGAGAAGGCCGAGATGCTGTCGGCGTCGATCTCGATCGCGATGAACAACACCGCCTTCGCGCTGACGGTCGCGATCCCGTTCCTGCTGATCCACGCCTTCCTGCAGGCGCGCACCAGCGAGATCGTCGACGGCCTCGAAGCCGCCAAGATCAGCTTCCTGAACGCGACCCAGCGACTGAAGGCCGAGTCGGCCGCCGCCGCGCGCTGAGAACAAGAGTCCAGGGAGGACTTCCCACATGCGCTCCAGTCGCATCCGCCGCCAGGCGGCCGAGCTCGACGTCACGGCCTTCATCAACCTGATCGTGGTGCTGGTGCCGTTCCTGCTGTCGACCGCGGTGTTCACGCGCCTGTCGGTCATCGACCTGTCGCTGCCGGCGCAGAACTCTGGCGTCGAGCAGCTCAAGGTCGACGACCTCAAGCTCGAGGTCGTGATCCGTCCAGACTCGATCGAGGTCGGCGACAAGATCGGCGGCCTGATCTCTCGCATCCCCAACACGCCCACCGGCCACGACACCGTGGCGCTGGCCCAGGTGATCGAGCAGCTCAAGGCCCGTTTCCCGACCCAGGCCAACGCCACCGTGCTGGCGCTGCCCGACACGTCCTACGACGCGCTGATCCAGGTGATGGATGCTGTGCGCGAGCGGCCCGTGCCGCCGTCGGGCAAGGGTGACGCGGTGCCGCTGTTCCCGGACATCTCCATCGGCGACGCGCCTCTGGCGAAGAAGACATGAGCAAGCTCACCGGCATCCAGAAGCGCGCCGAACGCAAGGAGCGCAACAAGATGGGTCTGGACATGAACCTCGTGTCCCTGATCGACATCTTCACCATCCTGATCTTCTTCCTGATGACCAGCGCCGCCGGCGTCGAGGTGCTCAGCACCAGCAAGGCCGTGCAGCTGCCGCAGTCGCACACCGACAAGATGCCGCGCGAGACGGTGGTCATCGTGGTGGCGGGGCAGGACATCCTGGTCGAGGGCCGCAAGGTCACCACCGTGGACGAGGCCCTGGCCACCGCGGGCGACGAGATCGCGCCGCTGAAGGCCGAGCTGGCGCTGCACTCGGCCAAGCAGGTGGTGCGCGCCGAGAACAAGGCGCAGGGCAAGGCCGTCACCATCATGGGCGACAAGGACATCCCCTACCGCCTGCTGCGCAAGGTGATGGCCACCGCGGCCCGCGCCGACTTCAGCGACGTGTCCTTCGCGGTCACGAAGAAGGCGAAAGCATGAGCGCGCCGGGCCGTTCCCAAGCGCTCGCCCCGAAGCGCAACGCGCGGAGGGTTGTCCGATGAGCGCTGCAGCGATGGCCGCCGGTGCCGGCGGCGTCTCGTTCCGCACGCCGTACCTCGCGTGGTCGTATGCGCCGCAGGACGAGCAGCGATTCCGCAAGGTGCTGGGGCGCATCCTCCTGGGTGCGCTGATCGCCTGCGTGGCCTTCACGCTGCTGCCGCGGCCCAAGGAGGAGCGCGTCGTGCAGGAGGTGCCGCCGCGGCTGGCCAAGCTGCTGCTCGAGCGCGACAACGTGCCGCCGCCGGCCGTCAAGCCGGTGCCGCCCAAGGCCGACCCGGCGCAGCAGCGCAAGGCCGAGAACGACAGCACCGCGACGCCCGAGCCCAAGCGGCCCGAGCCCAAGCGCGAGGCCGCCAAGGGCGCCCCGGTGCCCGAGGCACGCAACCCGATCGCCGGGCGTCCGCCGGGCGAGATCGACGCGGCGCGCCGGCGCGTGGCCGGCATCGGCCTGCTGGCCAACAGCAAGGACCTCAACGAGCTGCGCGGCGCCCCGGTGGCGGTGCAGCTGCGCACCGACATCAAGCAGGGCCCCGGCGTGGGCACCGGCGTCGGCGTGGGTGTCGGCGCGGGCAACGAGCAGGGCATCCCGATCCGCTCGATGATCACGTCCAACGCCCAGGGCGGCAGCGGCGGCATCAACACCGCGTCCTACAGCAACTACACCGGCGGCGGCGGTCTGGCGGGCCGCGCCACGACACTCGTGGCCGGCGCCGCCGGGGGTGGCGGCGGTGGCGGCCCGGGCGGCGGCGGTGGCGGCGGCAAGGGCGACGGCACCGGCCTGGGCAGCGGCGACGGCGTCAAGGGCGCCAAGGGCGGCGTGCTCACCAAGGGCGGCAGCGGCAAGGCGTCGCGCTCGATCGAGGAGATCAAGCTCGTCTTCGAGCGCAACAAGGGTGCGATCTACGCGCTGTACAACCGCGCGCTGCGCGAGGACCCGTCGCTGCAGGGCAAGGTGGTGGTGGAGCTGAAGATCGCGCCGTCGGGCGAGGTGGTCGGCTGCCGCGTGGTCTCCACCGAGCTGAAGACGCCCGACCTGGAGACCAAGCTCGTGGCCCGCATCCGCGGCTTCGACTTCGGGGCCAAGGACGTGGACACGATGGTCGTGACCTGGCCGGTGGACTTCCTGCCGTCATAGGCCCCCCCCCGTTGCGCCTTCGGCGCTCCCCCCAGGGGGGCGGCGCCGGCGGGCCGGCGGAGCCGGTCCCGCGGCGCCTGCTGAACTGCGCTCGACGGCCCCCTGGGGGCCGTCTTGCTTGGTGCGGCGAGAATGGGGGCATGGCGTCTTGGTCGGATATCGCGCAGCTTGGGCTGCTTGTCGTGGTGGTCGTGCTGCTGCTGTGGCTGGCGCTGCGGCGGGACGGGCGGGGGGTGGAGGACCTGGAGCGCAACCTGCGCGCGGACGTGCAGGACAGCGCGCGGGCGACGCGGCAGGAGCTGACCGCCACGCTGGCGGCGTTCCAGCAGTCGCTGCTGGCCCAGAGCGGCGACGTGGCGCGCACGCAGAACGAGCAGATCGATTCCTTCCGCACCCAGCTGGCCGCGATGCAGCAGCGGGTGTCGGACGACACGCGTGCCGCGCGCGAGGCGCAGGACGCGGCGCTGCACCGGTTCGGGCAGGCGCAGGCCGAGCAGCTGCGCGCGCTCGGTGACGCCAACGACAAGCGCCTGGCCGAGGTGCGGCAGGTGGTGGAAGCGCGGCTGACGCAGATCCAGGCCGACAACGGCCAGCGCCTGGAGCAGATGCGCGCCACCGTCGACGAGAAGCTGTCGGCCACGCTGGAGCAGCGCCTGGGCGAGAGCTTCAAGCAGGTGGCCGAGCGGCTGGAGCAGGTGCACAAGGGCCTGGGCGAGATGCAGACGCTGGCGCGCGACGTGGGCTCGCTCAGCCGCACGCTGGCCGGCGTGAAGAACCGCGGCGTGTTCGGCGAGGTGCAGCTCGGCGCGCTGCTGGCCGACGTGTTCACGCCCGACCAGTACGCCACCAACGTGGAGACGGTGCCCGGCAGCCGCGAGCGCGTGGAGTTCGCCGTGCGCCTGCCCGGCCGCGGCGGCCCGGGCGACGGCGAGGCGCCGCTGTGGCTGCCGATCGACGCCAAGTTCCCGCGCGAGGACTACGAGCGCCTTCTCGACGCGCAGGAGCGTGCCGACAAGGACGGCGCCGACGCCGCCGGCAAGGCCATCGAGACGCGGCTGCGGGCCGAGGCGCGCACGATCCGCGACAAGTACATCGCCGCGCCGCACACCACCGACTTCGGCATCCTGTTCGTGCCCACCGAGGGCCTGTACGCCGAGGCGCTGCGCCGGCCCGGGCTGGTGGACGCGCTGCAGCGCGAGCACCGCGTGGTGCTGGCCGGCCCGACCACGCTGATGGCCATGCTCAACAGCCTGCAGATGGGCTTTCGCACGCTGGCGCTGGAAAAGCGCAGCGCCGAGGTGTGGCAGGTGCTGGGCGCGGTGAAGACCGAGTTCGGCAAGTTCGGCGACGTGCTGGCCCGCACCAAGGACAAGATCGACGCGGTGAGCAAGTCGATCGAGGCGGCCGAGGTGCGCACGCGCGCGATGGCGCGGCAGCTGCGCAGCGTCGAGGCGCTGCCGGCCGAGCGCGTACCGGACCTGCTCGGCCTGGACCTGCCCGACGACGAGGAGTCGCGTCCCCGATGAGCGTTGCCGGCCGCGTCACGCCGCGCGGCGCCTTCTGGCTCGTGGTCAGCACCCTGGTGGGCCTGCATGCCTGCATGGCGGCCACGCGCGTGGCGGCGATGCTGGCGGTGCTGGCGCAGGGCTTTCCGGAATGGACCGTGGGCGCGCTGCTCAGCCTGTACGGGCTGGCGCCGATCGTCATCTCGATGTGGGCGGGCCGCATGGCCGACCGCTACGGTTTCCACCGGCCGGTGCGCTGGGCCGTGATCGCGGCGCTGTCCGGTGCGGTGCTGCCGGTGATCACGCAGCACATCGCGGCCCTGGCGATGTCGGGCCTGCTCACCGGCGGGGCGGTGGCGTTCGCGGCGGTGGCGATCCAGCGCGAGGCGGGCCAGATGGCGCGCGACCCCGACGACCTCAAGCGCGTGTTCAGCTGGGTGGCGCTCGGCCCGGCGCTGTCCAACACGTTCGCGCCGGTGATCACCGGGCTGCTGATCGACCATGCCGGCTACCGCGCGGCCTTCGCCTTCGGTGCGCTGCTGCCGCTGTTGGCGGTAGCCTGCGCGGCGCGCGTGCCGCGGGCCGTGCCGCCGGGCGACTCGACGCTGCGCGAGGCGCCGGTGGGCGGCAGCGTGATGGACCTGTGGCGCATCCCCACGCTGCGCAACCTGCTGCTGGTCAACGTGGCGATGGCCGCGTCATGGGACGCGCACAGCTTTACCGTGCCGGTGGTGGGCCATGCACGCGAGTACAGCGCCTCGGCCATCGGCCTGGTGCTCGGGTCGTTCGCGGTGGCGGCCACGGTGATCCGCCTCGTGATCACGAGCCTGGCGCACCGCATCGACGAGCGGCGCTCCCTGCTGAGCGCCATCGCGGTGGCCAGCGTGGCGCTGCTGGCCTATGCGTGGCTGCCCGGGGTGGCCGGCATGATGGCCGGGTCGGCGCTGCTGGGGCTGGCGCTCGGCTCGGTGCAGCCGATGGTGCTGTCGATGCTGCACCAGGCCGCGCCCGAGGGCCGTCAGGGGCAGGCGCTGGGCCTGCGCATGCTGTTCACCAACGCGGCCACGATCGCGATGCCGCTGGGCTTCGGCTTCCTGGCTGCGGCCACGTCGAGTGCCGCGCCGATGTGGCTGATGGGCGCGGCGCTGCTGCTGGCGCTGGTGCCGGCGCACCGGCTGGGCCGCTAGCGAAGCGCGCGGGGCCGCCGGGGCCCGCGCTGCCCGTTCCGGTCAGAACCGGAAGCCGGACGGCCGCGAGCCGGTGTCCTGCGGCGCGGCCTGCGGGGTTTCGTCGCGCGGCGCTGCGGCGGGGGCGGCCCGCCGCTCCACCAGGGGCGCGGCGGCCGGGGCCTGGTAGCTGGCCGGCAGCACCGACTGTCGCGGGTAGCCCGCGATGTCGAGCGTTTCTTCCCAGTTCACCGCGTTGAAGCCGCGCAGCATCTGGCCGCCGACGCGCAGCGCGGGCGCCTCCGGGCCGCCGACGATGCGCTCCCAGGCCTCGCGGTCCTCGGCCGTGTCGGCCACGCGCTCGGAAAACGGCACGCCGCGGCGCACGAGCATCTGGCGCGCCAGGGTGCAGGGGTTGCAGTTGGTGGCCGTGTACAGCGTGACCGGAAACCGCGTGGCCACCTGGCGCAGCGCGAAGGGCAGTGCGGCGGTGTCGCCGGTGCTGGTGCCGTCGCGGTTGACCGGCACCACCTTGCCGCCGCTGGCCTGCGGCGGGCGGTCGGTGTAGGTGACGCGGCCGTCGGGTTCCACCACCTTGAACAGCGCATGCGCGCTCGTGGCGGCCAGCGCGAGCGTGGCGGCCAGGGCAGGGACGAGGCGATGGGATTTCATCGACCCGAATCTACCGCCTGACGCGGCGCGGCTCAAGCCATGCCTTGATGGCGCAGCAGCGCATCGATACGGGGTTCACGACCGCGGAAGGCGACGAAGTTCTCGAGCGCGGTGCGGCTGCCCCCCGCTTCGAGAACTTGTTCACGAAGCCGGCGCCCGGTGGCCACCGACAGCGTCCCGGTCTCCTCGAACGCGCTCCAGGCGTCGGCCGACAGCACCTCGGCCCACTTGTAGCTGTAGTAGCCCGCGGCGTAGCCGCCGCCGAAGATGTGCGAGAAGCTGTGCGCGAAGCGGTTGTAGGACGGCGGCTGCACCACGGCGACCTGCGAGCGCACCTCGTCGAGCACGCGCTGCATCCGGCTGCTGGCGCCGGGCTCGCTGTGGATGCGCATGTCGAACAGGCCGAACTCGAGCTGGCGCACCATCGCCATGCCGCTCTGGAAGTTGCGGGCGGCGACCATCTTGTCGAACAGCTCGCGCGGCAGCGTGGCGCCGGTGTCCACGTGGGCGGTCATGCGCTGCAGCACGTCCCATTCCCAGCAGAAGTTCTCCATGAACTGGCTGGGCAGTTCCACCGCGTCCCACTCCACGCCCTGCAGGCCCGACACGCCCATGTCGTTCACCTGCGTGAGCATCAGGTGCAGGCCGTGGCCGAACTCGTGGAACAGCGTGATCACGTCGTCGTGCATCAGCAGCGAGGGCGCGTCGCCCACCGGTGGGGCGTAGTTGCACTGCAGCGTCGCCACGGGCGTCTGCAGCGTGCCGTCCGGCCGCGCCCAGCGCTCGCGCACGCCGCCCATCCAGGCGCCGGGCTGCTTGCCCGGGCGCGCGTAGGCGTCGAGGTAGAACTGCGCCAGCAGGCGGCCGTCGCGTTCGACGCGGTAGAAGCGCACGCTGTCGTGCCACACCGGCGCGGTGTCGGGGCGGATCTGCACCTCGAACACGGTCTGCACGATGTCGAACAGGCCGGCCAGCACCTTGGGCTCGGTGAAGTAGCGCTTGACCTCCTGCTCGCTGAAGGCGTAGCGCACCTCCTTCAGGCGTTCGCTGGCATAGGCCACGTCCCAGGCCTCGAGCTGGGGCAGGCCCAGTTCGGCGGCCGCGAACTCGCGCAGCTCGGCCATGTCGCGCTCGGCGAAGGGCCGGGCGCGGGCCGCCAGGTTCTGCAGGAAGGCGTCCACCTCGGCCGGTGAGCGCGCCATCTTGGGCACCAGCGACATGTCGGCGAAGGTGGGATGCCCCAGCAGCGCGGCGGCCTCCTGGCGCAGCTCCACCAGCTCGCGCATCAGCGGGCCGTTGTCGCGCTCGGGCGGGCCGAACTCGCTGGCCCGCGTGACGTAGGCCTTGTAGAGCGCCTCGCGCAGCGGGCGGTGGCTCGCGTACTCGATCACCGGCCGGTACACGGGCTGGTGCAGCGTGAGCCGGTGCGTGCCGTCGCTGCGGCCCTGGGCCTGCGCCGCCTCGAGCGTGGCCTGGCGCACGTCCTCGGGCACGCCGTCGAGCTGGGCCGCGTCAACGTACAGCTCGAAGCCGTCGGTCGCGTCGAGCACATGCTCGTGGTACTTCTGCCCCAGCTCGGCCTGGCGCTCCTGGATCTCGGCGAAGCGCGTCTTGGCCGCGCCGGTGAGCTCCGCCCCCGACAGCACGAAGTCGCGCAGCGCGTTGGACAGCGCCTTGCGCCGCGGCGCGCTCAGCGTGGCGGCGGACGGGCTTGCCGCGATGGCCTTGTACTTGGCGTACAGACGCTCGTCGGCGCCGAGCCGGGTCAGGAAGGCCGTGACGCGCGGCAGGTTGGCGTTGTAGGCCTCGCGCATCGCCGGCGTGTCGGCCACCGCATTCAGGTGCGACACCACGCCCCAGGCGCGGCCCAGGCGTTCGGTGGCCACGTCCAGCACGGCCGACATCGCGTCGTAGTCGGGCGCCACGTCGGGGCCGACGGCGCGCTCGAGCGCCTGTTCGGCCTGCTGCAGCAGGGTGTCGATGGCGGGCGTGACGTGGTCCGGGCCGATGGCGCGGAAGTCGGGCAGGGCGTCGAACTGGAGCAGGGGATTGGTCATGGGTGGTCCTTGGCGGCTTGCTGCGCCGCCTGCAGGGTGTTCATCAGCAGCATTGCGATGGTCATCGGGCCGACGCCGCCGGGCACCGGCGTGATCCAGCCCGCGACCTCGCGCACGCCTTGGAAGTCGACATCGCCGCAGAGTTTCCCGTCGTCGCCCCGATTGATGCCCACGTCGACGACGATGGCTCCGGGCTTGACCATGTCCGCGGTAAGGGTGCCGCGCCGCCCCACGGCGGCCACGACCACGTCCGCCTGGCGGGTGTGCACGGCGAGGTCGGGGGTGGCGCTGTGGCAGACGGTGACCGTGGCATGCGCCTGCAGCAGCAGCAGGGCCATCGGCTTGCCCACCGTGTTGCTGCGGCCGATGACCACCGCATGCCGGCCGCGCAGCGGCACGCCGGTGGACTCGATCAGCTTCATGCAGCCGAAGGGCGTGGCCGGCCGCAGGCCCGGCAGGCCGGTCATCAGCTCGCCCGCGCTGGCGATCGAGAAGCCGTCGACGTCCTTGGCCGGGACGATGGCCTCGATCACCGCGGTGGGGTCGAGGTGGCGCGGCAGCGGCATCTGCACCAGGATGCCGTGGATGGCCGGGTCCCCGTTCAGGGCGGCGACGCGCGCCAGCAGGTCCGTCTGCGACATCGACGCGTCGTAGCGCTCGAGCACCGAGTGGAAGCCGGCCTCCTCGCAGGCCTTGACCTTGTTGCGCACGTACACGGCGCTGGCGGGGTCGTCGCCGACGAGGATCACCGCCAGCCCGGGGCGCCGGCCGGTGTCGGCGAGCATGCGGGCGGCGGCCTGGGCGGCGTCGGCACGGACCTGGCGCGCGATGGCGGCGCCGTCGATGATCTGGGCTGTCAAGCGGGTCTCCGGGTGAGCGGTGCGGCGGCTAGGGCGGGGCCCTGGAGCGAACAAGGCCGCTCGCGGCGGCCTTGGGCGGGAGGGCGTCGGACGCTCAAGCCTTGGCGGTCTGCGCGCCGAGCGCGATCTTGAGCAGGTCGGCCACGGTGTTGGCGTTGAGCTTTTCCATGATGTTGGCGCGGTGCGCCTCCACCGTCTTGATGCTGATGCCCAGGTCGTCGGCGATCTGCTTGTTCAGCCGGCCGGCGACGATGCGCTCCAGCACCTGGGCCTCGCGCGTGGTCAGGCGCGACAGCAGCGCGTCGCGGCTGGCCTGCTCCTGGTGGTGCGTGAAGGCGCTGCGAGCCTGGTCGAGCATCTTCTCCACCAGGCCGAGCAACTCGTCTTCCTTGAACGGCTTCTCGATGAAGTCCATCGCGCCCTTCTTCATCGTGGTGACCGCCATCGGCACGTCGCCGTGGCCGGTGATGAACACGATGGGCAGCGGGCTCTTGCGCTCGATCAGGCGGTCCTGCAGTTCGAGGCCGCTCATGCCGTCCATGCGGATGTCCACCAGCAGGCAGGCCACCTCGCGCGGGTCGAAGCGCGACAGGAAGGATTCGGCCGAGTCGAAGCACTTGACCCGGTAGTCCTTGCCTTCGAGCAGCCACTGCAGCGAATCGCGCACGGCCTCGTCGTCGTCGACGACATAGACGGTGCCCTTCTTGGGGATCAGGCTCATGGTGTGGTGGGGTTGGCGGGTGCGGCATCGCGCTCGAGGAGCGCGGGCGAGGGTTGGGCGGGGCCCGGGGCCTCGCTGCGGCTGGTCAGTTCGACCGGCAGCGTGAAGGCGAAACGGCACCCCACGACAGTGGTTCCATTGTAGAGGTTCTGGGCCTTCATCCGGCCCCGGTGCGACTCGATGATCGACCGGCACAGCGCCAGGCCGATGCCCAGGCCCTCGGCCTTGGTCGAGAAGAAGGCCTCGTAGAGCCGGGCCAGCACGTCCTCGCGCACGCCGGGGCCCTGGTCGGTGACCGAGAACTCGATCACGCCGCCCTCCTCGGGCGTGTGCCGCGGCACGACGCGCAGCTCGACGTGGCGCCGCGACGGCGGCAACTGCGCGGCGTCGATCGCCTCGGCGGCGTTCTTCAGCAGGTTGAGCACCACCTGCTGGATCAGGATCGGGTCGCACGACAGCATCGGCAGGCGCTGCGCGACGTAGGTGGTCAGCGCCACGTTGCGGCGCCGCAGCTCGATGCCGGCCAGTTCGAGCACGTCGTCGACGATGGCGCGCGCCTGGGCCTGCTGGCGCTGCGGCTCGCTGCGCTTCACGAAGCTGCGGATGCGCTGGATGATCTGCGCCGCGCGCTCGGCCTGGCGCGAGGTCTTGTTCAGCGCCTCGATCAGGTCGTCCTTGCCGATCGACTCGGCGCGCACGCGCGAGACCATGCCGTTGCAGTAGTTGGTGATCGCCGCCAGCGGCTGGTTCAGCTCGTGCGCCACCGAACTGGCCATCTCGCCCATCGTCATCAGGCGGCTGGTGACCTGCGCGCGCTCGGCCTGGCGCGCGGCCTGCTCCTCGATGCGCCGGCGCGACGTGATGTCGGTGGCGATCAGCATCTGCGCCAGGCGGCCGTCGGTCCACTGCAGATAGCGCGAGCGCACGTCGAACCACTTCTTCAGCGGCTCGATGTAGACCTCGCGCGGGTCGGCCCCCGACGCCGTCAGCGACTCGGCGGGCATGCCCGACAGGCTGTCGACGTCGTCGCCCTCGTCGCCCGCGGCCAGGTAGGGCAGCGCCAGCGACTGGCCGGCCAGCTGCGCATGGCCCTTGGGGTCGGCGCCGAACCAGAGCCGGTAGCTGCGGTTGGCGAACAGCAGCTCGCCCTGCTGCACCGACAGCACCGACACCGCCGCGTCCAGGCCCTCCAGCACGGTGGTGAAGCGCTCGTGCGACGCCGAGAGCTGGTCGCGGATGCGCTTGGCCTCGGTGATGTTGGTCATCGACGTCATCCAGCCCGTCTGCTGGCCGCGCGAGTCCACCAGCGGCGACACATACATGCGGGCGTCGAACACGCCGCCGTCCTTGCGCATCACCTTGACCTCGATGCCGCCGGCCGGGCTGCGGCCCTGCAGTTCCTGCTGCAGCAGCCGCGTGTTCTCCTCGATGCGGTCGAGCGGCCAGTAGGGGAAGGGCGGCAGCCGGCCGACGAGTTCGGCCTCGGCGAAGCCCGTCATGGCGCAGAAGGCGGGGTTGACGTAGGTGATGCGGCCTTCGGTGTCCATCGCGCGCATGCCGGTGAGCATGGAGTTCTCCATCGCGCGCCGGAAGTTCGTCTCCTGGACCAGGGCGTTCTGCATCTGGCCGCGCCGCCGCATGTGGCGCCACGTCCCCAGCAGCATCCACACCGTCAGCACCGACAGCGCCAGCACCATCCAGAACAGGGTGTTGCTGACCAGGCCCACCGACGTGCGCCAGCCCATGCCGCGCAGGGCCAGCCCGTTGGCCGCCGGTGCCAGCGGCAGGTCGACCACGATCGTGGGCCGGCTGGTGGTCTGGCCCGGCATCTGCAGCACGCTGCCGGCGAGTTCGTGCCCGTCGGCGTCGACCACGGCCACGGTGTGCCGCTGCGTCACCTCGGGCGGCACCATCTGGCGCAGCATCGACTCGATGGAGTACTCGACCACCAGGGCGCCGTTGAAGCTGCCGGAGTCGAACAGCGGCACATAGAGCTGGAACACCGCCGTGCCGTTGGCCGTGCGGAAGGCGCCGGAGTAGTTCGGCGTCCGCAGGGTGCGCGCATTGATGAAGGCCCGCTCGGCCTGCGAGTCCTGGTTGGCCACCGGCAGGTTGGGCGCGAGCGCGCCGCCGCTGGGGTTGACTTCCGGATGGAACACCGCCGCGGCATGGCCGGCGCGCAGCGCCCGGTTGGCCCCGATCCACGACACGTGCGTGATGGCCGTGCGCTCGCGCGCGAAGTCGGCGGCCACGGCGGCGAACGACGAGGCGTCCACCGAGCGGTCGCTGATGTCGCGCGCCAGGCGCAGCAGCTGCTCGAGGTCGTCCGACAGGTACAGCCGCACCTGCTGCTGCGAGATCTCGGTGTCGCGCTGGACCGCGTCCGCCTCGCGCTCGATTTCCTCGTTGCGCAGGTACCAGAAGGCCGCGATGATCGCCGCGAGAAACAGCAGCACGGAGATCAGCGGCCCGATCGTCGCGAACCGGTCCTGGCGGGTCGGCGACTGGCGCCGCCACCAGCGGCCGAACAGCCGCTGGGCGCGGGGCAGGGTGGCTTCGCTGGCGCCGGACGGCTCGGGACGCGGTTGCATGGACGCGGATTATCGAGGGCGAGCGGCCTCCGGAACCCTCTGAATTTCATTATGCGATACGGCCAATCATGATTTGAAAAAATCGAGGATTGATGCGACACTGCGCGCCGGCGCCGGAGACCGGCCGAAAAACCAGGAGACGACGATGTCCGCATTGCCCCAATCCGACGCCGACCGCGGCGACACCGACCATCAGGAAACCCGCGAGTGGCTCGACGCCCTCGCCGCGGTGATCGAAGCCGAAGGCAAGGATCGCGCGCATTTCCTGCTCGACCACCTGCTCGAGGAAGCGCGCCAGCACGGGGTGGACCGGCCGTTCTCGGCCAACACGGGCTACGTCAACACCATCGAGCCCGCCGACGAGGCCAAGAGCCCCGGCAACCTCGAACTCGAAGGCCGCCTGCGCGCCTACATGCGCTGGAACGCGATGGCGATGGTGGTCAAGGCCAACCGCCTCAACCCGGAAGACGGCGGCGACCTCGGCGGCCACATCAGCTCGTTCGCATCGCTCGCGCACATGTTCGCCGCGGGCTTCAACCACTTCTGGCACGCCGACAGCCCGGAGCATGGCGGCGACCTGCTCTACATCCAGGGCCACAGCGCGCCCGGCATCTACGCCCGCGCCTTCCTCGAGGGCCGCATCACCGAGGAGCAGATGCTCAACTTCCGCCAGGAAGTGGGCGGCAAGGGCCTGTCGAGCTATCCGCACCCGAAGCTGATGCCCGAGTTCTGGCAGTTCCCCACGGTGAGCATGGGCCTGGGCCCGCTGATGGCGATCTACCAGGCGCGCTTCCTGAAGTACCTGCACGCGCGCGGCATCGCCGACACGGCCAAGCGCAAGGTGTGGGTCTTCTGCGGCGACGGCGAGATGGACGAGCCCGAGAGCCTGGGCGCGATCGGCCTGGCCGCCCGCGAGAAGCTCGACAACCTGGTGTTCGTCGTCAACTGCAACCTGCAGCGCCTGGACGGCCCGGTGCGCGGCAACGGCAAGATCATCCAGGAGCTCGAAGGCGAGTTCCGCGGCGCGGGCTGGAACGTCCTCAAGCTGATCTGGGGCAGCAACTGGGACGGCCTGCTGGCGCGCGACAAGGACGGCGCGCTGCGCAAGATCATGATGGACACGCTGGACGGCGACTACCAGGCCTTCAAGGCCAACGACGGCGCCTTCGTCCGCAAGAACTTCTTCGGCCGCGACCCGCGCACGCTGGAGATGGTGTCCAAGATGAGCGACGACGACATCTGGGCCCTGCGCCGCGGCGGCCATGACGCCGCCAAGGTGTACGCCGCCTTCCACGCCGCCAACGGCCACCAGGGCCAGCCCACCGTGCTGCTGGTCAAGACGGTCAAGGGCTGGGGCATGGGCGGTGCCGGCGAAGGCAAGAACACCGCGCACCAGACCAAGAAGCTCACGGACGACGACATCCGCTACATCCGCGACCGCTTCAACATCCCGATCCCCGACCACGACCTGCCGAAGATCCCGTTCTACAAGCCGGCCGACGACACGCCCGAGATGAAGTACCTGCACGAGCGCCGCAAGGCCCTCGGCGGCTACCTGCCCAAGCGGCGCCCGAAGGCGGAAGAGTCGTTCACCGTGCCGCCGCTGGACACCTTCAAGGCCGTGCTCGAGCCCACGGCCGAGGGCCGCGAGATCAGCACGACGCAGGCCTACGTGCGCTTCCTCACCCAGTTGCTGCGCGACAAGGAAGTGGGCCCGCGCGTGGTGCCGATCCTGGTCGACGAGGCACGCACCTTCGGCATGGAAGGCCTGTTCCGCCAGATCGGCATCTACAACCCCGAGGGGCAGAAGTACACGCCGGTCGACAAGGACCAGGTCATGTACTACAAGGAGGACAAGGCCGGCCAGATCCTGCAGGAAGGCATCAACGAGGCCGGTGGCATGGCGAGCTGGATCGCCGCGGCGACGTCGTACTCGACGAACAACCGCATCATGATCCCGTTCTACATCTACTACTCGATGTTCGGGTTCCAGCGCATCGGCGACCTGGCCTGGGCCGCCGGCGACATGCAGGCGCGCGGCTTCCTGCTCGGCGGCACCTCCGGCCGCACCACGCTCAATGGCGAGGGCCTGCAGCACGAGGACGGCCACAGCCACATCCTGGCCGGCACGATCCCCAACTGCATCAGCTACGACCCGACCTTCGCGCACGAGGTGGGCGTGATCCTGCACCACGGCCTCAAGCGCATGGTGGAAAAGCAGGAGAACGTCTTCTTCTACCTGACGCTGCTCAACGAGAACTACGCGATGCCCGGCCTGAAGACCGGCACCGAGGAGCAGATCCTCAAGGGCATGTACCTGCTGCAGGAAGGCGCCAAGAAGACGCCGCGCGTGAACCTGCTGGGCAGCGGCACCATCCTGCGCGAGAGCATGGCTGCCAAGGAACTGCTCGAGAAGGAATGGGGCGTGGCCGCCAACGTGTGGAGCTGCCCGAGCTTCAACGAACTGGCGCGCGACGGCCAGGACTGCGAGCGCTGGAACCTGCTGCACCCGCAGGCCGAGCCGCGCGTGCCCTTCGTCGCGCAGCAGCTCGACAAGCACCACGGCCCGGTGATCGCGTCCACCGACTACATGAAGAACTACGCCGAGCAGATCCGCGCCTTCGTGCCCAAGGGCCGCACCTACAAGGTGCTGGGCACCGACGGCTTCGGGCGCAGCGACTTCCGCAACCGCCTGCGCGAGCACTTCGAGATCAACCGGCACTACATCGTGGTCGCCGCGCTCAAGGCGCTGGCCGAGGAGGGCACGCTGCCCGCCACCAAGGTGGGCGAGGCGATCAAGAAGTACGGCATCGACGCCGACAAGACCAACCCGCTGTACGCATAAGCACCACAGGAACGGAGACAAGCAACATGGCGTTGGTCGAAGTCAAGGTCCCGGACATCGGCGACTTCAGCGAGGTCGCGGTGATCGAGCTGCTGGTCAAGCCCGGCGACACGGTGGCCGCGGAACAGAGCCTGATCACGGTGGAAAGCGACAAGGCGTCGATGGAGATCCCCTCGTCGGCCGCCGGCGTCGTGAAGGAACTGAAGGTCAAGCTCGGCGACAAGGTCAAGGAAGGCTCGGTGGTGCTGCTGCTGGAGGCCGCCGGCGCGGCCGCTGCGGCGCCTGCACCGGCGGCCGCGGCACCCGCGCCCGCGGCCGCGCCTGCGGCACCGGCGCCCGCCGTGGCACCCGCCGCCGCGGGCGGCGCGGCCGTCGAGGTGCGCGTGCCCGACATCGGCGACTTCAAGGACGTCGCGGTGATCGAGGTCTTCGTCAAGCCCGGCGACACCGTCAAGGTGGAGCAGTCGCTGATCACGGTCGAGAGCGACAAGGCGTCGATGGAGATCCCGGCGTCGCACGCGGGCGTGGTGAAGGAGGTCAAGGTCAAGGTCGGCGACAAGGTCAACCAGGGCTCGCTGGTGGTGCTGCTCCAGGGCGCCGGCGCCCCGGCGGCCGCGCCCGCGGCGGCACCCGTCGCGGCCGCATCCCCGGCGGCAACCGCGCCGGTGGCAGCAGCTGCGCCGGCCGCAGCGGCCAGCGCGCCGATGCCCGCACACGAGCCCACCGCCGCCGCCGGCAAGCTGCCGCACGCGTCGCCGTCGATCCGGCGCTTCGCGCGCGAGCTGGGCGTGCCGCTGGCCGAGGTGCAGGGCACCGGCCCCAAGGGACGCATCACGCAGGGCGACCTCGAGGCCTTCGTCAAGGGCGTCATGGCCGGCAGCGTGCAGACCGCCGCGCAGAAGGCCAAGGCCCCGGCACCCGCGCCGGCTGCCGCCGGTGGCGGCATCCCCGGCCTGCTGCCCTGGCCGCAGGTGGACTTCACCAAGTTCGGTCCGGTCGAGCGCAAGGACCTGTCGCGCATCAAGAAGATCAGCGGCGCCAACCTGCATCGCAACTGGGTGATGATCCCGCACGTCACCAACAACGACGAGGCCGACATCACCGAGCTGGAGGCGTTCCGCGTCCAGACCAACAAGGACAACGAGAAGAGCGGCGTCAAGGTCACGATGCTGGCCTTCGTGATCAAGGCGGTGGTCTCGGCGCTGAAGAAGTTCCCCGAGTTCAACGCCAGCCTCGACGGCGACCAGCTCGTCTACAAGCAGTACTTCCATATCGGCTTCGCCGCCGACACGCCCAACGGGCTGGTGGTGCCGGTGCTGCGCGACGCCGACCGCAAGGGCATCCTGCAGATCAGCCAGGAGATGGGCGACCTGGCCAAGAAGGCGCGCGACGGCAAGCTCGGCCCGGCCGACATGACCGGCGGCTGCTTCTCGATCAGCTCGCTGGGCGGCATCGGCGGCACGCACTTCACGCCGATCATCAACGCGCCGGAAGTCGCCATCCTCGGCCTGTCCAAGAGCTTCCAGAAGCCGGTTTGGGACGGCCAGGCCTTCGTGCCGCGCCTGACCCTGCCGCTGTCGCTGTCGTACGACCACCGCGTCATCGACGGCGCTTCGGCGGCGCGCTTCAACGCCTACGTGGGACAGCTGCTGGCCGACTTCCGCCGCGTGCTGCTCTGAGCCGCGCCACGCCATGACCACCGTCTGCGTGGTGCGCCGCGGCGCCCAGCTGGCCATCGCCGCCGACAGCCTGGTGACCTTCGGGGACACCCGGCTGCCGCACGGCTACGAGTCCAACGACAAGCTGTTCAAGGTGGGTGACTCCTACTTCGGCATGTCGGGCACCACCGCGCATTTCCCGGTGCTGCGCAAGGCGCTGGCGGCGCTGCCCAAGGGCGAGCTGCGCCTGGGCTCGCGCGACGAGGTGTTCGACACCTTCCTCAAGCTGCATCCCAAGCTCAAGGAGCAGTTCTTCCTGAACACCAAGGAAGACGACGCCGACCCCTACGAGAGCAGCCAGTTCACGGTGCTCATCGCCAACCCGCGCGGCCTGTTCGGCGTGTACTCGTACCGCGAGGTGTTCGAGTTCGACCGCTTCTGGGCCATCGGCTCAGGACGCGCGTTCGCGCTCGGGGCCATGCACGCGGCCTGGTCGCGCGCGCGCAGCGCCGGCGAGCTGGCACGCATCGGCGTGTCGGCCGGCTGCGAATTCGACAAGAACTCGGCCGCGCCCGTGCGGCTGCACACGATCAAACTCAAGAGGTGACGCGCATGGCCGCGATCGAAGTCAAGGTTCCCGATATCGGCGATTTCAAGGACGTCGCGGTGATCGAGCTGCTGGTCAAGCCGGGCGACACCGTCAAGGCCGAGCAGTCGCTGATCACCGTGGAAAGCGACAAGGCCTCGATGGAGATCCCGTCGTCACACGCGGGCGTGGTCAAGTCGCTCAAGTTGGCCATCGGCGACAAGGTCAACCAGGGCACGCCGATCCTGGTGCTCGAGTCCGAAGGCGCCGCGGCGCCTGCACCGGCACCGGCGCCCGCACCGGCACCCGCCGCCAAGGCGGCTCCCGCCGCCGCGGTCGCGCCGCAGGCGGCCACCCATGCCGGCGGCGCCGACCTGGAGTGCGACCTGCTCGTGCTCGGCGCCGGCCCCGGCGGCTACTCGGCCGCCTTCCGCGCCGCCGACCTCGGCATGAAGACCGTGCTGGTGGAGCGCTTCCCCACGCTCGGCGGCGTGTGCCTGAACGTGGGCTGCATCCCGAGCAAGGCGCTGCTGCACGTGGCCGCGGTGATGGACGAGGTGAAGCACTTCGGCGACCTCGGCGTCGAGTTCGCCGCACCCAAGGTGGACCTGGCCAAGCTGCTGGCGCACAAGAACAAGGTGGTGGGCAAGCTCACCGGCGGCCTGGCCGCGATGGCCAAGATGCGCAAGGTGACGGTGGTGCAGGGCACGGGCGAGTTCGCCGACCCGCATCACCTCAAGGTGACCGGTGCCGACGGCAAGGTGCAGGTGATCCGCTTCGGCCAGGCCATCATCGCGGCCGGCTCCGAGGCGGTGAAGCTGCCCTTCCTGCCGCAGGACGACCGCATCGTCACCAGCACCGGCGCGCTGCAGCTGCGCCAGAAGCCCGAGCGCATGCTCGTCATCGGCGGCGGCATCATCGGCCTGGAGATGGGCACCGTCTACAGCACGCTCGGCGCGAAGCTCGACGTGGTGGAGATGCTCGACGGCCTGATGCAGGGCGCCGACCGCGACCTGGTCAAGGTGTGGCAGAAGATGAACGCGCACCGCTTCGACAAGCTGATGCTCAAGACCAAGACCACCGGCGCCGAGGCCACCAAGGACGGCATCCGCGTGATGTTCGAGGGCCTCGACGGCACGAAGAGCGAGGGCCTGTACGACCTGGTGCTGCAGGCCGTGGGCCGCGTGCCCAACGGCAAGCGTATCGGTGCGGACAAGGCCGGCGTCGTCGTCGGCGAGCGCGGCTTCATCCCGGTGGACGTGCAGATGCGCACCAACGTGCCGCACATCTTCGCCATCGGCGACATCGTCGGCCAGCCGATGCTGGCGCACAAGGCGGTGCACGAGGCGCATGTGGCCGCCGAGGTGGCCGCGGGCGACGCCAAGGCGCAGTTCGACGCGCGGGTGATCCCGAGCGTGGCCTACACCGACCCCGAGGTGGCCTGGGTGGGCCTCACCGAGGACGAGGCCAAGGCCAAGGGCATCAAGGTGAAGAAGGGCCTGTTCCCCTGGACGGCGTCGGGCCGCGCCATCGCCAACGGCCGCGACGAGGGCTTCACCAAGCTGCTGTTCGACGACTCGCCCGAGGCGCATGGCCACGGCCGCATCCTCGGCGGCGGCATCGTCGGCACGCATGCCGGCGACATGATCGGCGAGGTGGCCCTGGCCATCGAGATGGGCGCCGACGCGGTGGACATCGGCAAGACGATCCATCCGCACCCGACGCTGGGCGAGAGCATCGGCATGGCGGCCGAGGTGGCGCACGGCTCGTGCACCGACCTGCCGCCGCAGCGGCGCTAGTGCGGGGCGGCGCCGGCCCGGCGGCCGGCGCGACGCAGGCTTTGGATCAGCGCGGCGCCGCGGGCGCCTGTTGCACCAGGCGCTGGGCGCGGGCGTCGAGCTCGCTGCGCGACGTGGTGGTGAGCGCGTCGTAGGCCAGCACCGGGCAGCGCGTGGGCGCGTCCTCGGCGGCGCTCCAGCCCGCGGGCTGCTCGATGCCGGTGGTTTCCATGCGCGTCAGGCCCAGTTGCGTGCTCAGGCGCTGCATCGCGGCCAGCGAGCGGGCCTGCGCGATGCGCAGGTCGGCCTCGGCGTTGGCATAGGCGCGCTTCGCGGTGAACAGCTCGTTTTCCGCATTGAGCAGGTCCAGCAGGCTGCGCTGACCGATGTCGAACTGCTGGCGATAGGCGTCGCGCGCCTTCTCGATGGCCAGCACGTTGCGGTCGAGCTGCTCCACCTGCTCGGCGAACTTGCGCGTGTCGTTGAACGCAATGGCGGCCACCTGGCGCGTGTCGCGGCAGGCCTTGTCGCGCAGGTCGGCGCCCTGGCTCACCGTGTCGGCGGCCTGGCGGATGCGCGCCTTGTCGCCGCCGCCGTTGTAGAGGTTCCACGACAGCACCACCTCGGCGCTGGTGTCGCGCTTCTGGTCGGGCACACCGTCGAAGTTGCGGCCGGCGCCCGCGCGCAGGCGCGCTTCCACGCGCGGCTGCCAGGCGCCGCCTTCGCGGGCCCGCGCGGTGGCGCGGGCAGCGCGCAGGCTCTCGATCGCGGCGCTGACGGCCGGGCTCGCCTGCACCGCCAGGTTGACGGCTTCGCCGGCGCTGGCCGGCAGGCCGGCCACGGCGGCGGCCGGCTTGGGCAGGCGCGCCGGCGGCAGCTCGCCGACGATGCGGGCGTAGCGCGCCGTCACGTCGTGCAGGTTCGCGGTCTCGGTGGTGAGGTTGCTCTCGGCCAGCGCCAGGCGCGCATTGGCCTGCTCCAGGTCGACGCCGCGGCCGACGCCGGCGCGCACGCGGCTGCCGATCTGCGTGGCGGCGTACTTGTGCTGCACGTAGTTGTCCTCGGCCAGCGCCACCAGGGCGCGCTGGCGCACCACGTCGTGGTGCGCGCGCACGGCCTCCAGCGCGGTGCTCTCGGTGGCGTCGAGGAACTCGAACCAGCGCGCGCGCTGCTCGTGGCTGCTGCGCTCGATGTCGTTGCGGATCACGCTGGCGTCCCACAGCACCTGGGTCACCGACAGCGAGGCACCGCTGCGCGACAGGCTCTGGCCTTCGGGCGTGCGGGTGGTGATGCGGTCTTCGGTGCGGCCGGCGGACGCTTCCAGGTCCACCTTGGGCAGCAGGCCCGAGCGCGAGATGTCGATCCCGGCGGAAGCGGCGCGCACGGCGTTCAGGCGCGCGCTGACTTCCGGGTTGGCCGCGATGGCCTTCTGTGCCGCGGCGCGCAGGGGGTCCGCGGCGGCGGGGGCCGGCGTCTGCGCCTGCGCCTGGGCGTGGCAGGCCAGCATCGCGGCCATGGCGAGCACAGAGATCCGAATCGATTGCATCGAGACTTCCTTGCCGCCGGTGCAGGGAGCCCGGCGTCCTGGGTTGTGAGAATTTGTAGCCAGCGGAGTTTAGGTTCCGGTCGCCTGCGGCAACCGCCCCCCTGGCGGAGCGGCGGCAGTATTCCACGGCAACTTGTCCGCTGCGGCAACGATTTGCATGCCGCCGCTCCACCCGGCCGCGCCCGGGTCGAAGAGGGATGCAGGGGGCTCGCGCGCGCGGGCTTCCGCCTGCCCAGCCCCTGCCCGACACTGCCCCTTCGTGCGAACGGCATTGCTCCTGCCCCGCCTCCCGCTGCCCGGCCTGCCCGGGCGGTGGGTGACGCTTGCGCGTCGTGCCTGGGGCTGGCGCGGCGCCCTGGGCGTCGCCGCGGCGCTGGTCATCGCGCTGGTCACCTCGGCCACGGCGCTGGACATGGCGCGGATGCAGCGCGCCGCCGAGCGGCTGGGGCCGCGCGCGGTGGCCGCGGTGGTGCCGCTGGAGCAGATGCTGGCCCAGGCCGCGGCCCTCGACGACGAGGGCCAGCTCGCCGCGGTGAACGGCTTCTTCAACCGCCGCATCGTGTTCCGCGACGACGCGCAGGCCTGGGGCCAGGTCGACCATTGGGCCAGCCCGCTCGAGGCGCTGGACAAAGGCTTCGGCGACTGCGAGGACTACGCCATCGCCAAGTACTTCAGCCTGGTGGCGCTGGGCATGCCGGTGCAGCGGCTGCGGCTGGTGTACGTGCGGGCCCAGGTCGGCGCGGACAGCCAGGCGCACATGGTGCTGGCGTACTACGCGCAGCCCGGCGCCGAACCGCTGATCCTGGACAACCTGGTCACCAGCGTGCGCCCGGCGTCGCGCCGGCCCGACCTGACCCCGGTGTTCAGCTTCAACGGCGAGGGGCTCTGGCAGGGCGTGGGTTCGCAGAGCGCGGGCGATCCGCAGGCGCGGCTGTCGCGCTGGCGCGAGGTGCAGGCCAAGGCCCGCGCCGAAGGCTTCTTCTGAAACGATGACGACGCAAGGTATGGTGATGCCATGACTCTGATGCGACAGATCGGTTGGCTGCTGGTGGCCGTGGTACTGCTGGCGCTGGCAGGCGCGGTGGGCGTCAACGTCCACGCCGCGCGCGACACGCTGGCCGCGCAGCTGCGCGTGAAGAACGCGGACAACGCGCAGAGCCTGGCGCTGGCGCTGTCGCAGCAGCGCGGCGACCCGGCCCTGATGGAGTTGCTGCTCGCGGCCCAGTTCGACACCGGCTTCTACCGCCAGGTGCGGCTGGTGGCGGCCGACGGCCAGGTGGCCTTCGAGCGGCGCGCCGACGTGAAGACGGCCCAGGCGCCGACGTGGTTCGCCGCGTTGCTGCCCATCGAGTCGGTGCCGGGCGTGGCGCAGGTCAGCGACGGCTGGCGCGCGCTGGGCCGCGTGGAGGTGGTGAGCCATGCCGCCTATGCGCACGACGAGCTGTGGCGCGGCACATTGCGCTCGACGCTGTGGATGCTGCTGGTGGGCGGCCTGTCGATGGCGCTGGCCGCCGCTGGCGTGCGCCGCATCCGCCAGCCGCTGGACGCCACGGTGGAACAGGCCAATGCCCTGGTCGAGGGCCGCTACCTCGCCGTGCAGGAGCCGCGCGTGCCGGAGCTGCAGCGCGTGGCGCGCGCGATGAACTCGATGGTCGAGCGCGTGCGCCGCCTGTTCGAGGCCCAGGCCGCCCAGGTGGAATCGCTGCGCCGCGAAGCGCACGAGGACCGCGTGACCGCGCTGCCGCACCGGGCGCACTTCATCGAACGCCTGACGAGCCTGCTGGGCGACGACGGCGGCAGCGCCAGCGGCAGCCTGCTGCTGGTGCGCGTGGCCGACGTGGCCGACCTGAACCGCGTCATAGGGCACCAGGCCACCGACCGCGCGCTGCGCGCGGTGGCCGACGTGCTGCGCGCCTGGCCGGCCGAAGGCGTGCTGGCCGGGCGGCTCAACGGGTCCGACTTCGCGCTGGCGCTGCCGGGCCGGGCCCAGGCGGCCGACGCCGCGCCGCAGCTGGCGCAGGCGCTGGAGCGCGCGCTGTACACGCATGGCGCCGCGCTGTCGGCCCATGTCGGCGCGGTGGACTGGCACCACGTCGGCCCCGCCGGCACCCTGCTCGCAAGGGCCGATCTGGCCCTGGCGCATGCCGAGCGGGGCCCGGCCTTCAGTGCCCACGCCGAGCAGGAGGGCGAGGCCATGGCGCAAGCCGAGGGCGAGGAGCGCTGGCACCGGGGTCTCAGCGAGGCGCTGCGTGCCAGCCGCATGCACCTCGTGGAGTACCCGGTGGTCAACGCGCATGGCGAGCTGGTGCACCTGGAGTGCCCATTGCGCGTGCAGCTCGAAGCCGACGGCCCGTTCGAGCCGGCCGCGCGCTGGCTGCCGCTGGCCGCGCGCAGCCGCCTGCTGCCGGCGCTGGACCTGGCCGCCGTGCGGCTGGCGCTGGCCGCGACGCAGTCCGACGGGCGCCCGCGGGCCGTGAACCTGGCGCTGGCCTCGCTGGCCGACGGCGGGTTCGCGGTGCAGCTGCGCAACCTGCTCGAAGGCGCGCCGCAGGCCGCCAAGCAGCTCTGGCTGGAGGTGGGCGAGGGCGCGGCACGCGCCCACTGGGACCTGCTGCACGCCTTCGGCCACCTCGTGCGGCCGCTGGGCGTGCGCTTCGGGCTCGAGCATGCGGGCCACGAGCTGTACCGGTCGCCGCGCCTGTACGAGCTGGGGCTGGACTACGTCAGGCTCGACGCGGCCCTGGTGCGCAAGGCGTCCACTGACGACGCGGTGCGCCGCTTCGTCACCGGCAGCGTCACGCTGCTTCACGCGTTGCCGCTGGCCGTGTGCGCCGAGGGCGTGGACAACGCCGACGACGCGCAGGCCCTGTGGGCCTGCGGCGTCGATCAGATCACGGGGCCCTGGGCGAAGGCCTGAGCGGCCTGCCGCTCAGCTGCCCGGCGGCACGTCGGTCAGCAGCTTTCCGCGGTTGATCAGCTCGGCGATGATCTGGCTGTCCGTCGCGGTGCCGGCCAGGCCGAGCGAGGCGCGGATGTCCACCCCGGTGAGCACGATGCTCTGGTCTTCCGCGCCGGCCGCATAGGTGCCGCCGGTGAAGGACCCGCTGCTGCTGATGCGGATGGTGGTGGTGCCGCCGCTGACGCTGAAGTCCAGGTAGCGGTCGAGCGTGGCGGCCGAGGTCTCGCCCTGCAGCAGGTCGCGCAGGTCGAGGATGTCGCCGCCGGAGGCCGGCGCTGCGGCGTCGAAGTCCGCCACGGTGTCGATGGCCGGCGTGCCCGCCGTGCCCCGGTCGGCCAGGCGCCACTCGAAGGTGTCCGAGCCGGCCCCGCCGGTGAGCGCGTCGTTGCCCGCGCCCCCGGACAGCCGGTCGTTGCCGGTGCCGCCCGTGAGCGTGTCGTTGCCCGCACCGCCGTAGAGCATGTCCTGGCCGGCGCCGCCGTCGAGCGTGTCGGTGCCGTCGCCGCCTTCCATCAGGTCGTTGCCGTCGCCGCCGGAGAGGTTGTCGTTGCCGCCGAAGCCCTGCAGGGTCTCGTTGGCCGCGGTGCCGGTCAGCGTGTCGGCGTTCTGCGTGCCGGCCAGCGTGCTGGTGGTGGCCGTCACGGTCACCTGCACCGCCTGCGACGTGGTGGCCGTGGCGCCGTTGCTCGCCTCCGTGGACGTGGCCGTGACCGTGAGGTTCATCGTGCCGGTGTAGCCCGAGGCGGGCAGCAGGCTCAGGCCGGAGAGCTGGGCGCTGGTGAAGCTCCAGGTGCCACCGCCGAGGTTGGTGCCTGCCGAGAAGGCTGCACCCGCCGGCACGCCGGACACCGTGACGGCGAGGCTCTCCGAGCCGTCCCGGTCCACCAACGACGCGGGGATCGCGAACGCGATCGGCGTGCCGTAGGTGGTGCCGCCGACCGTGACGGTGGGCGACGAGACGGTGATCGACGAGTCCTTGCCGCCGTCGCGGCCGTTGAGCACCAGCCACGAGAAGCTGTAGTTGCCCGAGGCGGTGGCGGTGAAGTTGTACGTGCCGCTGGCGTCGACCGTGGCGCCGTTGGCATTGGGCCCGGTCTGCTCCGACGACGTGAGCTGCACCACCGTGCGCACGCCCGACGGGTCGGTCACCACCAGGGCCACCACGTCGTTGTAGCCCGCGTTGATCTCGTTGAGCAGGTCCTCGCCGTTGAAGAACTGCCACGCGAAGGACGCGACGTTGCCGGACGACAGGTTCAGGTTGTACTGCGCGCCGCGGCCGTCGATCACGTCGACCGTGCCCGGATCGTTGGCCACCGGGCCCGTAGGCGGCGCCAGCGTGTCGAGCGAGCCGGCCGTCAGGCCGAAGGTGGCCTCGAGGTTGGCCTGCGTGATGCCCGGCTCGGTGCTCAGGGTCTGGCCGCCCTGCACCACGCTGGTGATCAGGCTCGGCATGGACAGCACCGGTGCGTCGCCCACCGCGGCCACGTTGACGTTGACCGTGTAGGTGTTGGACAAGCCGCCGCTGTCCGTCACCGTGTAGGTGAAGCTGTCGCTGCCGGCGAAGTGCGTGGCGGGGGTGTAGGAGTAGGTGCCGTCGGCATTGACCACCACCGTGCCGTTGGCGGCCCCCGAGGCGAGGCTGTAGGTGATCGGGTTGCCGTCCACGTCGGTGGCGGTGGGCAGGCTGCCCGACAGCACCACGTCCTCGTTGGTGGCGACCGTGGCGCCCGACGCCGTGGGCGCGTCGTTCACCGGCGTGACGCCCACGAACACCGTGGCCGTGGACGTGCCGCCCGCGCCATCGCTGATGGTGTAGCTGATGGTGGCCGTGCCGTTGAAGTTGGGCGCCGGCGTGAACACCAGCGTGTTGTCCGGGTTGATCGTGACCGTGCCGTTGGGCGACGAGGCCGCGGTCACCGCCAGCGCGCCGCCGTCGATGTCCGTGTCGTTGGCCAGCACCGTGATCGGCGCCGTCGGCCCGGAGTCCTCCGCCACCGTCAGCACCGGCGACAACGCGCTGCCGTCGTTCACCGCCACCGGCCCGTCGTTGGTGCCGGTCACGGTGAGGGTCACGGTCGTCGTGGAGCCGTCGTTCAGCGTGACGGTGAACGTGTCGGTGACGACCTGGCCTCCGGCCAGGGCCTGCGCGGCCGGGCCGAGGGTGTAGGTCCACGCGCCTGCGGCGTTCAGGGTCAGCGAGCCGTAGGCGCCGGCCTGCGTGCCGGCGACGAAGGCGAGAGCCGGGTTGTCGACGTCGGTGGCGGTGAGCGTGCCGGTCGCCGTTGGCGACGTGTCTTCGGTGACAGCACCGGTGCCACTGCTGATGACCGGTGCGTCATCCGTGCCCGTGGCGGTGATCGTGACCGTCGTGGTCGAGCCATCGGTCAGCGTCACCGTGAACGTGTCGGTGACGACCTGTCCGCCCGCGAGGGCTTGCGCGGCAGCGCCAAGCGTGTAGGTCCACGCACCCGCGGCGTTCAGCGTCAGCGAGCCATACGCACCGGCCTGCGTGCCGGCGACGAAGGCCAGCGCCGGGTTGTCGGCGTCGGTCGCGGTGAGCGTGCCACTGGCCGTCGGCGAGGCGTCCTCGGTGACCGTGCCGGTGCCACTGCTGATGACGGGCGCGTCGTCCGTGCCGGTCGCCGTGATGGTGACCGTGGTGGTCGAGCCGTCGTTCAGCGTGATCGTGAAGGTGTCGGTGACGACCTGGCCGCCAGCCAGCGCCTGAGCGGCCGGGCCAAGCGTGTAGGTCCACGCACCAGCGGCATTGAGCGTCAGAGAGCCGTAGGCGCCAGCTTGCGTGCCGGCGACGAAGGCGAGCGCGGGGTTGTCCGCATCGGTCGCGGTGAGCGTGCCCGAGGCGGTCGGCGAGGTGTCTTCCGTCACCGAGCCCGTGCCGCTGCTGATCACCGGAGCATCGTTGGTGCCCGTGGCGGTGATGGTGACGGTCGTGGTCGAGCCATCAGTCAGCGTGACAGTGAAGGTGTCGGTGACCACTTGGCCACCGGCCAGGGCCTGAGCGGCCGGGCCGAGCGTGTAGGTCCAGGCGCCCGCGGCGTTCAGCGTCAGCGAGCCGTAGGCGCCGGCCTGCGTGCCGGCCACGAAGGCCAGCGCCGGGTTGTCGGCATCCGTCGCGGTGAGCGTGCCAGAAGCCGTCGGCGAGGTGTCCTCGGTGACAGCACCGGTGCCACTGCTGATGACGGGCGCGTCGTCCGTGCCGGTCGCAGTGATCGTGACCGTCGTGGTCGAACCGTCGTTGAGCGTGATCGTGAACGTGTCGGTGACGACTTGGCCGCCAGCCAGAGCCTGAGCGGCCGGGCCAAGGGTGTAGGTCCAGGCACCAGCGGCGTTCAGCGTCAGCGAACCGTAGGCTCCGGCTTGCGTGCCGGCGACGAAGGCGAGCGCGGGGTTGTCCGCGTCCGTCGCGGTGAGCGTGCCGCTCGTCGTGGGAGACGTGTCTTCCGTCACCGAGCCCGTGCCCGAACTGATCACCGGGGCGTCGTCGGTGCCCGTGGCAGTGATCGTGACCGTGGTGGTCGAGCCATCAGTCAGCGTGACCGTGAAGGTGTCGGTGACGACCTGGCCGCCCGCGAGGGCTTGCGCCGCAGCGCCGAGCGTGTAGGTCCAAGCGCCCGCGGCATTGAGCGTGAGCGAGCCGTAGGCACCAGCTTGCGTGCCGGCGACGAAGGCCAGCGCCGGGTTGTCGGCGTCGGTGGCAGTAAGCGTGCCAGAAGCCGTCGGCGAGGTGTCCTCGGTGACAGCACCGGTGCCACTGCTGATGACCGGCGCGTCGTCCGTGCCCGTGGCCGTGATGGTGACGGTCGTGGTCGAGCCATCGGTCAGCGTCACCGTGAACGTGTCGGTGACGACCTGACCGCCGGCCAGGGCCTGCGCGGCGGCGCCGAGCGTGTAGGTCCAGGCACCCGCAGCGTTCAGCGTCAGCGAGCCATAGGCACCGGCTTGCGTGCCGGCCACGAACGCCAGGGCCGGGTTGTCGGCGTCGGTCGCGGTCAGCGTGCCCGTCGCCGTGGGCGAAGTGTCCTCGGTGACCGTACCCGTGCCCGAGCTGATGACAGGCGCGTCGTCCGTGCCGGTCGCAGTGATGGTGACCGTCGTGGTCGAGCCGTCGTTCAGCGTGATGGTGAACGTGTCGGTGACGACCTGGCCGCCCGCGAGGGCCTGAGCGGCAGCGCCGAGCGTGTAGGTCCACGCGCCCGCGGCGTTCAGCGTCAGCGAGCCATAGGCACCGGCTTGCGTGCCGGCGACGAAGGCGAGAGCCGGGTTGTCGGCGTCGGTGGCGGTGAGCGTGCCAGAAGCCGTCGGCGAGGTGTCCTCAGTGACCGTGCCGGTGCCCGAACTGATGACGGGTGCGTCGTCCGTGCCGGTCGCAGTGATCGTGACGGTCGTCGTCGAGCCGTCAGTCAGAGTGACCGTGAAGGTGTCGGTGACGACCTGACCACCGGCGAGGGCCTGAGCGGCGGCGCCGAGCGTGTAGGTCCACGCACCGGCGGCGTTCAGCGTCAGCGAGCCGTAGGCGCCGGCTTGAGTGCCGGCCACGAAGGCGAGGCCAGGGTTGTCGGCGTCGGTGGCCGTGAGGGTGCCCGTCGCGGTCGGCGAGGTGTCCTCGGTGACAGCACCGGTGCCACTGCTGATGACGGGCGCGTCGTCGGTGCCCGTGGCCGTGATGGTGACGGTCGTCGTCGAGCCGTCGTTCAGCGTGATGGTGAACGTGTCGGTGACGACCTGGCCACCGGCCAGGGCCTGCGCCGCAGCGCCGAGCGTGTAGGTCCAGGCACCCGCGGCGTTCAGCGTCAGCGAGCCGTAGGCGCCGGCTTGAGTGCCGGCCACGAAGGCGAGGCCAGGGTTGTCGGCGTCGGTGGCCGTGAGGGTGCCCGTCGCGGTCGGCGAGGTGTCCTCGGTGACAGCACCGGTGCCACTGCTGATGACGGGCGCGTCGTCGGTGCCCGTGGCCGTGATGGTGACGGTCGTCGTCGAGCCGTCGTTCAGCGTGATGGTGAACGTGTCGGTGACCACCTGACCGCCGGCCAGAGCTTGCGCGGCGGCGCCGAGCGTGTAGGTCCACGCGCCCGCGGCGTTCAGCGTCAGCGAGCCATAGGCACCGGCCTGCGTGCCGGCGACGAAGGCCAGCGCCGGGTTGTCGGCGTCGGTGGCTGTGAGGGTACCGGTCGCCGTCGGCGAAGTGTCCTCGGTGACCGTGCCGGTGCCCGAGCTGATGACGGGCGCGTCGTCGGTGCCCGTCGCGGTAATGGTGATCGTCGTCGTCGAGCCGTCGTTCAGCGTGATGGTGAACGTGTCGGTGACGATCTGGCCACCGGCCAGGGCCTGCGCCGCAGCGCCGAGCGTGTAGGTCCAGGCACCCGCGGCGTTCAGCGTCAGCGAGCCATAGGCACCGGCCTGCGTGCCCGCGACGAAGGCGAGGCCCGGGTTGTCGGCATCGGCCGCGGTGAGCGTGCCCGAGGCGGTCGGCGAGGTGTCCTCGGTAACCGAACCCGTGCCGGAGGAAATCACCGGTGCGTCATCCGTACCCGTCGCGGTGATCGTGACGGTCGTCGTGGAACCGTCGGTCAGCGTGACCGTGAAGGTATCGGTGACCACCTGGCCGCCGGCCAGCGCTTGCGCGGCGGGGCCGAGCGTGTAGATCCACGCGCCGGCGGCATCCAGCGTCAACGAGCCGTACGCGCCGGCTTGCGTGCCGGCCACGAAGGCCAAGGCGGGGTTGTCCACGTCGGTCGCGGTCAGCGTACCGATCGCCGTCGGCGACGTGTCTTCGGTGACGGCACCGGTGCTGGATGAGATCACCGGCGCGTCGTCAGTGCCGATGATCGTGATCGCGATGGTCGTGGAGGAGCCGTCGTTGAGGCTGACGGTGAAGGTCTCCGTGACGACCTGGCCGGCAGCCAGGGACTGCGCGGCCGGGCCCAGCGTGTACGTCCACGCACCGGAAGCGTTGAGCACCAGCGACCCGAAGGCGATCGTCTGTGTGTCGGCCACGAAGGCCAGCGCGGGGTTGTCCGGATCGGTGGCTGTCAACGTGCCGGAAGCCGTCGGCGAAGTGTCCTCGGTGACGGTGCCGGTGCCGGAGCTGACGACCGGAGCGTCGTCGGTGCCGGTCGCGGTGATGGTGACGGTCGTGGTCGAGCCGTCGTTCAGCGTGATCGTGAACGTGTCGGTGACGACCTGGCCGCCGGCCAGGGCCTGCGCGGCGGCGCCGAGCGTGTAGGTCCAGGCACCCGCGGCGTTCAGCGTCAGCGAGCCGTAGGCGCCGGCTTGCGTGCCGGCGACGAAGGCGAGAGCCGGGTTGTCCGCGTCGGTGGCGGTAAGCGTGCCGGTCGCCGTCGGCGAGGTGTCTTCGGTGACCGTGCCCGTGCCGGAAGAGATCACCGGCGCGTCATCCGTGCCGGTCGCGGTGATCGTGACGGTCGTGGTCGAGCCGTCAGTCAGCGTGACCGTGAAGGTGTCGGTGACGACCTGGCCGCCGGCGAGGGCCTGAGCGGCGGCGCCGAGCGTGTAAGTCCACGCGCCCGCTGCGTTCAGCGTCAGCGAGCCATAGGCACCGGCTTGCGTGCCGGCCACGAACGCCAGGGCCGGGTTGTCGGCATCGGTCGCGGTCAGCGTGCCCGTCGCCGTGGGCGAAGTGTCCTCGGTGACCGTACCCGTGCCCGAGCTGATGACAGGCGCGTCGTCCGTGCCGGTCGCAGTGATGGTGACCGTCGTGGTCGAGCCGTCGTTCAGAGTGATGGTGAACGTGTCGGTGACGATCTGGCCACCGGCCAGGGCCTGCGCCGCAGCGCCGAGCGTGTAAGTCCACGCGCCCGCGGCGTTGAGCGTCAGCGAGCCGTAGGCGCCAGCTTGCGTGCCGGCGACGAAGGCGAGAGCCGGGTTGTCGGCGTCGGTGGCGGTAAGCGTGCCGGTCGCCGTCGGCGACGTGTCTTCCGTCACCGCACCCGTGCCCGAACTGATGACGGGCGCGTCGTCGGTGCCCGTGGCCGTGATGGTGACGGTCGTCGTCGAGCCGTCAGTCAGCGTGATGGTGAACGTGTCGGTGACAACCTGTCCGCCCGCGAGGGCTTGAGCGGCGGCGCCAAGCGTGTAGGTCCAAGCGCCCGCGGCATTGAGCGTGAGCGAGCCATAGGCGCCGGTCTGCGTGCCTGCCACGAAGGCCAGCGCGGGGTTGTCGACATCCGTCGCGGTCAGCGTGCCGCTCGCCGTCGGAGACGTGTCTTCCGTCACCGAGCCTGTGCCAGAGCTGATGACCGGTGCGTCGTCCGTGCCGGTCGCAGTGATGGTGACCGTGGTGGTCGAGCCGTCGTTCAGCGTGATCGTGAACGTGTCGGTGACGACCTGACCGCCGGCCAGGGCCTGCGCGGCGGCGCCGAGCGTGTAAGTCCACGCGCCAGCGGCGTTCAGCGTCAGCGAGCCGTAGGCTCCGGCCTGCGTGCTGGCGACGAAGGCCAAGGCCGGGTTGTCTGCATCCGTCGCGGTGAGCGTGCCGGTCGCGGTGGGCGAAGTGTCCTCGGTGACCGTGCCGGTGCCGGAGCTGATGACCGGAGCGTCGTCGGTGCCGGTTGCGGTGATCGTGACCGTGGTCGTGGAACCGTCGTTCAGCGTGATCGTGAACGTGTCGGTGACGACCTGGCCGGCAGCCAGAGCCTGAGCGGCCGGGCCGAGGGTGTAGGTCCACGCGCCCGCGGCGTTCAGCGTCAGCGAGCCGTAGGCGCCGGCTTGCGTGCCGGCGACGAAGGCCAGCGCCGGGTTGTCGGCGTCGGTCGCGGTGAGCGTGCCCGTCGCGGTGGGCGAGGTGTCTTCGGTAACCGCACCCGTGCCCGAACTGATGACGGGCGCGTCGTCCGTGCCGGTCGCAGTGATCGTGACCGTGGTGGTCGAGCCATCAGTCAGCGTGACCGTGAAGGTGTCAGTGACGACCTGGCCACCGGCCAAGGCCTGGGCGGCGGCGCCGAGCGTGTAGGTCCACGCGCCAGCGGCGTTCAGCGTCAGGGAGCCGTACGCGCCGGCCTGCGTGCCGGCCACGAAGGCCAGGGCAGGGTTGTCCGCGTCGATCGCGGTGAGCGTGCCGGTCGCGGTGGGAGAAGTGTCCTCGGTGACTGCCCCGGTACCCGAGCTGATCACCGGGGCGTCGTCGGTGCCGGTCGCGGTGATCGTGACGGTCGTGGTCGAGCCGTCAGTCAGCGTGACAGTGAAGGTGTCGGTGACCACTTGGCCGCCGGCCAGAGCCTGAGCGGCCGGGCCGAGGGTGTAGGTCCACGCGCCCGCGGCGTTCAGCGTCAGCGAACCGTAGGCGCCGGCTTGCGTGCCGGCCACGAAGGCGAGGCCAGGGTTGTCGACGTCGGTCGCGGTGAGCGTGCCGGTTGCAGTGGGCGACGTGTCCTCGGTCACCGAGCCCGTACCCGAGCTGATCACCGGGGCGTCATCCGTGCCGGTCGCGGTGATCGTGACGGTCGTGGTCGAGCCATCGGTCAGCGTCACAGTGAACGTGTCGGTGACGACCTGGCCTCCGGCCAGGGCCTGAGCTGCCGGGCCGAGCGTGTAGGTCCACGCGCCTGCGGCGTTCAGCGTCAGCGAGCCATACGTGCCGGCTTGAGTGCCGGCGACGAAGGCGAGGCCAGGGTTGTCGGCGTCGGTGGCCGTGAGGGTGCCCGTCGCGGTCGGCGAGGTGTCCTCGGTGACAGCACCGGTACCACTGCTAATGACGGGCGCGTCGTCGGTACCCGTGGCCGTGATGGTGATGGTCGTGGTCGAGCCATCGGTCAGCGTCACCGTAAAGGTATCGGTGACGACCTGACCACCGGCGAGGGCCTGCGCTGCAGCGCCGAGCGTGTAGGTCCAGGCACCCGCGGCGTTCAGCGTCAGCGAGCCATAGGCGCCGGATTGCGTGCCGGCGACGAAGGCGAGCGCGGGGTTGTCCGCGTCCGTCGCGGTGAGCGTGCCGGTGGCCGTCGGCGCCGTGTCCTCGGTGACGGTTCCCGTACCCGAGCTGATCACCGGGGCGTCATCCGTGCCGGTCGCGGTGATCGTGACGGTCGTGGTCGAGCCATCGGTCAGCGTCACAGTGAACGTGTCGGTGACGACCTGGCCTCCGGCCAGGGCCTGAGCTGCCGGGCCGAGCGTGTAGGTCCACGCGCCTGCGGCGTTCAGCGTCAGCGAGCCATACGTGCCGGCTTGAGTGCCGGCGACGAAGGCCAGAGCCGGGTTGTCGGCATCGGTCGCGGTCAGCGTGCCCGTCGCCGTGGGCGAAGTGTCCTCGGTGACCGTACCCGTGCCCGAGCTGATGACAGGCGCGTCGTCCGTACCGGTCGCGGTGATCGTGACGGTCGTGGTCGAGCCGTCAGTCAGCGTGACCGTGAAGGTGTCGGTGACCACTTGGCCGCCGGCCAGAGCCTGCGCGGCGGCGCCGAGCGTGTAGGTCCACGCGCCCGCGGCGTTCAGGGTCAGCGAGCCGTAGGCACCGGCTTGAGTGCCCGCCACGAAGGCCAGCGCCGGGTTGTCGGCGTCGGTCGCGGTGAGCGTGCCGGTCGCGGTCGGCGAGGTGTCCTCGGTGACAGCACCGGTGCCACTGCTGATGACCGGAGCGTCGTCCGTGCCGGTCGCCGTGATGGTGACCGTGGTGGTCGACCCGTCGTTCAGCGTGATGGTGAACGTGTCGGTGACGACCTGGCCGCCGGCCAGGGCCTGCGCGGCGGCGCCGAGCGTGTAAGTCCACGCGCCAGCGGCGTTCAGCGTCAGCGAGCCATAGGCGCCGGATTGCGTGCCGGCGACGAAGGCGAGGGCAGGGTTGTCCGCGTCGGTGGCCGTGAGGGTACCCGTCGCAGTGGGCGACGTGTCTTCCGTCACCGAGCCGGTGCCGCTGCTGATGACCGGAGCGTCGTCCGTACCGGTCGCGGTAATCGTGACGGTTGTCGTGGAGCCATCGTTCAGCGTGATCGTGAACGTGTCGGTGACGACCTGGCCTCCGGCCAGCGCCTGAGCGGCCGGGCCGAGGGTGTAGGTCCACGCGCCCGCGGCGTTCAGCGTCAGCGAGCCATACGCGCCGGCTTGAGTGCCGGCGACGAAGGCCAGCGCGGGATTGTCGGCATCGGTCGCGGTGAGCGTGCCCGTCGCGGTCGGCGAGGTGTCTTCGGTAACTGCGCCTGTGCCAGAGCTGATGACCGGTGCGTCGTCCGTGCCGGTGGCCGTGATCGTGACCGTCGTGGTCGAGCCGTCGTTGAGCGTGATCGTGAACGTGTCCGTGACGACCTGGCCACCGGCCAGCGCCTGAGCGGCCGGGCCGAGGGTGTAGGTCCACGCGCCCGCCGAGTTCAGCGTGAGCGAGCCATAGGCGCCGGCTTGCGAACCGGCGACGAAGGCGAGGGCAGGGTTGTCGGCATCCGTCGCGGTGAGCGTGCCAGAAGCCGTGGGCGAGGTGTCCTCGGTGACCGTGCCGGTACCCGAACTGATGACGGGCGCGTCGTCCGTGCCGGTGGCCGTGATCGTGACCGTGGTGGTCGACCCGTCGTTCAGCGTGATGGTGAACGTGTCGGTGACGACCTGACCGCCGGCCAGAGCCTGCGCGGCGGCGCCGAGCGTGTAGGTCCACGCGCCCGCGGCGTTCAGGGTCAGCGAGCCGTAGGCACCGGCTTGAGTGCCCGCCACGAAGGCCAGCGCCGGGTTGTCGGCGTCGCTGGCCGTGAGGGTGCCCGTCGCGGTCGGCGAGATGTCCTCAGTGACAGCACCGGTGCCACTGCTGATGACGGGCGCGTCGTCGGTACCCGTGGCAGTGATGGTGACGGTCGTCGTCGAGCCGTCGTTCAGCGTGATGGTGAAGGTGTCAGTCACCACCTGGCCACCAGCAAGAGCCTGCGCTGCAGCGCCCAGCGTGTAGGTCCACGCACCGGCGGCGTTCAGGGTCAGCGAGCCGTAGGCACCGGCTTGCGTGCCGGCGACGAAGGCGAGGCCCGGGTTGTCCGCATCGGTCGCCGTGAGCGTGCCGGTCGCGGTGGGCGAAGTGTCCTCGGTGACCGTGCCGGTGCCGGAGCTGATGACAGGAGCGTCGTCGGTACCCGTGGCGGTGATGGTGACGGTCGTGGTCGAGCCATCGGTCAGCGTGACCGTGAACGTGTCGGTGACGACTTGGCCGCCAGCCAGAGCCTGAGCGGCCGGGCCGAGGGTGTAGGTCCACGCGCCCGCGGCGTTCAGGGTCAGCGAGCCGTAGGCGCCGGCCTGCGTGCCGGCGACAAAGGCCAGCGCCGGGTTGTCCGCGTCGGTCGCGGTGAGCGTGCCGGTCGCCGTCGGCGAGGTGTCTTCGGTGACAGCACCGGTGCCACTGCTGATGACGGGCGCGTCGTCCGTGCCGGTTGCGGTGATCGTGACCGTGGTGGTCGAGCCGTCGTTCAGCGTGATGGTGAACGTGTCGGTGACGACCTGACCTCCGGCCAGCGACTGCGCAGCGGCGCCGAGCGTATAGGTCCAGGCACCAGCGGCGTTCAGCGTGAGCGAGCCGTAGGCGCCGGCCTGCGTGCCGGCCACGAAGGCCAGCGCCGGGTTGTCGGCGTCGGTCGCGGTGAGCGTGCCGCTCGCCGTCGGTGTGGTGTCTTCGGTAACGGCGCCGATGCCGGACGAAATGACCGGCGCGTCGTCGGTGCCCGTCACCGTCACGGTCACCGTGACGGTGGTGCCGTCGTCGGCCGCGACGGTGAAGGTCTCGGTGACCACCTGGCCGCCGGCCAGGGCCTGCACCTGCGGCGCGGCGTTGGACAGCACGTAGGTCCACTGGCCCGCGGCGTCGATCGAGAAGCTGCCGTAGGCGCCGGCCGTGCCCACCTGGGGCGCAAAGGCGCGCGTGCCCACGTCGGCGTCGGTCGCGGTCAGGCTGCCGGTGGCGGTGGCCACGCCGTCTTCCACCACGGCGCCGCTGAGCGTGCCCGTGATCACGGTCGGGTCGTCCGCCCCCGTCACGCTGACGGTGAGGGTGGCCGTGGCGCTGCCGCCGCGGCCGTCGGCGATGGTGTAGGTGAAGGTGTCGGTGACGGTCTGGCCGGCGTCGAGCGACTGCGCGGCCGGGCCCGGCACGTAGGTGTAGCTGCCGTCGGCGTTGAGCGTCAGGCTGCCCCAGCTGCCCGCCACCGCGCTGCCCACGTTGCCGCTGGCCGAGGGCACGGCGCCCACGGCCACGCCGGTCACGGTGAGGGGGTCGCCGTCGGCGTCGCTGTCCTGGCCCGGCGTGCCGGGCGTGGCGTCGCCCGCGGCGGACGCGCTGTCCTCGCCCACGGCCACGGTGTCGGCCACGGCCACCGGCGCGGTGTTCACCGCGTAGGTGCGCGTCGCGCTGGCCGTGCCGGCATTGCCGGCGGCGTCGGTGGTGCTCACCGACGCGTCGATGCGGCGGTCCGGGTCGGCCAGCACGTCGGCGCCGGCCACGGCGATGGAGAACGTGTTGCCGGCCTGAACGCTGCCGGTGTAGGTGGTGCCGTTGACCACCAGGGTGACGATGTCGCCCACCTGCACGTCGCCGCCCACGCTGCCGGTGATGGCCACGCTGCCGGCCACTTCGCCGGCGTTGACGATGTCGTCGCCGGTGATGGCGTTGACGCTGATCGACGCGGCGGGCGGCGTCAGGTCGATGGCGCCGCTGTCGTTGGCGCTGGCGCTGTTGCCGGCGCCGTCGGTGCCGGTGGCGTCGACCACGTAGGTGCCTTCGGCCAGCGGGGCGGGCACGTCGGCACTGAAGGTGCCGCCGGCCTGCACGGTGGTGGTGAAGGTCTGCACCGCGCCGTTGGACGCGGTCACCGTGAGCGTGATGGTGGCGCCGGCCGGCAGGTCGGTGGTGCCGGTGATGGTGGGCGTGCTGTCGTTGGTGAGGGCCGGGGCGTCCACCGCGAGGCTGGGCGCCGTCAGGTCCACCGTGCCGCTGTCGCTGGCGCTGGCGCTGTTGCCCGCGGCGTCGGTGCCGCTGGCGCTTACCGTGAAGGCGCCGGCCACCAGGGCGGCGGGCACGCTGGCGCTGTAGCTGCCGCCCGCCTGCACCGTGGCGGTGAAGGTCTGCACCGCGCCGTTGGCACCGGTCACCGTCAGCGTGATGGTGGCGCCGGCCGGCAGGTCGGTGGTGCCGCTGATCGACGGCGTGGTGTCGTTGGTGATGGCGGGCGCGTCCACCGTGATCGCCGGCGGCGTCAGGTCGAGCGCGCCGTTGTCGCTGGCCGACGCGCTGTTGCCTGCGGCGTCCGTGGCGCTGGCCACGACCGTGTAGTTGCCCTGCACCAGGGCCACGGGCACGTCGGCGCTGTAGGTGCCGCCGGGCTGCACGGTGGCGGTGAAGGTCTGCACCGCGCCGTTGGCACCGGTGACCGTGAGCGTGACCACCGACCCTGCGGGCAGGTCGGTGCTGCCGCTGATCGTCGGGGTGCTGTCGTTGGTGAGCGCCGGTGCGTCCACCGTGAGCGTGGGTGCGGTCAGGTCCAGCGTGCCGCTGTCGCTGGCGCTGGCGGCGTTGCCGGCCGGATCGGTGGCCGACGCCGTGACCGTGTAGCCCCCCTCGGCCAGCGCGGCGGGCACGTCGGCGCTGTAGGTGCCGCCGGGCTGCACGGTGGCGGTGAAGGTCTGCACCGCGCCGTTGGCGCCGGTCACGGTCAGCGTGACGGTGGCGCCCGGGGCGAGGTTGGTGCTGCCGGTGATCGTGGGCGTGCTGTCGTTGGTCAGCGCCGGGGCGTCCACGCTCAGCGTGGGCGGGGTCAGGTCCAGCGTGCCGCTGTCGCTGGCGCTGGCGGCGTTGCCGGCCGGGTCGGTGGCCGACGCCGTGACCGTGTAGCCGCCTTCGGCCAGCGCGGCGGGCACGTCGGCGCTGTAGGTGCCGCCGGGCTGCACGGTGGCGGTGAAGGTCTGCACCGCGCCGTTGGCGTCGGTCACGGTGAGCGTGATCACCGAGCCGGCGGGCAGGTCCGTGGTGCCGGTGATCGTGGGCGTGCTGTCGTTGCCCAGCAGCGGCGCGTCCACCGTGAGGGCGGGCGGGGTCAGGTCCAGGGTGCCGGTGTCGCTGGCGCTGCCGGTGTTGCCGGCGCCGTCGGTGCCCAGCGCCACCACGCTGTAGCCGCCTTCGGCCAGCGGCGCGGGCACGTCGGCGCTGTAGGTGCCGCCGGGCTGCACGGTGGCGGTGAAGGTCTGCACCGCGCCGTTGGCGTCGGTCACGGTGAGCGTGATCGTCGATCCCGCCGGCAGGTTCGTGGTGCCGGTGATCGTGGGCGTGCTGTCGTTGCCGAGCGCGGGCGCGTCCACGGTGACCGTGGGCGCCGCGGTGTCCACGCTGCCGCCGTCGGTGGCGCTGGCGCTGGCGCCGCCCACCGAGACGGACGCGGTCACGCTGTACGGGCCGTCCACCAGAGCGGCGGGCACGTCGGCGCTGTAGCGGCCGTCGGGCTGCACGGTGGCGGTGAAGGTCTGCACCGCGCCGTTGGCGCCGGTCACGGTCAACGTGACGGTGGAGCCCGGGGCGAGGTTGGTGCTGCCGGTGATCGTGGGCGTGCTGTCGTTGGTGAGCGCCGGGCCGTCCACGCTCACGGTGGGGGCGGCGGCCACGTTGACCGTGAGCGTGCCGGTGGTGGTGGCGCCGCTCGGGTCGGCCACGGTGTAGGTGACGACCACGGGGCCGCTGACGCCGGGCGCCGCGGTGAAGGTGACGCTGCCGTCGGCGGCCACGCTCACGCTGCCCAGCGCCGGGGCCACGCTGGCGCCGGTGACCGTCAGCGCATCGCCGTCGGGGTCGGAATCGTTGCCGCCCACGGCCACCAACACCGGCACGGTGCCGACGGTGCTCACGCTGTCGGGCGCCGCCACGGGGGCGTCGTTCACCGCGGCCACGGTCAGCGCGAAGCTGGCGGGCGACGACACTGCGCCGCTGTTGTCGACGACGACGAAGCTCAGGCTGGCGCTGCCGTTGAAGTTGGCGGCGGGGCGGAACACCAGGTTCGCGGCCTGGGCCGGCGTCAGGTCCTGGCCCGCGACGACGGCGGTGACGCCGTCGGCCAGCAGCAGCGTGCCGTTGGCCGGGAGCGTGCCCACGCGCACCACGGCGATGGTGCCGTCGACGTCGGTGCCGCCGAGCGACACGCCCAGCAGGCCGTCCTCCAGGCCCGCGGCGCTGCCGGCGGTGGCCACCGGCGCGTCGTTGACGGCGGTGAGGCTGATCTGCGTGCCGCCGGTGGCGCTGCTGCTGCCGTTGGTCACGGTGTAGGTGAATCCGCCGACCGGCGCGGTGCCGTTGTAGTCGGCCGGCGGCACGTAGCGCAGGCCGGCCAGGTCGGCCGGGGTCAGCGTCGCGCCGGCCGCCACAGGCGAGCCGTCCGGGCGCACGATCTGGCCGATCGCGGGCACCTGCGTCACGGTGACGACCAGCGTGCCGCTGCCGGTGGGCGCGGTGAGGCCCAGGCTCACAGGCGCGCCGGACTCGGTGGCGCCGATGGCCGACGTGGGCGCGTTCAGGCCGCCGCCGGTGCCGGCGGTGAGGGCCGGGTCGCTCTGCGTGGCCAGGCCGGACACGAAGACCGGGCCGTCCAGGCGCACGGCCGCGTCGGCCTGCGTGACGGATTCCACGACGCGGTCGACGCGCAGCCCCGGCTGCAGGCCGCCGCCGTCGCCGCCGGCCAGGCCGGCGGCCGGCGCCGCGTCGGGCTGGCCCTGTTCCACGGCCGTGATCGCGCGGTCGACCGGCGTGCCGTCGGGCAGCGTCACGGTGGCGCCCTTGGCGTCGGACATCAGCACGATGGCGTTCTGCTCGGTCAGCAGCGCATCGCCCGGTTTGACCAGCTCGCCCAGCTTCAGCGGGCGCCACACGCCGTCCGCACCCCGGATGTAGGCCTTGCCCCAGATGCTGACGACAGTGCCTCGGGGGGTGTTATCGAAGGTGGGCATGGACAAGGCTTTCTCGCTGGGATCGTTTGCGCGCGGGGAGGATACCGACGGAACACGCGCCGTGAGCGTCGCAGCGAAAGCGCACCGTGACTGTCATCACTGAAGGAAACGATTTGTTTCCGCAGGCCACGGCGCGCCCGCCTGTAACGGCAGCACGGCTCGTCGTGATTTCGGCGCGGCCCGGGGCCGCTTGAGGCCCGCGAAGAGGGGGTCAGCGCTCGCGCAGGGCGCCGTCGCGGACCTTGAGCACTGGCTTGAGCAGGTAGGACAGCACGGTCTTCTTGCCGGTGAGCACGTCCACCTCGGCGGTCATGCCGGGGATGATCGGCAGCTTGTCGTTGAAGCCCGGCTTGAGCGTGCGCACCCGCACCAGGTAGAACGCGTTGCCGCGGTCGTCCACCACGGTGTCGGGGCTGATGTTCTCCACCTTGGCCTCCAGGCCGCCGTAGATCGAGAAGTCGTACGCGGTGAATTTCACGGTCGCGGCCTGGTCGGGGCGGATGAACGCGATGTCCTTCGGCGCCACGCGCGCCTCCAGCACCAGCGTGTCGTCCAGCGGCACGATCTCGACGATGTCCTTGCCCGGCTGCACCACGCCGCCCACGGTGTTGGCCAGCAGGCGCTGCACGCGGCCGCGCACGGGGCTCTTGATCTGCGACTTGCTCACCTTGTCGGCCAGCGCCACCTGGCCCTCGTTCAGCGCATTGAGCTTGCCCATCGCCTCGGCGAGGTCGCGCCGCGCCTCGTTGCGGAACGCCAGTTCCGCCTCCTGGGCCTTGCGCTGCGACTCGGCGATGGCTGCCGCGGCGCGCGCGATCTGGGCGCCGGCCTGCTCGGCCTCGCCGCGGTTCTTGGACACGTCGCGTTCCAGGCGCAGGATGTCCACCTGCGACACCGCGCCGGTGGCCAGCAGCGGCCGGGTCTGCGCCAGCTCCTGCTGCGCCAGATCGAGCCCGCGCTGGGCCGCGGTGCGGCGCGCCTGGGCCTCGCTGCGCTCCTGCTCGCGCTGCGCCATCTGCTGGCGCACCACGGCGAGCTGCGCTTCCAGCTCCGAGCGGCGCGACTGGTACAGGCGCTGCTCCTCGTCGATGGTGCGGCGGTCGTCGTCGTCCTTGGCCGGCGGCGGCACGAAGGGCTTGCCCTCGGCCAGCGCGCGCAGCCGCGCCGCCCGCGCCTGCAGCGCGATGCCGGTGGCCGCGCTCTCGCGCATGCCGGCGGTGGCCCGCGTCTCCTCCACACGCAGCAGCAACTGGCCGGCCTCGACCACCTGGCCTTCCTGCACCGCGATCTCCGAGACCACGCCGCCGTCGAGCGACTGCACCACCTGCAACTGGCGCGACGGGATCACGCGGGCCTCGCCGCGCGTCACCTCGTCCACCTGCGCCAGGGCGGCCCACAGCAGCAGCAGCAGCACCGCGACGACCGCGGCGCGGACGATCTTCTGCGCCCGGTGCGTGCGCTGGCGCGAGATCAGCGCGTCGGCCTCGGCCTCGAAGGGCTGCAGCCCGGCCTCGCGCGCCTGCTGGTCGTCCATCGGGCTGCCGAGCCAGCGTTTCGTCACCGGCTCCAGCGCGATGCGCACGCGCTCCAGCCCGGCGTGCAGGCGGCGGCCGGCGGCTTGAAAACCGCTCATGCCGCCCTCGCGATCCGCCCGCTCTGCAGGGCTTCCATGATGCGGTCGCGCGGGCCGTCGGCGACGACGCGGCCGTTGTCGACCACGATCACGCGGTTGACGAACTGCAGCAGCGACGTGCGGTGCGTCACCAGCAGCACGGTCTTGCCCTGCGCGAACTCGGCCAGGCGCTGGGTGACATGCGCCTCGGTGGAAAAGTCCATCGCGCTGGTGGGTTCGTCCAGCAGCAGGATCGGCGCGTTGTGCAGCACCGCGCGGGCGATGCCCACGGCCTGGCGCTGCCCGCCGGACAGCTGCTCGCCGCGCTCGCCCACCGGCATGTCGAAGCCCTTGGGATGGCGATGCACGAAGTCGGTCAGGCCGGCCACCTCGGCGGCGGCCACGATGGCCGCGTCGTCCGCATGCGGCATGCCGAAGGCGATGTTCTCGCGCAGGGTGCCGTGGAACAGCAGCACGTCCTGCGACACGCAGCCGATGTTGCGCCGCACGTCGGCCGGGTCGAGCTGGCGCAGGTCGATGCCGTCCAGCAGCACGGCGCCGCCGTTGGGTTCCATCGGCTGGAACAGGCCCATCACCAGGCGCTGGATCGTGCTCTTGCCCGAGCCGACGCGGCCGATGAAGGCCACCTTCTCGCCCGGCGCGACCTTCAGGCTCACGCCGTCGAGCGCGAGGTCCTCGCGGTTGGGGTAGGCGAAGCGCACGCTGCGCAGCTCGATCTCGCCCTTGAAGTCGCGCCGCTGCACGAAGGGCGCGCCGCCCTCGGCCAGCGACGGGCGCTCCACCGGCTGCGCCATCAGCTTGTCCAGCGACTCGAGCGCGGTGCGCGCGCCCTGGTACTGCATCAGCAGGCCCACCACCTGGCCGGCGGGGGCGAGCGCGCGGCCGGCCAGCATGCCGGCGGCGATCAGCGCGCCCATGGTGATCTGGCGCTCGCCGATCAGGTACACGCCGATCAGGATCACCATCACGCTGGTGAGCTGCGTCAGCCACGCCGTGCCGTACATCGCCGACGACGACAGCGCGCGCATGCGCACGTTGATGCGCGCGAGGAAGGTGTTGGCCCGCTCCCAGCGCGCCTGGATCAGGCCCTCGGCGCCCTGGGCCTTGATGGTCTCCAGGCCGGTCAGGCTCTCGATCAGCGTGGCGTTGCGCTGCGCCGACGCGCGCCAGGTGGTCTCCGACAGCTGGTGCAGGCGGTGCTGCAGCACCCAGCCCAGCACCACGATGATGCCGAACACCACCACCACCGGCACCGCGAGCCACGGCGACAGCCACGCCATCACCAGCACGAACAGCAGCGCGAAGGGCAGGTCGATCAGCGTGGTGACGGTGGACGACGCGATGAAGTCGCGCACCTGCTCGAAGCCGCGCAGGTTGCTGGCGAACGAGCCCACCGACTCCGGCCGGTGCGCCAGGCGCAGGCCGAGCACCCGCTCCATCAGGCGCGCCGACAGCTCCACGTCGATGCGCGCGCTGGCCTCGTCGACGAAGCGGCTGCGCAGGCTGCGCAGCCACAGGTCGGCGCACAGCACCAGCACGATGCCCACCGCCATGGCCCACAGGGTCTCGACGGCGTTGTTCGGCACCACGCGGTCGTACACGTTCATCGAGAAGATCGGGAACGCCAGCGCGAACACGTTCACCAGCGCAGCGGCGGCCAGCACGTCGCGGTAGACGAAGCGCTGCGCGCCCACGGCGGACCAGAACCAGTGGCCGCGCCGCGTCGGGCGCACGGCCGAGGTGCGGCCGTCGAAGCGGAACTGCGGCCGCACGAAGAGGGCCACGCCGCTGTAGCGCGCGGCCAGCTCGTCGCGCGGTAGGCTCACCGCGCCCTGGCCGGTCTGCGGCAGCAGCACCTGCGCGCTGCCGTCGTCGGCCCAGCCGGTGAGCACGCAGGTCTGCGACTGCGCCAGCACCAGCACGGCGGGCAGGGCGGCGGGGTCGATCGCGTCCAGCGCCACGCGCTGCAGCCGGGTGGCCATGCCGGCCCGCGCGGCGGCTCGCTCGGCCAGGTCCAGCGTCAGACGGCCGTCCACCAGCGGCAGGCCGGCCGACAGCGACGCGCGCGACGCGCCCTGGCCGTGCAGACGGCACACCTCGACCAGGCTGTCGAGCAGCGGGTCGGGGTGGATCAGGTCTTCACGGAGTCGGGCGGGAGCGCTCGCGGTCATGGCTTGTGAAAGGACAGCGCCACCCCGGCAGGGGCAGAGCCTCGTTAGCCTATATCGGCGCAGTGCAGCCGGAATTCACCGGCCCGGCGATCGGCGAAGAAATGTGCCAAGGTTTCACGCACGGTGCGAAAAGCGATCTGGTCCCAGGGCACCTCGTCCTCGGCGAAGAGGCGGGCTTCCAGGGTCTCGCTGCCGGGGTCGAGCTCGGGCGAGGTCATCGTGGCGCGGTAGAAGAAATGCACCTGGCCCACGCGCGGCACGTTGAGCACCGCGAACAGCGGGCCCAGCTCGATGCGGGCCCCGGCTTCCTCGTCGGTCTCGCGCAGCGCGCCCTGCTCGGTGGTCTCGCCCAGTTCCAGGAAGCCCGCGGGCAGGGTCCACAGGCCGTGCCGCGGCTCGATGGCGCGCTTGCACAGCAGCACGCGGTCGCCCCACACCGGCACCGTGCCCACCACGTTGAGCGGGTTCTCGTAGTGGATGGTGGCGCAGGACGGGCACACCGCGCGCTCGCGGTTGTCGTCCGCGGGCACGCGGTAGGTGACCGCGTGGCCGCAGGCACGGCAGAACCGGATTCGCTCTCGCGCGGACAGCAGCATGGCGGGCAAGTGTAGCGATGGCATCATGGCCGTCCACGCTCCCGGGGTTCGCGCCATGCAGCTCTACAACTACTTCCGTTCGTCCGCGTCGTACCGCGTGCGCATCGCGCTGGCGCTCAAGGGCCTGGACTACGACTACAAGGCGGTGCACCTGCTGCAGGACGCCCAGTTCAAGGAGTCCTACGCCGCGGTGTCGGCGTCGCGCCTGGTGCCGGCGCTGGTGGACGGCGACGCGGTGGTCACCCAGTCGCTGGCGATCATGGAGTACCTGGACGAGACCCATCCTGAGCCGCCACTGCTGCCCGCCGACGCCGCCGGCCGCGCCCGCGTGCGCGCCATCGCGCTGGACATCGCCTGCGAGATCCACCCGCTGAACAACCTGCGCGTGCTGCGCTACCTGGTGCGCGACCTGAAGCTGTCGGAAGACGACAAGAACCGCTGGTACCGCCACTGGGTCGAGACCGGGCTGGAAGTGGTGGAGCGCCAGCTCGCCGACCCGCGCACCGGCCGCTTCTGCCACGGCGACGCCCCCACGCTGGCCGACGCGGTGCTGGTGCCGCAGATCTTCAACGCGCAGCGCATGGACTGCCGCCTCGACCACGTGCCCACGGTGATGCGCGTGTTCGACGCCTGCATGGCGCTGCCCGCGTTCGACGGCACCCAGCCGTCGAAGTGCCCCGATGCCGCGTAGCGACGCCTTCCTGCGCCCCGCCTGGGCGGCGGACCCGCGCGTGGGCGCGCTGGTCACCACGCGCGCCGGCGGCGTGAGCCTGCCGCCCTTCGATTCGATGAACCTCGGCCGGTCGTCGGGCGACGCGCCCGAGGCCGTGGCCGAGAACCGGCGCCGCTACGAGGCGGCGATGGGCGTGCCCACGGTGTACCTGTCGCAGGTGCACGGCACGCGCGTGCTGCGCCACACGGCCGCCGACCTGCGCCCGGCCGAGCCGCAGCAGGCCGACGCCTGCATCACCACCGAGCCGGGCCTGGCCTGCACCGTGATGGTGGCCGACTGCCTGCCGGTGCTGTTCGCCGCGCCCGGCGCCCGCGGCGTGGGCGCGGCGCATGCCGGCTGGCGCGGCCTGGCCGGCGGCGTGCTGGAAGCCACCGTGGCCGCGCTGTGCGACGCCACCGGCTGCGTCCCGGCCGACCTGCACGCCTGGCTTGGGCCCTGCATCGGGCCGGACGCTTTCGAGGTGGGGGCCGACGTGCTGCAGGCCTTTGGTTCTGACCCGGGCGCCCCGGGCCCGCGCTTCGTGCCGAGCGGCCCCGGCGCGGACGGCGCGCCGCGCTGGCTGGCCGACCTGCCGGCTCTGGCGCGCGACCGTCTTGTGGTTGCCGGCCTCAGGCACGTGGCCGGAGGCCACTGGTGCACGGTGGCCGACCGGTCAAGGTTCTTTTCGTTCCGGCGCGACCGGGTCACCGGCCGCATGGCCGCCGGGGTGTGGATCCGGCCCTGAGCCGGCGTCCACGGCCGCGGCCTGCGCCTCGGCCGCCGCCTGCGCGGCGCGGCGGGCCCGACGCCGGGCCGGCGTCGACAGGATGTACAGCACCACCGACAGCGGCAGCACGCCCCAGCCGATCACGGTGAAGGCCACCCCGACGGCGGTGCCGTTGGGCGACATGGCCTCGGCCACGGCCACCATCAGCACCACGTACATCCAGGCCAGGGCGACGAGATAGAGCATTGTTGCGTATCCCGTGATCCGGGAGCTTGAGTCATAGTGCGGTAAGCCAGACGGCCTACAACATGGCATTGTTCACGAGCCGCCAGCGACCCGCTCGTGACGGGACAAGACCAGGAGACATCGCGATGCCCCGCACCCCCTCCACGCCCCCGGGCGCCGAGCCCGCCGACGCCTTCGGCAAGGCCGTCGGCAGCATGCTTCAGGCCGCCGCCGGCCTGACCCTGCCGCCCAAGGCGCTGAGCGAGCTGCAGGCCGACTACCTGAAGGAAGCCACGGCGCTGTGGAACAGCACGCTCGAGCGCATGTCCGGCCAGGCGCCGGCCGACCCGCCGAAGCTGCCCGACCGCCGCTTCGCCGCCAGCGACTGGGTGGCCAACCCGGCCGCCGCGCTGACCGCGCAGACCTACCTGCTCAACGCCCGCACGCTGATGAAGATGGCCGACGCCATCGAGGGCGACGAGAAGACCCGCGCCCGCGTGCGCTTCGCGGTGCAGCAGTGGATCGACGCCGCCGCGCCGAGCAACTTCCTCGCGCTCAACCCCGAGGCGCAGCGCAAGGCGCTGGACACCAAGGGCGAGAGCATCGCCCAGGGCCTGGCGCACCTGTGGGGCGACGTGCAGCAGGGCCACGTGTCGCAGACCGACGAAAGCGTGTTCGAGGTGGGCCGCAACGTGGCCACCACCGAGGGCGCCGTGGTGTTCGAGAACGAGCTGTTCCAGCTGCTCGAATACAAGCCGCTCACGGCCAGGGTGCACGAGCGGCCGATGCTGTTCGTGCCGCCGTGCATCAACAAGTACTACATCCTCGACCTGCAGCCCGAGAACTCGCTGATCCGCTACACCGTGGGCCAGGGCCACCGGGTGTTCGTGGTGAGCTGGCGCAACCCGGACGAGTCCATCGTCGACAAGACCTGGGACGACTACATCGAGCATGCGGCCATCCGTGCCATCCGCGAGGTGCAGGCCATCAGCGGGCAGCAGCAGATCGACACGCTGGGCTTCTGCGTCGGCGGCACCATCCTGGCCACCGCGCTGGCCGTGCTGGCCGCGCGCGGCGAGCATCCCGCGGCCAGCCTCACGCTGCTGACCACGCTGCTGGACTTTTCCAACACCGGCGTGCTGGACCTGTTCATCGACGAGCCCGCGGTGCAGCTGCGCGAGGTGACGATCGGCGAGCAGGCGCCGCAGGGCCCGGGCCTGCTGCGCGGCAAGGAACTCGCCACCACCTTCAGCTTCCTGCGCCCGAACGACCTGGTGTGGAACTACGTCGTCGGCAACTACCTCAAGGGCGACAAGCCGCCGCCGTTCGACCTGCTCTACTGGAACGGCGACTCGACCAATCTGCCCGGGCCGATGTTCTGCTGGTACCTGCGCCACACCTACCTGCAAAACGAGCTGCGCCAGCCCGGCAAGCTCACGGTGTGCGGCGAGAAGCTCGACCTCGCGCGCATCAAGGCGCCGGTGTTCGTGTACGCCTCGCGCGAGGACCACATCGTGCCCTGGGAGGCGGCCTTCGAGAGCACCAAGATCCTCAAGGGCAAGGTGCGCTTCGTGCTCGGCGCGTCGGGCCACATCGCCGGCGTGATCAACCCGCCCGCGGCCGGCAAGCGCAGCCACTGGGTGGACGGCAAGCTCGGCGGCAAGGCCTCGGCATGGCTGGACAGCGCCACCGAGAAGCCCGGCAGCTGGTGGCCGGACTGGGCGGCCTGGCTCAAGCCGCACGCCGGCAAGATGGTGCCCGCGCCCAAGGGCTACGGCGACCGCCGCCACAAGTCGATCGAACCTGCGCCCGGCCGCTACGTCAAAGCCAAAGCCTGACCCCCCCACACGAGGAGCCTCTTCCATGGCCATGGACATCGTCATCGTCGCCGCCGCCCGCACCGCCGTGGGCAAGTTCGGCGGCACGCTCGCCCGCACCCCCGCCGCCGACCTGGGCGCGGCCGTGATCCAGGACCTGCTCAAGCGCGCGCGCCTCGAAGGCGACCAGATCGGCGAGGTGATCCTGGGCCAGGTGCTCACCGCGGGCGCGGGCCAGAACCCGGCGCGCCAGGCGGTCATCAAGTCCGGCCTGCCCAAGGCGGTGCCGGCGATGACGATCAACAAGGTGTGCGGCTCGGGCCTGAAGGCCGTGATGCTGGCGGCCCAGGCCGTGCGCGACGGCGACAGCGACATCGTGATCGCCGGCGGCCAGGAAAGCATGAGCATGAGCCCGCACGTGCTGCAGGGCTCGCGCGACGGCCAGCGCATGGGCGACTGGAAGATGATCGACTCGATGATCGTCGACGGCCTGTGGGACGTGTACAACCAGTACCACATGGGCATCACTGCCGAGAACGTGGCGCGCCAGTACGGCATCGGCCGCGAGGCGCAGGACGCGCTGGCGCTGGAGTCGCAGCGCAAGGCCGCCGCGGCGCAGGACGCCGGCCGCTTCAAGGACGAGATCGTGCCGTTCTCGATCCCGCAGAAGAAGGGCGACCCGGTGGTGTTTGCCGCCGACGAGTTCATCAACCGCAAGACCGACGCCGCCGCGCTGGCCGGCCTGCGCCCCGCCTTCGACAAGGCCGGTACCGTGACCGCCGGCAACGCGTCGGGCCTGAACGACGGCGCCGCGGGCGTGGTGGTGATGAGCGCGAAGAAGGCCGACCAGCTGGGCCTGACGCCGCTGGCGCGCATTGCCAGCTACGCGTCGGCGGGCCTGGACCCCGCCACGATGGGCATGGGCCCGGTGCCGGCCAGCCGCCGCGCGCTCGAGCGCGCCGGCTGGAAGCCCGCCGACCTGGACCTGCTCGAGATCAACGAGGCCTTCGCGGCCCAGGCCTGCGCCGTGCACCAGGAAATGGGCTGGGACACGAGCAAGGTCAACGTCAACGGCGGCGCGATCGCGATCGGGCACCCGATCGGCGCGTCGGGCTGCCGCATCCTGGTGACGCTGCTGCACGAGATGCAGCGCCGCAACGCCAGGAAGGGGATCGCCAGCCTCTGCATCGGGGGTGGCATGGGTGTGGCGCTGACCGTCGAGCGCTAGAGTCGAACCGTCCAACAAGGAGACTAGGACATGGCACAGAAAGTTGCGTACGTCACGGGGGGCATGGGCGGCATCGGCACGGCCATCTGCCACCGCCTGGCCAAGGAAGGCTTCAAGGTCATCGCCGGCTGCGGCCCGAGCCGTGACTTCAACAAGTGGCTCGACGAGCAGAAGGCGCTCGGCTACACGTTCTACGCCTCGGTGGGCAACGTGGCCGACTGGGATTCCACCGTGGAAGCCTTCACCAAGGCCGTGGCCGAGCACGGCACGATCGACGTGCTGGTGAACAACGCCGGCATCACGCGCGACCGCATGTTCCTGAAGATGTCGCCGGAAGACTGGAAGGCCGTCATCGACACCAACCTCAACAGCATGTTCAACGTCACCAAGCAGGTGGTGCCGGGCATGGTGGAAAAGGGCTGGGGCCGCATCATCCAGATCAGCTCGGTGAACGGCGAGAAGGGCCAGGCCGGCCAGACCAACTACTCGGCGGCCAAGGCCGGCATGCACGGCTTCACGATGGCGCTGGCGCAGGAGCTGGCCGCCAAGGGCGTGACCGTGAACACCGTGAGCCCGGGCTACATCGGCACCGACATGGTCCGCGCGATCAAGCCGGAAGTGCTGGAGAAGATCGTTGCCACGATTCCCGTGAAGCGCCTGGGCACGCCGGAAGAGATCGGCTCCGTGGTCGCCTGGCTGGCGGGTGAAGACTCGGGCTTCACCACCGGTGCAGATTTTTCCTGCAACGGCGGCCTGCATATGGGCTGACTGCGCACCGACGCTGCGCCGAAGGGACCCGCGAGGGTCCCTTTTTCTTGGGTGCCGCGGAACGGCTAATCGATCAAGCCGGTGAAGCGGCGGTCGAGCAGGTCGGCGTCGTCGAAGTGGCGGCGGCCGACGAAGGCGGTGGCGTGGTGGCCCCACTGGCGCATGGCGCCGGCGCTGGCGATGCCCATGGGCCAGAAGACGTAGCGTTCGCCGCGCTCGGTGCCGGCGACCAGCCCGCTCGGGCCGTACAGGCTACGCGTGCCGCCGCCGGGCCAGGGCAGGCGCTGCAGGTCGTCTTCCGGCCGGCGCTCGTAGGGCACGGCGTCGGCCGGCGCGTCGCCTGCCGGCGCCACGCCCACGCCGAGCACGTAGTGCGTGGCCGACGCCAGGCGGACCACCAGCCGCTCGCCCGCGCCGTAGCGCGGCAGCGGCGCCGGCACGAAGGCCCATTCCTCGTCGTCCGGCGCGCCGGGCCGCAGCGCCACGCCCGGGCCGGGGAAGAACAGGTGGTAGCAGCCGCAGGTGTGGATGGTGTCCAGCAGGCGCGGCTGGCCGTCGGGGCCGAGCGTCAGGCGCACGATCACGCCGTCGAGCGTGCCGCCCAGCAGGTCCAGCGCGCCGGTGCGCGGCCGCTCGGGAAACCACAGCGTGTAGACCAGCTGCGTGAGCAGCCGGCCCTGCACCCGCGTGTGCGCGAGGCGCTGGTAGACCACCGGTCGCGCGGTGTCCACGCGCGGCTGGCCGTCCGCGCCCCAGGCCGGCGCGCCGGGGTCGTCGAACGTGCCACGCCGGTCGATGTGAAAGCGCGGCGCATGCAGCGCCAGCAGCCGCTCGGCCGCGGCGGCGTCGAGCGGCGGGGCCCCCGGCGGCGCCTGCAGCGTGGCCGACGGCAGCGCGGCGCGCGCCTGCGGCACCAGCGGGCGGGCCGGCAGCGGCTGCTGCGCGGCGGCCAGCATGGCGGCGGTGTGGTCGGCCTGCCAGCGCTGCACCCCCGCAAAGAACGGCAGCCGCGTCAGCGGGTACAGCCCGGCGGCGCGTGCGGCGGTGCTGTAGCGGTCGGGCACGCGGGCGCGGTCGCGCAGTGCGGCGTGCGAGGCGGCGTCGGCCAGCACCGCGGCCGCCAGCCGGCGCGAACAGCCCGCCAACCGCGATTCGTGCGCCGCGCGCTGCGCGGCCGGCACGCCGGCGGACGACAGGTTGGCCACTTCCACCCGGCGCGCGGTTTCGTCCAGCGCGCGCAGATGCTCCACCCAGGCGGCGAAGGCCGCTTGCGGTGCGCCCGGTGCCGGCTGCTGCGCGGCGGCGACGCGGTCCACGCGCAGCATCGGGAACCCCGGTACCGGGTCGTGCGCCGCGTCGCGCACGCCGGCGGCAGACACGTCAGCGTCCAGCGCCTGCATCCAGCGCAGGCAGGCCGAGTCCTGCGGCGAGGGCAGGGCGGTGATGAAGCTGGCCGGGGGCGGGGGCAGGCTGGCGCACCCCGCCGCCAGCAGGCCGGCCAAGGCCAGTGCGGCTCTCATGCGAGCCTCATGCGGCCGCCGGCGGCGCAAGCAGGTGCGCGATGGAATTGGCGTAGTAGCGCAGCAGCGGCAGCTCGCTGGCGCGCGCGGCGAGCAGGCCGTCCACCCGGTCCACCAGGTGGCGCTGTTCCAGCATGCGCAGGCCGGAGGTGACGGCGTAGTCCCAGTCGCTGCGTGGCAGGTACAGGCGCGCGTCGCGCTCCTGCAGGCGCGCCACCAGCGCGGCCACGGCGGACTTGAGCTCCAGCTCGCCCAGCGGCCGGCCGTCCTGCGCCAGCAGCACGGTGGCCACCAGCGGCACCGGCAGCACCGGGATCAGCCGGCCCACCGAGTCCATCAGGTGGCGGCCGAGCGCGGCCACCTCGGCCTGGCGCTGGTCGCGCGGCAGGTGATCAAAGTCCACCCCGCGCTGCGCGGCCCAGGCGCGCACCGACACCGGCGTGCCGAAGTTGACGCAGGCGTAGCCGAAGCGGTGCCAGCGGCTGCGCAGCAGCAGCCCAAGCTGCGTGCCCACGAAGCGCAGCGTGCGCCACGCCGCGGCCAGCCGGCCCGTGCGCGGCGCAGCGGCGTCGCCGGCGATGAGCTGGGTGCGGTCTTCCAGCACGCGGTCGTAATTGAGCCCGAGCGGCACGAACACCAGGTCGCGCTCGCCATGCGTGTGGAAGCCGCGCAGCATGTAGTCCAGCACGCCGAAGCGCGGCTCGCGCATCAGGCCGTCGCGCGTGAGCCCGCCCTCGGGGTACACCGCCTGCGTGACGCCGGCCTCGGTGGCCATGGCGATGTAGCGTTCCAGCACGCGGCGGTAGAGGTCGTCCTTGGAGTTGCGGCGCACGAAGTACGCGCCCATGGCGCGGATGAGCTGCTGCAGCCCCCATACGCGCGCCCACTCGCCCACCGCATAGGACAGCGCGGCGCGCTCCGCGGCGAGGTAGGACGCGATCACGTAGTCCATGTTGCTGCGGTGGTTCATGACGAACACCACCGTGGCGTCGGCGGGAATGGCGTTCAGGCCCGCGTCGTCCGTGTAGCCGATGCGCACGCGGTACAGGAAGCGCGACACGTTCTTGCCCAGCCAGTACCCCACGCGAAAGTACACGTAGGCGTTGAACGCCGGCACGATCTCGCGCGCATAGCGTTGCACCTGGTCCAGCGCCACCTCGCGCGGCATGCCTCGCGCGTCGGCAAAGGCCTGCGCCGCCTGCTGCACCTTGTCGTCGAAGATCAGCCGGTCGATCAGCGCCTGGCGCCGCACCTGCTGGAAGGGGCGGATGCCGATCTTGAGCCGGCGGCCCACCTCGTTTAGCACGCGGTTGGCGCGGCTCTTCCAGAACCAGCGCGCGCTGGGCATGAGCAGCCGGTCGAGCAGCGCCCACGCCGCCAGCGCGCCGACCAGCAGCGCCAACCACAGCGGCAGGGTGATGCTCGTGGACATCCGGGCTCGGGGGTGGGGGTACGCGGCCCATGCTAGCGCCTGCCGCGTGCCGGATACTGCGGGCATGCACGAGTTCCCCCCACCGCCGGGCCAGGGCCTGGCCCCGCTGCTGCGCCTGGAAGTGCAGGTGGGCGAGCTGCTCACGCTGGGCGCCATGGCCGTGGGCGAGCGCCGCATGGTCACCATCACCGGCGGCCGGTTCGAGGGCGCGGGCGAGCTGCAGGGCTGGCACGGCGAGGTGCTGGGCGGCGGCGCCGACTGGCAGCTGCTGCGCCCGGACGGCGTGCTGGAGGTGGACGCGCGCTACGTGCTGCAGGACACCGAAGGCGCGCGCGTGCAGGTGGTGAGCCAGGGCCTGCGCCACGGCCCGCCCGAGGTGCTGGCCGCCCTGGCCCGTGGCGATGCGGTGGACCCGGCGAGCTACTACTTTCGTACTGCGATGCGGTTCGAGGCGGCAGCCCAGCGGCTGGATAGGTTGAACCGCGTGGTGGCCGTGGCGTTTGGGGCGCGGGATGCGCGGTGTGTGAGGTTGGTGGTGTTTGGGGTGAGGTAGGGCGGCGGCCTGCGCGCGCGGCGGTGCGCGTGAGTGTGTCCGGTTGGGATGGCGGCTTCCAATGACTTGATTGAGGCTCGCCCACCCCCAAGAGCCAACCTTGTCAGCTCTGCATGGCCCTTACAGAATCGGGCCAACGGGAGTGCCGGTTAATTCGGCATTCGAGAGGGGTTGGTTAACCCTTGGAGTCGGGGGAAAAAGCAGATGCATCAAGCACTTGCGGGGGAGACGGACGGCTGTTTTATGCAGCACGCTCAGTTTTTATCCAGTCTCCCGAAAACACGTTAGGCCGCATGAAAGCACCAGTCCTGCACTTCAGCGTTCAAACACCAGCCGGGCCGCAGCTCTGCCGTGTTGAGCTGAGCTGGTTTGGCGGTGAGCGCTACTACGTGAACAACAAGCTTGTTCTTCGGCAGTGGTCGTTTCTCGGAAAGATCGCGCGCTTCAACGTGCATGGCGCGCAGGTCAGCGTGCGGTCGCACTTGGCGCATCGAGGAGCAGTCATGGAAGTCTCTGTCGACGGGAAGGTTGTCATTGAGAACCTGCTTGCGGAGTACAACTCAGCCCTAACGCAGAAGCTCGGCGGTAGCGCGGGTCCAAGAGGGTCTGGTTACTGGTTGGCCAAAGTGGGCCTTTGGCTTGCCCTCGCGCTGGTGTTCTTCACTCTCTTCAAGTGGGTGGGGAGACATGCGGCCTAACCCCTCGGTCGAAGCGAGGCCCAACGCCAAGGCGCCCTGCCCGCCTACCGGTTGTACGTGTTGTCCGTCCAGCGGGCAGGGCACCTCGCCGTCGGTCCCGCCTCACCTCGAACGTTAGGCCGCACACAAATGCGCAAAGCCCTAATCCAGGCATTTATCTTTGCTGTAAGTGGGTTACTTTTCGTCGTTGCCTTCGAAGTACTCACGTTTGAGATGCCTCCCAAGGGCGGCTCTGCCATCTGGGAGCAGCGGCTCTCCCTGCACATTGCGCTGGTCGCGGTCCTTGGGTTCGTCGCACTCATAGGCTCCTTCGCCGGCTTTCTGCTTCCTTCAGCGGGGCGCCGTGCGTCGCTGAAGGTGGCCGCCGTTGGAGGTGCAATCTACGTTCTGCTTGCCGCACTGATAGCCGTCCCCACGGCGCTTTCGGCAGGGCTCATCCTTGGCAGCCTAGTTGCGCTCTTGTTGGCTGTCGGTTTGGCCTGGGGCTCAAGTCGTGCGTTCGGCAAGGGTGCGGCCTAACCCCTCGCTCAAGCTGACCCGCTACGGCATGCGCTGTAAGCCCGGGCCGCGGCACATGGTGCATCATCGCGGCCCGGGCTTACAGCGCATGCCTCCGCGGGCAGCTTAGCTCGAACGTTAGGCCGCACAACCGCCTTGATCATCGTGCGATGAACACCCTTAAGTCGTTCCATGACTACCACCTCACCGGCTACGAAGTTGACGGTCAACGCCGGGAACTCCGTTTAAATCTCGCTTGGCTGTATGCCGAGGGCACCAAAGCCCGCCCATCTGAACAAGTCATCTTCGGCGGGGTCGAGGACTACTTTTTTGAGCATGACCTTGGTGTCAATATCGTGTATGCGATTGAAGAGGTTCCCATGCTCGGCCACCTACAAGCAAACGAGCAACGGTTTCTAGAGAATGCGAAGTGGGGTTGGCCGCGCTTCTGGGCGATGTCCCGCTCGCTGTTGAACCGTGACCGGTGACGGCTCCTCGGTGGACATGCTACGCGGCCTTCAAGACGGCGCCGTTGTCGCTTTCGGGGCGACGGCCATCCAGGGCCTTGAGGAGGG
>NZ_JBXVVZ010000007.1:0-143995 GCF_057219775.1 Aquabacterium sp. T101
CTTCGTGTGAGACTTCACTCTGGTGGCTCCTTCGGTTGCTTGTGAGGCAACCCGCATGCTCGCGCATGCGGGTCGAAGGAGCCGCCACCTCAGCTCATGCGTTCAACAGACTCCGGGACATCGCCGGCGTCCATTGTTCGATGGGTCAGCGCGTTCATGATGGCTGCCTTCGCGGCACTGGTGCTGGCTTGGCCGCTTGTGCAGCCGATTGACCTCACTCTTGCGCACGTTCGATTGAATCCGCTGTCGACGGTCACATCGCTGGGCTTGCTGGTCCTCGTCCTCGCATTGCTTGCCTGGCTTGTGCGTGAACTCGGGCGTCCCTCCATGCTCGAAGCCCGGGCCGCCGCAGGTCGCAAGTTGCGCGACATGCGGATCCCCGCAGCTTTGGGCGTCGGTCTGGTCGCGGTGCTTGTGGTCTCCCTGAGTCTCCTGCTCGATGGCGAGTCAGCGACGAAGGCAAAGTCCTTGGCGCAACAGCGTCTCGGGGCAGGCTATCGCTATCACGTGGCGTCAATGAACGTCGCAAAGACGAGTCAGGGCACCTTTGTTCGCGGAGTAGTCACTGCTTGGAACGAGCGGGAGATCCGCAATGTGCCTGTCTCGTGGGAGGAACGCTGAGACGGCCAACCCCTCGCGGGTGCGGATCTGCAGCGGCTCGGCACTTGGCCTGCGTGACGCTCTGGTCTATCGTCTGCCTCACGGGTCAAGCGCAGCCGGGCTTTGCTCTCGAGCCTGAACGCCGGACCTCGTAGACCCTCCATCGATCTGGAGTCGCATGTTCGATCACGTCGTGTTCAGCGTCAGCGATTACGCCGCCAGCAGGGAGTTCTTCGTCAAGGCGCTCGCGCCACTGGGCGTGCGGGTCTTGTCGGAAGGCCCTCTCGGCATCGAGCTGTGCCGGCCGGACAGCGAGGCGTCCCTGTGCATCCGCAGTGCCGGCGGGCAGGCGACCTCTTCGCCTCTTCACCTGGCGTTCGCCGCCCAGACACGGCTGCAGGTGCAGGAGTTTGATCGCGCTGCACTTCAGGCGGGTGGCCAGGACAACGGGGCCCCAGGGGTTCGGCCGCAGTACGGCGCGAACTACTATGCGGCCTTCGTCGTCGGCCCTGACGGTCACAATGTCGAAGCCGTCTGCCACGGGCCTGAGGCCTGATCCTGGAGTTCCCCCATGCGCAGCCGAGTCTTTCCCCCAGAGCGTTCATCCCGCCGCAGAAGGCTCGCGCTGGCATTGGCCGGGGCCCCGGCCCTTGGCGCATTCGGCATCACCCGTGCTGCAGATGAGCCTGCAAAGCCGGCGGCTGGGGGGCCGGCCAGACGAGACGACTTTGACGCCGGGGTACCGCTGGGCACGTCGGTCGATGGCAAGAGCTGGACGGTTGGGGACCTGCCCGGCCGGGTTCTCGTCGTTTGCTTCTGGGCCGCCTGGTGCCCGCAGTGCCGGGCCGAACTGCCAGCGCTGGAGAGACTGCAGTCGGCCGTCAGCGCCGAGCAGTTGCGCGTGGTCCTGGTGAACACCGAAGTTGCGTCGGACTGGCGCCGCGTGAGCCGTCAGCTGGAAGGCAAACTCAAGGGACTGCTGACGCACGACCCGGACGGGTCCGTGCGCAAGGCGTTCACGGCGCCGACCAGCATTCCCCACACGGTGATGGTCGGCCGCGATGGACGGCGTCGCGCCACGTTGCGCGGTTGGTCCCAGGAAAGCATCGACTGGCTGGCGGAGCACGCGGATCTGGCTCTGGCCGAGCCGCCGCGTTGATCGGTGCTCAGGGCGCCGAAGTCGGTCACGGAGATCCGGTCTCGTTCCCGGCTTCTCTCCGGCGAGCAAAGGCCTTAAAGTCCCTTCACGATCCGCAGTCAAGGGGGTTGCGCCATGAAGGACTCGCCGTACTGGTTCCCTGCCAAGCGTTATGGCTGGGGATGGGGCTTTCCCAGCACCTGGCAGGGCTGGGTCGTGCTGGCGGTGTACTTCGTGCTGCTGGGGCTGGGCATGTGGCTGCTGCCGCCGCAAGCGTACCCGCACTACTTCGGCATCTACATGGTGGCGATCTCCGGCGTGCTGTTGTGGGTGTGCAAGCTCAAGGGCGAGCCGCCCACGTGGCGCTGGGGCAAGTGATGCCGCAGGAGGCCCTCGCGCTGCTCGGCATCCTCGGGGCCCTCGCAGTGGGTGTGGTCAGCCCGGGCCCGAGCTTCGTGATGGTGGCACGCGAGGCCATCGCCTCGTCCAGGGCGCAGGCCATGGGCGCCGCGCTCGGCATGGGCGTGGGCGGCGTGGTCTTCGGCGCCGCTGCGCTGCTGGGCCTGCAGGGCCTCTTCCTCGCGGTGCCATCGCTGTACGTGGCGCTCAAGGTTGTGGGGGGCTTGTACCTCTGCCATCTCGGCCTGGCCGTCTTCCGCGCGGCCCGGCATCCACTGCCGGTCCAGGCCGGCAATCCGCAGGGTGCACGGGCACGGCGGTCGTTCTGGCTGGGGCTCACCACACAGATGAGCAACCCCAAGACGGCCATCGTGTACGCAAGCGTGTTCGCGGCGTTCCTGCCGCAGCACGTGTCCCTGGGCTTCGCAGGCATGCTGCTGGTTCTGGTGTTCCTGGTCGAGGCCGGCTGGTACTCGCTGGTTGCGCTGCTGCTGTCGTCGGCCGCTCCGCAGCGGGCCTACCTGTCCTGCAAGGTCTGGGTCGACCGTGCGGCGGGGCTGGTCATGTTCGGCCTGGGGCTCCGGCTCGTGGCGGGCGCCGCACGGCCGTAGCAGTGGCCCGCTTCGTGGTGCTCCTGCGGGGCGTGAACGTCGGCAAGGGCAACAAGGTGCCCATGGCGGACTTCCGCACCGCCCTCGAGTCGCTGGGATGCACTGCGGTGCAGACGCTGCTGAACAGCGGCAACGCCGTGTTCTCGTCCACCGGCCGCACGGCGGCCGGGCTCGCCGAAGACGTCGCCTCGGCGCTGCAAGCGCGGTTCGGTGTCGTCACGCCGGTCATCGTCAAGACGGCGGCCGAGTTCGGCGCGATCGTCGAGTTCAACCCGATGGTGCCGCCCGAGTCGGAGAACTCGAAGTTCCTGGTGGCGTTCGCGATGGACCCGGCCCGATTGCAGGCGCTCGCGTCGCTCCAGCCCCTGCTGCAATCCGGCGAGCGCCTGGCGGTCACGGACCACGCGGCCTATCTCCACTGCGCCGGCGGCCTGCTGCAGAGCAAGGCCGCGGAGTCGATGCTGGGCAAGGCCGGCCGGGGCATCACCACCCGCAACTGGGGCACCACCTGCAAGCTGGCCCATCTGCTGGCCGGCCGTGCACCGCAGCACGAAGGCGTGTCATGACCACCCCCTGCGCCTGTCCTGGGCAGCCTCATCGGCTTGATCCACGACAAGTTCGCCAACGGACAGATCGTCGGGGGCTTGCGCCGAGGTCTAGCATGCCGTGGTGGCGCCTGCCCGGAGCCGACCCCGCGCGCTGCGAACCCAACTACACAACGGAGCCCCCATCGTGAAGACAACGCATCGTGTTCTCGCCACCCTGGCACTGCTCGGCTGCGCCGCGGCGTCGGCTCAGGAAGGCACTTTCGCCACCCGGTCCCTCACCACGGAAACCGCGCTGGCGGCGGCCAACGCGGCGCTGCAGAGCTGCCGCAAGCAGGGCTACCAGGTGGCGGTGGCCGTGGTGGACCGCGCGGGCCTGGTGCAGGCGCTGCTGCGCGACCGCTTCGCCGGCGCGCACACGGTGGAAGTGGCGTCGAACAAGGCCTGGACGGCGGCGAGCTTCCGCACGCCGACGACCGACCTCGCCCGCGAGACGCAGCCCGGCATGCCGATGAGTGGCATCCGAGCGCTGCCGCGCGTCATCGCCGCGGGCGGCGGCCTGGTGATCGAGGCCGGTGGCAACACGCTCGGGGCCATCGGCGTGTCCGGCGCGCCCGGGGGCGAAGCGGACGACAACTGCGCCAAGGCCGGCATCGCCGCCATCCGCGACGCCATCGAGTTCTAGCCCGCGCCGGCTAGCTGCGCCAGGGCAGCGGCAGTTCGCTGCCGTCGGGCAGGAGCGTCAGCACCGGCGTGGCGCCGAACACGCCCACGATCTCCATCGGCTGCGGGCCGATGTTGAAGATCTGGTGGTCGCGGCCCCTGGGCAGCACCAGCGTGGTGTCGGCGCCGAAGCGCTGCACCGCGCCTTCCGTGTGCACCTCGCCCCAGCCAGACAGGCACAGCACCACCTCGTCGCAGTCGTGGCGGTGCGGCGGCGTGGCCGCGCCGGGCGCCAGCGTCTGGCGCCAGACGGACAGCTGCTGCAGGCCCTGGTCCTGGCCGGCCCAGGTGGCATGCGCCACGCCGGGGATCGGGGTGGCCACGGGACGGGTTTGTTCGATCACGTTCATCGGGTTCTCCAAGAGGGTGTGTCGGGGTGGTCGTGTCCGCGGCGCCTCGGACGGAAGGCAGTGTCGGCGCCGGGGCGGTGCGCCACAAGTGGCTTCAAAGCCATAACATTGAGGAACTTTGTTCTTCAATGAGGCGTGCCGATGCAGGGCCTGAGCCAGTTCGTCGCCTTTGCGCAGGCCGCGCGGCGCGGCAGCTTCGCCGCTGCCGCGCGAGACCTCGGCGGCTCGCCGTCCACGCTGGCCAAGAGCGTGGCGCGGCTGGAGGCGTCGCTCGGCGTCAAGCTGTTCCATCGCACCACGCGACAGGTGAGCCTCACCGCCGACGGGGAGCGGCTGTTCCACCGCTGCGAGCGGCTGCTGGCCGAGCTGGAGGATCTGCAGGCCGACGCCGCGGGCACGCGGGCGTCGCCCACCGGCACGCTGCGGGTGTCGGTGCCCATCTTCTACGGCCGGCGCTTCGTGATGCCGCTGCTGGCCGACCTGATGCGTCGCCATCCCGGCCTGATGCTGGACCTGCGGTTGCAGGACGGTTTCGCCGACCTCGTTCGCGAGGGCATCGACCTGGCGGTGCGCATCGGCGAGATGGGCGATTCCACGCTGGTGGCGCGCCGCATCGACTGGCAGCGGCTGGTGATGGTGGCCAGCCCGCGCTACCTCAAGGCGCATGGCACGCCGCGCACGCCGGAGGACCTGGCGGCTCACCAGGCGGTGACGTTTCGCCTGCCCACCAGCGGCCGTAGCCGGCCCTGGCAGTTGCGCAAGGGTCGCGGCGTGGTCGAGATCCACCCCGCGCAGCGCGTGCAGGTGAGCGACACCGAGGGCCTGGGCACGGCGGCGCTGCTGGGCCTGGGGGTGACGCAGCTGCCGGACTACATCGTCGAGGACGACCTGGCGCGCGGCCGGCTCGTGGCCGTGCTCACCGAGCACCAGCCCGCGCCGATGCCGGTGAGCGCCGTGGTGCCGTCCGGCCGGCTCGTGCCGCCGCGCGTGCGCGTGCTGCTCGACGCGCTGGAGTCGCTGCGCGAGCGCCGTGCCGGGCCGGACTGAGGCCTGTCAGACCCAGCTCGCGCGATAGTCCTTCGCGTACTGCTCGATCGTGCGCGGCGCGTGGCCGGTGATCCGCTGCACGGCGTCGGTGGTGCGTTCGGCATAGCCGGCTTTGAAGTAGCCCAGGATCAGCACCAGGAACTGCGCGTAGTCCTGCGGCAGGCCGGCGCCCAGCAGGCCCTGCAGCATGGCGTCGGGCGTGATGTCGGTGAAGCCGATCGGCTTGCCGGTGGCCTGGGTCAGCACGGCGGCCACCTCCGCATGGTCCAGCGCGCGCGGGCCGGTGAGGTCGAAGTCGCGGTTGTCGAAGGCGTCGCTGGTCAGCAGCCGGGCGGCCACCGCCGAGATGTCGCGGGCGTCGATGAAGCTGCCCTTGGCCGTGCCCACCGGCAGGAAGATCTGGCCGGCCGTCTGGATGCCGTGCAGCCAGAAGGTGTTGAAGTTCTGCATGAACCAGTTCGGCCTCACGATGTTGTAGGCCAGGCCCGACGCTTCCAGGCGGCGCTCGGCCTTGCGCATCGGCGCGTTCTCGTCGGTGTTGGCGCCCATCGCGGTCATCAGCACCACCTTCTCCAGTTGGCGCGCCTTGGCTTCGTCGATCAGCGGGGCGAGCAGGGCTTCCTGGTTGGCATGCCCCGGGGGCGCCAGCAGGAAGGCGCGATCCACGCCGTCGAAGGCGGCCTTCAGGCCGGCGCCGCTGACGAGGTCCAGTTGCACCTGATCGGGCGCGGTGGGGGTACGGCTGGTGGCCTTGAGCACCGTGTGGCCCTGGGCGAGCAGCAGGCGGGAGAGTTCGGAACCGACGGTGCCGCTGGCGCCGACGACAAGGATGCGGGACATGAAAGGTCCTTGGGTGGGTTGCGATGGGAGGCATCTTCCGACGCCGCATCCGAACCGAGAATGGACAATCGTTCTGATTTCATGTCCAATCGTCCGCCATGGACTTGCTTTCGGACATTCTTCAGGACGCCGGGCTGCGCCGCCGCGTGCTCGGCCTGCGCGCCATCCCGGCCGACGTGGCGCTGCGCTTTCCGTGCGACCGGAGCATCGGGCTGCACGTGGTGGTGCAGGGGCCGGTGCATGTGCACGCGCCCACGCTGGCCGAGCCGCTGGCACTCGCCACCGGCGACGTGGCGTTCATGGCGCGCGGCTGCGACCACGCGCTCAGCGTGGGCCCGAGCCTGGCCGGCCTGCAACCGCAGACCATTTCGCACGCGCTGGGGCCGGTGCAGGACGGCAGCAGCGTCGTCGTGGGCGGCGCCTACCAGCTGTGGAGCACGCCGCTGCATCCGTTCTTCGCCGAACTGCCGCCCTGGACCGTGCTGCGCGCCGACGCGCGCCCGCGGCTGGGGCCGCTGGCGCTGGCCGCCGGGCTGATGGAACAGGAGATCCGCGCCGCCCAGCCCGGCACCGACACCATCGTGCAGGCCTTGCTGGACACGGTGTTCACCTACGCGCTGCGTGAGATCGCCGACGAGCGGGGCCAGGCCGGACACGGCTGGAGCCATGCCGCGCGCGACCCGCAGGTGCGGCGCGCGCTGACGGCCATGCACGAGCGCAGCGCGCACCCCTGGACGCTGGACGAGCTGGCCCAGCATGCGGGCCTGTCGCGCACGTCGCTGGCCGAGCGATTCCGCGACGCCATGGGCGACACGCCGCTGAACCACCTGCGCGTGCTGCGCATGCAGCGCGCAATGCGCCTGCTCAGCGAAACCGACCACAAGCTCGAGGCCGTTGCCACCGAGGTGGGCTATCAGGACGCGTTCAGCTTCTCCAAGGTGTTCAAGCGCACGGTGGGCATGTCGCCCAAGGCCTTCCGTCAGCGCGACGCCGCCGACAGGCACCACCCCTGGCGCCTCGGGGTGGGCTGACGGCCAGCCGGCTACAGCTGGCGGTTGCGCGCCAGCGGCGGGTTGCGCGCGAAGTAGCGGCGGATGCCCGTGAACAGCGCGTCCACCAGCTTGGTGCGGTAGGCCGGGTCGCGCAGCTTGGCTTCTTCCTCCGGGTTGGAGATGAAGGCGGTCTCCACCAGGATGCTGGGGATGTCCGGTGCCTTGAGCACCGCGAAGCCGGCCTGCTCGACGCGCGGCTTGTGCAGGCGGCCCACGCGGCCGATCTGGCCCAGCACCTCGTGGCCGATGCGCAGGCTGTCCTTGATCTGCGCGGTGGTGCTCATGTCCAGCAGTGCGCGCATCACGTGGGCGTCGCGGCTGACCTTGAGGTTCACGCCGCCCACCGCGTCGGCCGCGTTCTCCTTGTCGGCCAGCCAGCGCGCGGTGGTGCTGGTGGCGCCGCGGTCGGACAGCGCGAACACGCTGGCACCGCGTGCGGCGCGGTTGGTGAACGCGTCGGCGTGGATCGACACGAACAGGTCGGCCTGCACCCGCCGCGCCTTGCGCACGCGCTCGGCCAGCGGCACGAAGTAGTCGGCGTCGCGCGTGAGGAACGCGCGCATGTTGGGCTGCGCATTGAGGCGGTCGCGCAGCGCCAGCGCCACCGACAGCACCACGTCCTTTTCCTTCAGGCCGGTGGGGCCGACGGCGCCCGGGTCCTCGCCGCCGTGGCCGGGGTCGAGCGCCACGATGACGAGGCGGTCCACCTTGCGCAGCAGCTCGGGCGTGGGCGGGCGCGGCACGGCGGTCTGGCCCGCCGGATCGGGGGCCGACGCCGGCGCGGCCGCCGGCGGTGCGGCCGGCCGTGGCGGTACCGCCGCGGGCGGCGCCTCCACCTTGCCGATGAACTCGCCCAGCGCGTCGCGCACGGCGCCCGCGGCCTGCGCCTCGGCGCGCTCCTTCTCGCGGATCAGCTCCATCAGCGGGTCGCGCGCCTGCGTCGGGTACAGGTCGAACACCAGCCGGTGCTGGTAGGGCGGCACGGGCGCCAGCGTGAACACCTGCGGCGCCACCGTCTGCTTGAGGTCGATCACCAGGCGCACCACGCGCGGCTGGTTCTGGCCCACGCGCACGCCGGCGATGAACGGGTCGTCGCTGCGCACCTTGCCCACCAGGTCGCGCAGCTGCGGGCTCAGCTCCAGGCCGTCCACGTCGATCACCACGCGGTCCGGGGCGGCGAACAGCGAGTGCTTCGCCGCCAGCGCGGCGTCGGACTCGATCGTCACGCGGGTGTAGTCGGCCGCCGGCCACACGCGCACGGCCACGATCTCGGCGCCCCAGGCGATCTGCGGTGCCTTGAGCAGCAGCACCAGGCTGCCGGCGCGCAGCACGCGGCGGCGGGTGGGGCGCATCGGCGGGTGGCTCATGCGGCCAGCAGCGCCACGCCGTGCGGCGTGAACGCGTGCAAGGTGACGCGGCGCGCGTCGTCGTGCGCCGGGTCGGGTTCGATGTGCAGGCGCAGGTCGGGCACGGGCAGCGCGGGCGCCGCCTTGTCGGGCCACTCGGCGAGCTTCAGTCCGGGCGCGGCGAACACGTCGCGAAAGCCGGCGTCGTCCCACTCGCGCGCGTCGTCGAAGCGGTAGAAGTCGAAGTGCGACACGCTGCGCCCCTGCACGTCGTAGGGTTCCATCACCGCGAAGGTGGGGCTCTTGATGCGCCCGGCCACGCCGAGGGCGCGCAGCAGGTGGCGCACGAAGGTGGTCTTGCCCGCGCCCAGCGGCCCGTCGAGCGCGACGAAGGTGGAGGGCCACAACGCGGGCGCGGCGGCCAGGCGGGCGGCGAAGGCGGCGCAGGCCGGCTCGTCGGGCCAGGTGAGGGTGCGGGTTTCTAGAATCGCGGGATGCTGCGCCAGGGACATGCTTCGATCGATGGTGCGCTGCTGCGTGACCGCATGCGCACCTGGGCGAAGGAGCTGGGATTTTCCCAGATCGCGGTGACCACCGTGGATCTGTCGGATGCCGAGCCCGGTCTTGCGGCCTGGCTCGACGCCGGTTTCCACGGCTCGATGGCCTACATGCAGCGCCACGGCATGACGCGCGCGCGCCCGGCCGAGCTGGTGCCGGGCACGGTGAGCGTGGTCAGCGCCCGCATGGACTACCTGCCCCGCATGGCCGCGCCGGACGCCGCACCGGACACCGCACCGGCAGGGGACTGGCAGGCCGCCGAATGGCAGCGCCTGGCCGACCCGCGCGCGGCCACGGTGTCGGTGTACGCCCGGGGGCGCGACTATCACAAGGTGCTGCGCTCGCGGCTGCAGGCGCTGGCCGACCGCGTGGCCGCCGAGGTGGGCCCGTTCGGCCACCGCGTGTTCACCGACTCGGCGCCGGTGCTGGAGGTGGAACTGGCCACCCGCGCCGGCCTGGGCTGGCGCGGCAAGCACACGCTGGCGCTGGCGCGCGACGCCGGCTCGATGTTCTTCCTCGGCGAGCTGTTCGTGGACCTCGCCCTGCCGGCCGACGCGCCGGTGGACTCGCACTGCGGCACCTGCAGCGCCTGCCTCGACGCTTGCCCCACGCGCGCCATCGTGGCGCCGTACCGGCTCGACGCCCGGCGCTGCATCTCCTACCTGACCATCGAGCACCCGGGCGCCATCCCGCGCGAGCTGCGCCGCGCCATGGGCAACCGCATCTACGGTTGCGACGACTGCCAGCTCGCCTGCCCGTGGAACAAGTACGCGCAGCGCAGCCCGCTGCCGGACTTCGACCCGCGCCACGGCCTCGACGGGGCCACCCTGCTGGAGCTGTGGTCTTGGACCGAGCCGCAGTTCCTGCAGCGCACCGAGGGCAGCGCGATCCGGCGCATCGGTTACGAACGCTGGCGGCGCAACCTGGCCGTCGGGTTGGGCAACGCCCTGCGCGCCGCCGGCCCCGCGGCACCCTCCGCCGCCGCCCGCACCGCCCTGGCCGACGCGCTGCGCGCCGGGGCCGCCGCCGCGTCGCCCCTGGTGCGCGAGCACATCGACTGGGCCCTGGCTCCGGGGGAACCCGGTGAGTGATGCCCACAACGCCGCCGGTCGGCCGGGATGGCACGCTGCGCGTTGTGCGGCGATGACCTCGCCGCTCCTTCCGCCCGCCCGGTCGCCCCGGCGGCCCGACCCTGTCCTGCCCACCCGCCGCCTCATGCTGGCTGCCCTTGCCACCGCTGCCCTGCCGGCCCGCGCCACGACGCCGATCACGGTGGAAGGCACCACCTTCGCCGGCGGCGTCACGCTGGCGGACGTGCCGCTGCTGCTCAACGGCGTGGGCCTGCGCGCCGTGGCCTGGGTCAAGGGCTACGCCGCCGGGCTGTACCTGCCTCGCCGCGCCACCACCACGCCCCAGGTGCTGGCTCTGCCCGGCCCCAAGCGGCTGCAGATCCGCATGCTGGTGGACGTGGACGCCGAGGAATTCGTCAAGGCCTTCCACAAGGGCGTGGCGCGCAACACGCCGCCGGCCGACGCGGGCCGGCTGGCCGAGCGCATGCTGCGCTTCGACACCCAGGTGCGCACGATGGGCAAGCTGCGCAAGCGCGACGTGGTCGACCTGGACTTCCTGCCCGGCCGCGGCCTGCAGATGGCCCGCAACGGCAGCGCCCGCTTCGACCCCATCCCCGGCGACGACCTGTACGCCGCGCTGCTGCGCTGCTTCCTGGGCGAGCGCCCGGCCGACCCCGAGATGAAGACAGGGCTGCTCGGCGGCCCGGTGGGCTAGTCGCGCCAAGCCTGCGAAGATGCGCCCCGATCCGATCCCGCAACCCCCGATGGAGACCGTCCATGCAACGTAGAACCCTCGCCGCCGTGACCGCTGCCCTGGCCGCCTCGGCCTTTGCCCCGCTGGCGGCCTCGCAGGCCTACCCGGCCAAGCCGGTGCGGCTGATCGTGCCCTTCGCCCCCGGTGGCACCACCGACATCGTGGCGCGCGTGGTGGCCGAGAAGGCCAACGCCGCGCTGGGCCAGACGCTGGTGGTCGAGAACAAGGCCGGCGGCGGCGGCTCGGTGGGCGCGCTCGAGGTGGTGCGGGCGCCGGCCGACGGCTACGTGCTGGGCATGGCCACGGTCAGCACCACGGCCGCCAACCCCGCCATCAACGCCAAGATCGGCTACGACCCGACGAAGGACTTCACGCCGATCATCAACATCGCGGCCACGCCCAACGTGATCGCGGTGCACCCGAGCTTCCCGGCGCGCGACTACAAGACCTTCGTCGAGGTGGTGAAGAAGAACCCGGGCAAGTTCAGCTTCGCCAGCTCCGGCACGGGCGGCATCGGCCACCTGCAGATGGAGCTGTACAAGAGCCTGACCGGCACCTTCATCACGCACATCCCGTACCGTGGCGCGGGCCCGGCGCTCAACGACACTGTGGCCGGCCAGGTGCCGATCATCTTCGACAACATGCCCTCGGCGCTGCCCTTCATCCGGGACGGCCGCCTGATCCCCATCGTCGTGGCCGCCCCGCAGCGCCTGGCGCAGCTGCCCAACGTGCCCACCTTCAAGGAGGTGGGCCTGGAGCCGGTGAACCGCATGGCCTACTACGGCGTGCTCGGCCCCAAGGGCCTGCCCAAGGACGTGATCGACAAGGTGGCCGCGGCGATCAAGCGCACGTCCGAACTGCCCGACGTGAAGAAGCGCATCGAGGACACCGGCTCGCTGATGGTGCTGAACACGCCCGACGAGTTCGCCCGGCAGATCCAGGCCGAGTTCGACGTGTACAAGAAGGTCGTGGCACAACAGAAGCTGACCCTGGATTGACGCTTCCCCTGATCGACCGGTTCGTTGATGCGTTGTGGATCGAGGACGGGCTGTCCTCGAACACGCTGGCGGCGTATCGGCGTGACCTGACGTTGCTGCACGACTGGCTGGCGAAGGAGCGGGGCGGCGTCGCCCTGGAGGCGGCGCGCGAGAGCGACCTGCTGGGCTACATCGCGGCGCGCCATGCCGGCTCGCGTGCCACCAGCGCCAATCGCCGCCTCACGGTGTTCAAGCGCTTCTACCGCTGGGCGCTGCGCGAGCGGCTGGCCGACGCGGACCCGACGCTGCGGCTGCGCAACGCAAAGCAGCCGCTGCGCGTGCCCAAGACGCTGTCCGAGGCGCAGGTGGAGGCGCTGCTCGCCGCGCCCGACGTCGACAAGCCGCTCGGCCTGCGCGACCGCGCGATGCTGGAGCTGCTGTACGCCTGCGGCCTGCGCGTGTCGGAGCTGGTCACGCTGAAGACGGTGCAGCTGGGCCTGGCCGAGGGCTGCCTGCGCGTCACCGGCAAGGGCAGCAAGGAGCGGCTGGTGCCCTTCGGCGAGGAGGCGCTGTCGTGGCTGCAGCGCTACCTGGCCGACGCGCGCGGCGCCATCCTGGACGGGCAGGCGAGCGACGCGCTGTTCGTCACCGCGCGCGGCGGCGCGATGACACGCCAGATGTTCTGGAAGCTGATCAAGTCGCATGCGCTGCGCGCCGGCATCGACGCGCCGCTGTCGCCGCACACGCTGCGCCACGCCTTCGCCACGCACCTGCTCAACCACGGCGCCGACCTGCGCGCGGTGCAGATGCTGCTCGGCCACGCCGACATCTCCACCACCACGATCTACACCCACGTGGCGCGCGAGCGGCTGCGCGCGCTGCACGCGCAGCACCACCCGCGCGGCTGACGCGCCGCGCCGGGCGGTGACCGCCGCGGCGGCGACAATGCGCCGATGGACCATACCTTTCTGTCGGCCCTGGTGCTGCTGCTGCTGGTGCTCGACCCGTTCGGCAGCCTGCCGATCTTCATCTCGGTGATGCGCAACGTGGCGCCCGAGCGCCGCGCCTTCGTGGCGCTGCGCGAGACCGCCATCGCGCTGGGCGTGCTGCTGGCCTTCATGTTCGCCGGGCAGGGCTTCCTGTCGCTGATGCACCTGTCCGAACGCTCGCTCGAGGTGGCCGGCGGCGTGATCCTGCTGGTGATCGCCATGAAGATGATCTTCGCCACCGGCGGCGAGATCTACGCCGGCGACGGCAAGTCGCGCGAGCCGCTGATTTTTCCGCTGGCGGTGCCGCTGCTGGCCGGGCCGTCGGCCATGGCCACGGTGCTGCTGCTGGCGTCGCGCCAGCCCGAGCGGCTGCTGCACTGGGTGGGCGCGCTCGCGGTGGCCATGGCGGTGAGCGCCGTGGTGCTGATCGCGGCCGACCGCATCCGGCGCTTCATCGGCAGCTCGATGGTCAGCGCGATCGAGAAGCTGATGGGCCTCGTGCTCACCGCGATCGCGGTGGAGATGATCCTGGCCGGCCTGAAGCGCTACTTCTTCGGCTGATCGCGCCAGCGCGCCATGAAGGCGCGGTCGATGCGGTCCTTCCACCAGCCCATCAGCCAGCCCTGGGCCGACCACGAGCCCCAGCTCGCGATGGCGCGGCCGTCGCCCAGCGCCAGCAGGTTGAGCGAGCGCGGCTGCGGCACGTAGGGCGCCAGCGTGCCGCCGCCGACCAGCGCGCGCAGGTTGGCCGCCAGCGTGGGCCCGGCGCGCACGGCATAGACACCGCTGCGCGGGTGCGGCGCGTCGTCGCGCACGATGATGTCGCCGGCAGCCAGCACGTTGGGATGGCTCGCGCTCTGCAGCGTGGGGCCCACTCGCACGAAGCCGGCGTCGTCGAGCGCCAGGCCGCTGCCCGCCAGCCAGGCCGGTGCGTCGCTGCCGGTGGCCAGCAGCGGCACGTCGCAGCTCACGCGCATGGACCCCACGACCACATGGCGAGCCTGCATCTCGGTGCAGCGCCCGGGCAGCAGCTGCACGTTGGCGCGCCGCAGCGCCGCCTGCGCCCGGGTACCCACCGCGCTCGGGTAGGCCGCCAGCAGCGGCCCGTCGCACACCACGGTGAGGCTGTGGCGCGGGCCGAGCGCGGCGCGGGCGGCCAGCGCCAGTTCCACGCCCGCGGCGCCGCTGCCGATGACCACCAGCGCCAGCGGCCGCTCCTCGGCCAGCGCCAGCGTGCGCTGCCACAGCTCGACGAAGCTTTCCATCGGCCGCACGAACAGGGCGTGCTCGCGCGCGCCCGGCACGCGGTCGCGGTCCTGCGTGGGCCCGGTGTTCATCGACAGCAGGTCGTAGTCGATGCGCTCGCCGTCGGCCAGCGTCACCACGCGCGCCTGCGCGTCCAGCGCCACGGCGCGGCCCAGGCGCAGCGGCACGCCCGCGGCCTGCGCCAGTGCGGCCACGTCGATGGTGCAGTCGTCGGCGCCGTAGCGGCGCGCCAGCAGGCCGGGCACCATGCCCGAGTACCAGGTGCGCGTCGACGGCGTCACCAGCGCCACCTCGGCGCCCGGCAGGCGCTGGCGGGCCAGCGCCTCCAGCACGGACAGCTGCGCATGGCCGGCGCCGAGCAGCAGCACGCGCTTCATCGGGGCAGCAGCTCCAGGGCGGTCACGTAGCCCAGCGTGTCCGATCCGGTGTTGTCGCCGTCGGCGCCCACCACCACCGCGGTCAGGGGCGGCACCTGCGTGGCCTCGTCGCCGAACGCGCGCAGGAAGTCCGCGCCGAGGTCGCGCCGCTCGGCCTGCCACTGCGCCGGCGGCCCGCCCAGCACGATGAAGCGCACGCGCCGGGTGTAGGCATTGTCCAGCAGCGTGCCGCGCGGCAGCGAGTTGTCCCACACGTAGCACAGCGTCGCATTGGGCAGCGCCTGGCCGCTGCGGCGCTCGGCCAGCCGCAGCAGCTGGCGTTCCACGAAGGGCACGTCCGCGCGCGGCAGGTCAAACATCGCGCACACCTTGAGCGCGGCGTCGTCGCCGTCCTTGCGGCGCAGGTCGGCGCCTTGCACCGGGCGGTCGACGCGCCAGCGCCAGGCCAGCGTGCCCGCGGGTACGGCGTCGAGCCGGTGCACGAGGTTGCCGTAGGAGCGTGGCGCCTGCACCTGCAGCACGCGCTGGCCGTCCAGCGTGACGATGCCGTAGCGCGTGGCCGGCAGGGTCTGCGCCGGCAGCCCGGCAAAGGCCCAGGGCGGCGCGGGTGCGTCGGCGGCGCCGGCCAGCGGCGACAGCAGGGGGGCCTGCGCCGGCGACACCGACGCCCAGCCGGCCAGCAGTGCAGCGGCGACAGACGCCTTCCAGGCGCCTGGCAGGGCGCGACGCCGCGGCCTCATCGGGTCAGCCACGGCGCCAGGCGTGGTACTTCTCGACCCATTCGAGCAGCTTCCTGGGCTGGTGCGCACGCTTCCATTCTCCTGCAGCGTACTTGTTGGCCTCGGCCAGCGTCGGGTAGGTGTGGATCGTGCCGAGGATCTTGTTCAGCCCCAGGCCGTGCTTCATGGCCAGCACGTACTCGGCCAGCAGGTCGCCGGCATGGACGCCGACGATGGTGACGCCCAGGATGCGGTCCTTGCCCGGCACAGTGAGCACCTTGACCCAGCCGTGCGCGGCCGAGTCGGCGATGGCGCGGTCGAGGTCGTCGATGCCGTAACGCGTGACCTCGTAGGCCACGCCCTGCGCCTTGGCCTCCTGCTCGTTCAGGCCCACGCGCGCCACCTCGGGGTCGATGAAGGTGGCCCAGGGGATCACCGAGTAGTCGGCACGGAACGACTTGAGCGATCCGAACAGCGCGTTGACGCTGGCGTACCAGGCCTGGTGCGCGGCGGTGTGGGTGAACTGGTAGGGCCCGGCCACGTCGCCCGCGGCCAGGATGTTGGGGAAGTTGGTGCGCAGGTACTCGTCGGTGGTCACCGTGCGGCCCACCGGCACGCCCAGTTCCTCCAGCCCGAAGCCGGTGAGCCGGGCGCTGCGGCCCACCGCGCACAACAGCGCGTCGAACTCGATGTCGCGCTCGGCGCCGCCGGCCTGCACCACGATCAGCTTCGCGTCGCCGCGCCTTTCGCAGCGCAGCGCCTTGTGGCCGGTGAGCACGGCCACGCCGTCGGCCTCGAGCGCGCGCTGCGCATAGGCCGACACCTCCTCGTCCTCGCGCGCCATCACGCGCGGCAGCATCTCCACCTGCGTGACCTGCGAGCCCAGGCGGGCGAAGCTCTGCGCCAGCTCGCAGCCGATCGGCCCGCCGCCCAGCACCACCAGGCGCTTCGGCAGCTCGCGCAGGCCCCACAGCGTGTCGCTGGTGAGGTAGCCCACGTCGTCCAGGCCCGGCAGCGGCGGCACGAAGGGCGCGGCGCCGGTGGCCACCACGATGCTGCGGGTGGACAGCACCTGCTTCGTGCCGTCCTCGCGCGCGATCTCCACGTGCCACGGGCTGGTGATGCGGGCGCGGCCCTGCACCACGTCCACCCCGAGCTTGGTGTAGCGCTCCACCGAGTCGTGCGGCTCGATCTCGCGCACCACGCGCGCCACGCGGTCCATCACCTGCGCGAAGTCGATGCCCGGCTGCGCCGGGGCCAGGCCATAGTCGGCCGCGTGGCGCATCTGGCGTGCCAGCGTGGCGGTCTTGATGAGCGCCTTGCTCGGCACGCAGCCGTAGTTCAGGCAGTCGCCGCCCATCTTGTGCGCTTCCACCAGCGTCACCCTGGCCTTGACCGCTGCGGCGATGTAGGCCGTGACGAGGCCCGCCGCGCCGGCGCCGATGACCACGAGGTTGCGGTCGTAGGCGCGCGGCCGCAGGTGCGCCCACTTCGCGTACACCTTGCGCGCCTTGATCGCGTCGATGACCTTCTTGGCCGCCAGCGGCAGCACGCCCAGCAGCACGAACGAGCCCACCAGCGCCGGCGACAGCAAGCCGCCCAGCGAGTCGATGCGCGCGATCTGCGTGCCCGCGTTCACGTAGGCCAGCGTGCCGGCCAGCATGCCGAGCTGGCTGACGGCATAGAAGGTCCAGGCCTTCATCCGCGTCAGGCCCATCAGCAGGTTGATGGCGAAGAACGGGATCAGCGGCACCAGGCGCAGCGTGAACAGGTAGAACGCGCCCTCGCGCTCGATGCCGCGGTCCACGTCGGCCAGCCTGGCGCCGAAGCGCGCCTGCACCGAGTCGCGCAGCAGGTAGCGCGACGCCAGGAAGGCCAGCGTGGCGCCGATGGACGACGCGAACGACACCAGCAGCGTGCCCACGCCCAGGCCGAACAGTGCGCCGCCGGCCAGCGTGAGGATCAGCGCTCCCGGCAGCGACAGCGCCGTGGCCGCCACGTAGACCACGAAGAACGCGCCGGCCACCACCAGCGGCCGCTCGGCGTACAGCGCCGCGAACGCGGCCTGCTGCGACTTGAGGTAGTCCAGGCTGAGGAAACGACCGAGGTCGAAGATGAAAAAGGCGGCCAGCAAAGCCAGCAGCAGAGCGGCGACGACGAGCTTCTTCTTCGACATGTTTCCTCCTGGTGCGGCCTTTGGGTCGGCCGCAGCGGGCGGACCTTACAACGGTGGCGCCCGCCTCGGGACGCTCAACGGGTGAGAACCCTCCTGAAGGCGTAGCTGAGCGCGTCGACCAGCGCCACCAGGCCCAGCATCGCGCCGAGGATGGTGCAGGTCTTGCCCATGTGGAACAGGCCCATGTGAAACGACAGCAGCTGCCCCAGGCCGCCCGCACCCACCACGCCGAGCACGGCGGCGGCGCGGATATTGTTCTCCCAGCGGTACAGCGTGTAGCTCATCGCCTGGGGCAGGATCTGCGGCAGCGTGGCGTACAGGAAGACCCGTGCCGAGCCGACGCCCTGGGCACGCAGCGCGAAGGCCGGCGCCGGCGGCGCGTTCTCGATCGCCTCGGCGAACAGCCGCCCCAGCACGCCCGCGGTGTGCATCGCCAGCGCCAGCGTGCCGGCGAACGGCCCCAGGCCGGCGGAGATGAGCAGCAGCGCGGCCCATACCAGCTCGGGGATCGAGCGCAGCACGTTGAGCAGCCAGCGTGTCGGCCCGCGCAGCCAGGCGCGGTCGCCGTCGTGCAGGCGCGCGGCCGGCAGCGCCAGCGCCAGCCCGAGCATGGCCGCGAGCAGCGTGCCCAGTGCCGACATGGCCAGCGTCTCCAGCGTGGCGCGCCCGACCTTGGCCAGGAAGGCCGGCGACAGGTCGGGCGGGAAGAACTCGGCCAGGAACCGGCCCATGCTGCTCAGCGCTTCGGCCGACAGGAAGGCGCCCCAGGCCAGGTCCAGCGACCAGAAGCTGGCCACCACCAGCGCCAGCACCGCGACGGCGAACCAGCAGGCGCGACAGCGCGCGTCGAACAGGGGTGGCGGCAGCCGCAGGGTGTCGTCGTCGGCGCGTGTCATGGCGGGCTCATCCCAGAGACCGGCGCAGATAGGCGCTGACCCGGTCGGCCAGCGCGACCAGCGCGACGAACACCAGCAGCATGGTCGCGACCTCGCCGCCATTGAACATCTTGCTCGACATTTCCATCTGCTGACCCAGGCCTCCCGCACCGACAAAGCCGAGCACCACCGACGAGCGGATCGCGCACTCCCATCGATAGACGGTGTAGCTGACCAGCTCGGCCGCGTTGGCCGGCAGCACGGCATAGAAAAAGGCCTGAAGTCGCCCCGCGCCGTTGCGCATCAGGGCTTCGGCTGCCGCTGGGTCGCCGGACTCGAGGATCTCGCCGTACACCTTGCCGAGCATGCCGGCGTAGGTGAGCGCAATGGCCAGCACGCCCGCCGTGGGGCCCAGGCCGACCACGCGCACCAGCACCAGCGCCCACACCAGCTCGGGGATCGAGCGCAGCACGATCAGCAGCCAGCGCAGGCCCAGGCGCAGCACGAACGGCGCACGCGCCATCCGGCCGGAAAGCGCCGACACCGACAGGGCCCGTGTCGAGGCCAGCGTCAGGGGCACGGCCAGCACCAGCGCCAGCGTGACGCCGGCCGTGGCGATGGCCACGGTGCGCCAGGTCTCGCGCGCCACCATGGCCAGGAACGCGGGCTCGGTGACCGGCGGCAGGAAGCTGGCCGCGAAGGCCCGGGTCTGCTTCAGGCTTTCGGATTCGAGCAGCAGCCAGGGGCGGAACTCCGTGGCCACCAGCGCCGGCCACAGCAGCACCAGCGCAGCCAGGGCCCAGAACACGCGGCCGGTCCAGGCCGGGTCGCGCCGTGGAGGCGGGGTGGTCAGCCCGGTCATCGGCAATGCATCATCACGGCGGGCAGAGGGTCGCTGCCCACTGCAGGCACCGCGACGGGCGCGTCGAGCTGGTCGTACTCGTGGCCATACAGATCCGCCAGCATCGCCTTCGTCACGTCGGCCGCGGGCAGGTCGAACGCCACGCGACCCGCGCGCAGGCCCACGATGCGGGCGAAGCGCTCCAGGGCCACGTCCACCTGGTGCAGGGTGGCGATCAGGGTGGCATCACGTGCCCGCGCTTCGGCCACCAGCACATCGATGGCCTGGCGTGCGCGCGTGGGGTCGAGCGCGGACAGCGGCTCGTCGATCAGCCACAGCGACGCCGGCGCCAGCAGGGCCCGGCACAGCCCGACGCGCTGCCGCTCGCCGCCCGACAGGCGGTCGACGCGTTCGAACAGCTTGTCGGCCAGGTCGAACCGGGCCAGGGCCGCATGCGCACCGTCGATGTCGTCGGGATAGAGCAGCGAGCGCAGCGAGGCGGCCAGCCCCTGGGCCGGCAGCCGCGCCGCAAGCACCGAGGTGACCACGCGCTGGCGCGGCGGCAGCGGCGGCACCTGCGGCGCCAGGAACAGGCGGCCGCGCAGCACCTGCAGTGCCCGCCGAGGCAGGGCCCAGGGGTCCTGCCCGTCCAGGCGCAGCATGCCGCCCTGCGGCGGCAGCGTGGCCGCCACCACGTGCAGCAGCGTCGTCTTGCCGGCCCCGGACGGGCCGATGACGGCCACCTGTTCGCCGCGCCGCACGCGCAGGCTCACGCCCGCCAGTGCAGCGGGGGCGGCCGCGCGCGCCGCAGCGTGACGCGCGGCCACATCGAGCAGATCGACCTGCATCCGCTTCGGCTCAGATCAGGCCGGCGCTGCGACCGGCGGCCTCGATGCCCTTGTAGTTGTCCGGCTGGGTTGGGATGTAGCGCGTGGCCCGGTTGAGCAGGAGGATCTCCTTGCCCTCGGGCGTGGCCGGGTCCAGGTCGAGCAGGGCCCGGGTCACGCGCTCGCGCAGCGCCGCCGGCATGTCGGCGTGCACCGACCAGTTGTAGTTGAAGTAGGGCGCCGTCGTGAAGAACACGTCCACCGCCTTGGTGTCCACCTTGTTCTCGGACACGAACTTGCGCCACACCGTGATGTCCAGCGCGGCGGCCTCGACCTTGCCGCTCACCACCGAGGCGATCGTCGCGTCGTGCGCGCCGCTGTAGGCCACGCGCTTGAAATCCTTTTCAGGGTCGATCCCGGCCTGCAGCAGGAAGTGCCGCGGCATCAGGTGCCCCGAGGTGCTGCTCTGCGAGCCGAAGCTGATCTGCCTGCCGCGCAAGTCCTCGAGCCGCTTGATGCCCGAGTCGGTCCTGGCGATGAACACCGACTGGAAGCGCGTGTCCTCCTCGCGCTGCGCCAGCGGGACCACCTTGCCGCCGGAGCGGATCTTCGCCTGCACGTAGGTGAAGCCGCCGAACCAGACCAGGTCCACCTTCTTGTTGACCAGGGACTCCACCGCCGCCGGATAGTCGCTGACCGGCGTGAACTCCACCTTCATGCCCAGCCGCTTCTCCAGGTAGGCGGCGATCGGGGTGAACTTGCGCACCTGCTCCGTCGCTGCCTCCTCGGGGATGGTGGTGACACGGAACACCTGCTGGGCGTGCGCCGATATCGCGCCGACGGCGAACACCGCCATGGTGAGAAGGCTGCGCAGGGTGCGCGAGGGGGACAGGCTGATCATGATGCGGGCTCCTCAAGAGGAAGGACGAAACGGGTCGTCGACCGGGGCCTTGGCATTACAGCGCAGTCGCGAATGTTCTGCCGGCGCCGCTGCTACATTGACGACGCCGACCCAGCGCCACCGTGACGAACCCGTGAGTCCGATCCGCCAACCCCGGTTCATCCAGATCGATGCCCAGGTCGGCGAGCCGCGGGCCGAACTGGCCGCCGGCCTGCTCGGCGCTGCGGCCGCGATCGCGCCGAAGTACTTCTACGACGCCCTCGGTTCGCGCCTGTTCGACGCCATCACCGAGCTGCCGGAGTACTACCCCACACGCACCGAGGCCGCGATCATGGCCGCTCACGGCGCCGCGATGGCCGATGCCGTGCAGACCGGTCGCACGCTGGTGGACCTGGGCGCCGGCAACTGCGCCAAGGCCGGTCGTCTCTTCGCCGTGCTGCGGCCCTCGGGCTACGTGGCGGTCGACATCTCGGTGGAGTTCCTGCGCCAGGCCCTGGCGTGCCTGCAGCGCGAGCATCCCGTGATGGACATGGTCGGCGTGGGGATGGACTTCAGTCGCGCCCTGGTGCTGCCGCCGGAAGCGGGCCCCGGGCCGCACACGCTGTTCTATCCCGGCTCGTCGATCGGCAACTTCACGCCCGCTGAGGCCGAGGCCTTCCTGCGGCGCGCACGCGAGGCGTCGCCCGGCAGCAACCTGCTCATCGGGGTGGACCTCGTCAAGGACAAGCCGCTACTCGACGCGGCCTATGACGACGAGCTGGGTATCACCGCCGCGTTCAATCTGAACCTGCTGTCGAACGTGAACCGGGTGCTTGGCAGCGACTTCGCGCTGCGCGACTGGCGCCACGTGGCCTTCTTCGAGCCCGAACGGCAGCGCGTGGAGATGCACCTGCAGGCGCGTCGCGCGCTGGTGGTGCGCTGGCCCGGCGGCGAGCGCCGCTTCGCCGAGGGCGAACGCATCCATACCGAGAACTCCTGCAAGTACACGCCCGAGGGGTTCGCGGCCCTGCTGCGGCGCGCCGGCTACGTCAGCACGCAGTCGTGGACCGATCCGAAGGGGTGGTTCGCGGTGTTCGCCGCGGCCTGACGTGCAGGGGTCTCAGTCGGCGGCGCAGCTTCGGAAGCCGGCGAATACATCGTCGCGCGTGGGCTGGAAGTAGTTGCGATAGCGTGCGTCGCGCAGGAAGGGCTGGGTGGCGAACGATCCGCCCTTGAGCACCGGCCGGCCGTCGAACCAGGGTTGGGAGTAGTCCCGGTAGGCATGCGCCACGAAGCCCGGCCAGGGCTCGAACGCCGATGCGGTCCATTCCCACACCTGCCCGTCGGACCAGCGCGACCCCAGTTGTTGCTTCGCGAACACCCACTCGTGCTCGGTGGGCAGGCGGCGTCCCGCCCAGAGGCACCAGGCCTGGGCCTCGTGCGCCGTCAGGTGCATGGCAGGCTCGTCCGGGTCCACGGCACGCCACTGGCCGAATGCACGCTGCTTGAGCCCGCCGTCGAAGGCGCCGTCGCGCACCAGATGCCGCGGCAGGCCGCCCGGCCGCGCCCGTAGCCGCCAGGCCCAGCCCTCGGGGCTCCAGAGGGTCTGCGTGTCGTAGCCCCCGTCGCCGACGAAGGCCAGCAGGTCGCGCCACGACACCGGCGCGCTGTCGATCCGGAAAGGCTCCAGCGTCACGGTCATCGCGCCGCATTCGTTGTCGAACGCGAAGCCGCCGCCTCGGTGAGAGGCATGAAGCACGCCGGCGTCCACCGCGCACGACTCGCGATGCACCTTGCCGGGCCACGGTGCCGGCACGTCCAGTGCCAGCTCCTGCGCGATCATCAGACCGGCCTCGTGGTGCATCGCCTCGTGCATCAGCGCCAGCCGGAAGAAGTACAGCGCGTCGTCGTCCTCGGGCGACGTCTCCAGCAGGCGCAGCGTGCGATCGCGCACGCGGGCCAGGTAGTCCAGCGTGCGACGCAGGTCAGGCAGGTCGAGGTGCCAGCGCCTGGTGTGGGCCACATGGCTGGAGTCGTACAGCGCATCGGCACGCGGCAGCCAGGGTGCCGCACGCGGCGTATCGGGGCTGCCCTGCGCACCGCGCCCGCGCTGCGGGTGCCGTCCGAGCCAGAACTCCTCGAACCAGGCCACGTGGCCCAGTTCCCACAGCGGCGGGTTCACCACCGGCAGGTAGGCCACCGGCAGCGCCGGGCCGAGGGCCAGCGTCAGCGCCCGGGCGTGACCGAGCGTACAGTCGCGCACGGTCGTCAGCATCTGCTGCAGCACGGCGCGCCCGCCCTGTCGGGCACGGTCCGCCGGAGTCAGTTCGACAGGGGCGGCTTCCATCGGCACCCGTACATGCGCAAACCGGTTCTCCTGATCGTCACGCCGGCGCTGGCCGACGCCAACAACGGCAACTGGCAGACCGCGCGCCGCTGGGCCCGGCTGCTCGCGGGCGATTATGAAGTGCGGCTCGCAAAGCATTGGCAGGGCGAACCCGCCGACGTGCTGTTGGCGCTGCATGCGCGGCGCTCTGCGGCCAGCGTGAAGGCTTGGGCGTCTGCGACGCCGCGGCGTCCGCTGGTGGTGGTGCTCACCGGCACCGACCTGTACCGCGACATCGCCACCGACCCCGAGGCCCGGCACTCGCTGGCGCTGGCCGACCGTCTGGTGGTGCTGCACGAGCGCGCGCCGGACGACCTACCGGCCGAGCACCGCCACAAGGCCGTGGTGTGCTTCCAGTCGTGTGGCGCACGCCGACCCGTGGCGCGCAGCCCGCGCCTGCTGCGCGCACTGATGGTGGGCCACCTGCGCCCCGAGAAGGACCCGGCGACCTACTTCGCCGCGGCGCGCAAGCTGGTGAATCGCGACGACATCCGCTTCGACCACGTCGGCGATGCGCTCGACGAGGGGCTGGCCTCGCAGGCGCGCGGTCTGATGGCCGAGCAGACCAACTATCGATGGCTCGGCGGCCTGCCCCACGAGGCCACGCTGCGCCGCATCCAGCGCGCCCATGTGCTGGTCCATCCCAGCGTGATGGAGGGCGGCGCGCATGTCGTGATGGAAGCGGTGCGCTGCGGCACCCCGGTGCTGGCGTCACGCATTCCAGGCAATGTGGGCCTGCTCGGCGAGGACTATCGGGGCTACTTCGCCCCGGGCGATGCTGCCGCGCTGGCCGTGCTGTTGCAACGCTGCCGCGCTCCGGCGCAGGATATGCTGCAAATACTGCGCGCCCAATGCGACCAGCGAGCGGCGCTGTTCGAGCCCGCCCGCGAGCGTGCGACCCTGACGCGGCTGCTCGCGTCGATCCTCCAGGAGCCCCGATGAACGCACCCGAACGCCCCCCGCAGGAACCCCGCCTCACGTCGCTGTCGCATGGCGGTGGCTGCGGCTGCAAGATCGCCCCGGGCGTGCTGTCCCAGATCCTGCGCGGCACCAGCCAGATGCCGGTGCCGCCCGAGCTGCTGGTGGGCATCGAGACGGCGGACGACGCGGCCGTCTACCAGCTCAACGACGAGCAGGCGCTGATCGCGACCACCGACTTCTTCATGCCCATCGTCGACGACCCGTTCGACTTCGGCCGCATTGCCGCCACCAATGCCATCAGCGACGTGTACGCCATGGGCGGCCGGCCGATCATGGCGCTGGCGCTGGTGGGCATGCCAATCAACGTGCTGTCCACCGCCACCATCGGCCGCGTGCTCGAAGGCGGCAACACGGTGGCGCGCGCGGCCGGCATCCCCATCGCCGGTGGCCACACCATCGACTCGGTGGAGGCGATCTACGGCCTGGTAGCCCTGGGCCTGGTGCACCCCAGGCGCGTGAAGCGCAACGCCGACGCGCGCGTGGGCGACCGTCTGGTGCTGGGCAAGCCGCTCGGTGTGGGCGTGCTGTCCGCCGCGCTCAAGAAGGAGCAGCTCGGTGCCGAGGGCTATGCCCGCATGATCGACTTCACCACGCGGCTGAACACGCCGGGCATCGATCTGTCGGCACTGGACGGCGTGCACGCGCTCACCGACGTCACCGGCTTCGGCCTGGCTGGCCACGCGCTGGAGATGGCGCGCGGCGCCGGCGCCTCCGTGGCGATCGACTGGGCACGCGTGCCGCTGATCGACGGCGCCCGTGCGCTGGCGCAGGCCGGCTTCGTGACCGGCGCGTCGGGCCGCAACTGGGCCGGCTACGGCACCGACGTGGACCTGCCCGAAGGCTTCGCCCCCGAGGACCAGGCCCTGCTGACCGACCCGCAGACCAGCGGTGGCCTGCTGGTGGCCTGCGCGCCGGAGGCGGTGGGGGCGGTGATGGATGTCTTCCGCCGCGAAGGCTTCGGCGCGGCAGCGGAGATCGGCGAGGTGCAGGCGGGGGCGGCGCGCTTGCGGCTGAGGTAGCGATGTGCCGGCCACCCGGCGGCCCTGGCTCGCGCGAAGCCTCGCATGCAAACAGCCGCTCTGGGTGAGAGAGCAGCCCCTTGGCAGCCTGTCCATGAGCAGCCAATGCCCGCTCAGCGGGCTGCCACCGCGTTGAGCCCCCAGTCGTAGTCCAGGAATTCCACCGCCATTCCCCGTGCCCGCAGCGCCGCCTGCTCGGCCGGCACGTCGCTCATCTGCGCCGCGTACTTCGCGAACACGTCTTCCAGGCGCGCAAAGCCCTGGTGTCCTCGCTCGAAGTCCTCGCGGAACCACTTGAAGATCGCATTGGCCTCGATGCGGCCGTTGCGCACCCGGTTACGCGTTCGGTCGCCCAGGAAGCGCTGCATGCCGTCCTCGAGCTGGGCTTCCAGACGCGCCGGCGTGAACGCCTCCGGCCGCAGCGCCGGGCAGCCGATCGACGCGCAGTTCACGGCCGCGTGCACGCGCGGCTCGGCGTACAGCGGGCGCAACTGCTCGTGCTCGATCCAGTCCAGGTGGCGGCGCGCGCCCAGCAGGGTGAAGAACTCCTGCTTCCAGGGGCTGCGCAGCAGCGAGCCGATGTCCTTGATCGACTTCAGGTCCGGGTACTTCGTCAGGACCAGCTCGACCGTGAACGCGTTGTAGGCGTTGATCAGGAACGCCATGCGCTCGGCCCTGCCCCAGCGATCGAAGTCGCTGCGGGGCACGCTGCTCAGGCCGGCCAGCACGCCCTGCAGCGCGGCGCGGTCGCGCGCGAAGCCGGCGTAGTCGACGCGGCTTTGCTTGTTGTCGGGCAGCCAGCGCACATGCTTCCTGAGCAGCGCGTCCCAGGCCGCGTACTGCGGGTCGAAGGACTGGGCGCGCACCGTGGCAGCCGGCAGCAGGCAGGCTGCAGCGGTCGCGTTTACGAAGTGGCGACGTCTCATGAACGGGTCTCCCTCAGGGCCACGGCGCCGCCCACCACCCGCGTGGCGATGGTCAGCGCGCACAGCGCGGCGAACCCATAGGCCCACCACGCGAACTGCGCCGGCCACAGGCACATCAGCGCAAAGCAGGTGATGGTCTCGGTGGCCTCGGTGAGACCGCCCAGGTAGTACAGCCCCTTGGACGGCTGCGCTGCGGCCGCCGGCAGGCCGCGCCGCTCGGCAAACACCGCGAAGGCCAGGAAGCTCGACCCCGTGCCGATGAACGCGGCGAGCAGCACCGCTGCGGGCAGGGCGTTGGCGGCGGGATCGGCGATCGCGAAGGCCAGCGGCACGCTGGCGTAGAACAGGAAGTCCAGCGTGATGTCGAGGAACGCGCCACGGTCGGTGGCGCCGTGCAGGCGCGCCAGCGGGCCGTCCAGCCCGTCGGCCAGGCGGCTGGCCAGCAGCAGCGCCAGGCCGGCGGTGTAGGCCTGCATCGCGATCGCCGCGGCGCCGGCCACGCCGATGGCAAAGCCCGCCAGCGTCACCGCGTCGGCGCCGAGGCCGGCGCGCGACAGCGTGCGCGCCCCGGCCTGCAGCGCGGGCTGGAGCGCGGCGTTGGCCCAGCGGTCAAGCATGGCCGGCCTGCGCGGGCGGTGGCGGAGCGGACAGCGCGTCGAGCTGCACGCAGGCCGCACCCGGCGGCACGTCGGCCGCGTCGTGCGTGACCAGCACGGTGGGCACGCCGCGCGCGCGCAGCGTGGCGAAGGTGAAGTCGCGGATCTGCGCGCGCAGCGTGGCGTCCAGGCGCGAGAAGGGCTCGTCCAGCAGCAGCGCGCGCGGCTGCGCCAGCAGGCAGCGCAGCAGCGACACGCGCGCGCGCTGGCCACCGGACAAGCTGGCCGGCAGGCGCGGTTCGTGGCCCGGCAGGCCGGCCTCGGCCAGCGCCGCCGCCACCGCGGCCTCGCGTTCGGCGCGCGCGCCGGCGGGCAGCGCAAACAGCAGGTTCTCGCGCACGGTCATGTGCGGGAACAGCAGGTCGTCCTGGAACAGCAGACCGACGCGGCGCCGCTGCACCGGCTCGTGGCCGATGTCCGCGCCGTCGAGCCGCAGGCCGCCGCGCGCGTCGAACGGCGGCTCCAGCGTGCCGGCGATCCAGGCCAGCAGGCTCGACTTGCCCGAGCCGCTCGGCCCCATCAGCGCGAGCACGTCGCCGGGCCCGACGCGCGCGCTCAGGCCGCGCACCAGCGGGCGACCGGCCACGCCAATGGTCACGTCGATCAGTTCAAGCGCCATGGGCTTCCGGCTCCGGCATGGCCCCGATTCTGCGGCGCTGGCGCCGGCCCACCGCGGCGGCCAGGGCAAAGCCGACGGCGGGCAGCAGCGCCTGCAGCACCGCGAAGGCGGCCGCGGTGTGGCGCTGCCCGCCGGCGGCCTGTGTGACGGCCTCGGTGGTCACCGTGCCGTGCCGACCGGCGCCGAGGAACTGCGTCGGCAGGTACTGCGCCACGCTGACCGCAAAGCCCACGGCCAGCGCGGCCGCCACCGGCGCGGCCAGCATCGGCAGCTTGGCCTGCCACCAGAACGCCGCGCGCGAGCGGCCCAGGGCCAGCGCGGTGGTCTCGTAGCGCGGGTCGAACGCGCGCCAGGCCGGGGCCAGCGCCACGAACACGTAGGGCAGGGCCATCAGCGTGTGCACCCAGGCCAGACCGACGAGCGTGCCGTCCAGCCGCAGCGGCAGCGCCAGCGCATACAGCCCCACCATCGTCAGCAGCGGCGGCACCACCAGTGGCGCCAGCACCAGCGGCATCGCACGCGGGTCCCAGGCGGCGGGGGCGGCTTCCAGCCAGGCCAGCACCAGCGCCAGCGCGGCGAGCGCCGCGAACACGCCGAGCGCGGCGCTCAGCCCCACGGCGCCCGCGCTGTCGGCCACCTGCGCCCACGCGCCGGCGGTCCACGACTGCGGCCACAGCGACGGAAAGCGCCACACGCCCGTCCACGACGACAGCACGATCAGCGCCGCCACCGTGGCGTACAGGGCGATCAGCAGGCCCAGTACGGCCGTGGCCCGTAGCGCCGGGGCTTCGATCCGGCCGACGCTGCGCACCGGCGCGCGCCGGCCGTTCACCGCCCAGGCCCGCCAAGGGCCGGCCAGCGCGCGGGCGAGCGCCCAGCCGCCGGCCACCAGCAGCGCGAGCACAGCCGCCAGCAGCAGCGCCCAGGACGCGCCCTCGGCGTTGCGCGCGGGGTCGGCGTCCAGCAGCGCCTGCCACGCCAGCACCGCCAGCGTCGGCGGCGATGCGGGGCCGACGATCAGCGCCAGGTCCACCACCGTCAGGCCATAGGCCAGCACGGCCAGCAGCGGCCAAGCCAGGCGCGGCAGCAGCAGCGGCCACAGCACGCGCCACCACAGCGCGCGGGTGCCGTAGCCGAGCGTGCGCCCGGCGGCCAGCCAGCCGCGCAGCTGCAGCGCCAGTTCGGGCCGCGCCAGCAGCGCGATGATGCTCCACAGCAGGAACGGCGTCTCCTTGGTCACCAGCACCAGCACCAGGCCCACGCCCCACGGGTCGTTGACGGTGGGCCAGTCGGGCGGCGCGCTCCATTGCAGCAGCGGCGCCAGCAGGCGCGCCAGCACGCCCGCGGGCATCACCAGCAGCGCCAGGCCGATGGCGAACGCCGCATGCGGCAGCGACAACATCGGCCCGAGCGCGCGCGCCAGCCGCTCCCAGGCGGGCGTGCCGTGCAGGTGCGTCACGAGCCACAGCGACAAGGCCAGTGCGCCCAGCGTGGACACCAGCGCCGTGCCCACCGACAGCGCCAGCGCGCGCGGCCCCTGCGGGTCCGCCGCCAGCGCTGCCCACGCCGCCGGCGACACCCCCTGATGCACTGCCAGCGGCAGCGCCAGCACCAGCGGCAACGCGAACAGCAGCCCCGGCGCCAGCACCGGCCAGCGCCCTGCAGCCTTCATGAAATGCCGTAGCGGCGCTGCCACTCGCGCTCGATCGGGTCGACCCACGATCCGTGCGGCTCGGGGATCGCGGGCGCGGGCTGCGTCACCTGGCCCGGCGCGGCGCCGGCGTCGAACAGCGCGCGCTCGGCGGGGCCGAGCTTGTCCAGCGCGAGCACGGTGGGGTCGCCCCACACCTTGATGTCGGCCTTGCGTGCCTGCGCCGCGGGCGACAGCAGGAAGTTGGCGGTGACCTGCGCCGCCTCGCGCGCGCGGGTGTTGAACGGGATCGCCAGGAAGTGCGTGTTGCCGATGGTGCCGGCGCGGTGCTGGTAGCTCACCACGCTGGCCGGCAGCGACTTGGACGCGATCTCGTTGGCCACCTCGTTGGGGTTGAAGGTGAGCGAGATGAACAGCTCGCCGTCGGCCAGCATCTGGCGCATGACGACGTTGCTGGCGGGGAACTGGCGGCCCTGCTTCCACAGGTGCGGATGCAGCGCGTCCAGCGCCGTCCACAGCGGCGCGGTGGTGGCCGCGAACGCGTCGGCGCGCCACGGTGCATACAGCGGCTTGCGGTCGGCACTGGTCTCCATCAGCACCTGCTTCAGGAACGTGGTGCCGTGGAAGGCCGGCGGCTTGGGGTAGGTGAAGCGGCCGGGGTTGCGGCGCGCCCAGTCCAGCAGCTCGGCCCAGCTGCCCGGCGGTTGCGCGACGCGGCTGCGGTCGGCATAGAAGGTGAGCTGGGCCATGCCCCAGGGCGCTTCCATGCCGTCTACCGGCTCGGAGAAGTCCACCCGCGTGGTCGGCTTGCCGGTCACGTCCACCTTGGCATACGACGGCAGCCCCTCGCTCCACGGGCCGAACAGCAGGCCCTCGCGCTTCATGGCGAGGAAGTTCTCGCCGTTGATCCACACCAGGTCGGCCGTGCCGCCACTGCTGCGGCCGGCGGCCTTCTCGGCGCGCACACGCCGCACCACCTCGGCGGTGTCGGAGATCTTCACGTGCTCGAGCTTCACGCCGTGGCGCTGCTGCAGCTCGGCCGCCGCCCACTGCAGGTAGGCGTTGATGCGCTCGCTGCCGGCCCAGGCGTTGAAGTACACGGTCTGGCCGCGCGCGGCCTGCTCGATGCGCGCCCAGTCAGCCGCCTGCGCGGCAGCAGGGCGCGGCAGGGCGGACAGCACGGGCAGCGAGGCGGCGGTGGCCAGAAGGCGGCGGCGTCGGATCGAAGGCATGACAACTCCGTGGGTCAGGGCGCGCTCAGGCGGCGCGAGTGTAGCCAGCGCCCGGGGGCGGCGCAGCCAGGCCCAGGCGCGGGGCCACGAAGCGGTCGAGCGCCCAGCGGCCCGGGCCCCACAGCACCAGCGCCAGCAGCAGGCTGCCCCAGAGCAGATGCTGCTGCAGCGCCGCGGGGGCGATCTCGGCCAGGCTCACCACGGCCACCGCATTGACCACGAACAGGCCGGCCGCGGCGAAGCGCCCGGCCAGCCCGAGGGCCAGCAGCACCGGCAGCACCAGCTCGCCGCCGGTGCCCAGCACGGCGGCCCATTCGATGGGCAGCAGCGGCACGTGGTATTCGTCCTCGAACAGCGCGAGCGTGGTGTCCCAGTCGCGCAGCTTGGTGAGGCCCGAGGCGAAGAACACCTGCGCCACGTACAGGCGGGCCGCCAGCTGGGCCAGCGGTTGCGCCTGCTCGACGGCAGCGATGGCGCGCTGCACGGCGCCGGACAGGGAGGCGAGGGGACTGGTCATGGGGGGTCACTCCGGAAGGTCGAACGCCGCCAGCAGGCCGGACGCGAGGGCGTCCGCCAGCCAGCGGTCGAAGGCAAAGGCGGCGCCGGCCGCGTCGAGCGCGTCGGCCAGGCAGAGGTGGTCGCACAGCGCCTGCACGAAGGCGGCGTCGGCGCGGTCGATGGCCGCGACGTGCACGCGCGGCCCGTTGCGCCAGACCAGCGCGGTCTCGCTGCGGCCGCTGGCGAACGCCTCGCGTACGTCGGCGAATCGGTTGTCGTCCTGCGCCGGCCGGCGATGCGCGAGCCAGATGGTGGCCACCGGCCAGCGGCTGGGCACGAGTGCGGTGCCCGGCGCGAGGCGCAGCCGCAGGCGCGACGGGTCGGCCCTGGCCAGGCATTGCAGGTCCGGCGGCTGCGCCATCGCATCGGCGGCGCGCGACGCCCGATGCACCTGCCATTCGAGCCGGGCCACATCGGCGAGACAGGGTTCATCGGCCAGCTGCGCGCTGGCGGCGACGAAGCCGGGCAGCGCTTCGCCCCACTCGGCCAGATCGCCGTGCGCGGGCGGGTGATGGCGCCAGAAGTCGCGCGCCAGCGCTCCCGAGGCATCGGTGCCGACCAGTTCGGCCAGGGTGGGAAACGTGCCGGCCAGTGCGCGCTCGGCCAGGGCGCCGGCGTTGCCGCGATACGCCGCCACGCCGGCCTTCAGGCCGTGGGCGCCGATGGGCCGCGCCTGTCCCTGCAGCACGCCGCTGTCGGCGTCGCGCCAGAGCACTCGCAGCAGCAGTTGCTGGCGCAGCGCCTCGCGACGGTGGGCGGTGCCGGTCGCTGTCGCCATCACGCGGCCTCCCGGGCAAGCCCCGCGGCGTGCGCCACGCGGTCGGCTTCGCGGGCTTCGGCCAGCAGCACGTCGAACGCGGGCAGGGCGGTGTCCCACTCCACCAGCGTGGGCACCGGGCCCAGGCGCGCGATCGCATGCGCATAGGCCTGCCACACCGGCGGGTGGATGCGACTGCCGTGGTCGTCCACCACCAGGCCGTTGTCGCCGCGGCTGAAGCCGGCGAGGTGGATCTCGCCCACCGCCGCCGGCGGCAGCACGTCGATGAAGTCGCATGCCGCGCGCACCGGGTCGGGCGCGCCGGCATTGAGGGCGTTGACGACGAGGTTGTTGACGTCCAGCAGCAGCCAGCAGCCGGTGCGGCGTGCCAGTGCCACGAAGAACTCGCCCTCGGGCATGGCGTCGTCGGCCCAGCCAAGGTAGGCCGACAGGTTCTCCACACCGATGGGCCGGCCCAGGCGGTCCTGCACGCGCTGCACGTTGGCGGCGAGGATGTCGAGGCTGGCCGGCGTGAACGCCACCGGCAGCAGGTCGCTCGCGTGCACCGGCACCTGCCCGGCGCGGCGCGGGGCCCGCGCGAAAGAGGCGTGGTCCGACACCCGCACCGGATCGATGCGGCGCACCAGCGCCGCCAGCCGATCCAGATGCCAGTCGTCCAGCCCCACCGCCGACCCCAGCGCCAGCCCCACGCCATGAAGGCTCACGTCGTAGCCCGACCGCGCCTCGTGCAGCAGCGCCATCGACGCGCCGCCCTCGGCGAAGAAGTTCTCCGAGTGCACCTCGACGAACGGCAACGCCGGCCGCCCCTGCAGCAGATCGCGCTCATGCGCATGCCGCCAACCGACGCCAGTGATCAAGTCAACCTCGAAGTACGAAAGAAACCAAAGCGGCAAAGAAGCAACGGTGCGCCGAAGCCAGGCGCCGCGAAGCCGGCGCGCACCTGCGGACGCCGCGGATCCGGCTCCGCCGGTCCGCAGGCGTCGCCCCCCTGGGGGGGAGCGGCGAAGCCGCAACGGGGGGGAGTTACTTCTTCTTTTTCGCCTCGTCCGCCGTCATCCCCTTCATGTCCTTGCACGTGCCCTTGGCCACGTACTTCCACTCGCCCGGGTCGTTGTCGACCTTGCTCTGGCCGGCGCACGAGTGCGTGCCCGACAGGTTGGCGCAGTCGTTCTGGCCGGCCTTGGCGATGCCGTAGCACTTTTCCTTGCCCTTGTCCTGGGCGGCGACCTGGGTGGCCAGGCCGAGCGCCATCACGGAAGCGATGGCGGAGGAGACGACGAGTCGGTGATTCATGAAGGAAACTCCATCAGGGGGGTTGCGGACGAACCTGCGGTCCCGGCCCCCCGAACCGGAGGCGCCTCGATGCCGCAGCCCCCGTGGGTCGCGCAAGGCGCGGCTAACTTACACTGCGCCGCGCTTCCAGGTGTTTCCACCCATGACCGACTTCGCCCACGCTGTCCAGGCGCTGCGGCCGCAGCTGATCCGCTTTGCCCATGCCCAGTTGCGCAACGACGCCTGGGCCGAGGACGCGGTGTCGGAGACGATCCTGGCCGCGCTGGCGCGGCCGCAGGCCTTTGCCGGACAGTCGCAACTCAAGACCTGGCTGGTGGGCATCCTGAAGCACAAGCTGGTGGACCAGATCCGCCGCCACTCGCGCGAGGTGTCGGCCACCACCGACGACGACAACGAGGACATCGACGCGCTGCTGTTCAACGACACCGGCCACTGGCGCGAGGCGCCGGCCGAGTGGGGCGACCCCGAAGCGTCGCTGGGCCAGCGCGAGTTCTTCGAGGTGCTCGAAGTCTGTGTCGAGAAACTGCCCGGCGTGCAGGGGCGCATCTTCATGATGCGCGAGTGGCTGGAACTGGACACCGCCGAGATCTGCAAGGAACTGGGCATCACCACGACCAACGCCTGGGTGCTGCTGCATCGCGCCCGGCTCCGCCTGCAGGCGTGCCTGCAGGACAACTGGTTCGGCCGCCGTGCCGATGCCGCAACGACGCCATGAGGTTTTTCCACCGTACCTGCCGCGAAGTGACCGCCCTGGTGCTGGCGCGCCAGGACCGTGCGCTCGGCCTGGCCGAGCGACTGGCCGTGCGCGTGCACATGCTGATCTGCAAGGGCTGCCCGCGCTTCGAGCGCCAGGTGGCGCTGATGCAGCAGGCGATGCCGCGCTGGCGCCGCTACCGCGACGGCGGCGGCGACTAGGCTGCGACCCGGCTCAGTCGAGCCGGCCTTCGCTGACCGCGTGATCCACCGGCGTGCGCCAAGCCACGTCGAGCGCCAGGGCCACCCCGTGGATCATCGTCTCCAGCGGCAGGCTGGGTTCGCCGCGCCGTGCCTGGGCCGGCAGCAGCGGCAGGTGCATGAAGCCGCTGCGCGCCGAGCGTCGCCGCCGCAGCGCATGCTGCAGGCCGTAGAACACGTGGTTGCAGACGAAGGTGCCGGCGGTGTTGGACAGTTCGGCCGCCACGCCCGCTTCACGCAGCGCCGCCACCATCGCCTTGACCGGCAGGGTCGAGAAGCGCGCGGCCGGCGCGCCGGGCACCACCGGCATGTCCACCGGTTGCGCGCCCGCGTTGTCCGGGATGCGCGCGTCGTCCACATTGATCGCCACCCGCTCCAGCGACAGCGCGCCGCGCCCGGCCGCCTGCCCGAGCGCCAGCACGAGGCGCGGCCGGTGGGCGGCCAGCAGCGCCGCCATCGCGTCGTTGGCCGCGCCGAACACGCAGGGCAGCACCGCGCCCACCACCGCGGCGGCGCCGATCGCGCGCCCATGCAGCGCCTGTGCCACCTGCGCCGACGGATTGACCGTCTCGCCGCCGAACGGCTCGAAGCCGGTGACGAGGATCATGCGGCCCCCCAACCGCCGCCGCCGGGGGTTTCGATGACGAAGACATCGCCGGGCGCCATCTCGGCCTGACCGATGTGGTCGAGCACCTCGACGCGGCCGTCGGCGCGCTCGACGCGGTTGGCGCCCAGCGCGCCGGGCTGGCCGCCGTCGCCGCCGAAGGCTGGCACATGGCGGCCGTTGGACAGGATCGACGCGGTCATCGGCTCGAGGAAGCGCACGCGGCGCACGCCGCCGTCGCCGCCGCGCCAGCGCCCCGCGCCGCCCGAGTCGCGGCGCAGCTCGTAGCTGTCCAGCCGCACCGGGAAGCGGAACTCCAGCACCTCGGGGTCGGTGAGGCGCGAGTTGGTCATGTGGGTCTGCACGACGCTGGTGCCGGCGAAGCCCGGCCCGGCGCCGGAGCCGCCGGAGATGGTCTCGTAGTACTGGTGCGCGTCGTTGCCGAAGGTGAAGTTGTTCATCGTGCACTGGCTGGCCGCCATGACGCCGAGCGCGCCGTACAGCGCGTTGGTGACGCACATCGAGGTTTCCACGTTGCCGGCCACCACGGCGGCGGGCGGGCGGGGGTTGAGCATGCAGCCCTCGGGCACGATCACGCGCAGCGGCTTCAGGCAGCCGGCGTTGAGCGGGATCTCGTCGTCCACCAGCGTGCGGAAGACGTACAGCACCGCCGCCATCGTCACCGCCTTCGGGGCGTTGAAGTTGTTGGGCAGCTGTTCGCTCGTGCCGGTGAAGTCGATCGTGGCGCTGCGCGCGGCCGCGTCCACCGTGACCTCGACCCGGATCTTCGCGCCGTTGTCCAGCGGCAGCGTGAACGAGCCGTCCTTCAGCGCCGTGATGACGCGGCGCACCGATTCCTCGGCGTTGTCCTGCACGTGCTTCATGTAGGCCGCCACCGTGGCGCGGCCGAACTGCGCCACCATGGCCTGCAGCTCCTGCACGCCCTTCTCGTTGGCGGCAATCTGCGCGCGCAGGTCGGCCAGCGTCTGCGACGGGTTGCGCGCCGGCCACGGGCCCGAGCGCAGCTGCGCCATCAGCTCGGCCTCGCGCAGCGTGCCGCCGCGCACCAGCAGGAAGTTGTCGAACAGCACGCCTTCCTCGTCGATGGTCTTCGAGAACGGCGGCATCGACCCCGGCGTGCTGCCGCCGATGTCCGCATGGTGGCCGCGGCTGGCCACATAGAAGCTCGGCCGGGCGTCCGGTGTCCCGGATCCGGGTTCCCCGGTCCGGGACGCGCCCCCCCGGGGGGCAGCGACCGCAGGGAGCGTGGGGGCGTCAAGATACACAGGAGTCACCACGGTGACATCGGGCAGGTGCGTGCCGCCGTGGTACGGGTCGTTGAGCACGTACACGTCGCCCGGCTGCATCGCCGGGTTGCGCGCGATCACGGTGCGGATGCTCTCGCTCATCGAGCCCAGGTGCACCGGCATGTGCGGCGCATTGGCGATGAGCTGGCCCTCGGCGTCGAACAGCGCGCAGGAGAAGTCCAGCCGCTCCTTGATGTTCACCGAGTAGGCGGTGTTCTGCAGCCGCAGGCCCATCTGCTCGGCGATGTTCATGAACAGGTTGTTGAACACCTCCAGCATCACCGGGTCGGCGTCGGTGCCGATGGCGTGCTGGCTGGCGCGCGGCGCCACGCGCGCCAGCTCGACCGGGCCGGCCGCGGTGAGCACGGCGCGCCAGCCGGGTTCCACCACCGTGGTGGCGTTCTTCTCGGCGATGATGGCCGGGCCGTCGATGGTGGCGCCGGCGCGCAGCGATTCACGCACGTACAGGCCGGCGTCGAGCCACTGGCCGGCGTGCATGCGCACGCGGGCGTCGGGCTCCGGGTGCCACGCCGGCACGGGCGCGGCCGCGGCGGCCGGCACGTCGTGGCGCTCGCCTTCGGCCACCGCCTCCACCGACACCGCCTCGATCACGAGACCGCGGTCGGGCATCAGGAACGCGAAGCGCTGGCGGTAGGCCTGCTCGAACGCCTCGCGCACCTGCGCCTGCGGTGCCGCGTCGACCACCAGCGCGGTGTCGGTGCCCTGGTAGCGCACGTGCACCCGTTCGCGGCGCTGCACGGCGCCCGCGGCCACGCCCTGGCTGGCCAGTTCCGCCGCTGCGTCGTCGCCGAGTTGCGCGAGGCGGGCACGCGCGGCGGCCAGGCCGGCTTCGTCGAGCGGCAGTTCCACGCTGGCCTCGCGCATCGCGATCTGGTCGGCCAGCCCCATGCCGTAGGCCGACAGCACGCCGGCCAGCGGGTGCACGAACACGCGCTGCATGCCCAGCGCGTCGGCCACGAGGCAGGCATGCTGCCCGCCGGCGCCGCCGAAGCACTGCAGCGTGTACTGCGTGACGTCGTAGCCGCGCGCCACCGAGATGCGCTTGATCGCGTTGGCCATGTTCTGCACCGCGATCTGCAGGAAGCCCTCGGCCAGCGACTCCGCGCTGGCGGCGCGGCCGGTGGCCGCGCGCACGCTGGCGGCCAGGGCCTCGAACTTCGCGGCCACGACGTCGCGGTCCAGCGGCTCGTCGCCGGCGGGGCCGAACACGCGGGGGAACCATGCCGGCTGGATCTTGCCCAGCAGCACGTTGGCGTCGGTGGTGGCCAGCGGCCCGCCGCGACGGTAGCTGGCCGGGCCGGGGTTGGCGCCCGCGCTGTGCGGGCCCACGCGCAGGCGCGCGCCGTCGAAGGCCAGCACCGAGCCGCCGCCCGCGGCCACGGTGTGGATGCTCATCATCGGCGCGCGCATGCGCACGCCGGCCACCTGGGTCTCGAAGGCGCGCTCGAACTCGCCGGCGAAGTGGCTCACGTCGGTGGAGGTGCCGCCCATGTCGAAGCCGATCACCTTGCGGTGACCGCCTGCCACCGCGGTGCGCACCATGCCCACGATGCCGCCGGCCGGGCCGGAGAGGATGGCGTCCTTGCCCTGGAAGCGGTGCGCCTCGGTGAGGCCGCCGCTGCTCTGCATGAAGAACAGGCGCACGCCGGGCATCTGCTGCGCCACCTGCTCGACGTAGCGGCGCAGGATCGGCGACAGGTAGGCGTCCACCACGGTGGTGTCGCCGCGCGACACCAGCTTCATCAGCGGGCTCACCTCGTGCGACGCGCTGATCTGCGTGAAGCCGACCTCGCGCGCGATGCGCGCCGCGGCCTGCTCGTGTGCCGGGTAGCGGTAACCATGCATGAACACGATGGCCACGCTGCGCAGGCCGGCGTCGTGCGCCGCCCACAGGCGCTCGCGCAGGTGCATCTCGTCCAGCGGCTCGATCACGTCGCCGTGTGCGCCGACGCGCTCGCTGGCCTGCACCACGCGCTCGTACAGCAGCTCGGGCAGCACGATGTGGCGCTCGAACAGCTTCGGCCGCGCCTGGTAGGCGATGCGCAGCGCGTCGCGGAAGCCCTGCGTGGTGACCAGCAGCGTGCGGTCGCCCTTGCGTTCGAGCAGCGCATTGGTGGCCACCGTGGTGCCCATCTTCACGCAGTCCACCCGGTCGGCGGTGATGGCCTGCCCGGGCGCCAGGCCGAGCAGTCGGCGGATGCCTTCCACCGCCGCGTCGCGGTACTGCTCGGGGTTCTCGCTCAGCAGCTTCAGCGTGTGCAGCGCGCCGTCGGGGGCGCGGCCGACGACGTCGGTGAAGGTGCCGCCGCGGTCGATCCAGAACTGCCAGCGGTCGGGCGTGGGGTGGGTCATGGCAGGGCGTTCCAGCGCTCGTGCACGAGCGTCATCAGGTGGTGGACGGGGCGCCCGGTCGCGCGCTCGACGGCGGCGGCATAGGGCGGCAGGTTGGTGCACTCCAGCACCACGGCGTCGATGCCGGGATGTCGCTCGCACAGGCGCCGTGCCGCGGCCAGGGTGTCGGCCTCGGCCTGTGCGGCATCGAGCGCGGGCAGGTTGCCCAGCAGCGTGCGCTGCAGCGCGCAGCCGTCGGCCAGGCCCTGCACCGGGGTGGCGGGGTCGGCGCCCGCAGCGCGCAGTTCGTCGGCGCCGAGGCTTCGCGCGTCCACCGTGAGCACGCCGGGGCGGCGCAGCGCGGGCAGGGCCAGCAGCGCCGAGGTCCACACCGGCACCGGCACCGCGGCCTGCAGCGCGGCCTGGAAGCGCACCAGGAAGCCGCAGCTGGTGGTGAGGGCGGCCGCGCCGTCCGCTGCCAGGGCCTGCGCCGCGGCGACGAAGGGCGCCAGCAGCGACGCGTCGGCCTCGCGCACCACGCGCTGCGGCGACGCCCCCGTCACGGTGCGCCAGCGCACCGGCATGCGCCAGCTCGAGGCATGGCCCACGTCGCCGGGCAGACGGGGGAACGCGGTGTCGAGCATGAGGATGCCGAGGTGCCGGCTCGCGGCGGACAGGTTCACAGCGAGCTGGCGGCGCGGGCGGCCTGGTCGTACATGCCGCTCATCGTGCGCAGCAGGCGCGCCATCTCGCCGATGTCGGCGTTGAGCTCGGTGTCCAGGCTTTCCACGAGGCACTGCTCGCGCACGCGGCGGTAGGCGGCCACGGCCTCCTCGCCCGCGGGCGTGGGGCTGTACAGCACTTCCTTGCCCACCTTGTCGGCGCGCACCAGGCCGGCGGACACCAGCTTCTTCAGCGAGTAGGCCACCACGTGCGTGTCCTCGTAGTTCAGGACGAAGCAGATGTCGGCCAGCTTCTTGTTGCGCGCGCGGTGGTTCACGTGGTGCAGCAGCAGCACGTCGGTGATGGTCAGGTCGCCGACGCCGGCCGCGGCCATGCAGCGCACGGCCCAGCGCGAGAACGCGTTCCAGGCCACGATGAGGCCGAACTCGAACTCCGACAGCTCGGCGCTGCGCGGCGACACCAGGTGCGACGACGACACGATGCTGGGCCCGCTCTTTGCAAGGGCGGAGGCACGTGCCGGGGCTCGGGGCGGAGTGTTGCGGGCCATCGGGCTTTCCCTGATCTGTCGACGTTTTGTTTAGAAAACGTTGACGTTTTATCTTAGTGCTGCCTAGACTGCAAGCTCGCACCTTCACCGACCCCCTTTTCCACAACCTTCCTGCAGGAGTGCACGCCATGTCGATGATTCGATCGCTCGCCCTCGCGGCCGCCGGCCTCGTCGCCGCCGGCAGCGCCGCGGCCCAGGCCAAGTGGGACCTGGCCACCGCCTACCCGGCCACCAACTTCCACACCGAGAACATCACCCAGTTCGCGGCGGACGTGGACAAGGCCAGCGGCGGCAAGCTCAAGATCACCGTGCACGCCAATGCGTCGCTGTTCAAGGCGACCGAGATCAAGCGCGCGGTGCAGGGCGGCCAGGCCCAGGCCGGCGAGGTGCTGCTGGTGAACTTCCAGAACGAGTGGCAGGTGTTCGGCGCCGACGGCCTGCCGTTCCTGGCCGACAGCTACGCCGAGGCGACCAAGCTGTACCGCGCGCAGAAGCCGCTGCTCGAGAAGAAGCTCGGCGAGCAGGGCATGATGCTGCTGTACTCGGTGCCGTGGCCGCCGCAGGGCATCTACTCGAAGAAGCCGCTGGCCTCCGCCGCCGACCTCAAGGGCATCAAGTGGCGCGCCTACAGCCCGGCCACCGCGCGCATCGGCGAACTGGTCGGCGCGCAGCCGGTCACGGTGCAGGCCGCCGAGGTGAGCCAGGCCTTCGCCACCGGCGTGGTCGAGAGCATGATGAGCTCGGGCTCCACCGGCTGGGACGCCAAGCTGCACGAGCACGTGAAGTTCTGGTACGACACCCAGGCCTGGCTGCCGAAGAACGCGGTCATCGTCAACAAGGCCGCGTTCGACGCGCTCGACGCCGCCACCAAGGCCGCGGTGCAGAAGGCCGCCGCCGACGCCGAGACGCGCGGCTGGGCCGCCAGCCAGAAGGCCAACGGCGAGACGCTGGAAAAGCTCAAGGCCGGCGGCATGCAGATCCTGCCACCGACCGCCGCGCTCAAGGCCGACATGAAGAAGGTCGGCGACACGATGCTCAAGGAGTGGCTGGACAAGGCCGGCCCCGAGGGCAAGCAGCTCGTCGACGCCTTCTTGAAGTAGGCGCACGTGCGGCGCGTACTCGACGCCCTGTACGACGGGGCCGCCTGGCTGGCGGCCCTGTTCATGGTCGCGCTGCTGGTGGCGGTGCTGCTGTCGGTGCTGGGCCGCGAGCTGCACTTCCACGTCAAGGGAACGGACGCCTATGCCGGCTACTTCATGGCGGCGGCCGGCTTCCTGGCCCTGGCGCACACGCTCAAGCGCGGCGAGCACATCCGCGTGACGCTGCTGCTGTCGCGCCTGGGCCCGCGCGCGCACCGCGGTCTCGAACTGTGGGCCCATGGCCTGGCGGTGCTGCTGTCGGGGCTGCTGGCGTTCTACGCCTGCCGCCTGGCCTGGCAGTCGCACGCGTTCAACGACGTGTCCACCGGCAACGACGCCACGCCGCTGTGGATCCCTCAGATCGGCATGGCCCTGGGCATGGTCATCCTGTTCATCGCCTTCGTGGACGAGTTCGTCTGCGAGCTGCGCGGCCGCACGCGCACCACTCCTGCGGAGATGCTGCGCAATGAATGACCTCGTCGTCACCGCGGCGCTGGTCATCGCGCTGTTCGCCATCCTCGCCTCGGGGGTGTGGATCGGTCTGGCCCTGGCCGGCGTGGCCTGGATCGGCATGCAGCTGTTCGCCGCGCGGCCGGCCGGCGACGCGATGGCCGTTACCATCTGGGGCTCGGCGTCGAGTTGGACGCTGACCGCGCTGCCGCTGTTCGTGTGGATGGGCGAGATCCTGTTCCGAACGCGGCTGTCCAACGACATGTTCCGCGGCCTCGCGCCCTGGATGCAGGGCCTGCCGGGGCGGCTCCTGCACACCAACGTGGCCGGCTGCACCATCTTCGCCGCGGTGTCGGGTTCCAGCGCGGCCACCTGCGCCACCATCGGCAAGATGACGCTGCCCGAGCTCAAGCGGCGCGGCTATCCGGACGACATCGCCGTGGGCTCGCTGGCCGGCGCCGGCACGCTGGGCCTGCTGATCCCGCCGTCGATCATCATGATCGTCTACGGCGTGGCGGCCGAGGTGTCGATCGCGCAGCTGTTCATGGCCGGCGTGCTGCCGGGCCTGCTGCTGGCCGGCCTGTTCTCCGGCTACCTGGTGTGGTGGGCGCTGCGCCATCCGCAGCTCGTGCCGCCGGCCGACGCCTCGCTGAGCCTGATGCAGAAGCTGCACGAGTCGCGCCACCTGATCCCGGTGGTGCTGTTGATCGTGGCCGTGCTCGGTTCCATCTACACCGGCATCGCCACCGCCACCGAGGCGGCGGCGGTGGGCGTGGTGGGAGCCTTGGTGCTGTCGGCGGCCCAGGGATCGCTGAACTGGCAGACCTTCCGCGACTCGCTGCTCGGCGGCACGCGGCTGTACTGCATGATCGCGCTGATCCTCGCCGGCGCGGCCTTTCTCACGCTGAGCATGGGCTACATCGGCCTGCCGCGTCACCTGGCCGAGTGGATCGCCACGCTGGGCCTGTCGCAGTGGCAGCTGCTGCTGGTGCTGGCGGTGTTCTACATCGTGCTGGGCTGCTTCCTCGACGGCATCTCGATGGTGGTGCTGACCATCGGCGTGGTGATGCCCACGGTGGTCAAGGCCGGCATCGACCCGCTGTGGTTCGGCATCTTTGTCGTGCTGGTGGTGGAGATGGCGCAGATCACGCCGCCGGTGGGCTTCAACCTGTTCGTGCTGCAGGGCATGACCGGACGCGAGATCGGCTGGATCGCGCGGGTGACGATGCCGTTCTTCTGGTGCATGGCCGGCGCCATCGTGCTGGTGACCGTGTTCCCGTCGATCGTGACGGTGCTGCCCAAGGTGCTGATGGCACGCTGATGCCGGCGCGAAACGGGGCGGGACAGGCCCCCCGGCTGGGTGGGTAGCAGGTCAGCGGGCAGGGCGGGCGTGCACAAGTCACACCGCTTTGCCGGGGCTGCGTTTACGCTTTGTCACATGACGTCGGGGTGCACCGCACTCCGGCGCCCGTGACCCCTTTTGCTTCCGATGCCGGACTTCGACCTGCCCCTGCCGACGATCGCTGTCGACGCCACCTACGATTGGCAGTGGCCGCGTCCGCCCGTGGCCTGCGAGGTGCCCGACGTGCGGCCCGACGCGTCGGAGCCCTGCCGGGTGGACACCGCCACCGGCGTGTCGGTCACCGGCGACCTGGTGCAGTTCGACGCCGACGCGGCGCAGATGCGCTTTCGCATGAGCCGCGCCGGCGAACCGGTGCTGCTGCCGTTTTCGCGGGTGCGGCGTCTGACGCTCACCACGCCGTTGCGGCTGACCCGACCGCTGCCCGGCGCGCCGGTCGAGCGCGTGCCGCCGCACGCCCAGCTGCGCAGCTTCGTCGTCAACCTCAGCGGCGGCGGCAGCCTGATCGGTGTCACCCGAGGTCATGTCGACCACCCGGCCGGCACGTTCCTGTTCGTTCCCGGCGACCAGGACGGCACGCTGCTGCGCCAGTTCGTGCCGCGCAGCGCGTATGACAGCATCGAGTTCGGCGCGTCCACCGAGGAGCAGGCGGCGCGGCACTGGATCTCCACCCGCGAGGCCCTGCAGGCCGCGCTGGCCGAGCAGGGCCGCCAGCGCATCGTGCCGCTCGGCGAGGCGCTGATGGAATTGGGCCTCGTGGGCCGCGACGCGCTCGACGAGGCGTTGCGCGACACGCGCGTGCCGCCGGGCCTGCCGCTGGGCGAGCGCCTCGTGTACCTGGGCCTGATCGACCGCGGCGACCTCAATGCGGCGCTCGCGCACAAGATGGGCTACCCAATGGTGAACCTGACGCTGCTGCCGGTGGACCGCGCCTGCGCCAGCGTGATCGGCGTGCCCGCGATGCTGGAGCACCGCGCGCTGCCGGTACTGCTGGAGCCGCACCGTCTCGTGGTGGCGGTGGACGAACTGGCGTCGCTGAGCGCGCTCAAGGCTCTGGAATCGCTGGCCGGCCGGCCGGTGGTGCCGGTGCTGGCCTCGCGGGGCCAGCTCACTATTGCGCTGGCCCAGGTCTCGCACGGCACCGACATGTGGGCGCCCAACGTGCCCACGCGGTTCTGACCCGGCCCGAGGCGCGCCCTTCGCACCGCCAGGCCGGCGCTCTGCCCCGCCAAGCCGGCGCTCGCACCGCCAAGCCGGCTCTTTTGCACCGCCAAGCCGGCGCTTTTGCACCGCCAAGCCAGCGCTTTTCACGCCATTGCGGCGGGATCGGCTGCCTAGCATCGGACAAGGCCTCGTCCGTCGACGGGGCGGGCGCATGCCATGTCCGATCTGTCCCGACCTCCGCTTGCCCTGGTGCCCGACGCCACTGCGTGGCGCTGGCCGACCCCGCCGTTCGCCGGCTACCCCGCGGCCCAGCCCGTGGCGGACGTGCCGTGCGAGATCGAAGGCCTGACCAGCGCGGCCATCGGCGCCACGCTGAAGTCGATCGACCTCGCCGCCGGCACGGTGCAGGTGCGCGTGTCGGTCACCGGCACGCAGATGCAGCTGCGCCTGGCCCAGCTGCGCCGCATCGTGCTGACACCGCCGCTGGCCTGCCAGCCGGCCGGCGGCAGCGATCCGCATGCCGGCATGCTGGCGGTGCCGCCCGCGGCCGACTATCGGTTCCAGCTCACGGGTGGCGGCAGCCTCACCGGCCGCAGCCTGGGCCATGTGGACACCGAGTACGGCGTGTTCCTGTTCGCACCGCTGGACGACGCGGGCACCGTGCAGCGCAGCTTCGTGCCGCGCACCAGCTACAGCGCGTTCGAGATCGGCCCGCGCATCGGTGACGTGCTGATCGAGCAGCGCGCCGCCACGCCCGAGCAGGTGGCTCGCGCCGTGGCCGAGCAGACCGAGCTGCGCACGCGCAAGCTCGGCGAGCTGCTGCTGGCGCAACGCATCGTCGACCCGTCGCAGCTGCTGTCGGCCATCGAGCAGCAGGCCCGCATGCCGGTGGTGCGCATCGGCGAGGCGCTGGTGGCGCTGGAGATGATCACGCCTCCGCAGCTGGAGCAGGCGCTCAAGCAGCAGCAGGCCGACCGCGGCGTGCCGCTGGGCGAGCTGCTGGTGCGCGCCGGGCATGTCACCCGCGACGACCTGCAGGTGGCGCTGGCGCGCAAGATGGGCTACCCGGTGGTGGACGTGGCGGCGTTTCCGGTGGAACCCGACGCGGTGCGCGTGCTGCCCTTCGCGCAGGCGCGGCGGCTGCAGGTGCTGCCGCTGCTGCTGCGCGGCAGTCAGCTCGTCGTGGCCATGGTGGACCCGACGCGACGCGACGAGATCGACGCGCTGGAGTTCGCCACCCAGCTCAAGGTGGTGCCGGCCATCGCCCAGGCCGACGCGCTCGGCCCGGCCATCGCCGCCATCTACGCCCGCTTCGGCGCCGACCCCTGGGGCGGCTCGTCGGTGCCAGTGAATCCGGACGACCCGATCGAGTTCTCGCCCAACGACGCGAGCCAGCTGCTGGAGTCCCTGGAGCAGGCGCACTCGCAGCGCGAGGCCGAGGAGGACAAGGGCATCGAGCAGTCGGACAACACGCTCGTGCGTCTGGTCAACACCACCATCATCGAGGCGCACGCGCAGGGCATCTCCGACATCCACATCGAGACCCTGCCCGGGCGCGAGAAGGTGCGCATCCGTTTCCGCAAGGACGGGATGATGCGGCCCTACCTCGAGCTGCCGCACACGTACCGGCAGGCCCTGGTGGCGCGCCTGAAGATCATGTGCGACCTGGACATCAGCGAGCGCCGCAAGCCGCAGGACGGCAAGATCAACTTCGTCAAGTTCTCGCCCAAGCACCCGATCGAGCTGCGCGTGGTGACCATCCCCACGGTGCAGGGCCTGGAGGACGTGGTGCTGCGCATCCTGGCCTCGGCCAAGGCGATCCCGATGGACAAGCTGGAGCTGTCCGAGGGCAACTACCTGCGCCTGCGCGCCGCCGTGGAGCGGCCCTATGGCATGGTGCTGTGCGTCGGCCCCACCGGCAGCGGCAAGACCACCACGCTGCACTCCACGCTCGGCCACCTGAACACCTCGTCGCGCAAGATCTGGACCGCCGAGGACCCGGTGGAGATCTCGCAGCCCGGCCTGCGCCAGGTGCAGGTGAACCCGAAGATCGACTGGACCTTTGCCAAGGCGCTGCGCTCGTTCCTGCGTGCCGACCCGGACGTGATCATGGTGGGCGAGATCCGCGACGCCGAGACCGCGCAGACGGCCATCGAGGCCTCGCTCACCGGCCACCTCGTGATGTCCACGCTGCACACCAACAGCGCGCCCGAGACCGTGACGCGCCTGCTCGACATGGGCATGGACCCGTTCAACTTCGCCGACTCGCTGCTGGCCGTGCTGGCGCAGCGCCTGGTGCGACGGTTGTGCCCGCGCTGCCGCAAGCCGCGCGACGCCAGCGACGAGGAGATCGAGGAACTGCTGGCCGACTGGCGCCACGCCTTCCAGGGCGAAGACGCGCCGCCGGCCGACGAGGTGCGCGAGGCCTGGCGCCAGCGCTACACCAGCGCCGGCAAGTGGGTGGCCTACACCGCGCCGGGCTGCGATCACTGCGACCGTACCGGCTTCAAGGGGCGTGCGCCGCTGCACGAACTGATGACCGTTTCGCGCGAGCTGCGCCACCTGATCCAGACCGGCGCGCGCGCCGAGCTGCTGCAGCGTCAGGCGATGGCCGACGGCATGCGCACGCTGCGCCAGGACGGCATCGAGAAGGTGATGTCGGGCGTGACTTCCATCGCGGAGGTGCGGGCGAGTGCCAACTCCTGACGCTGCAGGCCGTGGAAGGTTCACGGCGTGTAGGAAGTTGCCTGACAAGGGCAGTGGAAACAGGGGGACTCAAGTCATGGCCGGCAGCCTCTGTCGCCGATGCAGCGGGACTTCTACAGTTCTTTTCATCGAACTGCCCCTGCACTGGAGAAGGAAGCCATGAACGCCGAACAGATCGTCGCCGAAATCCGCGAAGCCAACCTGTCGTACCTGATGCTGGCCCAGAGCCTGATCCGCGTGGACCGCGAGCAGGCCCTGTACCGCCTGGGCATCGGCGAGGACACCGCCACGATGCTGGCCGGCCTGACCCCGGCGCAGATCATGAAGATCGCGCAGACCAACACGCTGCTGTGCCGCTTCCGGATGGACGACGACATCGTCTGGAACCTGCTCACCAGCCACGGCAAGTCCGCTGCCAACGACCACGTCGGCCGCCTGCACGCCGCCATCCTGCTGGCCGGCCGGCACCAGGAAGCCGCCTGATCATGGCCCGCGTCAAGAGCATCCTCACCGAGGCGCGCCAGATCGAGCGTGCGGTCACGCTGATCAACCTCGGTGCGCGCCTGCAGGTGCTCGAGTCCGAGACCGACCTCAGCTACGAGCGCCTGCTGCGCCTGTACAAGGAGGTCTCCGGCAAGAGCCCGAGCAAGGGGCAGCTGCCGTTCTCGACCGACTGGTTCATGACCTGGCAGCCCAACATCCACGCCAGCCTGTTCCTGAACATCCACGAGTACCTGAACAAGGTGGCCGAGCTCGACGAGATCGACGTCGTCATCAAGGCCTACCAGCTCTACCTGGAGCAGGTGGGCACCCAGGGCCTGGAGCCGATGCTGTCGGTCACGCGGGCCTGGCGCCTGGTGAAGTTCGTCGACAACGGCATGCTGACGATGACCAGGTGTTCCTGCTGCGGTGGGCATTTCGTCACGCACCCGCACGAGATCGCCAAGCACTTCGTGTGCGGCTTGTGCAACCCTCCGGCTCGTGCCGGCAAGGGCAAGGCTGCCGGATCGTTGCGGATGGAGTCTGCGACCACTCACTGATTTCTTGCTTGTCTCCTCCTGGCACAGTGACATGTGCTTTTGACGCGGCCCGGGTTCGTCCCGGCCGCGTCTTTCTCTTTCTGGGGGGACTGCTTGGCTCAAGCGGGCCGGCCGGGCGCCGATAAGAACGCACACCCCGCCCCCAGACCCCCTCCCCATCATGTTCGTCATCGTCGGCTGGCTCGTCGCGCTAGGTTGCATCTTCGGCGTGTACATCGTGCACGGCGGCAACATCGGCGTCATCCTGAAGGCGCTGCCGTTCGAGATGGTCACGATCATGGGCGCGGCCATCGGTGCGTTCATCGCCAACAACCAGCCCAAGGTGCTGAAGGCGTCGCTGGCCGGCTTCGGCCAGTGCTTCAAGGGCAGCAAGTACACCAAGGCGCGCTACATGGAGCTGATGGCGCTGCTGTACGACGTGCTGCAGAAGGCGCGCAAGGAAGGCCTGATGTCGATCGAGAGCGACGTCGAGAACCCGCACGAATCGCCGCTGTTCAAGAAGTACGAGACCGTCAGCCACGACCACCACGTGATGGAGTTCATCACCGACTACCTGCGCATGATGGTGTCGGGCAACCTGAACTCGCACGAGATCGAGTCGCTGATGGACAGCGAGATCGACACGCACCACCATGAGGCGCATGCCGCCGTCGGTGCGATCCAGCGCCTGGCGGGCGGCCTGCCGGCCTTCGGCATCGTGGCCGCCGTGCTGGGCGTGGTGAACACCATGGGCTCGGTGGGCCAGCCGCCCGCCGTGCTGGGCGGCATGATCGGCTCGGCCCTGGTGGGCACCTTCCTCGGCATCCTGCTGGCCTACGGCATCTTCGAGCCGCTGGCCGGCCTGCTGGAGCAGAAGGTCGACGAGGGCAGCAAGGAACTGCAGTGCATCAAGACCACGCTGCTGGCCTCGATGCAGGGGTACGCCCCGCAGGTCGCCGTCGAGTTCGGCCGCAAGGTGCTCTATTCGACCGAGCGCCCCAGCTTTGCGGAGCTTGAGGGCCACGTCAAGGGCAAGAAATGAGCGTCCCCCCCCGTTGCGCCTTCGGCGCTCCCCCCCAGGGGGGCGTCGCCAGCGGACCGGCGAAGCCGGATCCGCGTCGCCCGCTGGATGGGGCGGCTTCGCTGTGCTCGCCTAGCCTGTCGCTGACTGCGGGAGGTCGCGATGGCGGGTGACAGCAAGAAGCTTCAGCCGATCATCGTCAAGAAGATCAAGAAGGGCGGCCATGGGCATCATGGCGGCGCCTGGAAGATCGCCTATGCCGACTTCGTGACGGCGATGATGGCGTTCTTCCTGCTGATGTGGCTGCTGGGATCCACCACGGAAGGCGACAAGAAGGGCATCGCGGACTACTTCAGCTCGCCGCTGAAGGTGGCGCTGCTGTCGTCGGGCTCGGGCGCCGGCGATGCGTCGCACGTGATCAAGGGCGGCGGACAGGACCTCACCCGCAGCACCGGGCAGGTCAAGCGCGGCGACATCGAGGCCAAGCGCGACACGGTCAACCTGCATGTGCTCAAGCAGGAGCAGGTGCGCGCCGAGATCGCGCGGCTGGAAGACCTCAAGCGCAAGGTGGAAGCCAGGATCGCCGCCAGCGAGCGCCTGGCCGGCATGTCGTCGCAGCTGCGGCTGGACATGACGCGCGACGGCCTTCGCATCCAGATCGTCGACGAGCAGAACCGGCCGATGTTCGCCAGCGGCTCGGCCGTCGTGCAGCCCTACATGCGCGAACTGCTGCAGGCCATCGGCAGCGTCCTGATCGAGGTGCCCAACCGGCTCACGCTGGAAGGCCATACCGACGCGCTGCCCTTCGCGGGCGGCGATCGCGGCTACGGCAACTGGGAGCTGTCGGCCGACCGGGCCAACGCCTCGCGCCGCGAGCTGGTGGCCGGCGGCCTGGGCGACGACCGGGTGCTGCGGGTGCAGGGCCTGGCGTCGAGCCAGCCGTTCGACACCGCCGATCCCCGGGCCCCGGCCAACCGGCGCATCAGCATCATCGTGATGAACCGCGACGCCGAGGACCGCATGTTCCGTCCGGAGCCCGAGCCGGTCGCGCCGCCCCTGCCCGACGCCCCCGTGGCGCCGATCGTGAATCCCGTCCCGCCGATCGTCTCAAGGTCGGAGCCGGCCACCCGATAACGAACCATCTGTCCGCCCCACCCGCTGCTGCCATGAGCAATCCCACCGACCTGAAGTTCCTGATCGTCGACGACTTCTCGACCATGCGCCGCATCGTGCGCGGCCTGCTCAAGGAGATGGGCTGCAACAACGCCGACGAAGCCGAGGACGGCGTCGCGGCGCTGAACATGCTCAAGAACCAGAAGTTCGACTTCGTGGTGTCCGACATCAACATGCCCAACATGAACGGCTTCGAGCTGCTCAAGGCGATCAAGGCCGACGACAGCCTGAAGCACCTGCCGGTGCTGATGGTCACCGCCGAGGCGCGCAAGGAGGACATCGTCCTGGCGGCGCAAAGCGGTGCGGCCGGCTACATCGTGAAGCCGTTCACGAAGGCCACGCTGGAAGAGAAGGTCCAGAAGATCATGCAGAAGCTCGGCCAGCCGGCCTGACGCCCTCGGAGCAGAACAACATGAAGATGGATAGCGCCAGCACCCTTTCGCCCGACGCCGCCGCGCCCGACGCGCCGACGCCCGCGGCCGCGACCGCGCCCGCGCCTGCCGACACCACCGAGATCTTCCTGCAGCTGGGCTCGATCACCCGCCTGCTGCACGACACGCTCAAGCAGCTCGGCGTGATGCCCAAGCTGCAGCAGGCCGCCGACGGCCTGCCCGACGCGCGCAGCCGCCTGAACTACATCGCCGAGAAGACGGCCCAGGCCGCCGAGAAGGTGCTCAACTCGGTGGACCAGGCCAAGGCCGAGCATGTCTCGATCGCCGACGCGACGCGGCGCATGGCCCAGGCGATCACCGCCGACCCGGTGAAGGCCGTGGCCACCGGCGCGGTGTTCAACTTCGTGCAGGACGTCGAGCAGCGCACCGCCAAGATCGACGACCACCTGACCGACATCATGATGGCGCAGGACTTCCACGACCTGACCGGCCAGGTGGTGGCCAAGGTGGTCACGCTCGCCGGCGACCTGGAGGACAGCCTGCTCAAGCTGCTGGTGCAGGTGATCCCGCCCGATCAGGCGCACAAGGTCAAGGCCGAGATGCTCAACGGCCCGGTGGTCAACCCCGAGGGTCGCACCGACGTGGTGGCCAACCAGGGCGAGGTGGACGACCTGCTGGCCAGCCTGGGTTTCTAGTTTTCTCGTTGTCTCCAAGGGAACTTGACAGGCCGACCGGCCGGGGAACGCCCCGGCGGCCGGCCTGCTTTCTTTGGGGCGGGCCGGCCGCGCGCTGACACGGCGCGCGCGGCCCAGGGCCGGACAACACCCGGTTTCCCCCCTCTTATCCGCCTCAAGTTCGGCCGCTGCCCGGGCACGATGCCCGGACCATGGCTGAAACCGCCCAGGACCGGCACCTGCCGGCCACCCCCCGCAAGATCCAGAAGGCCCGCGAGGACGGTCAGGTCGCCCGCTCGCGCGACCTTGGCCACTTCGCCGCCGTGGCGGCGGGCGGTGCGATGCTGGTGCTGCTGGCGCCGGCGCTGACCGCCTGGCTGCAGGAGCTGATGGCCGCCGGCCTGCGTTTCGACGCGACCAGCCTCGCCGGGTCGCAGCCGATGTTCGAGCGCCTGGCCGAGTCGGCCACGCGCATGGTGGTCGTGCTGCTGCCGATGGGCATCGTGCTGGCGCTGATGGCGCTGGCCGCGGGCGTGCTGTCCGGCGGCTGGAACTGGACCTGGAAGCCGGTGAGCCCGGACTTCTCCAAGCTCGACCCGATCTCCGGCATCGGCCGCGTGTTCTCCTGGCACCAGCTCGGCGAGACCCTCAAGGCCTGCCTGCTGGCCCTGGTGCTGGGCACGGTGGGCGCGCTGTGGCTGCGCGCCCATGCGCAGGACTTCGCGGCGTCGCTGGCGATGCCGCTGCCTGCGGCCATCGAGCACGGTGCCGGCCGCCTTCAGGCCGGGCTGCTGCTGCTGGTGATCGCGCTGGGCGTCTTCGCCCTGGTGGACGTGCCGCTGCAGCGCTTCCGGCTGATGCAGCGGCTGAAGATGAGCCACCAGGAAATGAAGGAGGAGATGCGCCAGCTCGAGGGCAACATGGAAGTCAAGAGCAAGATGCGCGCGCGCATGCGCGAGGTGGCGCAGCGCCGCATGTTCGCCGCCATCCCCCAGGCCGACCTCGTGGTGATGAACCCGACCCACTACGCGGTGGCGCTGCGCTACGACGACAAGACGATGAGCGCGCCGCGCGTGGTGGCCAAGGGCGCCGATCTGATCGCGCTGCGCATCCGCGACATCGCCCGCGACAGCAAGGTGCCGGTGCTGCAGGCGCCGCCGCTGGCGCGCGCCCTGTACGCCCACACCGAAGTCGACCAGGAAGTGCCGGCCGCGCTGTTCGCCGCCGTGGCGCAGGTGCTGGCCTGGGTGTACCAGCTGCGCGCGTCGATGCGCGGCGACGCCGCCACGCCGGCCGACCCGGTCGAACTGCCGGTGCCGCCCGAACTCGACCCGCACCACAAGCTGCAGGGAGCTGACGCATGAATCCCTGGATGCAGCGCCTGGACGCCATGCTCGGCGTCAACGCCGGGCTGATCCGCAACCTGGCGCCACCGATCTTCATCGTCATCGTGCTGGCGATGATGGTGCTGCCGATCCCGGCCGTGCTGCTGGACGTGTTCTTCACCGTCAACATCGCGCTGGCGCTGCTGGTGATGATGGTGGCGGCCAACATGGTCAAGCCGCTGGACTTCGCGGCCTTCCCCGCGGTGCTGCTGGTGACCACGCTGATGCGCCTGTCGCTCAACGTGGCCTCCACCCGCGTCGTGCTGCTGGACGGCCACACCGGTCCCGGCGCGGCCGGCGCGGTGATCGAGTCGTTCGGCCACTTCCTGATCGGCGGCCACTTCGCGGTCGGCCTGATCGTGTTCGCGGTGCTGGTGGTCATCAACTTCATCGTGGTCACCAAGGGCGCCGAGCGCATCGCCGAGGTGGGCGCGCGCTTCACGCTGGACGCGATGCCCGGCAAGCAGATGGCCATCGACGCCGACCTCAACGCCGGCCTGATCGACGAGAAGGAGGCCAAGCGCCGCCGCTCGGAGGTGGCCGACGAGGCGGAGTTCTTCGGCTCGATGGACGGTGCCAGCAAGTTCGTGCGCGGCGACGCCGTGGCCGGCCTGCTGATCCTGTTCATCAACATCGTCGGCGGCTTCCTGATCGGCGTGATCCAGCACGACCTGAGCGCCACCCAGGCCGCCAACAGCTACATCCTGCTGGCCGTGGGCGACGCGCTGGTGGCGCAGATCCCGGCGCTGCTGATCTCGGTGTCGGCCGCGATGGTGGTGTCGCGCGTGGGCAAGGAGCACAACGTCGGCAGCCAGATCGGCTCCCAGGTGTTCAACTCGGCGCGCTCGCTGGGCCTGGTGGCGGCCATCGTCGGCCTGCTCGGCCTGATCCCCGGCATGCCCAACGCGGTGTTCCTGGTGATCGCCGGCGCCATCGCCTACGGCGCCTACAAGCTGTCGCAGCGCGAGAAGGCCGCCGAGGCCGCCAAGACCATGACGCGCGAGGAAAAGCGCGAGCTCAACCCGGAAGCCACGTGGGACGACCTGATCCCGGTGGACACGCTGGGCCTGGAAGTGGGCTACCGCCTGATCTCGCTGGTGGACGCGCAGCGCGGCGGCGACCTGCTCGGCCGCATCAAGGGCGTGCGCAAGAAGTTCGCGCAGGACGTGGGCTTCCTGCCGCCGCCGGTGCACATCCGCGACAACCTCGAGCTCAAGCCCAGCACCTACCGCGTGTCGCTGCGCGGCGCGGTGGTGGGCGAGGGCGAGGCCTTCCCCGGCATGTTCCTGGCCATCAACCCCGGCGGCGCTACGCAGCAGCTGCTGGGCACGCGCACCACCGACCCCGCCTTCGGCCTGCCCGCGGTGTGGATCGACGAACGCCAGCGCGAGCTCGCCCAAATGAGCGGATTTACGGTGGTTGATTGCTCGACCGTCGTGGCGACCCACCTTTCACACTTGATGCAAGTGAACGCGGCGCGCCTGCTGGGCCGAGTCGAAACCCAGGCGCTCGTGGAACACGTGACGAAATTGGCACCCAAGTTGATCGAGGACGTGATCCCCAAGATGGTCGGCATCGCCACCCTGCAGAGGATGCTCCAGCTGCTGCTGGAGGAAGGCGTCCACATCCGCGACATGCGCTCGATCGTGGAGTGCCTGGCCGAGCATGCCGGCGCCGCCACCGACCCGGCCGAGCTGGCCGCCCGCGTGCGCACCCACCTCGCCCCGGCCATCGTGCAGCAGATCTACGGCCCGTCGCGCGAGCTCGACGTCATCGCGCTGGAGCCCGGCCTGGAGCGCCTGGTGACCCAGGCCCTGACCAGCCCGCATGGCGCCGCGCTCGACCCCGGCGTGGCCGACACCCTGACCCGCAGCGCCGCCGACAGCGCGCGCAGCCAGGAGGACATGGGCGTGCCCGCCTGCCTGCTGGTGCCCGACCCGATCCGCGCGCCGATGGCGCGGCTGCTCAAGCGCAGTGCCCCGCGCCTGAAGGTGCTGGGCCACAGCGAGATTCCTGAAACGCATTCCATCCGCATCGCCTCTGTCATCGGAGCCCCCGCATGAGCCCCAGCAACGTCAAGCGCTTCACCGCCCGCACCTCGCGCGAGGCCCTCGCCCTGGTGCGCCAGGCCTTCGGCCAGGACGCCGTGGTGCTGTCCACGCGGCCGTCCGACGGCGGCGGCGTCGAGGTGCTGGCCATGGCGCCGGACGGCATCAGCCACATCGAGAAGGCCGCCGCCACCGCGCCGGTGGTGCGCGCCGAGCCCGCCGCGCCGGCCAGGCCCGTGCCCGCCAGCGCCGCCGAGGTGCAGCGCGACGTGGCGCAGCTGGCGATGAGCACGCTGTCGTTCCAGGACTATGTGCGCGAGCGCATGCTCAAGCGTCGCCAGGCGCAGCGCGACGCCGTGACGGCGCCGCGCGACGCCGAGCCCGCGCCGGCCGTCGAGCCCACGCTGGCGCCGGCTGCACCCGCCTACCACGCGCCGGCCCAGACCGCGCCCGCGTTCAGTGCGCCGCAGCGCCCCGCGGCGGAGCCGCCGATGCTGCGCGAGCCGGTGCAGCTGGCCGACGTGCCGATGTACGCCGACCCGTCCGACATCGTGCTGCCGGGCCATGCCCAGGCGGGCCTGCGCGCCGCCGCCGAGCAGGCCGCCCGCGCCGACGAGGCCATGATGGCCGAGCTGCGTTCGATGAAGGGCCTGATCGAGGACCGCTTCGGCGCCCTGGCCTTCATGGAGAAGCTGCACATCAGCCCGCGCCGCGCGGCGCTGACGCAGCGCCTGCTGGACGTGGGCTTCTCGCCGATGCTGGTGCGCAAGATGGCCGAGAGCCTGCCCGCCGACGAGGGTGACGAGAACACCTGGGCCGCGGGCGTGCTGGAACGCAACCTGATCGCCGCCGAGCGCGAGAGCGCGCTGGAGGACGCCGGCGGCATCTACGCGCTGGTGGGCGCCACCGGCGTGGGCAAGACCACCACCACCGCCAAGCTCGCCGCCGCCTTCGCCACGCAGCACGGCTCGGGCAACCTGGGCCTGATCACGCTGGACGCCTACCGCGTGGGCGCGCAGGAGCAGCTGCGCACCTACGGCCGCATCCTCGGCGTGCCGGTGCACACCGCGCACGACCGCGCCTCGCTGGAGGACCTGCTCGACCTGCTGTCGGCCAAGAAGATGGTGCTGATCGACACCGCCGGCATGGGCCAGCGCGACGCGCGCACCCGCGAGCTGCTGGAGATGGTGTCGCATCGCGCGATCCAGAAGCTGCTGGTGCTCAATGCCGCGTCCCAGGGCGAGACGCTCGAGGACGTGCTGGCCGCCTACCGCGGCGCCGCCTGCCGCGGCGTGGTGCTGAGCAAGATCGACGAGGCCGTGAAGCTGGGCCCCGTGCTCGACGCGGCCATCCGCCACAAGCTGCGCATCGTGGGCGTGGCCAACGGACAGCGCGTGCCCGAGGACTGGCACCGCCTGTCGGCCCAGGCCCTGGTGCAGCGCGCCATGCGCGTGCAGGCCAGCGCGAGCTGGAAGCTCGACGCCAGCGAGGTGAACCTGGTGTTCGCCAGCTTCGGCGCCGGACGCGCTGCCGCCGCACCGCTGAACGCCTGACCGCACGGCCCGCCACGACGACCGGAACCTCCATGCTCGACACCACCGCCCGCGACTCGCTGCCCCCCGCCGACCAGGCCGACGGCCTGCGCCGCCTGTTCGCCGGCAGCGGCACGCGCTTCGTCGCGGTGGCCGCCAACCCCAACGTGGCTTTCGCCGGTCTCGCGCTCGAGCGCCTGGCCGCCGCCGCGTCGGCCTGCACCGAGCCGCAGCGCAAGGTGCTCGTGGTCGACACCGTGGGAGCCGCGCCCCACGAGATGGCCATGCTGGACCTGGCCGCCTGCATCGAGCCGCTGGACGACCTGCATCCCAAGCTGTCCTACCTGGCCGCGCGCGGCCTGCCGCTTCGCCACGTGGACGCGCGCGGCTCCTGCGAGGGCTTCCTCGAGGCGCTGACCGAGGCCGCGCCCGACGCCGGCGTGGTGATCGTGCACGCCGAGGCCGCCGAGCTGGGCCGCCTGTTCGCACGCCGCGCGCCGCGCCCGCTGCTGCTGGCCGCCGACCACCCCACCAGCGTGACCTCGGCCTACGCCAACATGAAGCTGCTGTCGCAGCGCCACGGCCTGATGGCTTTCGACCTGCTGCTGGTGGCCGCCGCCAGCTCGCCGCGCACGCCGCGCATCGCCGAGCAGATCGCCGCCACCGCCGACCGCTTCGCCGGCGCCGTGCTGCACGACTGGACCGCCATCGACCCCGCCGCGTCGCGCGCCGAGACCGCCGTGCCCGCTGGCCTGATGCGGCTGGCGCACGGCCTGCTGGGCCAGGCCGTGCCCGCCTTCATGGGCGCGCCGCGTGGCGAACGCGCCGCCCGGGCGGCACGGGGAGCGCCATGAAACGCGACCCGAAGCCCGCGCCCGACAAAGACGAACCCGCAGAACCGAGCCCCAGCCCAGGAGCCGCCGACATGTACACCGCCACCGGACGCCTCGACGTGCCAGCCCGTGCTGACGCGCTGCTGCGCCAATACAGCCCCCTCGTGCGACGCCTGGCGCACCAGATGATCGCCAAGCTGCCGGCCAACGTGGAACTGGACGACCTGGTGCAGGTGGGCATGATCGGCCTGCACGACGCGATGGGCCGCTTCGACGCCGCGCAGGGCGTGCAGTTCGAAACCTTCGCCACCCAGCGCATCCGCGGCGCCATGCTCGACGAGCTGCGCAACGGCGACTGGATGAGCCGCGGCGACCGCAAGCAGCAGCGCCAGATCGAGGCCGCGGTGCACAAGCTGGAGCAGCAGTTCGGCCGCGCGCCCGCCGAGAGCGAAATCGCCAGGGAGATGGGCGTCAGCCTGACCGACTACCAGGAGATCCTGACCAAGGTGCGCGGCACGCAGCTGGTGCACCTGGAGGACATGCGCGGCGAGGAGGGCGACGACAGCTACCTCGACCGCCACGTGGCCGACGAGGCCAGCAACCCGCTGGCCATGCTGAACGACCGCCGCATGCGCGAGGCGCTGGTGGAAGCCATCAAGCTGCTGCCCGAGCGCGAGCAGTACGTGATGAGCATGTACTACGAGCACGACATGAATCTCAAGGAGATCGCCGCCGTGCTCAAGGTGACCGAAAGCCGCGTGTGCCAGCTGCACAGCCAGAGCATCGCGCGCCTGAGGGCCAAGCTGCGCGCCTGGTGAGCCGGGAACAGGCTGCGCGCCCGGGTCCGCCGGGTGCAGAGGCCACCCGACTCGCGCCGATGCACTATCCTCGTTGCCCCTTCTCCTCTCGACGGTCAACGTCCGGCGCTCGGACCGGGCAAACCGCCGACGCAACGCATGGTCCGGCTCTTTCGACACGTCTTCGCCTGCATCCTGGCCTTTGCCTTCGCTGCCTCGGGGGCGCAGACCGCCGAACCCGCGGCGCGTCAGCGTCTGGGCATCGCGGTGGTGGCGGGTCACGAACTGCACTTGCTACGCATCGGCGCGCTCGTCTTCGGCAATTCCCGCGGCCTGGTGCAAGCGGCGGATGCGGGCATCGCTGATCAGGTCTACCTGGGCCTCAGGGACGAGATCTCGCTTGAAGCGCGCTACGACATCGCCCGTGTGACCGTCGACATGGCCGACGTCGAGCGGCTGCGGAAAGCGCGCGAGGCCTCGCCCCAGGCGTTCTGGACCAGCAGGCTCAATGAGGTTCATCCGGATCTGGCCGCCCTGGCGGGGCGCTGTGCCTGCGACCTGCTGCTGCTGGCGACCGTGAGCCCGAAGCTGGAGGTGTTCCAGACCAATCAGAGCACACGCGGGCTGACGCTGGTCGAGTACCGCCGGGTGCCGTACCTGCTGGTCCCGCTCCGCTTCGACCTGATCGACGCACGCACGCTCAAGGCCGTGGGTCACGACTCCTGGGCATCGACCGAGCCCGCACCGACGTTGGCCCTTGCTGGCGAACTCGACAAGGTCGCCGCGCTGTCCGACGCCCAGTGGCAAGCCGTCCAGGAAGCGGTGGGCCGGGTTTTCCGCCCCTCGTCGAGATTCGTGTATGGCCGGAGCGAGGTTCGATCGCTGGCGCTGAGCCTGTACGACCTGGGGGTCAGGCCGTCCTGCGCGCTGCAGGCCTATACGGGCCGGACCAGTCAGGCCCAGCGGGACCCGTTGGCGACCGCCTATGTTCCGCCGCCGCAGATGCCGCCCGGTGCGGACGAGGGCAAGTGCCCCGCTGCCACGCGCTGAGGCTTCTTCCCCGGGCGCGGTGCGCCCATCTGCGACCGCTTGCCGGCGGTCCGGTGCTCATCTTGATCCTTCGGCTCGCGGCGTGGGTGTCGGATCTCACTGGAGGTGACAGAGGCCGCGCTGCCGCCGCCCGGGCCGGAGTCCATGGCAAGAGCCATGGTTGAGGGCGAAGGTTCGACCTGGCGTGCTGCGGTAGGCTCCGGCACACCACCTTCGGACAGGCAGTCCCAAACGTCATGAAGCTCGCTCTGATCCTCGGCCCCTTGCTGATCCTCTCCGGGTGTGCCTCCACCCCGGGCGGCGGAGGCCGATTCGATCCCAAAGCCGTCGAGACGCTAGGCACGGTGCTGGAGCGGCGGGACACTGGCACGACGACCCGGCAAGCCCGCAACGTCATGCTCATCCCCGCCGGAGGGCTCCTCGTGCCAATGACCTCCGACCCCGGCACAGGTCCGCTACCGATCTACGAGCATCGCATCGCTCTCGACGACGGGCGCACGGTCACGGTGTTCAGCTGGTATCCCGAGCATCGCGCCGGCATGTGCATCAAGCTGTTCGAGTCGCCGCGGCCGGACTATCCGCGCATGGTCAACTACTCGGGCTGCAAGCCGCGCCCATGACGCACCAGTCGCCTCCATCACCCCGATGGAGGTCGTCCAACGCCGACCAACTGGCCGTCCTTGATGCGATGAGCGCGCCGATCGACGGGCTGCACTTCTGGGCCAGCATGGCGGTCGCGCCCGCGGTGGCGGGCATGGCGGCCTTTCGCGCTTGAGGCAACGCAACGCCTCGGCGCCGCCGCGGCCTACGCTGGAGCCGTGGCCCGCTTGGCCTCGCTCCAGAAAGGACGAACCTCATGTCAGTCTCCGCACGCCGCCTCGCTGCAACCCTGGCTGCCGCCGCGATCGCAGCACTCGCCGCTGCACCCGCTCAGGCGCAGGCCCAGCAACTGCCGCGCTCCTACATCGCGTCGCCGGACATCTACAGGGTGCTCGCCCAGAACGACCAGTTCAAGGTGATCGCCGTGACCTGGAAGCCCGGGCAGAAGGACGTGCTCCATTCGCATCCGGCCAACGCGGTGTACTACCTCACCGACTGCAGCCTGCGACTGCACGCGATGGACGGGTCCTATCGCGACGCGCAGCCCAAGGCCGGCGCGGCGCTGGTGCAGGCGCCCATCCCCGGGCACGTGCTCGAGAACATCGGCTCGTCGGAGTGCCGCCTGATCATGTTCGAGCCGTCCTGAGCGGCGGCTGCGGTCCTGGCGACCCTCGGGGATCCCTCGAACGAGGCCGGCGCCGGGCTTGCGCGCATTGACGGGCCGGGCGCCGGCACGGTCCAATGCCTCTCAAAAGGCATGGCCGCGCGCCGGAGGGAAGGGATCCATGACACGCAGGTTCGACACGGTCCTGGCAGCGGTACTCGCCGCAGCGGGCATTCCGGCCCTGGCGCAGAGCGCCGCGCCGGCCGGCGAGATCAAGGGCGACGCTTGGGTCCACACCCGCGAGTCGCTGGCCGCCAGCGTGCAGCAGGCCGATGTCTGCCTACCCGCGGCCGCCACCGGTGGCGCGGTGTTCTGCGGCAAGTTCAAGGACCTGCCCCGGGTCGGCGCGAAGCCGGTGCCGGTGGTGCTGTTCCTGCACGGCTCTTCCGGCCTGGGCCTCAAGGCCATCGGCGAATGGCAGCAGTGGCTGGCTGGCCTGGGCTACGCCAGCGTCGCGCCGGACTCGTTCGCCCTGCCTGGGCGTGTCACCTACAAGTCGCCGATCGACAAGGCATCCTACGAGCGGGTGCATGCCCTGCGAGCGTCGGAGATCGGCCCCATGCTGGCGGCGCTGAAGTCCCAGGCCTGGGCCGACCCCGCGCAGCTGGTGCTGGCCGGCACCAGCGAGGGTTCCGTGCCGGTGGCCCGCCACGCCGGCAACGAGTTCGCGGCGCGCATGCTCTACGCGTGGAGCTGCGAGACGAACTACTTTGTGCAGGAGCCGCGCAATGCGTTCGAGCCGGGCAAGCCGGTGCTCAACGTCATCAGCTCGACCGATCCGTTTTTCTCGCGGGCCAACGGCTGGCTTGGCAACGCAGACGCGCAGGGCCATTGCGCCGCCGCCCTGAAGGACAACGCACGGGCGGCCATCGTGCTGGTGCCCAACGCCCCGCACACGCTGCTGAATCTGCCCGCCGCCCGCAGCGCGACCGCGGGTTTCCTGGCGTTGCTCGCCACCCGACCCTGAGGCGACCGTGCTGCAAGGCCACTGCCACTGCGGACAGGTGCACTGGACCTGGGCGCAAGAGGCCCTGCCCGACGGCGCCACCGCCTGCAACTGCACGGTGTGCCGCCGCTACGGTGCCTTGTGGATCTACGATTTCGAGGGCCATGGCATCACGGTGTCCGGGCCCACCAGCCAGTACGTCCGCGGCGATCACGTCGAGTTCCACTTCTGCCCGCGTTGCGGCTGCGTCGCCTTCTGGCGCGGCCGGCAGCTCATGCCGGACGGCCGGCGCCGCATCGCCGTCAACCTGCGCCTGACCGAGCCCGGGCCGGTGGCGGCCGTGCCGATCGACCACTTCGACGGGCTCGACAAGTTCGAGGACCTGCCGCGCGACGGGCGCTGCGTCGGGGATCTCTGGTTCTGACATGCGCCCGGGAGGCAGGTCATGAAACGAGTCACCGGCATCGGCGGCGTCTTTTTCCATGCGCGCGACCCGGCAGCGCTGCACGCGTGGTACCGCGCCCACCTGGGCATCGACGTGCAGTCCTGGGGCGGCGCCGCGTTCACCTGGGCCGACGCCGAGGGACAGCCGTACAAGGGCACCACCATCTGGTCGGTCAGTGCGGGCGACGGCGAGGGTTTCGGCCCGGCCAGGGCGCCGTTCATGATCAACTACCGCGTCGACGACCTCGCCGCGTTGCTGCAGGCGTTGCGCGCCGAAGGCTGCAACGTGCTCGACAAGACCGAAGACTCCGAGTACGGCAAGTTCGGCTGGGTGATCGACCCCGAGGGCCACAAGGTGGAACTTTGGCAGCCGCCGGTGGGGCAGTAGTGCCCGGCTTCTTGCGCTGACTCAGCGGATCAGGCCCGCTGCAGGCCGAGCGTGATCGTCAGGATGTTCCGTCCGTCGACTCGCCGGTAGCTCATCGATCGGGCACGCTTGCGCATCAGCCGGATTCCCAACCCGCCGGGCTGTGCCTGCTCGATCGACTCCGCCGGCTTGGGCAGGTCGACCGCCGAGGGGTCGAACGGGCGGCCGCTGTCTTCGAACTGAAGTGACAGCACGTCCGTGTCGATCCACGCGCGCAGACGCAGCAACTGGCCTGACGGGTCGTCGAACGCGTGCCGTACGACATTCATCACGGCCTCCTCGATCACGAGCTCGATCGTTGCCGAGTCTTTCGGGGGGCGGTCATTGCCCAACAGGCCGTCGACCACGGCGTCGCAGGCCCGGCGCACGGAGCCGATCTCCAGCGGCAACGCCAGGTCGACAGCGGGGTGTCCAGGTAACGGCACCATCCGCCCGGGAGTCAGCTGCCGAGTCGGCGCCTGGCGTCGGCGAGCGTGGGCTCGATCGCGAACACCTGTGTCATGCCGGCATCGTCCATCAGTTCGGCCACCTGGGGTTGCAGTCCGTACAGGACCATGGGCAGTCCCTTGAGCTTAAGCGCCCGTGACGTGGAAACGAGCAGGCGCAAGCCCATCGAGGCCACGAAGGAGACGCCCGACAGGTCGATCAGGGCCGGGCGTTCCTGGGCCGCCACGGCCGCCGTGAACCGAATGCCGATCCGGTCGGCGCCAGCCGCGTCGAGGCGACCCTCCAGTCGAAGGTGGGTGCAGGAGTCGTCGTCGGTGATCGAGATCAGTTCCATGGCAGAGGTCCGTCGAAGCAACCCGGCATCTTCGTCGGCGGTCGATGACGGATTGATGACGGCATCAAGGCCTGCGTTGCAGCAGCACGGCCGTCACGTCGTCGTCCTGGCTGCCTCCGGCGAAGGCACGAAGGGACTGCAGCATCCGATCCGCCATGCGGGAGAGCGGCTCGTCGCGGGCCTGGTCGAGCAGCGCCTCGACCCGGTGCCGGCCGAACGGTTCGCCGCTCCCGGATTCCTGCTCGTAGACCCCGTCCGACAACAACGCCAGGATGTCCCCTTCGCCGAACTCCAGCGTGACGGGCACCGGTTCGCCATCGAGAGGCATGGCGCCCATGGGGAAACTGGTGGCCCGGTGGCGGACGACCTCGCGAGCCCGGGCCCGGTAGTGGAGGATCGGCGCCTGCCCGCCGCTGATGAATTCCAGACGGTGCGACCTCGGGTCCAGCAGTCCGACGAAGGCCGTCACGAAGTGCCCATCAGGCAGTCGACTGAAGAGTTCGTCATTGACGTGCCGAAACACCTGGGGCAGGGAACCACCGCTGCGCACGCCCAGGCGCAACATCGCCTGGAACTGGGTCACGGACAGCGCCGGGCCCACGCCATGACCGGTGGCGTCCGCGATCACGACCAGCAGGCGGCCATCGTGCACCACGAGGTCGTAAATGTCGCCGCCTGTCTGTTCGGCGGGTTCGAACAGTGCATGCACCTGGTATCCGGGCACCTCGGGCAGGCTCGTGGGCAGGGCACTGTGCTGGACGCGGCGGGCCACTTCGAGGTCGCGGAGCATGCGCTGCGCCTCGCGCATCTTCTCGATCCCCTGGGCTCGCGCCAGCGCCACGGCGCACTGCGCGGCCAGGGCCTCCGCGAGTCGCAGGGACGCCCCGGGGTCCGCGCCGGCAGAGACCGGGCGATTGAGCACCTGCAGCACGCCCACCAACCGGCCGTCGAGCGCATCGAGCGGCAACGACAGGCTGTTGCGGGTGCGAAAGCCGCTGCGGCGGTCGACGCTGGGGTCGAAGCGCGGGTCGGCGTAGCAGTCCGTCACTTCGATGGCGCGCCGCTCGCGGGCGCAGGCCCCGGACAGCCCAACGCCCATCGGCATGCGCATCTGCCCGACATCGTCAGCGACCTCGAGCACCAGTTCGTGACGCGCTTCATCCACCAGCCAGACCGAGGCCCGCTCGGCGCCCAGCAGTTCGCACGCCGCGTGGGTGACCTCGCGCAGCATCGTCCGCAGCTCCACGGGAGCCGCCAGGCGGCGGGTCACGTCGAGCAGCAGGTCAAGCCACGCGGGAGCCGACTCGGTTCCGGAGGGCCCAGGGAAAGACGTTGTCATGGGGATTCAGGTCGCAGTCCAAGGGTGGATCTTCCGTGATCAGGCCGCGCCGCGGAACGGGACAACGCCGATCCGGCGCCCGCGCCGCGCGGGTAAGCTCGCGCCGACAGACGCTGGGCTGATGCCGCCTTGGGCGAGGACGAACCGAGCATGAACGATCCGTCGAAGACGACCCACCGGCCGGCGGGCACCGGCCTGCTTTCCGCCGGACCGGCCGCGAGCGGGCCACGCGTGCTGATCACCCAATGCGACGACTTCATGGGCCCCGCGCTGTGCGGGGTGTTCGCCGAGCAGGGCGCCACCGTGGTGGCCGACGCGCGCGCGTTGTCGGCGCCGGACGCCGCGCAGACCGCGGTGCATGACGCGCTGGCCGGCGGCCCGGTGGACGTGCTGGTGGCCAACCCGGCCTTCAAGGCGCCCACCACGGCGGCCGCCGACGTGACCGACGACGAGTGGAACGACACCTTCGCCGCCCTGGTGCATCCGCTGCCGCGGCTGCTGCGTGCGGTGGCGCCGGCCATGGTGGCGCGACGCGCGGGCAAGGTGCTGGTGGTGGGCAGCGCGTCGGCATTGCGCGGCATGAAGCGCGCGTCCACCTACAGCGCGGCGCGCGGGGCGCAGCTGGCCTGGGTGCAGGCCGTGGGCGTGGAAATGGCGCCGCACGGCGTGCAGGTGAACGCGATCGCGCAGAACTTCGTCGACAACCCGACCTACTTCCCGCAGGACGTCCAGGCCAACCCGCGCTTCCAGGAGCGGCTGGCGCGCGAGGTGCCGCTGGGCCGCCTGGTGTCCGCGCGCGAGGACGCGCTGTTCGCCGCCTACCTGTGCAGCCGCGCCGCCGACTGCTTCGTCGGCCAGGTGTTCCCGGTGTGCGGCGGCTGGGTGGCGCGATGAGCCGGCGACGCGAACGATTCGACCCGGCCCACGGTTCGGCCGCATCGAAGAGGGCCGTTGCGCCATGGCCGTGAGGCTGTTCGTCTATGGCACGCTGAAGCAGGGCCTCCCCAATCACGACCGCATGGTCGGCCGCCGTGTCGGCGGTGTCTGGCGCACGGTGCAGGCGCTTCCGCTGTACGTCGTGCGGCTGCCGCTCGAGGACCGCGCGCCGTGGCTGGTGAACCAGCCGGGCGAGGGCCATCGCGTGCTGGGGGAGGTGTACGAGGTGGACGCCTCGCTGCTGCCGGCGATGGACCGCTTCGAGGAAGTCGGCCTGCCCACCGGCTACGAGCGCGTGCCCGTCGACCTGGAGCCCGCCGACCACGACGGCCCGCGCCTGTGCGCGCAGGCCTACCTGAAGCCCGCCAGCCACCTCGCCCAGTGCGTGTCGGTCGAGGGGCCGTTCGCCGAGTACACGCCCGAGCTGGCGCGCGGATACTGGCTGGAACTGCCGGCCGATCACCCCTACGCCACGCCATGACCGACGCCTTCGACCCCGTGCCCTTCGTCCAGCGCCAGCTCGACGCCTACAACGCGCGCGACCTGGAGCGCTTCGTGCGCGAGTTCACCGACGACGTCACCGCCTGGCGCCTTCCCGACGCCCAGCCGGTGCTGTTGGGCAAGGCCGCGTTCGCCGAGCACTACCGCAGCCGGCGCTTCAACCTGCCGGGCCTGCACGCCGAGGTGGTCAACCGCATGGTGTTCGGCAACAAGGTCATCGACCACGAGCGCGTCGTCGGCGTGCAGCCCGCGCCGATGGAGGTGGCCGCGATCTACGAGGTGACGCCCGCGGGCATTGCGCGCGTGTGGTTCGTCAGCGGCGCCTAGGGCGTCCGCTACGGCCGGCACCGGCGGCGCGTTCCGGTGCATCATCCGGGCTCTGTCATCCCGTCATCCCCAGCCCATGACCGCCTCCCATCGCCTTGCCCTTGCGATCGCCGCTGCCGCGGCCCTTCACGCCGCGCCGGCGGATGCCAGCCCCTACACCGACGAGATGTCGCGCTGCCTGGTGGCGTCGACCTCGGCCCAGGACAAGACCGATCTGGTGCGCTGGATCTTCGCCAATGCCGCGCTGCACCCGGAAGTCGCCTCCATCGCGCAGGTGTCGGCGGCGCAGCGCGACAGCATGAACCGCAGCGCGGGCGCGCTGATCGAGCGGCTGCTGACGGTCACCTGCCGCAAGCAGACGAAGGACGCGCTGATGTTCGACGGCCCGGCAGCGCTGCAGCAGAGCTTCCAGGTGCTGGGCCAGGTGGCGATGGGATCGCTGATGACGCATCCGTCGGTCGGTGCCGGCTTCACCGAGTTCGGCAAGTACGTCGACGAGAAGAAGATCCGCGACCTGCCCGCGTCGAAGGACTGAGCCCCGGCCCGGGCACCGGCGCTGCGGGCTCGCGCTTCGACGGCGCGACGTCGCGATCGCGCTCCGTCACGCCCCGGTGGCGTACACCAGCGAGTCGTCGTCGTAGCCGGGCAGGCGGCGCTGCTCCACGAAGCGCATGCCCGCGGCCACCAGCACGCGCGCCGAGGCCGCGTTGCCGGGCTTGACGATGGCCAGCACGCGCGTCAGGCCGAGCACGTCGCGCGCATGCACCAGCACGGCCCGCGCGGCCTCGGTGGCGAGGCCGCGGCCACGCCCTTCGGGCAGGAAGGCGTAGCCCAGGTCGGGTGCATCGAGCACGTCGCGCCGCACCAGGCCGCACATGCCCACGGGCGCGCCGGGGCATGCCGCTTCCTCCACCGCCCACAGCGCATAGCCATGTTCGCGCTGCGCCGCGATCGGCCCGCGCTCCAGGTAGGCGCGGGCGTCGTCGGCCGTGCGCACCTGGCGGTCACCGATGTTCGCCAGCCAGCCGGGGTCGTTGAGCAGGCGCACGATGAAGTCCGCGTCGCCGGGGGTGAACACGCGCAGCGTGAGCCGCGGCGTGCTGAGCACCGGCCCCGGCGCACCCGTCGGCAGCGGCGGGCTCATGCGCGTGGCAGCCTCAGTTCGGCGCGCAGCCCGCCTTCGGGCCGGTTGGCCAGCGTCAGCTCGCCGCCCTGGCGCCGCGTCAGCTCGCGCGCGATGAACAGGCCCAGGCCGGTGCCGCCGTGTTCGCGGCTGCGCGAGCCCTCCACGCGCACGAAGGGCTCGAACACCGACTCGAGCTGGTCGGCCGGGATGCCCGGGCCGTCGTCGTCGATCCGCACCCGCACGGCGTCGGCGTCGATGTGCACGCTCACGCGAACGCGCCGGCCGTAACGCAGCCCGTTGCCCACCAGGTTGTCCAGCACGCGCCTCAGGCCCGGCGGGTCGGCGGTCGCCACGGCCGGCGAAGGCGCGTCGGCGCGCACGTCGGCGCCGGCTTCGACCAGGTCGTCGGTTATCGACTGCACCAGCGCCGCCACGTCGGTGCGCTGCAGCGCCGGCTGGGCATGTTGGCCGCGGAAGAGCTGCAGCACGGAGTCGATCAGCGCGTCCATCTCGCGGATGTCGGCTGCACAGCGCTCGCGCAGCGCCGGCGCCACGTCGGTGGTCTCCAGGCGCATGCGCATGCGCGTCAGCGGCGTGCGCAGGTCGTGCGAGATCGCGGAGATCATCAGCCCGCGCGCGTCGAACTGCGCCTTGAGCTGGCGCGCCATGCCGTTGAACACCTGCGCCGCCTCGCGCACCTCGCGCGTGCCCCGCCGCTCGTCGATCTGTGGCGCGGGCCGGCCAGAGGACACGGCATCGCCGAGCTGGTGCGCGCCGCGCACCAGCCGCGACACCGGCCGCGCCAACCAGCGCGAGCCGAGCCATGCGGCCAGCGCGATCAGCACCATGCGCACGCCCAGGTCGAGCGCCAGCACGTGCCAGGGCAGGCCGGGTGCGCCGGCACCGCCTCCCGGTCGTTCCGGGCCTCCCGGGCCTGCCGGGCGTTCCGGCCCTGCGGGGCCGCGGTCGGGGCCCGGCCCCCGCTGCGCACCGGCACCGGCCGCCGGTGGTGGCGGAGCCCCGGCGTCGCCGGCAGTTGACGGCGGCCCGGTGCCCGGACCCTGCGGCGGCGACCCCGCAGGCCCGCCCGGCAGGCCCATCGGCGGCAGCGCCGGCATCGGCGGCAGCCGCTGCAGCGCGCTGCCGATCGCGCCCAGGCCTTCGCGGCTGCTCCAGACGTTCACGCTCAGGTAGGCGAACAGGTGGCTGACCACCAGCGCCAGCCACAGCAGCCAGAACAGCCGCCGTGCCAGCGTGTCGCCGAGCCAGCCGAGGACCCGCCTCACGACCCCACCGGCACGTTGAACAGGTAGCCTTCGCCGCGCACGGTGACGATCAGGCGCGCCTCGCGCGCGGTGTCGCCGAGCTTCTGGCGCAGGCGCGACACGGCCAGGTCGATGCTGCGATCGGTCACGTCCACGCCGGGTGCGCGCGTGGCCTCGATCAGCTGCTCGCGGGTGAGCACGCGGCCGGCGCGCTGCAGCAGCGCCGCCAGCAGCCGGAACTCGGCGTTGGACAGCGCCATCACCACGCCCTCGGGCGACAGCAGCTGTCGCGCTGCCTGGTCCAGACGCCAGCCCGCGAAGGTCACGTGGCGCGCCTGTGCCGGGTCGGCGGCAGCCCCGTGGGCGCGGCGCAGCACGGCGTGGATGCGCGCCACCAGCTCACGCGGCTCGAACGGCTTGCCCAGGTAGTCGTCGGCGCCCATCTCCAGGCCCACCACGCGGCTGGCCGGGTCGCCCTGCGCGGTGAGCATGATCACCGGCAGCCGATGCTGCTGCTGCACCCAGCGGCACAGCGACAGACCGTCCTCGCCGGGCAGCATCAGGTCGAGGATGGCGATGTCGAACGCACCGCCGGCGAGCAGGCGGCGCATCTGTACGCCGTCGGCTGCGGTGGACACCTGCATGCCGAAGCGGCCCAGATAGTCGGCGAGCGCACCGCGGATCTCGAGGTCGTCGTCGACGACCAGGCAGCGCAGGGTCTCGGGGCGGGGCGCGGGCATGACCGCGACGGTACACCAGCGCGCCACCCGCGTGGGCCGGGGCCCGACCGGCAGCATGGGCGGCTCAGGCCGCGATGCCCACGGTCAAGGCCGCGGTGTAGCCGGCGGTGATGCTGCCGCTCAACGTGGCCATCTGCAGGCTGGTACCGTCGGAGAACACGTTGTCGCTGGCCAGGCTGATGCCGGCGAAGTTGGCCGCGCTGTTGCCGTAGCCGCTGGCGCCGGCATAGAAGGCGGCCATCACGTCGGCCGGAAACGCGATCTGCGACGTACGCAGCTTGTTGCTGTAGCTGCTGGCGCTGTTGGCGCTGCGGTAGATCTCGAAGTGCATGTGCGGCACGCGGCCGGCATAGCAGCCGGGCACGATGGTGCTGAAGGTGACCGTGCCGTCGCTGCCGGTCACCTGCACGCCGCGCAGGTAGTTCTCGGCCGTCACGCCGCTGGAGTACATCGAGTAGCGACCCTGGGCGTCGCAATGCCACAGGTAGATCGCATAGCCCGACAGGTCGGCGCAGGCCGCGTTCGTGTCGACCAGGTCGATCGTGATCGACAGCGGCACGCCGGACGCGGTGCCGCTGGCGCCGGCCACCGACGTGCGGATGTCGCTGCGCACGATGCCCGACAGCGCCAGCGCATTGGCGATGCTGCCGTTGGCGGTGTTCGAGCCGTCGCCCGGGTAAGGTCCCGCGGTTTCCTCCGGGATCACCGAACAGCTGCTGCTGCCGGAGGAACTCCCCGACGAACTGCTGGAGGAGGACGCCGTGGTCGAGCCGCTGCCCGCGTCGTCCCCACCCCCGCCACAGCCCAGCAGCGCCAGCGTGCCGGCCCCCGCCAGCCAGCCCAGCGCGCGCCGCCGCCGCAGCACCGACAGATCGTGAGCCAGCCCGAGATCGTGATGGTCGTCCATGAAGCCCCCTGTAGTCCGGAAAGCCTCATTGCACCCACCCCACCGCACCGCCGCATAGCCGGTTTGTGTCCGTTCGGACAAGAAAGCTCGGCGACCACCTCCGCGGCAAGCGAGTGCGCCGCAAAGCCGGCGCAACCCCAGCAGGCGCTGCGGGTCGGCTCCGCCGCCCCGCCAGCGCCGCCCCCCTGGGGGGGAGCGCCGAAGGCGCAACGGGGGGGGACGTCCCTACGCCGCCGCCGTCTCCCGAGGCACGTGCCGCCGCAGCAGCTCGGCCAGCGGCAGCGGCCGCGCGAACAGGAAGCCCTGCGCCGCGCCGCAGCCCAGCGCCACCAGCGCGCGCGCGTCGCGCTCGGTCTCCACGCCCTCGGCCACCACCTGCACGCCCAGGCTGTGGCCCAGGCCGATGATCGACGCCACGATCTTGGCGCTCTCGCTGCGCTCATGCAGCGTGGCCACGAAGCTGCGGTCGATCTTGATCTTGTCGAAGCTGAGCTGGCTCAGGTAGGACAGGCTGGAGTACCCTGTGCCGAAGTCGTCCAGCGCCACGGTGATGCCTTCGCGCTTGAGCGCCTCGATGGTGCGGCGCGCCGCATGCACGTCGGCCACCAGCGCGGTCTCGGTCAGCTCGATCTCGAAGCGGCGCGGGTCGGCGCCGTGGTCGTGCATCGTCTGCAGCAGCTTGTCCACCAGCGCCGTGTCCTGCAGGTGCTCGGGCGACACGTTCACCGCCACGCGCCAGTGCGGCGGCATCGAGCGCAGGTCCTCGCAGGCCTGACGCACCACCGCCATCGTCAGCGCGCCGATCAGGCCGCAGCGCTCGGCGGCGGCGATGAACTCCGACGGCGGCACCAGGCCGCGCTGCGGGTCCTGCCAGCGGCTGAGCAGCTCGACGCTGCGCACGCGGCGGTCGGCCAGGTCCACCACCGGCTGGTAGTGCGGCACGATGCGGCCCTCGGCGATGGCCTCGCGCAGGCGCTGCTCGTAGGCCTCGCGCTCGCTCATCGCCTCGTCCAGCGCGGCGTCGTAGAAGCAGCTGCGGTTGCGGCCGCCGTTCTTGGCGCGGTAGAGCGCCAGGTCGGCGCGGCGCAGCAGCTCGTCGGGATCGTCGGCGTCCTCGGGGAAGCGCGCGATGCCCACGCTGGCCCCCACGTAGAGCGTCAGGCCGTCGACCACGATCGCCTCGCCGATGCCGGCCACGAGCCGCTCGGCCACATGGCGCGCGGCGCCGCTGTCGCCATGCTCGTCGATCACGGCCACGAACTCGTCGCCGCCGTAGCGCGCGTGCAGTTCGCAGTCGCGCAGCAGGCGCGCCATGCGCTGAGCGGCCTCGCGCAGCACGCGGTCGCCCACCTGGTGGCCGTGCTGGTCGTTGATGGGCTTGAACCGGTCCAGGTCGATCATCAGCAGCGCGAGCTGCTGGTTGTCGCGCCGGGCGCGTGCCATCGCGCCGCGCATGCCCTCGTGCAGCGCGGCGCGGTTGGGCAGGCCGGTGAGGGCGTCGCTGGTGGCCATGCGCTCGATGCGCGAATGCGCGTCCACCAGCGCCTCGCGCGACCGGCCCAGGCTGGCGATCAGCCGCTTCCAGGTGACGAAGCCCACGGCGAGCATCGCCGCCAGCAGGGCCGCCAGCAGCAGGTCGGCCTGGCGCCGCAGCGCGGCCTGCTCGGCGCGCACCGCCTCGAGCGTGCGGTTGGTGAACTCCAGCGTGCCTTCGGTCAGGCGCGCCTTGTCCTGGCGGTAGCGGTCGCCGTCGAGGATCTGCCGTGCCACGGCAGGCGCGCCCACGGCAATGGCCTCGAGCGCGGTGGTCTCCAGCGACACCATGCTCTCGCTGGCAGCGCGGGTCTGCTCGTGATAGCGCAGTGCCACCGCCGACGGCGCCAGCGTCTCGCCGGCGGCCAGTGCGGCCTCCACCTCGGGCAGGTGGGTGTGGTAGCGGGCGATCCAGCGCTCCTCGCCGGTGGCAGCGGCCATCTGCGCCGACATCGTGAGGCGCTCGTCGGCCAGCAGCAGCGTGGAGGCCATCTGTTCCGCGGTGGCCACGCGCTGGGCGGCACGCTGGTGCGATTCGAGGAACCAGGTGCGCTCCAGCGCCACCAGGGCCAGCACCGCGGCCACGGAGCCCAGGGCCAGCCCGATGGCGCGCCGCGCGGTGCGCAGCGTGGCGTCGATGGCGGCCCGGCCGCCGGCCAGCGAAGGCGCGGTGGACGCGTCTTCGGCTGCGGCCGCAGGGGTCGCGGTCGGCATGGGACTGCTTCGGTGGGCGCCGGGGCCCTCAGGCGCCCAGGGACTCGACGCGGGCGGCACGCACCAGGCCGCCGTGGGCGGCGTAGCCCTGCGCCGGCGGTTGCCCGGGCATCAGCACGTCGATGGCGCGGTCCAGTGCGGCGGTGGCGCGGGCCAGGCTCTCGCGCTGGGCGGCGACCTGGCCGCTGGCGGCCATCAGGCGCTGGCGCAGTTGGAGGGACACGCCGCCGGGTTGACGCGCGGCCTGCGCGAAGCGGTGCACGGCTGAAGCCAGTGCGCGGTGCAGTTCATGCGCCTGCGACTCGATCGCGGAGGCGTCGTGGTCGCGCAGCGCGGCGCCCAGCGCCGCGAGGCGGTCCTCGATGGCGGCAATGGCGCCTTCGAGCGCGTCGCCGTGGGTCGAGGGGGTGGGGCTCATGCGGCGCGTCAGTTCGAACGCGGCGCGAGCAGGTCGCGGGTGTGGGCGATGAGCTTGTCGGCGATGGCGTCGGCGTTCACCTGGAACTGCCCGTCGCGGATGGCCTGCGCGATGCGCGCCACCTTCTCGGCGTCGAAGTCGCCCGTGTTGCCCTGGGCGGCCAGCGCGGCCGCGGCCGGCGACAACTCGACGGTGGTGCGGGCCTCCGCGGTGGCGGCCTTGGCGTCCTGCGGGGCACCGGCCGGGCTGGCGCGCCCGTCGGCGGCCGGCGTACCCACCTTCTGGGGCTTGGGGCTGTTGTCGAGCTGACCGATCTTCATTTGGATGCTCCTGGGACCGACGACGGGGTCGCCGGATTCTTCCCGATGGTTCGGGTATCGGAGGCCGACACGCCGACTTGAGGACTTTTTTCACGCGGCATGTGACGAATCGCGTTCACAGCGCCACCTCGACCTGCCGGTCAGCAACTGCCATGCCACTGACGATGCGACCGGATTCGGTCCGCACGCGCACCACCTGGCCCTCGACGCCGGGGCCCAGCGCCTGGCCTTCGCCATGGATGCGCCAGCCGGCGCCACCGGCCACGATGCGCACGGTGTCGCCGGCGGCGAACCACTGGCGCGGCCGCAGGTCGGTGCTGCGCAGCGCCTCGCCCGCGGCCAGCGGGCGGGCCAGCGTGCGCCCGACCACGAGTTCGCGGTCGGCCGGCACGCTGCCGGCGCGGGCGGCCAGGTCGACCTCGCCGGCAACGAGGTGCTCGGGGCCGAGCACCGTGCCGGCGGGCACCGCCGAGGCGGCCACGAGGCCTGGCCCGTAGACCGAGACCGTGACGGGAAGGAACACGTTCCAGCGCGTGGCGCCTTCGACGCAGCGCAGGCCGATGCGCGCCGCGCCCCACAGCCGGGTGCCGGTGGGCAGGTAGGGCTGCACCTGGGCGCAGGGTGCCAGCTTCAGCCGGGTGTCGAGCTGCCCCACGCGCACCTCGACGCGCAGGCCCGGTGCGGCGGCACGCGAGGCCTGGGTGGCCAGCGCGGCCACGCGCTCGGCCAGGGCGCTGTCCACCGTGTCGGCGCGCACGGTTGCGGTCGCGGCCAGCAGCCACGGCAGGGCCGCGAGCAGGCCGCGCAGCATGCGGCGCATCCACGGCGGGCAGGGCAGGGCAGAGGGCTTTTCCACGGGGGTCACTCTAGGCAGGCGGCGGGGCCCCGGTGCGCCGAAATGGCCCGCCAAGGCCCGCCTTATCGCGCTAATGTTTTCGGGGTCGCTGCCCACAATGGCCACAACCCAACGAGGGCCCCGTGCCCCAGGCGGCCATGATCAACCGACTCACCGACACGCTGAACTTCCAGACCGAGGCCCTCGTGCTGCGCTCGGAGCGCCAGCGCCTGATCGCGAGCAACATCGCCAACGCGGACACCCCCGGCTACGTGGCGCGCGAGATGGACTTCGCCGCCGCGCTGCGCCAGGCCACCGGCCAGGCCGGCACGCCGGGCCGGCTGGCGGCCACCGCGCCGGGCCACCTGAGCCCGGTGGCGGGCGCCCGCGGCGAGGCCGGTCTGCGCTACGCCGTCGCGTCCCAGACCAACCTGGACCGCAACACCGTGGACATGGACCGCGAGCGCGCCAGCTTCGCCGACAACAGCGTCAAGTACGAGGCGACGCTGCGCTTCATCAACGGCAGCGTCCGCACCATGCTGGACGCCATCAAGGGTCAGTCATGAACCACCCCCGTTGCGCCTTCGGCGCTCCCCCTCTAGGGGGCGGCGCCAGCGGGCCGGCCGAGCCGGACCCGCGGCGCCTGCCGAGCGCGCGCGCCTGATCTCTTCGAGGAGCCATTGCCATGTCGATGTTCCAGGTGTTCAACATCTCCGGCAGCGCGGTGTCCGCGCAGAGCCAGCGTCTGAACGTGGTGGCGAGCAACCTCGCCAACGCCGACACCGTGGCCGGGCCGGACGGCAGCGCCTACAAGGCGCGCCAGGTCGTGTTCCAGACCGAGCTGATGGGCGCGGCCGGCGCGGCCGGCGTGCGCGTGTCCACGGTCAACGAGTCCGACGCCGCGGGCCGCCGCGTGCACGACCCCAAGCACCCCTCGGCCGACGCGGAGGGCTACGTCACCTACTCCAACGTCAACGCGGTGGAGGAGATGGTGAACATGATCTCCGCGTCGCGCTCGTACCAGAACAACGTCGAGGTGATGAACACGGCCAAGACCCTGCTGCAGAAGACGCTGCAGCTCGGCAGCTGAGGCCAAGGAACCGCACCATGCCCAGCACCGTCGACTTCTCCACGTTCAACGCCTCGTCCTCGAACGCGGCCGGCGTGCGCACCGCCAACCAGGCGGGCTCGGAAGACCGCTTCCTCAAGCTCCTGGTGGCGCAGATGCAGAACCAGGACCCGCTCAACCCGATGGACAACGCCCAGGTGACGAGCCAGATGGCGCAGATCCAGTCGGTCAACGGCATCGAGAAGCTCAACCGCACCGTGGAAAGCCTGGGCACGCAGTTCGCCCAGCTCTCAGCGATGCAGGGCGCCAGCCTCGTGGGCCGCGACGTCGTGGTGGCCGGCAACCGCCTGAGCCCCAATGACGAGGGCCTCGTGCAGGGTGGCTTCGAGATCTCCAGCGCCGCCAGCCGCGTGCGCATCGAGGTGCTCAACGCCGGGGGCACCGTGATCGACACGATCGAGCTCGGCGCGCAGCCGGCCGGCCGCCACGGCTTCGAATGGACCCCGCCCGCCGGCGTGGACGCCGCGCTCGGCCGCAGCTTCCGCGTCGTCGCCACCAACGGCAGCACCACGCTCAATTCCACCGCACTGATGCGCGACCGCGTCGACGCGGTCGTGGCCGGCGGCGACACGCTGATGCTGGAGCTGCGCAACAGCGGCAGCGTCGCCTACTCGGACATCCGCGCCTTCAACTGATCGCCCCCGGCGAACCCCACTTTCCCAAGGAGCAACCATGAGCTTCCAGCAAGGCCTGTCGGGCCTGAACGCCACCAGCAAGAACCTCGAGGTGATCGGCAACAACGTCGCCAACAGCAACACCTTCGGCGCCAAGGCCTCGCGCGCCGAGTTCGCCGACATGTACGCCAACGCGATGAGCGGCGCCGGCGCCAACGCGGTGGGCATCGGCGTGACGCTGGCGGCGGTGTCGCAGCAGTTCACCCAGGGCAACATCACCGTCACCGACAGCCCGATGGACCTCGCCATCAACGGCGGCGGCTTCTTCCAGGTGACCGACGGTGCCAACCCCGCGCTGTACAGCCGCAACGGCCAGTTCAAGGTGGACCGCGAGGGCTACATCGTCAACAACGACGGGCTGCAGCTGATCGGCTACCCGGCCGACGCCACGGGCGTGATCCAGCCCGGCAACGCGCGCGCGCTGCGCCTGCCCACGGCCGGCATCGAGCCCGCGCCGACCAGCGAGATCCAGCTGGAGATGAACCTCGACGCGCGCCAGGGCGCCACTGCGCCGGCGGCCGGCCCGGCGATCGACTTCACCGACCCGACCACCTACAACAGCGCCACCTCGCTGACCGTGTACGACGCGCTGGGCCAGGACGTGGCGCTGACCTACTACTTCCAGAAGTCGGCCACCGACACCTGGAACGTGTTCATCACCGCCAACGGCACGCCGATCAACGGTACCGTGGCGGCGCCGCTGGCCAGCACCACGATCACCTTCCCGGCCGCGGGCGGTGCACCCACCGCGCCGGTGGGCACGGTGTCCATCGACATCCCGACCACCACCAATGCCAACGGCGCGCAGACGCGGCCGATCACCGGCATCGCGCTCGACGTCGACGGCGCGCGCCAGTACGGCGCTCCCTTCGGCGTGACCAACCTGTCGCAGAACGGCTATGCGCCGGGCCAGATCACCGGCGTGACGATCGAGTCCGACGGCATCATCATGGCGCGCTACAGCAACGGGCAGAACCAGCCGGCCGGGCAGATCGAGCTGGCCACGTTCCGCAACCCGCAGGGCCTGCAACCGCTGGGCGGCAATGCCTGGGCCCGCAGCGCCACCTCGGGCGACCCGATCGTCGGCGTGCCGGGCGAAGGCAATCTCGGCGTGCTGCAGGCCGGCGCGCTGGAGGAAAGCAACGTCGATCTCACCGCGGAGCTGGTCAACATGATGACCGCGCAGCGCGTGTACCAGGCCAACGCGCAGACCATCCGCACGCAGGACCAGGTGCTGCAGACGCTGGTGCAGCTGCGCTGATAGCCCGCGCCGCCGACTGAGGACCCGCCATGGACCGCATGATCTACCTCAGCATGTCGGGCGCGAAGGCGTCGATGCAGCGGCAGGAGGTGCTGGCCAACAACCTGGCCAACGTCTCGACCAACGGCTTCCGCGCCGAGCTGGCCGCCTTCCGTGCGGTGCCGGTGCAGGGCAGCGGCGCCAGCACGCGGGTCTACACGCTGGAGTCCACCGTGGGCTCGAGCTTCGAGCCCGGCGCGGTGACGCCCACGGGGCGCCCGCTCGACGTGGCGATGAAGGGCAACGCCTGGCTGGCGGTGCAGGGGCTCGACGGCACGGAGGCCTACACCCGGGCCGGTGCGCTCGACGTCGACGCCCAGGGCCAGCTCGTCACCAAGACCGGCCTCGTGGTGCTGGGCGACGGCGGCCCGATCACCGCGCCGGCCAACAGCGAGCTGTCCATCGCCGGCGACGGCACCGTGAACGCGAAGGACGCGCAGGGGCGCTCCAACCGCATCGGCCGGCTCAAGCTGGTGTCGCCGGAGACGCCGGCCACGCTGCAGCGCGGCCCGGACGGGCTGTTCCGCGCCGCCGAGGGCGACCTCGGCGCGGACGCCACGGCGCGGCTGCAGGACGGCGCGCTCGAAGGCTCCAACGTGAGCGCGGTGGAAACCATGGTGGCCATGATCTCCGCGGCGCGCCAGTTCGAGCACCAGATGAAGCTGCTGCAGACTGCCGAACGGCAGGAGCAGGTGGCCGCCAAGCTGCTGTCGCCCAACGGGGCCTGACTGCCGGCTGATCGCCGCCCGGCCGCGCCGGGCGCGCCGCGGGCGACGCGCCCGGAACAGCCCGCCAAATCCCGCTCTTATCGGGGCAAGCCGACCCTCAAGCCCGGCACAAGATCGCTCCAAGACCCCAAGGAGCGTCCTCATGATCCGTTCACTCTGGATCGCCAAGACCGGCATGGAAGCCCAGCAGACCCAGCTGGACACCATCTCCCACAACCTCGCCAACGTCGGCACCAATGGCTTCAAGCGCGGCCACGTCGTGTTCGAGGACCTGATCTACCAGAACCTGCGCGCCGCCGGCGCCGCGTCGAGCGACCAGACCCAGCTGCCCACCGGGCTGCAGGTGGGCCTGGGCGTGCGGCCGGTGGCCACGTCGCGCATCTTCTCGCAGGGCAACCTGCAGCAGACGTCGAACAACCTCGACGTTGCCGTCAAGGGCCAGGGCTTCCTGCAGGTGCAGATGCCCGACGGCACCACCGCCTACACGCGCGACGGCTCGCTGCAGGTGGACGCCAACGGCCAGCTCGTCACCAACAACGGCTATGCGGTGCAGCCGGGCATCACCATCCCGGCCGGCGCGCAGACGGTGACGATCGCGCCCGACGGCACGGTCACGGTGACCGTTGCCGGCCAGGCGGCCGCTCAGCAGGTGGGCCAGCTCACGCTGGCGTCGTTCGTGAACCCCGCCGGCCTGGACCCGAAGGGCCAGAACCTGTGGGGCGAGACCGCCGCGTCGGGCGCGCCGCAGGCCGGCGTGCCGGGCGCCAACGGCCTGGGCACGCTGCAGCAGGGCTACGTGGAGACGAGCAACGTCAACGTGGTCGAGGAACTGGTGGCGATGATCCAGACCCAGCGCGCCTACGAACTGAACTCCAAGGCGATCCAGACCAGCGACCAGATGCTGCAGCGTCTGGGGCAGTTGTGATGGTCCCCCCCCGTTGCGCCTTCGGCGCTCCCCCCCAGGGGGGCGACGCCGGCGGACCGGCGGAGCCGGATCCGCGGCGTCTGCTGGGTGGCGCCTTCGCTGCGCTCGGCTTCGAGCGTGCGTGGTTGCGGATGGCCTGTGTGCTGCTCGGCTGGGTTGTGGCGGCCTTCGTGCTGTCGGGGTGTGCGCAGGTCAATGCGTATCGCGTGCCGCCGGTGGACGTGGGGGCGGCGCCGCCGGTGGCGCCGCCGGCGCCGGTGGCGGTGACGGCGACCAACGGGGCGATCTACCAGGCCGCCGGGTTCCGGCCGCTGTTCGAGGACCATCGGGCGCGGCTGCCGGGCGACACGCTGGTGGTCAACATCGTCGAGAAGGTCAGCGCGACGCAGAAGTCCACGTCCACGGTGGACCGCAACGGCTCGCTCAGCGGGTCGGTGACGGCGCTGCCGGGCATCAGCAACAACGCGCTGCGCCGCGCCAGCGTCGGGGGCACCTCGGCCAATGCGTTCGACGGCAAGGGCACCACCGAGAGCAGCAACGACTTCAGCGGCACCATCACCGCCATCGTCACCGGCGTGCTGCCCAACGGGCACCTGCTGATCCAGGGCGAGAAGCAGATCGGCGTCAACGCCAACGTCGATGTGCTGCGCTTCTCCGGCCAGGTGGACCCGCGCGCGATCCAGCCCGGCAACTCGGTGCAGAGCACCCAGATCGCCAACGTGCGCGTCGAGCAGCGCAGCCGCGGCCAGCACGGCGACGCGCAGGTGATGGGCCTGCTGTCGCGTTTCTTCCTCAGCGTCCTGCCGATATGAACCTCGACGACACGATGATCGAACGATTGCTGCGTCTGGCCGTGGCCTGCACGGCCGTGGCCGCCAGTGCGGCGGTTTGGTGGCCGGTGGGCGCCCATGCCGCCACGCGCATCAAGGAAGTGGCCACGGTGCAGGGCGTGCGCGCCAACCAGCTCGTGGGCTACGGCCTCGTGGTGGGCCTGGACGGCACCGGCGACCAGAGCCAGGGCGCGCCGTTCACGGCGCAGAGCCTGGGCGCGATGCTGTCGCAGATGGGCGTGGCGGTGCCGCCGGGCGTGCAGCTGCAGGCCAAGAACGTGGCCGCGGTGATGGTCACGGCCACGCTGCCACCTTTCGCTCAGCCGGGCCAGGCGATCGACGTCAACGTGTCCTCGCTGGGCAACGCCAAGAGCCTGCGCGGCGGCATGCTGATCGCCACGCCGCTCAAGGGCGCCGACCAGCAGATCTACGCCATGGCGCAGGGCAGCCTGATCGTCGGCGGGGCCGGGGCCTCGGCCGGTGGCTCCAAGGTGCAGATCAACCACCTGTCGGCCGGCCGCGTGCCGGGCGGCGCCACGGTGGAGCGCAGCGTGCCCACGCCGCTGGCGCAGGGCGAATTCCTCCAGCTCGACGTGACCAGTGCCGACTTCGCCACCGCGCGCGAGGTGGTGCAGGCCATCAACCGGGCCAAGGGCGACGGCACGGCCTTCGCGGTGGACGGCCGCGTGGTGCGCGTGCGCGCGCCGGCCGACGCCAGCGAGCGCGTGGCCTTCCTGGCCGACGTGGAGAACCTGCCGCTGTCGCTGGTGCGTCCGGCGGCGCGCATCGTGCTCAACGCGCGCACCGGCTCGGTGGTGATGAACGAGGCCGTCACGCTGGCGCCCTGCGCGGTGGCGCACGGCAGCCTGTCGGTCACCATCAGCTCCACGCCGGTGATCAGCCAGCCCAACCCGCTGGCGCGTGGCGACACGGTGCAGGCCGAGAAGGCCGACATCGCCATCACCCAGCAGGGTGGCTCGCTGATCCAGATGCCGGCCGGCACCAAGCTGGCCGACGTGGTCAAGGCGCTCAATGCGCTGGGCGCCACGCCGCAGGACCTGCTGGCCATCCTGCAGGCCATGAAGTCCGCCGGCGCGCTGCAGGCAGAAATCGAAGTGATCTGACATGGCCTCGTCCGTCAGCCTCGGCAACGACCCGCTGCGCAACCTGCGCGCGGCGGCGGCGCGCGACCCCAAGGCCGCCATCAAGGAGGCCGCGAAGCAGTTCGAGTCGCTCTTCATGCAGGAGCTGATGAAGTCGATGCGCCAGGCCACGATGAGCTCGGGCATGCTCGACAACCAGGGCACGCAGCTCGGCACCGAGCTGCTCGACACCGAGTTCGCCGGCAAGATGTCCGGCCTGAAGGGCGGGCTGTCCGACGCGATCGCGCGCCAGCTCGAGCGCCAGATGGGCCTGGCCACCGCGTCCTCTGTCCGGGCTGATGCGTCCGCCCCCGCAGTCAACCGCACCGCGCAGACCACGCCGCTGCGCAAGCCCGCCAGCGCCGCCGAGTTCGTGGCCCGCCACACCGACGCCGCGAAGAAGGCCGAGGCCGCCACCGGCATCCCGGCCAGCTTCATGGTGGCCCAGGCCGCGCACGAGACCGGCTGGGGCCGCAAGGACATCCGCATGGCCGACGGCTCGACCAGCTTCAACCTGTTCGGCATCAAGGCCGGCGCCGACTGGAAGGGCCCGGTCGCGCGCGTGACCACCACCGAGTACGTCGACGGGCAGCCACGCAAGCTGGTGCAGGCGTTTCGCGCCTACTCCAGCTACGAAGAGTCGTTCGCCGACTACGCCCGCCTGATGACCACCAGCCCGCGCTACCGCGAGGTGGTGGCGCGTGCCGACGACGCGAAGCAGTTCGCCCAGGGCCTGCAGCGCGCCGGCTATGCCACCGACCCGGCGTACGCCGACAAGCTCGGCCGCGTGATCAACACGACGCTGCGCCTGCAGCGGACGCTGGCATGAGCCGGAGGCTTGAACCATGAGCGCAGGCAGCCTGTTTTCCATCGGCACGCGGGCGATGTTCGCCAACTACGCCGCGCTGCAGACCACCGGCCACAACATCGCCAATGCCAACGTCGAGGGCTACTCGCGCCAGCGCGTGGAGCTCGAGACGTCCAGGGGCCAGTTCACCGGCGCCGGTTTCTTCGGCAAGGGCGTGGACGTGGCCACCGTGACGCGGCTGCACAACGAGTTCCTCACGCGCGAGGCCGCCAGCTCGGCCTCGGTGGCCAGCGGCGACGCCACGCGCGCGGCGCAGCTCGCCCGCCTGGAGGAGGTGTTCCAGCCCGGCGAGGCCGGCCTGGGCTACGTGACCAACGCGCTGTTCAATGCGATGACCGACCTGGCCAGTCAGCCCGGCGACGCCTCGGCGCGCGAGGTGGTGCTGTCGCGGGCGCAGGACATGGCCGCGCGCTATGCCAATGCGGGCGCCCAGCTCGACGTGCTGCAGGCCGGCGTCGAGCAGGACCTCAAGGTGCAGGTGGCCCAGGTGAACTCGCTGGCCGCCAGCATCGCGCAGGTCAACGAGCAGATCGCCCGCGTGCAGGGCGCCGGCCAGCCGCCGAACGACCTGCTGGACCAGCGCGACCAGCTCATCCGGGAACTCAGCGGCCTGGTGCAGGTGACCACACTGCAGGCCAGCGACGGCACCGTGGGCGTGTTCCTGGCCGGCGGCCAGCGCCTGGTGCTCGGCCAGCAGGCCGCCACGCTGGCCGTGGTGCCCGACGAATACGACGTGTCGCGCATGGCGCTGGCGATCACCGAACAGGGCCAGCAGCGCACGCTGCCGCCGTCGCTGCTGGCCGGTGGGTCGGTGGGCGGGCTGCTGCGCTTCCAGAACGAGGACCTCGTGGCCGCGCGCAGCGCGCTGGGCCGCCTGGCCGCGTCGGTGGCTTCCAGGATCAACGAGCAGCAGGCGCTCGGCCTGGACCTGCGCTCGCCGCCCACCGCCGGCGCGCCGCTGTTCGCCTTCGGCCAGCCGCTGGCCCTGCCGTCGTCGGGCAACGTGCGCAACGCCTCGGGCAACTTCGTCACCTCGGTGTCGATGACCATCGCCGACGCCTCGCAGCTGCAGGCCAGCGAGTACCTGCTCGAGCCCGACCCGGCCACCGCCGGCCAGTACCTGCTGACGCGCCGATCCGACGGCCTGGTGCGCAGCATCGCCAGCGGCGCCACCGTGGACGGCCTGACGATCACCGTGTCGCCCGCGGCCACGGCCGGCGAGAGCTTCCTGTTGCAGCCCGTGGCCCGAGCCGCGGTGGACCTGCGCCGCGTGCTGTCGTCGCCCGCCGGGCTGGCCGCGGCCTCGCCGGTGCAGGCAGCCGCCGGCATCGGCAACACCGGCACGGCCCGCGTCGGCAGCCTCACGGTCGTGAGCCCGACGATCGACCCCGACCAGACGGCCAGCATCACCTTCACCTCCGGCGCCGGCGCCTACGCCTGGGAGCTGCGCGACCGCGTCAGCAACGCGCTGCTGTCCAGCGGCACCGGCACCTGGCAGGCGGGCCAGCCGATCGCGCTCAACGGCTTCGAGCTGCGCCTCGACGGCGTGCCGGCCAGTGGCGACACCTTCAGCGTGGCGCGCACTGCGTTCCCGGCCGCCAGCAACGGCAACGCCCTGGCACTGGCGGCGCTGCGCGACGATGACTTCGTCGGCGGCGAGACCGTCACCGACGCCTATGCCAGCCTGATGGCCGGCGTCGGCGTGCGCGTGCAGACGGCGCGTACCGCGGCCGACATCTCCGCGTCGGTGGCCGCTTCGGCACGCGAGAAGGTCGACGCCGAGTCGGGGGTCAACCTCGACGAAGAGGCCGCCCGGCTGCTGCAGTACCAGCAGAGCTACCAGGCCGCCGCCAAGATCCTGCAGGTGGCCAACGCGGTGTTCGACACCCTGCTCGACGCCGCGCGCTGAGCGGCCTGCCCGCCAAGACTGACCCGCACGAGGAGCCCTCGCCATGCGCATCGCCACCCGCCAGACCTACGAGATGGGCGTCGACCGCCTGCAGCAGCGCCAGAAGGAGCTGACCGACGCGCAGGAGCGCATGACCAGCGGCAAGCGCATCTCGCGCGCCAGCGACGACCCGGCCGCCGCGGCGCGCGCCGAGCGGGCCCTGGCCGCGATCGGCCGCCACGAGGCGAGCCAGCGCGCGCTGGAGGCCAGCCGCAACGCGATCGTCCAGACCGAGACCGCCCTGTCCGACGCCGGCGACCTGCTGCAGCAGGCGCGCGAGACCCTGGTGGCCGCCGGCAATGCCACCTACAGCGACGCCGAGCGGGCCAGCCTGGCCGAGCGGCTGTCGGCGCTGCGCGGCCAGCTGCTGGCCGCGGCCAACCGGGGCGACGGCGCGGGCGGCTACCTGTTCGGCGGGCAGGGCTCGGCCGAGCCGCCGTTCCTGGACGGTGCCGGCGGCGTGGTCTTCCGCGGTGCGGCGGGCGAGCTGCAGGCCGCGCTCGACGAGACGCTGCCGCTGTCGATGGACGGCCGTGCGCCGTGGCTGGCGTCGGCCAGCGGCAACGGCCTGTTCGAGACCCGGGTGCTCACGGCCGCGCCGAACCAGGCCGGCGCCTGGATCGACGCCGGCCGCGTGACCGACCCGCAGGCGTTCTTCGCGGCCACCTCGCCGCCGGTGGTGGCCGACCCGGACAACCTGGACTACCGGATCGATTTCACGGCCGGCCCCGGCGGAACGACCTATACCGTCACCAAGGACGGCGCGGCGGTGGGCCTGACCAACATGCCCTTCACGCCCGGGCAGGCGATCGAGTTCGACGGCATGTCCGTCACCGTCAACGGCACCCCCCAGTCGTCGGACGCCTTCGAGCTGCGTCTGTCGCAGCCCACGCAGTCGGTGTTCGGCACGCTCGACCGTGCCATCGCCGAGCTGCGCACGCCGCTGCGCAGCGGGGCGGCGGTGGCGCAGACGGTGTCCACCGCGCTGTCTCAGATCGACGGGTCGATGGCGGCGCTGCAGTCGCTGCGCGCCCGGGCCGGCGAGGCGCTGAACCGCGCCGACCTGGTCGAAGGCCGCCTGGCCACGCAGAAGGTGTCCGCGGAAGCACAAAAGTCACAGGCGGAGGACTTGGACATGGTTCAGGCGCTTTCGTCGTTCCAGAATCAGCAAAGCGGCTACGAGGCCGCGCTGAAGGCGTACTCGATGGTCCAGCGGATGTCGCTGTTCCAGTACGTGAACCTGTAATCCGTCACCGAAACGAACGCTCTCCCGATGCAAGACCACCCGATCCTGGCCCAGGTCGTCCTCGGCTACTCGCCGATGATCGACCGCGAACGGGCGGTCACGGCCACGCGGCTGACGGTGTTTCCGGCCCGGCCCGACGTGCCGGTGGACGCGGGCGCGCTGCTGGCCGCGGTGTCCGAGGTGTGGCCCGAGGGGGCAGGCCGGGTGTCGCTCAACGTCGTCAGCGAGACGCTGCTGCACGACCTGCTGATGACGCGGCCCAGTGCCAACCTGATGATCGAGGTGCCGGCCTTCATGGCCTGCGACCTGGCGCACAGCGAGGGCATCACCGGCCTGTACGCGCGCGGCAACACGCTGCTGCTCAAGGGGCGGCCTCGCTCCGAGCTGCCGCGCGAGGTGCTGCCCTGCTTCAAGCACTCGATCATCGACCTGGAAGACGAGCGTCGCGCCGACGCGCCGCCGGCGCCGGGCGTCACGCGCCAGATCACCCACATCCAGGCCGGCGTGCGCACGCTGGCCGACATGGAAGCCAGCTTCCAGCGCGGGGCCGTGGCGGTGCTGGGCTGGCCGATCGAGGACGCAGTCAAGCCGCAGGCCGGCCGGCCGCGCCAGCCCGACCTGGCCGCCATCGTCGAGCTGATGCGTCGCATCGACAAGGAAGAGCCGATCGACCGCCTGGAGGACGTGCTCAAGCTCGATCCCACGCTGGCCTTCAAGCTGCTGCGCTACATCAATTCCGCCGCCTTCGGGCTGCGCGTCGAGGTGGCGTCGTTCCGCCATGCACTGATGCTGCTGGGCTACCAGCGCCTGAAGCGCTGGCTGGCGCTGCTGCTGGCGTCGGCCAGCAAGGACCGCGACATGAAGCCGGTGATGTTCTCGGCCCTGCGCCGGGGCCTGCTGATGGAGCAGCTGGCCCGCGCCTCCGTCGGCGGTGGCGACGAGCAGATGCGCAACGAGTCCTTCATCTGCGGCGTGTTCTCGCTGCTGGACCACATGATGTCGCAGCCGTTCGACGAGCTGCTCAAGTCCGTGCCGGTGCCCGAGGGCGTGCGCCAGGCGCTGGTGGACGGCGAGGGCCCCTACCAGCCCTTCCTGGAGCTGGTGCGGGCGGTCGAGAACGAGTCGCTGTTCGATTTCCGCGACAGCGCCGAGCGGCTGCTGCTCGGCGAGGGCGAGATCAACCGCGCCGTGCTGCGCGCGCTGGCCTCGGCGTCGCAGATCCAGTAGGGCCGGTCATGCGTGGCCTATGGCACGGCGCGCCGCAGGGGCGCAGGGCGGCCCGGGCCGACGGCGACTCCACAAGGCGTTACATTGGCGCAGTTGGGCCAACCACCGATGCATAGCGCCGCCGTACCGCCCTCGACTCCCCCCGCCACCGCCGGCGACGCGCCGGCCTGGGTGGCGGTGCTCGACAAGGAGGCGCTGGACCGCCTGCGCGAGCTCGACCCCGAAGGCAAGGCCGGGCTGCTGCAGCGGGTACTCGCCACCTACGCCCAGTCCCTGGGCCGGCTGCTCGACCAGCTTGCCGTGGCCCGGGCGGTGTCCGACATGCAGGGCCTGCGCCACGTGGCCCATACCCTGAAGTCGTCGTCGGCCAGCGTCGGCGCCCTCCAGTTGTCGGCCCTGTGTGCCGATATCGAGCGCAGGGTGCGCGAGGGCACCGGCGACGACCTGGGTGCGCGGCTCGATGCCATGGCCCTGGAAGGCCGCCGCATCCTCGCCGCGCTGGACCCGCCCACGCCGCCTGCCGCATGAACACCACCTCGCCGCTTGTCGCCCCGCCCGCCGAAGAGCGGCCGCGCGTGCTGCTGGTCGACGACGACGAGGTGAACCTGATGCTCACCTCGGCGGCGCTGCGCGAGCGCGGCTTCGAGGTGGCCGAGGTGTCCAGCGGCGCCGCCGCGCTGGGCCGGCTGGACGACGTCGCGCCCGACATGGTGGTGCTCGACGCGCTGATGCCCGACATGGACGGCTTCGCCACCTGCCAGGCGCTGCGCGCCCGGCCGGGCTACGGCCAACTGCCGGTGCTGATGCTCACCGGCCTGGACGACGACGCCTCGATCGACCGCGCCTACCGCGCCGGCGCCACCGACTTCTTCGTCAAGAGCACCCAGTGGAGCCTGCTGGCCGGGCGCCTGCGCTACATGCTGCGCGCGTCGCGCACCCGCATCGAGCTCGAGCGCAGCAAGTTCAAGCTCGCCCGCGCGCAGGACCTGGCGCGCATGGGCAGCTTCGACTGGAAGCGCGCCAGCGCCACCGAGGGTCGCCTGGGCAGCCTGTGGCTGTCGCCGGAGGCGCTGCGCGTGCTGGGCCGCACGGGCGGCGAGCGCATCGACCTGCGCGCGCTGCTGCGCATGGTGGGACCGGCGCACCGGCGCGGCCTGCTGCGCATGCTCACCGAGGTGGTGGCGCACAACGCGGTGCTGGCCACCGACGTGGCGGTGACGCTGTTCGACGGCCGGCCGCGCATCATCCACGTCGAGGCCGAGGCCGAGTTCGAGCATGGCCACGGCGTCGGCTACACCGGCGTGTTCCAGGACGTGACCGACCGCCGCGTGGCCGAGGACCGCATCCGCCACCTGGCCAACTTCGACGCGCTGACCGGCCTGCCCAACCGGCGCCAGCTGATCTGGCGCACCGAGCGCGCGCTCGAGCAGGCGCGGCGCCTGAACCACAACGCCGCGCTGCTGCTGATCGACCTGGACCGCTTCAAGAACGTCAACGACACGCTCGGCCACGCCGCCGGCGACGAGCTGCTGATGGAAGTGGCGCGCCGCCTGCGCAGCTGCGTGCGCCACAGCGAGCAGGTGATGGAAGGCGCGCTCGAGGCTGCCGGGGCGCGCTCGCACCGCACGCTGGAAGCCGTGGGCCGCCTGGGCGGCGACGAGTTCGTGGCCCTGCTGCCTGAGGTGGGCGACGAGGCCGACGCCCAGCGCGTGGCGCAGCGCATCCTCGACGCGCTGCGCGAGCCGATCTTCGTGGCCGGGCAGGAGTGCTTCTGCACCGCCAGCGTGGGCATCGCGATGTTCCCGCGCGACGGCCTGAACCTGGTCGACCTGATGCGCAATTCCGACGTGGCGATGTACGCCGCCAAGTCGGCCGGCCGCAATGCCGCCACCGCCTACAGCCCGCACCTGGGCGGCCGCGGGCGCGACAAGATCGAGCTCGAGAGCCACCTGCACAAGGCCATCGAGCGCAACGAGCTGGTGCTGTACTACCAGCCCAAGATCGACGTGCGCTCGGCCAAGATGGTCGGCGCCGAGGCGCTGATGCGCTGGAACCGCAACGGCGTGCTGGTGCCGCCGGGCGACTTCATCCCGCTGGCCGAGGAAACCGGGCTGATCGTGCCGCTGTCCGAATGGGCTGTGAAGGAAGCCGCGCGCCAGGCCCGCATCTGGCAGCAGAACTTCGGCTTCGCCGACTCGATCGCGGTGAACCTGCCCAGCCGCCTGTTCGAGCGCAGCGATCTGGTGGAGAACATCCACCAGTCGGTCAGCGCCTACGGCGTGCCGCACAAGGCGATCCTGCTCGAGATCACCGAGAACAACCTGATGAAGGACCTGCACAACGTGTCGCTGTCCCTGCATCGGTTGAACGAGATCGGCGTCGAGATCGCGATCGACGACTTCGGCACCGGTTACTCGTCGCTCGCCTACCTGACCACGCTGCCGATCTCGGAACTGAAGATCGACCGCAGCTTCGTGCGCGACCTGGGCATCACGCCGCAGAGCTCGGCGGTGGTCAGCGCCATCATCGCGCTGGCGCGCTCGCTCGGCCTGCGCGTCATTGCCGAAGGCGTGGAGAACCTGCGCCAGATGGAAGTGCTGCACCGCCTGGGCTGCGGCGTGATGCAGGGCTTCCTGTTCTCGCGGCCGCTGCCGCCGGACGACCTGGAAGCCTGGCTGCGCCAGACCGTGCTGCCGCGCAAGGCGCCCTGGATCGGCGCCGTGACCGACGCCGAGGCCGTCGCGCCGCGCGTCGTGGGCCGCAGCTGAAGGGCGCCCGATGGACGTCAAGGCCGCACCGCCCGCTCCCGGCTCCACCGCCCAGATCGCCAAGGCGACGCTGCTGCGCCTGGCCCAGGCCCGGCTGGAGCCCACGCCGGAGAACTACGCCCGCGCCTGGATCGAGGCCGGCGGGGGCGGCTCGCGCCCGGCCGACGTCGAGGGTGCCGCCTGGGCTTCGCTGGTGGACCAGCTCGTCACCGGTCTGGACCAGCGCCATCGCAGCTGGACCGCGGCGCGCAAGAAGGACAGCCTGCAGCGCGTGATCGACGGCAGCCGGCGCAACCCTCAGCGGCTGCGCGAGCGCCTGACGCAACTGGTCGCGAGCTGGCAGGCCGACGAAGGCGAGACGCCGGCACCGACCCAGCCGGCCGATCTCGACGCCCCGGCCGCCACGTTGACGCCGGCGGCGAAGGCCGGGCCCTCGGGCGCGGCCGACGCCGTCTGGCGCGCCATCGGCGACGACTTCGGGCGCACCGTGAGCTGCGGCCTGCCCACGGACGATGCCGCGTCGGCGCCGCTGGCGCAGGCGCTGGCCGAGCAGGCCGCGCGCTGGCGGCAAGCCGAGCCCGACGCCGCCCTGCAGAACGAGGTGCGCGCCACCTGCGTCGAGGTGCGCCGCGTGTTCACGCAGCGCCAGCACTTGGTGGACGAGCTCGGCCGCCTGGTGCGCTCGCTCACCGAGGGCCTGACCGAACTGTCCGAAGACGACTCCTGGGCCCGCGGCCAGGCCGACGCCCTGCGCTCGCGCCTGGACGACGGCGCGCTGTCGGTGCGCGGCGTGCGCTCGGCGGCGGACCTGCTGAACCAGACCCGGCTGCAACAGCAGCGCCTGAAGGGCGAGCGCGACCGCGCCCGCCAGGCCCTGCGCGCGCTGGTCGACAGCCTGTCGACCGAACTGGCGTCCCTTGGCGGCCAGACCGGCCGCTTCGGCGACGAGCTGGTGCGCTGCACGGAGAACCTGGAGCAGGCCGATTCGCGCGAGCAGATCTCGTCCGTGGTGCACGAGATGCTCGGCGCCAGCCGCCAGGTGCAGACCGAGGTGGCGGAGGCCAGCGCCCGCATCGCAACCAGCCGGGCGCAGGCCGAGTCGCTGACCACGCGCGTGCAGCAGCTCGAAGGCGAGCTGCGCCGCCTGTCCGACGAGGTGTCCACCGACGCGCTGACCCAGGTGGCCAACCGGCGCGGCCTGTCGCAGGCCTTCGAGCGCGAGGCTGCGCGGGCCGGCCGCGAAGGCAGCCCGCTGGCGATCGGCCTGATCGACATCGACAACTTCAAGAAGCTCAACGACTCGCTCGGCCACGCCGCCGGCGACGAGGCGCTCAAGGCGCTGGCTGCCCGCGTGCGCGAGACGCTGCGGCCGATGGATCACGTGGCGCGCTTCGGCGGCGAGGAGTTCGTCGTGCTGCTGCCCGGCATCGGGCAGGACGAGGCGCTGGACGTGCTGACGCGCCTGCAGCGCCAGCTCAGCATGAGCCTGTTCATGCACGAGGGCCGCGAGGTCTTCGTCACCTTCTCGGCCGGCGTCACCGCCTGGCGCGCCGGCGAGGCGCTGGAAGTGGCGATCGAGCGCGCCGACGAGGGCCTGTACGAGGCCAAGCGCACCGGCAAGAACCGCACGGTGGGACGGTAGCGCTCCCCGGGCCGGCACCGAGGCCGGGGGCGGCCCGGGTGTGCACAATCCGGGCGTGACGACGACTCATCTGGCGGTTCTCGACGACGAACCCGACATCACGCAGCTCATCGCCCGCTACCTCGGCGCGCAGGGCTTCCGGGTCTCGCAGACCCACCGCGGCGACGCGCTGATGGCGCTGATGCGCAGCGACCCTCCGGCCCTGGTGCTGCTCGACCTCGGCCTGCCCGGCGAAGACGGCTTCGCGATCGCGCGCCAGTTGCGCGAACACCATCGTTGCGGCCTGGTGATCGTCAGCGGGCGCGGCGAGTCGATCGACAAGGTGGTCGGCCTGGAGGTCGGCGCCGACGACTACGTGACCAAGCCGTTCGACCTGCGCGAGCTGCTGGCGCGCATCAAGGCCGTGCTGCGCCGCATCGACCCGGCGGGCGAGCCGGCGCCGGCCCCCGCGGCCGTGCCCGCCGCACCGGCCGCGCCCCGCTGGCGCTTCGCCGGTTTCGTGCTCGACACCGGGCCGCGCACGGTGCGCGACGCCCGCGGGGCCGAGGTGGCGTTCACCGGCGGCGAGTTCGACCTGCTGGCGGTGATGTGCCGCCACCCCGGCCGCGTGTTGTCGCGCGACTTCCTGCTCGAGGCCACGCGCGGCCGCGAAGCGGCGCCCTTCGACCGCACGATCGACGTGCAGGTCGGCCGCCTGCGGCGCAAGCTCGAGGCCGCGGGCGCCGACCCGTCGATCGTCAAGTCGGTGCGCGGCGCGGGCTACATGCTCACCGCCCCGGTGGAGCCGGCGTGACGACGCTGCCGGAGGACCTGCCCGGCGCCACCTGGCGCCAGATGTTCGACGCCTATCCGGACGGCGTGCTGCTGGTGGACCACGCCGGCCGCATCGTGCGCGCCAACCGCACTGCGGCGCAGCTGTTCGGCTACGACGAGGCCACGCTGGCGCAACTTCGTGTCGAGGACCTCGTGCCCGAGGCGCTGCGCGATCGCCACGTGGCCACGCGCAGCGCGTTCCAGCGCGAACCGCGGGCGCGCCCGATGGGCACCGCGATGGAGCTGAGCGCCCGGCGCAGCGATGGCGGCGAGGTGCTGGTGGAGATCGCGCTGTCGCCGCTGCGCATCGACGGCGAGCCCTTCGTGCTGGCCGCGGTGCGCGGCATCGGCGAGTACCCTCGGGTCAAGCAGGCGCTGCGGCGTGCGCATCACGCCGAGTGCATCGCCGAGATGGGCCACATGGCGGTGGACAACCCGGACACCCAGGCCGTGCTGGCCGAAGCGCCGCTGGCCGCGGCCGAGGCGCTCGATGCCCAGGCCGGCATGCTTCACGTGCTCGAGCCCGACGGGCGCCAGGTGCGGGCGTTCGGGCATGCACCGGCGCGCGCCCTGAGCGCGGCGGACCTCGCGCAGGCGCGCCAGGGCGCGGGGCCGTCGTCCGAGCCGGGCTTTGCCAGCATGCGCTCGGTGACGCTGACCGAGCGGGGCCGTGTCATCGGTCTGCTCGAGGTGCACTGGCGCGAGCCGCGCCCTGCCGACCCGGACGACCAGCGTTTCCTGGTGTCGCTGGCCAGCCTGCTGGCCACCGTGGTGCAGCGCGGCAGCAGCGAGGCGCAGCTGCGCCATGCCCAGCGCCTGGAATCGGTGGGCCAGCTCACCGGCGGTATCGCGCACGACTTCAACAACCTGCTCACCGTGATCCAGGGCAACCTGCAGGTGCTGGACGACTGGCCCAGCGTGGCCGCCGACGAGGGCGCACGCGACCTCGTGGCCGCCGCCACGCGGGCCTCGCGCCGCGGCGCCGAGCTCACCGCCAAGCTGCTCGCGTTCTCGCGCCGGCAGGTGCTGCAGCCCAAGCGCATCGACCTGCAGCAGTTCGTGCCGCCGCTGGCCGAGCTGCTGCGCCGCACACTCGACGCGCGCATCGCCATCGAGGTGAGCGTGGAGCCGGGCACGCCGGCCTGCCGCGCCGACCCGGGGCAGCTCGAGTCCGCGCTGGTCAACATCGCCATCAACGCACGCGACGCCATGCCCGATGGCGGCACGCTGTCGTTCCGCGCCGGGCCCTGCCGCGAGGTGCCGCTGGACCTGGACCACGACGCCTGGCGTGGCGGCGGCGTGGCGCTGTCGGTCGCCGACACCGGCGTGGGCATGAGCGCGGCCGTGCTGGCGCGCGCCTTCGAACCCTTCTTCACCACCAAGGAGGCCGGGCGCGGCACCGGCCTGGGCCTGGCCACGGTGTACGGCTTCGCGCACCAGTCGCGCGGCGCGGTGGCGCTGGCCAGCCAGCCCGGGCAGGGCACCACGGTCACGCTGTACCTGCCGTCGGCCGACGAGCCGCTCGCCTCGCCGGCAGTGGCCGGCCCGGCGGTGGCGGTGCCGCGCGGGCTGTCGGTGCTGCTGGTCGAGGACGAGCCCGAGGTGCTGCGCGTGGTGCAGGCCTTCCTGCAGGGCTGGGACTGCCGGGTGCTGGCCTGCAGCCGGGCCGATGCGGCGCTGGACGCGCTGGCGCCCGGCGGCGCCCATTTCGACCTGCTGCTGTCCGACGTGGTGCTGGGCCCGGGTCTGCGTGGTCAGGACATCGCCGAGCGGGCCCGCGTGCTCCGGCCGGGGATGCCGGTGCTGCTGATGTCAGGCTACGCGCCCGACGCCGGCGGCCCGGGGCGCAGCGGCGACTGGCCGCTGCTGAGCAAGCCTTTCACGCGCGAGCAACTCGCGCAGGCCATCGTCGCGGCCCTGGGCTGACGCCGCCCCGCGTGCGCCGGGGGCGGCGGGGCGGGGACGCTACTGCACCGTCGCCGTGGCCGGCGCGGTCTCGTGGCCGACGAAGCTGGCCAGCGCGCCGACGTCGGGGATGCGGATCTCGCGGCGGGCACCGTCGGCGAAGCCGATCAGGTGCTGGCGCGCCAGGCGCGACAGCGCGCGGCTGACGGACTCGAGCGTCAGGCCGAGGTAGTTGCCGATCTCGGCACGCGTCATGCGCAGCGTGATCTGGTCGGTGCGCAGGCCGCGGCGGGCCAGCGCGTCGGCCATCAGGCGCAGGAACTCGGCCACGCGGGCGTCGGCCGACAGCGTGGTCAGCGCCAGCAGCGTGTCGCGGTCGCGGCCGATCACGCGGCTCATCTCGGCATGCAGCAGGGCCATCAGCGGCGGGTGCTGGGCGCAGGCGGCGAGCAGCGCGTCGTAGCGCAGGCCCCAGACCTCCCCGGTGTCCAGCGCGATCGCGTCGCAGCGGTAGCGGCCGCCGGCCAGGCCGTCGAAGCCGAGCCAGTCGCCGCGGAACAGCAGGCCCACCACCTGGGCACGGCCGTCGGCGGCGCTGTTGACGATCTTGCAGCAGCCGGTGTTGAGCAGGAACAGCTGCGCGCAGGGGTCGCCGCAGCGGTAGATGGTGTCGCCGGCGTGCACCACGCGGCGTTGCAGCGGCACCCGCTCGGCCACCATGGCCAGCATGTCGGCGATGCGCTGGCTTTCCTCGCGGGCCTCGGCCAGGTCGGGGGTCAGGGTGGGAGCGATGGTCATGCGGTTCTCCTTGCTGCGTTGGACCGCAGTCTCGCGGCCGCCCGGCATGGGCTTGCGACCCTTGGGTGACGCTCGGTGACGTTGTGTGAACGGACGGTGAACGTTCCCCTCGGCCGCCGCCGCCTTGAGGCAGCGCAAGCCGGCGCCGGGGCGGTGCCGCGAGCATGGCTGCCGTGAACCCGCCCCTGCATCGCCAGCTCCTGACGCAGTCGCCGCTCGACGCCACCGCGTCGCGGGCGTTGCTGGACACCGCGCGGGCGCTGCGCGTCAGCGCCGAGCGCGACGCACCCCTGCGGGGCAAGAACATCGCGCTGATGTGCGGCACCGACCCGGACGGCGGCGCCAGCCTCGTGGCCGAGGCCGCCGCCCGCCTGGGTGCCCGAGTGGCCCGCATCGAGCCGGCCCCGGCCTGGCTGCGCGGCGAGGCCCAGCCCGGCGCCGACACCGCCCGCCTGCTGGAGCACCTGTACGACGCCGTCGACTGCGAGGCGCTGCCGCCCGGGTTCGCCCAGCGCCTGCAGGAGCAGATGGGCGTGCCCGTCTACGACGGCCTCGCACGGGCCGATCACCCGCTGTTCGGGCTGGTGGGTGCGCTGGCCCCGAGCGACCCGGACACCGACGCCACCGCGCGCCGCCTGCTGGTGCAGGCCGCGCTGGTGACCACGCTGCTGTGACGGCAGCGTCCGCGTCCGCGTCGCTGCCCGCGCGTGCCGTGCCCGGCGCCGCGGCGCCGCTGGAACTGATCGACCAGCCGCAGGAGTCGGCCCGCTTCACCCGCATCGACGAGGCCAGCGGCCGGGCGGAGTCGTCGCTCGCGCTGTCGGGCCTGCATTGCGCCGCCTGCGCCGGCCTGATCGAGGCCGCCCTGTGCGCCGTGCCCGGCGTGCTGGAAGCGCATGTCAGCGCGTCGGCGTCGCGTGCCACGGTGCGCTGGGACCCGCGCCGCACGCGGCCGTCGGCCCTGGTGGCCGCCGTGCAGGGCGCCGGCTACGGCGCCGCGCCCGACACCGCCGCCGCGGCGCGCGCCCTGCGCGTGGCCGAGGAGCGCCAGTGGCTGTGGCGCCTGTTCGTGGCCACCTTCTGCGCCATGCAGGTGATGATGCTGGCCACCCCGGTGTACGTGGCCGACGCCGGCACGCTGGAGCCGGACCTGGCGCTGCTGCTGCACCGCTCGGCCTGGACGCTGACGCTGCCGGTGCTGCTGTTCTCGTCCTCGCCGTTCTTCATCTCGGCCTGGCGCAGCCTGAAGGCCGGGCGCCTGGGCATGGACGTGCCGGTGTCGCTGGGCATCGTGGTGGCCTTCGTGGCCTCCAGCGGCGCCGCGTTCGACCCGCAGGGCGTGTTCGGTCACGAGGTCTACTTCGACTCGCTGACGATGTTCGTCAGCTTCCTGCTCGCCGGCCGCTGGCTCGAGGCGCGCGCCCGCCACCGCAGCATGGACGCGATCGAGCGTCTGGCGCTGGCGGCGCCGCGCGCAGCCTGGCGCCTGGCGGCCGACGGCAGCACGCAGGCCGTGCCGGTGGACAGCCTGGTGCCGGGCGACCTCGTGCGCGTGCCGCTGGGCGAGGCCTTCCCGGCCGACGGCGTGCTCGTGGAAGGCCGCACCTCGGTCGACGAGTCGCTGCTGACCGGCGAGTCGCGCCCGGTCACCAAGGCCGCCGGCGCGGCGGCCGTGGCTGGCAGCGTCAACCTGGGCGGGGCCGTCACGCTGCGCGTGGACCGCGTCGGTGCCGACACCCGTTTCGAGCAGATCGCCGCGCTGATGCGCGATGCGCTGACGCGCCGGCCGGACACCGTGCGCGCCGCCGACCGCATCGCCGGCCCGTTCCTGCTGGCGGTGCTGGTGCTGGCCGCGGGCGCGGCCTGGTGGTGGTGGCTCACCGATCCGACGCAGGCCGTGCGCGTGGCGATGGCGGTGCTGATCGTCACCTGCCCGTGCGCGCTGTCGCTGGCCACGCCGTCGGCGCTGGTGGCCGCCACGTCGGCGCTGGCGCGCCGCGGCGTGCTGCTGCGTCGCGTGGAAGCGCTGGAGACCCTGGCCCACGTGCGCCACGTCATGCTGGACAAGACCGGCACCGTCACCGACACCCGGCCCGAACTGCGGCGCGTCGTGCCCTGCGTCAGCGGCCTGGACGAGCCGGCGGTGCAGGCGCTGGCCGACCGCGCCGCTGCGCTGGCCGCGTCGTCCACCCATCCGCTGTCGCGGGCGCTGTGCGCCGCGCGGCCGGCGGCCGTGCCGGCCGAGGCGGGCTGGACCGACGTGCAGGAAATGCCGGGCCTGGGCCTGCAGGCGCGCGATGCGCAGGGCCGCCTGTGGCGCCTGGGCGCGCCGCGCTGGTGGGGCGTGGGCGAGGTCGGGGCTGCCTCGGTGTGCTTCGGCACCGAGGACCGGCCGCACATCGCGATGCACTTCGACGAGACCCTGCGCGAGGACGCCGCCGACGCCGTGCGCGCGCTGCGCGAGGAGGGCGTATCGATCACCCTGCTGTCGGGCGACGAGGCGCAGCGCGTCGCGCGCCTGGCCGAGCGCCTGGGCATCTCGCACTGGGTGGCTGCGGCCACCCCCGAACGCAAGCTCGAGGCCCTGCGCGAGGCGCAGGCCGGCGGCCGCGCGGTGGCGATGGTGGGCGACGGCGTCAACGACGCGCCGGTGCTGGCGCAGGCCGACGTGTCCTTTGCGATGGCGCAGGGCGCGCAGATCGCGCGCCATGCCGCCGACGCCGTGCTGCTGGGCGGGCGTGTCGGCGACGTGGTGCAGGCGCTGCACCTGGCGCGGCGCACGCGCCGCGTGATGCGACTCAACCTGGCCTGGGCCGCGCTCTACAACGCCGCCTGCGTGCCGCTGGCGCTGGTGGGCTGGCTGCCGCCCTGGGCCGCGGGCCTGGGCATGGCGCTCAGCTCGCTGGTCGTCGTCGGCCATTCGATGCGACTGGCGCGGGTGCCCGCGCCGCAGCTTTCAGGGGCCTGACGGATGGACATCCTTTACCTGCTGATCCCCATGTCGTCGGTGCTCGTGCTGGGCATCGTCGGCGTGTTCGCCTGGGCACTGTCGCGCGGACAGTTCGACGACATCGAGCGCGAGGGCGAACGCATTCTCATTGACGAGACGCAAGGCCCCCAGGGGACCGCGGGCGAACAATCGGCAACAGCTTGACGAGGAGGTTATTCATGGCAACGACATCCACGGGCTCCGGGCCCGTGTACGAAGACAGCAGTGTCCGGTGGTTCGCACTGGCCGCGGTGCTGTGGGGCGTGGTCGGCATGCTGGTGGGCGTGATCATCGCCGCGCAGCTGACCTGGCCCGAGCTCAACTTCGGCATTTCCTGGCTCAGCTACGGACGGCTGCGTCCGCTGCACACCAACGCGGTGATCTTCGCGTTCGGCGGCAGCGTGCTGTTCGCCACCGCCTACCACGTGGTGCAGCGCACCTGCCAGACGAGGCTGTTCCTGCCGGCACTGGCCAAGTTCACGTTCTTCGGCTGGCAGCTGATCATCGTGCTGGCCGCGGTGACGCTGCCGCTGGGCATCACCAGCGGCAAGGAGTACGCCGAGCTGGAGTGGCCGATCGACCTGCTGATCGCGGTCGTGTGGGTGGCCTTCGCGGTGGTGTTCTTCGGCACCGTGGGCACGCGCAAGGTGCGCCACATCTACGTGGCCAACTGGTTCTTCGGCGCGTTCATCATCGCCGTGGCGCTGCTGCACATCGTCAACAGCGCGGCCATCCCGGTGAGCCTGACCAAGAGCTACAGCGCCTACGCGGGCGTGCAGGACGCGATGGTGCAGTGGTGGTACGGCCACAACGCGGTGGGCTTCTTCCTGACCGCGGGCTTCCTCGGGATGATGTACTACTACATCCCGAAGCAGGCCGAGCGCCCGGTGTACAGCTACCGGCTGTCGATCGTGCACTTCTGGGCCCTGATCTTCACGTACATGTGGGCGGGCCCGCACCACCTGCACTACACCGCGCTGCCCGACTGGGCGCAGAGCATCGGCATGCTGTTCAGCCTGGTGCTGCTGGCGCCGAGCTGGGGCGGCATGATCAACGGCATCATGACCCTCAGCGGCGCGTGGCACAAGCTGCGTGACGACCCGATCCTGAAGTTCCTGATCGTGTCGCTGTCCTTCTACGGCATGAGCACGTTCGAGGGCCCGATGATGTCGATCAAGACCGTCAACGCCCTGAGCCACTACACCGACTGGACCGTCGGCCACGTGCACAGCGGCGCGCTGGGCTGGGTCGGCCTGATCAGCATGGGCGCGCTGTACCACCTGATCCCGCGCATGTTCGGCCGCACCGAGATGTACAGCAAGCGTGCGATCGAGCTGCACTTCTGGATCGCCACCATCGGCATCGTGCTCTACATCGCCGCGATGTGGATCGCCGGGGTGATGCAGGGCCTGATGTGGCGTGCGGTCAACCCGGACGGCACGCTGGTCTACAGCTTCGTCGAGAGCGTCAAGGCCACCTTCCCGTTCTACGTGGTGCGCCTGGCCGGTGGCCTGCTCTACCTCGGCGGCATGCTGCTGATGGCGTGGAACGTGGTGATGACGGTGCGCAGCGGCCAGGTCAAGGCCGTGCCGATTCCCGCCGTCGCCGTGGCGCACGCCTGAAGAAGAAGGAGAACCGTCATGGCAAACGCAAACCACAAGCCGACCGGTCACGAGAAGATCGAGACCAGCAACTTCCTGATGATCGTGCTGATCCTGATCGCGGTGGCGGTCGGGGGGCTGGTCGAGATCGTGCCGCTGTTCTTCCAGCGGTCCACGACCCAGCCCACGGCCACGCTCAAGCCCTACACGGCGCTGCAGCTGGCCGGGCGCGACGTCTACATCCGCGAGGGCTGCTACAACTGCCACTCGCAGATGGTGCGGCCGTTCCGCGCCGAGACGCTGCGCTACGGCCCGTACTCCACCGCCGGCGAGTTCGTGTACGACCACCCCTTCCAGTGGGGCAGCAAGCGCACGGGACCGGACCTGCACCGCGTGGGCGGCCGCTACACCGACGAATGGCATCGCGTGCACCTGATCAACCCGCGCGACCTGGTGCCCGAGTCGAACATGCCGGCCTACCCGTGGCTGGCCCGCAACGGCGTGGACGCGGCCGAGATGCCCGCCAAGCTGAGGGCGCTGCGCGTGGTCGGCGTGCCCTACACCGACGCCGACGTGGCCGGTGCCGCCGAGGCGGTGAAGGGCAAGACCGAGCTCGATGCGCTGGTCGCCTACCTGCAGGTGCTGGGCACCTCGCCGGCCGCGGTCACCGCGGCGGCCAAGTAGGGAGGCACGGTCATGGACATCAACGACATCCGCAGCGCGGTCACGGTGGGGGGCCTCGTGCTCTTCCTCGCCCTGGTGCGCTGGGTCTGGGACGCGCGGCGGCGCGGCGCCTTCAACGATGCGGCGCAGCTTCCGTTCCAGGGGGACAGTGAGGAGGATCGGCAATGAGTGACTTCTTTTCCGGCGGCTGGTCGATCTACATCGCCGCTGCCACGATCGTGGGCCTGGTGGCCTGCGTGCTGCTGCTCATCATCGCGGCGCGCCGCCGCGTGATGGGCACGGTGGACGACAACACCACCGGCCACGTGTGGGACGAGGACCTGCGCGAGCTCAACAACCCGCTGCCGCGCTGGTGGATGGGCCTGTTCGTGATCACGGTGCTGTTCTCGGTGGCCTACCTGGTGCTGTACCCGGGCCTGGGCTCGGCCGCCGGCTCGCTGAAGTGGAGCAGCGCCGGCCAGTACGAGGCCGAGGAGGCCAAGGCGCGGGCCGCGCTGACTGCCGTGTACGCCCGCTTCACCACGATGGACGAGAAGCAGCTCGCGGCCGACAGCCAGGCCATGGGCATCGGCGAGCGCCTGTTCGTCAACAACTGCGCTGCCTGCCACGGCTCGGACGCGCGCGGCAGCAAGGGCTTCCCGAACCTGACCGACAACGACTGGCTCTGGGGCGGCGGCTTCGCCGACATCCAGAAGACCATCGCCGAGGGTCGCAACGGCGTCATGCCGCCGATGGCCGAGGCGATCGGTGGCGGCGACAACGTGCGCAACGTGGCCCAGTACGTGCTGAGCCTATCGGGCAGCCCGCACGACAGCGTGGCGGCGCAGCTCGGCCGCAGCAAGTTCGCGATGTGCGCGGCCTGCCACGGCCCCGAAGGCAAGGGCAATCCCGCGCTGGGCGCGCCCAACCTCACCGACAAGGTGTGGCTGCACGGATGGGGCGAGGAGACCATCGTGGCGCTGATCAACGGCGGCAAGAACAACGCCATGCCCGCCCACGCTAACCGCCTGACGCCCGAGCAGGTGCGCGTGCTCGCGGCCTATGTCTGGCGCATGTCCAACAGCACGACCAAGGTCGCCGCCAACTGACGTCCCGCTGCGCTGATGTCCGATACCGCCCCCGCACCCGCCGCCGACCCCGAAGCGCGCGAACAGATCGTCTGGCTCTACGAGAAGCAGAAGAAGATCTATCCGCGCGCGGTCAGCGGCTGGTTCGCGGGCTGGCGCTGGGCGCTCGTCTGGGCGACCCAGCTCGTCTTCTACGGCCTCCCGTGGCTGGAGTGGAACGCGCGCCAGGCGGTGCTGTTCGACCTGGCCGCGCGGCGCTTCTACATCTTCGGCTTCGTCCTGTATCCGCAGGACTTCATCTTCCTGACGGCGCTGCTGATCATCAGCGCCTACGCCCTGTTCCTGTTCACCGCGGTGGCGGGGCGGCTGTGGTGCGGCTACGCCTGCCCGCAGACCGTCTACACCGAGATGTTCCTCTGGCTCGAGCGCGTGTTCGAGGGCGACCGCATGGCCCGCATGAAGCTCGACGCCGGCCCGATGAGCGGCGAGAAGCTGCTGCGCAAGGGCGGCAAGCAGGCCGCGTGGATCACGCTGTCGCTGTGGACCGGCTTTACCTTCGTCGGCTACTTCACGCCGATCAAGCAGCTGTGGGGCGAGGCCTTCACGCTCGACTTCGGGCCCTGGGAGTGGTTCTGGGTGCTGTTCTACAGCGTGGCCACCTACGGCAACGCGGGCTTCCTGCGCGAGCAGGTGTGCAAGTACATGTGCCCGTACGCGCGTTTCCAGAGCGCGATGTTCGACAAGGACACGCTGATCGTCACCTACGACACCGAGCGTGGCGAGCCGCGCGGCACGCGCGGCCGCAAGACCGACCTCAAGGCCGCCAATCTCGGGCACTGCATCGACTGCAACCTGTGCGTGCAGGTCTGCCCCACCGGCATCGACATCCGCAAGGGCCTGCAGTACGAGTGCATCGGCTGCGCCGCCTGCGTGGATGTCTGCAACGGCGTGATGGACAAGATGCAGTACCCGCGCGGACTGATCCGCTACGACACGCAGAACGGCCTGGCGCAGCACCTGACGCGCGGCCAGGAATGGCGCCGCGTGCTGCGGCCGCGCGTCATCGTCTACACCGCGATCCTGCTGCTGGTGTCGGGCGCGCTCGTCGCCAGCCTGGCGCTGCGCACGCCGTTCAAGGTGGACGTGCTGCGCGACCGCACCTCGCTGGCGCGCATCGTCGACGACGGGCTGGTGGAGAACGTCTACCGCCTGCAGATCATGAACGCCAGCGAGCAGACCCAGCGCTACCGCATCGCGGTGGGCGGGCTGCCGCAGGCCCGCATCGCCCGCGCCGAGGAGGTGGAGGTCGGCCCCGCCGCGGCGCGCTGGGTGGCGGTGGCGGTGCAGGTGCCCCACGCGTCGGCCCAGGCCGCCGGTCCGGGCGCGCACCGGATCGACTTCGAGATCACCCAGGTGCCCGCCGGCGGCGGCACCGAGTGGCAGCGCAGCGAGCGCTCCACCTTCGTCGTTCCCCGCTGATGTCCCCCAAGTACCGAGGAGACCCCATGAGCACTTCCACCGCATCCACCCCCGCGACTCCGGCGCAACCCTGGTGGCGCCACGGCATGGTGTGGCTGGTGATCGGCGGCCCGGCGGTCGTGGTGGTGGCGGGTTTCGCCACCCTGGCCATCGCCATCGCCAACCCGGACCCGGTGCTGCCCACCGGCGGCACCGGCGACGCGGCGCCCGCCGTTCAGGCCCGCAACCACGCCGCCACCCGGCCCTGAGGGCACGGCCATGAAGGAGGCCGTGACCCGGGCCGTGCTGCAGATCCTGTGGCCCGCGTTCGTGGCCGCCGGGGTGCTGGAACTGCTGGTGTTCGCCCATGTCGACCCGGCGGACGTGCACACCATCGCCGGCGCGCCGGTGGAACTGTCGCGGCAGGCCGTTTACACGCTGTCGTTCTTCGGTTTCTGGGCCGTTTGCGCAGCCGCCTGCGCGGGCAGCTGGCTGCTGCAGCGCCGCGCCGAAGACTGATCCGCGTCAAGCCCCGACCGGCCTCATGCCCGCAGAGTGCGGGCATGAGCACCGTCCTGCCCGAAGTCTTCACGCCCGAGCTGCTGCGGCGGCTCGACACCAACGGCCCCCGGTACACGTCGTATCCCACGGCCGACCGCTTCCACGAGGGCTACGGCGAGCGCCAGTACCGCGACGCCCTGGCGGCGCGGGCGGAACTGGCGCGGCACAAGTCGGCACCGCCGCTGGCGCTGTACCTGCACATCCCGTTCTGCGAGTCGGTCTGCTACTACTGCGCCTGCAACAAGGTGGTCACGCGCCACCACCAGCGCGCGGCGGAGTACCTGGACGCGCTGGAGCAGGAGATCCGCATGCATGCGTCGGCCCTGGGCACGCGCCAGCGCGTCACCCAGGTGCATTTCGGCGGCGGCACGCCCACCTACCTGAGCGACCCTGAGCTGTCCCGGCTGTGGGGCGCGCTGACGCAGGCCTTCGAGATCGCGCCCGACGCGGAATGCTCGATCGAGGTCGACCCGCGCACGGCCACGCCCGAGCGCCTGGGCTTCCTGCATGCGCTGGGCTTCAACCGGTTGAGCTTCGGCGTGCAGGACTTCGACCCGGCCGTGCAAGAAGCGGTGCACCGCGTGCAGCCCGCCGAGCAGGTGGAAGCGCTGATGAAGGCGGCGCGCGCCATCGGCTTCGGCTCGGTCAACGTGGACCTGATCTACGGCCTGCCGCGCCAGACGCCCGAGCGCTTCGCGCGCACGATCGACCGCGTGGTGGCGCTGGCGCCCGACCGCATCGCGCTGTACGGCTACGCCCACCTGCCCGAGCGCTTCAAGCCGCAGCGCCGCATCGACCCGGCCGAGTTGCCCGACGGCGCGGCACGCCTGGCGATGCTGGGCCATGCCATCGGCGCCTTCGGCGAGGGCGGCTACGACTACATCGGCATGGACCACTTCGCGCTGCGCCACGACGCGCTGGCGATCGCCAAGCGCGAGGGCCGGCTGCACCGCAACTTCCAGGGCTACACCACGCAGCCGGAATGCGACCTGCTGGGCCTGGGCGTGTCGGCCATCGGCCGCGTCGGCCCCACCCATGCGCAGAACGCCAAGACGCTGGAGGCCTACTACGCCCACCTTCGCGACGGCCGCTTCGCCACGGTGCGCGGCCTCGCGCTGGACGCCGAGGACCTGCTGCGGCGCGAGATCGTGATGGGCCTGATGTGCCGCGGCCGGCTCGACTTCGCCGAGATCCGCGCCGCGTTCGGCGTCGACGTGCCGGCGCGATTCGGCGCCGAGCTGCAGCGCCTGGACGAGATGGCCGCCGACGGGCTGGTGCGGGTGGACGCCGACGGCGTGCAGGTCACCGAAGCCGGCTGGTACGTGGTGCGCGCGGTGGCGATGGTGTTCGACGGCTACCTGGGCCGCCCGCGCGGCGGCGACGGCGAGCACGTCGTGCGCTTTTCCAAGGTGCTCTGAGCGCCGCGCGCGATGGAGAGCTGGTCGCTCGTGCTGGCGGCCGGGCTGATGGGCCTGGCCGGCCTGCCGCATTGCGCGGCCATGTGCGCCGCGCCGTGCCTGGCGGCGGCCGGGCGCGGGCCGGCGGCGCAGCCGCTGTTCCAGGTGGCCCGCGTGGCCGGATATGCGGCCGCGGGTGCCGTGGCGGCCGCCAGCGTGGGCGCGCTGCGCGAGGGCCTGGTGTGGTCGCCGGTGCTGCGCCCGCTGTGGACGCTGCTGCACCTGGCCGCGCTGGCGGTGGGCCTGTGGATGTTGTGGCGCGGCCAGTGGCCGGCGTGGCTGCAGCGGTCGGCCGCCGCGCCGACGGCGCCTGCGCCGGGGGGCTGGCAGCGCATCGCCGGGCCGGTGCGCAGCATGGGCACTGGGGCGCTGTGGATCGCCTGGCCCTGCGCGCTGTCGCAGTCGGCGCTGCTCGTGGCGGCGCTGGCGTCGAGCGCGCCGCAGGGCGCGGCAGCGATGGCCCTGTTCGCCATCGCCTCGTCGCCCGCGCTGTGGCTCGGGCCGGCGCTGTGGCGCCGCAGCGGCGGCGGCAGCCGGTTCGGGGCGGCCGTGGTCAACGCGGCCTGGCCGATGCGTGCAGCCGGCGCCATGCTGGCCGCCGGCTCCGTGTGGGCGCTCGGCCACGGCCTGTGGGCCCGGTTCGCGGCGTGGTGCGGCATCGGCTGAGCCCGTGGCGCCGCGGTGGCGCCGGCCGCAGGCCTTAGCATCGTCGCGTTGGCCGTCTTCCCTGTCGAACCCGATGCTGCCTGCCTACCAGACCGACCAGCCCGCGCGCAGCGACGTCGACGCGCTGCCCGGCGACACCGTGCTCGAGTTCGGCGCCAACTGGTGCGGCATCTGCCGCGCGGCCACGCCCGCGATCGCCACGGCGATGGCCACCCGCCCCGGCCTGCGCCACCTGCGCGTCGAGGACGGCCCGGGCCGTCCGCTGGGCCGGTCGTTCCGCATCAAGCTGTGGCCCACCCTGGTGGTGCTGCGCGACGGCCGCGAGCTGGCGCGCGTGGTGCGGCCGGCCGATGCGCAGGCGGTGACGGTGGCCCTGCAGGCGCTGGACGCCTAGCTCCCACCGCCTCGGGGCCGGGGCTCAGGCCGCGGGCACCAGCCCCAGCGTGCGCAGTTGCGACTGCAGTTCGGCCACCGTGCCCCAGGGCAGGATCGGCGCGTTGCGGCGCTCGTCGGGCGGATGGTCCGGCAGGCCGTCGGACCATCCGCCGCAGCCCACCAGCGGCAGCAGCGGCCGTTGGTGCAGCCACGCCAGGCACACCTCGGAGATCGTGCCCGCGCGGCCGCCGATCACGATGCAGGCATCGCCGGCCAGCGCCATCAGCAGGTTGCGCGCGTCGCCCATGCCGCTGGGGATCACCACCGTGGCGGGCCAGTCCGGCGGCGGCATCTCGCCCTGGGTGACGATGCTGACCACCAGCCCGCCGGCGGCCTGCGCGCGCTCGGCGGCCACCCGCGTGGCGGGGCTGCCGCAGCCGCTGACGACGGTGATGCCCAGGCGGGCGAGCGCCTCGCCGGTCGCACCGGCCAGGTCGTAGGCGGGCGAGCCGGGCTCGGCACTGCCGAGCACCGACACCTGCGGTTTGCGGATCGAAGGGTTCATCGCCGCATTGTCGGCCCGCGGGCGCGGCGCCTAGCCGGGGATGTCCGGCTCCACCAGTGCGGCCAGCTGCGTCAGCGACTCCTGCCAGCCCAGGTAGCACATCTCCAGCGGGATCGCCTGCGGGATGCCGGCCTGCTCGATCGACAGCTCGGTGCCGCAGACCACGGCGCGCAGCCCCACCGTGACCGTGATCGTGCCGGGCAGGCCCGGATCGTCGAAACGGTCGGTGTAGCGGATGCGCTCGTGCGGCACCAGCTCGAGGTACTCGCCGCCGAACGAATGCGTGTTGCCCGAGCCGAAGTGATGGAACGACATGCGGAAGGTGCCGCCGACGCGCGCGTCCAGGTGATGCATCGTGGCGGTGAAGCCGTGCGGCGGCAGCCACTTGCACATCGCTCCGGGCTCGGTGAAGGCGCGGTAGAGCTTCTGCGGCGTCGTGCGCAGCACGCGGTGCAGGCGGACGGTGCGGTCGGTCATGGTCGGTCTCCTAGCTCTCGTTGTGCGCCACGCGGATGCGGCGGCGCGTGCGGGCCGGCACGTCGTAGAGGTTGAAGTCGCTCATCGTGCGGCCGTAGAGATGCAGGCTCACCGCGCGCGGGCGGTCGTCGGGCACGCCGGTCACGTGGATGTGGTCCGGGTTGGGCACGAAGCTCGTCACCGAGCCGCGCTGCAGCAGCAGCGTGCCGCCGCGCACCAGGTCGATGTCCTCGTCGGCGCCACGGTCGGCCGACACGCGCACGTAGCTGCGTTCTTCCAGCACGCCCTCGAGCACGCCGACGACACCCCAGCTGCCGTGGTCGTGCACCGGCGTCCACTGACCCGGGCGCCAGACGATCGAGTACAGCGACAGGCTCGCGTCGTGCGCGTCGAACACCAGGTTGCGCGTGTAGCCGGCGTCGCTGTCGCGGTAGTGCTGCGGCTGCAGGAAGCTGCCCGCCTGATCGATCAGGTCGAGCATCAGCGGCGCCAGCGCCAGCACGCAGTCGGCCGGGTCGGCCTCGCGCCGGCTGCGGGCCGTGGCCTGGTCGATGAAGCGGGCGAGGGCAGGGGCGGTCATGGGGGCGTCGGGGGAGCCGTGTCGACGCACTGTAAGCCGCATTCAGGCGTCCGGCGACCGGGCGCTCGTGGAGCGCCGGGCAGGGCGCCGAAGTCACCCCGGCGCCGAGTGGGGCGGAGCCGGAACCCGGCCGGGCGTCAGCGGCGCGCCAGCCGTGCAGCCGCAGCGCGCCGGCGGGCCAGCAGCCAGGCCGTGTGCAGGCCCGTCAGCACCATCACCGGCCACAGCGTGCTGCACAGCAGCGTCCAGCCCAGTCGCGCCCACAGCAGGCCGCCCGCGCCGGGCTCGTCGCGCGCCGTGGGGCCTTCGCTGAACAGGTGGCGCACGGGAAAGGTCACCAGCCCGAACAGCGCGCCGAACAGGAAGAACAGGACGATGGTCAGGGTCAAGGCAGTCTCCCCGGCGCCGACGAGGTCGGTGGTGTCAGACAGTCTTGCCGAAACCGGCTGTCAATTCAAGTGGACGCACCCTGGGTTGGCGGAAGCGGTGTCCGCGAGAAGAGGGGGTCAGATGGCGTCAGATCATCGCACGACGACTCACTTTCATAGGAGCGGCGCGGCGAATGAGACGATTTGCGATGGCCTGCCGTATCATCGAATCGCGCCATCTATGGTGGGTTGAATGAGGGGAACGAATGCCCAGGATCGCGAAGGAACTCGGCCCCCTGGCAGTGTCGAGGCTGACCGCGCCCGGCCTTCACGCTGTGGGCGGGGTCAACGGGTTGGCCCTGCACGTGACAGCCACGGGGGCCCGCAGTTGGATTCTGCGCACCGTGGTGGGCGGCAAGCGACGCGAGATTGGCCTCGGAAGCTACCCAACCGTGACACTGGCCGGCGCGCGAGAGAAGGCTCGGGAGAAGCGCGACGCCATCGAGCGGGGCGTCGACCCGGTGGCCGAGCGCCGCGCAGCGCAGAGCGCGCTACGGGCGGCCAACGCGTCAGCGCGGACGTTTCGCCAGTGCTGTGATGCGTACATCGAGGCTCATGAGAGGACTTGGCGCAACGCGAAGCATGGGCAGCAGTGGCGCAATACGCTCGAACAGTACGCGCACCCGATCATGGGAAACCTGATCGTCCGTGACGTGGAGTTATCGCATGTGCTGCGCGTGCTCGAACCCATTTGGGAAGGGAAGACGGAGACAGCATCGAGGTTGCGGGGACGTATCGAGAAGGTTCTCGACTGGGCGACCGTGAGGAAGTATCGGGAGGGACTGAACCCGGCACGGTGGAAGGGGCACCTTGACCATCTACTGGCCGACCGTAATCGGTCTGCGCGCATCGTTCACCACGCCGCGGTGCCAATCGACGGCATGGCCGAATTCATGCGCGCGTTGCGGGCCGCCGAAGGCACGGGGGCGCTCGCGCTCGAGTTCCTCGTGTTGACGGCCGCGCGGTCAGGCGAAGTTCGGGGAGCGACCTGGGCAGAGATTGATACAAAGGCTAAGGTCTGGACGATCCCGGCGGACCGGATGAAGGCGGGACGGGAACACCGAGTCCCGTTGTCCGCGGCTGCGTTGGCTGTATTGAAGCGCGCTCGCGCGCTACCGCGCATCGGCGGCAGTGACTTCGTGTTCCCCGCGCCGCGGGGAGGGGTCTTGTCGGACATGACGTTGACCGCCGTCATGCGTCGCATGGATGTCCCTGCAGTGCCCCACGGGTTTAGGTCGACGTTTCGCGACTGGACTGCAGAGCGGACCGACTATCCGCGCGACGTGGCCGAGATGGCGCTCGCGCACGCCATCGGCGACAAAGTGGAGGCCGCATACCGGCGCGGCGACCTGTTCGACAAGCGCAGACTGATGATGGAAGAGTGGGCCGCATTCATGTCGCGAGAGCCGAAGAAATCCGCGCGGCCGTAGGTTGGCTGCCTCGGTATCGCATCATGCGACATCTCAACGCCTGCTAGGCACTATCCTTAGCGTGTCACCTTCCGCAATTTACCGGAACGACAGATACCACTCCGATAGTTAACCTGACGACTCACGACAAAACTTGGAGTCTCAGGCCATGTCAAAGACCGCGGACCGCGGCGCTTTCATCCGACAGCGCCCACTGCTTGACCAACTGCCATTCAGTGCGGCCACCCTCTGGCGCAACGTCAAGAACGGGACGTTCCCAAAGCCTGTGAAGTTGTCCGAGCGGGTGACAGCATGGCGCGTGCAGGATATCGAGCAATGGAAGGCGCGGCGGACATGAGCCGCGCCCCGTTGCCGCCCGGCCTGCTGACCGTCGGCGAGCTACTGCCGCGGCGGCCGTACACGGTCGCGCGTATCAACGGCCGCTACTGCCGGCACGACCGCCGTGTTCGGTGGCGCCCGCCGCTGACGCCCTACCCGGACGCCGCATCCCTGTGGGCCGCCGTGGGTTCTCCGCCCCCGTGCGTGGCCCAGGGGGCATCGCGTGCACCGCTGAAGACGTACAGCACTGGCGCCGACGGCGCAGGCTGACCTAACCCCAAAACGAACGAACGCCCCGGCTGCGTCTGGAAAACAGGCCGAGGCGTTCAAGAGGAAAGCACGTGAAGAATACGAACACCCGCGACGACGGTCAAGTCGCTCGCTTCAAGTGTCCTGGCTGTGACCGCTGGCGCCCCTTCGACCGCATCGGCGGTGGAGTCACGAACGAACTACTCGACTACGAAGCCGGAGAACAGGCACCAGTCTGCGACACGTGCGTGACCATCGCAATGTCAGACGACGTACGACGCCGTGAGATGGAGCGGAGCGTTCGGCGCCTTGCGAAGCGCGGGAAGCTACTGACGCGCTTTGTGTTCGGTGCGGCGGTTGGGGGCCGTTGATGGGCGCACCAGACCATCCACTAGGACCGCTTGCGTACCTGGCGACACGCAATCAGTTCATCGTCGCGCGACGTAGCGACAAGCACCCCCTGCACCCCGATCACCTCGTACCCGCGACCGCACACGACCCTGCGAACTGGTGCACGTATGAACGGGCGGCAGCCATCGCCGCCACGGCGCCCGAATTCTTCGGGATCGGATTCGTGCTCACGGTCGCCGATGACCTCGGGTGCATCGACATCGATGGCGCGCTGCAGGCTGATGGCAAGTGGCACCCACGTGCGGTCGAAATCCTTCAATCGATGCGCGGCGCCGTTGCCGAAGTTTCGCAGTCCGGTCGCGGCCTGCACGTGTGGTTTCGGCACCCTTCGCCCCCTTCGCACTCGAACAAGAAGACGATCGACGGGCTGCGGATCGAATGCTATGTGGCTGATCGATACATCATGCTCGGCTCGAACGCCAATGGGCAGTTGGCCGACACGTGCCCCGACGCCATCGCCGTCATGACTCGGTTCTTCCCGCCGCGCGAGACGCACGCCGTCCACGGCGACGGCCCGGACCCGGCCTGGCGCGGTCCCACGGACGACGCCGAACTGCTGGGCCGCGCGCTGCAGTCGCGCTCGGCTGCCGGCGCCTTCGGTGGCCGTGCGACGTTCGCAGACCTTTGGACGCGCAACGTCACGGTCCTGGCCGCCGCGTACCCGCCCGATCGGTCGTCCTCTGACCCCTACGACGGCTCGAGCGCTGACGCCGCGCTGGCGCAGCACCTGGCGTTCTGGACCGGGAAAGACGCCGAGCGGATTGGCCGGCTCATGCGGCAGTCGAGCCTGGTGCGCGAGAAGTACGACCGCGACGACTACTTCCACGGCACGATCGCCAACGCGTGCTCAATGCAGCGCGACGTGCTGCAGGACAAGGAACCGCCAGCGCCACCCACCCCTGTGGCCGACGACGCGCCCGCCATGCAACCGGCCCTCGGGGAGCGGTTTCTCTCGGCTACCGCTCAGGCTGCCCTGTTCGCCGGCTGTGTGTACGTCGTCGATCAACACCGTGCCCTGGTGCCCGGTGGCGCGCTGCTTAAGCCCGATCAATTCCGTGCCAAGTTCGGCGGCTACACGTTCGCGATGGACGCCCGCAACGAGCGCACCACGCGCAACGCGTGGGAAGCGTTCACCGAGTCGCAGGTGCTGACTGCACCGCGTGTCGACGGCACATGCTTCCGGCCGAAACTACCCTACGGCGCCACGATCGAAAGTGAGGGTCGGACTCGCGCCAATACCTACTGGCCGATCGAGGTGCGCCGCGTCGTGGGTTCGATAGAGCCTTTCGAGCGGCATCTTCGCCTGCTTCTTCCCCACGACTGGCAAGTGCTGCTGCATTACATGGCTGGCGCGGTGCAGTTCCCGGGCATCAAGTTCCAATGGATGCCGCTACTGATCGGGGCCGAGGGCAACGGCAAGACGTTCTTCTCCCGCTGCCTAGCGCGGGCCATCGGGCAGCGCTACACGCATTGGGTGGCAGCCGACAAGATCGCCGCGCAGTTCAACGAGTGGCTTTTCGGGAAGCTGTTCTATGCCATCGAAGACTTGAAGATCGGTAGCAATGCTGCGGCCTGGGAGAAACTGAAGCCGCTGATCACAGGTGAGAACGTCGAGATTGAAGGCAAAGGCATCGATCAGCGCAGCGACGAAATCTGCGGCAACTTCATTGCGAACTCGAACCACTTCGACGCCATCCGTGCGACTCGCAACGATCGACGGGTGGCGCACCTGCACTGCGCGCAACAGTCGGTCGACGACCTGAAGAGGGACGGCATTTCCGAGGTGTACACAGCGGGCCTGTATTCCTGGGCAGAGGCTGACGGCTACGCAATCGTGGCCGAGTACCTGCACACCCTTCCGATACCGTCGGAGTTCGGCAAGTCCTGGCTCACAGGTCGCGCCCCCCGCACGAGCGGCACGGCCGTCGCGATCGAGCACGGTCGCACACCAGTGGAACAGGTGATCCTCGACGCGATCGACGAGGAACGTCCGGGGTTCGCGGGTGGCTGGATCAGCAGTGTGATGGCCGAGCGTGTGGTCGAAAGCAAGCGGATGGGCGCCCAGTTCCCGCGGGCTGGCCGCGACGCGCTGTTTCGTGCCCTAGGGTACGTTCAACACCCGGCGCTCGCAGCGAACCGCGGGCGGGTAAGTCACCCTGTGATGCCAGATGGTCGGAAGACGACGCTCTACGTTCGCGAGGGCCACCAAGCGTTGGCGATCACGCAGCCGGCCGAGGCGGCACGAGCGTACAGCGTTGCCCAAGGCGCGCTCTGACTCCATGACTCTGACTCCACGGGGGGTCAGGCGGCTGGCGGCTGCCACACGGCTGCTGCGCCAATTAGCGTGGCGCTATTTACCGTGCGCGCTAATTGCTGACTGCCGTACTCAATACCTCTAGAGTCATGGAGTCATGGAGTCAAAACAGAAGTTTCACCTCTGTAGATGCATGACTCTGCACTGACTCTGTGGTGACGCCACCCCGGGCGATGGATCTCGTTAAATCGAAATCCATAGAACGAAACGGGCCTTGCGGCCCGTTATTCGCATCGTCGCACGGGGTCGGCGCCATCGTCAACTGCCACGATTGTGGGCGCCACTGCTAGCCGCGACAGTGACCGGGCGCCGACCTGGCGTGATCGATGAGGACCACAGCATGAACTCAAACACCTCTGCACAACCACCGGCCGCTGCAGGCGACTACCCGATCCCGACGCCTTGTGGCTGGCCCCCGATGAACCGCAACTGGGCGCCAGCCCGCGGATGGTCGGCACCGTTCTACGTTGACGATCCAGAGGACATTAAGGCGCGGGCACGACGCACGCCGGCTGAGTCGCCCGAGGACGTGCGTTGGGTCAGTTCTTGAATCTGCCCTTCTCGCACCAGAACCGGGTGCTGACGCCCGGTTGCTCACTGAATAGCTTGGCTGCAAGGTTGCAGTTGCCGCTGTTGTACGCCTCGCCATCGCCGGTGTCGAAGGTTGCCACATGCACGCGCAACGTGGCGGAGGTCATGCTACTTCTGTAGAGCGTGAACGTGCTGTCGTCACTGAAGGCGCATGACGACAGCAGCAAGCAAAGTGATAGAAGAAAAGCTGTCCTCATGGCGTGTGCCCCCGCAGTCGCTCGATGGTATCGCTCCGGGGGCCCCTCGACGTTCGCGAGCATCGGGGGGACGAAGAGGCCCGACGGTCGAGAGTTTTCGGCCGCGGAAACCTAGGAATTCTTCGTACTGTTCCGCGCAAGTGGAGCACCTCGCCGATCTAAACGAAATCGCCGTGCATTGACGGTTCGGGCGACACGTTCCAACACTCTCGCACCTTCGGTTTCGATCAGGTGCGCGAAATGCTTCAAGTCCCTCTGCCCCCCGTCACGCGATGGGAACGCTACACCCACGCCGCGCAGCGGCTGGGCATCCCGCCCCGTCCGTTCCTCGACGCTATCGTCAACGATCCGTCAGTGCGGACGCAGCGGCTCGGTAAGCGCGCCCTCGTGCACGTCGCAGCCAATGACGCCGATGCCCTGGCGCAGCGGATGGGCACCCGATGAGCACGCCCGACGCCGCATTCCGCGCCAGCGTTCGGGCTGACGCACTCAAACTCGGGCTTTCTGCCGCGGTTGCCGACCTGCTAGCCCGCGAGGTGGGCCGCTTGCCCACAGCGGAGGACCGCGAAGCGATGAGGACCGGGCGTCACGCCATGTACGGGGTGCTCGCACAGCAGCCCCCGCGGGACAACCTCACTCGAATCTGCCGCGCGTTCGGCCCTCGTGCCGAAGCCCTAGCCGACGACCTCCGCACATCGGGCATGCTGCTGCATGAGGTCATCGCCGTGCTGACCGAAGTCACGGGCTCGGCACGTGAGATGAGCGCCGACGCCGCGGGCGCGGTCCGCATGCGGCTCGTTGCCGCCAACCACTGGAACGACTGACATGCCGATCAATCACACCAAGCTCGTGCGCCTTAAGCGCCGACTCTCCGAACTCGACGGCGCCTATGCCCACGCTCGGGAGCGCGTCGAATTCATCCGCTACGGCACCGCGAGCGCCGACGGCCGCCGACTGCAGGAACCGGGCGTCATCACCCCGATCCTTCGCCGCTTGAGCGCCGCGAGCCCGTTCCACTTGCCGCACTCGCAGCTCACCGAACTGCGCGCCCTCGTGGAATCCACCGAGCGCCATTTTAAGGACGCCGACCCGCGCCGCATGCGGCCGTCAGAGGCGCAGATGCTCGACGACTGCAGGGTTGGTCGGTCGCTGGTGCAGGCCTACGAAGAACTCGCCGAGGCCGAGGCGCACGCAGCCGACATCGCTGCGCGCCGCGCGCCGCTCTCGGCACTAATTCGCCGTCTCGACGAATACGTCGGGGTCGATTCCGGTCTGAGCCAGTCCCTGGGGGTGCGCCATGTCGCTTAAGAAGGTCGAATCCATCCGCACCAAGATTGCGGCCCTGAAGTCCGAGGCCGCAGGCTTCGCCAGCATCACGCCGAATCCGGCCGACGTGCAGGCTACCGTGCTCGGCCGGTTGCGCACCGTGGCGGCCGACTCCGACCGGACGGCCCGGGCACGGTTGCTCTCGGGCGAACTCGACGGCCTGCTGATCGTCCGCCCCGGGTCGAACGGTGCCGTCGACCTGGCGCCGGTCCTCGTGCGGCTGTTGGGCCCGGAAGTCGTCGCCGATGCGCTCATGCGCCACGTGGCGGACCTTCCTGTGACGCCCACGTTCGCCGATCGCCGGCAGCGGCTGGCCGACATTGAGCGCGAGGTGTTCGCGCTGGAGTGCGAAGAGGAATCGCTCATCGAGGCCAGCGAAGCCGCCGGGACGCCCTTCCCGCGCCGCGCCGACGCTGATCCGCGGGCCGTGCTCGGAATGCACGAGGTATGAGTCAGAGCACCGAACTGGCCGCGTCGGCGACCGGCGCGGCGGACCCGCAGAGCGCGGCCGCGGTCGCGTTCAAGGCTTGGCTTGAGTCAGACCCTGCCCTTCGCCAGATGCAGGCGACCGCCACCGCCTTCGCGACGACCATGCGCGCCACGCAAGTGCAGAGTTCCGCGATCAGCGCCAAAGCGACTCGCGATGTCGAGGCGGCAAGTGAGGCGTTTCGCTCATGGGATGCTGCCCGCGCGGTCGCGCTCGAAGATCGGCTGGCGACCATCCCGGATGAGGGACTGCGGCAGGCCGCCATCGATGCGTCGGAGAGCGAGCGCGCTGCGGAGGCGCGGCGACTTGTCCTAGCCGTTATGGCCGCCAACCTCGCCACTTCACGTGCGCAGATGGCCGTACTTCAGGCCGCCGAGGGAGTGTTGGTGGCAGCGGAAGTCCGTTGGGTTCTCTCCGGTGATGACGGGCCCTCGGTCGACCACGAAGTGGGAATGCTCATTAACCGTGGCGTACACGTCGAGGCAATCGAGCCCGGCCGGAAGTACCGGCTCAACGGTCCGCGTGACCTGTGCGACGGACTGGTGACGCCCGAGGACAAGCGCGAAGGCGCGAGGTACGTCATCGACTACGAAGTGCCCCCCGCGGACCGCATCGACATGGGGACCCGTGCTGCAACGGGTCTGCAATACCGTCGGCAACTGTTCATTCATGGCGGGGGCGACGTGCTGCCGTTCGTGGCACGTGCCATCGACCGTGGCCTGATCGTCGCGCCGGTCGGTAATCTGCGGTTCTCGGTCACGGGGCGCACGGCCGCGCTGATGGCGTGGGCGGCAACAGTCGTCCACTGCAAGCCGCTCGAAGAGGTGCTGCCGCTGTACGGCCTCACACCTCAGATGGTGGCCGAAGAAGACGGCACGCCCGTCGCCGGTCCGCTGTCCGTCGCAGTCGTCTCGATGCCCGAGCCCGGCCCGCTGTCGGTCAACGTGGTGAGCCTGCCGACCCGCGAGACGACGACTCAGGTCGTGCGCGACCAAGCGGGCGAAATCCGAGAGGTTCGCCACACGGAGACGACGCGATGACCCCTGGCTTCGTCGACCCCCAAATACTGGCCGCAGTGCCGGCCTCGAATCGCAGGCTGCGTGAGCTAGTGCGTGTCGTGCAGGGCCGCGCCGGATATAGCCTGCGACGACACGGCCGCGGGCACGCGGTGCACCTGGCTGGGCCCGGCATCTCCGTAGTCGTCGCCGAACTGGCCGCGCTGTCGCTGGCCGACCTGAAGCCTCGGGACTGACCCCGTGGCAGTCCGGCCGACCTGTGACCGGCAGCGGGAAGTCCTCGCGGCCCTGACCGCCCGCGGCATGACCGTGGAGCCGTTGCCGGGATGCGGCGGGGCCATCGTTCTCCGTTGGGTCGGTCGCACTATGGTCGTCCGGGGCGGCCTGCGGGCTCTGACGTTGGGCGAAGTGCAACGAATGGGGCGCAGGGAACGTTAGCAACTCGCGGGCTTACCGTGGCCACTCCACACTTCTGGTCAGCGATGATCGGTGGCAGACTTGTCTACAGGTACCTCAAAGGTGAGCCCATGCCGTTTGTCGCTGTTGCTGCGTTCGTCGGTGCATTACTCCCCTTCCACCTGGCTCGACGCTGGCCGCAGTGGTGGGCAGTTGTGGCGTCAGTTTTTTGTGGTGTCGGTGCCTCGTTCGGCTTGGCTGCGTTAGTTGCCTCGGTCCTGTACCTCTCGAATCCTGAGACGTTTCCAGTCGGGGTTCTGTTCTTAAAGGTGATCGGGTACGGCGCGTGGTCCGTTCTCATTTCACCGGTAGCTGCGATTATTGGCCGCAAGCGGGGAAGCCCACTCAAGCCCTAGCTATTGAACTGCGCAAGTAGCAAAGCCGATGCGCATCTTCGAGAGCGTTCTCTTTCGGCGCTTCGTTGACACTGCGGAGTCTGCTGTCGCTCGAGTTTTTTCGGCGCCGGCTCTAGGCGTCGCCTACATGTTGCTTGTGTTGCCCGTCGCCTTGAGCCTTGGGCTTCTATGCGTTGTAGGGGGCTTACCTGGGATCGCCTTACATGCCGCGATTTGGAGCGGGCGAGACTTGCGTTCAGCGCCAGAAAGTAAAAAAGTCTTCCACGATGCGACTCTAGTAGCGCTCGCGTCTGTTTCAGTCTGCCTTGCTGTGGTCTACGTCTTCCCGCTGTTCGCCAGCGACATATGGTTCGACTCTCGATGCTCAACCATGCCGTATTGCTAGCGGGCTGACGTAGCGTGGGTGAGCGGGCGCTGGTGCCGGAACACCCCTAAGGGCGGGATGCCGCCTCGTGCACGGGTCGCCCTGCGGCCCTAGACTCCCCGCTGTGGGAGGTCACGCCGATGGTTGAGTTCCTAGCGGGTTGGTTTCTCGGGCAGCGTGCGCCGCGCTCGGCGCCGGCTCGTGCCTCACTGCATCCGGGCGGGCACCTTCGGTATCGACCGCTTCAGGCGTGGAGCTACGCTGTCGGGCGTGCTGTGGGTCGGCTCTTCAGGCGCGCCCCTACGCGTCGCTCCAGTCGGAAAGCGACTTCCCCCTGAACAAGGCAGACATCACTCGGCGATGCCCGAATTGCTGAGAACTGCGCGCGCAATGCCGATCTTTCCAACTCGGCGCCAAGGGCGCTCGTGCCTTCTAGAGGCGCAAGCATCAATGAGCGCATGTAAGCTCGGCGAGGCACTGACTTGACCAGCCACCTGTCGAGCCCTTGGAACAACGCAACCGCATTACTGCTGATGCGCTTCGGTGACACCGACCTTGCCTCTGGCAGCGGCTTCTTCTGGCGGGAGCGTGGACGCCTCTATCTGGTGAGCAACTGGCACAACTTCTCAGGTCGTAGTCCCCAGACCGGCGCGCCACTGTCAGACACGGGTGGCTTACCCGATCACGTAGTCTTCGGGGTCTTTCGCGCGGACTCTGACGCCGACAAGGACGGGTACTTCGCGCTCAGGTGGGAACTTCTACGGGCCCCCCTATGCGACGGTGACCCTTCTCACCCAACGTGGTTTGAACATCCAACTCTCGGCCGGGCAGTTGATGTCGCCGCACTCGACGTTACGGACATCATTGCGGCTATACCTCGCCAGCAGGTTCAAGGGGTAAACAACCTTGAAGCTGATGCCGCACTCGACCTTCGGGTGACGCAGGATGTGTTTGTCGTCGGATTCCCGTTTGGAGTTCTGGCAAACGCACCGGCACCCATTTGGAAGCGAGGAACGGTTGCTCTTGATCCAACCTTCGATCTCGACAACCTGCCGAAAATGGTCATAGATACCGCTACGCGTGAGGGAATGTCGGGGTCTGTCGTAATCGCGCGTCAGCAACTCATCGGGGAGTCCTACCGCAAGAGGGACGGATCGATGTCCGACGTAACGGTTGCTGGAACGCTCGATGTTGTCGTCGGGCTTTACTCAGGGCGGTACTACCCAGACCTTGAAAAGGCGCAGCTTGGCATAGTTTGGAAGCGGCGCGTCATCGAGGAGACGGTGGCAGGGCGAAGGGTCGCTGGGAGCTGACCCTCGGTTAGCAGGAAGGCAAGGGTGAAATGCTCAACGACATTGTGAATTCCATCAAGGCTACGCTGTACGACAGAACTTCAAGCCCCCTGTTTGGCGCATTTGCTGCATCATGGGCGATTTGGAACTACAGACTGTTGATCGTGTTGGTGGGAGAAGGAGCGCCGGACTACAAGATAAAGCTCATCAATGAAGTGCTCTACCCGTCCTGGTGGTACGTCGTCGGCACTGGCTTTGTCGCGCCGTTGATCACTGCGTTAGCCTTCATTTACCTCTATCCTTGGCCAGCGAAGAAGGTGTATGAGTTCGTGATTCGACAGCAGAAGGCGCTGAGTGACCTGAAGCACGAAGTCGAAGGAGAGAAGCTCATCACCGAGCAAGAAGCGCGAAAGCTTCGGCAGGACCACGTAACGCTGCAAGTCGCTTTCGATGCACAGATAAGGGCGCTTCGCGAGGACCGCGAAGCTTTGAATACGCTGGCCTCGGAGCGACAAAGCCAAATTGAGTTGCTTTCACAGCAACTCTCCGCGGGGGAAGAAGCGGCACGTGAGCGTGATCGTTTAGCCCTAGAAGTCTCGCAACTGCGAGCAGACATCGCTAAGGCCCACGACAAGAAACTTAGCGGTCAGCGAACGCACCCTCTGACACAGAGCGAGTTGCGTAAAGGTCAGGACCGCGCTCTTAACCTGCGACAGGCCAGAGGTGTGAATGCCGAATCCGTGGGTAACACACGCTGGGTCCTAGTTTTCAATCCTGATCTGAGTGTCAGCGCCACACGCCCGTTCGTAGGAAGCAAGCCCTTGTACCTAGGTCCAGACGGCGAGATTCTTGAGGGCCAGAACAAGAATGAGCACACGTGGAGAGTGCCGACTGACAGCGTGCTGGAGCTTTTGCAGATCGATGGAAAGACGCATAGCCGGTTCCACTTCGATCGGGAATCTGGCCAATGGCAGGCTCAATACACGCCCGACCTAAACATGAAGTCTCCTGCGCAGTACCTGAAGCCCTACGATGGCCCGTAGGCAGCCCGGAGAGCCCAGCCGACGTTTGTGCATCGGGTTACCGGACCCGACAGTCTGAAGGCGGCAGCACGTGGCCGACCCCTGCCACCGACACACGGCCGTCGTCCGGCCACGGGCAATGGGTCGATACGGCACCAACGTGGCCCGCATTCGCGCGATGTGACCGCGTGGGGCGACGTCGTCTACGTTCACGCTTCAGTGCCGCGCGTGTCCGGAATGCCCTGGCGCAACCATTCGGCCGCCGCGTGCTCGGGCTCGGCGATTCGTCGCCACGCTTCGCGCTGCAGGTCGGCCGCGACCTCGCGTAGCTGATCGTCGGGGACATGGGGCCATTGCTGATGCAGCCGCGCGGCGCAGCGCGCGAGCCAGTCTTTCGAGTCCATGAGTCGAGTCGCCTAGAACTGTATGTCCATACAGTATCGCTGTCGAGGTCGCCAATGTCTAGATGTCCACGCGTCTCAGGGCGTCATGGCGGATGGTGACGAGGGGTATGGGGATCAGGATTGGCTTTGCCTGTGGCGCCGTCATTGGTCGATCCAGTGCGTTCAGTCGGGGGGGGGGTCACGATGTGGGCGATGGCACAATCCCTCGCCACAGTCTCCGAGACGGGTCCGATGAACTCACTTGACGAACTGGTTCCCCTGATTTCGCCGCACGATGGCCAATACAGGCGGAATTACACGCGGCAGGTTGTGTGCGAGTTTCGCTTCCCGACGTTGTTGGAGTTCGCCAGTGCTGAACCTCCGGCGCCTTTTGTGCAGGGATTGCGCAAACGCTACCCGATTCTCGAACTGCACAAAGAGCTTACGCTGGGCATGTCGGATGCCGCGTCGTCGCATTCGCACACGCTGAAGTCCCCGCTTGGTGACTGGCTCGTGACCGTCAAGAAGGAAGCGTTCACCGTCGAGACCTTGAAGTATGTTCGTTTCGAACAGTTGCGGGAGCGTGTCGCGGAAGTGTTGCGTGTTGCCACTCCGATCATCGAGAGCGACTTTTTCACCCGGATCGGTCTGCGCTACGTGAACATCGTCAAGACTGATGGGGAGACGCCATTGGTTGAGTGGATAAACCCCACACTTTGCGGCGTTACGGACGCCGGTTTTCAGGGGATCAGTGAGGCGGCTGGGAAGCTGCGACTGCAAGGCGAAGGCGGAGGGTGCCTTCTGCAGTACGGCTTGAAGTCAAAGGCGATGGACGCAGTCGATAAGGACGAGGAGAACTCTCGCGTCCCCGACTACGTGCTGGACATCGATGTTTACCGAGACGTTGTGACGGTGGCTGATGCCCTCCCTGCGCTCGACGCGATGCGTGTACAGGCATACTCTTTGTTCGAGTGGGCGCTTGGTGACAGAGCGCGTAATCAACTGAAGGCGTAGAGCATGTTTCTCTCACAAGATGTGAACGTACAGGCCACTACTGCACAAGAGCCGATCTACCGGTGGGAGGAGATTACGCCGGGGAGCCTTTCTCACGGCTCACCGCACCGCGACCAAGGACCGTGGGTAACCCAATTCAATTTGCTCGACAGCACCAGCTTTGACTTGTTCGTTAGCGACGCAGGGACCGTCGCGCAAGCTCGAACAGGCGAGGTGCTCCTCAAGACCCAACGTCCTCGATCTTCGATCCAGCCAGCCAATGCGAATGTCAAGGCCTCGTCACCGGTTGAAGACATTGCGAAGCAGCGTATACGTTTGCTAGCTGCGAAGTACGCGGGAGGTGCGGCTAGCGCGGAAGTCGCTGCCCGTCTGGCAATTCTTGATGGGCGCATGCTTGAGCTTGCACCGCGGGTGACGGAGGCTCAACTCGCTGCGACCGAGCACACGATCGAACAGGTCGCTGCTCTTCGGGATCGCCGCCTAGCCCGTGCCGCGCGCTTGGGCTTGCCTACCTAGGTTTTGAGCCTCTTCCATTTCCCCAAGACCCTGCATAAGCGGCAACTGGTGCCGCGGCAGTTCAGGCGCTATCAGACCTATAAGCGCTACCTGCAGCACGAGTTTGCTCGCGTCTGCGTCTATTGCCGCACACCGGACACATTGTCTCGGGAGGCGTTCAGCGTCGATCACTATCGACCAAAATCCAAGTTCAAGGCACTAAGCTGCACCTACGCAAATCTCTTCTATTGTTGTGGCCCATGTAATTCGCGTAAAGCCGACGACTGGCCCAATGACGAGGACAAGGGACCCCGCGTAGTCAACCCGTGTGATCATGTGATGGCCGACCATTTGCGGTTTGATGCGAGCACCTCTCAAGTCAAGCCGAGGAGTGTGCATGGTGAGCACATGGAAGACCTGCTCCAACTGAACGAGGCGGAACAGGTCAAGTTCCGAAAGATGCAACTTCACATCCTTGGGTTGCTTGAGGACGAACTTTCCAAGCTCAAGGCCAACAGGGTCACGCTAGAGAAGCGTGCCAAGGCTGGGCTAGTTTCAACCGCTGACTTGCAAGTCGAACTTGCCGACCTTGACGCTGACATTGCGGGGTCGCTTGAAATGATTCAGCGACAGTCTGGGACCCTCTGTTTGCCGCCGCTCAATAGCCCGCGACTCGGAGTGCGACTGACCATCTAGACTTTGGCGGTTCGGATGGTGGGAACGGGGTCGATCGTCCCTTCTATCCCCGTGATTCCTCGCCATGCGGCGGAAGCGGTGAGATTCGAACTCACGGACGGTTGCCCGTCGCCGGTTTTCAAGACCGGTGCCTTAAACCGCTCGGCCACGCTTCCTGCGGGGCGATTGTCGCGCAGGCGGCCGCCCACCCCATGCGAAACTCCGCGCCCGCCGCATTCCCCTCCGCCGCGCGTGAACACCACCGAGATCTTCCTTGTCGCGATGATCATAATCTTCGCGGTGCCCTATCTGGTGTGGCGGCTCGGGCGCACCGACTACTGGGCGCCGCTGGTGGTGGTGCAGATCGTCACCGGCATCGTGCTCGGCCCCGGCGTGCTGGGCGCCATGTTCCCGGACTACTACCACTTCGTCTTCGCGCCGCCGGTGGTCACCGCGCTCAACGGCGTGGCCTGGTGGGCCGTGATGCTGTTCGTATGGGTCGCCGGCGTCGAACTGGACCTGCGCGCCGCCTGGGCCGAGCGCCGCGAGGCCGCGGTGACGGCCGGCCTGGCGCTGGCGGTGCCGCTGCTGCTGGGCTGCGGCGCGGCGCTGCTGCTGCCCGTGCTGCTGGGCGGCGGCTGGGCCGGGCCGCTGGCGCAGCCGTGGCAGTTCATGCTGGGCATCGGCATGGCCTGCACGGTCACCGCGCTGCCGATCCTGGTGCTGCTGATGGACAAGATGCAGATCCTGCGCGCGCCGCTGGGCCAGCGCATCCTGCGCTACGCGAGCCTGGACGACATCGCGATCTGGGCCGTGCTGGCGCTGATCCTGGCCGACTGGGCCCGCCTGGGCCGGCAGGCGCTGTTCCTGGCGGTGTTCGCGCTCGCCGCCTGGGCCATCCGACGCTTCATGCCGCGCCTGCCCGAGCGCGACCGCTGGTACGTGGCGGTGGTGTGGCTGCCGCTGGTGGCGCTGGGGGCGGACTGGTGCGGCCTGCACTTCATGATCGGCGCGTTCCTGGCCGGTGCGGTGCTCGACGCGCACTGGTTCGACCAGCGCCGCATGGACATGCTGCGCGACAACGTGCTTCTGGTGCTGATGCCGGTGTTCTTCCTGTCCACCGGCTTGCGCACGCAGTGGGGCGTGGGCGGCGGCGCGGTGTTCGTCGCCGCGGCGCTGCTGCTCGTGGCGGCGGTGGCGGGCAAGCTGGCCGGCGTAGGACTGGCCGGCCGCGTGCTCGGCTGGTCGCGCGACGAGACGCTGGCCGTGGGCCTGCTGCTGCAGACCAAGGCGCTGATCATGATCATCTTCTCCAACGTGCTGCTGGACAAGCAGCTCATCAGCGCCGACGCCTTTACCGCGCTGCTGGTGATGGCGGTGGCCAGCACGATGATCACCGTGCCCGCGGTGACGCCGCTGCTGCGCCGGCTGGGCGTCGGCGTGGGGGCTCAGCCGCCGGGGCGCTGAGCCGCGTCGCAGCGCACCTGCAGCACGTCGCGCCGGCCGCCGTCCACGCGCACGGCGGTGAGCGCGCCGCCCCACACGCAGCCGGTGTCCAGCGACAGCAGCCGCGGCCGGTTGATCAGGCCGAGCGTGGACCAGTGCCCGAAAGCGACCGCCTCGCCTGCGCTGGCGCGGCCCGGCACGTCGAACCACGGCACCAGCCCGGGCGGCGCGGCGTCGGCGCCTTCCTTGACCTTGAAGTCCTGCGTGCCATCGCGCGGATCGACGAAGCGGATGCGCGTCAGCACGTTGATCGCGCAGCGCCAGCGGTCCGCACCTTCGAGCGCGTCGCTCCAGCGCGCCGGCTCGTTGCCGTACATGCGGGGCAGGAACCCCGCCAGGTCGGGCCCGCGCAGCATCGCCTGCAACTCGCCGGCCAGCGCCAGCGTGCGCGCCGCGTCCCAGGCCGGGTGCACGCCGGCATGCACGCACAGCCAGCCGTGACGCTGCAGCGCCAGCGGCCGCTGGCGCAGCCAGTCGATCCAGGCGTCGCGATCGGGGGCGTCCAGCACGTCGCGCAGCGTGTCGTTGCGGTGCTCGGGCCGCACACCGTGCGCCACCGCCAGCAGGTGCAGGTCGTGGTTGCCGAGCAGGGCGTCGGCGGCACCGCCCAGCGCACGCAGCCGGCGCAGCACCGCCAGCGACTGCGGGCCGCGGTTGACCAGGTCGCCCAGCACGGTGAGCGAGTCGCGCGACGGCGAGAAGCCGATCTGCGCGAGCAGCCGGTCGAACGCGTCGCAGCAGCCCTGCAGGTCGCCCACGAGATAGTGCATGGGGCGATTCTGCTACGCTGACCGCCCCCGGACTGCCCTCGTTCGAATGGACGTCGCGCTACTTGCCTTCCTGATCCTTCTCAATGGCATCTTCGCGATGTCGGAGATGGCGCTCACCGCCAGCCGCAAGGCCCGCCTGCAGGTCATGGTGGAAGCCGGCGAGCATGGCGCCCAGACCGCCATCGACCTGCACGAGAAGCCCACGAAGTTCCTGTCCACGGTGCAGATCGGCATCACGTCGATCGGCGTGCTCAACGGCATCGTCGGCGAGGCGGCGTTCTCGCAGCCGCTCGGGGCATGGCTCACGCAGACCTTCCCGATGCTCGGCGCGCAGGCCGCCGGCTGGACCGCCACCGGCCTGGTGGTGGTGATCATCACCTTCCTGACCATCATCTTCGGCGAGCTGGTGCCCAAGCGCGTGGGCCAGCTGTATCCGGAGACGATCGCGCGCCTCGTGGCCACGCCGATGAACTGGCTGTCCACCGCCACGCGGCCGTTCGTGGCGCTGCTGTCGATGAGCACGGAAGGGGTGCTGCGCATGCTGGGCGTGCGGGGTGACACCAGCCGCAGCGTCACGGAAGAGGAGATCGCCGCCAGCCTGGAGGAGGGGCTCGACGCCGGCGTGATCGAGCACCAGGAACACCAGATGGTGCGCAACGTGTTCCGGCTCGACGAGCGCCAGATCGGCTCGATGATGATCCCGCGCGGCGAGACCGCGTGGCTCGACGCCAATGCGCCGCTGGCCGACACGCTGGCGCTGATGGCCACGCACGAGCACACGCGCTATCCGGTGTGCCGCGGCGACCTGACCGACGTGGTGGGCGTGCTGTCGGCGCAGGCGCTGCTGCCGGCGCTGTCGCGCGGCGAGACGCCTTCGATCGCCGATTACCTCTCGCCGCCGGTGTTCGTGCCCGAGACCCTCACCGGCATGGAACTGCTGGAGCACTTCCGGGGCTCCGACGCCGAGCTCGTGTTCGTGGTGGACGAGTACGGCGAGGTGCAGGGCGTGATCACCGTGCGCGAGGTGCTGGAGGCGATCACCGGCGAGTTCAGCGCGCCGGCCGACGACGACGCTTGGGCCGTGCAGCGCGACGACGGCGGCTGGCTGTTCGACGGCCTGATCCCGGTGCCCGAGCTGAAGGACCGCCTGGACCTGAAGGTGCTCCCCGAGGAAGACCGGGGGCGCTACAACACGCTGGCTGGCATGATCATGCTTCTGCTCGGGCGCCTGCCCGGCACCGCCGACCGCGTGGAATGGGACGGCTGGCGATTCGAGGTCGTCGACATGGACGGCAAGCGCGTCGACAAGGTGCTGGCCACGCCCATGACCGAAGAAGCCCCCGGAGAGCCCACTTGATCGACCCCCAACTGTTTTCCCGTCCGGTCCCGATCGACCGCAACGTCCACCTGCGCGCGAGCCTCAAGGCCGCGGGCACCCGCTTCGACCGCACCGCGGGCATGAACGCGTTGTTCGTGACGATGGTCGAGTTCGTCGACGTGTCGCGCGAGTACCCGATCGTGTTCGTCGAGGCGGGCCAGGGCCCGGACGGCCAGCGCGAGGTGGCGCCCATGGCGGTGCTCGGCCTGGCCAAGGGCGAGAACCTGATGCTGCGCCGCGACGGCAGCTGGGGGGCGCACTACGTGCCCGCGCTGCTGCGCGGCTATCCGCTGGGCCTGGCCGCGGCCGACGCCGACCGGGTGGTGCTGGTGATCGACGAGGCTGCCGATGCCCTGTCGATCGACGGGTCCGGCCCCGGCGAGCCGCTGTTCGACGCCCAGGGGGAGCCGACGCCCCAGCTCCGCGCCCGGCAGGAGTTCCTCGAGCAGTTCGAGGGCGAGGCGCACCGCACCCGGCTGTTCGGCCGAGCGCTGCTCGACCTGGAGCTGCTGCAGACCAAGCGCTTCGACGCCACGCTGCCGGACGGCCGCAGCCTCACGGTGGACGGCTTCCTGGCGCTCGACGAGGCGCGCTTCGAGGCGCTGTCCGACGAGGCGGTGCTGAAGCTGCAGCGCAGCGGCATGCTCTCGATGATCTACGCGCACCACTTCTCGATGGGCATGTTCCGCAACCTGCTGGAGCGTCGCATCGAGGCCGACGCGCTGCCGGCCGCCTGACCTACACTGGCGGAATGGACCGCCCGGTACATTCCGCCCGCGCCAAGGCGCCCACCCGCAAGAAGGCGCAGGCCTCGCGCACCAACGATCCAGCGCGCACGATGGCCGACATCCTCGAGGTGGCCACGCGCGAGTTCGCCGAGAAGGGCCTGGCCGGGGCGCGCATCGACGTCATCGCCGAGGCCATGCGCACCAGCAAGCGCATGATCTACTACTACTTTGGCAGCAAGGAAGGCCTGTACCTTCGCGTGCTGGAGGAGTCCTACCGCCGCATGCGCGCGATGGAGGCCGAGGCGCACCTCGAGGACCTGCCGCCGGAGGACGCGCTGCGCAAGCTGGTCGGCCACACGCTGGACTACCAGTGGGGCCACCCGGAGTTCGCCCGGCTCGTGCAGAGCGAGAACATCCTCCGTGCGCAGTACCTGGCCCAGAGCAGCACCATCCGCGAGCTCAACGTGCCCGCCATCGAGGGGCTGCGCGCCGTGCTCGAGCGCGGCCAGAAGGAAGGCATTTTCCGGGGCGGCATCGACGCGGTGGACCTGCACATGTCGATCTCGGCGCTGGCGGTGTTCCACGTGTCCAACCGGCACACCTTCTCGCTCATCTTCCAGCGCGACTTCGAGTCGCCGGCGGCGCTGATCGCGCGTCGCGACAGCATCATCGAGATGATCGTGCGCTTCGTCCGCCGCTAGCGGCGGCGGGGATCCTCCGGCCACGGCGGCGCGGGCCCGCGCCGGGTCTGCGGGTTTGCACCGATCCTTGAATTAACCGGTTCGTACATTATCGCGTCCCAACGGTGGCCCGGCGCTTCTGCCCGCGTCCCGCCGAGGAGACCGCATGTCCGACTGGTTCGACAAGGCGACCGGCGCCTACTGCAAGCTGCTCGAGCTGCTGCTCGTGGGGCTGCTGGGGGTCATGGTCGTCATGGTCTTCGGCAACGTGGTGCTGCGCTACGGCTTCAACTCGGGCATCACCGTCAGCGAGGAGCTGTCGCGCTGGGCCTTCGTGTGGATGACCTTCCTCGGCGCGGTGATCGCGCTGCGCGACAACGGCCACCTCGGCACCGACATCCTGGTCGGCCGCCTCGGCCCCCGCGGCAGGAAGGTCTGCCTGGCCATCGCCGAGACGCTGATGCTCTACAGCGTCTGGCTGGTGTTGTCCGGCAGCTGGGCACAGGTGAAGATCAGCCTCGATGTCGAGGCACCGGTCACCGGCTGGTCGATGGCCTGGCTGCCGGCAGCGGGCGTGGTGTTCGCCGTGTCGGCCGCGGTGTTCCACGCGCTCAAGCTCGGCCGGCTCTTCTCCGGGCGGCTGCGTGACGACGAGCTGATCACGGTGCAGGAGTCCGAGGACCTCGCCCACGTCAAGGGCCCGGGGGACCGGCCATGACCGTCGCCGTGTTCCTGGGGGCGCTGCTGGGCGCCATGGCGCTGGGCGTGCCGATCGCCTACTCGCTGCTGCTGTGCGGCGTCGCGCTGATGGTCTACATGGGCAACTTCGACGCCCAGATCCTGGCGCAGAACCTCATCGAAGGCGCCAACAGCTTTCCGCTGCTGGCGGTGCCGTTCTTCATGCTGGCCGGCGAGATCATGAACGTCGGCGGCCTGTCGCGCCGCATCGTCAACCTGGCGCTGACGCTGGTGGGCCACGTGCGTGGCGGTCTCGGCTACGTGGTCATCCTGGCGGCGGTGCTGATGGCCGCGCTGTCCGGGTCGGCGGTGGCCGACACCGCGGCGCTGGCCGCACTGCTGCTGCCGATGATGGTCAAGGCTGGCCACGACAAGGCCAAGGCCGGCGGCCTGATCGCGTCGGCCGGCATCATCGCGCCGATCATCCCGCCGTCGATCGCGTTCGTGATCTTCGGCGTGGCGGCCAACGTGTCGATCACCAAGCTGTTCCTCGCCGGCATCGTGCCAGGCATCCTGATGGGCGTGGCGATCGCCATCGCGTGGACCCTCGTGGCGCGCAAGGAGCGCATCGAGCCGCCGCCGCGCGCCAGCAACGCCGAGCGGATGAAGGCGCTGCGCGAGTCGACCTGGGCGCTGGTGCTGCCGGCCATCGTGCTGGTGGGCCTGAAGATGGGCGTGTTCACGCCCACCGAGGCGGCTGTGGTGGCGGCGGTGTACGCGCTGTTCGTGTCCACCGTGGTCTACCGCGAGATGAAGCTGTCGCAGCTGTACGCGGTGTTCGCGTCGGCCGCCAAGACCACCGCGGTGATCATGTTCCTGGTCGCCGCGGCGATGGTCAGCGCGTGGCTGATCACCGTGGCCAACCTGCCGGCGGAGCTGATCTCGCTGCTGCAGCCCTTCATCGACCGACCGATGCTGCTGATGTTCATCATCATGCTGATCGTCATCGTGGTCGGCACGGCGATGGACATGACGCCCACGATCCTGATCCTGACGCCGGTGCTGATGCCGCTGGTGAAGGCCGCGGGCATCGACCCGGTGTACTTCGGCGTGCTGTTCATCATGAACAACGCGATCGGCCTGGTGACGCCGCCGGTGGGCACCGTGCTCAACGTGGTGGCCGGCGTCGGCCGCATGAGCATGGACTCGGTCACGCGCGGCGTGGTGCCGTTCATGATCGCCCAGTTCGGCGTGCTGTTCCTGCTCGTGCTGTTCCCGCAGATCGTGCTGTGGCCGCTCAAGCTCTTCTACTGACCCGTTCTTCCACCCGCACCTCACACAGGAGACACCCCATGAAGCGTGCATTCATCAAGTCGCTGGTCGCCGTCGCGGCCCTGGCCGCCTTCGGCGGCGTGTCCGCGCAGGACATCAAGGAGCACACCTTCAAGTTCGCGACGCAGAACCCCAAGGGCCATCCCATCGTCATGGGCATGGAGAAGTTCGCCGAGATCGTGCAGGCCAAGAGCGGCGGCAAGATCAAGATCAACCTGTTCCCCGGCGGCCAGCTCGGCAGCGACCAGGCCAATGTCACGGCGGTGCAGGGCGGCACGCTCGAGATGGTGTCGATGAACACCGGCATCCTGGCCAGCGTGGCCAAGGAACTGGCGATCGTCGACTTCCCGTTCCTGTTCGCCAATGCGCGCGAGGCCGACGCCGTGATGGACGGCCCGGTGGGCCGCAAGCTGCACGCCAAGCTGGAGGAGAAGGGCATCGTCGGCCTGGCCTTCTGGGAGCTGGGCTTCCGCAACATCACCAACAGCAAGCGCCCGATCAACAAGGTCGAGGACATCGAGGGCCTGAAGCTGCGCGTGATCCCCAACCCGATCAACGTCGACTGGGTCAGGGCGCTGGGCGCCAACCCGACGCCGATGCCCTTCCCCGAGGTGTACGGCGGCCTGGAAAGCAAGGCCATCGACGGCCAGGAGAACCCGCTGACGGTGATCGCCGCCAACAAGTTCTGGGAAGTGCAGAAGCACGTGGCCATCACCAACCACCAGTACAACCCGCAGTCGGTGATCTTCAGCAAGAAGGTCTGGGACACGCTCACCCCGGCCGAGAAGAAGCTGCTTGACGACGCCGCCGACGAGGCCGCGAAGTACCAGCGCCAGCAGTCGCGCGCCGGCATGGCCACCGCGCTGGACGCCATCAAGAAGGGCGGCATGACCGTCACCGAGCTGGCGCCGGCCGAGCTGGTCAAGTTCCGCGAGAAGATGAAGCCGGTGATCGCCAAGCACTCGGCCACCGTGGGCGAGGCTACCGTCGCCGAGGTGATGGCGGAGCTGGACAAGCTGCGCAAGTGACTTCGGCCGGGAAACTGCTGGTCGGGCTGATCGGCCAGGGCATCCAGCGCTCGCTGACGCCCGCGATGCAGGAAGAGGAGGCGCGGGCCCAGGGCCTGCGCCTCCACTACCAGCTGATCGACCTGGACCGCAGCGGCGATGGCCCCGAGGTGCTGCCGGTCCTGCTGTCCGCGGCCCGCACGATGGGCTTCGCCGGCCTGAACATCACCTACCCGTGCAAGCAGGCGGTGATCCCCCTGCTCGACGAGCTTTCGGACGAAGCCGCGGCGATGGGCGCGGTCAACACGGTGGTGTTCCGCGAGGGCCGAGCCGTCGGGCACAACACCGACGGCTCCGGCTGGCGCTGGGGCTTCGAGCGCACGCTGCCGGACGCGGACCTGTCGCACGTGGTGCTGCTCGGCGCGGGCGGGGCCGGTTCGGCCATCGCCCATTCGCTGTGCCGCATGAAGGCGCGCCGGCTCGTGGTGGTGGACCAGGACCTCGCGCGCGCCCAGGCGCTGGCCGACGAGCTGAACCGCCGTCATGGCGGGCAGGCCAGCGGCACGACCGATCCGGCCCGGGCCTTGCAGGGCGCCACCGGACTGGTGCACGCCACGCCCACCGGCATGGACAAGCTGCCGGGCCTGCCGCTGCCGGCGTCGCTGCTGCGGCGCGACCTGTGGGTGTCGGAGATCGTCTACTTTCCGCTCGAGACCGCCTTGCTGAAACAGGCGCGCGCGATCGGCTGCCGGGTCGTCGACGGCGGTACCATGGCCGTGGGCCAGGCGGTGGGCGCCTTCGAGCGGTTCACCGGCCTGGCCGCCGACCCCGCGCGCGTGGACGCGCATTTCCGCCGCCTCGTGGCGGCACGCACCGATTGAGGACCGCACCGATGTCGTCAACGCTGGATCGCGAAGCGATCGTCGAGGCCAGCAACCCGCTGGGCATCGAGGGGATCGAGTTCGTCGAGTACGCCACGCCGCGCCCGCAGGCGCTGGGCCAGGTGCTGGAGTCGATGGGCTTTCGCCCGGTGGCGCGGCACCGCTCGCGCGAGGTGCTGCTGTACCGCCAGGGCGGCATGAACATCGTGGTCAATGCGCATGGCATCACGCCGTCGGTGGACGGGCAGGCGCCGCAGATCGCCGCCGTGGCGCTGCGCGTGCGCGACGCCGGTGCCGCATGGCGCCGTGTCGTCGACCTCGGCGGCTGGCCGGTGCCGGTCAAGGTGCAGCCGATGGAGCTGCACATCCCCGGCGTGCACGGCGCGGGTGCCAGCCGCATCTACTTCATCGACCGCTGGCGCGAGTTCTCCATCTACGACGTCGACTTCGTGCCGATTCCCACGGTGGAGACCCAGGTGCCCGCCGTGGCCGGCCTGCACTGGTTCGGCGTCGTCCAGTACGTGGGCGTGGACCGCAGCGCCGACTGGTGCGAGTTCTACACCTCGCTGTTCGGCTTCACCGTGCTGCCGAGCGAGCAGCGCTTCGGCATCCTGCCGCGCGGCAGCATCCTCGCCAGCCCCTGCGGCAGCTTCTTCCTGCAGCTGATCGAGCCCGACTCGCTGGTGGTGGACGACTCCGGCGAGCGCCTGCAGCGTGTGGCCTTCGGCGCGCCGGACGTGCCGGCCGCCGTGAAGGCGCTGCGTGCGCGCGGCGTCGACTTCGTCGAGACCGACACGCTGCACACCGAGGTGCGCGGCGCGGTGACCCGGCCCCAGCTCGGCGGCGTGATGTTCGAGCTGGTGCATCACGGCGAGGCGAAGGCGTGAACGCGATGCCGGCGCCGCGGGCCGAGCGCAGGGCCGCTCCCAAGCCGGCCCGCATCCCCTCGGGGGATCGGTCGACGTACACGTCGGTCGAGGGGCTGTCATGAAGTCTGCCGAGTACATCGCCGACTTCGGCATGGACACCATTTCGCTGGCCGGGCCGCTGGCGGCCAAGCTGCGCGCGATCCGCGACGCCGGCTTCTCGCAGGTGATGCTGGCCGCGCGCGACCTCGTCGGTCACGCCGACGGCTGGCAGGCTGCGGTGGAGGAGGTTCACGCCAGCGGCCTGCGCGTCACCGGCTTCCAGGTGCTGCGCGACTTCGAGGGCCTGTCGGGGCACCTGCACGACTACAAGGTGGACATCGCACGCTCGATGATCGAGATGTGCGCCGCGCTGCGCAGCCCGATCCTGCTGGCCTGCTCGTCCACCAGCCGGCACGCCACCGGCGACGAGGCCACCCTCGCGCGCGACCTGCGCAAGCTGGCCATGATGGCGCTGCCGCACGGTATCCGGGTGGCCTACGAGGGCCTGTCCTGGGGCCGCCACATCAACGACTGCGTCGGCGCCTGGCGTGTCGTCGAGCGCGCCGACGCGCCCAACCTGGGCATCGGCATCGACTCGTTCCACAGCTTCGCCACGCGCACGCCCACCGAGGTGTTGGCCGAGGTGGACCCGGACAAGATCTACCTCGTGCAGCTGGCCGACTTCATGTGGCAGGAGATCCGCACCGTGGAAGAGCGCATCGAGACGGCGCGCCACTTCCGCGTGTTCCCCGGCGAGGGCGTGCACAGCGACGAGCTGCGCCGGCTGGTGGTGGAACTCGACCGCATGGGCTATCGCGGCGACTACAGCTTCGAGGTCTTCAACGACGACTACACGCAGATGCCGCTGCCGCTGGTGGCCGAGCGTGCGCGCCGCTCGGCCGCGTGGCTGGCCGAGGACGTGCTGCACCGGGCGGTGCCGCTGCCCGACGGCAGCCGGTTGCGCAGCCGCGGCTAGACGCTGACGGGCGCGCAGGCAGGCGCGCCGCCGACCTGGAAGCTGACGAGCGCGCAGGCAGGCGCGCCGCCGACCTAGAAGTTGACGGGCGCGCAGGCAGGCGCGCCGCCGACCTAGAAGTTGACGGGCGCGCCCAGGCGCGCCGCGTCGTGCACCGCCAGCGCCGTGCGCAGCGTGCCCATTGCGTCGCGGCCGCTGCACAGCGGCGCCTCGCGGCCGTCGACCACGGCGCGGAAGTGGCGGAACTGCTCGTCGTACGGGTCGGCGCGCATTGGCGCCACGCGCTGCTGCGCCAGCGGGTCGGCCCAGCCGCGCGCGCCAGGGTAGCGCCACAGCTCCAGCCGTGGCAGCGACAACGAGCCTTCGGTGCCGCACACGTAGATCGCGTCGGCGTCCTGCTGCGGAAAGCGCTCCAGCTCGCCGGCGCCCATGTCGTAGTTCCACGGCGACGGCGTCGCGTCGGACGTCATCAGCGTGGCCAGCGCGCCGCTGGCGAAGCGCAGCAGCACCGCCGCGGTGTCTTCCACCGGGAAGCCGCGCACCGCGCTCGACGTGACGGCCTGCACCTGGGACACCTCGCCCAGCAGGTGGCGCAGGATGTCGATGTCGTGGATCAGGTTGATCAGCACCGGCCCGCCGCCCGGCTCGCGCCGCCAGGCCATCTGGAAGTAGTCGTCGGGCTTGAGCCAGGTGGCCATGGCGTGCGCCGCCACCGGCCGGCCGATGCGGCCCTCGGCCACCCAGGCGCGCGCGGTACGCACCCGCACGCTGTGCCGGCGCTGATGCCCCACCAGCAGCGGCACGCCGGCCGCCTCGGCGCCGGCACACAGCCGCTCGGCGTCGGCCAGCGTGTCGGTGACGGGCTTTTCCATCAGCACCGGCAGGCCGCGCGCGATGCAGTCCAGCCCGATCGCCGCATGCGACGCATTGGGCGTGGCCACCAGCGCCGCGCCGGGGCGCACGCGGTCGAGCAGTTCGGCGTGGCCGGCGAACCAGGGCACGCCGATCGACTCGGCGAACTCGCGCCCGGCCGGTGTCGGGTCGGCGATGCCGGCCAGCGACACGTCGGGATGGCGCAGCATGCGCTCGGCATGGGGCCGGCCGATACCGCCGGCGCCGATGAGTGCGATCGGAAGGCGAGTGGTGGTCATCACTTGAGGGGGGAAAAGGCGAGCGGCACGCAGAGATTGCTCTGCATCGCCGTCAGGTTGGCGGGGCCGCCCTTGGGCGGCCACACGCCCTGGGCCACGGCGTCGGCGCGGATCTTCGCGCGCGCATCGACGCTCTCGTAGGCCCAGATGTTCAGGAAGCGCGGCTGGGTGCCGTCCAGCGCGGCATAGGCGCCCAGGCAGGGGCTCATCGCATGGCGCGCGGGCAGGGCATCCTTCCAGGCGTCGATGGTCTCGGCCAGCTTGCCGTGCCGCAGCGAGTAGGTGCGCAGCTCGTACCACTTGCCGTAGTGGCCGGGCGCGGGCGATGCCAGGAACGGGAACAGCCGGTAGCTCTCGCTCTTCAGCGACACCAGCCACTCGGCACAGCCCAGGGGGTCGGCGTCCATCAGCAGGCGCTGCTTCGCGTCGGCCGCGGCGTTGGCGTCGGCGAACTCGCGCAGCAGGATCACGCGCGACAGGTCGCCGATGTCGGTGGCGAAGGCCCCCAGCAGCGTGCCGCCGGCGGCGGGCAGCCGCTCCTGCAGCGCGGCGTAGACCTTGGCGTTGCTGAAGACCTTGATCTCCAGCGTGGTCAGTTCGTGGATCACGGGCGGGGCGCCTTTCGTTCCAGGTAGAAGGTCACCATGCGGTCGCGGACCGCCTCGAACATGCCGGCGCCGGTCATCGTGCTGCAGCCACGGGCGCGGGCGGCCTCGATCAGCGGCGGCACCGGCGGCATCGTGACCACGTCGCCGACGAAGGTGGTCGGCGCCAGCCGCTGCACCTGCACCGGCAGCGGGTCGCCCGGCTTCATGCCCAGCGGCGTCGCGTTGATGACGAGGTCGAATCCCGTCGGGTCGGTGCTGCCCACCTCGGGCTGCACCGGGCCGTAGATGCGCAGCTTGGCCGCCAGCGCCACGCGGCGCGGCTCGTCGGCCTCGTGCAGCGCCAGCGACGCCACGCCGGCGTCCACCAGCGCATGCGCGATCGCGCTGCCCGCCCCACCGGCGCCCACCAGCAGCACGCGCCGGCCGCGCGGCTCGCAGCCGGCCTTGCGCAGGCCGGCCACGTAGCCCTCGCCGTCGCACATGTCGGCCTCCCAGGTGCCGTCGTCGGCGCGCCGTACCACGTTGGCCGCACCGATGGACTGCGCGCGCGGCGTCACGTGCCGCGCCAGACGCGCGGCGTCGAACTTGTGCGGCACCGTCACGATGATGCCGTCCACGTTGGGCATGCGCTGCGCCATCGCGAAGAACGCCTCCACGTCGGCCGGCCTCACGTGCGCCGGCACCACGATGGCGTCGGCCCCGCGCGCGCGCAGGGCCTCGGTGACGCCGAAGGGCGACTTCACCTGGGCGATCGGATCGCCCACGATGAAGATCACCCGCGTCGCGCCGGAGTAGTCGGAGAACATGCCTTCAGACAGTGGTCGCCGCCCCTCCGGGCGGCAGGCATCACTTGATTTCCTGAAGCGGCGGCAGCGTCGCCGTCACCACCTGGCGACCGCCCTTGACCTCGACCAGGAAGCTCTCGCGGTCGATGTCGCCCTTGTCGTCGAAGCGCACGTCCATGATGATGCCCGGGTACTTGGCCTTCTTGATCACGAGGCCCCGCATCGCCTGCGCCACCGCCTTGCGGTCGATCTTGCCGGCCTTCTCGATCGCGGCCTTCATCGAGTACACGCCCATGTAGCCTTTGATGCCGTTGTGGTCCGGGATGTACTTGTAGGCCTGGTAGAACTTGCCCTTGAACGCCAGCATCTCGGGGCTCGGCGCGTCCACCGTCAGGCCGACGTGGCCGGTGGCGCCGTTGGCCGCGTCACCCGCGAGCTCGATCACCTTCTGGCTGATCAGCACCGTCTCGCCGATGATCGGCTTGTCGTAGCCCTGCTTGCGCAGCTCGCGCAGCGCGCGCGCCGACTCCTCCTCGGTGAGGTACACGAACAGCGCGTCGGCGTTGGCCTGCTTGGACTTGAGCACCGCGGCGGAGAAGTCCACCTGGCCCTGGTCGGTGGCCACTTCCGAGATGATCTTCGTCGGGCCGGTGGCCAGCAGCTTGGCCAGCTGGTCGCGGCCGCCCTTGCCGAACTCGTTATTCTGGTAGATCACCGCCAGCGTCTTGGCCTTGCCCTGGATGTACTTGGCGAGCTTGGGGAACGAGCTGGCCTGGCCGAACGCGGTGCGGAACACGTAGGGGTTGCCCTGGGCGGTGATGGCCGCGGCCTCGCCACCGGTCCAGTTGGGGATCTCGGCGCGGCGCGTCTCGGCCATGCTCACCATGATCGAGCCGGAGAACACCGGGCCGAACACCGCGAACACGCCGTCGTCCACCGCCTTGGCGGCCAGGCCCTTGGCCACGCCGGGCTGGGTCTGCGTGTCGGCCACGGTGCTGACGATCTTCCTGCCGAGGATGCCGCCGCTGGCATTGATCTCCTTCACGGCCAGCTCGACGCCGTCCTTGAAGTAGGTGCCGGCGCTGGCGCCGGCGCCGGAGAGTTCGTAGACGCCGGCGATCTTGATGACGTCCTGCGCCTGGGCGGTGGCGGCGCCGGCCGCCAGGGCGAGCGCCAGCACGGTGCGGCGCGACATGATCTGCTTCATGAATGTCTCCTGCGGGGTGGTGTCGGGCTGAGGAAAAGCCATGGGGTCGAGGGGAACTCGGGCGCAGTGTAATCGCCTTTCTGGACTTGAATTCCACTTTTGAAGTGTGTTTCAATCTCCGCATCTTCCCTAGCCCGCCACGAAGGAGCGCAGATGTCCGGCGTCATGGAGCGCACCCTGGCCATCCTGGAGCGGCTGGCCACCGACGTGGCCGGCGTGCCCCTGGCCACGCTGGCGGACGAACTGGACATCCCGCGCAGCGCCGCGCACCGTCTGCTCACCGACCTGGCCGAGCGCGGCTACGTGCGCCAGTCGCGCGAGCGCGGCCACTACATGCTCACCACCAAGCTGGTGTCGCTGGGGCTGAACTACCTCAAGGCCTCGGGCGTGGTCGACCTCACGCAGCCTATCCTCGACCGCCTGGCCGAGGCCAGCGGCGAGCTGGTGCGGCTGGGCGTCGTGGACGTGGACCACATCACCTGGGTCTCGCTGTCGCAGGGCGCCACCAGCGGGCTGCGCTACGACCCCGACCACGGCATCGACGTGAAGCTGTCGTGCACCTCGTCCGGCCACGCCTGGCTGTCCACGCTGCCCGAGGACGATGCCATCGCGCTGCTGTCGGCGCAGGGGCTGGCCCGGCCGTCGGAGTACGGGCCCAACGCGCCCACCAGCATCGCCGCGGTGATGAAGTGCGTGCGTCAGGCGCGCAAGGACGGCATCGCCTTTTCCACCGAGACCTACGCGCGCGGCCTCAACGCGATGTCCACGCCGGTGATGGCGCCCGGCCACGGCGCGGTCGGCGTGCTGGCGATGTCCGGCCCGTCGGTGCGCCTGACCGAGGCCAAGATGCGGCAGTGGGCGCCCGAGCTGATCGCCGCCGCGGCCGACGTGGCCCGTGCCAGCGCCGCGTCGCCGCTGTTCCGCCGCGCCTACAGCAAGCCCGACCCGGCCCATGTCGCCTGAGCTGCCGGCCGACTGCGACCTGCTGGTCGCAGGTTCCGGCGCTGGCGCGTTGTCCGCGGCCGTGGTCGCGGCGCACCTGGGCCTGCGCGTGGTGGTGCTGGAGAAGGAGCCGCTGTTCGGCGGCACCACGGCGTGGTCGGGCGGCTGGATGTTCATCCCGCGCAATCCGCTGGCGCGCGCCGCCGGCATCGACGAGCCGGTGTCCGAGCCGCGGCGCTACCTGCTGTCGATCTGCGGCCCGCAGTTCCGCGCCGCGCGCATCGACGCCTTCCTGGCGCACGGGCCGGCGGCGGTGCAGTTCCACCTCGACCACACCGCGCTGCGCTTCGTCGACGGCAACGCGATCCCGGACTTCCACGGCCGCGCGCCCGGCGCGCGCAGCGGAGGCCGCTCGGTGTGCGCGGCGCCGTTCGACGGCCGCGTGCTCGGGCCGCACCTGGCGCGGCTGCGCCCGCCGTGCCCGCTGTGGTCGTTCCTGGGCATCAGCATCGGCGGCGACCTGCGCCACTTCCTGCGCGCCGGCCGCGCCTGGGACTCGTTCGCCCACGTCACGCGGCGCGTGCTGCGCCAGGGCTGGGACGTGCTGCGTCACGGTCGCGGCACGCTGCGCATGGCCGGCAATGCGCTGGCCGCGGCGCTGTTCAAGTCGGCGCTCGACGCCGGCGTGTCGCTGCACGAGCGCCATGCCGTGGTCGGCCTGCTGTGCGAGGGCGGGCGCGTCGTGGGCGCGCGCGTGCGCGGGCCCGACGGCCGCGAACGCGAGCTGCGCGCGCGCCGCGGCGTGGTGCTGGCCTGCGGAGGCTTCCCGCACGACGGCGCGCGCAAGGCCGCGCTGTTCCCGCACGCGCCCACCGGCCGCGAGCACTGGTCCGCCGCGCCGGTGGCCAACACCGGCGACGGGCTGAGGCTGGGCGAGGGCGCCGGCGCCGTGGTCGACACGACGGTGGCCCACGCGGGTGCCTGGGCGCCGGTGTCGCTGGTGCCGCTGCCCGGCGGCGGCGTGCAGGCGTTCCCGCACCTGGTGGAGCGGGGCAAGCCGGGGCTGATCGCCGTGGACCGCGACGGACAGCGCTTCGTCGACGAGGCCGGCGACTACCACGGCTTCATGCGCGCGCTGTTCGATCGCTGCGCCACCGCGCACCCGGGCCAGCCGGTGCAGGCCTGGCTGCTGTGCGACCACCGTTTCCAGCGCCGCTTCGGCCTGGGCCATGCGCGGCCGCACCCGCTGCCCGTCGGCGCGGCGCTGCGCTCGGGCTACCTGCAGCGCGCGGACACGATCGAGGCGCTGGCCGCACAGTGCGGCATCGACGCCGCCGGTCTGGCCGCCACCGTGGCCCGCTACAACGACGCCGCCCGCGACGGGCGCGATCCCGAGTTCGGCCGTGGCGAGATTCCCTACGACCGCATGCAGGGCGACCCCGAGCACGCCGGCCCCAACCCCTGCGTCGCGCCGATCGGGCCCGGCCCGTACTACGCCGTGCGCATCGTGCCCGGCAGCCTGGGCACCTTCGCCGGCCTGCAGGTCGACGAGCATGCCCGCGCGCTGGACGCCGAGGGCCGGCCCATCGCCGGCCTGTACGCCGCCGGCAACGACATGAGCAGCGTGATGGGCGGCCACTACCCGAGCGGCGGCATCACGCTCGGCCCGGCGCTGGTGTTCGGCTACATCCTGGCCCACCACGCCGCGGGTCGTCCGCTGCCGATGCCCGGCGAGGGTCCCGACACCTCGTCCGCCACCGCCGTCGCCACGGCACCGCTCGGCGAAGCCGCCCCCGCCTGATCCTCTGCCCATGACCTCCCGCACCTACTCGCTGGCGCAACTCACCGCGCTGCCGTACACCCCGCCGCAGATGGTGGACCTCGCCGCCGCCACCGGCTGCGACGCCTGCGGCGTGCGCCTGCTGCCGGCAGCGCCGGGCGGCGCGCACCACCCGATGACCGGCGGCTCGCCGCAGCTGGCCGAGACCCTGGCGCGCCAGCGCGACACCGGCGTGCGCGTGCTCGACCTCGAGATCATCCGCATCGGCGCGGGCTTCGACGCCCGGGCCCATGGTGCGTTCTTCGAGGTGGGTGCGGCGCTGGGCGCGAAGCACGTGCTGGTGGCCGGCGACGACGCCGACGTGGGCCGCATGACGGCGAACTTCGCCGCGCTGTGCGACGCCGCCGCACCCTTCGGGCTGAGCTGCGACCTCGAGCCGATGCCGTGGTGCCCGGTGGCGTCGGTGCCTGACGCCACGCGCATCGTCGACGGCGCGGCGCGGCCCAACGGCGCGGTGCTGGTGGACGCGCTGCACTTCTTCCGCTCCGCCAGCACGCTGGACGACGTGCGCCGGCTGCCGCGGTCGCGGCTGAACTACGCGCAGATCTGCGACGGTCGCGTGCCCGGCCCCACCACGCCGGAGGGCCTGATCCACGACGCGCGCTGCGAGCGCCTGCTGCCCGGCGAGGGTGGCTTCGATCTGCATGCGCTGTTCGCCGCGCTGCCGGCCGACCTGCCGGTGAGCGTCGAGATCCCGAGCGACACGCGCGCGCCGGCGATGGGCTACCTGGCGTGGGCGAAGGCCGCGGTGGCCGCGTCGCGCCGCGTTCTCGAGGGCCCCGGCGCGTGACGCGGCGCTACACGCTCGCCCCGCTGCAGGCGATGCACTTCACGCCGCCGCAGCTGGCGGCCCTGGCGGCCGACGTCGGGGCCTGGGGCTGCGGCGTGCGGCTGCTGCCCGTGACGCCCGGCGCCGCGTTCTACCCGCTGCACGAGGACCCGCCGATGCTGCGCGAGACCCTGGCCTGCATGGCCGATCGCGGCGTGACGGTGTTCGACCTGGAGCTCGTGCGCATGGTCCCCGGCCTGCGCGTGGCCGACCTGCTGCCGGTGTTCGACGTCGGGCAGCGGCTGGGCGCGAAGGTGGTCAACGTGATCGGCGCCGACCCGGATCCGTCGCGCCTCGCGGCCACGTACGCCGAGCTGTGCGACGCCGCGGCGCGCTTCGGCCTGGGCTGCGACGTCGAGCCGGTGCCCTGGTCGGCGGTGGCCGACGTGCGCATCGCGCGCCGCCTGCTCGAGGCCGTGGACCGGCCGAACATGGGCATCCTGGTGGACGCGCTGCACTGGTCGCGTTCGGACGCCACGCTCGACGACGTGCGTGCGCTGCCGCGGCATTGGCTGCGCTACGCCCAGATCTGCGACGGCCACCTGCCCGGGCCGGCCACGCACAACGGCCTGATCCACGACGCGCGCCATGCGCGCCTGCTGCCGGGTGACGGCGACATCGACCTCGCCGGCCTGTTCGCCTGCCTGCCCGACGACGTGCCGGTGTGCGTGGAGGTGCCCAACGACGCCCGCGCGGCGCAAGTCGGCCACGAGGCCTGGGCGCGCGCGTCGATGGCGGCGTCGCGCGCGCTGCTGGCGGCGCCGTGACTGGCGCCATGCGCCGATTTGACGGGCAGGCGTGCTGCTTATCTTTAAATGCCGCGCAAGGCAGGGCGGGAAACTACGGGAGTGCCAATGACGAGAGGTAGTTGTCATGCCCACCACCGCAGTGCCCGAGATCTCGCCGCCAGCCGGTGCCGCCGACGTGCCGGCGTTCTTCCGGTATCACGGCTTCATGGCACCCGGCGTGAGACTGTTCCGGTCGATCGGATTTCCTGCCAAGTCGACCTGGGTCTCCGTGGCCTTCCTGATCCCCATCCTTCTGCTCAGCTGGGCGTTGTGGCAGGCGGCATCCGTGAGCATCGACTTCTCGGCCAAGGAGAGGCTCGGAGTCGAGTACGCACGCACGCTGATGCCCCTGCTCGACACGATGCAGAACCGCCGTCGCGCAGCCACTGCCCGCGCTGCGGACCTCGACGACGCCCAGCAGAAGGTGGCCAAGGCCGTCGAGGCAGTGGCCGCGGCCGACGCGCGGCTGGGCCAGGCCCTGGGCACCCGCGAAGCCTGGGGCCAGGTGCGTCAACAGGCGCTGGCACTGGCAGCGAAGCCGACGCGCGACACGCCCGTTGAGACGTTTGCCGAGCACACGGCGCTGATCTCGGCGGTGCTGGCCCTGGTCAACGATGTGGCCGACCAGTCGAACCTGACCCTCGATCCCGATGTCGACACCTTCTACCTGATGGACGCGTCGATGTTCAAGCAGCCGCACCTCGTCGAGGTGCTGGGCCAGATGCGGGGCATGGGCAACTCGATCCTTCGCAGCGGCACCATGACCGCAGCCCAGCGCGACCAGATGGCCAGTGCGCTCGCTTTCGCCCTGGCCCACCAGACCGGTCTGGAGAAGTCGCTGCGCCGCGCGGTGTCGGCCGACCCTGCCATCGGATCGGAGATTCATCTGCAGGAGGCGGTCGCCGCCAGCGGGCGCTTCATCGACATGGTCAAGTCGCAGATCCTGTCTAGCGCCCCGGCCGGTGATGCCCCCGCCTTCGTCGCCCAGGCCAACAACGCCATCGCGCTGCACTATGCGGGCCAGGTCAAGACGTTCGACGCTCTCGACGCCCGCATCGAGCGGCGCTTGTCCGGTCTGCAGGCCGCGCTGTACCGGCAGATCGGCATTTCGCTGTTCGGCATCGGCGTGGCGATCTACCTGCTCGTGGCCTTCTACCGTGTCACGCAAGGTGGCATCGGCGAAGTGTCGCGCCAGCTCGACGAGATCTCCCGCGGCAACCTGTCGCTGCGGCCTCGACCCTGGGGCACGGACGAGGTGGCCAGGCTGATGAACACGCTGTCGACCACGCTGGACGCGCTGCGTCGCATCGTCGGACAGGTGCGGGCCAACGCCGGGGAGATCGCCACAGCCAGCGACGAAGTCGCTGCGGCGTCGGCCGACCTGTCGCGCCGTACTGAGGAGACCGCGGCGCAGCTCCAGCGCACTTCGTCGGCCATGCTTCAGATCGGCGCGACGGTCAAGCAGACCGCTGATACCGCGGCAGGTGCGTCGGACATGGTCGGGCGCAACGCAGAGGTGGCCGCCGAGGGCGGTCAGGTGGTGAGTCAGGTCGTCAGCACAATGGACGGCATCCGCGACTCCTCGGGCCGCATTGCCGACATCATCGGGACCATCGACGGCATCGCCTTCCAGACCAACATCCTCGCGCTCAATGCCGCCGTCGAGGCCGCGCGTGCGGGAGAGCAGGGGCGGGGCTTCGCCGTGGTGGCCGCCGAGGTGCGGGCACTGGCGCAGCGGTCCGGCGAAGCGGCGCGCGAGATCAAGGCGTTGATCGGCACCAGTGTCGATCAGGTCGAGTCCGGGGCCAAGGTGGTCTCGCGGGCCGGCGCCACGATGCAGGAGATCGTGGGCAATGCCGAAAGCGTGAAGGTGCTGATCGCCGAGATCAGTCACGGCGCGAGCGAACAGACCGCAGGCCTGGCTGATGTCGGGCGTTCGGTCGAACAACTCGACGCGATGGCGCAGCAAAATACCGCGCTGGTGGAGCAGACTGCGGCCGCAGCGGCATCGCTCAAGGACAACGCGGAGCGCCTCAGCCGCGAAGTGGAGTTCTTCCGGCTGGCCTGACGGTACCGACCGCGGCAAGCGGCCGGATCAGCCCAGCCCCACCGGGGCCGGTGCCGTGTCCACGATGCGGCGGAACAGCGGCGCGTACTCGTCGCTCGCCGGGTGGCCCGTGAGCGGGTCGCGGTTGGCAGCGAAGGCGGCGTCGAGCTCGGCCCAGTCGGCGGCGGTCAGGTGCTCGCGCGCCGCGGGCAGCACGCGGCTGTCTTCCAGCGCCATGTGGCGCAGGTAGTTGTCCACGTACGCGGCGCAGGCCTTCTCGAACGCCTCGCGGCGCGGCTCGCCCATCACCTCGTAGGCCATCAGGCGGTGGCCCAGTTCGCGGATCGCGGCTTCGCCCCGGGCATGGTCGGCGTCCAGCAGGTCCAGCGTGGGCGCGATCGCGGGGCAGCGCTCGCGCAGCCGCGGGAACAGCAGCTGGCTCTCCTTGGTGTGATGCAGGCGTTCGGGAAACTCGTCGACGTAGAACAGCATCGCGCGCAGCACGTCGAACGGCGGCGGCCGGCGGCGGTCGCGCGCCTGGCGCAGCAGCATGTTCATCGAGCGCAGCATCGCCGCGACCGCCACGTGCTCGTCGTTGATCACCTGCAGGGCATGGGGTTGCATCGGGGTGCCTCCGGTCCTGCGACGCATCGTGTCACCGGGACGCGGGCGCGTCCTTGCGACACATCAAGGCGGCCTCGGGCTCAGGCGGCGGCGCGCGCTTCGGCCACGGCGGGCACCTCGCCGCGCGCCCGGGCCGCGGCATGGCGCGAGGCGAGGTAGGCGAACACCAGGCCCGGGCCGAGGGTGATGCCCGGCGCCGGGTACACGCCGCCCATGATCGACTGCATGTCGTTGCCGGCGGCGTACAGCCCGGGGATCGCTCGCCCCTGGCCGTCCAGCACGCGCGCGTCGGCGTCGGTGGCGAAGCCGGTGGCCGCGCCGATGTCGCCGGGGTAGAGCTTCACGGCGTAGAAGGGCGGGCGCTCCACCGGCCCCAGGCTCGGGTTGGGGCCGACCCAGGTGGCGTCGCCGTTGGCGCGCTGGTAGGCGGTGGTGCCGCGGCCGAACTCGGGGTCGGTGCCTTCGCGCCAGTAGCCGTTGAAGCGTTCGATGGTCTGCACCAGGTTCGCCTCGGGCAGGCCGAGCTTGCGCGCCAGTTCGGCCACGCTGCCCGCGCTCGTCACGTAGCCGTCGGCCAGTGCCGATGCCAACCCCATCCCCTTGGGCCGCACCATGCCCAGGCCGTACTTGCGCAGGCCCTCGGCGTCGGTGATCAGATAGGCCGGCACCGACGGACGCTCGCGGTGCGCTGCCTGCATCGCGATGCCGAACAGGTGATACGACGTGGACTCGTTGAGGAAGCGGCGCCCTTCGCCGTCGACGGTGATCGTGCCGGGCTTGGCGCGGTCGAACACAAAGTGCGGGAACACCGCCGTGCTGCCGTCGGCTCGCCGGCGCAGCGACACCGGTGCCCAGAACGCATGCGACAGCGGCTCGGTGCCGCCGCCGCGGCCGTAGACGGCGCCCACTCGCTCGGCCAGGTCGTGCGCGGCGCCGGCATGGCCCGGTGCGCCAGGGCACCAGGCCTCGTTGGCACCGGGCAGCAGGCGCGCGCGGCGCTCGGGGTGGCGGTTGAAGCCGCCGCTGGCCAGCACCACGCCGCCGCGCACCGCGATGCGCCGTGACCGGCCCTGCTGCTCGATCGTGACGCCGTCGACCGGGCCGCCGCCGTCGCGGTGCAGTGCGGTGACGCGCGCCTCGGTCAGCAGCGTCACGCCGCGCTCGCGCAGCGACAGCAGCAACCGGCCGATCAGCGCGTTGCCCATCAGCAGCCGCGTGCCGCGCGGGTGGCGCAGGCGATCGACCAGATGGCGGCCGACGACGCGCGCCACGTACAGCGCCGACTTGAGCGACTTGTTCCAGCCCAGCATGTGCGGGATGTCGTCGCGGTCGACCATCATTCCCTTGAGCACCATGAACTCGGGGATCGGCGGGCGCACGAGGCCGAAGTCCTCGCCGAGCAGGCGGCCGTCGAAGGGCAGCGGCTCGAGCGCCCGGCCGCACAGCGTGGAACCTTCCAGTTCGGAGAGGTAGTCCGGGTGGAACGGGCGGATGCGGTACTTGACGTGCGAGTGGTCCTCGATGGTCTTCACCGCCGCGGCACCGTGGGCGACAAAGGCGTCGCGCAGGCTGCGCGGCGAACGCGCGCCGACAGCGTTGTCGAGGAAACGCGTGGCGTTGTCGGTCGTGTCGTCCCGGTTCACCTGGGGCGCGAGGTGCGTGCCGGGGATCCAGGTGGTGGCCGCGGAGTAGGCCGAGGTGCCACCCACCTGGGCCGTGGACTCCACCAGCAGCACCCTGGCGCCGGCGATCGCGGCGAACAGCGCCGCCGACATGCCTGCGCCGCCGGCGCCCAGCACCACCACGTCGTACTCGGTGTCGTCGGGGATCTGGGTCAGCGGGGTGGGGTAGGGCATGGGGGCGTGTCTTCGAGGATAAAAGTGGAATTGTGTTCCAGTGTGGGGCAGTGTATCACCGTGGTGAGTGTGCGGGCCTCGCTCGCGCTTCGGCGGTTTGAGGTTCGCGGCATGGCCTGCCGGCGCTGGCGCAGCCCGGGCGCGGGCGGGCACG
>NZ_JBXVVZ010000007.1:144089-203851 GCF_057219775.1 Aquabacterium sp. T101
GCCCGGGCGGGCAGGCACGGGTTCGCGTGCGAGGGTGGCACGCCTCTTCGGTGCCTCGTGGTGGGCGGTGCGCGGCGGTGGCTCCCTGGGCCGCGGCGAGGCGCGCAGGGCCGGGGTCGGCGCGCGTGAGCGCGCTTCGTGAACTGACTCGCCGCGGCTGTCCGAGCGCAGCGAACGCAGTGAGCGAAGCGAGTTCGGCGGCGCGACCCCGGCCCGAGCACCGCAGCGAAGTCGTCGCGCAGCGACGACCGCGGACGCGGGAGCCGCCGCCGCGCACCGCCCACCACGACGCGCAGCACCACGCGCAGGCCCACAGGCCGGCAGATCCGCAGTCCTCGCTCAACCCCCCGACGCCACTACCGGCGGCACGGCCGGCAAGGCGCCGCCGAGCGCTGTCCAGCCGCCGTCCACCGCCAGCACGGTGCCGGTGATGTAGCTCGCGCGCGGCGACGCCAGGAACGCGATGGCTTCGGCGATCTCCTCGGGGCGGCCCATGCGGCCCATCGGCGTGCGGTGGTGGATCGACGTGGTGTTGAGCGCGCCCTTGGCTTCCAGCGCCTCCACCAGCGCGGTGCGCACGTAGCCCGGAGCCACCGCGTTGACGCGCACGCCCCGGTCGGCCCACTCGCAGGCCATCGACTTCGTCATCGCCACGATGCCGGCCTTGGCGGCACCGTAGGCGTTGCGCATCGGGATGCCCAGGGTCGACGCGATCGAGCCAAGGTTGACGATGGCACCGTCGCGCTGCGCCAGCATCGTGCGGCCGACCTCGCGGCTCATCAGGAAGGTGCCGCGCAGGTGCACGGCCAGCACGCGGTCAAAGGCGTCCACGCGCTGCTGCTCGGTCGTCGCGGCCTGGTCGCCGATGCCCGCGTTGTTGACCAGCACGTGCACCACGCCGCCGCTCCAGGCCAGCACCGCGCGCACGGCGTCGGCCACCGACGCCTCGCTGCTCACGTCGCAGGCCAGGCCCCGATGCTGCGGCCCGAGCGAGGCGGCACGCTGTGCTGCTGCGTCGCCGTCCAGGTCCGCGATGGCCACGCGCAGGCCGTCGGCGGCAAGGCGTTGCGCGGTGGCCCAGCCGATGCCGCTGGCACCGCCGGTGACGACGGCCACGCGGCCCGCGGTGCCTGCCGGGTTCAAGACCGCGACTCCACGCTCGGCATCGGCCGGCGACGAATCAGCCGCGTCTCCTGCGCCACGATCAGGTGGGCCGACGCCGAAAGGTAGGCCGGGAAGTCCGGGTGCGTGTCGCGCGCATGGCAGCGCTGCTCGTAGTCGGCCAGGCTGTCGTAGCCCCAGAGGTGCACGAACTGGTTCTGCGGCCCGACCAGGCTGGTCCAGAAGCCCAGCGGGGTGCCCAGCGTGCTCAGCAGGATCGGCATCGCCAGGCGGTCGAACACCTCGACGAACTCGGCCATCCGGCGCGGTGCGATCGTGTAGACGCGGTGGTCCACCAGCGCCTTGGTCAGCGACGCGTCAAGCGGCATGGCGCTGCTCCTCGGTGGTGCCGCGCGCCTGCGCGGCGATGGCACGGCCGGCGACCCAGCCGAAGGTCATGTTGGGGCCGAGCGTGATGCCCGCGCCGGGGTAGTTGCCGCCCATCATCGACGCGCGGTCGTTGCCCACCGCCCACAGGCCCGCGATCGGCGCGCCCCGCGTGTCGAGCACGCGGCCGTCGGGCGACGTGGCCAGCCCGTCGAAGGTGCCCAGGTCGCCCATCACCACCTTCACCGCGTAGTACGGGCCGGCGCCGATGGGCGCCACGCAGGGGTTCGGCCGGTTCGCCGGGTCGGCCAGGTAGCGGTTGAAGCTCGTGCGGCCGCGGCCGAACTGTCGGTCCTCGCCGTGCACCGCGCCCTCGTTGTACTCGGCCACCGTGCGCTCGAGCTGCGCGCCGTCGATGCCGCAGGCCGCGCCCAGCTCGGCCAGCGTGCGGCCCTTCATCAGGTAGCCGTTGCGCAGGAAGCGGCCCACCGGCATCGGCGCCGGCTTCACGTAGCCCAGGCCGTACTTCGACAGCGCGGCCTGGTCGCATACCAGCCACATCGCCGACTCGCGCTCGCCAGCGCAGGCCTCGATCATCGCGGCGCCCACGTCGTGGTAGCTCTCGCTCTCGTTGCAGAAGCGCCGGCCCTGGCGCGTGACGCCGATCACGCCGGGCTTGTAGCGGTCCAGCAGGTGCGGGAACACGCCCATGCGGCCGTCGCCCATCGGCACGCGCGACACCGGCATCCACGCCGACGTCGACTGGAAGCGGATGTCGAAGCGCGCGCCGGCCGCCTCGGCCAGCGCGATGCCGTCGCCGGTGTTGCCCTCGGGCACCGGCGAGTGGTGCTCGCCGCCGCGCGCCAGGTGCGGGTAGGCGCGGCCGATGCGCTGCCGGTCGTGCGGGAAGCCGCCGCAGGCCAGCACCACCGCGTGGCGCGCGCGCACGGTGACCGACTTGCCGTCGCGCAGCAGTTCGGCGCCGCGCACCGCGCCGCGCTCGGACACCAGGCGCTTCGCAGGCGACGAGGTCCAGATCGGCACGCCCAGGTCGAGTGCGGACTTGGCCAGCCGCGCCGCCAGCGCATTGCCGCTGGTGACCTGGATGCCGCGGCGGTACAGCGCCAGCTCCTTCAGGTGCGTGACGAGGCGCTTGCACACGTACCAGGCCGACGCCAGCGACTTCGTCGCATTGAAGAAGTGCTTCAGGTCGGCGTTGCTCGAGTTGAACATCATGCCGATGAAGGTGATGGTGGCCAGCGGCGGCCGCAGCCGCGCCATGTCGGCCCCGAGTTCGCGGATGTCGAACGGCGCGGCCAGGATCGATCGGCCGATGTCGACGCCGCCCGGCACCGTGGGGTGGTAGTCGGGATACAGCGTCGGCACGAACCTGACGCTGGTCTCGCGCTCGAACCATTCCACCATCGCCGGGGCGTGGTCGAGGAAGGTGTCCACCGCCGCCGCGTCGAAGAACGCGCCGCACTCGTGGCGCAGGTACTCGCGCGCCGCCTCGCGCGTGTCGGCGGCGTTCTGCCTGCGACCGTGCGACGAGCCCGGGATCCACAGCACGCCGCCGGAGAACGCCGTCGTGCCGCCAAACACCGGCTCCTTCTCGGCCACGATCACGTCCAGGCCGGCCTTGCGCGCGGTGATCGCGGTGGACAGGCCGCCGGCGCCGGAGCCGATCACCAGCACGTCGCAGTCGAGGGTTTCTTTCATCGGGGTACTCCGGTGCCGGCGTGGGCCGGGGTGGTGGTCTGGTTGAAGCCGGGGCGCGGCACCATGTCCATCAGCATGCATTGCAGGCCGCCGTCGACCAGCAGCTCGGTGCCGTTGACATACGCGGCGCGATCGGACAGCAGGAACAGCACCGGGTCCGCGATGTCCTGCGGCTCGCCGACGCGGCGGCAGGCGGTGACGGCGGCGCGCGCGGCCTCGAAGCCGGGCACCTCGTAGAACTTCGCCGACAGCGCGGTGCGGATCATGCCGGGGCACACCGCATTGCTGCGCACGCCGCGCGGTCCCCACTCGGCGGCCAGCTGCTTGTTCAGCAGCAGCACGCCCGCCTTGCTCGGGCTGTAGGCGCCGCTGCGCGTCTGCGGGTGCAGCGCGGCGATCGACGACACGTGGACGATGGCGCCGCGCCCCACGTGCAGCATGTCGCGCCCGAACTCGCGCGCGCACAGCCATTGACCGGTGAGGTTGGCCGCGAGCACGGCGTTCCAGTCGTCGAGGCTGCCCTCGTCGAGCGAGCCGGCGCGCAGGAAGCCGGCGTTGTTGACGAGGCCGAACACCGGGCCGAGGGTCTCGCGCACGCGCAGCGCGGTGTGGCGCACCGCCGCCTCGTCGGCGATGTCGCAGCCCACGCCCACCGTGGGCACGCCATGCGCGGCGGCGATGGCCTTCGCCACGTCCTGGGCCACGTCGGTCTTGCGGTCGATCACCGCCACGGCGGCACCGGCCGCGCCCAGCGCCTGGGCCGTGGCCAGGCCGATGCCGCTGGCCGCGCCGGTCACGGCACACACGCGCCCGGTCAGCCCGAGCCAGTGCCTGGAAGGGTCGCTCATCGTCGTAGTCTCCTCGGGGCGCATGGTGGGCGAGCCGGTGCGGCGGGGCAATCGACAGTTGCGGCCAATGACCGGACAATTCGTGCATCGCCGCGCCGTCGCGGCCGGGCCACGTCGATGCGAAGCATTCCCCATGTATCCCTCTACGGCGACCCGTCGCCAGCGGGCAGCGTCGACCTCGTCCACTGCGAGCGCATCCCGGAGCGATCGAGCCTGTTCAACTGGGAGATCGAGCCGCATGTGCACGACGCGATGCTGCAGGTGCTCTTCATCGAGAAGGGTGGCGGCGAGGCCGTGATCGGCGACCGGCGCTGGGTGCTGGAGCCACCGTGCCTGGTGGTGGTGCCGGCGCTGTGCGTGCACGGCTTCCGCTTCCGGCGCGACATCGACGGCCCGGTGGTCACCGCGGCGCAGCGACCGCTGGAGACCCTGCTCGACGCGCTGGCGCCCGAGCTGCGCCGACATGTGCGCGAACCGGCCGTGCTGGCGGTGGACCGGCGCGGACGCCACCGCGCCGCGCTGGTGCCGCTGTTCGACGCCATCGCGCGCGAGATGCGCACCACCGGCGTGGGCCAGGCGGCCGCCGGCGTGGCGCTGCTGGCGGCGCTGGTGGTGCAGATCGCCCGGGTGGCGGCCAGCGGCGTCGGCGTGGCCGGCGACCTGCGCTCTCGCAAGGCCGGGCACGTGGAGCGCTTCCGCGCGCTGCTCGACGCGCACTTCCGCGAGCGCTGGCCGGTGGCCCGCTATGCGCGCGAGATCGGGGTCACGCCGGGGCAGCTCGGCCGGCTGTGCCGCGACGGCATGGGCTGCTCGCCGCTGGACGCGGTCAACGCCCGCGTGCTGCAGGAGGCGCAGCGTTCGCTGGTGTACTCCACGCTCGGCATCAAGCAGGTGGCCGCCGAGCTGGGTTTCGACGACGAGGCCTACTTCGGCCGCTTCTTCCGCAAGCACGCCGGCATGCGGCCCACCGAGTTCCGCGTCGCGGGGCGGCGCCGGCTGGCCGGGCCCACCGGGCCGGGCGCCTAGCGCCCGCGCCTCAGGCCGAGGCGGGCGCTGGCGCGTGCGCGCCGCCGAGGAACAGGCGCTCGATGTTCGGGTCGGCCAGCAGCTCGCCGGCGGGCTTGTGCAGCACGAGGCGGCCCGACTCCAGCGCGATCGCATCGTCGGCCAGCTTCAGCGCGCTCTTGACGTTCTGCTCGACCATCAGCACGGTGACGCCCTGCTCGTCGGCGAGCCGGCGCAGCAGCCGGAACACGTCGGCCACCACCAGTGGCGACAGGCCGATGCTGGGCTCGTCGATCAGCAGCACCTTGGGACGCAGCAGCAGCGCGCGGCCCACTTCGAGCTGCTTCTGTTCGCCGCCCGACAGCGACGACGCGGCGCTGTGCAGCCGCTCCTTGACGCGCGGAAACAGGTCCAGCACCTCGGGGATGCGCTCGTGCGTGGTCTTCATGCCCAGCGTGATGCCGCCCAGTTCCAGGTTCTCGAACACGGAGAGCTGGCCGAACAGGTTGCGCCCCTGCGGCACGAAGGCCACGCCGTGCTCGGTGAGCAGCTGCTTGGCGGTGGCGCCGGTGATGTCGCGGCCTTCGAGCCGGACGCGGCCCTGGCGCACCTTGAGCAGGCCGAACAGGGTCTTGAGCACGGTGCTCTTGCCCGCGCCGTTGGGCCCGAGCAGTAGCGTGATCTTGCCGCGCTGCGCCTTGAAGCTCAGGTTGTTGAGGATCATGAACTCGCCGTAGCCGGCCAGCACGTCCTCGAACTCGATCGCGGTGGTGTCGGTCATGGGCTCAGTTCCCGAGGTAGGCGTCGAGCACCTGGCGGTTGGCACGGATCTCGGCCGGCGTGCCGACGGCCAGCACCTTGCCTTCGACCATCACCAGGATGCGGTGGCACAGGTCCATCACGAAGTCCATGTTGTGCTCGATCACGACGAAGCTGCCCTTGCGGGTCTGGTTCAGCTCCTTGAGCAGCGTGCTGATGCCGCCCACCAGGCTCGGGTTGACGCCGGCGCAGGGCTCGTCGAGCAGCACCAGGTCGGGGTCGCTCATGAAGGCCATCGCGATGTCCACCAGCTTCTGCTGGCCGTAGCTCAGCTCGCCGGCCTTCTTGTGCGCCACATGGCGGATGCGGAACTGGTCGATCAGCGCGTCGGCCTTGTCGCCCAGGCCCGAGTCGCCGGGCGCGAACATCCGGCTCCACATCGAGCCGTGATGCTCCTGTGCGGCCACCAGCAGGTTGTCGCGCACGGTCATCTTGCCGAACACCTGCAGGGTCTGGAAGGTGCGTCCCACGCCGCGCTGGTTGAGTTGCTGCGGGCTCAGGCCGGTGATGTCCTGGCCGTTGAGCTCGATGCGGCCTTCGTCCGGGTCGATCTGGCCGAGCACCGAATTGAACATCGTCGTCTTGCCCGAGCCGTTGGGCCCGATGACGCCGAAGATCTCGCCGGGCATGACCTCGAAGCTCACGCCGTCCACGGCCTTGATGGCGCCGTAGGCCTTCTTCAGGCCGCTCACCTTGAGCACGGGGCCGGTCATGGCTGGGCTCCGACCTTGGCGGCGGCCTCGGCGCGGGCCTGCGAGGCCTCGCGCGCCAGGCGCCGGGCGCGCAGCTTGTCGGGGATCGACAGCAGCCCGTCGGGCAGCCACAGCATCAGCAGCACGACGGCGGTGCCGAACACGAACAGGTACCAGCCCTGGGCGAAGCGCAGCCATTCGGGCAGGATCACGCCCACCGCCGAGCCGAGCAGCGGCCCGAAGAAGTAGCCGGCGCCGCCGACGACGACGATCAGGTACATCATGATCGACGCGCCCACGGTGAAGGGCGCGGGCTCGATGAACTCCACCAGCGGCGCGAACAGCGCGCCCGCCACGCCGGCATACACCGCGCCGATGGCGAAGCTGAGCAGCGTGTAGGCCTGGATGTTGACGCCCAGGCTCTCGGCGCGGATCGGGTTGTCGCGCAGCGCGGTGAACGCCTTGCCCCAGGGCGACGCCAGCAGCTTCCACAGCAGCGCGCACATGATCACGGTGACGCCGAGCACGAAGTAGTAGTACGACAGGTTGCTGTTCAGGCTCAGGCCGAACAGCTCGGGCCGCGCGATGTTGTTGATGCCGAAGGTGCCGCCCGTGAGCCATTCCTCGTTGCGCATCACCAGCCACAGCGCGGTGTTGAAGCCCAGCGTGGCGAAGGCGAGGTAGATCGTCTGCACGCGCAGCGCCGGGAAGCCCAGGCCCAGGCCGATGAGGAAGCAGCCCAGCATCGCCAGCGGCAGCCCGATCCAGAAGCTGATGCCCGCCTTGAGCAGGATCGCCACCGTGTAGGCGCCGATGCCGAAGAACGCGGCATGGCCCAGGCTCTTCTGGCCGGCGTAGCCGATGGTGAGGTTCAGGCCCATCGTCGCGATGACGAACACGAGCCAGTAGCTGAACAGGTAGACGCCGTAGTTCTTGAGGAAGGGCGGCACGAACAGCAGGACGGCGGCGAGCACGAGCCCGATTGCCAGGTGAAGCTTGTTCATACCTTTCGCTCCACCTTCTTGCCGAGCAGGCCCTGCGGCTTGAACAGGATCACGATCATGAAGATGATCAGCGCCACGGCGTCCTTGTAGGCCGGCGAGATGTAGGCCGCGGCGAGGTTCTCGCTCACGCCGACGATCACGCCGCCCAGCAGCGCACCGCGGCTGTTGTTGAAGCCGCCGATGATCGCGGCGAAGAACGCCTTGGTGCCCAGCGACTCGCCCATGTCGAACTTGGCGAGGTAGGTCGGCGTGACCAGCAGCGCGGCGGCGCAGGCCAGCACCGCGTTGATCGCGAAGGTGTAGAAGATCATGCGCGGCACGTTGATGCCCAGCACGGTGGCGCTCTCCGTGTTCTGGGCCACCGCCTGCATCGCGCGGCCGGTGACGGTGCGGGCCAGGAAGGCCTGCGTCGCCAGCACCAGGCCCAGCGCCAGCAGCAGCGTGCCGATGTCGGCCAGCGTCACGTTGATGCCCGCCACGGTGAACAGCTTGTTGGCGAACATCGACGGGAACGGATGCGCCTCGGCCGAGTAGCCGGCGCGGATGCCGTTGCGCGCCGCGATGGACAGGCCGATGGTGGCCACCACGATGGGCATCAGCCCGTAGCGCAGCAGCGGGTCGGCGATGCCGCGCTTGAAGGCCCAGCCCAGCACCACCACCGCCACGCAGCAGGTGGCCAGGAAGGCCATCGGCAGCGGGAAGCCCATGGCGCCGAAGGCCAGCATCATGAAGGCCGGCAGCATCACGAACTCGCCCTGGGCGAAGTTGATCGTGCCGCTGGCCTGCCACAGCAGGGTGAAGCCCAGCGCCGCCAGGGCGTAGATCGATCCGGTGGCCATGCCGGAGATCGTGAGTTGGAGGAAGTCGGTCATGTCAGCGGCGTCGGCGTCGCGGGGCGGTGTGGGGCATGGGTCGTTTCTCCTGCGGCGGGCGCGGAGCGCGACGATAGAAAGCCGGCCTGCCACTGGCAAGGCGTATCCACCCTGAACGCGCGATAATCGCGCACCTTGCGCGATAACCGTTCGCTTCACGGGTAAGTCCTTATGCCGCAACGCTCATCGCGGGCCACGCATGCGCCCATCGAGAAACGCGACCTGGTCGAAGGCCTGGGCAAGGGGCTGCGCCTGATCGAGGCCTTCGACGAGGACCATCCGCAGCTCAACGCGAGCGAGGCCGCCGAGCGCGCGGGGCTCACCCGCACCGCGGCGCGCCGCTACCTCCTGAGCCTGGTGCACTACGGCTACGCCGCCACCGACGGGCGCCAGTTCTGGCTCTCGCCCCGGGTGCTGCGCCTGGGCGAGAGCTACCTCGGCACGGCCCGCCTGCCGCGCATCGTGCAGCCCTTCATCCAGCGCGTGTCGGCGCAGATCGGCCACACCGTCAACGTCAGCGTGCTCGACGGCCACGAGATCGTGTACGTGGCGCGCTCGAGCCCGCCGCGCTGGGTGACCATCGGCTACAACGTGGGCGTGCGCATCCCTGCGCACGTGGTGACGCCGGGCTACATCGCGCTGTCGCGGCTGGACGATGCCGCGCTCGACGCCTGGATCGCCGAGCACGACTTCGTGCGCTTCACGCCGTGGACGACGGTCGACCCGGCCGAGTTCCGGGCCCAGGTGCTGCAGGCGCGCCAGCTCGAGTACTGGCACACCGAGTCGTCGCTCGACCCGGGCCTGCGCGGCATGTCGGTGGCGCTGCTCGACCGCAAGGGCCGCTGCGTCGGGGCGGTCGGCTCCACGATGCCGATGACGGCCTACCGCGACAGCGCGCACATGCTGGAGGTGGTGCTGCAGCCGCTGCAGGAAGCGGCGCGCTCGGTGCGGCCGCTGCTCTGACTTGAGGCTCCTCAAACGGCCCGGTGCCGGCGCGGCCTAGAGTGGCTGCGAGTCATGCAACGAGGAGCGAACATGATCAAGAACCTGCTCGTGCCGCTGGACGGCACCGAACTGTCCGAGCGCGCCATGACCGAGAGCATCGGCCTGGCGCGCCAGCTCGGCGCGTCGATCGTCGGCTTCATCGCCGAGCCGGAGATGCCGCTGCCGGACATGAGCACGAACCTGCGCAACTACCAGCGCCGCACGGCGCGGCACGAGGTGGCCACCGACACCCACGCGCACGACCTGCTGGCCACCTTCGGCGAGCGGGCACAGAACGCGGGCGTCACGTTCTCCGGTCGCCACCAGCGCACCGACCGCATCGACGCGGCGATCGCCGACCTGGCCGACGAGCTGGACGCCGGCATGATCGTGATGGTCACGCATGGCCGCGGCGCTTTCGGCGGCCTGCTGTTCGGGTCGCACACGCGCAACGTGCTGGCGCGCACCAAGGTGCCGGTGCTGGTGCTGCACTGACCGGGGCCCGCCCGCTCGCCGGGGGCGGGCGCGTGGCCGCTGCGCCTAGGCGCGCGCTGCCTCGACCGCCGACACCGCCGCGCGCAGCGCGAGCAGATAGCTGTCGACGCCGAAGCCGCAGATCTGTCCCTTGACGATCTCGGCGAACACCGACACGTGGCGGAACGGCTCGCGCGCGTGGATGTTGCTCATGTGCAGTTCGACGATCGGGCAGGTCAGGATCGCCAGCGCGTCGCGGATGCCGTAGCTGTAGTGGGTCCAGGCGCCGGCATTGATCAGCACCGCGTCCTTGCCCTCGGTGTAGGCCTGATGGATGCGGCGGCACATGTCGCCTTCGCTGTCGGTCTGGAAGCTTTCCACGTCGGCGCCCAGCTCGCGCCCCAGGGCCTGCAGCTGCGCGTCGATCTGGGCCAGCGTGATGGTGCCGTACTGCTTCGGGTCGCGCTTGCCGAACATGCCGTGGTTGATGCCGTGCAGCATCAGGATCTTGTGTGCCATCGCGGGCTCCGGGAGGAAGGGGTAAGGGGTCAGACCAGCGGGATTGTCAGCGCATCGATGGCTGCCCGCGTGGGCGGACGCACGCCGCGCCACCACAGCCAGGCCTCGGCCGCCTGCTCGACGAGCATGCCCACGCCGTCGACCAGGCGTGCCGCGCCGCCCTCGCGCGCGGCGCGCAGGAAGGGCGTCAGGCCCTTGCCGTAGGCCAGCTCGTAGGCCAGCGCCGCGCCGGCGAACACCGACGGCGGCACGGCCAGCGCCTGCCCGGCCAGCGTGGCGCTGGTGGCATTGAGCACGATGTCGAAGCGCTCGCCGCCCAGGTCGTCGAGGCCGCAGCCGGCCACCGGGCCGTGCGCGGCGAACAGCGCCGCCAGCTCGTGCGCCTTGGCCGCCGTGCGGTTGGCCACGACCAGGGCCGCGGGCTGCGCCGCCAGGAAGGGCTCCAGCATGCCGCGCACCGTGCCGCCGGCGCCCAGCACCAGCACGCGCTTGCCGCGCATCGGCAGGCCAAGGTTGTGTTCCACGTCGTGCGCCAGGCCGATGCCGTCGAACATCTCGGCCAGGATACGGCCGTCGGGCTCGAACTTCAGGCAGTTGGCCGACCCCGCCGCCTCGGCGCGCGGCAGCCGCTGCGTGGCCAGCGCGAACGCGTCGAGCTTGAACGGCGTGGTGATGTTGCAGCCTTTGGCGCCGCCGTCGCGGAAGGCGAGGGCCGCCGGCGCGAAGCCGCCCAGCGGCGCCTCGACCAGGCCGTAATGGACGTCGTGGCCCAGGGCCACGGCGAAGCCGTTGTGGATCAGCGGAGACTTGCTGTGGCCGAGGGGATGGCCGAAGAGGGCGTAGCGGTCGGTCATGGCAGGGTGCGTCGGACCCTGCCATTCTGGGGCCACGCGCGACGCCTCAGGGGCGTTCCAGGCGCAGGATCTGTCCGTCCTCGCTGTCGGTCAGCACGTAGAGCCAGCCGTCGGGCCCCTGGCGCACGTCGCGCAGGCGGGCGCGACGGTCGACCAGCAGCGCATGCTCGGCCAGCACGCGGCGGCCGTCGAGTTCGAGCCGCACCAGCTTCTCGGCGCGCAGCGTGCCCATGAACAGCTGCCCCTTCCAGGCCGGGCCGTAGCGGTCGCTGGTCAGGAAGGCCAGGCCCGACGGCGCCACCGACACCGGCACCCAGTGGCGCAGCGGCGGCACCACGTCGGCGCGCTCCGTGCCTTCGCCGATGCGCGTGCCGCTGCCGTAGTTGCGCCCATAGGTGACGACCGGCCAGCCATGGTTGGCGCCGGCGGCCACCACGTTCAGTTCGTCGCCGCCCTGCGGGCCGTGCTCGGTGGTCCACAGCTCGCCGGTGACCGGATGCAGCGCCCCGCCCTGCACATTGCGGTGGCCGTAGCTCCAGATCTCCGGCCGCGCGCCGGCGCGGCCGACGAACGGGTTGTCGGCCGGCACGCGGCCGTCGTCCTCGATGCGCACGATCTTGCCGAAGTGGTTGTCCAGCGTCTGCGCGTCGTCCTTGCGGTGGAAGCGGTCGCCGAGCGTGACGAACAGGCGGCCGTCGCGCGCGAACACCAGGCGCGACCCGAAGTGGTTGCCGCCGCCGACCTTGGAGATCTGTCGGAACACCACCTGCACGTCGGCCAGCCTCCCGCCGTCGAGGCGGGCCCGCGCCACCGCGGTGCCGGCGCCGCCCTCGCCGGGCTCGGCAAAGCTCCAGTAGACGAGCCGGTTGTCCGCGAACTTCGGATGCAGCACCACGTCGAGCAGGCCGCCCTGGCTGCTGGTGAACACCTTTGGCAGCCCGGCGAGCGGGGCGCCCAGGCGGCCGTCGCGCTCGACGATGCGCATGCGGCCGGGCCGCTCGGTCACGAGCAGGCGGTCGTCGGGCAGGAAGGCCAGACCCCAGGGGTGGTCCAGGCCGCGCGCCACCATCACGGGCTTGAGGTCGGGTTCGCGGGCGCGGGCGGGCGCCAGCGGGCCCAGTGCGGCGCCGGTGGCCAGCAGGGTCGAGAAGGTGCGTCGTTTCATGGGCCCGATGGTGCCCAGTCCGGCAAGACCCCACCCGCCCGCAGGCTAGCGCGCCAGCCGCGCGATGCGCCCGTCGTCGGTGAGCAGGTAGAGCCAGCCGTCCGGCCCCTGGCGCACATGGCGGATGCGGCGGTTCAGCGCCTTGGCCGCAGCCACCTCCTCGCGCAGCGTGACGGTGTTGCCGGCGTCGATCACCAGGCGCCACAGGGTCTGGGTCGCCAGCGCGCTGACGAACAGGTGGCCCTGCCACTCGGGGAAGCCGTTGCCGGTGTAGAACGCGATGCCGCCCGGCGCGATCGAGGTCGGCACCCAGAACGACTTCGGTTCCTCGTAGGTGGGTGCGTGCGTGCCGCCGCCGACGCGGCAGGCGTCGCCCACCGGCGCGCCGTAGGGGCAGCCGTAGCTCACCAGCGGCCAGCCGTAGTTGCGCCCGGGCAGCACGCGGTTGACCTCGTCGCCGCCCTGCGGCCCGTGCTCGGTGAGCCACAGGTCGCTGGTGCCCGGCCGCACCGCCGCGCCCTGCGGGTTGCGGTGCCCGCGGCTCCACAGGCCCGGCAGTGCCCCGGCGCCGAAGGACGGGTTGTCCGTCGGGATGCTGCCGTCGCGGTTCAGGCGCACCACCTTGCCCTGGGTGCGCGCGACGTTCTGCGCCCACTGCGTGCCCGGCACGGACGGGTCGTCCTGGCCGCGGTCGCCGGCGGTGACGAACAGCGTGCCGTCGGGGCGGAAGGCGATGCGCGAACCGTAATGGTTGCCGCCGCTCACCTTGGGCGCCTGGCGCCATAGCACCGACACGTTCTGCAGCGCATTGCCCACGAGGCGCCCGCGCGCCAGTGCGGTGCCCGAGCCGCCAGTGCCGTCCTCGGCGTAGGTGAAGTACACCCACGGGTCGGTGGCGAAGTCGGGGTCGAGCTGCACGTCGAGCAGGCCGCCCTGGCCGCCGCTGTTCACGGCGGGCACGCCGCTCACCGTGGCCAGCACCGACGCGCCGTCGGCCGACACGATCACCATCGATCCGGCGCGCTGGGTGACCAGCATGCGCCCGTCGGGCAGGAACGCCAGGCCCCAGGGGCTGGTCAGCGTCACGCCCAGCAGCGTGGCCGTCGGCGGGCCGGCCGGCGGTGGCGGCGGAGGAGGAGGGGGTGGGGGCGCGGGCGAGCCGGGGTCACCGCCCCCGCCACCGCAGCCGGTGCCGCCGGCCGCGGCCAGGGTGAAGGCGGCCCCCAGGGCCAGCAGGCGTCGACGCGAGGGATCGTCCATCGGCGCGAGCGTACGGTGCTTCGGCGACCGGCCTGCAACCAACTGCAAGCGGCGCCGGCGACCGCGCGCTACAGGTTGCCGGCGAACAGGCGGCGCACGAACAGGTCCTTGAAGCTGTGCGCGTCGTCCAGGCCCAGGCGCTCCAGGTAGGCGTGGGGCGCCTCCTTGCCCTCCCACAGGCTGCGCACCGCCATCTGCACCAGCTCCATCGGGTGCTGGCTGGCGTGCTTGAGCTTCTTCAGGGCGCGCACGATGTGCAGCTCGTCGTCGGTGAGGTCGGTGCCGAAGGGGAAGTCCGGCAGCAGGCCGGCCTCGGCCCAGGGGTGCAGCGTCGCCTGCAGCACGTCTGGCAGGTTGCGCCGGTAGCGCTCGGGCACCGCGTAGCCGGCCGGCAGCTTGCCGTGGCGCTTGGCCGCGCGCACGAGGTCGTCCTGGAAGCGCGAGTCGGCCACCGCGATCAGGCGCTGGATCACTTCCGAGTCGGGCTGGCCGCGCAGGTCGGCCACGCCGTACTCGGTGACCACGATGTCGCGCAGGTGCCGCGGGATCGTCACATGACCGTAGTTCCAGACGATCGACGAGCGCGGCCCGTCGCGGTGTTCGTGGGTGGCGCGCAGCATCATCACGAGCCGCGCGTCGGGCAGCGCATGCGCCATCGCCACGAAGTTGTACTGCCCGCCCACGCCGCTGACCACCTCGCCGGTGTCGAGCGCGTCGCTCACCGCGGCGCCCAGCGCGGTGACCATCATCGTGGTGTTCATGAAGCGCGCCTTGGTGCGCTGCGCGCGCTTGAGCTCGCCCTGGCCGTAGAGCTGGTTGATGAAGTCGATGCGCGTCATGTCGATGCGGGCCAGGTCCGCCGGCGCCATGCTGCGCAGGCGCTCGTAGAAGTCCTGCGGGCCGAGGAAGAAGCCGCCGGTCATGAACACGCCGTGCATCAGGCGCGGGCCGAGCAGCCGCGCGGCGACGGCGTCGAAGGCGGCCGGGTCGCGCAGGTCGGCGCTGAAGCGCTCGGCGCCAGCCACCAGCACCGCGCCGTCCAGGCGCACGTCGGCGCGCAGCACGCCGTAGTGCTGCAGGAAGGCCAGGTCGTCGGCCGTCAGCGGGCCGTGGACGCGGCCGGCCTCGAGCAGCGCGCGCAGCGTGTCTGGGGTGACGGTCTCGTCGACGATGCGGCCGCTGTTGACCAGCCGCTGCAGCACCACGTCGCCGAACACCTCGCGCCGGATGATGCCGGCCTCGATCAGGCGCAGGAAGCCGTTGACGAACATCTCCGAGCAGCCGTACAGGCCGCGGTCGAAGCGCCCGGTGAGGCGGCCGTCCAGGCCGTCCGGGCACAGAGACTCGAGCAGGCGCCGGTACTCGGCGCCGTGGCGGTCGCGCACGATCAGCGCCTGCGCGATCGCGTCCCCCAGCGAGCCGATGCCGATCTGCAGCGTGCCGCCGTCTTCCACCAGGCTGGCCGCATGCAGGCCAATGGCGTAGTCGGCCGCGCTGACCTTGTTGTTGGGCGCGCCGAACAGCGTGTGCGTGGCCTGCGGGTCGGTCACGACCACGTCGAACATCGATGGCGCCACCTCGGCGCCGTTGGGCATGAAGGGCATCCTGCGGTTGATCACGCCCACCTTGAGCAGCGGCTTGCCGAGTTCGGCATAGCGCTCGATCACCTCGAAGGTGACGTCAGGGTTGCTCGACAGCGACAGGCGCAGGTCGTCGCCGTCGCCTCGCGCGGCCACCGCCTGCGCGATCACGTTCATGCCCTGGACGCCCATGTCGCGCGCGACGAAGGTGTAGTTGGTGGAGATGTAGCCCTGCTGGGCCACGGCGTTGCCGAGCCAGTCGCCGGTCTTCATGAAGAACTCGCGCACCTCCACGTTGGGCGGCAGCGCGTTGGCCCGCAGGTCGCGCACGTAGTCGAGGTCCGGGTAGTCGCCGAACAGGCGCTCGACCAGGGGCTCGAGGAAGTGCTGCTCCAGCTCGCTCTTGCCTACCGGCCTGGCCAGCGACAGCGCGGTCACGATGCGCAGCCGGCGCGCCGGGTTGGCCTTGATGCGGCGGTACAGCGCATTGGCGAACGGGTTGGGCTTGCCGATGCCCAGCGGCAGGCCGAGCACGATATCGCCCTGCACGGTGTCGAGCACATGATCGACCGCGGCGTCGATGCGGTCGATGAACAGGGGCTTGGCGTCGGCGGTCATGGTGCTTTCCGGTGGAAGAGGAACGTCTTCCACTGTGAGCCGCCGCCGCGCGCTCGGGTTTGCGCTGCGTCAGTCCATGCCGACGCTGGCCTCGACGCGGAAGAACTGCTCGGCGCGGCGGTTGGCCTCGCCGCGGTGGTTGTTGCGGCCCTCGGGTGTCAGGTCGAAGTCGACCCGCGCGGCCTGCACGGCCCGGCAGGTCATGTACGACGAGGCCTGGGGCGAGCGCAGGTCGTCGAGCCGGCTGCCCAGCAGGTCGCTCAGCGTGGCCTTGCGCCGGAACAGCGCCACGTGGCTGGCGAAGTCGGTGTAGCGGGTGGCCTGCAGCGAGCGCGCGCAGTCGAAGAAGTCGGTGTCGCCGCAGAAGCCCGGCAGCGCCGCGTCGTACAGGCCGTGGGCGCGCTGCCCGAGGTGCGTGGCCAGCTGCAGGATCGCGTCGAGCATCGCGTTCTGGTAGGCATGCGCGTGGGCGTAGAGCAGGTCCTCGCAGCTCTCGCACACCGGCGCCAGCGTGGACACCAGCCACTCCAGCAGGCTGCCGCGCTGGTCGCGCTGGCGCTGCACGAGGCCGCGGTCGAACGCGCTGAACGCGGCCGGGTCGGGGCCGATGCGGCTGCAGGCCTCGTCCTCCCAGGCCGCCATCAGCTCGGCGTCCGAGCGCACGGCGCGGCCGGCGTTGGGCATCAGTTCGCCGCGCACGAGCAGCCGGCGCGCCTGGTCGTCCCAGGCGAAGGCGATGCGGCGGTAGGCGATCGGCCAGTCCGACAGCGAGCTCACGTTGAGCTCCAGCAGCGGGCGGCGGTCGATCGCCGTGTGCAGCGCCCAGAAGCCGCGGTGGGTATGGGCCGACAGGTACACCAGCGGATGGTCCAGCGTGTACATCAGGTGGCGCAGCAGCAGGCGCGACGGCAGGCCGAGCGACTGCCAGTTGTGGTGCCCGGCGAACACCACGATGTCGCCGCGCCGCGCCGCCGCCTCCACCCAGGGGCGCACGGCGTCGACCTGGTCGTTGTGCACGTGGCCGACGCTGCCGGGGCTGCGGCCCATCACGGTGTCCCAGGCGCTGACCAGCGGCCCGGCCTGGTTGGTGTCGAGCCCGACGATGACCACGCCGCGCGGGGCGCCGGGCGCCCGCGGCAGGCGCAGCAGCTGTGCCAGGAACGAGTCGGCATAGCGGTAGCCGTCGAGCAGCCGGGCTTCGACCGCCGCCAGGAATGCGTCGGGCGCCGGGTTGCGCCAGCTCACGCGATGCTCGCCGCGGTCCGGCGGCACGGTCAGCCCGGGCGCGTCGCGCATCCGCTGCGCGTGCTCGCGGAGGTAGAGCTGGATGAAGCCGCGCTTGCTCAGCGCCTCGTCGGCGCCGCGGTGCCGGCTGTCGTCGGGGGCGGCGCCGCGCCGGCAGGCGCGGTTCCAGCGCTGCGCGTCGGTGTCGAGCACCGCGTCGAGGATGTTGTAGCCGTAGATGCCGAACATCAGCCCGTCGTGGTTGCCCGGCAGGATCGCGCCGGGGCGTCCGGCGTCGCGGAAGATGCGCGTCATGCGCTCGGCTTCCGAGCGGCACGACAGGTCCATCACGTCGCCCAGGTGCACGTAGGGCTCGCCCGGATGCCGCTGCAGCGCCCACTCCAGGATGCGGCGCCCGAACAGGGGCTGCTCCGGCGGGCGCTGCGCCACCTCGACGAAGGCGTCCACCGCGCTGTCGTTGTCGTGCAGCGGATAGCCGGTGGACTCGTGCTCCTGCGTGTCGCCCACCGCGATGAACGGCCGCGTCAGGTCGCGGTAGGTGCCCGGCGGTTCGGCACCGGGGCCTTTCTGCGGCACGAAGCCGGCGCAGGCGCCCAGCAGCAGCGCGAGGCCGGCGACGGCCAGTCGCGCCGCGCGGCTCGGCAAGCTCGGTTGGGCGGGGGCAGGGCGTTCCATGTCGGTCAGTACAGGCTGGGCGGGAACAGCTTGAACACCAGGTTCTCCACCCGCTGCCAGGCGGTCCGCGCCGGCTGCCGCGTCAGCGTGCCGGCGTCGCTGTGCCACTGCAGCGAACCGTCGCCGCGAAGCTCGACGCGCCAGCTGTTCGCGCCCTGGAAGTCGCGCTCCATGGCGTCGGCCAGGGCCCGCGCCAGCGGCGTGCCGTCGACCCGCACGCCCATCTCGGCATTGATCACCTCCGAGCGCGGGTCGAGGTTCATCGAGCCGACGAAGGCCCGCTCGCGGTCGATCACCATCGCCTTGGTGTGCAGCCCGACGAAGCGCGACCGCACCGGCGCGGTGTCCACCAGGGTGGCCTTGACGGCCGGGTCCGGGCGCAGCTCGTGCAGTGCCACGCCGGCCTGCAGGATCGGCCGGCGCCAGGTCTCGTAGTGGCTGTTCACCGCCGGCACGTCGTGCGAGGCGAGCGAATTGGTCAGGATGCGCACCGACACGCCGCGGGCCGTCAGGCGGCGCAGGTCGTCCAGGAAGCGCGCGTCGGGAATGATGTAGGCGTTGGTGATCAGCACCTCGCGCCGCGCACTGAGCAGCAGTTCGCGGAACGCGTCGGGCATGTGGTTGCGCGTGGCGGGATCGCGCGACGGCGAGTCGGTATGCACCGCGCTGCGGCCCGGATGCAGCGACGCTGCCAGTCCGGCCATCTCGCCGGCCCAGGACCGCTGACCCGCCAGTTCCAGGCGGGCGCGGGCGTCGGTCTGCAGGGCCTGCATTGCCGCGCGCGCGGCGGCCGACGGCGCCGGCGCCGCGCTGCCCGGGGCCGCGCGCGGGATGCGCCGCACCCAGTCGCTGTTCCAGTAGCGGTCGAACACCGCGCTGGCCTGCCGCGCCACCGGGCCCACGCCGAGCACGTCGAGGTCGTGGAAATTGAACTGCGCGTTCAGGCCGAAGTACTCGTCGCCGATGTTGCGCCCGCCGAGGATCGCGGTGCGGTTGTCGGCCACCATCTGCTTGTTGTGCATGCGCCGGTTCAGGCGCTCGAAGTCCCACACCGACTCTGCGGCCCGGCCGATGAGCCCGCGCTCGCGCCAGGCATTGAAGACGCGGATCTCGATGTTGGGGTGGCGGTCCAGCTGCGCCAGCGCCTCGTCGCGCAGCTCCACGCTGCCCATGTCGTGCAGCAGCGTGTTCAGGTCGTCGAACAGCAGCCGCACCCTCACGCCGCGTTCGGCGGCGGCCACCACGCGTGCCAGCAGCAGCTGCCCGACCTTGTCGCCGAACCACACGTAGTACTGCAGGTCCAGCGACTGGCGGGCCGAGTCCACCACGGCCAGGCGCCACGCCAGGGCGTCCTGGTTGGCCAGCAGCAGTCGAAATCCCGAGGCCGCTTCGCCGTGGCGCGCGGCAAACGCGCGTTCCACGTCGGCCAGCGGGCCGTCCGACGCCGGGGCCAGCGCCTGGCCGGGCGGCGGCCGCGGCAGCGGCGGCGCCGTGGCGCAGCCGGCGGCCGACAGCACCAGCAGGCCGGCGGCCAACGCTCGCAGCGCAGCGTTCCAGAAGGGCACGAGCGTCGGAATTCGAACCATGGGATGTGCCGGCACTGTATCGGGCGCCGCCTTGCGGCACCATGCGGGGGTTGCCCGGCCGCGACGCGCGGCCGGGCCCAGGACGGGAGGAACCGATGACGGAAGGTGCGGGCAGGACGCCGGTGCGACCCGGGGCGGCGGGCCGCGCCGTGGCCGCGACCGCACTCGCCGTGGTGCTGGCCGCCTGCTCGTCCGCGCCGCTGCTGGCCTACCAGCCGCAGGACCCGCCCGCGGTGAGCCTGCCGCTGGCGGCGGCGGGCGTCACCGACGCCCGGCCGGCGTTCGGTGCCCTGTTCCTCCGCGAGCTGCGGCGTCGCACCCCCGACGCGACCAGCGACGACTGGCTGCACGGGCCGGCCGGCGCGCACGCCGAACCGGCGCTGGAACGGATCGAGCGACGCTTTGCCGCGCGCCGCGCCGGCACGGCCGTGCTGGTGGTGCCCGGCCTGTTCGGCGACTGCGTCGACGACCAGTCGGTGCCCTTCGGCGATGGCGTGCGCCGTGCGCGCGAGGACGAGGCCGAGGCGGCCTATGCGCAGTACGCCGACCTGGGCCTGCATTCGGTACGGCTGGCCAACCTGCCCGGCCGCGGCTCGCCGCAGCGCAACGGCGAGCGCCTGGCGGAGGCGGTTCGGGCCCTGGCACGCCAGGCCGGGGTGCAGCGCATCGTGCTGCTGACGTATTCCAAGGGCACCACCGACGCGCTGCATGCCGTGACCGAGCTGGCGCGCGACGGCGCGGGCGTGCCGCTGGCCCTGGTGTCGGTGGCCGGCGTGGTGATGGGCACCCCGCTGGCCGACCGCTACGAGGCGCTCTACGGCGCCGTGGCCGGCCGCATCTCGCCCTTCGACTGTTCGCCGTCCGAGGGCGGCGAGGTGGCCGGCATCACGCGCCGCGAACGCCTGCGCTGGATGGCCGTCAACCCGCTGCCCGCCGGCCTGGCCCGGTTCTCGGTGGTCGCCCATGCGACGCCACAGGAGACGGCGCCGCTGCTGCAGGCCACGCAGCGCCTGCTGGCGCAGGTGGATCCGCGCAACGACGGGCAGATGATCGCCGCCGATGCCGTGCTGCCGGGCGGTGCGCTGCTGGCCGAGGCGCGCGCCGACCACTGGGACGTGGCGCTGCCGCGCAACCGGCATCCGAACCCGATCGTGCGCGCCACCGCGTCGGGCCGCGACTATCCGCGCGAGGCGCTGTTTCGCGCGATGATGCGCTGGACCGTGGCCGAGATGCCCTGACCCGCTACCAGGAGACCCCACGATGAAGCTTCGCATCGACCCGGCGGCCAGAGCCGCGCTGCTGGCGCTTGCCTTCGCCCTGGGCACGGCGCCGGCCGGCGCCGCCGACCGCAGCCAGGACGTGAACTTCGCCAAGGGCCAGAGCAGCCGCCAGCTGACCGGCTCGCTGGCCGGCAGCGACACGGTGGTCTACCGCGTTCGCGCGGCAGCCGGCCAGACGCTGAAGGTGACGATGAGCGGCTCCAACGCGTCGGCCTACTTCAACGTCGGCCTGGCCGGGGCGCCCTGGGCCATGTTCGTCGGCAGCACCAGCGGCAACGAGGCGACGCTGCGGCTGCCCACCGACGGCACCTATGCGGTCAGCGTGTACCTGATGCGCAATGCGGCGCGGCGCGGCGAGACCGCGCGCTACACGATCGACGTGGCCGTGACCGGCGCACCGCTGGCCGCGCTGCCCGGCGCGCGCGACGCGAAGATCAAGGGCACCCAGTACCACGCGCAGGCCAGCGTGCCCTGCCACGCCGCGGGGGGCCGCTGCGACGCCTACGTGGTGCGCCGCGGCAATGACGCCACGGCCACGGTGGAACTGCGCGCCGCTGCCGGCCTGGTGCGGCGCGTGCTGTTCGTGAAGGGCCAGCCGGTGGCGGCCGACACCTTCGACGCGGTGAGCGGCGAGCGCAGCGGCGACGTCACCCTGGTGCGCGTGGGCAGCGACGAGCGCTACGAGATCCCCGACGCGCTGCTCACCGGCGGCTGAGCCGCCACGCCGCCCCTAGGCCGGCACGGCGGCCTCGACCACCATCTGCACGCGCTGCTGGCCCTGCCATTCGTCGAGCGACAGGCGGTAGGCCAGCCGCACGCGCTCGCCCAGCGGCTCGGTGCGGCCGAACCAGATCGCCTCGCGCACCTGCCCGAGATGGCGCACGCGCAGCTTGAGGTGCTTGTCGGCCACCAGTCGCTGGCCGACCACGTCCACCACGTCGCAGAACAGCGGCGGTTCGAAGGCCTGGCCCCATACCTGGGCCTCCAGCGTGCCCACCGTCTCGGCGTTGTAGTACTCGGCCGCCAGCGGCCCGTCGGTCAGCAGCCGGCGCGTCAGCGTGGCCGCGTCGAGCCACTCCCGCGCCACCTGCTGCAGCGCGGTGTCGAAGGTGTCGAAGTGCTCCTCGTCGAGCGTGCAGCCGGCGGCCATCGCATGCCCGCCGAAGCGCTTGAGCACGCCCGGGTGCCGCTTGGCCACGAGGTCCAGCGCGTCGCGCAGGTGAAAGCCGGGGATCGACCGGCCCGAGCCCTTGAGCGAGCCGTCCTGTGCCAGCGCGAACACGAAGGTCGGTCGGTGCAGGCGGTCCTTCAGGCGACCGGCCACGATGCCGACGACGCCCTCGTGGAAGTCGGGGTCGAACAGGGCCACGGCGGGCGGCGCGCCGTCGTCGCCCTCCTCGGGCACCAGGTGCTCCAGCGCGGCCTCGGCCTGCTCGCGCATGCCCGCCTCCACCTCGCGCCGCTCCCGGTTGATGGCGTCGAGCTGCTGCGCCAGTTCGGCGGCGCGGCCGGGGTCGTCGGTGCTCAAGCACTCGATGCCCAGCGTCATGTCGGCCAGCCGGCCCGCGGCATTGACGCGCGGCCCGAGCAGAAAGCCGAAGTCGAAGGCCGCGGCGCGCGCCGGCTCGCGCCGCGCCACCGCATACAGCGCCGCCAGACCCGGCACCATGCGCCCGGCGCGGATGCGGCGCAGCCCCTGCGCCACGAGGCGGCGGTTGTTCGCGTCGAGCTTCACCACGTCGGCCACGGTGCCCAGCGCCACCAGGTCGAGCAGCGCGTCCAGCCGGGGCTGCGATGCGGCGTCGAAGCGCCCGCGCGCGCGCAGCTCGGCGCGCGTGGCCAGCAGCACGTAGAACATCACGCCCACGCCGGCCAGCGCCTTGCTCTCGAACGGGCAGCCCGGCTGGTTCGGGTTGACGATGCAGCTGGCGTCGGGCAGGCGCACCCGGCCGTCCACCAGCGCGGGCAGGTGGTGGTCGGTCACCAGCACGGCCAGCCCCTGCGCGCGCGCGTGCGCCACGCCGTCGAAGCTGGCGATGCCGTTGTCCACCGTGACCAGCAGGTCCGGCCGGCCGTGGCGGTGTGCGAGGGCCAGGTCCACGATGGCCGGCGTGAGGCCGTAGCCGTGGACCGTGCGGTCGGGCACCACGTAGCCCACCGTGCCCGGCGCGGCGCCCAGCATGGCCAGGCCGCGCAGGGCCACGGCGCAGGCGGTGGCGCCGTCGCAGTCGTAGTCGGCCACGATGCAGAGGCGCTTGCGCGCGTCGATGGCGTCGGCCAGCAGGCGCGCCGCGTCGTCGATGCCCGCCAGCGTGGCGGGCGGCAGCAGTCGCGCCAGGCCGTCGTCGAGCTCGTCGGCGCTCTTCACGCCGCGTGCGGCGAACAGGCGCGCCAGCAGCGGATGCACGCCGGCGCCTTCCAGGGCATGGGCGGTGCGAGGGGGGACGTCGCGGGTGTCGAGCAGCGGTTCGGTCACAGGGTGGCGAGCAGGTCGCGCACGGGGCGCGCGGGTTGGAAGGGGCGGACGAGACGCTGCCAGAGCGTCGGCGCGGCGGGCGCCAGCGTCACCGACGAGCGCTCGCCGCATAGCGTGATGCGCGTCGGTTTGCGCTCGCCGATCGTCGCGTCGAGCGCGGCCCAGGCCTCGGCCCAGCCCGGCCCGTCGCCGGCCAGGGCGGGTGCGACGAGGCGCTCGTCGAGCACGGCGTCGTGTGCGGCCTCGTCGCGGCGCACGCCGCAGCCTGACAGCCAGAACGAGTTCAGCGCCAGCGCGCCGGCCGCCTCGCGCGCGGCGTTGAGCGGGTGCGCATGCAGCAGCATCTGCACCTCGTTCTGCAGCCGGCGCACGAGGCGGGCCTCGCGCTGGGCCGGCAGCCAGCGGTCCACGTTGCGGCCCACCGCGCGCTCGATCGACGCGGTGGACAGCGTGGCCAGCATCGGGTGCGACGCATACCAGCGCAGCGGCGCGCCCCAGGCCATCGTGAAGCCCTCGCTGTCGAACAGCGGGCGCACCGCGTCGAACGCGGCGCGTGAGGCGGCCGCGTCGAGCGCCAGCTCGCGCGGGTCGGCCAGGTGCACCGCGTCGGTGCCCACGCGCCAGTGCACCGGCGTCAGCAGGCCCCACGGGCGCGTGCCCACGTCCACGCCGTCGGCGGCGGCCAGCCTTGCCGCCCAGGGCAGCGGCGCATCCACGGGCCAGCCCAGCGCGCGCGCCAGGGCGCGCTCGTGCGGCAGCGACGGCGTGTCGTCGTCGCCGTCGTCGCGCCCGGTCACGGCCGCGCGGTCGCACCAGGCCTGCAGATGGGGCAGGCTCAGTCCCGCGAGCGCTTCGCGCTGCGCCTCGGGCGACGCCGCGGCGCGCGCGGCAAAGGGAACGATCAGGTGCACCGGCGGATTATCCGAGCCCCCTTCGCCGTGGGTGATCCGGCCCCTCCGGTAGGATGCCGGCCGGATGAACCTGGGCACCCCCTTCGAGTGGCAGATCGGCTGGCGCTACGTGCGCGCCGGCCGCAGCGGTCGCCGCAACGGCTTCATCTCGTTCATCTCGCTGATCTCGATGCTGGGCATCGCGCTCGGCGTCGCGGCGCTGATCGTGGTGCTGTCGGTGATGAACGGCTTCCAGAAGGAGGTGCGCGACCGCATGCTCAGCGTGATCGCGCACGTGGAGCTGTTCGACCCGTCGGGCACCGCGCTGGCCGACTGGCGTGCCACCGCCGACGCGGCGCGACGCGCGGCCGCGGGCCAGGTGCAGGGCGCCGCGCCCTACGTGTCGGCGCAGGTGCTGGTGGCGCGAGGCGACGAGATGCGCGGCGCGCTGCTGCGCGGCATCGTGCCCGCCGAGGAGGCCTCGGTCACGCCGCTGGGCGCGCAGATGAAGGACGGCGCCTTCGCCCAGCTGCAGCCCGGCGCCTGGCGCATCGTGCTCGGCGTGGAGCTGGCGCGCTCGCTGGGCGTGCGCGCGGGCGACAGCGTCACCGTGGTCACGCCGTCGGGCCAGGTCACGCCGGCGGGCGTGGCGCCGCGCCTGAAGGCCTTCACCGTGGCCGGCACCTTCGACAGCGGCCACTACGACTACGACAGCGCCTATGCGCTGGTGCACCTGGACGACGCGGCCACGCTGCTGCGCACCGGCGGCGCCACCGGCGTGCAGCTGCGCCTGACCGACCTGCATGCCGCGCGCACCGTGGCCTCGCAGATCGCCGTCGCGCTGCCGCCCGGCCTGGCGGTGCGCGACTGGACCCGCACCAACCGCAACTGGTTCGACGCGGTGCAGCTCGAGAAGCGCCTGATGTTCATCATCCTGACGCTGATCGTCGCGGTGGCGGCGTTCAACCTCGTCAGCACGCTGGTGATGACGGTGACCGATAAGCGCGCCGACATCGCGATCCTGCGCACGCTGGGCGCCAGCCCGCGCTCGGTGATGGCGATCTTCGTCGTGCAGGGCGCGCTGGCGGGCATCGTCGGCACGGCGGCGGGCGTCGCGCTGGGCCTGGCCATCGCGTTCAACGTCGACGTGATCGTGCCGGCGCTGGAACGGCTGCTGTCCACCAGCTTCCTGCCGGCGAGCATCTACGTCATCAGCCGCATGCCGAGCCTGCCGCTGGCCAGCGACATCGTGCCGATCGCGCTGATCTCTCTGGCGCTGGCCTTCGTGGCCACGCTGTACCCGAGCTGGCGCGCCAGCCGCGTCAACCCGGCCGAGGCGCTGCGCTATGAGTGAACCTTCGGCGCCGGGCCCGGTGCTGGCCTGCCAGGGGCTGGCCAAGCGCTTCCACGACGGCGAACTGGACGTGCAGGTGCTGCGCGGCGTGGACCTGGACGTCGGCCGCGGCCAGACGCTGGCCATCGTCGGCGCCTCGGGCTCGGGCAAGAGCACGCTGCTGCACCTGCTGGGCGGGCTGGACGCGCCGAGTGCCGGCCGGGTGCAGCTGGCCGGCCGCGACTTCTCCGCGATGGACGCCGCCGCGCAAGGCGCCTGGCGCAACCGCCACCTGGGCTTCGTCTACCAGTTCCACCACCTGCTGCCGGAGTTCACCGCGCTCGACAACGTGGCGATGCCGCTGCGCATCCGCCGCATGGGGCTGGCGGAGGCGCGCGTCGCGGCGGCGGACACGTTGGCCAAGGTGGGCCTGGCCGCGCGCGGGCAGCACCGCCCGTCCGAGCTGTCCGGCGGCGAGCGTCAGCGCGTGGCGATCGCGCGCGCGCTGGTCACGCGGCCGGCCTGCGTGCTGGCCGACGAGCCCACCGGCAACCTCGACCGCGAGACCGCCGACGGCGTGTTCCGCCTGATGCTTGACCTGGCCGCGGCCGACGGCACGGCCTTCGTGCTGGTCACGCACGACGAGCAGCTGGCCGCGCGCTGCGGCGCGGTGCGGCGGCTGGTGCGCGGCGTGCTGGGCTGAGCCAGGCTCAGGCGCCGGCGCTCACCGACTCGGCCCAGGTCGACGCGCCGGCGTTCCGGTCGGCAACAGGCGGCTGCTCGCCGTCCATCCAGCGCGCCGCGGCGGCGCCGATGGCCCAGCAGATCCACGCCGACCAGAGCGTGTGGCTCGGGAAGTGCGCGCCACGGGCGAGCTGGGCCCAGCCGAACACGGCGCCGGCCGACAGCACCGTCGCCAGCAGCAGCCAGGCCGCGCGCGGATGCGGGCCGCGCCACTGAAAGTACAGCGGCAGGAAGGCGAACGCTGCCACGGCGTGACCCGAGGGGAAGCAATGCCCCGGGCCACCGTCCAGCACCGTGAGCAGCCAGTGGGGCACGTAGGCCACGCTGCCGCCGAACAGGCTCAGGTCCCAGGGGCAGCTGGTTCCGCTCAGGCGTTTGAGCGCCGGCACCGCGATCAGGCAGGCCAGCACGACACCGACCCAGGCCAGGCGGCGGGCGCGGCCGCGGCGTCCGCCCCGCCACGCGGCCACGATGCACACCACGAGCGCAACACCGGCGAGCTGGCGCCCGCCGTCGTGCAGCAGGTCGCGCGTGAGCCAGGCCTCGCGCAGCGGGAAGCCCTGCGCGGTGCCGTACCAGCCGGCGACCACGAGGTCGAGCCCCGACGCCTCCCAGCACAGCAGCAGCGCCAGCAGGGCCAGCACCAGAGCCAGGTCCTTCGGCAGGGGTCGGACGGTCGGGTTCATGGTGCGGTCCGGGTCTGGCGGCAGCCGTGGGTCAGGTCGAGCGTGGCTTCGTGCAGCGCGGTGCGCGTGTCCAGCAGGCCCAGCAGGGTGTGGAAAAGATGGTCGTGCTGCACCGGCGCGCGGGCCTTGGCCAGCAGGCAGTCGGACGTGACGCCCGTGCTGCCGGCAAACCCCGCGCTGACCCACATCACCATCGGCACCTGCAGCTGCTCGCGCGGCGCGATGGCGTAGGGCACGCCGTGCAGGAACAGGTTCTTCTCGCCCAGCGACTCGCCGTGATCGGACACGAACAGCATCGCCGAGTCCACCTTGTCGGCCGACGCGTCGAGCGTGCGCACCAGCGTGGCCAGCACGTGGTCGGTGTAGAGCAGGGCGTTGTCGTAGGCGTTGACGATCTCCTCGCGCGTGCAGCGCGACAGGTCGTCGTTCTGGCAGACGGGTCGGAAGCGCTCGAACGCCGCCGGATAGCGCCGGTAGTACGACGGCCCGTGGTTGCCCAGCATGTGCAGCACCAGCAGCTGGGTCGAGCGGCCCTGCGCCAGCGCGTCCAGCCGCTCGTCCAGGCCGCGCAGCAGCCCTTCGTCCCAGCAGCGGTCGCCCTGGCACAGGCCAGGTGCCAGCGACGCGTTGACCGTGTCGCGCGACAGACCCTCGCACACGCCCTTGCAGCCGCTCTGGTTGTCGCGCCAGTGCACGGCGACGCCGGCACGCGCCACCACGTGCAGCAGCGACTCGCTGCCGCGGATGCGGGCCTCGTCGTAGCTGCGGCGGCCGACCGGCGCGAACATGCACGGCAGCGACACCTCGGTGCTGGTGCCGCAGGCGGTGACGTCGGCGAAATTGACCACCGGCAGCGTGGCCAGCTGCGGCGTCGTCTGCCGCATGTAGCCGGACAGGCCCCAGTTGGCGGCGCGCGCGGTCTCGCCGACCACCAGCACCACCAGGCGCGGCCGCGTCTGGGTGGCCCGCTGCGGCCCCGGCACGGCGTCCAGCCCCATCGGCTGGCGCGGGCGCGCCGCGCCGCGCGCATCGGCGGCCACCACGGTGCCGAGCGACCACACCGAGTTGGCCGGCGTGACCAGGTAGCGCACCTCCTTGTGGTTGCGCATCAGCGACGCCAGCGGCTGGTACTGCCACAGCAGCGCGCCCACCAGTGCAGCCAGCGAGCCCGCCAGCAACAGGGCGCGCGCGCGCAGGGTGCGGCTCCAGGGCCGCGGCTCGATCTGCGCCGACAGCAGCAGGGCGATCGGCAGCACGCCGTACAACAGCAGGTCGAGCGCGAGGCTCCAGCTCAGCAGCTCGCGCGTCTCGGCGACGTCGGTGTTGAGCGCGTTGCGCACCATCGACGGGTCGATCACCACGCCGTACATGTCCATGTAGTGCATGGCGAAGGCGCCCACCAGGGTCAGCAGCGCCAGCAGCGGCTTGATCAGCCGGCGCGCCGCCACCAGACCCAGCAGCAGCGCATGCAGCGCCACCACGCCCAGCACCAGCGCCAGGGCCAGCGACCAGGACGTCGGGTCCGAGCCGCTCTGGCCGCGCAGGGCGGCCGAGAAGAAGGGGCGGTTCAGCGCCACCGCCCAGAACAGGCTGGCGGCCAGCACCAGCTGCTCGACGCTCAGCGTGTAGCGAGGAAACGGCAGGAAGAGCGCGCGGCGGTCCGACATCGGACGCAGTGGGCGGGCGGCGGCTGAAGCGGGCCTGAAGCGGCGGCAGTGCGGCAGTGATACCGTTCGCGCCACTGCCATGCGCCTGCTGCTGATCGAAGACGACCCCACCCTCGGCGAGGGCCTGCGCGACTTCCTGCGCTCCGACGGCCACCGCGTCGACTGGTGCGCCCGGCTGGCCGATACCGAGGCCCTGCGCGGCGAGCCCTACGACGCCTGGCTGGTGGACTGGCAGCTGCCCGATGGCTCCGGGCTGGATTGGCTGGGCGCGCGCCGCGCCCGCGGCGACCGCACGCCGGCCCTGGTGCTCACCGCCCGCGACCGCCTGACCGACCGGGTGCATGGCCTGGACGCGGGTGCCGACGACTATCTGGTCAAGCCCTTCGCGCCGGAGGAGCTGGCCGCGCGGCTGCGCGCCGTCAGCCGGCGCCACGGGGCCGGCGCGGCGCAATCGCGCGCCGGCTTCGGGCCGGTGTCGGTGGACCTGGCGGCGCGCGCCGCCTTCGTCGACGGCCAGCGCGCCGACCTGACCGCGCGCGAGTGGGCGGTGCTGGAGGCGCTGGTGCTGCGCGCCGGCCGCATCGTGCCCAAGCCGGACCTGGAGAAGATCGTGCTCGGCTTCGAGAGCGAGCTGGCGAGCAATGCGCTGGAGGTGCATGTGTCGTCGCTGCGGCGCAAGCTCGGGCGCGAGCTGATCGAGACCGTGCGCGGCATGGGCTATCGCGTGGGCGGCACGCCGTGACGCTGCCGTCGATCCGGTCGCGCCTGGCCAACGCGCTGCTGCTGTGGGTGGCGGCCTGGGGCCTGGGCGTGGCGGTGGCGGTGGGCCTGGCGGCGCAGCACGAGGTGGACGAGTTGCTGGACGAGTCGCTGCAGGCGTCCGCGGTGGTGCTGTCGCGCGCCCTCGACCGGGTGGACCTGACGGCCATCGACACCAGCCCCTGGCCTGCCAGCGAGGAGGGCGAGTACGCATGGCAGCTGGTCAACGGCGGCGACCGGCTGCTCGCCCGCTCGACCAACGCGCCGGACAAGGCTTTCCAGCGCGTGCACACGCCGGGCTTCAGCAGCGTGGCCGGCTGGCGCGTGTTCGGCGTGGCCACCGGCACCGAGGGCCGCATGGTCTACGTGGCCCACACCGCGGCCGAGCGGCGCGAGGCGCGCGGCGAGGTGATCCAGAGCGCGGTGCTGGCGGCGTTGTCGATCGGCCTGATCGGGCAGGTGTGGCTGCGGCTGCGCGTGCGGCGCGAACTGCAGGTGCTGGACACCCTGAGCGGCCGGCTGGCCACGCACGACCCGCTGGCCGGCTCGCTCGGCCCCGCCGAGCGGGCCGAGCTGGCGCCGGTGCACCGGGCCCTCGACGACCTGGGCCAGCGCCTGGCGCGGCGCGTGGCGCACGAGCGCGCCTTCGCGTCGCATGCGGCGCACGCGCTGCGCACGCCGCTGGCCGGCATGGACGCCCAGCTCGCGGTGGCGCTGCGAGAGAGCCCGCAGGAGCTGCAGCCGCGGCTGCAGCGCGTGCGCGACGCCTCGGGCCGGCTGCAGCGGGTGGTGCGCTCGCTGCTCGACCTGTTCCGCGTCGGCGCCGAGGTGCATCGGGCGCCGGTCGAGCTCAAGGCGCTGATCGCCCACCTGCCGGTGGAAGGCCTGGAGGTGACGGTGCCCGACGCGGCGGTCGTCGACGTGGACGCCGATCTGGTGGCTGCCGCGCTGGCCAACCTGCTCGACAACGCACTGCGCTACGGCGCGCGCCACGTGCGCGTCGACGTGCCCCAGCCGGGGGTGGTGCGGCTGGACGACGACGGTCGCGGCTGCACGCCCGAGCGCCGGCAGGCGCTGCGCGACGCGCTCGCCGCGCAGGACTACGACGGCGGCACCGGCCTGGGCCTGATGCTGGCCGACCTGGTGGCCCGTGCGCACGGCGGCTCGGTCGCGCTGCCCGACGTGGCGCAGGGCTTCTCGGTGCTGCTGACGCTGGGGGGCGGCGCCCCCGCCGCTGCGCCGCCGGGCGCGCGCTAGCGGCGTCGCGTTACGCTCGGCGCATGAACACTGCACCGACCTCCGGACGCCGCGTGCTCGTCACCGGCGCCACCAGCGGCCTGGGCGAAGCCATCGCCCGCGCCTTCCTGCACAACGGCGACACCGTGCGCGTCACGGGCCTGAGCAGCGCCGAGGTGGACGCCGCGCGGGCGGCCGGCCTCGACGCCGCGGTGCTCGACGTGCGCGACGCCACCGCGGTGGCCGCGTTCGTGGGCGGGCTGGGGCGGCTGGACGTGCTGGTCAACTGCGCCGGCACCATCCGCCGCGGCGGCACCGAGCTCGACCCGGCCGTGTTCGACGAGGTGGTGGACGTGAACCTGTCCGGCACGATGCGCGTGTGCGCCGCGGCGCGGCCGCTGCTGGCCGCGGCCGCGGGCGGCGGCTGCATCGTCAACACGGCCTCGATGCTGAGCTTCTTCGGCGGCGGGCTCGTGCCCGGCTACAGCGCCAGCAAGGGCGGCGTGGCGCAGCTGACCAAGAGCCTGGCCATCGCCTGGGCGCCGCAGCGCATCCGCGTCAACGCGGTGGCGCCGGGCTGGATCGCCACGCCGCTGACGCAGCCGCTGCAGGACGACCCGGTGCGCTCGCAGGCCATCGTCGGCCGCACGCCGATGGGCCGCTGGGGCCTCCCGGAGGACGTCGCCGGCCCGGTGCTGTTCCTGGCCAGCCCGGCCGCGGCCTTCGTCACCGGCGCGGTGCTGCCGGTGGACGGTGGCTATCTCGTCAACTGAACCCGCGAAGGCCTTGCCATGAGCAATCCCCCGGTGATCGTCCAGCAGACCGGCATCCAGCCCGAACTGGCGCTGCAGGCGCTGCCCGACGACGAACGTGTCTGGGTGCCGCAGGCGCCGCAGGTGTGGTTCCGGCCGCTGCTGCTCAACACGGTGACGGGTAGCTGGTGCAACCTGCTGCGCGTTCGACGCGGCGGCGTGCTGTCGCGCCACATCCATCCGTCGTGGGTCACCGGCTACGTGATCAAGGGTGCCTGGCGCTATCTCGAGCACGACTGGGTCGCGCGCGAGGGCGCGTTCGTCTACGAGCCGCCGGGCGAAATCCACACCCTGGTGGTCGATGAGGCGGTGGGCGGCGGCGCCACCGAGATGATCACCTTCTTCAACATCCACGGCGCGATGGTCTACGTGGACGACGCCGGCCGCACCACCGGCTACGAGGACGTGTTCACCAAGATCGCGATGTGCCGCAGCCACTACCAGGCCGTGGGCCTGGGCGCGGACTACGTGGACCAGTTCGTGCGTTAGGTCGGGTCCGTCGCGGCGCCCGTCGGCCGGCCCAGGCGCTGCGTGACCTCGCGCACGAGGGCGTCGGCCACCGCCTGCTTCGGATGCACCACGCTCGACGCGCCGGCCCCCGCGAGCAGCGCGGCTTCTTCGGCATTCGGTGCACGCACGACGATCGGGATGCCGGGGTTGAGCGTGCGGGCGGTCTCGATCATCGGCTGGATGTCGGTGCTCTCGGCCACCGCCACCACCAGCATGCCGGCTTCCGCGATGTGGGCCTGCACCAGCACCACGGGCTCGCGCGCGTCGCCCGACACCGCCGGAACGCCGTGCTCGCGCAGCGACTCGACGCGGGAGCGGTTCTGCTCGACGACGACGAAGGGGGTGCCGGCCTCGGTCATCGCCGCGGCCACCTGGCGCCCGACCGCGCCGTAGCCCACCAGCACGACCTGGCGCGCGAGGTACTTGCGGTCGGTGCTGGTCGGCAGCTCGGCCAGCGGGTCGTCGCGCGCCTCGAACCGCCGCGTCATCGCCGACTTGGCGAGGATCCACTGGCGCGCCGGCTCGACGAGCGAGAACAGCAGTGGGTTGAGGGCGATGGACAGCAGCGCTCCGGCGACGATCAGGCTCTGGGCCTCGACCGGCAGCACGCCCAGGCTGAGACCCAGGCCGGCGAGGATGAACGAGAACTCTCCGATCTGGGCCAGGCTGGCCGACACCGTGAGCGCGGTGTTCAGCGGGTAGCGCAGCGCCAGCACCAGGGCCGCGGCGGCCAGCGACTTGCCGATCATGACGATGGCCGCCACGGCCAGCACCTGCAGCGGGCGCTCGACCAGCACGCGGGGGTCGAACAGCATGCCCACCGAGACGAAGAACAGCACCGCGAAGGCGTCGCGGAAGGGCAGCGACTCCTCGGCGGCCCGGTGCGCGAACTCGCTCTCGCGCAGCACCAGGCCGGCGAAGAACGCACCCAGGGCCACGGACACGCCGAACAGCGCCGCCGCGCCGTAGGCGATGCTCACGGCGGCGGCCATCACGCAGAGCGTGAACAGCTCGCGCGAGCCGGTCTTGGAGATCTGCCACAGTACCCAGGGCAGCACCCTGCGTCCCCCGATCAGCATCAGGGCGACGAAGGCTCCGACGGCCAGCAGCGTCTGCATCAGCGTGACCCACAGGTCCTGCGGTCGGCCACCCCCCGCACTGGCCAGCTCGACGAGGGGCGGCAGGAGCACGAGCACCAGCACCATCGCCAGGTCCTCGACCACCAGCCAGCCCACCGCGATCCGGCCGTTCGTGGACTCGAGCAGGCCCCGGGATTCGAGCGCGCGCAGCAGCACCACCGTGCTGGCCACCGACAGCGAGATGCCGAAGACCAGCGCGCCCGCGGGTGACCAGCCCCAGGCCAGCGCCAACCCGCCGCCCATCGCCGTGGCCACCGCCATCTGGACCACGGCGCCGGGGACCGCGATCCTGCGCACGGCCAGCAGGTCACCGACGGAGAAGTGCAGGCCGACGCCGAACATCAGCAGCATCACGCCGATCTCGGCCAACTGGGTGGCCAGCGGCACGTCGGCGACGAAGCCGGGCGTGTGCGGGCCGATCAGGACCCCGGCGAGCAGGTAGCCCACCAGCGCCGGCAGCCGCAGCCGGCTGGCGATGAAGCCGAAGACCAGTGCCAGGCCGAGGGCCACGGCCAGGGTCACGATCAGGGGCATCGGCGCGTGCATCGATCCGGCCCTACAACGGGCTGGCGCCCTGCATCGGGTGCGCCGTCCGGCCCGGGAGCCGCCCGCCCGCCCGCACGCGCGGCCCGGTCACGCCGCAGCGGCGGGGATCCCACGGGGAAAGGTCATGCGGACGCGTCGGCATCGGCCGATTTTCTCCGGACACCCCGGAATCAGGGGATGTCCGCATTCGCCTGCGGGATTGTCCAGTCCTTGACCGCGGCGCGACCATGGGCCATGGACACAGGGAGAAGCCGATGACCCCAGACACCCCGATGCCCGGCGCGCCCTTGGACAAGCCGGTGTCGCTGCAGGAGCGGGCGCGTCAGCTGCAGGCGCTGAACGATCAGCTGCGCGAGCTGAACGCCCAACTCGAGTACCTGAGGCTGATCCTCAAGCTGGGCGTGCGCTGAGTTCGATGACGGCATGGCGCGGGCAGGTACCCGCGCCGGCCGCGAGAGGAGACGACGGATGCCGGTCGAGACGCCGCAACGGTCGAGGAGTGCCGAGTGGGCCGGTCGCGGCGTCGCGATCGCTGTGGGCCTGCTGGTCGCCCTGGCGCTGGCCGAAGGCGGCCTGCGTCTGCTGGTGCCTGACGGCGCCTTCGCGCCGCCGAGTCAGGACGCGTTCTGGCTGAGGCGGATGCAATTGCATCCCGGTGCAGGGCTGGCGGCCGACGACCTGGTGGCCGACCCGCAACTGGGCTGGCGCATGAAGCCGGCCTATGCCGCGCCTGGCGTGCACCACGGCCCGCAGGGCTTCCGGGACACCGGCCGGCGCGAGACAGACGTGGCGCTGCGCATCCTCGCCATCGGCGATTCGTTCGCCTACGGGCTGGGGGTGCGCGACGACGAGACCTTCGAGGCCCTGCTGGAGGCGAACCCCGGCGTGGAAGTCGTCAATGCCGGCGTCAACGGCTATGGCACGGACCAGGCGGTGCTGATGTGGGAGCTGCATGGACGCCGCCTCGCCCCGAAGGCGGTGGTGCTCACCTATTACGTCGACGATTTCTTCCGCAATGGGCTGGCCGTGCGCGAGGGCCCGAAGCCGCGGTTCGTGCATGAACCGGTGTCCGGCCGGTTCGAGCTGCTGGACCCGCAGGAGTCGCTGCGCCGGGCTCTCGAAGCCCAGGCGGCCTCGGCGTCGCGTCTGCGACTGGCCCAGCTGGCCGGCCTGGCCTGGGACCGCCTGAGCCATCGGCTGGGACATGTGGACGAGGAGTCCCTGCGCGCCCTGGCCCGCACCCACCGCTACCTGCTGCAGCGGCTGCAGCGCTCGGTGACCGAGTCCGGCGCTCGGCTGCTGGTGGTGTTCATCGGCCACGTGCACGGCGGTGCGCCCGAACACCGCTGGGCGGAGGCCGAGGTGATGGCTTCGTGCCGCGACCTGGGCATCGACTGCCTGAACATGGTGCAGGAGATGGCCGGTCCGAACTGGCGCGACCACTACCTGCCCAACGCCCATTGGTCGGCGCAGGGCCATCGCGTCGCCGCTTCGGCCATGGCGCGCAGCCTGTCGGCCCGCGGCGAACCCGAGTTCGCCGCGCTGGCGCCGCCGCCCACGGCGTCGGCGCGCTGACGCGGCTACGGCCTAACCCCCCGGCGCGAACGGCTTGCCCAGCGACGCGGGCATGTTGGCGCGGATCCATGCCGCGTTGCTCGAGATCAGCACCAGCACGACGATGGTGGCGAGGTAGGGCAGCATCACGAGGAACTGGCTCGGCACCTGCACGCCCTGGCCCTGCAGGTGGAACTGCAGCATCGTCACGCCGCCGAACAGGTAGGCGCCGAGCAGCACGCGCACCGGGCGCCACGTGGCGAAGGTGGTCAGCGCCAGCGCGATCCAGCCGCGCCCGGCCACCATGCCTTCCACCCACAGCGGCGTGTACACGGTGGACAGGTAGGCACCCGCCACGCCGCACAGCGCGCCACCGGCCACCACCGCGCCCAGCCGGATCAGCCGCACCGGGTAGCCCAGCGCATGCGCCGATTCCGGCGACTCGCCGATGGCACGCAGCACCAGGCCGCTGCGGCTGCGCTGCAGCCACCACATCAGGAACACCGTGAGCGCGATGGCCACCCACACCATCGGGTGCTGCTTGAACAGCGCCGGCCCGAAGAAGGGGATCTCCGACAGCACCGGGATGTCGAACTGCGCGCGCTCGGACAGGCGCTCGCGCGTGTAGGGCTGGCCGATGAAGGCCGAGAAGCCCACGCCGAACAGGCTGAGCGCCAGGCCGGTGGCGTACTGGTTGGTGTTGAGCCAGATGACGAGCAGGCCGAACACCGCGGCCAGCAGCGCGCCGGCCAGCGCGCCGGCGCCGAAGGCCGCGAGGTCGCTGCCGGTGTGCACCGCGGCGGCATAGCCGACCACGGCGGCCACGAGCATCATGCCCTCGGCGCCCAGGTTGACAACGCCGGCGCGCTCGTTGACGAGCAGGCCGAGCGCGGCGATGGCCAGCACGGTGCCCGCGTTCAGCGTGGCGGCGATGAGCAGGGCGATCTCGTTCATGCCGTGGCTCCCGTGGCCTTGGTGGCCGCTGCGGCGCGCTTCCAGCGCACGCGGTAGTGGATCAGCGTGTCCGACGCCAGCAGCGAGAACAGCAGCAGGCCCTGGAACACGCCGGTGATGGACTTGGGCAGCTGCATGCGCGACTGCGCCAGCTCGCCGCCGATGTAGAACATGCTCATCAGCACCGCCGAGAACACGATGCCCAGCGGATTGAGCCGGCCGACGAAGGCGACGATGATGGCCGCGAAGCCGTAGCCCACCGGCACGTAGGGCGTGAGCTGGCCCAGCGGCCCGGTGGCTTCGAGCGCGCCGGCCAGCCCGGCCAGGCCGCCGGACGCCAGCAGCGCGGTCCACAGCGCGGTGCGCGACGAGAAGCCGGCGTAGCGCGCCGCGGCCCCGGCCTGCCCGCCCACCAGGGCCTGGAAGCCGCGGAACAGGCGGAACAGGAACACCGACATGCCGACCACGGCCAGCAGCGCGATCACCAGGCCGAGGTTGACGCGCAGCCCGTCGAACAGCCGCGGCACCTGCGTCGGCTTGGCGAAGGTCACGGTCTGCGGGAAGTTGTAGCCCGCCGGGTCCTTCCAGGGGCCGTACACCAGATACGACAGCACCATCTCGGCCACGTACACCAGCATCAGGCTGACGAGAATCTCGTTGGCGTTGAAGCGGTCGCGCAGCAAGGCGGTGATGGCCGCCCACAGCATGCCGCCGACGATGCCGGCCGCGAGGATCGCCACCACGATCGCACGCGGCGAGTCGGGCGTGGCGTGCATCGCGATGCCGCCGGCGAACACCGCGCCGAGGATGTACTGGCCCTCGGCGCCGATGTTCCACACGTTGGCGCGGAAGCACAGCGACAGGCCGAGCGCGATCAGGATCAGCGGCGTGGCCTTGATGCCGATCTCGCTCCAGGCGTAGCCGCTCTTGATCGGCTCCCAGAAGAACATGCGCAGGCCCATCAGCGGGTCCTTGCCGAGCAGCACGAAAAGCGCCACGCCCACCAGCACGGTGACCGCCAGCGCGATCAGCGGCGAGGCCAGCACGAAGGCGCGCGACGGCGCCGGACGGGTCTCAAGCCGCAGCATGGTCGGCCTCCTTGGGGGTGTCGGCAGCAGCGCCCGAGGGTGGGTCGAACAGCCCGGCCATCCACTGGCCGATCTGTTCCACGGTGGCGTCGCGCGTGGCGATCGACGGCGACAGGCGGCCGCGCGCGATCACCACCAGCCGGTCGGACAGCTCGAACAGCTCGTCCAGTTCCTCGCTGACCACCAGCACGGCGCAGCCGGCGTCGCGCAGCGCAAGCAGCTCGCCGCGGATCTGCGCTGCCGCGCCCACGTCCACGCCCCAGGTGGGCTGCGCCACCACCAGCACGCGCGGCTTCGCGTCGATCTCGCGCCCGACGATGAACTTCTGCAGGTTGCCGCCGGACAGGCTCTTGGCGTGCGCGTCGGGGCCGCCAGCCTTGACCTTGAAGCGCTCGATCAGGCGCGCCGCCAGCGTGCGCGTGGCGCCGACGTCGATCCACCCCAGCCGGCCGACGGTCTCGCGCCGCGTGAGCAGGGTGTTGGACGCCAGCGAAGCCATCGGCACCGCGCCGCGGCCCAGGCGTTCCTCGGGCACGAAGTACAGGCCCTGCACGCGGCGCCGGTGCGGGCTGGCGCGCGCGATGTCGGTGCCGAACAGCGACAGCGTGCCGGCCGCCGCGCGGCGGTCCTCGCCCGACAGCGCGGCCAGCAGTTCCTGTTGGCCGTTGCCCGACACGCCGGCCACGCCGAGCACCTCGCCGGCGCGCAGCTGCAGGCAGATGTCCTGCAGCGGCACGCCGTAGGCGCTGTCCGGCGGCAGGCTGAGGTGGCGCACTTCCAGCGCCACGTCGCCGACGGTGGCCTCGCGGTGCACCAGCTGCGGCGGCTCGGCACCGATCATCAGGCGCGACAGCGACGCGTTGCTCTCCTGCCGCGGGTCCACCACGCCGGTGACGCGGCCGCCGCGCATCACGGTGCAGGCGTGGCACAGCTCGCGGATCTCGTCGAGCTTGTGGCTGATGTAGAGGATGGAGCAGCCCTCGGCGGCCAACTGGCGCAGCGTGAGGAACAGCGTCTGCACCGCCTGCGGCGTGAGCACCGAGGTGGGTTCGTCCAGGATGAGGATCTTCGGGTTGGCCAGCAGCGCGCGGACGATCTCCACGCGCTGGCGCTCGCCCACCGACAGGCTGTGCACCGGGCGCGTCGGGTCCACCGGCAGGCCGTACTCGCCGGCCTTGGCCACGATGCGTTCGGTGACCTGCGCCAGCGACTCGCCGCTGTCCAGGCCGAGCCAGACGTTTTCCGCCGCGGTGAGGGTGTCGAACAGGCTGAAATGCTGGAACACCATCGCGATGCCGTGCGCCTTGGCCTCGTGCGGGTTGCGGATCGTCACCGGCTGCCCGTCGATGGCGATCGTGCCGCTGTCGGGCTGCACGGCCCCGAACACGATCTTCATCAGCGTGCTCTTGCCGGCGCCGTTCTCGCCGAGGATGGCGTGGATCTCGCCCGGCTGCACCGTCAGGCTCACGTCGTCGTTGGCCTTCACGGCGGGGTACTGCTTGCTGATGTGCTGGAGCTCGAGTCTCGGGGGCGCATTCATGCGGCGGTCTCCGTCGTGGTGCGGTGTCGTTCGGTGCCGGCCACCCAGGTGGCCACCAGGTTGCGTTCGTCGGCCAGGGTCATCCAGGCGAACACGCGTTCATGCAAGCTCCGGGCCGCGGCGTCGCGCACCGCGGCCACCGGTCCGGCGGCCCAGCGCCACAGCGCCAGGTCGGCCACGCAGCCGGTGTCGAAGGAGCCGATCTCGTGCGCCAGCCCCAGCGCCTGCGCCGCGCCGCGGGTGGCGGTGTGCAGGGCCTTCCAGGCCGGCAGGCGCTGGTGCTGCATCGCCTGCACCTTGTAGGCGTCGGCCATCGTGCGCAGCATCGACAGGCTGGTGCCGCCGCCCACGTCGCTGGCCAGCGTGACGGGCACGCCGGCGTCTTCCAGCGTGCGCCAGGGCATCAGGCCCGAGCCGAGGAAGAGGTTGCTGCTCGGGCTGTGGGCGATCTGCGCGCGCTCGCGCGCCAGCAGCGCCCGGTCGGCGGCGTCGAGCCAGATGCCGTGCGCCAGCACCGAGCGCACGCCCACGAGGCCGTGCTGCGCATACACGTCGAGGTAGCTGCGTGCGCTGGGAAACAGCTGCGCCACCCAGTCCAGTTCGGCGCGGTTCTCGGCCACGTGGGTCTGCAGGTACAGGCCCGGATGGCGCGCGAGCAGGCGGCCGGTCATCGCCAGCTGGGCATCGGTGGACGTGGGCGCGAAGCGCACGGTGGCGGCATAGGCGAGCCGGCCGCGGCCGTGCCAGCGGGCAATCAGCGCCTCGCTGTCGCGTTCGCTCGCATCCACCGCCACCGTCAGGTCGGGCGGCGCATGGCGGTCCATCAGGCACTGGCCGGCGATGACGCGCATGCCGCGCTGCTGCGCAGCGGCGAACAGGGCGTCGGCCGAGCCCGCATGCACGGTCGGGAACACCACCGCCGACGTGGTGCCATGGGCCAGCAGCGCGTTGAGGAAGGTGGCCGCGCCGGCCGCGCACACCGCCGGGTCGGCCCAGCGCCGCTCGGCGGGGAAGGTGTAGGTGTTGAGCCAGTCCAGCAGCTCGGTGCCGTAGCTGGCGATGACCTCGAGCTGCGGCAGGTGCACATGCGTGTCGACGAAGCCGGGCGTCAGCAGCCGGCCGCTGCAGTCGATGCGTTGCCACGACGCGTCGGGCGCGTCGGCCTGCACGCCGGCGACGCGGCCCTGGGCGTCCACCAGCAGCCAGTGGTCGGGCCGGAAGCGCACGCCGGGGGCGTCGTCGGCCGCGCTCCAGCCGGGGTCGGCCGCGAAGTCGAGCAGGTCGGCGCGCAGCGCGAACGGGCGCAAGCCGGTCGTGGCTGTCACGTCGCGGCCCCCCCGGTGCGGCGCGCCGCGCGTGCGGGCAGGGCCTGCGACGCGAGCGAGCGTGCCACGTCGCGCACCTGGTCGCGCAGCCACCGTGCCGCGGCACTGGCGTGGGTCACGTCGTGCCAGAGCTGGTAGTAGGTGAGCGGCGGGAAGGCGATCGGGCAGCGCACGATGCGCACCGGCAGCGCGTCGACATAGCGGTTGCAGAACAGGCGTCCGGTGGTCAGCACCAGATGCGTGCGGGCCAGCATCAGCGGGATCAGCCCGAAGTGGGGGCTGCGCACCGCGATGCGGCGTGCATGGCCCAGGCCGGCCAGGTGCTCGTCGATCACGCCGCGCACGCCGGGCGCAAAGAAGCTCGGCGCCACGTGCTCGGCGGCGAGGTAGCGCGCTTCGGTCCAGCCGCGCGGGTTGCGCACGGCGGGGTGGTCCTCGCCCACCAGGCAGACGATCTCGTCGGTGAACAGGCGGCCCAGGTGCAGTTCGCCCGGCGGTTCGAGCCAGTTGCCGACCACGAGGTCCACTTCGCCGCGGGCCAGGCTGCGGCGGTAGTCGAAGTCGGACGACAGCGCATGCAGGTCGACCCGCACGCCGGGGGCCTGCTGGCCGATGCGCGCCACCAGCTCGGGCAGGAACAGCGGGTCGAGGTAGTCGCTGGCGGCGATGGTGAAGGTGTGCTCGCTGGTCGCCGGGTCGAACGGGCGGCCGCCGCGGCGTTGGCCGAACAGCACGGCGGCCTCGCGCAGCAGGTTGGCCGCCGGTTCCACCAGCGCCAGCGCGGTGCTGGTGGGCGCCATGCCGGTGCCCGAGCGCACCAGCAAGGGGTCGCCCGTCAGCGCGCGCAGCCGCTTGAGCTGGGCGCTGACGGCCGGCTGGCTGCTGGCAAGCTTGAGCGCGGCGCGCGAGACGCTGCCTTCGGTGACCACGGTGTGCAGGACCTTCACGAGATGGAGGTCGATCTTGCTGAATGGCGCCCGCTCGGACATACGCTCCCCCGCATATCTGGCATCAGGGGCATCGTATGCCGACGACAGCGTCCGGGCGTATGGTTCGGGTATGTCCCAGGGCCCGACCGACACCCCGTCCCCCGACCCCCGGCTCGCTGGCTGCGTCGAGCGCCCGGTGCGCTTCGTCCACCGCGGGCGCATCGTCGAGGTCGATGCTGCCGACACCACGCGCACCGTGCTCGACTGGCTGCGCGAGGACGTGCGCTGCACCGGCACCAAGGAAGGCTGCGCCGAGGGCGACTGCGGCGCCTGCACCGTGCTGGTGGGCGAGCGTCGCGGCGACGGCGTGGCCTGGCGCAACGTCAATGCCTGCATCCAGTTCCTGCCGATGCTCGACGGCAAGGCGCTGCTCACGGTGGAAGACCTCAAGCCCGCCTGCGGCGGCGCGCCGCACCCGGCGCAGCAGGCGCTGGTGGACAGCCATGGCTCGCAGTGCGGCTTCTGCACCCCGGGCTTCGTGATGTCGATGGTGCAGGTGTACGAGCGCGACACCGCGCGCGGCGCCGTGCCCTCGAGGCAGCAGCTGGCCGACGACCTGGCCGGCAACCTGTGCCGCTGCACCGGCTATCGCCCCATCCTCGACGCGGCCGAGCGCATGTTCGAGCTGCCGGCCTGCAAGCTGGAAACGGCGCCGGTGGCCGCCGCACTGGCCACGTTGGCGGCCGACCCGCCGCTGGCCTTCACCGACGCACAGGGCGCGCGCGCCTTCGTGCCGCATACCGTGGACCAGCTCGCCGCGCTGCGCGAGGCCTGGCCCGATGCGCGGCTGCTGGGCGGCGCCACCGACATCGGCCTGTGGGTCAACAAGCAGCACAAGGCCCTGCCGGTGCTGCTGGCCACCGCCGGCGTGGCTGCGATGCGGCGCGTGGAGACGGCCGCCGACGGCACGCTGGTCATCGGTGCGGCCGCGTCGCTGGAAGACGCCTGGGCGGCGCTGGCCGCGCGCCACCCCGAGCTGGACGAGATGTGGCGCCGCTTCGCGTCGCCGCCGGTGCGCCACGCCGGCACGCTGGGCGGCAACCTCGCCAACGGCTCGCCCATCGGCGACGGCGCCCCGGTGCTGATGGCGCTGGACGCGACCCTGGTGCTGCGCCGCGGTGCCACCGAGCGCCGCGTGCGCCTGGACGCCTTCTACCTGGACTACATGAAGAACGCGCTGCAACCCGGCGAGTTCGTGCGCGCTGTCGAGGTGCCACCACCGGCGCACACCCGGCTGCGCGCCTACAAGCTGAGCAAGCGCTACGACAGCGACATCTCGGGCCTGGCGGCGGGCCTGGCGATCGCGCTCGACGGCACCACGGTGCGCGATGCGCGCTTTGCCTTCGGCGGCATGGCCGCCGTGGTGAAGCGGGCCGCGTCGGCCGAGGCGGCGGTGCGTGGCCAGCCCTGGAACGAGGCCACGGCCGAAGCCGCCGCGGCCGCGCTGGCGCTGGACTTCGCGCCGATCAGCGACCTGCGCGCCAGCGCCGACTACCGCCGCCGCGCGGCCGCCAACCTGCTGCGGCGCTTCTGGCTCGAGACCCGCACCGACGCGCCGCTGGCCGCCGCGCAGGTGAACGTGTTCGCGAGGCCCACCGCATGAACCGGCGCGACGACACCCTGGCCGCCGCGGCCGCGCCCCAGGTGGGCGTGGACCGTGCCCACGAGTCCGCGCACCTGCACGTGGCCGGCGAGGCCACCTACACCGACGACATCCGCGAACTGCAGGGCACGCTGCACTGCGCGCTCGGCCTGTCGCCGGTGGCACACGGGCGGCTCGTGGCCGTGGACGTGGCGCGCCTGCGCGCCGAGCCCGGCGTGGTGGCGGTGCTGACGGCCGACGACATCCCCGGCACCAACGACTGCGCGCCGATCGTCAAGGGCGACGACCCGATCCTGGCGCACGGCACGCTGCACTACCTGGGCCAGCCGGTGTTCGCCGTGGTGGCCGAGGACCGTCGCGTGGCGCGCCGCGTGGCCGCGCGCGCGAAGGAGTTCCTGACCATCGAGCCGCTGCCTGCGCTGCTGACCGCGCGCGAGGCGCATGCCGCGCAACGCTACGTGGTGCCGCCGATGCACCTGGCGCGCGGCGACGCGGCGGCGGCGCTGGCCGCCGCGCCGCACCGGCTGCGCGACAGCCTGAGCGTGGGCGGGCAGGAGCAGTTCTACCTGGAAGGGCAGATCAGCTACGCCGTGCCGCTGGAAGACGACACGCTGCTGCTGCACTGTTCCACCCAGCACCCGACCGAGATGCAGCACCTGGTGGCGCATGCGCTCGGCCGCGACGCCAACCAGGTGCAGGTGCAGTGCCGGCGCATGGGCGGCGGCTTCGGCGGCAAGGAATCGCAGAGCGCGCTGCCGGCCTGCGTGGCCTCGGTGCTGGCCGCGCGCCTGCGCCGCCCGGTCAAGCTGCGCCTGGACCGCGACGACGACTTCATGGTCACCGGCCGGCGCCACGGCTTCGAGTTCGACTTCGACGTCGGCTACGACGACGCCGGCCGCGTGCTCGGCGCACGGATCGACCTGATCGCCAACGCCGGCTTCTCGGCCGACCTGAGCCCGCCGGTGATGACGCGGGCGATGTGCCACTTCGACAACGCCTACTGGCTGCCCGCGGTGTCGATGCACGGCTACTGCGCGCGCACCAACACGCAGAGCAACACCGCCTTCCGCGGCTTCGGCGGGCCGCAGGGCGCGATCGCCATCGAGTTCATCCTCGACAGCATCGCGCGCAGGCTGGGCCTGGACCCTCTCGACGTGCGGCGTGCCAACTACTACGGAGTGGGCCAGCGCGATGTGACGCCCTACCAGCAGCGGGTGGAAGACAACATCCTCGAGCCGCTGACCGAGCAGCTGGTGCGCACCAGCCGCTACCGCGAGCGGCGCGCCGAGATCGCGGCCTGGAACGCGGCCAGCCCGGTGCTCAAGCGCGGCATCGCGTTCACGCCGGTCAAGTTCGGCATCTCGTTCAACGTGAACCACTTCAACCAGGCCGGTGCGCTGGTGCACGTTTACACCGACGGCTCGGTGCTGGTGAACCACGGCGGCACCGAGATGGGCCAGGGCGTCAACACCAAGGTGGCGCAGGTGGTGGCGCACGAGCTGCGCATCCCGCTGCAGCGCGTGCGCTGCACCGCCACCGACACGGCCAAGGTCGCCAACACCAGCGCCACCGCTGCATCCACCGGGGCCGACCTCAACGGCAAGGCGGCGCAGGACGCGGCGCGCAGGATCCGCGCGCGGCTGGACGCCTTCGCCGCCACGGCGGGGCTGGCCGAGGCGCCGTTCGACCAGCTCGTGGCCGCCGCCTACACCGCACGCGTGCAGCTGTGGAGCGACGGCTTCTACGCCACGCCCGGCCTGAGCTGGGACCGCGCCACGATGACCGGCAAGCCCTTCTTCTACTTCGCCTACGGTGCGGCGGTCAGCGAGGTAGTCGTGGACACGCTGACCGGCGAGCACCGCCTGCTGGCGGCCGACATCCTGCACGACGTGGGCACGAGCCTGAACCCGGCGCTGGACATCGGCCAGGTCGAGGGCGCCTACATCCAGGGCTACGGCTGGCTCGCGATGGAAGAGCTGGTGTGGCACCCGAAGACCGGCGCGCTGCTCACGCACGCGCCCAGCACCTACAAGATCCCCACCGCCAACGACATCCCGTCGGCGCGCTTCCACACTGCGCTGTTCGACGCGCCGAACCCGGCCGACACCATCCACCGCAGCAAGGCCGTGGGCGAGCCGCCGCTGCTGCTGCCGTTCTCGGCGCTGCTGGCGATCCGCGACGCGGTGTCGTCGGTGGGAGGGCACCGGGTGGACCCGAAGCTGCGCGCGCCGGCCACGCCGGAGGCGGTGCTGGACGCGGTGGAGAGCGTGCGCCGGTCGTGATGACGGCGCCGGGCCTGCCCCGCGTGGCCATCGCGCAGATCGCGATGCACTGGACCACGGACGACAACGCCCGGGCCATCGAGCAGGCGCTCGGGCTGGCGCACGGGCAGGGCGCCCGGCTGTGCGGCTTCTCCGAGCTGGCGGTCACCGGCTTTCATCGCCAGATCGGGCGCGAGGCGCGGCCCGAGGTCGTGGAGCCCGTGGTGCGGCGCCTGCGGCAGCGCGCGACCGACCTCGCGATGGGCATTGCCGTCGGAGCGCCCACCTTCGGTGCGGACGGTGCCCGCTACGACTCGCATCTGCTGATCGACGAAGCCGGCCGCGAGGCGGCGGTGGTGTCCAAGCGCGGGCTCACCGACCCCGAGGCGACCTTCTTCGCCCGGGGCACCGGTCGTCCGGTGGGCGTGCTGCAGGGCTTGCGGTGCTCGGCGGTGATCTGTCGCGAGGTGGAGGACCATGAACCGGTCCTGGCCGACCTGCCGCCGGGCGCCGTGGACCTGATCTTCGTGCCCGGCGCGCTGCGCCAGGACCCCGACAAGCCCCGCACGGACCCACCGCAGTACGTCCGCGACATCCAGCGTCTGGCGCTCGCCACGGGCGCCTTCGTCGTCCACACCAATTGGCCCAATGCGCTCAATCGGCCGGAGGAAGGTGTCGATGCCGGCGGCAGCGTGGTGGCCAGCCCGCAGGGCGAGGTGCTGTTGCGGCTGCCGATGCGGCAGTCCGGCGTCGGCGTGTTTCGGCTCGGCGAGCGCCGTTTCGACTGGTTCCCGATGTAGAGGCGTCTCTACGTTCCAGCCAACAGCTGTTCTGTTCCAGCTAGTCGGCGTTTGGTTCCTGCGGCAGAAGTGTTCCCCTTGGCGCGCCAAAGATCGGCCGCGAAACCGGCACCTGCCGGAGGGGGCGCCGATGAATCTTCCATTGCTCACGCGTACCGCCGACGTGCGGAGCCTGCTGTTCCAGGAGGAGGTGCGCCACTTCCTGCAAGGCTCGGCGTTGCGGCTGGCGCTGCCGCCGTGGGTGGCGCTGACGGCGGGGGTGATGGTCGGCGTGGGCGAGGTGGCACCTGGCCTCGTCGCGCTGCTGCTGCTGCTCGGCGCGGCCTACGCGCTGGACCGTTATCTGCTGGCCACGCGGCTGCGCCGCGCGGTGCCGGGCGGTTTCACTCGGGGGCAGGTGCGCGGGTGGCGGCGCCAGCTCGGGCGCCATCTGGCGCTGCAGGGGGCGCTGTGGGGCACGGTGGCCCTGCTGACCCTGCCGCGGCTGTCGGAGCCGCTGGTGCTGCTGTTCCTGTGCGTGATGATCACGGTGCTGGGTGTGGTGTGTTCGCTGCTGCCGGCACCGGCCCACGGGCTGAGGCTGATGTGCGTGCTGGCGGTGGGCGCGGGTGTCGGCGCCACCGTGCTGGTGGACCTGGGCGCCAGCCTGCAGCGCGGCATCCTGGTGTGCTGCCTTCTCGGCCTGTGCGCACAGGAGCTGATCATCCAGCGCAACGTGCGCGCCATCCGCGCCAATCTGCGCGACGTGTGCCGGCGCGAGCTGCTGCGCAAGCGGCTTCTGGCCAGCAACGCGCAGCTGGCCGAGTCGATCCGCTCGAAGACGCTGCTGCTGGCCACCGCCAGTCACGACCTGCGCCAGCCGGTGCATGCACTGTCGCTGCTGGCGGACCGCCTGGGGTCGGACGCCGACTCGCAGGCCGCCCGGCACCGCTTCAGCACCATCCGCTCCACGGCCGACTACCTGCAGGAGCTGCTCAACAAGCTGATGGACTACTCGCGCATCGAGCTGGGCAAGCAGCCGGTGACGCTGGCCGACGTGGAGATCGGCACCCTGGTGGCCGAGACGCTGTCGTCGGTGCGCGAGGTGGCCGCGCGCAAGGGCCTGTACCTGCGCGCACCGGCCGCGGCTGCGAGCCGCCATCTCGTGCGCACGGACCCGGCCCTGCTGCGGCGCGTGCTGCACAACGTGCTCGACAACGCCGTCAAGTTCACCCACAGCGGCGGCATCGAGTGCCGCGTTGAGATCGCCGGCGGCCAGGCCAGCGTCGCGGTCACGGACACCGGCCCGGGCATTCCCGCCGACGTGATCGACGCCGCGGGCGGCCCCTACATCCGGCGGTCGGACGACTCCCTCGGCGGGCTCGGCCTCGGCCTGGGCGTCGTGCGGGGCCTGTGCCAGCTGATGGGCTGCAACCTGGGCATCGAGTCCAAGCCCGGTGGCGGCACGCGCATCGTGCTGTCCATGCCGCACGTGCGCAGCGAGGCCGTGGCCGTGCCGGCGGCCGAGGCGCCAATGGCCAGCGTGGCCGGCGTGCGCGTGCTGCTGGTCGACAACCACGCCGTCATCCTGCAGGAGATGGAGCGCCTGCTCGGCGAGATGGGCCTGGTGGTGCGCGGCTTCGACTCGTTCGACGCCGCGCTCGCGGCGGGTGCGCGGGAGCGCTTCGACCTCGTCATCAGCGACCTGCACCTGGGCGCCGAGCACAACGGCCTGGACCTGGTGCGCCGCATCCGACAGGGCCTCGGACATCGCGACGTGCCGGCCCTGCTGGTCACCGGCGACATCGGCTTCGGCGTGCCGGACGACGACGCACAGACGCGCATCGTGGTGCTGTACAAACCGGTGCGCCCGAACAAGCTGCGGCGCACGGTGCAGATGCTGGCCGGCCGGGTGCCAGCTCCCGAAGCGCTGGCGCTGGCGTAGCTACCGCTTCGTCGCCACCCGCGGCTTGACGTCCAGGCCGCAGGCGTGCGCCGTGAGCCTGGAGTGCAACGGGTCGGCGGGCCGGAAGTACCCGCTCAACCATCATCCCCGACGCAGGTCAAGCCCCAGGGTATCCCGCCGGGCTAATCGTTAGCGATCATCAGTCCGCCGCCGCCGGCCAAGAAAATCCGGGCCTTTCGACAACGATCAGGAGGGAGCATGGGTTGGAGATCGGTGGTATCCACGGTGGTGCTGGCCGTTGCGTTGGGGGGCTGCGCCACGCCGCCGCAGGCGCCCGTGCCGCTGGGCAAGGACTTCTACACGGGACGGACCGACCGCATCGGCGTCGTGATGGCCGAGTTGCCTGCCCCGGACACTGCGTTTCCCGGGGCCGACTGCCTGTTGTGTCTTGGGGTGGCCTCCTTGGCCAACAGTTCACTGACGACGGTGGTGAAGGCCTGGCCGGTCGACGACCTCAAGGCGCTTCCGGACGAACTGGCCGCCCTGCTGCGGGCGCGGCAGCAGAAGGTCGTCATGGCCCCCACACCGATCAAGCTGTCCGAACTGCCGGATCGCAAGCCTGAGGCCGGATTCGCCCGCAAGGACTTCTCCGCGCTCAAGGCCCGCCTCGACGTGGACCGCCTGCTCGTGGTCAACGTGGTCGCCCTCGGTGCCTGGCGCAACTACGCGTCGTACGTGCCCACCGGCGCGCCGAGAGCGGTGGTCAAGGGCGAGGCCTTCATCGTCAACCTGGCCGACCACAAGTACGACTGGTACGAGGTCCTCGACTTGTCGGCGCTGGCCGAGGGTGCATGGGACGAGCCCCCAAAGTTCCCCGGCATGACGAACGCCTACTTCCAGACCGTCGAGATGACCAGGGATCGCGTCAGGAAGGCCATCGCCCCGTGAGGCCGCACGGCGCCCTGCGGACCGCCGCCTGCATTGCAGTGTGGCTGTGCTGCATGCAGGCAGCGGCCGCCCAGGTGAGCGTGGTGCCCACCGGAGGCAATGGCTTCAAGTGGCAGGGCATACCCGCCGGAGAATCGGCCGGCAACCTGGGCGCCGGTCTGCTCTATCCGGCGCCCAACGCCGCGGGTCTGCTGGTGGCCGTCCTCACCCACATGGCGCTGGTCAAGGGCGGGCAGGCCGCGGAGAGAAGCGCGCGGCAGGAGGTGGCCGACAAGGCCCTCGATCCCCTGCGCCCGCACCTGGCGGGACTGCAGCCGCTGGAGGTACTGCAAGGCGCCGTGGCGAAGTCGCGGCCGCGTTCGGCCGTTCAGGTGGTGCCAAGCGCGGCGGACGTGACGACCGGGCTCGTGGTGGAAGTCGATCCAACCTTTTTTGTCACTCAGGACCAAGGCCACATCGTGCTCGACGGTCTGGTCAGCCTCTATCCGGCCGGTCGTCTGAAGGAGGAGGGAACCACCCAGTTGGTTCGGGTCGTGTCACCCATGCTCGACACCCAGGGGACAACGCTGGCAGGGGTGGACGACCCGGGTCCGGCACTGCGGCGCCAGGTCGAGTCCCTGCTGGCGCACAGCCTGGACGTTGCGCTGCTGGAGCGTGACGGGCTCGCGCTCGTCGACGAACCGCCGCGCACGCACCGGTACTCGTTCGCTGGCGGCGAGAAGATGGAGCGGGGCCAGGCTGTGGCCCGGGGCTGCGCTCGCGTGGTGATCCGCACGCTGCGCAACTGGCTGATGTCCGTGCCGGTGCCGCGCACCGAAGGCGCGCCGTCATGCCCCGATCCCTACGCCCTGCAGGCGCGGCCGTGACGGCCCGCGCCGCTACCGCTTCGTCGCCACCAGCGGCTTGACGTCCAGGCCGCAGGCCTGCGCCGTCAGCCGCGGCCGGGCCGGGTCGGCCGACGCCAGCGGCGCGGTCTCCACCAGCGACGCATGGCAGCGGCCCACGAGGTGCTGATAGACGAGCGTGCCGTCGTGCTTCCAGGCCATCTCGGCCTCGGTCAGCTCGCGCACCACCTTGCCAGGCACGCCGGCCACCAGCGTGCGCGGGGGGATCTTCATGCCGGCGCGCACGAAGGCGCTGGCCGCCACGATGGCGTACTCGCCCACCTCGGCCTCGTCCATCACCACCGCGTTCATGCCGATCAGCACGCCTCGACGCACGACGCAGCCGTGCAGCACGGCGCCGTGGCCGATGTGGCCGTCCACCTCCACCACGGTGTCGCTGCCGGGAAACCCGTGCAGCGTGCAGTTGTCCTGCACGTTGCTGCCGGCCTGCAGCACGAGACGGCCGAAGTCGCCGCGCAGGCTGGCGCACGGGCCGACATACACGCCGGGGCCCACCCACACGTCGCCGATCAGCACCGCCTGCGGATGCACGTGGGCCGTGGGGTCGACCACCGGCACGAGGCCGTCGATGGCGTAGCAGGTCATGGGGTGCTGGGTCCGGGGTATGAGGCGCCGCATCGTAGGAGCGGCATTGCGACCGGTCAACGCCGTCGATCGCAGCCGCTTGGTCCGCCGGGGCCATCCATGGGGTCGGTGCCGGCACCGAAAGCGGGGCAGGCAGTTGATGCCGCCCGGGGCCCGCGACCGCGGCTCCGCACACCCGAAGGACATCGCCATGACACTGAACCTCAAGCTTTTCCGCACGCCCATCACCGCCATCGGCGCGGGCATGCTGCTGCTGGCCGCCAGCGTGGTCGGCCTCGCGCTGGCCGACGCCCAGGTGGGCCGCGCCATCCAGGCGCGCTACGACAGCTACCTGCTCGCCGACGAACTGCGGCAGAGCTCGGACGACCTCACCCGCCTGGCCCGCACCTATGTCGCCACCGGCGACCCCAAGTGGGAGCAGCAGTACTTCGAGGTGCTGGACATCCGCAACGGCAAGCGCCCGCGGCCGGCCCACTACGAGCGCATCTACTGGGACTTCCGTGCCGCCGACGCCACGCCGCCCGGCGGCGACGGCGAGACCCTGTCGCTCAGCGATCGCATGCGCCGCGCCGGCTTCACCGAGCAGGAGTTCGCCAAGCTCAAGCAGGCGCAGGACAACTCCAACGACCTCGTCACCACCGAGACGGTCGCGATGAACATGGTCAAAGGCCTGTACGACGACGGACAGGGCCGGTTCACGCGCCAGGCGCCGCCCGACCGCGCCCGCGCGCTGCAGATGATGAACGACGCCGACTACCACCGCTTCAAGGCCCGGATCATGGGGCCCGTCAATGAGTTCATGGTGCTGCTCGACGAGCGCACGCAGACGGCGGTGCTGGCGGCCCAGGCGCGCCAGGCGCGCTGGGCCTGGGCCGTGGCGGCGCTCACGCTGCTGGTGACGCTGTGCTCGGGCTGGGCGCTGCGCCAGTGGTGGTGGATCAACCGCCGCCTGGGCGGCGCGCCGGACGACGTGGTGCAGCTGGTGCGCCGCCTCGGCGACGGTGACCTGAGCCCGTGCGCCACGCCGCCGGGCTGCGCCCCGGACAGCGTGCTGGCGCGGCTGCTGGAACTGCGCCAGCGCCTGGCCGGCATCATCGACAGCGTGCGCGGCAATGCCGAGAGCGTGGCCACCGCCAGCCGCGAGATCGCGCAGGGCAATCTGGACCTGTCGGCCCGCACCGAGCAGCAGGCCAGCGCGCTGGAGCAGACCTCGGCCACGATGGGCCAGCTCGGCAGCGCGGCCGGCGACAGCGCGCAGCACGCCGAGAAGGCGCGCGACCTGGCCCGCCACGCCAGCACCGTGGTCGAGGAGGGCGGCGCGGCGATGAACCAGGTGGTGCAGACGATGAAGGGCATCGACGCGTCGTCCAAGCAGATCTCCGACATCGTCTCGGTGATCGACGGCATCGCTTTCCAGACCAACATCCTGGCGCTCAACGCTGCGGTGGAAGCGGCGCGCGCCGGCGAACAGGGGCGCGGCTTCGCGGTCGTGGCCTCCGAGGTGCGCAGCCTGGCGCAGCGCTCGGCGGCGTCGGCGCGCGAGATCAAGGCATTGATCGCCGCCAATGTGTCGCGTGTGGAAGGCGGGGCGCAGCTGGTGGACGAGGCCGGCCGCAAGATGGAGCAGATCGTGCTGTCGATCCGCCGCGTCAACGAGATCGTGGCGCAGATCCAGCAGGCCAGCGCCGAGCAGAGCGTGAGCGTGCAGCAGGTCGGCCGCATCGTCGGCGAACTCGACCGCGGCACCCAGCAGAACGCGGCCCTGGTGGAGCAGAGCGCTGCCGCCGCCGAGGCGCTCAAGCGGCAGGCGGCCGGGCTGGTGGACGCGGTGGCGGTGTTCCGCGTCGCGCAGCCGGCTTAGGCGGGCGCGCGCTGGACGCCCCGGGTTTGTCCCGGGGCGTCGCCTTTCCGGTCGCCGGGCGCCTGCCCTTATGATCGACCGACCGGTCGGTCAATGAATGGAAGGCGCATGACCTCGAAGCCCGATCTCCCCGCCGCAGCCCCGGCATCCGTGCTGACGGCCACGCACGGTGCCGTGCGCGTGATCACGCTCAACCGCCCGGCGCAGCTCAACAGCTTCAACGCCGAGATGCACGGCCGCCTGCGCGCCGCGCTCGACGAGGCGGCCGACGACGGCGCCGTGCGCGCGGTGGTGCTCACGGGCGCCGGCCGCGGCTTCTGCGCCGGGCAGGACCTGAACGATCCCGGCCTCGGCATGGTCGGGGGCGTGCCCGACGTCGGCGGCGTGGTGGAAACGCTCTACAAGCCGCTGGCGCTGCGCGTGCGGTCGATGCCGGTGCCGGTGGTCGCTGCGGTCAACGGCGTGGCCGCGGGTGCGGGCGCCAATTTCGCGCTGGGCTGCGACCTCGTGGTGGCGGCGCGGTCGGCCAGCTTCATCCAGGCGTTCTCGAAGATCGGCCTCGTGCCCGACTGCGGCGGCACCTGGCTGCTGCCGCGCCTGGTGGGCCGGGCGCGCGCGATCGGCCTCGCGATGACGGGCGACAAGCTGCCGGCCGAGGAGGCCGCGCGCATCGGCCTGATCTGGCAGTGCGTGGAGGACTCGGCGCTGATGGACGCCGCGCTCGCACTGGCCACCCGACTGGCCGCGATGCCCACGCGGGCGCTCGCCGAGACGCGCCACGCCATCGACGACGCGATGGCGCTGGACTATGCCGCAGCGCTGTCGGCCGAGGCGCGCCGGCAAGGCGAGCTGGGCCGTGCCGCCGACGCCCGCGAGGGCATCGCCGCCTTCGTCGAGAAGCGCGCGCCGAAGTTCACCGACCGTTGACGGGACCGCCATGACGCCACAGCAGATTGCCGAAGCCTCGCGCGACGCGATGTGGAAGGACGACCGCGCCTCGCAGGGCCTGGGCATGGTCATCGTGGCCGTCGGCCCGGGCAGCGCCACGGTGACGATGACCGTGCGGCCCGACATGCTCAACGGGTTCGACATCTGCCACGGCGGCCTGATCGCCACGCTGGCCGACACCGCGTTCGCCTTTGCCTGCAATGCCTACAACGAGCTCACCGTGGCGGCGGGATTCGACGTCAACATCGTTGCGGCGGCGCGCGGCGGCGACCAGCTCACCGCTACCGCGAGCGAGGTGTCGCGCACCGGCCGCACCGGGGTCTACGACATCGCCGTCACCAACCAGCGCGGCGAGACTGTGGCGGCCTTCCGGGGCCGCTCGTTCACGATGAAGGGCAAGCCCGTGGTCGAGGGCCTGCCGGTGGGAAAGGCCAGGGCATGAGAAAGCACCCGGAACCGCACGAGCTGGAACCGATCGAGCGCGCCAGCGCCGACGAACTGCAGGCGCTGCAGCTCGAGCGCCTGCGCTGGACACTGCAGCACGCCTACGACCACGTGCCGCACTACCGCCAGGCCTTCGACGCCAGGGGCGTGCACCCGTCTGACTGCCGCTCGCTGGCCGACATCGCGAAGTTCCCGTTCACGACCAAGGCCGACCTGCGCAACCACTATCCGTTCGGCATGTTCGCGGTGCCGCGCGAGCAGGTGGTGCGGGTGCATGCCAGCAGCGGCACCACCGGCAAGCCCACGGTGGTGGGCTACACGCGCGGCGACATCGACCGCTGGGCCGACCTCGTGGCGCGCTCGATCCGCGCCTCGGGCGGGCGCGCCGGCGACATCGTCCACGTGGCCTACGGCTACGGCCTGTTCACCGGCGGCCTGGGTGCGCACTACGGCGCCGAGCGCCTGGGCTGCACCGTGGTGCCGATGGGCGGCGGCCAGACGGAAAAGCAGGTGCAGCTGATCCGCGACTTCCAGCCCGACATCATCATGGTCACGCCGAGCTACATGCAGGTGATCATCGAGGAGTTCGAGCGCCAGGGGATCGACCCGCGCACGATGAGCGTCAAGGTCGGCATCTTCGGCGCCGAGCCCTGGACCGAGGCGATGCGGCACGACATCGAGGTGCGCGCCGGCATCGACGCGGTGGACATCTACGGCCTGTCCGAGGTGATGGGCCCGGGCGTGGCCAACGAGTGCATCGAGACCAAGGACGGCCCGGTGATCTGGGAGGACCACTTCTATCCCGAGATCATCGACCCCGACACCGGCGAGGTGCGGCCCTACGACCCGGCCACGGGCACGCAGGAGGGCGAGCTGGTGTTCACCACGCTCACCAAGGAGGCGCTGCCGGTGGTGCGCTACCGCACGCGCGACCTGACGCGCCTGCTGCCGCCCACCGCGCGCAGCATGCGGCGCATGGGCAAGATCGTCGGCCGCAGCGACGACATGCTGATCATCCGCGGCGTCAACGTCTTCCCGTCGCAGGTGGAGGAGCTGGTGCTGCAGCATGGCCAGCTCGGCGGCCAGTATCAGCTCGTCGTCACGCGCCAGGGCCCGCTGGACGAGCTTCAGGTGCTGTGCGAGCTGCTGCCCGCGCATGCCGGCGCCGACCGCGCGGCCGTGGGCCATGCGTTGCGCGAGCGCATCAAGACGCTGATCGGCGTCACCGCCAGCGTCAGCGTCGGCGCGCCCGACAGCATCGAGCGCACGCTGGTGGGCAAGGCCCGCCGCGTGATCGACAAGCGCCCGAAGTAGCCGGGCAGGGGAGCCGCCATGTACACGCAAGCCATGGACACCGCGCCGCGCGAGGAGCGCTCGGCGCTCGAGGACGCCGCGCTGCAGCAGCGCTTCGACGCCCGCATCGACGCCGGCGAGTTCATCGAGGCCAAGGACTGGATGCCCGAGCACTACCGCAAGACGCTGGTGCGGCAGATCAGCCAGCACGCGCACTCGGAGATCGTCGGCATGCTGCCCGAGGGCAACTGGATCACCCGCGCGCCGACGCTCAAGCGCAAGGCGATCCTGCTGGCCAAGGTGCAGGACGAGGGCGGCCACGGCCTGTACCTCTACGCCGCCGCCGAGACCCTGGGCACCAGTCGCGACCAGCTGCTCCACGCGCTGCACACCGGGCGCGCCAAGTACAGCAGCATCTTCAACTACCCCACGCTGACCTGGGCCGACGTCGGCGTGATCGGCTGGCTGGTGGACGGCGCGGCGATCATGAACCAGGTGCCGCTGTGCCGTTGCTCCTATGCGCCGTACGCGCGCGCCATGGTGCGCATCTGCCGCGAGGAGAGCTTCCACCAGCGCCAGGGCTTCGACGCGCTGCACGTGATGATGACGCGCGGCACCGACGCCCAGCGCGCGATGGTGCAGGACGCGGTGGACCGCTGGTGGTGGCCGAGCCTGATGATGTTCGGCCCGCCCGACGCCGCGAGCACGCACAGCGAGCAGAGCATGCGCTGGGGCATCAAGCGCATCAGCAACGACGACCTGCGCCAGAAGTTTGTCGACGCCACCGCCGAGCAGGCCCGGGTGCTGGGTGTCACGCTGCCCGACCCCGAGCTGAAATGGAACGAGCAGCGCGGCCACCATGACTTCGGCGCGATCGACTGGGACGAGTTCTGGCGCGTGGTGGGCGGCGACGGGCCGTGCAATCGCGAGCGGCTGGCCACGCGGGTGGCGGCCTGGGAGGACGGTGCCTGGGTGCGCGACGCGGCCCTGGCTCACGAGCGCAAGCGCGCATTGAAGGAGAAGGCGGCATGAGCAGCGACAAGCCTGCCGGTCCGGCGGCCGGCACCGAGTGGCCCCTGTGGGAGGTGTTCGTGCGCAGCAAGGCCGGCCTGGACCACAAGCACTGCGGCAGCCTGCACGCGCCCGACGGCAAGGCCGCCGTGCAATTGGCGCGCGAGGTCTACACCCGGCGCCAGGAGGGCACCAGCATCTGGGTCGTGCGCAGCGACCAGATCATCGCCAGCGACCCGGGCGACAAGGACATGTACTTCGACCCGATGGCCGACAAGGTGTACCGCCATCCCACCTTCTACGAGCTGCCCGACGCCGTGAACCACATGTGACGCCATGGTTGCCTCGCTCGCCCTGAAGCCCGACGCCCGCGCGCAGTACGTGCTGCGTCTCGCGGACACCTGCCTCGTCTGGTCGCACCGTCTGTCCGAATGGTGCGGCCATGCACCCGTGCTGGAAGAGGACATCGCGCTGGCCAACCACGCGCTCGACCTGCTCGGCCAGGCGCGTGCGCTGCTCAGCCACGCCGGCCGGCTCGAAGGCCAGGGCTTCGACGAGGACCAGCTCGCCTTCCTGCGCGACGAGCGCGACTTCCTCAACGTGACGCTGGCCGAGCTGCCCAATGCCCTGGTGGCCGGTGCGCGCGGCGACTTCGCGCTGACCGTGCTGCGCAACTTCTTCCTGTCGGCCTGGATGCTGGCGCAGTGGCGCGCGCTCGAACGGTCCACCGACCCCGAGCTGGCCGCCATCGCCGCCAAGGCCGTGAAGGAGGCGCGCTACCACCGCGAGCACGCGGCCGACTGGGTGGTGCGGCTGGGCGACGGCACCGACGAGAGCGCTCGCCGCATGCGCGACGCGCTGGAGCGCCTGTGGCCCTGCACGAACGAGCTGTTCGAAAGCGACGCGGTCGACCGCGCCGCAGCCGAGTCCGGCCTCGGCCCGGCGTGGGACACGCTGCGCGAGGGCTGGCTGGCCGACGTGCAAGCTGTGCTGGCCGAGGCCACGCTGGCGCTGCCGCCGGCGTCGGCCTGGCGCGGCGACGGCAAGCGCGGCCGCCACAGCGAGCACCTCGGGCCACTGCTGGCGGTGATGCAGGTGCTGCCGCGGTCCTATCCCGGGGGCGTGTGGTGAGCACGGCGCTGGCGTCCCGCGTGGACGATGCCTGGCGGCGCCTGGCCGACGTGCCCGACCCCGAGGTGCCGGCGATCTCGGTGGTGGACCTTGGCATCGTGCGCGCCGTGGCCGAGGCCGACGACGGCGCGATCGAGGTCACGCTGACCCCCACCTACAGCGGCTGCCCGGCCACCGAAGTGATCGAGGCCAGCGTGCGCGATGCGCTGGCGCCGCTGGGCCCGGTGCGCCTGCGCCTGCAGCGTGCGCCGGCGTGGACCACCGACTGGATCAGCGACGACGGCCGGCGCAAGCTGCGCGACTACGGCATCGCGCCGCCCGGCCGCTGCGGCGACGGCGCGCAGCCGGTGCGGCTGTTGACGGGCGTGCCCTGCCCGCGCTGCGGAAGTGCCCGCACCGAGCGCCTGTCGGCGTTCGGTGCCACCGCGTGCAAGTCGCTGCACCGCTGCCTGGACTGCCGCGAACCCTTCGAACACTTCAAGGCGATATGAACCCCGGTGTTCTATTCCACCCGCTGCAGGTGCGCGCCATCGAGCCCGACACTGAAGAGGCGGTCATTGTCTCGTTCGACGTGCCCGAGCCGCTGCGCTCGGTGTTCGCCTTCAACCAGGGGCAGTACCTGACGCTGCGCACGGACGTGGACGGGCAGGACCTGCGCCGCTCGTACTCCATCTGCGCCGGCATCGACGACGGCGAGCTGCGCGTGGGCGTGCGCAAGGTGGCCGGCGGCCGCTTCTCGGGGTGGATCAACGAACGGCTGCGGCCCGGCGACACGGTGCTGGTGATGCCGCCGCAGGGCCGGTTCTTCGTGCCGCTGGACCCGGCCGCGAGCCGCCACTACCTCGGCGTGGCCGGCGGCAGCGGCATCACGCCGATCCTGTCGATCATGAAGACCGTGCTCGGCCGCGAGCCGCTGTCGCGCTTCACGCTGATCTACGCCAACCGCGCGCCCAAGTCCACGATGTTCAAGGAGGAGATCGAGGACCTGAAGAACCGCTACATGGCGCGCCTGGTGCTGCACCATGTGTTCTCCGGCGAGGCCACCGAGCTGCCGCTGCACAGCGGCGTCATGGACCGCATCAAGCTCGGCGAGTTCCTCGGCCGGCTGGTGGACGCCCAGGGCATCGACCATGCGTTCGTCTGCGGCCCGTACCAGATGAACGACGAGGCCGAGGCCGCGCTGCTGGCCGCCGGGGTCGCCGAGGAGCGCATCCACATCGAACGCTTCGGCGTGGCGCCGCAGGCCGGCGCGCAGGGCGGCGCGGTGGAACACGAAAGCCGCCCCGGCGACGCCGAGCGCGCGCGCATCACGATCGTGCGCGACGGCCTGCGGCGCGAGTTCGACTTCGGCAAGGACGACCCGAGCATCCTCGACGCTGCCGCCACCGCGGGGCTGGAGGTGCCGTTCTCCTGCACGTCCGGCGTGTGCGGCACCTGCCGCGCGCGGCTCGTCGAGGGCCAGGTGCGCATGACGCGCAACTTCGCGCTCGACAAGGCCGACGTGGCGGCCGGCTTCGTGCTCACCTGCCAGTCGCATCCGCTCACCGACAAGGTGGTGCTGTCCTTCGATGACCGGTAGCCCGGTGCGCGCGGAGGCTGTGGATGGCTAGGACGCGGGCGGCGGGCTACGACGACCAGGCCGCGGCGATCCTGGCGCGGGCGGCGGAGCTGTTCGCGCGCCAAGGCTACAGCGCCACGTCGATGAACGACGTGGCCGCGGCCTGCGACGTGAGCAAGGCCACGCTGTATCACTACTACCGCCAGAAGTCGACGCTGCTGGCGCGCATCGCGCTGGCCCACGTCGAAAGGCTGGAGCAGGTGGTGGCGGCGGTGCAGTCGCGTCAGCTGGCGCCGCAGGCCGAACTGCAGGGGCTGATCGAGGCCTTCATGGCCGCGTATGCCGGCGCCCAGCACGAGCATCGCGTGCTGACCGAGGACGTGAAGTTCCTCGGCGACGACGAGCGCGGCGAGGTGCAGGCGGCCCAGAAGCGCGTGGTGGCGGCGTTCGCCCGCACCATCGCCCGCGTGCGGCCCGATCTCGCGCCGCGCGCCACGCCCCTGGCGATGCTGCTGTTCGGCATGATCAACTGGACCTTCACCTGGCTGCGCCCCGGCGGCACGCTCACGCACGAGGACCTGGCGCCGATGGTGGTGCAGCTTTTCTTTGGCGGCCTGCCGGCGGTGGTGCTTCCACAGCGTGGGCCTAAGCGTGGCATATCGGCACGAAAGGCTGCTTGACGGCCTCCAAAGCCGAGGAAATCGCATTGGAGGACAATTCGCCCCATGCCTAACATCGCCTCTGTCCTCAAGGAAGAAATCGCCCGCATCGCCCGCAAGGAAGTGCGGCGGGAAACGGCCAGCCTGAAGAAGGCCGTGGCCACCCACCGCGGCGAGATCGCCGAGTTGAAGCGCCGGGCCCAGGGGCTCGAGCGCGCGCTGAAGAAGGCCACGCGCGGTGCGACGCGTGGGGCGGGCGCGGCGGCCGCCGCCGAAGCCGGCGACGACGCCCCCGCGCTGCGATTCCGCCCCAAGGGCTTCGCATCGCTGCGCGCCAAGCTGGGCATCTCGGCCAGCGAGGCCGGCAAGCTGCTCGGCGTGTCGGGCCAGTCGATCTACCTGTGGGAGTCGGGCCGCGCCCGACCCAGCCGCGACCGCCTGGTGGCGATCGCCGCGCTGCGCAAGGCCGGCAAGCGGCAGGTGCAGCAGCGTCTCGAAGCCCTGGGCTGACCGCCGGTGGGCGCCGACCGCATCGAGGCGCTGCGCCTGTCGCATGTGGTGCTGCCGCTGGCCCGGCCGATCTCCGACGCGAAGGTGCTGACCGGGCGGCAGAAGCCGCTGACGGAAGTGGCCTTTGTCTTTGCCGAGATCCGCAGCCGCGACGGCCACGAGGGCCTGGGCCTCACCTACAGCAAGCGCGCCGGGGGGCCGGGCCTGTTCGCGCATGCGAAGGAGCTGGCGCCGGAGCTGCTCGGCGAGGACCCGAACGACATCGCCCGCCTGTGGGACAAGCTGGTGTGGGCCGGCGCCAGGGCGATGTCCCGCTCGCTGTTGAACCGTGACCGGTGACGGCTCCTCGGTGGACATGCTACGCGGCCTTCAAGACGGCGCCGTTGTCGCTTTCGGGGCGACGGCCATCCAGGGCCTTGAGGAGG
>NZ_JBXVVZ010000008.1:0-169109 GCF_057219775.1 Aquabacterium sp. T101
CCCTCCTCAAGGCCCTGGATGGCCGTCGCCCCGAAAGCGACAACGGCGCCGTCTTGAAGGCCGCGTAGCATGTCCACCGAGGAGCCGTCACCGGTCACGGTTCAACAGCGAGCGGGACATCGCCCCCATGCGCGCAGGGGGGCCTGCGTGCTGGCAGCTGCGACCAAGCATGAGCCATCCTCAAGGACATCGAACCCGCAGTCCGTCGCTATCTTCCGCAGACCCGCGCGTTCGAGCATACCTAGCGTGCGCAAGTTCATATCAGTTCGGCTCGAACATGAGCTGACAGGTCCGGATGACAAGCGACTTCGCCACGGCCAGCTGTGCGGGCGACGAAACTGTGTACAGACTGCCGCCGGACACTGTGCTGTTTGAGATGAAAACCCAGGCCGCGGCATCTTGAACTTCGGGAGCGATCTCCATGAGGTCACTGGCATCTGCAGCAAAGCGAATCGTGAAGCCCTTGGCCCGCGGCAGAACTTCAACAATCCAGTCCGGCGCTCGGTACACGACTGACTTTGCGCGTGGCAACTCCAAGGCCCCCTCGGCGCTTCCCAAGACGGTCTCGCGCAACTCGTCAAACCACTCGCGGGTCCCGGCCGCCCACTTCAGCGCTTCCAGCGAAAAGGCTGACGAGCGCTCCTTCTCATCGTTAAGCTCCAAGGTTTTGAGCATGGCCGGATCTGCAACGACAGGACGCCAAACTTGAATGGCCTTCTGGGCGAGCAGGATGCCGCGCTTATCGATCTGCTCCGGCCCCCAGCTTTCCTCCGACGCGATGCTCTTGCTCAGCCACACAGGGCTGTGGATGTAGCCCCACTCGGGATGCTGCTTCTTGTCGAGGAACGGCCGCGCCTCCAATTCGCTGTTGAATCCTGTCAGCGTCAGGTTGCCCAGCTTGTGAAGGCACTGTGCCCTCACCGCCTTCCACTCGGGCCCCAGCATGGCTTGCCATTGCGGCGCCAGGTTCTCCTTCTGCGGCAGCACATGTTCAATCGTGAGATTGTCGGTGAGCACCTTCTCCTTGCTGGAGTTCGTCAGCCTCTCGAGCAAGAACTTCAGGTTGCGGCGGCCGTACAGATCCTGAGTTCGCAATGCATGGGCGAAAGCCACATCGTCGGGAAACTCGGCGCCCTTCGGCTGCCTGACCAGCGCCGCCTTTAGGCGAGCCAACGGCTGATCGACGGTGATGCGCTGCGCCAATGCGGAGAACACCTGCCCGCCACTGCGCGTCTCGGCGCCGATCATCGAACGACGAAGCACGTAGCTCTCGATCAAGTCCAGCGCCTGGACGAGCTCCTTGTCGTCGATCACCATGTCGTGCCAGCGGCGCTCCAGCAGTACCATCACTGTGGGGGCCGCCACATCCACCAATCGCTGCACACGCCGGAGACCCACTTCGGCCGCGCCTCCGGCCTGAGGGTTGAACATGAAAGTGCAGTAGTGCCTGCCGAAGCGCAACATGCGATCAAGCTTGGCAACGGCGTCCGCGTCGTGACCGTCGGCCGGTTGTGCCGGATACCAGTTGCGGAACTCACGGTAGACGCTGTCCAGCCTCAGCGGCCGAGGTGGGTTGAGCTCCAGGGTCAGGAAGTCCCGAAGGAAGTTGTCGAAGAAGGCACGATAGTGGACGCCGAAGGCTTGTTCCAGGGGATACCAGTACGTCTGGTACCACTCGGTTTGCTGAGGCTCCGCGTGACCCATCAGCACGTAGTTGCGCACCAGGTCGGCCTGCGTCAGCGTCATTCCCGTGGAATTCAGGCTCTCGAATATCAGCTGCGGGTTGTCTTGGCCCGGTTTCAATGACACAGACACCACCATGAGCCGGCGCAGGCCCGCCAGCACCTCCAACTCGTCGAGATTGACCAAGGCCTGCTCGAAGAAGGCAGCGTTGGCTGCCACTCGGTTGGTCGTGTCGTCGGGCAGTTGCTGGCCGATCAACAACTTCTGGAGGTAAACGTCATCGGTGCCGCGCAACGCCAAGCGCGCGCGCAATCCCGGCGGTGCAAACTTATTGAGCAAGAACTGCTCGTCAAGTGCAGCCGGTAAGTCCGTGATCGGGACTTCTCCTTCGCGCAGCTTCAGTCGATTACGCAGCACCGCTAGCAGGATCGTGCAGGTAGTCAGTCGCTGCTGGCCATCGATCACAAGCCACTGCGGTAAGACCGCACTGTGGTCACCACTGGCCACGTACACCACCGACCCAACAAAGTGTGTGGCACCTTGCGGACGCCTCGCCACGCGCACTACGTCGCCGAGTAATTGGCTGCACTGCGCCTCCGTCCAGCTGTACTGGCGCTGGAAGACCGGAATCACGAACTGTCGCGAACCCCCGCCCAGCAAGTTCAAGAACGAGGTGTCTTCAGCCTTCATGTATTCCCTTCCTGTTCTGAGTGACCTTGCTGCCCCGCTTCATCACTGCGCCGCCCCTTCCATTTCACTGGGTGTTGCGTGCCCGCGAATGGCTTGTCGTTGTGCGTGCAAGGACACATCAGCGACCCACGAGTCCAAGGCACGCAAATCGCGCCGACCGGGATGCAAGGGAACACCACCGGTGCGGCCTTCAGGATCGTTCAATCGGCAAAGGGTGCTGTCTAGTGGCGCGATCGCCCAGGAACGCAGGGGACGCCGAGCCACGGAAACACCAGCAACGAGAAGCGTGTCGATGCCGACGATGCCGAAGCGATACTTCGACTTCGAGTTAAGCACTTCGTCCGACGTCGCGAGGGTGGCGTCCAGCACGAACGCGTCGCGCATGCCGGCCTCTCCGCAGGTGATGAGGAAGTCAGGCGTCAGTTCGTCGCCTCTCGAAGCACAACCCCAGCCGGTCATAGGCATCGTCGCTCGCGAGACTCTCGGCTCGATCCAGATCGTCAGGTGCCCTGCCCCTACACCCGAGAGCTCAACCCGGCCCCCAAGGAAGAGTGCACCCATAAGGTCGCCGCGCCGCTTCCACCCCAGGCGCTCGAAAGCTTGAACCAGATGCAAGCCGCACCACCGCTGATAGAGGAAAGGCACGTCGGCAATGGCAATAGGTTCCGCCAGCAGGTCATTCACCATCGTCCCGAGCATCGCTTCCGGGTTCAACAGCTCCCGTGCGAGGCGCTTCAGTCGCGACCATGCGGGCTGCTGCGGGTAGGGCACCGGCGCACGATCGCTGCCGAAGATCTGGCGGCCCGCTACCGCGCGGATGTCGGCCTCTGCCTGCCGCATCGACACGAGCCGTTGCTGCACGTCCTGCGCCAGGCCTCTGAGGGTTTGTGAGTCCTGCACTGCCCAGGTGCTCTCGCCAGCACGAACAAGCAACGCTTCTTCGAGTTGTCGTCCGACCCGCAGGCTGTGAGTTTGCAGCTGCTGCCGAAGCTGGCCACAGAGGTGGAGCGCCCAGCGAAGCGCGCTAGCATCAGGACGCTGTTCGGCATCAAAGCGAAGCCAGCGAAGCGGAAGCGCCTCTCCGTTGGACAGCACGTAGTCATGAGGGGCCGTCGATGGACGCGCCCTACGCGGCTCCATGGTCAGCCGCCACTCGCCCGATGATCCGTCGGCCGTGACGTCGAGTTCCGTCAGTAGTCGCGGGGTCAGGGATGAGAAGGCGTCAGCTGCCATCAGCAGACTGCGCAGCAGCGGCCCATGCCCGCCCACGGAGCCAATCAGGGCGGCCGGCGCGAGCCCGGGTTCTAATAGGTCGGCCGAGACGTCTCGAAGATCGGCGACGACCGTTGGCAACCAGCGCGGAAGCCCGGCGGTCATGCCTGGAACACGTCCCGGCCCGCGCTCAACAGATCAGCCCAGTCAGCGACCCGGGCAGCGCACACAGCGAGTTCGGCGCAGCCCGGCTTCTGTGTCCAGGCCTGCAGACGGGACAACAGATGCTCATCCCGCGGGTCCCCGGCCAATAGGCGGACACGCGAGAGCACCTCCTGGGCAAGCACCAAGTCGAGCGCTCGACCGAGGGCCAAACCATTCGCGCCGACAGCTCCCATCGCACGTTGCAGCGAACGGGCCGAACGGACCGAGAAGGCCGCACCTCGCGGCTCCAAAAGGTCGTTGAGTTCGTCAATGACATCTTCCACGTCGTCGCCCAGTTCCACGCCTGCTCGGGAAAGTGCCGCCCGCCCACTGCTGGTGACCTCAATCAGCGCAGCTCGGTCCAGCACGCGTGGTGACAGCGGCTTCACCGTGTGGTCATTGTTGAGCGTGGCGACGAAACGCAGGCTCGGCACCAGCACTAGGCTGCAAGCACGCCCAGGGCGGCCGGCAATCTCCTTGCCGCCGAGCCGAATGGTCCTGTTCGCCAGTTGGTCGGTGTCGTACTCCAAACGGACAAGCAGATCGCTCAGCCAGTGTTCCGGCTGGCTCAGGTTGAACTCCTCGAAGATGACCAAGCGCGCCCTTCGGTCACCCGCCTCCCAGGCATCCTGCGCGCTACAAAGGAAGTGTGTGAACTCGGTCGCCTCGAAGCTGCCACTGATCGGGTTCACGTAGCCCAACAGGTCCTCGCGGCCCCGCCAAGTTGACGCGACGGGAACGATGACGGTCCTGTCTCGTGCGTTGTCGTCCAGCAGTCGGCTGGCGATCCAGCTCTTTCCTGCGCCAGGCGCGCCAGTCAGTATGACCAAGCTCTTGGTAATGAAAGCGACGCTGAGGGCTTCAATGAGCTGGCTTCCGAACTGGCTTTCCAGACTCTGCTTACCCAACGGTTCAGGCAAGGCGTGCACGGGTGGCGACTCCACCACCGCCACTGGGGGTGACCCATCGGGCCCACCATCGACAATGGTCGCTGCCGCTTCGGCTTCGGCACGCAGCAGGTCCGGTGCGGAAACCGGCCTGAGCGGCTCTTCCGCCACAACCGGTTCCCGAACGATCGGCGCCTCCGGCGGTGCGTCAGCTTCGGCCGGGGCTTCCGCGGGGATCGCCGCCGGTACGGACGCGCCAACGAGCGGCACTGCGCCTGGTAGATCGGTCTTCGGGGCACCCGCTGCCTCAACAGGAGCCGCGGCGATCGCCCCAGCCTTGAGTGGTGGAACCGTCAGGTCGATCGGGAGCGGGCCCTCCGGCGGCGGCGGCGTCGCAGAAACTGGCGATGAAACAGTCGGCACGGCGGGTGCAGGCGCTGGCGCCGGGGGCGCGGTCGCGATCCTGATTCCCCTCAACTTGGCAGCGAGCGGCCCCTCCAGACTACCGAACGACGCGGTCACTCGGGGCGCTTCTGTCGGAGGCGGCAACTTCGACAGCGCGTCCTCTGCCTTCTGCAGCCAATTGGGCAAGGCTTCGCCGGCACGCTGCAAACGCCGCTGAAGCTCGCTGCTCCAGCTGTCTGACTTGGGAAGTGACTCGCCAGCTTCCAACGCCTCGTCAATGGCGTCCTTCAGCCCCTTCGCCCGCATCTGCTTCAGATACGCGACACCCTGGATCGCGCGCAGGGCCGCAGGCCGAAGCTGCATCCTTGGGAAGACTGCCCACGCTTCGGAATGTGGCTCGACGACCAGGCGATGGGGCGTGCGGGAGCTGTCGAGGTTCGCGTGTTTGACGCGATAGAAGCCAAACAGTGTTTGCTCATAGTCCCCCGGAGGGATGCCTTGCTGAGCCCCGAACCGCCCTCCGTAGAAGACCAGAATCTGATCATCGAAGAGCCTTGGCTGCTGCTGTACGGCCAGAACCACACTGCTGTCCGGAGTGAAGAACTTGGGCGCACTCGGTTTAAAGACGTCGAGGTGGAAGCATCGCGGTACGCCGGAGTCGCAATAGCTGGCTCTGAAGCTCGCTTCCGCTCCACAGTTCCAGGACTGCGGTTGCGAGCAAATCGTGCCGTTCCATTGATGGCGATGAGAGTTCATCTTGGCCGCCACCACGTTGCCTGAATCCAGTCGCATAGTCTTTTCCTAGCAGTACACCCGGTTCTCGCGGTCGTCGTCAGCTCACGCAGGCATCCAGCGCTTCGCAAACATGCGCCTCAGCGGTTCCAGCGCCGTCGGCAAGGACCCATCGCATGTCATGCCCAAGTAGGTTGCCGCCCGGGTTGTGCCGACGTACAGGTACTTGTCGAACAAATCTGGCTGGCTTGCCGCCAGTCGGTCGACGCTGACGAAGAACACGGCCTCGAACTCCAGGCCCTTAATGTGCTGGATGTCGAACACCCGCACATCGTTCTCCTTGCCCATGCTCTGACCGTCGCGACATGGAACGGCCCGAATGTTGTTGTCGGCCAACTGCTCGCTCAGCATCTCGGCCAGCGGCTGCACGTCGCCCTCAGTCATCACCAGCACGGCGATCGATGGCAACTTCTTGACGAAGGCCTCGATCTCACGGATGCGCGCTGCCAGCCACGAAGCGGTATCGGCGGTGGATGCCAGTTGCTCCACGAGCACCGGCGCCACACCCGCGTTGTCCACCCCATCGGGCAGCGCCATGGCGCTGTCGTCGCCACCGCCCAGCCGAACGATGCTCTTGGCCAGCTCGTTTAGTTGGCTGCTCTGGCGGTACGAAATCGAGATTGTCTGGTGCGACAGGCCAGGGCACGCCCAGGTGACATCATCCAGCGAGCGGCTGCCCCACGTCGTGAGGCGTTGGTTGAAGTCGCCGCAGGCAAAGAACGACTGCCCCAACGGATTGGCGAGCGCCGCCATGCACGCCAGCTGGACCGGCGAGAAGTCGGTCGCCTCGTCCACCAGGATCTGGTGCCTGCCCGTGGCCTGTACGCCGCGCAGGGCCGCCCACTCGGGCAGCTCCAGATCGCGCCGCACCTGTGCTCGCCGAAGCAGGCCCGCCGCATTGCGCAGCATGCTCAGCAAGATGACGTCGAGCTCTTGCGGATGCAGGTCGGTCACGGTGTAGCCTGAGGCCAGATACCAGCTGGCCTCCGCCTGGCGCGTGCGCCTGAAGCTGCGGTATCGCCTGGGTATACCCTGTATGAATGAGGTCGCCGGATTGACCAGCCGTCTTGCACGCGATTGCTGCACCAAGCTCCGCCCCACCTCAGCCAGGTCCTTGGCGGGCAGGCCGCGATCACCCAGCCACTCGGCGATCCTGCTGTTGCGCCCGGTCTTCTTCAACGAGCGCTTGCGCGCCTGGGCACGAGCCACGGCCCGAACGCAGCGCTGGTAGGCTTGCATGGCCGCCGCGCGCCCGGTCTTCAGCTCAACCACGTCTTCATCGTCCTCGCTTTCAGGATCGTCGCCGTCCTCGTCGTCGCCATCCGTGGCGTCCTGCAAGGTGTCCATGAAGCGCGCCATCTCGTCCAGGAAGGCCCGGTTGCGATTGACTTGCAGCGTCAACGCATCCTTAACCTTGCCATCTGTGTAGGCCTTCATCTCCGCGATGCGTGCCTGGATCGTGCGCGACTCACGGCTGAGAGCGACCACGACTTCATCGATGCCTTCGGCCGTCGCACCGGTCAGCGCCTCAACCGCGGGCCCCGCCATGGCGGCAACGGTCGGCTCGGCATCGGCGTGGAGTTCCTCGGCTGCCAAGCGAATCGTGTCGAGCCAAGCCGTCTTCTGCCAACGGTCGAAGTCGCCAAACCAATCGATCGGTCTCTCACGGGCCGCTGACGACAGCGTGGCTGCTGCGTCCTTCAGCACGAAGATGCCACCACCCGCCGCCGATCGCAGCACGCTGAACCGATTGCGCGCGAGGTCATGCCGGTACTCCGCCCAGGTGCGAATCCGCTGCTCAGGTGCTGCAATGCCTTCCTGGTTGAACGCCTCTTTCACATACTGCCGCAACAGGTCGGTAGGCGTGAACATCAGCCAGCTCTGTGCGTACGCGACTTCGCTGGATTCGTCCATGCGGCGAACCAAATCGCGCTCCCCATCATCCAGGAACTCGGGATCGAGCTTTTGCCCCAGGCGCTTGATCAGCGTCGTCGTCTTGCCTGTGCCCGGCGGGCCCAGGATCAGAAGGCGACTGTTCAGCGGCAGCCGGAAAATCGTGTCCTGATAGCGGTCAAGGATGGGCTGGTCCCGCAGGCCCATCTTGGTGATAACACTGTGGCGCACACCCTCGATGACGTTTTTTGCGGCGTCGTCCTCGGCCAGCAGTGCCGCCAGCACGTCTTCTTCTGATACGTCGCCGCTTGGCGCGAGCAGTTCGCGCAGCGACTGAATGGTCAGTGTGCCGAAGCTGTCGCTCTCGAAGATGCTGTCTCGGGAGTCCCAGAGGTCCGGCTTGACGGGTCGCAGGCGTGCGCGTTGACGCAGTTCCACGAGGTCGCCATTGGGCAGCGTGAACGTATCACCCACCGACCGCGACGCCATTGCGCCCACCGGTGAGCGGTAGGAGATCAGCGGCAGGCCCAACCCGGTGGGCGGGCTGGTGCGGCAGACGTAGTAGGTCCGCATGGCCCCGGACGCGTCGGTGACAACCACTCGGGCAATGGCAGGCTCGCGAATGAGCAGCTGGTAGCTGCTGGCCTTGTCGGAGTTGATCTGTGTCAGCGTCTGCATCGCACGGTGGTCACGCACCGGATTGACGATGCCGATCGACTCCGGGGTCAGGTACGACTCGCCCTGCAGTCCCTGGGCGGCAACACGCTCGACCGCCTCGAAAGTGCCTAGTACGTCATCGGCAATCGCTGCTACGGGTCCGGGTTTCGAGATGGATGCGTCCATGCCTTGCTTGTCTCCCTGAGGTCTGTTCGTCTTCTGGCTCGGGTGCGGCGGTTGCGGCAAAGGCTCAGGACGATCGGTCCCAGGCTTCCAATACCAATCTTCGAGTTCGGTATTCCCCGAATTGCCGAATCTCCTTGTCTTTGAGGACGCGGAAGGTTTCGCTGGGGTAGTCGTCGCCCATTACGTCGGCGGGATCAAGGATGTAGCGCACCTCGTCGCTAGTCAGGCCGTACAGCCGGGCATAGGTGGCGTCAAGCTCGGCGCGCAGTAGCGCTCGGCGCTCGGGATTCCAACGCCAAGGCTGGCCACGGTCGGCGCCGGTGCGCGCATCCCAGGCCGGGTTCTCGGCCACCACGTCGGCGTAGAAGGACTGAAGGTCGTAGGCGGTATACGTCAGTTCGAGTACGCGGGGGACGATGAAGTCCACATGCTCAATCGAGTATGCGGTCGGCGGAAGATTGGTGATCTGCTTCTTTACGTGGTACTTCAGGTGCGTGCCTCCGACCTTTTGCCGAGCCACGAAGTCATGCACAAACGAGTTCTGATCTGCGAGCAGCAATGCAGTGCCAAAAGCAGGCGTCGTGGGCATAAGAAGCAAGAACGTGTCGCCTACCCCTGACCGAGGTATCACTCCGGCGATTACTGTCCGTTCATTGGTGGCGTTAGTAATGTCTCGCCAGCCCAGAAGCCACTGACGCGTCCATCCCTTGTCGCATAGTCGCACCTCAATCTCTTGTCTTTCAACCCAATAGCGGGGCTTCGCGAAACACGCTGGATTCGCCTTGTCTTCGTCGCTCAGTTCCTGAGATTCGTCACCGTTGCCGAGATAGGTCGCCCATCGATGGTCGAACTGATGAACCATCTTGGCCTCATAAAGCGGTACAGGATCCCGAAGCTCGTTGCGCTGTCCGATCTTCCGAAACAGAGCACTGTCGGACGCCATGTTGAATAACCCCTGGCGGAAGGTAATCCCCCACGGATTTCCGTCAGGACTGGTCTCGTCCCAAAGCACGGGCACTCGTGCGTAGATCCCCTTCGTGATCTCGGCATCTCGTTTGCTTCGAAAGATTGGGCAGGTTCTCGTGTTCGGGTTAAGGCGAAGGATATCGTTGGCGTTTAGTGTGAACTTGCGACGCGGATCTCGAAGTTGATCTGCGGCGAGGATGTAGTGCGCAAACTCACTGTCTCCAGCAGTGGCACCTAGTGTGAGCAGGCAAAACGGAGTATCCGGGTGCACCGCTGGAAAGATGCGAAGTGCGTTGTCGAAGCCCAGCAGACTGACAAGCCGGCGCTTGTCGACAATTTCCTGGAAGTAGGCTTTCGTTGAGTCGTCAGTCGCAATGCCGCTGGGCAAAACGAGTCCGGCCCTACCTTGCGGATGCAGTACGTTCAGCGTCGTCTCAGCAAACAATGGATAGGTATTCAGCTTCCCCACCGCCGTGAGCGGGTAGCGGCCGCTGCTACGAAAGAATGAGTTCTGTGCCTCGATGTTATGGACGGAAGACTGGAACTCGGCCCACAGACGGGGCTCTTCGTGCTGCAGCCGCGCAATAGCTTTCTTGCGCGCTTCACCAGCCATTCCTCCAATCTCGGGATGTCGGCTTGAGAAGAACTCGACGTCGCTGAACTGGGACTGATCCCACGGCGGATTGCCCAACACGATGGTGAAGCCGCCTTGCGCAAAGACCTGTGCAAACCCCAGCCGCCAGTGCAACAACGGCGTGCTTGCAGCCAACCGCAGCGCCGCATCGCGCCGAAGAGGCGCCACAGGCTGGCCGAGCAGCGCGTTCATCACGTCCTGCGTCGTCGGCACGGCCGTGCTGGTCTCGGTGCCGTGTTTGGGCAGCATGAAGGCGGCGCAGTACAGGTGCAGCGCCAACGTCAACCCATCGTCGCCGGCACTCGCCTGCAGCGCCGCGTAGGCATGTCGCTTGGCCGCAATATCGGCCAGCGTCGCGTCGGGCAATGCGTCCAGCTGCTGCAGGGGTGCCGCCGTGATGCTCAAGTCCATCGCTTGTAGGCTTTGGCTGAAGTTGGCGGCAGCGCGCATGCGCTTCAAGCCGTCACGCTCCTGCTTGTTGCGCCGCTTGAGATCTCGGCACAGCGCCTTGACGTCGCCAGTGAGTTCTTTGTATGCCTCGTCAGGTACACCTTCGAGCAGCGTCTTGGGGTCCATCACGCCCAAGAGCGCGTTGCCCAGCTTGAAGTGGTGGTCGATGAAACCGAGCGGCGCGTCGGGCGTGTAGGCCTCCAGCCAGAGGGCCATACGTGCCAGCTCCAGTGCCATCGGGTTCATGTCAACGCCGTACACGCAATGGGTCACCACGTCGCGAAGGGCATGGCGGTAGTCGTCGGGCGTGGGCTGGCCACCGTTGCCTGTCACGGCATCTCGCATTTGCGCCCGCACCCGCGCCAGATGCCCGGCGATGCGCCGCGCGGCCGCTAGCAAGAAGTGCCCGCTGCCGCAAGCCGGGTCGATCACGCTGATCGAAAACAAGGCCTGGACTGCGCCCTCGCCCGTCGGGTGGGCGGCCAGGATGGCTGCGATCACCGGCTCCAACGCAGAGTCCAGTTGCTCCTGCACCAGTGGGTCGGCGGTGTAGTAGCTGCCCGTGGTCTTCCGCGCATTGCCGCGCACCGCAGCACCTGTCTGGAAGCTGAACTGCCGATGCTCTTGGCTGAGCAGCGGAACCAGTTCCAACAGGCTTTCGTAAATGCTGCCCAGTTCTTCGGGGCCCATGTCGCGCCAGTTCACCCGCGAAAGCGGCGCGTTGGGCTCCGCACGCAACCATGCAAGATGGAAGAGCGCGAGTAGTAGATGGCGGTTTTCTAGCCGCGCGGCGTCAAGATGCGGGCATTGGCTTGTCTCGAACAGGCCCCCAAGCGGCGGCAAAGCCAGCACCGATTGCCCAACAGCCAGCCCCAGCCAAACCTGTTTCAGTCCCTGCCAGAGGTCACCGTAGCGGTCGTGGGCGCTTCGGCGCACGGCGCGGTCACGCAGCCGCCGCAGACCGTAGCCTTGCGCATAGAGCGCCACGGCCCGCGAGTCAGCGCCGGGCGGGTGCAGGATCTCACGCTCCTCGATGGTGAGCAGGAAGATCTGCCGATAGACTAGTCGCAGCAGTTCCTTGAAGTAGTCCTGGGCGGTCAGCCCGCCTGATGACAGAGCTTCGCGCAGCGCGGTGTTGGCCGGATGACCGACAAACCCCTGGCCCAGCACCAGCAGCGCCTGCTCGACCCCCACGCGGAGGGTCTCGCGGGCACGGGTCCCCTGCTCGCGGCATGAAGTGCGCCACTGTTCCAGGGCACAGTCGGCCGCTGCACCGCCTTCGCTGCCAAAGCGGCTCGCATGCAGCAGCAGCCACAGCACCGAGAAGTCGGCGAAGCGCTCTTCGATGAAGAGGCGCTCCAGGTCGACCTCGACCCAAGCCGGACGGGTGAGGCTGGCGTTATCGCGGGCGATACGTAGCAACGCGCCGTTAGTGGCCAAGCCCCAGAGTGCGTCCGACTGGGCGTTCAGCGTTTCCTGCAGCAAGCCAAAGGCACTGCGGCGGCGCACTCGTTCACCGGTGTTGTCGCCCAGGCGCTCGTGCGCACTGTCCAACGGTTTGGTCTCGTCATGCGGCGACAGCACCACGGGCACGCGGCCACCGAGGGCACTGAAAAGCACGGGGTAATGCCTCTCGCCGATCACTCGCGGATGGATCGCCTGCTGAAGCTGGAACGCGAAGCATTGTCGAAGCAGCTCGGTGGAGAAGCGTTGGGTGACCGCCCAGGCATCGTGATGGGGCTGCACCCGCGCGGCGTTGAACTGGTTCCACAGGGCTTGCGCTGAACGCCATGCGAGTGCGATCTCTTCCCGCAGCGTGAAGCCGGCGCGGACGCCATAGTCCGCATCGGCCTGGGCAGGCGCTTGTTGGGCCGCAACCTTGGTCAGCCACTCGGCGGTGAAGAGGCCTCCCTCGATGGCAAGGGTGTCGACATGGATGGCGGCCTCGCGCTGTGGCATGAGCAGGTCAATGTGATGGGGTTGGGCTCAAAGATCGAGCGGCGGCAGCAGCACAAAGACGCCGATGACGTCCACGGGCAGCAGCGGCTTGACTTGGTAGCGGGCGCGCCCGGGCGTACGTGCAGCGGCGCGAACGCGCTGGTGATCTGCCAGCAGCACGTTGGCCCTGTCGCGGGCAAAGGCCTCAAGGGCCGGCTGCCAGGCCGGCCACTGCGCCAGGGCAGCGGCCACGCGCTGCTCTCGCACCCGGTCGTCGACGGTTTCGCTGGGCGGTGCGGTCAGCCAATCCAAGGGCTCGGCACCGGAGACCATATGGCTCGCGCCGGCGGCATTCGATTGAAGCGCCACCGCGGTGGCCTCCTCGACCAGCAGTGCGTCACCGGTCCCTGCGTCGGCCTGGCTGAGCTGGTGGCGCAGCCGAAGCAGAAGCACTGTCGTCAGCGTGTTCACGGCCGGGCTGACCCAACAGCCTGCGCGGCCCAGCGTAGCAGCGCCGGTTGCGGCCTGGTCGGGTTCCAGGCCGGCGTCGGCCAAGGTGCGCTCCAGCAGTCCGTCGGCCAGCGTGCCGACCAACGGGTGACTGCGGTGGATGAAGCGCGTGCCTGCTGGGGCGGGCATGGTGAAGCCGATGCCGACGCTACCCTGCAGCCCGTCTGCGAGCAGACGCTCACGCAGGTCTTCGGGTAAGGTGCCCAGGCTGGCACGCCAGCCGCGTTTGCCTTGCTGGGCATCGCCGCCGCGCGACTCTAGTGCCGCACCCAGGCGGCGCATCGAGCGGTCCACGAAGCGCTGCACGTCGTTTCCATCACCCAGCGCGGCTTGCATCTTCTGCCATTCGGGCAACACGGCCTCGGGCTTGATGGCCTGCTGGGCGAACACGGTGCGGTTGCGCTTGGCACGCTCGGCGATGTCGGTCCATGCCACCTCGAACTGCTGGGCGGCGGGCAGGTCGTCGATGTCGAACAGGTCGCGCGTGCGGTTGCGACGACTTTCCCCTAGCACGGCCTGCATCAGCGCCTGTGTGAGCGAGTGGTCGTCGTCGGGCAAAGGAACGGGCACGCCCAGTTCATCGCGAATCTTCTTCGCCTTGCGCAGGATGACCTTCAGAACCACCGCATCGATGGGGTTGTTGCGGCCGTACATGAGCGTGGCGCGCACCACGCGTCGTTCTTGCCCGAAGCGATCGACCCGACCCTCCCGTTGTTCGTGCCGCGTGGGGTTCCAGGACAAGTCATAGTGCACGACCGCGCTGAAGTGCTCCTGGAGGTTGATACCCTCAGACAAGCAATCGGTGGCGACGAGCAGTCGGTGATCTGTCTCCCCCAGCGCCGCGACCCTGGCCTTGCGCTCTTCCGGCGCCAGCTCGCCGGTAACCACATCGACGGTCACACCGGGGAACCTGGATCTCAAATGCTGATGCAGGTAGTGCGCCGTGGCGATGTAGCGGCAGAAGATCACCGGTGCGAAACCGGGGATGAGTTCGGCGTTCAGGTGTGCGATCAGACCGGCGAGCTTGGGGTCGTTGCCGGCACCCACCAGACGCTCGGCCTGGGTCATCAGGTCGGCCAGGGCCGGGTCGGTGTTGTTGGCGGGGAGCTCACCATCGTCGTCGACCATGGCGTCTTCACTGCCATCAAACACCCGCTGTCGCAGCGAGTCCTCGTCCGCCTCGTTCAACTGCGTGGCCATACGCGTGCGCAGTGAGCGAAGCGCGGCCGCGGGGCTGCTGGCCGCACTGCGCATCAGCGCCAGGGTGCCCCAGAAGTTCAGGCGTTGCCGGCGCTGGTCGGTCCCGGCGCGCAGCACTACCTCAGAGCAGTAGTCGAGCACCGCGTCAAAGAAGCCCTCCCAGGCCCCGCCCAGGCTGTACGGCAGATCCGTGGTCTCTCGGCGGGGGAACACACCCTCGTCGTTCCACTCCTTGATGTCCTGCCGTCTGCGCTGCACAAAGTGACCGGCCAGGCGCAATCGAAGTGCGTCGCGTGCGGGGCCCGCAAGGGTGCCCAAGGCCAAAAAATCCGGATGCAGAAGGCCCAGCAGGTTGTGGAAGGCCGCCTCGTCGCCGGAGTGGGGCGTGGCGGTCAGAAAGAGCATATGGCGCTGCGCGTCGGTGGCCAGCAGCCGCAACAAGTCATGGCGTTGGTGATGACCGGCATCGTTGCCAGCACAGGTGTGCGCCTCATCGACGATGACCAGTTCCGGGCACCGGGTTGCGAAGTCGCCACGACGCCGGTCGCTCTTGATGTAGTCCAGGCTGACAACGGTGTGCGGATGCACAGTGAAGATGTTGTCCGTAAGGGGCAAGCCGCGCTCAAGCCGAGCGGCGCTGGCCGCCGTCACGGCAACGGCCTTCACGTGAAAACGGTCGTCGAGCTCCTGCACCCACTGCTCCACCAGGTGCGGCGGGCACAGCACCGCGAAGCGGCGGATCTCCCCGCGGTCGAGCAGTTCGCGGGCGATCATTCCGGCTTCGATGGTCTTGCCAATACCCACGTCATCGGCTATGAGCAGGCGAATGACATCCTGCTTCAGTGCCATCAGCAAAGGCACCAGTTGGTAGGCGCGCGGCTGAAATGCCAGGTGACCGAAGCTGCGGAAGGGGCCTGCGCCGCGGCGCAGCGACATCAGCAGCGCATCGCGCAGCAACAGCGCCGACTCGTGGCTGGCAGCTTGGTGGGCGGCTGGGGGCGGAAAGGCTGCGGGGGCGACAGCTTCGTACTCGGCTTCGAGCACCGGCGACAACAGCGTGACGTCACCTTCGGATCCGGACAGGGGCCGCAATCGCAGCATGTCGACCGAACTGCCGGGGAGGACGATCCACTCGCGGCCGCGGGCCCGGATCAAGGCCCCAGGTGGGAAGCGGTTTGATGTTTCAGAGAGAACGGCACTCATTCGGAGTCAGCCCAGATGTTGGCGAAGCGAAGCAAGGGCGGCGCCTTGCTGCTGGTGATCGGCGGGCCAAGCGATGCATGTGAGGCCTTTGTCGCTCAAAGGACCGGCATGGGAGTCTCCAGCCAGAAGCGCGACCCGGTGGGCGCGCCACAAGGCAAGGACGGCGGTGCCGTCATAGTCGAAGTGAACCCTGTCGGGCGCCGGCAATCCGTGCGCGGCAGCGTCGAAGGCCGCCCCCGCCTCGTCGTTACTTTGCGGTGATGCGCTGTCCCCCACGGCATCGTCCGGCGGCGCGGCGCTCGCAGCAGGAACCACCGTGGTCACCGCTGCCAAGCGCAGCAGCAATTCCCGGGCGAGCCGGTCGCGCCGATCGATGACGGGATGGTCAGGTTGGTTGTAGTAGGACAGCAGACAGCGGTAGCAGCCCGCCACGCACTGGGTGTTCTCGACATCCACAAGACCATCCAGCGGCGGCATCGGCGTGCCGAAGGCGGGGACGTTCAGGTGAAGGATGCGAAGCGCCGCATGCGCGACACGGGCCATTGCATCGGGGTCATGCACCAGTCGGGTCAGCACGCCGGCGCCGCCCTCGGTGGCTTCATAGAAGAGCACGCCACGTCGGGTCTTGCGGTCTGGCAACGGCTCGGCGAGGAGTTCGGACTCCTCCAACTGATAAACCGACTCGATGCCCCGCTTCAGGGCGTACTGCAGTGTGGCAATCGTCGTCTCGTTCGTGTCGGGTTCGGCCAGTCGCAGCAACAGCGCGTTCTTGCGGTCCAGAACCCACGGAACGATGAGCTGGTTGGCCGTCTTGGTGGGGTCTGGCTCGTCGTCGTCTTCCTCCACCTTCGCCCAGAAGCCATTCAGCGGGTTGATCATGAAGCCGTGCTCGGACTGCACCGCTCGACGCCGGAGGCCCTTGTTCAGCCGACTAATCTCCGCCCCCGGGCCGTAGCGCAGGCGCGCGACCGTGCCCTCTGCGTCCACGGCCAACACCTCGCGAAAGTCGGGTTGGCCGCTGTCGCGCCGAGCCCAGCGGAATGTCGTCTGCAGGTCGAACCCCTGCCGTTGGCGTTCTTCGTCGTTGACTGTGATGCGTTCAGCGGGCGCCGTGCGCACATTCTCGATCCGGTACAGATTGAGCACGATGTCGGTGTTGTCGGTCAGCGGCACGCCGCAAGCGCGGCAGTGCGTCCGGCCCTTGTCAGCAGGGTCGGACTGAAAGTGCCCGCCCCCGCACGACCGGCAGATGTAGGCCACTTCGGTACTGAGTTGCCCGCCCGCGAGACTGGACTCACTACGGGCTGACAGTTGAGCAGCCACGACGCGATAGGCCCGGCCTTCGTGATAAACGAGGCTGCGAGGCCCGAACTCGGATAGCGCCAGGAAACGCGGTCGCTGAAGGTAGGCGCCTTTGGTGCCACGCTCCCCACTGCCGGGGATGAATGCCGTCAACGGCAGGCGCGGGAAGTTGTAACCCGGCAGGAAGGCCTCGGTGGCCAGGTATCGGTAGGTGTAGAAGTCGCTGGAAAGGCTCTCTTGACCGCGCTGCAGCAGCGACAACTGGTCCATGGCCTGGGCATGCAGGATGCGCGCCGCGCGAATCTCGCGCTCGGGCAGCCCGTGGGTGTCCATGATGCGGCGGGACTGGTCGCGCTGGCGGGCGGCACTCATGAACAGTTCGCGCCACCGGTCGAAGGCAGCGTCGAAACGCTCGGCGGCACGGCTCACCACCTCGTCTGTCAGTGTGTCGATGCCCTTGAACCAGGGCGCAGCATCGGCGGTGAGTTCGCCCTGCAGGAGCTTGAGTACGCTGCGGATGCGTTCTGTCGCCACGGGGGTGATCGCCGGGTCGGACAGGGCGGTCTTGAGCTCACCGCGCAGGGGGAGGCTCTTCACTTCGTCGGGCTCGACCACCTCAGCGATGGAAGCCTGCAGAGGGGTGTTGGTGCTGGCCAGCCAGACCGCTTGGAGGTGACTGCGAACCAGTTCTTCGTTGGCAAGATCCAGCGTTGGCGCACGGACTTCGCCGTGCACCATGGCGGGGGGGTCCGCAAAGAAGTACTGGTCGTGCGGGCTTTTCGCAGCGCAGTAGGTGAGCACCAGCGCCGGCATGCCGCTGCGACCTGCACGACCACTGCGTTGCGCGTAGTTCGCTGGCGTGGGTGGCATGTTTCGCAGGTACACGGTGTTGAGCGCCGAAATGTCCACGCCCAGTTCCATGGTCGGCGAGCAGAACAGCACCGGCAGGAACCGCTGGTGTTCGCCCAGTTGCCGTAGCTCATTCGTCATTCCCGCCAGGCGCTGCTGGTCTTCGGTGCCATAGCGGAAGCGCATCTCACGCGCTTCGCGACGGTCTTTGTCGACCTGGGCGGTGTGCTCACGCGCTTCGAAGCTAAAGTGATGGAACTCAGCGCCGATTGCGCGCGCCAGGTTTTCGTACAGGGACCGGAAGTAGGCGTTGTCCATGCCACCACGCGCGGAGGTGCCATCACCGGCGTAGAACTCGACGCAGGCGTTCTTGAGTTGCCAGCCCATCGCGTCGCCGAACGGCGTGGGCACCTGGGACACCAGGCCTGCCTTTGCAGCCACGGCCAGCATGCGTTCAAGCAGTTGGATGTAATCGTCGCGCTTGAGCTGGCGAGCCTCCAGGCGGCCACCCCAGTTGTCGGGCTTGCGGAGTTCGCGTCCGAGCCCCGACAGATGACCCGCTCGCAGCAGCTTCTCTTCATCGGCGATCGAATTGCCGCGACGGGCTGGCGGATAGAGCATCAGGAAACGCGCACTGCGCATCTGCTCTTCACGACCTAGGCCCCAAGGGGCGCGCAGCGTGTTGATGGAGCGGCTGCGGACGGATTCCTGCTCGGCGGTGTCCAGTACCTCGGGATCGATGGCCAGGCCTTGTCGCATCGCATCGAGCAGCACGATGTACGCCTTCATGCGCGCGGCCGGGTCGGCGCCCGCCAACAGATTCGGCGCGCCGACAAACTTCGTCTCGTCGGCGCACAGGTCGGCCAGGCCGCGGTAGTTGACTCGTACCAGGCCGAGCTGCTCGAGATTGGGGTTGGTGAACCGCCAACCGCGGCGCTGATCGAACCAGGCGCGGTAGCTCAGCACCTGGCGCATCGCTTTCTGGGCGTTGATCAGGTTGGCGCCCTCGAGTTCAGGGTCGACCAACCATTCGCTGCGCATGCCTTGTTCGCCCGGGCGGTCAAAGCCCAGCGCCTTGAAGACCGCAACACCGAGTCGGTCGGACGACAAGCCCTCCTCGCCAGCACCGCGTATGGCGCCAAGGAACGCCGCGCGAAACAGGCTGACGAACAGGAAGTCGTTGAAGTGCCCGGCCTGCAGCGCTGCGTCTTGGCGGTTGTCGCTGAAGCCAAGCATCTTTCGCCGGGTGGCAGGCATGCCGGCTTCGGGCTGGCGGTGCATCCAACGGAGCACAGAGTGCGTCAGCAGAGTGGTTGCCGAGGAGCGACCCTCAGCGGACAAGGCGGCGAGCCGGTTGTTGTCCTTGCCTTGAGCGGCGTGCAGGGTCTTGCAAGACAGGCAAAAGCGGAATTTGCCAGGGATGAACCAGGCGCTGTGCCCGCTGCCGAGGGCGCCAGTCGGCGCAACCGAGATGCGCTCGGCTTTGTACTTGCGTGCATCGGCCTTCAGGCGAAGGTCGTGGTGTTTGTCCTCCTCCAGCCAGGCGTCCGGATAGTCCTCGTCACGCCCCGAGAATTCGAGCGTGCCGCCTGGAGGATCAAGCATGACGAACCCGTACTGGGGGCGATCCGAAGATGAGTTTTCACCGTCTTTGGGCGGCGCCGGTGGGACGTCGTCGATCTCGCGCGGCAGCAGGAGCTCGACCCCCTCTTCGCGCGAGCGAAAGACAGGGTGGTATTCCTGACCGCAGTCTCGGCAGAAGTGAACCGGATACAGGCGTTTGGTGTCATCGCCGGGAAGGAACTGCTGGCCGTTCACGGTGAGTGTCCGGTGCCCGGCAGCTTCGAGCGTGCAGTAGGCGGTGCCGGCACCGGACACGAACTGATGCAGCTTGAACGCGAAGAAGCCGCGGGCGCCTGTGTTGCGTCCAGTGGGTCGGTCAGCCTCGGCCAGCGACGTGGTCATGAGGAACTGACGCAACACCTCCTCGCACTGCTGCGGCGGCAGGCCGCTGTCGTCAGCGAGACGTTGTGTCGCCGTGCGGAGCGTCTGCGGTCGCGCCCGGATCCACTTGCTCCCCTCCCACTCGATGCCGAGGCGGGTTTCGATCCAGATGGCGAGCGGGTGCTCCTTAAGTTGGGCATCCGTGATCGTCGCTGGGATGACGGCGGAAAGTGCAGGCGCCAGTTGCGCCGCGACCGACTCTGCCGACAGATTTCGGTCCGTCGCCCGTACAAGGGTTTCCCCGATGACATCACTCGGCTGTACCGAGGTGCCGAACAGCGTGCTGGCTACTCGCGCGACAGCCTCACGCCGAGCGTCTTCGTTGCCGCTAGCCATCGTGGCCGACGTACCTATGCAGCGCAGCCCCTCAGGCGCCAGGAGCGCACGAATTCGCCGCACCAACAGCGCCACGTCCGCCCCTTGGCGCCCGCGGTAGGTATGAAGCTCGTCGAGCACCAGGAACTCCAGGCCCTGGCAGTTGCGAACCACGTCCTGATCGACCGCGTCCTGGCGGGTCATCAGGTACTCGAGCATCATGAAATTCGTCAGCAGGATATCCGGCGGGTTCGCGCTGATCGCGCGGCGGGTTTCGGCGTCTTCCTGCCCCGTGAAGCGCGCGAAAGTCAGAGGTTGCAGCGGCGCGACGAGCTTCAGGAACTTGTCAAGTTCCTCCATCTGGCTGTTGGCCAGCGCATTCATTGGGTAAACGATGATCGCCCGCGTGCGACGCTTTGAATCGCTCGCCTTTGCCCGCAGGATGGCATCCACTATCGGGATGAAGAAGCAGAGCGACTTGCCAGAGCCAGTGCCGGTCGTGACGACGTAACTGCGACCTTGCCTGGCTAGGGTGAGGGCCTCCTGCTGGTGGGTATGCAGGCGTAGCCCGGTGGCCGGAGCCTCAGGGACCCGGAAGATCTTCGCCGTCATCGGCTCGATCTCGCCAGCGACACTCAGCTCGTCGACTGACGCCCCAGGTTGGAAGTGAGGGCTGATCTGAAGCAGCGGCTCAGGCCAGAACTGGTCATTGGCGTAGATTGCGTCTACTTGGTCGCGCAGGTCATCAGCCTTGATGCGGGTGAACGAGCGAGCGAAGGTTGCGTAGTCATCAACAATCTGTCGCCTGAGATCGAAGACGTCCATTTACCTCTCTCGTGAAGGACTGGTGAAAGCGCTAAGTGCCTTTCCCCGGAAGTGTCTGGGAAATGTCACTGAACAACCACCCAGCATTCGTGGCACCCCCGCGCAATCACCTACGCAGTAGCCCAAATGGCCCCTAGTTCCGTAGCGGTGTCGCCGACCCCTTCCCTGTTCATCCATGATCGCCAGCCTAGGCCCCCGCGAGCTCACCAGATGAGCTGGATGAACAAACAGCGCTGATGGCCGCGACGGGTAAACCAGACGCCCCGCCCAACACCGCTTCCCAGCACCAACGAAAAAGCCACCCGAAGGTGGCTCGTCGTTTTGCCTCGCGCGTTTGGTGGTGGGCGGTGCAGGGTTCGAACCTGCGACCCCTGCCGTGTGAAGGCAGTGCTCTACCGCTGAGCTAACCGCCCCAACCGCGAGAGGCGCGCATTATGCCAGAGCCTTCCAGACCGTCTTGCCGCCGCTGGCCTTGTCCAGGTCGGCCAGCACGGCCTGGTGGGCGGCCAGCTCGTCGGCGGTGGGTTCCACCACGGCCAGCACCAGGCCGCGCAGGTCGATCGGCGCCAGCGTGCCGCCTGCTCCGGCGGCGGCCGTGGCAGCGGCGGAATCCATGGCCAGCGCGTCCTGGCCGCGGGTCATGCGGATGTACACCTCAGCCAGCAGGCCGGCGTCCAGCAGCGCGCCGTGCAGGGTGCGGTGGGCGTTGTCCACTTCCAGGCGGCGGCACAGCGCGTCCAGCGAGTTGGCCTTGCCGGGGAACATCTCGCGCGCCAGCAGCAGCGAGTCGGTCACCTTGGCCACATGCTCGCGCAGGCCCGGGCGGCCCACGCGGCGCAGCTCGGCGTCGATGAAGCCCACGTCGAACGCGGCGTTGTGGATGATGACCTCGGCCCCCGCCACGTAGGCCAGCAGCTGCTCGGCCACGGCGGCAAAGAGCGGCTTGTCGGCCAGGAACTCGTCGGACAGGCCATGCACCTTGAACGCCTCCTCGCTGCTGGAGCGCTCGGGGTTCAGGTACAGGTGCAGGTCGTTGCCGGTGAGGCGCCGGTTCACCATCTCCAGGCAGCCGATCTCGATCAGGCGGTCGCCGCTTTCGGGCGACAGGCCGGTGGTTTCGGTGTCGAGGAAGATCTGTCGCATCGTCAGGCTCCTTGCAGCGAGCGGCCGCGCAGCCACAGCCACGCCCCGGCCGCCACCATCGGCACGCACAGCCACTGGCCCATGCTCATGCCCAGCGCCAGGATGCCCAGGAAGCTGTCGGGCTCGCGGAAGAACTCGGCCACGAAGCGGAACACGCCGTAGCCCACGAGGAACGCGCCCGACACTTGCCCCAGGCCGCGCGGCCGCCGGGCGTACCACCACAGCAGCGCCAGCAGCAGCAGGCCTTCCAGCGCCACCTGGTACAGCTGCGACGGGTGCCGGGCGATCATCGACCCCGACTGCGGGAACGCCATCGCCCAGGGCAGCGACGGGTCCGCCGCGCGGCCCCACAGCTCGCCGTTGATGAAGTTGCCCAGGCGGCCCGCGGCCAGCCCCGCCGGCACGCAGGGCGCCACGAGGTCGGTGACCGCCAGGAACTGGCGCCCGCGCCGGCGCGCAAACAGCGCCAGCGCGCCGATCACGCCGAGCAGCCCGCCGTGGAAAGACATGCCGCCCTTCCACACCATCAGCGCTTCCAGCGGATGCAGGGCGTAGTAGCCGGGCTTGTAGAACAGCACGTAGCCCAGCCGGCCGCCGACGATGACGCCGAGCACGCCGAAGAACAGCAGGTCTTCGACGTCGGCGCGGGTCCAGCCGCCCTGGGCCCAGTGCGGCTGGCGCGTGCGGCGCGCGCCCAGCCACAGGAACAGGCCGAAGGCCACCACGTACATCAGGCCGTACCAGTGCACGGCCAGCGGGCCCAGGCGGAAGGCGATCGGGTCGAACTGCGGGTGGACGAACATCGTGGGCGGCGGCGCGGGGCGGGCGGTGGCGGATTGTCGCTGCTGCCGCGGCGGCGCTCCGGCGGCACCCCGGCGGCCGGCCGGTCGATAATCGGCGCCCCTGCCCCACCCGACCTCACGCCCAAGCGCCATGTCCGAAGCCAACCGCCGCTCGAAGAACATCACCGAGGGTGTCGCCCGCGCACCCAACCGCTCCATGTACTACGCCATGGGCTACACCGAGCGCGACTTCGGCAAGCCGATGATCGGCGTGGCCAACGGGCACTCCACCATCACGCCGTGCAATTCCGGCCTGCAGCGCCTGGCCGACGCGGCGGTGGACGCGCTCAAGGCTGCGGGCGCCAACCCGCAGATCTTCGGCACGCCCACCATCAGCGACGGCATGGCCATGGGCACCGAGGGCATGAAGTACAGCCTGGTGTCGCGCGAGGTCATCGCCGACTGCGTGGAAACCTGCGTTGGCGGCCAGTGGATGGACGGCGTGCTGGTCATCGGCGGCTGCGACAAGAACATGCCCGGCGGCATGATGGGCATGCTGCGCGCCAACGTGCCGTCGATCTACGTGTATGGCGGCACCATCCTGCCCGGCCGCTACAAGGGGCAGGACCTCAACATCGTCAGCGTGTTCGAGGCCGTGGGCCAGTTCTCCGCCGGCAGGATGAGCGAGGAGGACTTCTGCGAGATCGAGCGCCGCGCCATCCCCGGCAGCGGCTCGTGCGGCGGCATGTACACCGCCAACACCATGAGCTCGGCCTTCGAGGCGCTGGGCCTGTCGCTGCCCTACTCGTCCACCGAGGCCAACGTGCACGACGAAAAGGTGGCCAGCACCGCCCGCGCCGCGCAGGTGCTGGTGGAAGCGGTCAAGCGCGACATCAAGCCGCGCGACATCGTCACCCGCAAGAGCCTGGAAAACGCCATCGCCGTGATCATGGCCACCGGCGGCTCCACCAACGCGGTGCTGCACTTCCTGGCCATTGCCCATGCCGCCGGCGTGGAATGGACGATCGACGACTTCGAGCGCGTGCGCCGCAAGGTGCCGGTGCTGTGCGACCTCAAGCCCAGCGGCCGCTACTTGGCAGTGGATCTGCACCGCGCCGGCGGCATTCCGGCGGTGATGAAGGTGCTGCTGGAAGCCGGGCTGCTGCACGGCGACTGCCTCACCATCACCGGCAAGACCGTGGCCGAGAACCTGGCCGACGTGCCGCCGCTGCGCGCCGACCAGGACGTGATCCGCCCGGTGGCCGACCCGATGTACGCCGAGGGCCACCTCGCCATCCTGCGCGGCAACCTCGCCCCCGAGGGCTGCGTGGCCAAGATCACCGGCCTGAAGAACCCGGTGATCACCGGCCCGGCGCGGGTGTTCGACGACGAGCAGAGCGCGCTGGCCGCCATCATGGCCAACCGCATCAAAGCCGGCGACGTGATGGTGCTGCGCTACCTGGGCCCCAAGGGCGGGCCGGGCATGCCCGAGATGCTGGCCCCCACGGGCGCGCTGATCGGCCAGGGCCTGGGCGAGAGCGTGGGCCTGATCACCGACGGGCGCTTCTCCGGCGGCACCTGGGGCATGGTGGTGGGCCACGTGGCGCCCGAGGCGTTCGAGGGCGGCACGATCGCGCTGGTGCAGGAAGGCGACTCGATCACCATCGACGCGCACAAGCTCCAGCTGCAGCTCAACGTGGACGACGCCGAACTGGCGCGTCGTCGTGCGGCGTGGAAGAAGCCGTCGCCGCGCTACACGCGCGGCGTGCTGGCCAAGTTTGCGTTCAATGCCGCCAGCGCCAGCAAGGGCGCGGTGCTGGACAGCTACGAGGGCTGACCTGCGGGCGACGGCGCCGGGGGCTCAGCCCTTGGCGTCGAAGCTGCTGTCCTGCACCGGCTTGGCAATGGCCACCGGGCTGCGCGGCTCGCTGCGGTCGGCCAGGGCGCGCCGGGCACGCTCGGCGGCTTCCTGGCGCTTCTGCGTGTTGCGGTCGATGCCCAGCGCGTCGAGCGACTTGCGGCGCCGCTCGCGCTTCTTCTCGTCGAGCTTGTCCATCTCGCGGCGCTTGGTGTAGCCGGAAGAATCCGCGTAGGTCCACCAGGCCACGGCCAGGGCGAACGGGCTCAGCACGGCCCACCAGGACCATGCCGCCACGAACCCGAAGTCCGCGAGCTTCATCACGATCAGCAGTACACCCAGAACGATGAACCACATGGTTTGTCCCCAATCACGCCGAGGGTCGGCGGTCAACGCGTTTGCCTAGAATCGCGTTCGAGCAAACTGTAACGTAGCTGTCTAGCCCTCACCCTGGAAGGAAGTCATGAAGAACCTGTTCCTCGTTGCCGCCGCGGTTGCCCTGGTCGCCGCCATGCCCGCCCGCGCCAGCGCCGATCTGGCCCAGAAGAAGAACTGCATGGCCTGCCATGCCACGGACAAGAAGCTGATCGGTCCGTCCTACAAGGACGTGGCCGCCAAGTACGCCAACCAGAAGGACGCGGCCGACAAGCTGGCCGAGAAGATCATCAAGGGCGGCTCGGGCGTGTGGGGTGCGGTGCCGATGCCCGCCAACCCGCAGGTGACGCCGGCCGAGGCCAAGCAGCTCGCTGCCTGGGTGCTGACCGTCAAGTAAGGCTCGCCGTGGCCCGCCCGGGGGCCACCGGCTGATGCGAAAAGGCCCCGCACTGCGGGGCCTTTTTCATTCGGGGCTCAACGCCACCAGCGCGATGTGGACAGCGTGGGCGTCACGCCACTGGGTACCCGGCCGCTGAGCCAGCCCAGGCGGGCCAGCAGGCCTTCGACGATACGGGCGAAGAGCCCGGCGGGGGTCCGATTTCCGACGGCAATGACACGTGGCATGGCGCGCTCCCTTCGAGGTCCGGCGACGCAGAGGATTCTGTGCCGACCCTGTGACACGCATTTTTCGTTTCGCGCCCGCGGCGCGCATCCCCTCCGTTGGGGGAGCGATGTGCGATGCGCGCAACACCCCCCCTGATTCGAAGCTCGCTGCGGCCGCGTGGCCTTACGCCGCCTGGGCCATCGGCTCGGGCGTGCGGATCAGGTGATCGAACGCCGACAGTGCCGCCTTCGACCCCTCGCCCGCCGCGACGATGATCTGCTTGTAGGGCACGGTGGTCACGTCGCCGGCGGCGAAGATGCCCGGCGCGCTGGTCGCGCCGCGCTCGTCGATGACGATCTCGCCGTGGCGGCTCAGCTCGACCACGCCCTTGAGCCAGTCGGTGTTGGGCACGAGGCCGATCTGCACGAACACGCCGGCCAGGTCGATGCGGTGCTCGTCGCCAGCGCTGCGGTCGCGCCAGCGCAGGCCGTCCACCTTCTGGCCGTCGCCGGTGATCTCCAGCGTCTGCGCGTTCACGTGCACGGTCACGTTGGGCAGGCTGCGCAGCTTGGCCACCAGCACCGCGTCGGCGCGCAGCTTGTCGGCGAACTCCAGCAGCGTCACGTGCTGCACCACGCCGGCCAGGTCGATCGCCGCTTCCACGCCCGAGTTGCCGCCGCCGATCACGGCCACCTTGCGCCCCTTGAACAGCGGGCCGTCGCAGTGCGGGCAGTAGGCCACGCCGCGGGTGCGGTACTCCTGCTCGCCGGGCACGCCGATGTTGCGCCAGCGGGCGCCGGTGGCCAGCACCACCGAGCGCGCCTTCAGCGCCGCGCCGCCCGTCAGGCGCACGGTGGCCCAGCCGCCGGGCTCGGCAGCGGGCTCCAGCGCCTCGACGCGCTGGCCCTTCATCAGCTGCACGTCGTAGGCGCGCACATGGGCTTCCAACGCGGCCGCGAACTTGGGGCCCTCGGTCTCCTTGACGGAGATGAAGTTCTCGATGCCCAGGGTGTCCAGCGTCTGCCCGCCCATGCGCTCGGCCACCAGGCCGGTGCGGATGCCCTTGCGCGCGGCGTACACCGCGGCGGCGGCGCCGGCCGGGCCGCCGCCGACCACGAGCATGTCGAACGGCGCCTGCTCGGCCAGGCGGGCGGCCGCCCGCTCGGTCGCGCCGGTGTCCACCTTGGCCACGATCTCGGCCAGCTCCATGCGGCCGGACCCGAAGGGCTGACCGTTCAGGAACACCATCGGCACGGCCAGGATCTGGCGCTGCTCGCCTTCCTCGCGGAACAGCCCGCCGTCGACCGCCACGTGGCGCACGCGCGGGTTCAGCACCGCCATCAGGTTCAGCGCCTGCACCACGTCCGGGCAGTTGTGGCAGGTCAGGCTCATCCAGGTCTCGAACTCGAAGTCGCCGTCGAGCGCTCGGATCTGCTCGATCAGCTCGGCCTCGGCCTTGGGCGGATGCCCGCCGGCCTGCAGCAGCGCCAGCACCAGCGAGGTGAACTCGTGGCCCATCGGCACGGCGGCGAAGCGCACGCCCATGTCGGCCCCGGCGCGGGTGACCTGGAACGACGGGCGGCGCGCGTCCTGCCCGTCGAGGCGCAGGTGCACCTTCGGCGACAGCTCGACGATCTCCTCGAGCAGCGTGCGCATCTCGCTGCTGGCGTCGCGGTCGTCGAGCGACGCGACGAGTTCAACGTCGTGCACCAGGCGCTCGAGGTAGGCGCGCAGTTGCGTCTTGAGGTTGGCGTCGAGCATGTCGGGCCGCTCAGATCTTGCCGACGAGGTCGAGCGACGGGGTCAGCGTGGCCGCGCCCTCGTTCCACTTGGCCGGGCACACCTGGCCCGGGTGCTTGGCCACGTACTGCGCCGCACGCACCTTGCGCAGCAGCTCGGTGGCGTCGCGGGCGATGGCGTTGTCATGCACTTCGGCGGTCTTGATGCGGCCCTCGGGGTCGATCACGAAGGTGCCGCGCAGCGCCAGGCCTTCTTCCTCGATGTGCACGCCGAACATGCGGGTCAGCGTGTGCGTCGGGTCGCCCACCAGCGGGAACCTGGCCTTGCCGACGGCGGGCGAGGTCTCGTGCCACACCTTGTGCGCGAAGTGCGTGTCGGTGGTGATGATGTAGACCTCGGTCTCGAGCTTGCGGAACTCGGCGTAGCGGTCGGCGCAGTCCTCGACCTCGGTCGGGCAGTTGAAGGTGAAGGCCGCCGGCATGAAGACGAAGGCCGACCAGCGGCCCTTGATCGTCTGGTCGGTGACCTCGACGAACTTGCCGTTGTGGAACGCCTGGGCCTTGAACGGCTGGACCTGGGTGTTGATGAGAGACATCGCTGCTTCCTTTCGATGGGGGTTTCGATCCGTGCGACACGCCGCTCCCGGCTTGTCGATGGAAGGAATGTATCGAACGTGCAGCGTTAGTAGTTTTGTTTAATCGAATCGCGGCGATTGGGAAATCCGCGCCGGCGGGCGGGCCGGGCCCGCCTCAGGGCACCTCGCGCCCCTGGGCCGCGCGCCAGACGGCGTACCACTCCTCGGCCGACAGGCGCACGTCCAGCGCGGCCACGGCCTCGCGCAGGCCCTCGATGCGCCCGGTGCCGGTGACCGGCCGCGGCCGCGACGGGTGGCGCCGCACCCACGCATAGGCCATGGTCGCGGCCGACACGCCGCGCGCCTGCCCCTGGGCCTGCAGCACGTCGCGCACCCGGCGCGCGGCCTCGTCGTCCGGCGCGAACAGCCGGCCCCCGCCCAGCGGCGACCAGGCCATCGGCGACAGGCCGAGGTCCGTGGCCTGCTCCAGCGTGCCGTCGGCCAGCGCGCCCAGGTTCAGCGGCGAGAACTCCACCTGGTTGGTGGACAGCGGCACGCGCCGGTGCAGCATCGCAAACTGCGCCGGCGAGTGGTTGGACACGCCCACGTGGATCACCTTGCCCGACCGCTGCAGGCCGCGGAAGGTCTCGGCCAGCTCGTCCGGCTCCATCAGCGCGTCGGGGCGGTGGATCAGCAGCAGGTCGATGCGGTCGGTGCGCAGCACGCGCAGCGAGTTCTCGACCGACGCCACGACATGGCCCTGCGACGTGTCGTAGCTCTTGATCGCATGCGCCGGGCGTGCCGGCGACACCAGGCGGATGCCGCACTTGGTGACGATCTGCATCCGGTCGCGCAGCCCCGGCGCGGCGGCCAGCGCCTCGCCGAAGGCGGCCTCGACGCCGTAGCCGCCGTAGATGTCGGCGTGGTCGAAGCTGGTGATGCCCAGGTCCAGCGCCTGGGCGATCCAGCGCGCCAGCGCCGGGGTGTCGAGCTTCCACTGGGGCAGCCGCCACATCCCGGCGACGATGGGAGACAGGGTGGTCTTCATGCCGCCGAGTCTAGGGCGGCCGGCGGCTCAGGGGCGCAGGTCTCCGGCCAGGCTGGCCAGCGTCTCGGCGGCCACCTGCACATGCGAGGGGTAGTTGCGGTGGTCGCAGCCGATCTTCACCGCCGCGCCGGCGCGGATGGCCTGGCGCTGCGCGTCGTTGAACTCGAAACGCACGAAGTGCACCGACGAGGTCTTCTCGTCGTTCTCGCGGTCCAGGTCCTCGTCGGCGATGGCGTACACGCGGGGGTGGCCTTCCACCTCGACGAAGAGGCGGTCCTCGATGCCGATCAGGCGGGCCAGCTCGCGCTTGCGCTCGTGCGGGTCCGGGTACTCGATCAGCATCGTGGCCTTCCAGTTGCTGCCGTCGGGCACCAGCGGGCCGTAGGCGTCGATCTCCGACTGGATGCCCTCCTCGTCGAAGATCTTCTCGATGTGCAGCATCTCCTGGATCTGGCGGCGGATGGTCTGCTCGTCCTCGAACTGCAGGGTCACGTGGTCGCCCAGGCCTACGCTGCGCAGCTTGCGGTGCGCGATCGCGTCGGCGCGCGCGGTCTTGCGCACCTTGGCATAGGCTTCCAGCGTCATCAGGCTGTTGCGGTCGATCGTGGTCATGGCGGTTCCTCGGGTCATGCAATGCCGTAGGCGATGCGCATGAGGGACAGCGGGTGCTGCAGGGCCTTGGCCGGCGTGCCGGCCTGCTGCATGCCCTGGGCGATGTGGTGCCCCGCCAGTGCGCAGTCGCTGCTGATGTAGTCCGGCTCGTCCTTGGCCATGGCCTTGAACACCGGCTTGCCGATCTTCATCGCGATCGGGTGATAGGGCTTCTTCACGCCGTAGGTGCCGGCGTGGCCGGAGCATCGCTCCACCGTGTTGAGCTGCACGTTCACCTGGGTGCCGATGAGCTTGAACATCTCCTCGGTCTTGCGGCCGATGTTCTGCACCCGGCCGTGGCAGGGAATGTGGTAGCTGACCTTGCCCAGCGCCGCCTTGAAGTCGGTCTTGAGCAGGCCGTCCTTGTGGCGGGCCACGAAGTACTCGAACGGGTCGAACATCGCGTCCTGCACGAGCTTGACGTCGGCGTCGCCGGGGAACAGCAGCGGCAGCTCCTGCTTGAACATCAGCGTGCAGCTCGGCACCGGCGTGACGATCGCGAAGCCGTCCTTGGCGTACTTCGCGAGCACGGGGATGTTGGCTTCCTTGTGGCGCGCCACCGATTCCAGGTCGCCGAGCTCGAACTTGGGCATGCCGCAGCAGCTCTCCTTCTCGACGATCACGTAGGGGATCTCGTTGTGCTCCAGCAGCTTGACGAGGTCGTGGCCGATGCCGGGCTCGTTGTAGTTGACGTAGCAGGTGGAGTAGATGGCCACGCGGCCCGGCGTGCGCTCGCCGTTGGTGACCACGGTGGCCGCGCCCTGCTTGGCCGCGCTCCAGCGGAAGCGGCTCGGGGCCAGCTCGGGCATCCACGCGTCCGGGTGCACGCCGAGGTGCTTGTCCATCTGGCGGCGCGCGAACTTGGTGCGGTTGACGGCGTTGACCGCCTGCACCACCACCGGGATGCCGGCGAAGCTGCCGTGCACGTCGGTGGAGGCCAGGAACTTCTCGCCCGCCTTGACCTCGCCCTTGCGGAACTTGATCGCCTTGGCGCGCAGCATCAGGTGCGGGAAGTCCAGGTTCCACTGGTGCGGCGGCACGTAGGGGCACTTGGTCATGTAGCAGAGGTCGCACAGGTAGCACTGGTCGACCACGCTCCAGTAGGCCTCCTTCTTGACGCCGTGCACCTCGCCGTCGTCGGTGGCGTCGACCAGGTCGAACAGCGTCGGGAAGCTGTGGCACAGGCTGACGCAGCGGCGGCAGCCATGGCAGATGTCGAAGACGCGCTCCATCTCCTTCATCGCGTCGGCCTCGTCGTAGAAGAGCGGGTTCTTCCAGTCGACGGGGTGCCGGGTCGGAGCTTCGAGATTGCCTTCGCGCATACGGCCTGCCTTGTGGGGGTGTCGCTAACGAACAAGGGGCCGAAGCCCCTTGTCCTGGAGGGTGACGATCGAGCGTGGGCTCAGTCGACCAGTGCGTCCAGCGCCTTCTGGTAGCGGTTGGCGTGCGAGCGCTCGGCCTTGGCCAGCGTCTCGAACCAGTCGGCGATCTCGTCGAAGCCTTCCTCGCGCGCCGTCTTGGCCATGCCCGGGTACATGTCGGTGTACTCGTGCGTTTCGCCGGCGACGGCCGCCTTCAGGTTCTGACGGCTGTTGCCGATCGGCAGGCCGGTGGCCGGGTCGCCCGAGCCGTTCTCGAGGAACTCGAGATGGCCGTGCGCGTGACCCGTTTCGCCTTCGGCGGTGGAACGGAACAGCGCGGCGACGTCGTTCTGGCCCTCGACGTCAGCCTTGTTCGCGAAATACAGATAGCGGCGGTTGGCCTGCGATTCGCCCGCGAAGGCGTCCTTCAGGTTCTGCTCGGTCTTCGTACCTTTCAAGCCCATGGTGTGCTCCTTGTGCTCCATTGCGGTGAGGTGCGAGGGTAACCGTAACCGATCCGCGAGAGGTCGGGCAATTCAAAGCGTCAATGCGGGCCATAGCCCGGGGCAAACCCGGGCGGCGCCCGCGACGGCGCCTCAGCGCAGGTCGAGCAGGCGCAGCGCCAGGTCGTGCAGCCGGCCGGCCGGGTCCACCAGGCTCTCGAGCACGGTGAAGTGGTTGGCGCCGACCACGGTTTCGCACACCGGCACCGCCGTGGGGCCCCACTGGTCGCGGATCAGCTGGTTGTGGCGCAGGAACTCGTCGCTCTCCTCGGCCCCGACCACCGCGTAGAGCTTGCCGCCCTTGGGCCGCGGGAAGAAGGCCGGCGACAGGCGCGCCACCTGGGACGGCGTGAGCCGCAGGTCGCCCTGCAGGAAGGGCGTCAGGCGCAGCGGTTCCATGTCGTACAGGCCGGAAATCGCCAGCGCGCCGGACAGCGGCGCGGCGGGCAGATCGTCCCCGACCTGCTTCCAGCGGCAGCTCAGCAGCATCGCCGCGAGGTGGGCGCCGGCCGAATGCCCGACCACGGCGATGCGCGACGGGTCGCCGCCGAACTCGGCGGCATGGCGCCAGGTCCAGGCCAAGGCGCGCACCATCTGCAGCGCGATGTCCTCGATGGTCACTGCCGGGCACAGCGCGTAGTTCGGCACCACCACCGCGGCCCCGTCGGCCACGAAGGACGGCGCGACGAAGGAGTGGTCGGACTTGTCCAGCGCGCGCCAGTAGCCGCCATGCACGAACACCAGCACCGGCGCGCCGGGCTGCGCCGCCGGGAACACGTCCAGGGTTTCGGACGGGCCGTCGCCGTAGCGCAGGTCGAGCCGGGCGGCAGGGCTGCCGTCGCGGGCCACGGCGGACGCGCGGGCCCAGCGGGCCAGCACGTCGGCGGCATCGGCCACGCGGGCGCGGTTGTTGTACTGGGCGTCGAGCCAGGCCGGGTCGTCGAGTCGTGGTCTCATGGCAGCGATGGTAAACTTCCTTCCGCGTTGGGGGTGTAGCTCAGCTGGGAGAGCGTCGCGTTCGCAATGCGAAGGTCAGGAGTTCGATCCTCCTCATCTCCACCAACGATCACCCGGTGTGGCAAGGGCTTGGCTTCGGTCAGGCCCTTGTTGTTTGCGCAGCGCGGGTTTCGCCCGAGTCGCGGCACGCCGCAGCCCCTTCCCGCGGCGCCCCGGGCAGTGCTACATTCGCGCCGTGATGCCGCGCCGCCTAGCCCTACTACTCGCTTCCCCCCACGGGCGGAGTCGATAGAGCGCGCGCGCATCTTTCCCACCGACGGCCCGTTTGCACCCGCAGCGGGCCGTTTTGCATTGGGCGCTGCCGGGACACCCCACCACCCAGGAAAGCGCCATGTTGAAGAACCCCGCCACCAAGTACCGACCGTTCCCCGCGATCGGCCTGCGCGACCGCACCTGGCCCGACGCGGTGATCACCCGCCCGCCGGTCTGGTGCAGCGTGGACCTGCGCGACGGCAACCAGGCGCTGATCGAGCCGATGGACGTGGCGCGCAAGCTGCGCATGTTCCGCACCCTGGTGGACATCGGCTTCAAGGAGATCGAGGTCGGCTTCCCGTCGGCGTCGCAGATCGAGTTCGACTTCGTCCGCAAGCTGATCGACGACGACCTCGTGCCCGACGACGTGACGATCCAGGTGCTGACGCAGGCGCGCGAGCCGCTGATCCGCCGCACCTTCGAGTCGCTGCGCGGCGCGCGGCGCGCGATCGTGCACCTGTACAACGCCACCGCCCCGGTGATGCGGCGCGTGGTGCTGGGCCTGGACGAGGACGGCATCGTGGAGCTGGCCACGTCGCAGGCGCGGCTGTTCGCGGCGCTGGCCGCCGAGCAGCCCGACACGCAGTGGACCTTCCAGTACTCGCCCGAGATGTTCTCGGGCACCGAGCTGGCGTTCAGCAAGCGCGTGGTCGACGCCGTGACCGCCGTGTGGCAGCCGACGCCGCAGCGCAAGTGCATCGTCAACCTGCCCTCCACGGTGGAGCACTCCACGCCCAACCTGTTCGCCGACATGATCGAGTGGATGCACCGCCACCTCGAGCGGCGCGACAGCATCGTGCTGTCGGTGCACCCGCACAACGACCGCGGCACCGGCACGGCGGCCGGCGAGTTCGCCGTGATGGCGGGCGCCGACCGGCTCGAGGGCTGCCTGTTCGGCAATGGCGAGCGCACCGGCAACCTCGACCTGGTCAACGTGGCGCTGAACATGTACTCGCAGGGCGTCGACCCGGGGCTGGACTTTTCCGACATCGACGCGATCCGGCACACGGTGGAGCATTGCAACCAGCTGCCGGTGCACCCGCGCCACCCCTACGCGGGCGACCTCGTCTACACGTCGTTCTCCGGGTCGCACCAGGACGCGATCAAGAAGGCGTTCGCCGCGCGCCGCGACGGCGACCTCTGGGAGATGCCCTACCTGCCGCTCGACCCGAAGGACCTGGGCCGCAGCTACGAGGCGGTGATCCGCGTGAACAGCCAGTCCGGCAAGGGCGGCATCTCCTACCTGCTGGAAAGCGAGTACGGGCTGGAGCTGCCGCGCCGCCTGCAGATCGAGTTCAGCCAGGTGGTGCAGACGGCGATGGACGCGAGCGGCAAGGAGTTCACCGCGCATGACCTGTTCGACCTGTTCGAGCGCGAGTACGGCGTGCACTCGATCCCCGCGCCGGGCCACCGGGTGCTCAAGGAAGGCCCGGGCCACGTCGAGCTGACGGCCGACGTGCGGCTCGACGACGCCACGGTGCCGATCCGCGGCAGCGGCAACGGCCCGATCGACGCCTTCGTGGACGGCCTGTCCCGCGCCTGCGGCGACGCGATCCGGGTGCTGACCTACCACGAGCACTCGATCGGCAGCGGCTCCGGCGCGCAGGCGATCGCCTACCTGGAACTGCGCGTGGGCGACCGCACCCTGTTCGGCGTCGGGATGGACTCCGACATCGTGTCGGCTTCGCTCAAGGCGATCGTGTCCGGGCTGCAGCGCTCGCGTGCGGGACGGCGCGAGACGCCGGTGCCGGCGAAGTAGTGACCCAGGGCGGGCGGGGCCCTGCCCCGCACCGCCTCAGCGGTGCGACGCCGGCAGCAGGCGCTCGGACGCGGGCACCTGCTCGTCGCCGTCGAGCTCGATGGCCACCTGCGTGCACACCGCGCGGCACAGGGTCGCCACGCGCTCGCTCTGCAGGCGGTAGTACATCTGGGTGCCCTCGCGCCGCTTGGACAGCACGCCGCTGCGGTAGAGCATGCTCAGGTGCTGCGACATGTTCGGCTGCGTGGTGTTGATCTGCGCCAGCAGCTCCGACACGTTCTTCTCGCCGTTGCACACCGCGCTGATGATCTTCAGGCGGATCGGCGTGGACAGCACCGCGAACAGCTCCGCGACGGACTCGAAAACCTGATCTTCGGTGTTGGTGCTGGACATGGACTGCCGCAGGGTGGCGTCGGGCACCGATTGTATGAGCAATGACCGATATTCGGATGGGCTCGCAGCGCCTCAGCGGAAGCGGTAGTGGTCCCGGTTCAGCACCGCGGCCACGGCCGAGACCTCCTCCGGGAACAGGCCCAGGCCCAGCTCGGTGTTGCACTGCTCGACCATGCCGCGCAGCAGCCCCGGCGTGGTGATGCGCCGGCCCGGCCGGTAGATCGACGAGCCGTCGCCGCCCACCTTGCCCTGATGGCACTGGACACAGCGGTTCTCGCGGATCAGGCGCTCGCCGAGGGCGAGGTCGGCGTCCTTGAACAGCTCGGCGGCGGTGGGCGGCACGGGCTGGGCCGTCAGCGGCGCGGCGGCCAGGCACAGCAGGCCGGCCAGGGCACGGGCTGCAAGATGGAACCGGGACATCGGGGCCTCTCCTTCGCGCCACGGGCGCCCGGGCATGATCTCAGGACCGCCCGGGCTTCGCCAGCGACATCACGTCGTCGTCGCTCATCTCGCCGGGGATGCACTGGCGCAGCTGGCCGCCGGGGGCGACGACGCAGGTCATCGGCACCAGCCGGCGCGGCGTGAACTGGCGGCGCATCGAGCCGTTGTCCACCGTCACCGGGAAGGTCCAGCCATGGTCGCGGGCCTTGCGCCCGACGGAGGCCGCATCGCCGTCGACGGCCACGCCCACCACCAAAGGCGCCCCGCCCTGGAGCGAGCGGAACAGGCGCTCCACCCGCGCGTTGTGACGCTCGCAGAAGCCGCACCAGGTGGCCCAGAACACCACGACCACCGGCGACGCCTGCAGGCGCGCGGCCTCCAGCGTGCCGCCGTCGACGAGCCTGAGCGTCGGCCAGGCCACGACCGCGGGCCCCGGGCCGCTCGCCCGGGCCGCCGGGGCGGCCAGCGCGGTCGCCACGAGCGCCGCCGCCATCGCGGCGACGGCACGGCGCGCGGTCATTGCTGGTGCTCCATCAGCAGGTAGGTGTTGTAGGCGTTCATGCGGTTGGCCACCCGGAACAGCGGCAGTGCCTCGAAGCGTGACCAGTCGGTGCGGGCATAGGCGTCGTCGAACGGCTCCATGTTGCGCGCGGCCTCGCCCATGGTCTGGCGCAGGTACAGAAGGTAGTCCCGGGTCAGCGCCAGGTCCTCGGCGGCCTGGGTGGACACCGGCCCGTGCCCGGGTACGAGCACCCTGGGCTTGAACTCCAGCAGACGCGTCAGCGCGTCGATCCAGCGCCGGCTGTCGGCCTGCCCCACGAAGGGCACGCGGCCGCGGAACACCAGGTCACCGGCGAACAGCACGCCCGAGCGCGGCTCGAACACCACCAGATCTTCGGGGGTGTGCGACGGCCCGACATGACGGATGCGGAAGTCCCGGCCGCCCAGGCGGATCGTCGTGTCGTCGCCGGCCAGCCACTGGTCGGCTCCGACGAGCCGGGTGCGCCCGTCCACCCAAGGGGCCAGCTCCTTGCGGCTGGCCTCCAGGCGCAGCTGCGCCGTGTCGGAGCCGAGGTACTCGCGCCCGGCCGGGTGGGCGACGATGGTGGCGCCCGCGTCCTTGAACACCTGCAGCCCGTAGATGTGATCGGCGTGGAAATGCGTCACCACCACGTAGCGCACCGGCTGCGGCGTCACGCGCCGGATCGCGGCCAGCAGTTCCTCCGCCAGGGCCGGCGAGCCCAGGGCGTCGACCACCAGCACGCCCTCGGGCGTCACGACGAAGGCGGCGTTGGAGATGAAGTTGCGATTGGCCGTCGAGCCGAGGGCGCTCTGCCCCTGCACGAACCAGACGTCGGGGGCCACCTGCACCGGCACCACCTGCACGGGCGCGGCCGCGTCGACCGGCTGCGCCACCGCCGACTGGGCCGCGAACACGGCACCCAGCAGCCCGAGCACGCGGCGCCGCGTCGCTGCAGCGGCCTGCACCCCCGCGCCACCGGTTCCGTCCATCGGGCAATCCACTATATTTGTATGAACCGATATTACTCCGACAATCGGGGCGGCCACAGGGCCTCGGCGGGCCTTTCGCCACCCCGGGCCCGACTCGTGGCAGCATCGCACCCCTGCGGGCAGGCCGTCCCGCCAAGGAGCCCCCATGTCTGTCAAGAATTCCGTGGCCGCGCTGGCCCTCGTGCTGGCCACCGGCGTGGCCTGGGCGCAGGACCGTGTCGTCTATCACATCGACAACGCGTCGGCGCAGGGCCTGAAGGGCCTGCGCAACATCCGCAACCATCTCGACGTCGACACCACCGCGCGCATCACGGTGGTCACCCATGCCGACGGCGTCGACTTCCTGATGGAAGGCGCCAAGGACCCTAACGGCGGCGCCTTTGCCGGCCCGATCGCCGCGCTGGTCGCGCGGGGCGTCCGGTTCGAGATCTGCGAGATCACCCTGAGGAACCGCAACCTGAAGAAGGAGCAGTTCGTCCAGGAAGCCGAGTTCACGCCGTCCGGCGTGGTGCGCATCGCCAAGCTGCAGAAGGAAGGCGCGGCCTACATCAAGCCCTGAGCGGCGCCAGACGTCCACCGATCCCACCCAGGAGACCCGAACGACATGAACCTCTCTCACCTTGCCCGCTGCGTGCGCGGCGGCGTGGCCGTGGCGCTGGCCGCGGCGCTGCCCGCGCTGGCCCAGGACGTGAACCTGGCCCGCAACCTCGCCGCCACTTGCGCCAACTGCCACGGCACCAACGGCCAGGCCAAGGGCGACATGAAGCCGCTGGCGGGCGTGTCGGCCGACAAGATCACCGCCATGCTGGCCGACTACAAGAGCGGCGCCCAGCCCGCGACGATCATGCATCAGATCGCCAAGGGCTACACCGACGAGCAGATCCGCCTGATCGCGGCGTACTTCGCGGCCCAGCCCGCGGCCCGCAAGTGAGGACACCGACCATGACCGCAAACGCACTGCACACCTCCCGTCGCCGGCTGCTCGGCGCAGGCTCCGCCCTCGGCGGCCTGGCCGCGCTCGGCCTGGCCGGCTGCGCCTCCACCGGCGGGCCTTCGATCGGCCGCGTCGTGGTCGTCGGCGGCGGCTTCGGCGGCACCACCGCCGCGCGCTACCTCAAGATGTGGGGCGGCAACGTCGACGTCACTCTGGTCGAGCGCGGCGCGAGCTTCGTGTCCTGCCCGATCTCCAACCTGGTGCTCGGCGGCTACCGCCAGATGGCCGACATCACGCGCGGCTACGACGGCCTCAAGACCATGGGCATCAAGGTCGTGCAGGGCGACGTGACGGCCATCGACGTGGCCGGCAAGAAGGTCCGCCTGGCCGGCGGCGCCGAACTGCCCTACGACCGGCTGGTCGTGTCCCCCGGCATCGACTTCATGTGGGACCAGGTCGGTGGCCTGCAGGCCGCCGTGGACAACGGCAGCGTGGTCCACGCCTGGAAGGCCGGCCCCCAGACGGTGGCCCTGCGCCGGCAGCTCGAGTCCATGGCCGACGGCGGCGTGGTGGCGATCTCGATCCCCAAGGTGCCCTACCGCTGCCCGCCCGGCCCCTACGAGCGCGCCTGCATGGTGGCCAGCTACCTGAAGACCGCCAAGCCCAAGAGCAAGCTGCTCGTGCTCGACGCCAACCCGGAAGTGCAGTCGAAGAAGGCGCTGTTCGAGAAGGCCTTCAAGGACCACTACAGCGGCATCCTGGAGTACCGCCCCAACGCCGAGATCAAGGAGGTGTCGGGCAAGGTGGCCAAGCTGGAGTTCGAGGACGTGCGTGCCGACGTGCTCAACGTGATCCCGCCGCAGCGCGCCGGCGACATCGCCCGCACCGCCGGCCTGGTCAACATCAACAACCGCTGGGTCGGCGTGAACTGGCTGACGATGGAGTCCACCGTGGCGCCGGGTGTCCATGTGCTGGGCGATGCCACGTTCCCGGCGCCGCTGATGCCCAAGTCCGGCCACATGGCCAACCAGCATGCCAAGGTGGCCGCCGCGGCGATCATCCAGCTGCTCAAGGGCCAGGCCGTCAGCGCGACGCCGGTGGTGATGAACACCTGCTACAGCTTCGTCACCGCCCGCGACGTGATCCACGTGGCGTCGGTGCACCAGTACGACGCGACGGACAAGACCTTCAAGACCGTGCCGGGCTCGGGCGGCGTGTCCGCCGCGGCCAACCAGATCGAGGGCCGCTACGCGCTGTCGTGGGCCCAGAACATCTGGGACGACATGCTCGAAGCCGTCTGATGCGGTGGCGGCCTACTTCAGCCCGCTGAGGTAGGCCGCCACGGCCTTGAGTTCCAGCTCGCTGAGCTTGCTGGCGATGCTGTGCATCACGGCGTTGTCGTTGGTGCGCTCGCGCCGGTTGAACAGCTTGAGCTGGTTCTCGGTGTACTGCGCGTGCTGGCCGGCCAGCCGGGGCAGCGTCTCGCTGCCGTGGGCGTCGTTGCCGTGGCAGGTGGCACACGCCGCCACGCCGGTGAACGGGTTGCCGCGGAAATAGACGAAGCGGCCCACGCCGGCCAGGTCGGTGTCCTCCACCGGATGCCCCTGCGTGGGCCGCGTCGCGAACCATTCGCCCAGGGCCTTCATGTCGGCCGGGCTCAGGTCCTCGACCATCGGCTGCATGGCGCTGCTCTTGCGGCGGCCGCTCTTGTAGTCCGCCAGCTGCCGGGCCACGTAGGCGGCGTTCTGCCCGGCCAGCCGCGGGAACACCGGGCTGGAGCTTTCGCCTGCGGCGCCATGGCAGATGAAGCACTTGCCCTGCACGATCTCCTCGGCCCGCGCAACGTCGGCGGCCCGGCCCGGCAGTGCGGTCATCAGCAGCGCCAGCGCGGCCGTCAGCGGGAGAGCGATCGTCTTCATGTTCATGGTGGTGTGGCAGGGGTTCATCGGGCCGACGCGGTGGCGTCCACGGCGGTGCGAGGCGGTGGCGGCTCTTCGGCGGGCCGCTGGTCGACCAGGCGGTCGGTGAGGGCCGCCGCCGCCCACATCGCGGTGAGTGTGACCCACGACGTGATCGTGAAGATGGCGGCCCCGGACAGGCCCGCACCGACGGCGCAGCCACCGGCGAGCATGCCGCCGAAGCCCATCAGCACGGCACCGACGATGTAGCGGCGCATGCTGGCGCCGCCCATGAAGCCTTCGAGCTTCAGCTGGCCGAACCACGCGGCGGCGATGAACGAGCCGATGAACACGCCGGGCATCAGACCGAGGTCGAAGTTCACCGGCTTGTCGCTGGCGAACAGCACCCGCGTCAGCACCTCGGCCGACGGGCCGGTGAAGCTCAGGGCCTGGATCGGGTGCGGATCGAACGCCACCTGCGTGATGGCGTAGGTGAACCACCAGGCGGCGGCGATGACGGCGCCCACGCCCATGGCCCCGGCCCAGCCCCAGGCCGGCACCTTCTGGCGCCGCGCCCACCACACCGCGGCGGCCAGCCACACGGCGCCGAACAGCAGCGCTCCGCCGTGGCCGATGCCCAGCCGGGCGATCAGGTCGCGCCCCGTGCCGCCGTCCACCGTCCACCACGACGAGATGGCCTCGCGCGGCGCCGCCAGGATGCCGGTCCAGCTGGCCTGCGCCGTGACGGCGAACACCAGGCCCGACATGACCGAGCGCAGGTTGCCCTGGGCCGCCAGCACCAGCAGGCGGCTCGAACAGCCGCGAGCGAGGATCATGCCGACGCCGAACAGCGCCCCGCCCACGGCGGCGCCGGACAGGCTGCCCCGCGTGGCGATCTGCCTTGCATTGGCGGCGTCGAACAGGCCGGCCAGCGCCAGGGCCTGCGTGATCAGCAGCGCGGTGGCAAAGGCGAACAGCCACACGGTGAGCTTGCCGCCGGTGACGTTGCGCGAGAACTCGATGACCGCCGAGCGCAGGCAGAACTGGCTGCGCTGGGCGAAGAAGCCGAACAGGATGCCGAGCACGAGGCCACCCGCGGCGAGCGTGGCGCTCTCGCCCCAGTGCTCGACGGCCCAGCCCAGCACGTGCCGCTCCTAGCCGGCGATGCCCGGGTTGCCCTGCATGCCCACCAGCCGCGGCGTGTTGACGCGGCGCGGCTTGACGCGACCGCCCTGCGCCTTGAGCCAGGCCTCGACGTGGTCCCACACCGGCTTGACGCCCGGCGCCGTGCGCGCCTCCTCGGCCACCGGCGCCCAGCCGGCCACCTTGTAGGTCTTGCCGGCCTCGATGGGTTTTCCGCCCAGGCGCATGTCGCCGATGCGCGAGCCCATCTTCTCGCCCGGCGTGCAGGTGTAGGTCAGGCCGCCCACGCGCACCATGTCGCCGCCCTGCTGGTAGTACGGGTCGGGATTGAACAGGTTGTCCGCCACGTCCTCGAGGATGTTCTTGATCATCTCGCCCGACATGTCGGTGACGGTGGCGTAGGGATAGGTGATGGCGAGCTGGTCCATCATCAGCTCGCGCGTGATGGTGTCGCCCGGCAGCAGCGAGGTGCCCCAGCGGAAGCCCGGCGAGAACGCGATCTGCGCGCCCTGCGTGTCCATCAGCGCGTCGCAGATGAGCTGGTCCCAGCTGCCGTTGAAGTTGCCGCGGCGATAGAGCAGGCCGTCGGTCACGGCGAGCTTGTCCGCCAGCTTCGCCTCGTAGGGCGCGCGCACCCGGTCGATCAGCGCGGCCATCTCCGGGTCGGCCTTGAGCTGGTTGGCAAACACCGGCAGCAGGCGGTAGCGGAAGTCGGCCACCTTGCCGCCCTTGACCTCGAAGTCCATCACCCCGAGGAACTTGCTGTTGCTGCCGGCATTGGTGACCAGCGTGGTGCCGCCGGCGTTCTTCACCGGCACCGCCAGCGGCACGCCGTCGTGCGTGTGGCCGCCGAAGATCGCGTCGATGCCACGCACCCGCGAGGCCATCTTCAGGTCGACGTCCATGCCGTTGTGCGACACCACCACCACCACCTGGGCGCCCTTGGCGCGCACCTCGTCCACCACCTTCTGCATGTTCTCGTCCTGGATGCCGAAGCTCCAGTCGGCCACCATGTAGCGCGGGTTGGCGATCGGGGTGTAGGGGAAGGCCTGACCCACCACGGCGCAGGGTACGCCATTGATCTCGCGGATCACGTAGGGCGGGAACACCGGGTCGCCGAAGTCCTGCGTCTTGACGTTCTGCGCCACGAAGTCGACGCGGCCCTTGAAGTCCTTGTCGACGATCTCCTTGACGCGCTCCATGCCGTAGGTGAACTCCCAGTGGCCGGTCATCACGTCCACGCCGAGCAGCTTGCAGGCGTCCACCATGTCCTGGGCGTTGGTCCACAGCGACGTGGCCGAGCCCTGCCAGGTGTCGCCGCCGTCGAGCAGCAGCGCCCCGGGGCGGCTGGCCTTGAGCTGCTTGACCAGCGTGGCCAGGTGCGCAAAGCCGCCGACCTTGCCGTAGCGGCGAGCCGCCTTCTCGAAGTCGAGATAGGTGAAGCCGTGCGCCAGCGCGGTGCCGGGGCGCACGCCGGCGCGCTTGAGCAGCGCCTCGCCCACCAGGTGCGGCAGTTGGCCCTGCATCGACCCGAGCCCGAGGTTGACGCTCGGTTCGCGGAAGTAGATCGGCTTCAGCTGCGCATGGCAGTCGGTCATGTGCAGGAACGACACGTTGCCGAAGGCCGGAATGTCGTACAGGCCCTTCTGCGCCTGCGCCGCGTCGGCGTCGGCGTGCCGCGACAGGGCCATGCCGGCGGCCGACGCCGCGCCCAGCACCTGCAGGAACTCGCGCTTGGAAAGATTCATGATTTCGCAATCAATGATATTGAGGGCCGGAAAAGGCCCGCGCGGACGCGGGCCGTTCGGATGCGACGTCGGGCTACTGGTTCACGGGCGACTTCGGGTCCAGCAGCAGGGCCATCAGGTCCTTGAGCTGGGCCTCGCTCAGCATGCCGGCATGGCCGAAGCGCGGCATGCCGGAGCAGGCGCTGTAGGCCTTGGCGTTGTACAGCTTGCCCCAGGTGTACTCGACGATCGCCTTGCTGTCGGGGCTGGCCGGGTCGGTCACGCCGCGCAGCTTGCCGTAGTTGTAGAGGCTGGGCCCGATCGTGCCGAAGGAGATCTCCTGCTTGCTGATCTGGTGGCAGTTGTAGCAGTTGCCGCCGTTGGCGCTGGTGTCGGCGGACGCGTCGGTCCAGGTGAGGCCGCGGCCGTTCTGCGCCAGGCGCTCGCCGGCCTGCCAGTTGCCGATGAACTTGCCGTCGGCGGGCATCTTCACCGTGGCGAGGTTGGCCGCCTCGATGGCCTTGGTGCGCGCGTCGGACAGCGGCTTGCCTTCGGACGCCGAGCACTCGGCATTGGAAGCGTCCTGCTGGAGCCGGTCGACCTTGGCGATGCCCTGGTCGCGGAACGAGCTCTTGAGCATCGCCGCCATCAGCTCGTCGTAGTTGGGCCCGGTCAGCGAGGCACAGCCGGTCAGTGCGGCCGCCCCCACGGCCCCCAGGGCCAGACGTCGGATCATGTTGCGATTGCGATTCATCCCGGGCCCCTCAGCGCTTGATCGCGGGCGCGATCGACTCGGCACCCTTGGCATTGACACCCATGTACACCCCGAGCGCGATCGTCACGTCGGACCCATAGCCAGGGAACGGGAAGCGCTGCTGGCGGTAGCAGTCGTTGAGCCGGCGCTGCATGCTCCAGAGCTCGCCGCTGCTGACGCGGTAGGCCGGCCAGGCGGCGAAGCCGATGCCGTCGCCCGGGTTCCTGGTCAGGTTGGGCAGGTCCTGCAGGCGGATGCGCTTGCCGTCCTCGGCGTGGCACGACGCGCAGGCAAAGTCGTAAGGCCCGGCGCGGAAGAAGAACGCCCGCTTGCCCAGTTCGAAGAACTTCTTCTCCTCGGCATGACCCTGCGGCAGGTTGAAGCGCTGGCCGCGCGACTCGGCGGAGATCCAGGCCACCAGCGCTTCCATGTTCTGCTGCTCGCCACGGCCAAACGGTGTGCGGGCGATCTCGCCGGCATTCAGGCCCTGCAGCGTCTCCATGCAGGTGAGCAGCCGCGACTCGAGGTCCTGCACACGGCCGGTGTCGGCGAAGTAGCGCGGCAGTTCGACGAACGCGCCCTTGACCTTGCCGGGGCCCTTGCCCAGGTCGCATTGCTCGAGCGAGGCGTTCTTCGGGCCGCGGCGGGTCTTCCACAGGCCCTCGCCCTTGGCCTCGAACAGCTCGGCAGGGTTGCCGTCCTCGAGCATCTTGCGGTACTCGGCGATGCCGTCCGCGGCGGACTTCTGCTGGGCCTGGGCCATCTGGCCCCACGGCGCGGCCACGGCCGCCGCCGCTGCCAGCACCCCAACGATCGTGCGTGCGCTCATGGTCTCCTCGTTCTCGTGGATGAGGCGGGCCCGTCTGCGCGGGCCGCCGGTGGACACCGCGGTCAGGAGACCGTGGCCTCGTCGGTGCGCTTCTCGCCCTTGTTGTCGACCCAGGTGATGGTGACCTTGTCGCCGGCCTTCGCACCCTTGATGTTGAACTGCAGGAACGGGTTCTTCGACACCGCCGGGCCCCACTGCGCGGTCATCACGGTCTTGCCGTTGTGCTGCGCGACCACGTCCTGGATGTGCCAGGCCGGAATCAGCTTGCCGGCCGCGTCGCGGCGCTGGCCGGTTTCCATCTCGTGGGCCATCAGCACACGCACGGTGGCCTTGTCGCCCGATACCTGGGCGCGGATGCGCATCGGATCTGCCATTTGGATCTCCTTGATCTGCTTCGATCGAAAACGTGTTCCCGGAACTCAGCCGCCGCAGCCGCCGAGCGTGACCTTGACTTCCTTCTTGGCGAAGAGCACCTTGCCGTCGTTCATCATCGCCACGGCGTAGACGTCCGAGGACTGGCCCATCTTCACGCGGGTGGACATGTTGGCGTCGACCGCATCGGTCACGTCGAACATGGCCGTCAGGACCGACGGGTTCTTCTCCACCAGGATCAGCAGCCGCTTGACGCCGGGCAGCGCGGTGGACGCGCCCACGGGCACCACGGCGCCGTTCTCGGCGATGTCCGGGCCGGTGACGGTGATGTCCTTGCTCTCGACCGGCGCGCCGGCGCCCAGCGCCTTCATCAGCTCGGGCATGGTCTTGGCCGCGAACGCGGCGGTGTTCCAGCCGCCCTGGGCCTGCGCCACGGCGGGCAGCATGCCGACGGCAGCCAGCATCGCGGCCACCTTGGCCGACTGGGAAAGCATTTCTCGACGGGTCTTCATGGGGGTCTCCTGGCTCGACGAACGTATCCTAGGGCCGATCGCCCCGGGGCACGAGGGGGTGAGCCCGTACGTCCGTCGCACGGGCCCTGTGACTTTCATTTTTTCATGCCATCGGCCAGCCACTGGGCAATGGCCTTGGCGTCGGACTCGGGCAGCGCCTGCGGCGGCATCGGGATGGCACCCCAGACGCCCGTGCCGCCGGCCTTGATCCGGCCGGCGAGGTAGGCCGCGGCGTCGGCACGCCCGGTGTACTTGCGGGCGATTTCGCGGAACCCAGGGCCCACCAGCTTGGACTCCATGCCGTGGCACGCGACGCAACCGTGCTTGTTGAGCAGCGCGGTGGCCGCCGCCCCCGCGCCTGCAGCCGGCGCGGCGGCGGGTCTGGCAGGCGCGGCGGCCGGCGCCTGGCCTGGCGCCGTGGCCGGTGCCGTACCCAGCGGCGCGGTCGGTGCCGGCCGCGTGGTGTCGGCCCCGACCTGGGCCCCGACCGGGCGGTTCTGCTCGGCCAGGTTGCCGTGGGCGTCGCGGGCGAAGTCGGGCAGGAACGACGCCAGCTTCGGCTCGGGGCCGCAGTCCTTCATGCAGGCCGTGGCCCGCACGTCGGGCCGGCCATGGCCGAAGCCCTTGCCCGGCCACAGGCCGTGGTCGGTGGTCATGCCGTTGCGGTTGGGCAGGCGCTGCTGCACCTCGGCGATGTTGCGGTCCGACAGCGTGAAGTCGTCGGGCACCACGCCGCCCATGTTGAGCATGTAGGCCGTCACCGCGTACACCTCCTCGGTGGTCAGCGACTTGGGCTGTGTCCAGGGCATCGCGCGACGGATGTAGTCCCACAGCGTGGACACCTGCGACAGCTTCATCAGCGTGGTGCGCCCCGGGAAGCTGGGGTCGAGCAGGCGCGCGACGCGGCCCGTGCGGATGTCGTCCTTCGTGGTGCCGCCCACGAGCGGGCTGAAGACCTCGTTGCTCTCGCCGAAGATGCCGTGACAGGACGCGCACTTCGACTCCCAGACGTCCATGCCCTTGGCCACGGTGCCCGAGCCGGGCGGCAGGCCCTTGAAGTCGGGTCGCACGTCGATGTCCCAGGCCGCCACCTCGCTGGGCGTGGCGCTGCGACCGACGTTCGGAAAGGCCGTCGACTGCGCCACGGCCGTCGAGGCGGCCAGGCTCAGCAGCAGGGCTGCCGTCGCTTCACGCCAGCTGGACATTCTTGACCTCCCCGCTCTCCTGCACCAGCCAGGTCTGCACCGCGTTGTTGTGATAGATCGAACGCGAGCCGCGCACCGCGCGCAGCTGCTTGTAGGTGGGCTGGACGTAGCCGGTCTCGTCCATGGCGCGGCTCTGCACCAGCGCGGGCTTGCCGTCCCACACCCAGTCGAGGTTGAACCGCGTCAGGCACTTGGACATCACGGGCGACTCCAGGCGCGCGGTGCGCCAGTTGCGCCCGCCGTCCACCGACACGTCCACCCGCTTGACCTTGCCCCGCCCCGACCAGGCCAGGCCGGTGATGTTGTAGAAGCCCTTGTCCAGCAGCACCTGGCCGCCCGACGGCGTGGTGATCACGCTCTTGCATTCCTGCGTGCTGGTGTACTGCCGGTGGCGGCCGTCGGGCATCAGGTCCACGTAGTGCAGCACCTCGTCCTTGGCGCCGTAGGGCTTGTCGCCCACCTCGATGCGGCGCAGGTACTTGACCCAGCTCACGCCCTGCACGCCGGGCACCACCAGGCGCAGCGGATAGCCGTTCTCGGGGCGCAGCATTTCGCCGTTCTGACCGTAGGCGACGAACACCTCGCCCGACTCCACCAGTTCCATCGGCACGGTGCGGGTCATCGACGAGCCGTCGGCACCCTCAGCCAGCACGTAGCGGGCGCGCTTGTAGTCCACGCCCGCCATGTCGAACAGGATCTTCAGCGGCACGCCGGTGAACTCGCTGCAGCTGATCATGCCGTGGCTGTACTGGCAGGTCGGCACCGCGACGTTGCCCCACTCCATGCCGGTATTGGCACCGCACTCGATGAAGTGGAAGCGGCTCACGGACGGCAGCCGCATCAGCTCGTCCATCGTGAACACCATGGGCCTCTTGAGCAGGCGCGCGTCCGACCCGTTGAGCATCAGGCGGTGCTTCGACGGGTCGATGTCCCACCAGCCCTGGTGATGGCGCTCGAAATGCAGGCCCGACGGCGTGACGATGCCGAACAGCGACTGCAGCGGCGCGAAGGACACCGACGCCTGCGTCGTCTGCGTCAGGCCCGGACTCTGGCGACGCTGCACGTTCGACTCGTACTTCGAAGGCTTGCCGTAGCCGTCGGTCACCACCGGCTGGCCCAGCCCGCGCGAATGCTCGGGCAGCTCCAGGATGTTCGGGTCGCCGCCGCCGGCCGGCACCGGGTTGGCCGCGGCCACCGCCACGGGCGCGGCCGCCGCGGCACCGGCGGCCGCGAAGGCACGGCGGATGAAGTCGCGGCGCCCGTGGCGCCCTTCCTGGAACACCTGGCGCACGCCGGCCGGGTCCAGGAAGTTCTCCGGCGCCTTGACCAGGCGTCCCGACGGCTTGCTGCTCGATTCCAATTGCGCTCCTTGGCCTGTTCGTTCAGTCGTTGACCCGCCGCGCGCGGGCGGCCTTGCGCGCCGGTGCCACCATGGCGGCCTGCTCCCGGCACACCGCGTCGCACAGCAGCAGCACGCGCTGGCTGACGATGCGGTAGTACACCTGCGAACCCGAACGCCGCCGCCCGAGCACGCCACCGCGGTAGAGCATGCCCAGGTGCTGCGACATGTTGGGCTGGCTCACGCCCACCCGCTCCAGCAGTTCGCCCACGTTGCGCTCGCCGTCGCACAGCTCGCAGACGATGCGCAGACGGGTGGGCGTGGACAGCAGCGAGAACAGGTCCGCCGCCACCTCGTACACCCTGTCTGACGCCTCGTCGGTCATCCAGCCGTCCATTCACATATTCGTTGACTCGAATATTAGACATCAATGAATTGAAGATGGAGGGTGGAAACCCTAGGGCGGCAGGGCGCGTGGCTATAGTCCGTTCACCCATGCCTCCACCGACCGACTTCAACCGCTTCGGCGCCGATTTCCTGCCGGGCTACCTGGGCATCGTGTTCCTGGACGTCGGCCCGCAGCGGGTGCACGCGGAACTGGCGGTGCGAAAGGCACTGATGGCGCCCATCGGCTTCCTGCACGCGGGCACGCTGGTGACGCTGGCGGATTCCTGCGCTGGCTACGGCTGCATCTGCGCCCTGCCCGAAGGCGCCTCGGGCTTCACCACCGTGGAGCTGAAGTCCAACCACCTGGGCACCGCGCGCGACGGCACGATCGAGTGCGTGGCCACGCCGGTGCACACCGGGCGCACCACCCAGGTCTGGGACGCGGTGGTCACCCACCGCGACAGCGGCCGGACGCTGGCGCTGTTCCGCTGCACGCAGATGGTGCTCTACCCCAGGGCCTGAGCCGCCAGCACCTCTTCGCGCACGCACTCGGTCAGCTCGGCCTTCAACGCGGCGAACCCGGGCGTGGTCTTCATCGAGTAGTGCCGCGGGTGCGGCAGGTCCACCCGGCAGTCGAGCTTGATCCGGCCGGGCCGCGCGCTCATCACCACCACGCGGCTGGCCATGAACACGGCCTCGTCGATGTCGTGGGTGACGAACAGCACCGTCTTCTTCTGTTCTTCCCAGATGCCCAGCAGCAGCTCCTGCATCAGCTCGCGGGTCTGGTGGTCGAGCGCGCCGAAGGGCTCGTCCATCAGCAGCATGCGCGGGTCGTTGGCCAGCGCGCGAGCGATCGCCGTGCGCTGCTGCATGCCGCCGGACAACTGCTTCGGGTAGTGGTTCTCGAACCCGCGCAGGCCCACCTTGGCCAGGAACGCGTCGGCCACCTCGAGCTGCTGCGGCCGGGGCAGGCCGCGCTCGCGCAGGCCGAAGCACACGTTGTCGCGCACGGTCAGCCAGGGGAACAGCGTGTAGCTCTGGAACACCATGCCGCGGTCGGCACCCGGGCCGTCGATGCGCCGCCCGTCGAGCAGCACCTCGCCGGCCGTCTGGCGGTCCAGCCCCGCCACGATGCGAAGCAGCGTGCTCTTGCCGCAGCCGCTCGGGCCCAGGATGGTGATGAAGTCGTTCTCCGCCACCTCCAGGTCGGTGGCCTGCAGCGCCAGGGTGGTGTCGAAGCGGCGCTCCACGCCGCGTACCGAGAGGATGCTCATGGTTGCGGCCTCAGACGCTGGCCCAGGGGAACAGGCGCCGGTTCACCCACTTGAAGGCGAGGTCGCTCACCAGCCCGATGACGCCGATCACGATGATGCCGAAGATGATCTGGTCGGTAGCCAGCAGCGCCTGGCTGTCGGTGATCATGTGGCCGATGCCGCTGGACGCGCCGATCAGCTCGGCCACGATGACGTAGGTCCAGGCCCAGCCGAGCACGGTGCGCAGGATCTCGGCGATCTCGGGCGCGGCGCCCGGCACCAGCACGCGCCGCACGAGGCTGGCGTCGCTGCTGCCCAGCGTGTAGGCCGCCTCCACCAGGTCGCGCCGCGTGTTGCCCACTACCACCGAGATCATCAGCACCATCGAGAAGAAGCTGCCGATGAAGATCACCGCCAGCTTCTGCGCCTCGCCAATGCCGACCCACAGGATCAGCAGCGGGATGAAGGCCGACGCCGGCAGGTAGCGCGCGAAGCTGACGAAGGGCTCGAAGAACGCCTCCACCGGCTTGTAGGCCCCCATCGCCACGCCCAGCGGCAGGGCCAGCGCAGCGGCGATCGCGAAACCGCCCACCACGCGCCACACGGTCATGCCGATGTCGACCGCGAAGCCGTGCTCCACCAGCAGCGTCCAGCCCGAACGGAACATCGCCAGCGGGTCGGCCAGGAAGGTCTTCTGCACGAAGCCGCCGAACGTGGCGACCGACCACACCGCGAAGAACACGACGAAGAAGGCCACGCCGAGCGCGACCTTCGCGCCCGGGCTCACCGGGGTCAGCGGCTTCATGCTGCGACCGCCTTCGCGCTACTTGATGAAGCGCGTGTCGGCCAGCTTGGACAGGTCCGGGATCTGCTTGATGATGCCGACCTCCAGCAGCAGGTCGGCCGCTTCCTTGCTGAACTGCGCGTGCTCGCCGGCGAAGAACCTCTGGTTCGCGGCGCGGTCCTGCCAGCGCAGGAACTTCTGGCTCGCCTCGAACTGCTCGGCCGTCTGCTTGACGTCGGCGCCCATGATGCCGAAGCTCTTCGCGGGCTCGGCCTTGATCAGCTCGAGCGCGTCGAAGTAGGCGTTGGCCAGGCCCTGCGCGGCCTTCGGGTTGTCGGCCAGGAACTTGGGCGTGCAGCCGAAGGTGTCCATCACCATCGGGTAGTCCAGCGTGGTGGCGATGATCCGGCCCGCTTCCGGCTTGGCGCGCACGGCGCCGAGATACGGCTCGTAGGTCATCGCCGCGTCGATCCCGTCGGTGCCGGCGATCATCGCGTTGGCCGCGGGCTGCGGGCCCATGTTGACGACCTTCACGTCCTTCACGCTCATGCCGTTCTTCTTCAGGAACCACGCCAGGCCGAAGTAGCCGGCCGTGCCCGGGGCGTCGGCCGCCACCGTCTTGCCCTTCAGGTCGGTGATCTTCGTGATGCCGGGCTTGGCGACCATGCCGTCGGCGCCGAAGCTCTTGTCGAGCTGGAAGATCTGCGTGGTGGGTACGCCGTTGGCGTTCCACACGATCCAGGTCTCCACCGTGGTGGCCGCGCACTGGATGTCGCCGGAGGCGATGGCGAGGTGGCGGTCCTTCTGCGGGATCTTGCGGATGGTCACGTCCAGGCCATGCTTCTTGAACAGGCCGGCCTCCTTGGCCAGCGTCAGCGGCGCGAAGCCGGTCCAGCCGGAAATGCCGATGGCGACCTTGGTCTCCTGGGCGTGGGCGGTGGCGGCCACGCACAGGGCGAGCGCCAGCAGGGTCTTCGTCTTCATCGCGGTCCTCTTCGGGGTGGGTGGGAGGGTGGGAATCAGGCCGGGGTCCACAGGGCGGGCAGCCCCGGCAGCGTGCGAAAGATACGCGACAGCGAACCGTCGTGCACCAGGGCAGCGGCCGTGGCGATGTCCGGGGCCACGAGGCGGTCCTCGGGCATCGCGGCGCAGTGCTGGCGTAGCAAGGCGTGTGCCGCCTCCAGCGGCGCGGAACTCGCCAGCGGACGCAGGAACTCGATGCCTTGCGCCGCGGCCAGCCACTCGATGCCCAGGATGTGGGCCACGTTGGCGATCATCGGCTGCAGACGCCGCGCCGCGAAGGTGGCCATCGAGACATGGTCCTCCTGGTTGGCGCTCGTGGGCAGGCTGTCCACGCTGGCGGGGTGCGCAAGGCTCTTGTTCTCGCTGGCCAGCGACGCCGCGGTGACGTGCGCGATCATGAAGCCGCTGTTCAGGCCGGCGTTGGCCGTCAGGAAGGGCGGCAGGCGCGACACGTTGCTGTCGATCAGCATCGCGATGCGGCGCTCGGCGATGGCGCCCACCTCGGCGATGGCGCAGGCCATCGCGTCGGCGGCCAGGGCCACCGGTTCCGCATGGAAGTTGCCGCCGCTGACCATTGCCCCGTCGTCGGCGAACACCAGCGGGTTGTCGGTGACGGCATTGGCCTCGCGCAGCAGCACCAGCGCCGCGTGGCGGAGCTGGTCCAGGCAGGCCCCCACCACCTGCGGCTGGCAGCGCAGGCAGTACGGGTCCTGCACGCGGTCGTCGCCGTCGAGGTGGCTGCGACGGATCGCGCTGCCTTCGAGCAGGCGGCGGTAGTACGCCGCGACGTCGATCTGGCCCGGCTGGCCGCGCACCGCATGGATGCGCGCGTCAAACGGGCCGTCGCTGCCGCGGGCCGCGTCCACCGTCAGCGCGCCGATCACCAGCGCCGCTTCGAGCACCGGCTCGAACGCGAACAGCCCGTGCAGCGCCAGTGCCGTCGACACCTGGGTTCCGTTGATCAGGGCCAGGCCCTCCTTGGCCTGCAGTTCCAGCGGCACCAGGCCGGCCGCCCGCAGCGCGTCGGCGGCGGGCACGCGGCGCCCGTCGACCAGGCACTCGCCCTCGCCCATCAGCGCCAGCGTCATGTGTGACAGGGGCGCCAGGTCGCCCGACGCGCCCACCGAACCCTGGCTCGGGATGCAGGGCACGAGCCCGGCGTTGAACGCCGCCACCAGCGACTCGATCACCGCCGCGCGCACGCCCGAGTGGCCGCGCGCCAGGCTCGCGGCCTTCATGGCCATCACCAGCCGCACCACGGCCGGGGCCATTGGGTCGCCCACGCCGACGCTGTGCGACCGGATCAGGTTGCGCTGCAGCGTGGCGAGGTCCTGCGCGCCGATGCGGGTGGATGCGAGCTTGCCGAAGCCGGTGTTGACGCCGTAGACCGCCGCGTCGCCGGCGGCGGCCGCCTGCACCAGCGCCGCGCTGCGCTGCACCGCGGGCCACGCCCTGTCGTCGATGCCGATGGTCACGCCGCCGCGGTGCACCGCGAGCAGGTCGTCCAGCGCCAGCGTGCCCGGGACGAGGCGCAGCATCAGCGCGTCACCATCGGCAGGTCGAGGCCCTGCTCGCGGGCGCACTGCCGCGCGATGTCGTAGCCGGCGTCGGCATGGCGCATCACGCCGGTGCCGGGGTCGTTCCAGAGCACGCGCTCGATGCGGCGCGCCGCCGCGTCGGTGCCGTCGCACACGATCACCACGCCCGAATGCTGCGAGTAGCCCATGCCCACGCCGCCGCCGTGGTGCAGGCTGACCCAGGTGGCGCCGCCGGCGGTGTTGAGCAGCGCATTGAGCAGCGGCCAGTCGCTCACGGCGTCGCTGCCGTCGCGCATGGACTCGGTCTCGCGGTTGGGCGACGCGACCGAGCCGCTGTCGAGGTGGTCGCGGCCGATGACGATGGGGGCCTTGAGCTCGCCGCGGCGCACCATCTCGTTGAAGGCCAGGCCGGCGCGGTGGCGCTCGCCCAGGCCGATCCAGCAGATGCGGGCGGGCAGGCCCTGGAACGCGATGCGCTCGCCGGCCATGTCGAGCCAGCGGTGCAGGTGCGCGTCCTCGGGGAACAGTTCCTTCATCTTGGCGTCGGTCCGGCGGATGTCCTCCGGGTCGCCGGACAGCGCCACCCAGCGGAAAGGCCCCTTGCCGCGGCAGAACAGCGGCCGGATGTAGGCCGGCACGAAGCCGGGGAAGTCGAACGCGTTCCTCACGCCCTGGTCGAGCGCCACCTGCCGGATGTTGTTGCCATAGTCCACCGTGGGGATGCCCAGGGCCTGGAAGTCGAGCATCGCCTGCACATGGACGGCGCAGCCGCGCGCGGCGGCCTCGCGCAATTCGGCGTGGCGCGCGGGGTCGGCCTGCGCGGCGCGCCAGGCTTCCACGGTCCAGCCGGGTGGCAGGTAGCCGTGCACGAGGTCGTGCGCGCTGGTCTGGTCGGTCACCAGGTCCGGGCGCACGCCGCGGCGCACCAGCTCGGGCAGGATCTCCGCCGCGTTGCCCAGCAGCGCGACGCTGATCGCGCGGCCTTCGGCGGTGTAGCAGCCGATGCGCGCCAGCGCGTCGTCCAGGTCGGTGGCCTGCTCGTCGACGTAGCGGCTGCGCAGGCGGAAGTCGATGCGGCTCTGCTGGCACTCGATGGTGAGCGACGACGCGCCGGCGAAGCTGGCCGCCAGCGGCTGCGCCCCGCCCATGCCGCCCAGGCCCGCGGTGAGGATCCAGCGCCCGGCGAGGCTGCCGCCATAGTGCTGGCGCCCGGCCTCGACGAAGGTCTCGTAGGTGCCCTGCACGATGCCCTGGCTGCCGATGTAGATCCACGAGCCCGCGGTCATCTGGCCGTACATCATCAGGCCCTTGCGGTCGAGCTCGTGGAAGTGCTCCCACGTGGCCCACTTGGGCACCAGGTTCGAATTGGCGATCAGCACGCGCGGCGCGTCCTCATGGGTGCGGAACACGCCCACCGGCTTGCCCGACTGCACCAGCAGCGTCTCGTCGGGTTTCAGTCGCCGCAGCGTGGCGAGAATCGCCTCGAAGCAGTCCCAGTCGCGCGCCGCCTTGCCGATGCCGCCATAGACCACCAGTGCGTCGGGGTTTTCCGCGACCTCCGGGTCCAGGTTGTTCTGCAGCATGCGGTAGGCCGCCTCGATCAGCCAGTTGCCGCAGGCCAGTTCGCTGCCGCGCGGCGAACGCACCGGGCGCGGCCGGGCCACGGACTGCAGACGGGACAGGTCGGTCATGGTCGGGCTCCTTCGATCCGGGTTGGACTCTAGTTGTCTAGACAACCCTAGTCAACTACGATCCCGCTCATGGTTTCCACGGAGTCCCCGCCCGCCGCGGCCCTGGCCACCGCCCCGCCGTACGTCCGCGTCAAGCAGCACCTGAAGGACGGCCTGGCGCAGGGGCGCTGGGCGCCGGGCGCGCTGATGCCGTCCGAGGCCGAGCTGGTGACGCAGTTCGGCGTCAGCCGCATGACGGTCAACCGGGCGCTGCGCGAGCTGCAGGCCGAGGGCCTGGTGCTGCGCACCCAGGGCGTGGGCACCTTCGCGGCGCCGCTGCACCGGGTGTCGTCCACCCTCACCATCCGCGACATCCACGAGGAGATCGAGTCGCGCGGCCACCATCACGAGGCGCAGGTGCATCTGCTGCGCGGCGAGAAGGCCGCACCGGCACTGGCCGCCCAGCTGGGCGTGGACCCCGGCGCCACGGTGTTCCATTCGCTGATCGTGCACCGCGAGAACGGCGTCGCGCTGCAGTGCGAGGACCGCTACGTGAACCCGGCCTGCGCACCCGACTACCTGGCGCAGGACTTCACCCGCACCACGCCCACGCACCACCTGTTCGAGGTCACCGCGCTGTGGCGCGCGCAGTACTCGATCGAGTCGGCCCGACCCACCGCGCAGGAGGCCGCGTTGCTGGGGATCGCGCCCGACGAGCCCTGCCTCGTCGTCACCCGCCGCACCTTCAGCCACGACGCCGTGATCACGCTGGCGCGCCTGGTGCATCCGGGCACGCGCTACCTGCTGGAAGGCAGCTTCGAGCCATGAACGTCGTGAAGCTGGCCGACCGGCCCCACGTGCCCTGGCGCAACGGCGGCGGGCGCACGCGTGAACTGCTGGCCTGGCCGTCGGCCGACGACTGGCTGGTGCGGGTCAGCGTCGCGGAGATCGACGCCGACGGCCCGTTCTCGCCCTTTCCCGGCGTCGACCGCTGCTTCGCCGTGCTCGAAGGCGCCGGGGTCGAGCTGGCACTGCCCGACGGCCGGGTGCGGCTGCAGCGCGACCACCCGGGCGTGGCGTTCCCCGGCGAGGCGGCGCCGGCGTGCACGCTGATCGACGGCCCCACGCGCGACCTCAACCTGATGGCGCGCCGCGACGCCGGCCGCCCCACGATGCAGCGCGACGGGCCGCGCGCCGGGCGCTGGCGCGGCTGGTATGCCGACGGCCTGCTCACCTGGACCGACGACCCCGCCGAGACGCTGCCGGCCCGCGCTGGCGGCTGGTGGCTCACCCTGGAGCCGCGATGAAGACCCTCTGGCGCCATGCCCGCCTGGCCACGATGGACGGCCACGCCCCCGGGGGCTGGATCGAGCATGGCGCGCTGCTCGCCGACGGCGAACGCATCGCCTGGGTCGGCCCCGACGACGCCCTGCCCGCCGGCCTGGCCACCGACGCGCACGAGGTGGACCTGCACGGCGCGCTGCTCACGCCCGGCCTGATCGACGCCCACACGCACCTGGTGTACGGCGGCGACCGGGCCGCCGAGTTCGAGCGCCGGCTGCAGGGCGTGAGCTACGAGCAGATCGCCCGCGAAGGCGGCGGCATCCGGTCCACCGTGGCGGCCACGCGGGCGGCCGACGACGCCGCGCTGCTGTCCGGCGCCGCGCAGCGCGCCCGCGCGCTGATGGCCGAGGGCGTGACCACGATCGAGGTCAAGTCCGGCTATGGCCTGGCCCGTGAGCACGAGGCGCGCTGCCTGGCGGTGGCTCGCCGCCTCGGCCGCGAGCTGCCGCTTGCCGTGCGCACCACGTCGCTGGCCGCCCATGCGCTGCCGCCCGAGTACGCCGGCCGCCCGGACGACTACATCGACGCCGCCTGCGGCTGGCTGCGCGAGCAGCATGCGGCCGGCCTGGTGGACGCGGTGGACGCGTTCTGCGACACCATCGGCTTCACCCCGGCGCAGACGCGACGCGTCTTCGACACCGCGCGCGCGCTCGGGCTGCCGGTCAAGCTGCATGCGGAGCAGCTGTCCAACCAGCAGGGCGCGGCGCTGGCCGCCGGCTACGGCGCGCTGTCGTGCGACCACCTCGAGCACCTCGACGACGCCGGCATCGCAGCCATGGCGGCGGCCGGCACGGTGGCGATGCTGCTGCCGGGCGCGTACTACTTCCTGCGCGAGACGAAGCTGCCGCCGGTGGACGCGCTGCGCCGGGCCAGCGTGGCGATCGCCATCGCCACCGACCACAATCCGGGGTCGTCGCCCGCGCTGTCGCTGCTGCTGATGCTCAACATGGCCTGCACCCTGTTCCGCCTGACACCCGAGGAGGCCTTTGCCGGCGTCACCGCGCACGCGGCGCGGGCACTCGGGCTGGCCGACCGCGGTCGCCTGCGGGCGGGACTGCGCGCCGACCTCGCCGTGTGGGACGCCACGCATCCGCGCGAACTGGCCTACCGCTTCGGCATCAATCCCTGCCGTGCACGCGTCTTCGCCGGCCGCATCGACCCTCCTGCCCAGCCGCTGCCATGAGCTTCCGACTGCACCCCGGCCGCACGCCGCTGCTGATCAGCTTTCCGCATGTCGGCACGGCGATCCCCGACGACCAGCGCCACCGCTACCTGCCGCGCGCCCTGCAGGTCGAGGACACCGACTGGTTCCTCGACCGCCTCTACGCGTTCGCCGCCGGGCTCGGCGCCGGGCTGCTGGTGCCGCAGGAAAGCCGCTACCTGATCGACCTGAACCGGCCGCGCGAGAACACGCCGATGTACGCCGGCACCAACAACACCGAGCTGTGCCCGACGCGCTTCTTCACCGGCGAGCCGATCTACCGCGAGGGCCTCGCTCCCGACGCCGCCGAGATCGGGCGGCGCGTCCAGCACTACTGGCAGCCCTACCACGACGCCATCGCCGCCGAGCTGTCGCGGCTGCGCGCGCAGCACGGCCACGCGGTGCTGTTCGACGCGCACAGCATCAAGAGCGAGCTGCCCTGGCTGTTCGACGGGGTCCTGCCGCACATGAACCTGGGCACGGTGCAGGGCCGCAGCTGTGCGCCGGCCCTGCGCGACGCGCTGGCGGCCGACCTCGCCGCCCAGGACCGCTTCAGCCACGTGGTGGACGGCCGCTTCAAGGGCGGCCACATCACGCGCAGCTTTGGCCGGCCCGCCGACGGCCTGCACGCGGTGCAGCTCGAGATGTGCTGGCGCGCCTACATGGACGAAGGCCCCCCCGCGGCCTGGAACGACGACCGCGCCGCCGAGGTGACGCCGCTGCTGACGCGGCTGGTGCGCACCCTGATCGAGTGGCGGCCATGAGCCCCGGCGCGGACGCCGTGCCGCCGGGGCCGCTGTGGGCGCCGCGTGCGTGGCTCGACGGTCGCTGGGCCGAGTCGGTGCTGCTGGTGCCCGGCACCGACGGGTGCTGGGCCGAGGTGCGCGCCGGCGTCGCCGCGCCGGCCGGGGCCCGGGTGCTGCCGGGCGCGGTGCTGCCCGGCCTGGTGGACGCGCACAGCCATGCGTTCCAGCGCGCGTTCGCCGGCCTGGCCGAGCGCCGCGACACCGAGCACGATGACTTCTGGTCCTGGCGCGACCGCATGTACCAGGTGGCGCTGCGCGTGACGCCGCAGCAGCTGCGCGACGTGGCGGCGCAGTTGTACGTGGAGCTGCTGCACGGCGGCTACACGCAGGTGTGCGAGTTCCACTACCTGCAGCACGCGCCGGACGGCCGCCCCTACGACGATGCGGGCACGCTGTCCTGGGCCCTGGCCGACGCCGCCGCCGACAGCGGCATCGGCCTGACCCTGCTGCCGGTGCTGTACCAGCGCGCGGGCTTCGCGCAGCCCGCGCTGCGCCCCGACCAGCGCCGCTTCGCCACCGACGCCGACGCGGTGCTGGCGCTGCAGCGCGCGGCCCGCGCGCGAGGCCTGCGCTGCGGCGTGGCGATCCATTCGCTGCGCGCGGCCACGCCCGACGCCCTGGCCCGGCTGGCCGCCGGGGCGGTCGACGGGCCGGTCCACATCCACGTGGCCGAGCAGACGGCCGAGGTGGACGACTGCCTCGCCGCCACCGGCCAGCGGCCGATCGAGTGGCTGGCTGCGCACGTGCCGCTGTCGCCGCGCTGGCAGCTGGTGCATGCCACGCACGCCACGCCGGCCGAGATCGACGCCGTGGCCACCACCGGTGCGGGCATCGTGCTGTGCCCGACCACCGAGGCCAACCTCGGCGACGGCCTGGCGGACCTGCCGCGCTGGCTCGCAGCCGGCGTGCCGGTGGCCATCGGCTCGGACAGCAACGTCTGCCGCGACGCGCTGGAGGAATTGCGTCTGACGGAGTACGGCCAACGTCTGGCCCTGCGCCGGCGCAATGTGTCGGCACGGCCCGGCGTGCAGCCGGCCACGGCGGCGCGCCTGTTCGACGCCGCGCTGCGCGGCGGCGCCGCCGCCGGTGGGTTCGACCGCTGGGGCCTCGTGCCCGGCGCGCGGGCCGACCTGCTGGTGGCCGACCCGGCCTGCGACGCGTTGCGCGGCGTGCCGTCGGCGTCGCTGCTCGACGCGCTGGTGTTCGCGGGCGCCGTGCGGCCGTGGCGCGACGTGATGGTGGCGGGCCGCTGGGTGCTGCGCGACGGAGCGCACCCCGCGGCGGCCCCGATCGCCCGGCGCTTCGACGCCGCCATGGCGGCGCTGTGGAGCGACGCCGCGTGAACGCGCCCGCCCTCGCGCTGGCCGACGTGCGCGTCGTGGAGTTCGCCGGCCTCGGGCCCTGCCCCTTCGCCGGCATGATGCTGGCCGACATGGGCGCCGAGGTGGTGGTGATCGACCGCCGGGACACGCCCGCCGAGGCGCCGGCCGACGAGCACCGCGGCAAGCGCTCGATCGCGCTCGACCTGAAACAGCCGGCCGCGCGCGACGCCGCCTGGGCCCTGATCGAGCGCGCCGACGTGCTGATCGAGGGCTTCCGGCCCGGCGTGATGGAACGCCTGGGCTTCGGCCCCGACGCGGTGGCCGCGCGCCACCCGCGCCTCGTGTACGGCCGCGTCACCGGCTGGGGCCAGCACGGGCCGCTGGCGCAGGCCGCGGGGCACGACATCAACTACGTGTCGCTGACCGGCGCGATGTCGATCGCGGGCCGCCCCGGCGAGGCGCCGATGGTGCCGGCCACGCTGGTGGGCGACATGGGCGGCGGCGCGATGTTCCTCGCCTTCGGCGTGGTCTGCGCGCTGCTCGAGGCGCGCCGCAGCGGCCGTGGCCAGGTGATCGACGCGGCCATGGTGGACGGCGTGTCGATGCTGTCGTCGCTGGTGCACCAGCGGCGCGGCGCCGGCACCTGGAGCGACGACCCGGCGCAGAACTTCTTTCTCGGCGCGTCGCCGTTCTACGACGTTTTCGACTGCGCGGGCGGTGGCCGTGTCAGCCTGGGCCCGATCGAGCCCAAGTTCTATGCCGAGCTGCTGCGCCGCCTCGCCCTGGACGACACGGACCCGGCGCGCCAGTACGCGGTGGAGGACTGGCCCGCGCTGCGCGCGCGCATCGCCGCGCTGCTGGCCACGCGCCCGCGCGAACACTGGTGCGCGCTGCTCGAAGGCAGCGACGCCTGCTTCGCGCCGGTGCTGTCGCTCGACGAGGCGCCCCGCCACCCGCATCTGGCGGCGCGCGGCACCTATGTGGCGGTGGACGGCCTCACGCTGCCGGCCCCGGCGCCGCGGCTGTCGCGCAGCGGCGCGCGCATGCCGCGGCGCGGGCCGCGGCCCGGGCAGCACACGCGGCAGGTGCTGGGCGAGCTCGGCATCGACGTCGACGCCCTGCACGCCGCGGGCGCCTGCCGCTGAACCTGCCGCTGGGGTCGCCGCCGCCGCGGCGACCTGCCCTCAGCGGGCCGAGGCGCGGCGGGCCAGCAGCGCCGCCGTGATGCCCAGCAGGATCGCCCATTCGAGCGACAGCAGCAGCGTGGCCAGCAGGGTCACGGCCAGGCCGGCGCGCTGCTGCGGATGCTCGCGCCACAGGCGCGCCAGCCCGGCCGCGTCGAACAGGCTCCAGGCCACCGCCACCAGCACGCCGGCCACGACCGCCAACGGCAGGTAGCCGGCCAGCGGCGCGACGAACAGCAGGATCACCGCCAGCAGCACCCCCGCGAACGCGGCCGCCAGCGGCGTGCGCGCCCCGGCCTGCGCATTGACAGCCGAGCGGTTGAACGAGCCGCTGGCCGGCATGCCCGAGGTGAACGCGGCCGCCACGTTGGCGAGGCCCTGGCCGATGAATTCCTGGTTGCTGTCGAGCTCGTCCCCGTGGCGGCGCGCCATGGCCTTGGCGATGGCGGTCGCCTCGGTGAGCTTGAGCAGGGTCATCACCAGCGTGGCACTGAACAGCAGGCGCAGCGTGTCGGGGCGCAGATCGGGCCAGGACAGCTGGGGCAGCGGGCCGGGCAGCGGCGGCACCGTAGCCAATACGGGCCAATGCGGGGCCAGGCGGGGCAGCAGCAGCGCGGCCACCGAACCGACGACGACACCGACGAGCATCGCCGGCATCCAGCGCGCCAGCGGCCGCGCCGCGATCGTGGCCACCAGCGTGATGCCGGCCACCACCGGTGCACCGGGATGGACCTCGCCCCAACGCCGCACCACTTCGGCGATGCCGGCCCAGGGCGACTGGCCGCGCGGCAGGTCCAGGCCCAGCAGCGCCCCGAGCTGGCTGGCCACGATGAGGACCGCCGCCCCCGAGGTGAAGCCGACGATCACCTCGTGAGGCACGCGGTCGACCACCGCGCCGACTCGGGCCAGGCCCAGCAGCACCTGGATCACGCCGACCAGGAACGCCAGCGTGATGACCAGGCTCACGTACTGGGGCGAACCCACCGGGGCCAGCGGCGCCAGCAGCGCAATGGTGGTCAGCGCAATCGCATTGGCCGGCCCGGTCACCATCAGCCGGCTGGAGCCGAACAGGGCGGCCACGATGCACGGCAGCACGGCGGCCGCCAGACCATGCTGCGGCGGCAGCCCGGCCAGCGTGGCAAACGCCAGGGCCTGGGGCAGCACGACCACGGCGCCGGTCAGGCCGGCCAGCAGGTCCGCCCGGAGCGCACCGGGTTGGCGCCATTCCGAGCGCCATCGCATTACAGGCAGTTGCACGTCGCGGGTCCGGGTCTTGCGAGTCAGGGGCGATCTTGGCCCCGAAATGCGCTGTAACTGGGCGAGGCCGCGGGCCCCGATCCTAGGGTGATGCACCGAGCAGGACGTGAAAGCTTTGACGCTATAGTGCCGGCCTTCGCGACGCCCGACGTCGCATCGGCCCACGAAGCCGAACAGAACGAGACCCAAGCAAGCATGGAAGCAGCGCCCGCAACAGGGGCGTCTGGAGGTGTGGTTTGTTGACGTACGACTACGCTGCACAACAGCGCAAGCCCGGCAAGCACATTGTCGGGATCGGCATCGTGGTCCTGATGCACATCCTCCTTGGCTGGGCGCTGGTGAGCGGCCTGGCGCGCAAGGTGGTCGAGGTCATCAAGAACCCGATCGAGACCAAGATCATCGAGGAGACGAAGCCGCCGCCGCCGCCTCCCGAGAATCTGCCCCCGCCGCCCAAGCTGGCCCCGCCGCCGCCGAGCTTCGTGCCCCCGCCCGAGGTGGTGGTGGCGCCGCCGCCGACGCCGGCCCCGACGATCACCACCACCACGGTGGCACCACCGCCGGCCCCGGTGACGATCGCGCCCGCACCGGCGCCGGCTGCGCCGCCGGCACCGGCTCCTGTCGCGCAGCCGGCGCGGCTGTTCGCCGCCGACGCGCGTAGCTGCGCGCCCACTGCTGAGGACTATCCCGCTGCCGCGGTGCGCGCCAGCGCTACTGGCACCACTGTTGTGCGCTTCACGATCGACGCCACAGGGAAGATGGCTTCAGCCGATGTCGTGCGGTCAGCGGGCCCCAGTCGCGAGCACCGGCTTCTGGACCGTGTGGCGATCACGAAATTCAGCGAGTGCAAGTTCTCGCCCGGCGTCGACGCCAACGGCAAGCCCGTGGGCGGTGTCGTCAGCGTCGAGTACGTGTGGAAGCTCGATTAGCCCCAAGGTCTGCCGGCCCTTCCGCTACCCAGTCCATCCTTTCCAGCCGCGCGGCTCTCTTTGAAAACGCGCATTCGTTTCCCGGAGGAACCATGTCCCTGATCCGCTCCATCCGCGCGCCGTTCGTCGCCGCGTTGCTCGCCGTGGCCGGCCTGGCCGCCAGCCTGCCCACCACCGCCCTGGCCCAGGCCGCATCCGCGCCGGCGGCACAGGCCAGCGCGCCTGCTGCGGCACCGGCCCCCGCCGCCGCACCGGCCGCCACGGTGGAGAAGGAGTCCGTGATGAACCCCTACGGCCTCGAGGCGATGTGGAAGCAGGGCGATGCCGTCGCCAAGGTCACGCTGATCATCATGATCATCATGTCGATGGGCAGCTGGTACATCATCTTCACGAAGCTGTTCGAACAGAACAAGCTGATGAAGAGCGCCCGCGCCGCTGGTGAAGCGTTCTGGAACGCAGGTTCGATCCAGAAGGGGGCCTCCACCCTGGAAGAAGGCAGCGCCTTCCGCTTCCTGGCCGAAGCTGGCTTGAAGGCCGCCGACCACCACGAAGGCGCCATGCTCGAGGCGATCGACAAGCACACCTGGATCGGCATGAGCATGCAGCGCGCCACCGACAGCATCAACAGCCGCCTGCAGGACGGCCTGGCCTTCCTGGCCACGGTGGGCTCCACGGCCCCGTTCGTCGGCCTGTTCGGCACGGTCTGGGGCATCTACCACGCCCTGACGGCCATCGGCATCAGCGGCCAGGCCTCGATCGACAAGGTGGCTGGCCCGGTGGGCGAGGCGCTGATCATGACCGCCATCGGCCTGGCCGTCGCGGTGCCCGCGGTGATGGGCTACAACTGGCTGATCCGCCGCAACAAGGCCGCCATGGAGCGCGTGCGCGCCTTCTCGGGCGACCTGCAGAACGTGCTGCTGGCCGGCAAGCGCTGACCACCGGCGATCGCTGCCACGCGAAGGAATCGCCATGGGTATGAACGTAGGCTCCGCCGACGACGACGGCGACGAGCAGCAGATGAACTCCAGCATCAACACCACGCCCCTCGTGGACGTGATGCTGGTGCTGCTGATCATCTTCCTGATCACGATTCCGGTGGTCACGCAGACCATCAAGCTGGAACTGCCCAAGGAACGCAACCTGCCAACGCAGACCAAGCCCGAGAACATCGTGCTGGCGGTCAACCGCGACGGCGAGGTGCACTGGGGCATGCAGCGGCTGCGTGACGCCGAGGACCTGGTGGCCCGCCTGAAGACCGAGGCCGTCAAGGATCCGCAGCCCGAGGTGCACATCCGCGGCGACATGGAAGTGCGCTACGAGTCGATCGGCCGCGTGATCGTGGCCTGCCAGCGCGCGGGCATCCTCAAGGTCGGCTTCATCACCGAACCGCCCGCCGGCGGCGTCACCCGCTAAGGAGCCCGAGCCATGGCCATGCAAGTAGGCTCTTCGAGCGATGACGACGTGATGGTCGACATCAACACCACGCCGCTGATCGACGTGATGCTGGTGCTGCTGATCATGTTCATCATCACGATCCCGATCCAGACCCACGCGGTCAAGCTGAACATGCCCACGCCGAGCAACGTGCAGCCGACCAAGCTGCCCGAGGTGATGCGCATCGACGTCGACTTCGACGGCACGATCGGCGTCAACGGCGTGCTCACCACCAAGTCCGAACTCGACGCCAAGCTCGCCGAGTGGGGCCGACTGCCCACCGCCGACCAGCCCGAGGTGCACCTGCGCCCCAACAAGCTCGTCACCTACAAGCATGTGGCGGCCATCATGGCCAGCGCGCAGCGCCAGGGCGTGAGCAAGATCGGCATGGTGGGCAACGAGCAGTTCATGAACTGAGCGCGGCCTGTCGACCGTTCATCCCCGGGGATCGTTACCTGCACTGGAACGATCCCCGTTTCACTTTCGAGAGTTAGCCCCCATGACCACCCAGCCGCTTCGTGTCCTCGTCGCCACCCTGCTCGCCGCCGGCCTGATGTCCGCCGCCCAGGCGCAGGGCATCCGCCCCGAGGTGGGCAAGCCGCTCCAGGCCGCCAGCGAGCTGCTCAAGGCCGGCAAGGGCCGCGAGGCGCTGGCCAAGGTGCGCGAGGCCGACGCGGTCGGCGGCAAGAACCCGGCCGAACAGCTGATGATCGACCGCATGAAGGGCGCGGCGGCCCAGCGTGCGGGCGACAACGCCACGGCCGTGGCTGCGTTCGAGGCGGTCTTCGCTTCGGGCAAGCTGTCCGGCGCCGAGCAGGCCCAGGTGGCCGAGTCGATCGCCTTCGGCTACTCGCAGATGAAGAACAACGCCAAGGCCACCGAGTGGGTCGCCAAGGCACGCGCGGCCGGGGGCAACAGCGCGTCGCTGAACCAGCTGGCGGCGTACCTGCAGGGCGCGAGCGGCGACTACGCGCAGATCTTCAAGGACGCCCAGGCCCAGGTGCAGGCCGCCGAGCAGGCCGGCCGGCGCCCCGCCGAGGACGACCTGCTGCGCCTGGCCGACGCGGCCCGCCGCACCAACAACAATGGCGTCTACTCCAGCGCGCTCGAAAAGCTGGTGCTCTACTACGCCAAGAAGGACTACTGGACCGCGCACCTGGCCAGCATCCAGCGCAAGCCCGGCTTCGCCGACCGCCTCGCGCTCGACGTCGGCCGCCTGAAGCTCGCCAACGGCCTCGTCACCAAGACCGACGACTACATGGAACTGGCCCAGCTTGCGCTGCAGGCCGGTTTCCCCACCGAGGCCAAGTCGATCGTCGACAAGGGCTATGCGGCCGGCGCCCTGGGCACCGGCGACCAGGCGGCACGCCACCAGCGCCTGAAGGATCTGGTGCTCAAGTCCCAGTCGGAATCTGCCGCCGGCATTGCGCAGCAGGCCACCGAGGCCCTGGCGCAGAAGGACGGCAACGACCTGGTCAAGGTGGGCACCGTGTACGCGTCCATGGGCCAGGCCGACAAGGCGATCGAGCTGATCGAAAAGGGCATCGCCAAGGGCGGCCTGAAGCGGCCGGACGACGCGAAGCTGCGCCTCGCGCTGGCCATGGCCCAGTCGCCCAAGACCAAGGCCCGGGGCCTGCAGGCGCTGCGCTCGATCGGCGGCACCGACGGCACGGCCGAGGTGGCCCGCCTGTACGCCGCGGTGCTGCAGTGACCGCCACGCCGCTGCGCCGCGGCCTGCGCGGCGTGGCGGCGCCCGCCTGAGGGGCGCTACCGCTCGGCCGCCGAGAGGGTCTCGCGGCCGACGATCAGCCTCTGCACCTCGCTGGCGCCTTCGTAGATGCGAAGCGCCCGGATCTCGCGGTACAGCCGCTCCACCACTTCGCCGCTGCGCACGCCGCGGCCGCCGTGCAGCTGCACCGCGCGGTCGATCACGCGCTGGGCGTTCTCGGTGGCAGTGAGCTTGGCCATGGCGGCCTCGCGAGTGATGCGCCCGCCAAGTTGGTCGCGCTGCCAGGCCGCGCGGTAGGTCAGCAGCGCGGCGGCGTCGATGTCGGTGGCCATGTCGCCGAGCGTGGCCTGGGTGAGCTGCTGGTCGGCCAGCGTGGCGCCGAACATGCGGCGCGAGCGGCTCCACGCCACCGCCTCATCGAGCGCACGGCGCGCGAAGCCGAGCGCGGCGGCGGCCACCGACGCGCGGAAGATGTCCAGCGTGCGCATCGCCAGCTTGAAGCCGTCGCCGGTGCCGCCGAGCTGGAAGCTGCGCGGGATGCGGCAGCCGGCAAAGCGCAGCCGCGCCAGCGGGTGCGGCGCGATGACGTCGATGCGCTCGGCGATCTCCAGCCCCGGCGTGCCCGCCGGCACCACGAAGGCGCTGATGCCACGCGTGCCGGGCACACCGCCGGTGCGCGCGAACACGCAGTAGAAATCGGCGATGCCGCCGTTGGAGATCCAGGTCTTCTCGCCGTCGAGCACCCAGGCTTCGCCGTCCTCGCGCGCGGTGCACTGCATCGCGGCGACGTCGCTGCCGGCGTCCGGCTCGGACAGCGCGAACGCGGCAATGGCCTCGCCGCGCGCCACGCGCGGCAGCCACTGCGCCTTCATCGCGGCGCTGCCTTCCAGCGTGATGGCGCCGCTGCCCAGGCCCTGCATCGCGAAGGCGAAGTCGGCCAGGCCGTCGTGCCAGGCCAGGGTCTCGCGCGCCACGACGAGCGAGCGCGAGTCGAGCGCCTCGCGCGTGCCGCCGAAGGCGCCGGGCACGCAGGCGCGCAGCGCACCGCCATGGCCCAGCGTGCGCACCCAGGTGCGGCAGGCGTTGTCCACGCCGTCGCGGTCGTGCCCGTGATCGATGCGCTGGCTGCGCATCCAGGCGTCGAGCACCGCAGCCTGGCCGCGATGGGCGTCGTCGAAGAACGGCAGGTCGTAGCGGGCGGCGTCCACGTCAGTCGCCCTCGAACTTCGGGCGCTGCTTGGCGGCGAAGGCGTCGAAGGCGCGCTTGAAGTCCTGCGTCATCATGCACAGCGCCTGCGCCTGGGCCTCGCTCTCGATCATCTCGTCGATGCCCATGGCCCATTCCTGGTTGAGCATCGTCTTGGTGACGGTGTGCGCGAACCAGGGCCCGTCGGCGAGCATGCGAGCCACCTTGTGCGCCTCGGCCGCCAGCGCGGCCGGCTCGTGCACCGCGTTGAACCAGCCCCAGGCCAGGCCCTCGTCGGCCGACATCGCGCGGCCCGAGTACAGAAGCTCGGCGGCCCGGCCCTGCCCGATCACGCGCGGCAGCAGCCCGCAGGCGCCCATGTCGGCGCCGGCCAGGCCGACGCGGGTGAACAGGAACGCGGTCTTGGCCGCCGGCGTGCCCAGGCGCCAGTCGGACGCCAGCGCCACCATCGCGCCGGCACCGGCGCACACGCCGTCGATGGCGGCCACCACCGGCTGCGGCGCGTGCTTGATCGCCTTGACCAGGTCGCCCGTCATGCGCGTGAAGCGCAGCAGTTCGGGCGCGGGCATGCGCGTCAGCGGCTCGATGATCTCGAACACGTCGCCGCCGGAGCAGAAGTTGCCGCCCTCCCCGGTGATGACGACGCTGCGCACGTCGCTGGCATACACCAGGCCACGGAACAGGTCGCGCAGCTCGGCGTAACTGTCGAACGTGAGCGGATTCTTCTTGTCCGGGCGGTTCAGCGTGACCGTGGCCACGCGGCCGTCGTCGCTGCACTGCCAGCCGAAGTGGCGCGCGGCGTAGTGCCGGAAGGGCTTGCGATCGTCGGTCATCTACTTCGGGGCGGCCTGCGCCGCGCGTTGCAGGTTGGTCTCGAACTGGCGCCGGCCGCTCGCGTACTGCGGCGGCCAGGGCTGGCCGCCCCAGCCGATGCGGGCGGCCTCGTGCAGGGTCCAGGCCGGGTCGGCCAGGTGCGGGCGAGCCACCGCGCACAGGTCGGCGCGGCCGGCGGCGATGACCATGTTCACATGGTCGGCCTCGGAGATGGCGCCCACGGCCACCGTGGGAATGCCCACCTCGTTGCGGATGCGGTCGGCGAACGGCGTCTGCCACATGCGGCCGTACACCGGCTGCTGCTCGGCCACCACCTGGCCCGAGCTGCAGTCGATGATGTCGGCGCCCGCGGCCTTGAACAGGCGCGCGAGGGCCACGGCGTCGTCGCCGGTGTTGCCGCCCGGGAACCAGTCATGGCAGGACAGGCGCACCGAGATCGGCCGGTCCTGCGGCCATTCGGCGCGCAGCGCGGCGAACACCTCGAGCGGCCAGCGCGCGCGGTTCTCGATGGGGCCGCCGTACTCGTCGGTGCGCTGGTTGGTCAGCGGCGACAGGAACGACGACAGCAGATAGCCGTGCGCGCAATGCAGCTCCAGGATGTCGAAGCCGGCCTGCGCGCCGCGCCGGGCGGCGCGGACGAAATCGTCGGCGATGCGGCGCATGTCGTCGCGCGTCATTGCGCGCGGCTCGGGCAGGCCCGGCACGTAGCGCAGCGCCGACGCCGACAGCAGCGGCCAGGGCGCGTCGATCGGCCGGTCGTCGCCACCCTCCCAGGGGCGGCAGGTGGCGCCCTTGCGGCCGGCGTGGCCGAGCTGCAGCCCGACCCGGGCCGACGAGTTCGCGTGCACGAAGTCGACGATGCGCTTCCAGGCGTCGCGCTGGGCGTCGTTCCAGAGGCCGCAGCAGCCCTCGGTGATGCGCGCGTCCGGGCTCGTGCAGGTCATCTCGGTGTAGATCAGGCCGGCCCCGCCGAGCGCGCGCGCCCCGAAGTGCACCAGGTGGAAGTCGCCGGGCATGCCGTCCACCGCGGAGTACATCGCCATCGGCGAAACGACCACCCGGTTGGGCACGGTCAGGCCGCGCAGCGTGAAGGGCGTGAACATCGGGCTCGGCGCGCGTGCGCCTTCGGCCAGCGCCACGCCCGAACGCCCGGCGAACCAGCGCTCGTAGCCGTCGAGCCAGGCCGCGTCGCGCAGGCGCAGGTTCTCGTGGCTGATGCGCTGGCTGCGCGTGAGCATCGAGTACATGAACTGCGGTGCGTCGAGCTGGTCGCAGTAGCGGGTGCCGACCACCTCGAACCATTCCATCGCGTTCCAGGCGGCGTTCTGCAGGCGCAGCACCTCCACCGCGCGGTGCTCCTGGTACTCGGCCAGCACCGCGCCGATGTCGGCGGTGCCGCGGTCGCGGAACAGGCGCGTGAGTTCGATCGCGTCTTCCAGTGCGAGCTTGGTGCCCGAGCCGATGGCGAAGTGCGCCGTGTGCACCGCGTCGCCCATCAGCACCACGTGGCTGCGGCCGTTGTGCAGGTGCCACTGGCGGCAGCGCACGCGCTGGAAGTTCAGCCACGCCGAGCCGCGCAGATGGCGCGCGTTGGACAGCAGCGGATGCCCGTCGAGGTGGCGCGCGAAGAGCTTCTCGCAGAAGGCGATCGACGCGGCGGTGTCGGCGCCGTCCAGGCCGTGCGCCTTCCACACCGATTCCGGCGTCTCGACGATGAAGGTGGTGGTCTGGTCGTCGAACTTGTAGACATGGGCCTGGAACCAGCCGTGCTCGGTCTTCTCGAACAGGAAGTTGAAGGCGTCGAAGAGCTTCGTGGTGCCGAGCCAGATGTAGCGGTTGGGCCGGGTGACGATGTCGGGCTGGAACACCGCCTCGTGGCGCTGGCGGATGCGCGAGTTGATGCCGTCCGACGCCACGATCAGGTCGGCGTCGGGGTACTGCAGGTCGGAATCGGCCTCGGTCTCGAACACCAACTCCACGCCGAGCGCCTCGCAGCGGGCCTGCAGGATGTTGAGCAGCTTCTTGCGCCCGATGCCGACGAAGCCGTGGCCGCCCGAGCGCACGCGGTGGCCCTTGAAGTGCAGCTCGATGTCGTCCCAGTGGTTGAACGCGACCTCGATCTCGTCGGCCGTGGGCGCGTCCCACTGGCGCATGTTGTCCATCGTCGCGTCCGAGAACACGACACCCCAGCCGAAGGTGTCGTAGGCGCGGTTGCGTTCCACCACGGTGACGTGGTGGGTGGGGTCGAGCTTCTTCATCAGCAGCCCGAAGTACAGGCCGGCCGGGCCGCCGCCGATGCACACGATTCGCATGGCTTGATTCTGCGCCGGGCCCGGGGCCGGCGGCCTCCATAGAATCCCCCCATGCCTGTGCTCCCCGATTACCTGGAAGACCTCGGCGGCGGCGTCTACGCCATCGACACCGGCTTCCAGCGCCCGCGCTTCGACGCGGCCTACCTGCTGGTGCACGAGGGGCAGGCTGCCTTCGTGGACAACGGCACCAACCATGCCCTGCCCCGGCACCTGGGTGCGCTCGACGCGCTGGGGCTGGCGCGCGACGCGGTTCGCTACGTGATCCCGACCCATGTGCACCTGGACCACGCCGGCTGCTCGGGCGTGCTGATGCGCGAGCTGCCGTCGGCCACGCTGTGGGTGCATCCGCGCGGCGCGAAGCACCTGATCGACCCGTCGGCCCTGATCGAGAGCGCGCTGGCCGTGTACGGGCCCGAGGAGATGGAGCGCTCCTACGGCAGCATCGTCGGCGTGGACGCGTCGCGCGTGCGCACCACCCACGACGGCATGGACCTGATGCTCGGCTCGCGCCGGCTGCACTTCATCGACACGCCGGGCCACGCCCGGCACCACCACTGCATCTGGGACGAGGCCACGCGCGGCTGGTTCACCGGCGACACCTTCGGCATCTCCTACCGCGAATTCGACGTGCCCGGCCGCGGCGCCTGGATCAAGCCGACGCATCCGCCGACCCAGTTCGAGCCCGACGCGCTGCGCGAGTCGCTGGCGCGTATGGTGGCTTTCGACCCGCAGTGCGTCTACCTCACCCACTACGGCCGCGTGCCCGACCCGCGCCGCCTGGCGCGCCAGATCCTGCAGCTGCTCGACGAGGTGGTGGACATCGGCCATCGCCAACGCCACGCGAAGGACCGGCACGCCGTGCTGCGCGACGAACTGGCCGCGCTGTATGCCGCCAGCCTGCGCGCGCACGGCGTGGACGTGACGCCGGCCACGATGGAACTGCTGTCGATGGACGTCGAGCTCAATGCCCAGGGCCTGGGCGGCTGGCTCGACCGCCAGGACCGCCCGCAGGCCCGAGGAACCCCCGCATGAACCAGCCCCGCCAGAAGAAGATCCGCTACGGCCTCGAAGGCCGCGTGTTCGTCGTCACCGGCGGCGCGCAGGGCATCGGCGAGGCCTGCGTGCGCACGCTAGCCGCCGACGGCGCCGCCGTCGCGCTGTGGGACCTGGACGACCGCCGCGGCGCCGCGCTGTCGGCCGAGCTCACCGCCGCCGGCGTGCCCAACCTGCACCGCCGCTGCAACGTGGCCGACAAGGCCGAGGTCGATGCGGCGCTGGCCGCCACGGTGGCGGCGCTCGGCCGCGTCGACGGGCTGGTCAACAATGCGGGCATCTTCCGCGCCGCACCCTTCCTCGACATCGCCGAGGCCGACTGGGACGCCGTGATCGCCGTCAACCTGAAGGGCAGCTTCCTCGTCGGCCAGGCCGTGGCGCGGCAGATGGTGACCCAGGGTGGCGGCGGCGCCATCGTCAACATGAGTTCGGTCAACGGCCGGCTCACGATCCCCACGATCGCGAGCTACAACGCCAGCAAGGGCGGCATCGACCAGCTCACGCGGGTGATGGCGCTGGCGCTCGCCGAGCACGGCATCCGCGTCAACGGCGTCGCGCCCGGCACCATCGCCACCGAGCTGGCGGCCAAGGCCGTGCTCACCAGCGACGAGGCGCGCGCGCGCATCATGAGCCGCACGCCGATGAAGCGCCTGGGCGAGCCCGACGAGATCGCGTCGGTGGTGGCCTTCCTGCTGTCGGACGCGGCCAGCTACGTGACCGGCGAGACGGTGCTCGCCGACGGCGGGCGCATGACGCTCAACTACACCGTCTGACCCGCGGCCGCGCCGCCGCCCGTGCCCGGGCCGCGCCCGGCCTGCCCCTGCATGTCCCTCGAAGCCTTCACCGTCAGCACCAGCGTCGTCGCCCTCGGCGAGATCGGCGACAAGACCCAGCTGCTGGCACTGATCCTGGCCGCGCGCTACCGGGCGCCGCGCGCGATCATCGCGGGCATCCTGGTGGCCACCCTGGTCAACCATGCCGCCGCGGCCGCGCTGGGGGCCTGGCTCACGAAGGTGATCGACCCGGCGTGGCTGCGCTGGGGCCTGGGTGCGTCCTTCATTGCCGTGGCGGTGTGGATGCTCATCCCGGACCAGATCGACGACGACGTCGCCGGCAGGGACCTGTCGCGCTACGGCGTGTTCGGGCTCACCGTGGTGGCGTTCTTCCTGGCCGAAATGGGCGACAAGACCCAGATCGCCACCGTGATGCTCGCCGCGCGCTACGACGCGCTCGTCGTCGTGACCGCCGGCACCACGCTGGGCATGATGATCGCCAACGTGCCGGCGGTGCTGCTGGGCGACCGCGTGATCCGCAGGCTGCCGGTGCAGTGGGTGCACCGCATCGCCGCCGTCGTGTTCGCGTCCATCGGCGTGGCGATCCTGGCCGGCCTGCAGGTCTGACGGGCCCGCGCTAAGCTCGCTCCGCGCGGTCCCCGCGTCGCCGTTGCCTCCGGAAAGCCCCCGATGAAATACCTCCACACGATGGTCCGCGTGACCGACATCGAACAGTCGCTGCGTTTCTACCGCGACGCCCTCGGCCTGCAGGTGCTGTCCCGCAAGGACCACGAGGCCGGCCGCTACACGCTGGTGTTCCTGTGCGCGCCCGGCGACGACAGCGCCCAGGTCGAGCTGACCTACAACTGGCCCGCCGCCGACGGCAGCGCCGAGACCTACACCGGCGGCCGCAACTTCGGCCACCTGGCCTATGCGGTGGACGACATCTACGCCGCCTGCCGCCGGCTGATGGAGCACGGCGTCACGATCAACCGCCCGCCGCGCGACGGCCGCATGGCCTTCGTGCGCTCGCCCGACAACATCTCGATCGAGCTGCTGCAGAAGGGCGGCGCCCTGCCCCCGGCCGAGCCCTGGACCACGATGCCCAACGTGGGCGCCTGGTAGCGCGCCATGTACCTGCCGCGCCACTTCGAGCAGACCGACCGCGACGCGATCGTGGCCCTGATGCGCGAGCATCCGCTGGCCACGCTGGTGCTCGCCGGCCCCGACGGCGCCACCGCCGACCTCGTGCCGCTGGAGTACGACGCCGCCGCGGGGGCGCTGGGCACGCTGCGCGGCCATGTGGCGCGCGCCAACCCGCTGTGGCAGCACGGCGGCCAGCCGGTGCTGGCCGTGTTCCAGGGGCCGCAGGCCTACGTGTCGCCGGGCTGGTACCCGAGCAAGCGCGAGCACGGCAAGGTGGTGCCCACCTGGAACTACACGATGGTGCAGGCACGCGGTGCGTTGCGCGCGGTGGAGGACGCACCCTGGGTGCGCGATCTCGTCGGGCGGCTCACCGACCACCACGAGTCCGCGCAGTCCGCGCCGTGGGCCGTCGACGACGCCCCGCCGGACTACGTGCAGCAGATGCTGCGCGCCATCGTCGGCATCGAGATCGAGCTCACCGCGCTGGTGGGCAAGTGGAAGGTGAGCCAGAACCGGGCCGAGCCCGACCGGTCGGGCGTGGCGGCCGGCCTCGGCGCCCACGCGCCCGACATGGCCCGCCTGGTGGCGGGCCGGTGAGCGCGGTGGCCATGGCGCGGGTCGTGCGCCGGCCGGCCCGCCTGCGCGTCGGGACATGGCTCGCGCTGGCCGCGCTGGGCCTCGTGCTGCACGACGCCGCGCGGGCTTGCACCGAAGCCGACTGGAAGGCCTGCCTGGGCCGGCCCTGGGTGGTGGGCGACCAGATGGAAACGCCGCTGGGCGAGCGCTGGTGGCCGCACCCGGTGTGGGGCGCCGACGACCGCGCCGGCGCCACCAACTGGCATGCCCGGCCGGAGGTGGTGCAGCGCGCGCTGGCCGAGGCACGCACCGGCCGCGTCTACCGCCTGGCCGGTGGCGCCGCCGGCATCCCGCGCTTCGAGGGCCCCGGCGCGATGGCCGTGCCCGTCCCCGGCGCCGCGGGTGCGGTGACGGCGCGCCGCTACAACGGCGAGGTCGCGCCCGCGGCGGAGGCGCCGGCCTCGCCGGCCTCCGCCACCGACATCGCGCGGCCCGCGCCCGAGCGGCTGCACCCGATCCTGGCGCGCGGCGTGCTCATCGACGTGGCCGCGGCGCGCGGCGTGCCTGCGCTCGACGCGGGCCAGCAGATCACGATGGCCGACGTGCGCGAGGCGCTGTCGCGCCAGGGCCTGGCCGGGCTGCGCCTGCTGCCGGGCGACGCAGTGCTGTTCCGCACCGGCTGGAAGCGCCCGCCGGGCACCCCGGGCGACGCGGCGGCACCCGGCATCGGCATCGAGGTGGCGCGCTGGCTGACCGACACGGTGCAGGCGGGGCTGGTGGGCAGCGACACGGCGCGCACCGAGGCCGTGCCGGCCGCCGATCCGGGCTGCGGCGCCTGCGTGCGGGCGCACCTGCTGGTGCGCCACGGCGTGCCGGTGCACGACGGCCTCGACCTGGACCGGCTCGCCGCCGATGCCGGCTGGCGTTTCCTGTTCGTCCACAACCCGGGCACGCCGGGCGCGGCGCCGCTGGCGGTGCGCTGACTCAGCGTGCGGCGGTGGCGCCGCCGCGCAGGGCCGCGCTGGCGCGCGCGAGTGCGGTGATGCGGTCCCAGTCGCCCGCGGCCACCGCATCGGCCGGCGTCAGCCACGAGCCGCCGCAGACCCTGACATTGGGCAGCGCCAGGAACTGCGGCGCGGTCTCGGCGGTGATGCCGCCGGTGGGGCAGAACGACACGTCCGGGAACGGCCCGGCCAGCGCCTTGAGCATCGGCAACCCACCCGCGGCGGTGGCGGGAAAGAACTTCAGGAAGGTGAGCCCGTCGTCGCCGGCGGCCATTACCTCGGCCGGCGTCGCCACGCCGGGCAGCAGCGGCAGGCCGGCGGCCTTGCAGGCCGCGCCGATGGCCGACGTGTAGCCGGGGCTGACGCCGAACACGCAGCCGGCGTCGCGCGCCGCCCGCACGTCGGCGGCGGTGCGCAGCGTGCCGGCACCCAGCACCGCCTCGGGCACGTTGCGCGCGATGGCCTCGATGCAGGCCAGCGCGGCGGGCGTGCGCAGCGTCACCTCCAGCACGCGCACGCCGCCGGCGACCAACGCCCGCGCCAGCGGCACCGCCTGTTCGACGCGGTCGAGCACGATCACGGGGATCACCGGCCCGAAGGCCACCAGGTCGAGCGTGTGCCGGATCGTCATCGGTCGTCCTTGTTCAGAGCCAGGTGACCGCGCCTTCCTCGGCGCTGGCCACGTTGCGGCGCATGCCGCCGAAGAGTTCGCGCCCGAGGTCGTGCGCATTGACCTCGGCCTGGGTCGGTGACAGGGCGGCCGGCTCGCGCGCCGCCCACTCGGCCGGATCCACCAGCGCCTGCAGCGTGCCGGCCACCGCGTCGAGCCGGACCACGTCGCCGTCGCGCACTCGCGCCAGCGGGCCACCGCCCAGCGCTTCCGGGCTGGCATGGATGGCGGCGGGCACCTTGCCCGAGGCGCCGCTCATGCGACCGTCGGTCACCAGCGCCACCCGGAAGCCGCGGCCCTGCAGCACGGCCAGCGGCGGCGTCAGCTTGTGCAGCTCGGGCATGCCGTTGGCGCGCGGGCCCTGGAAGCGCACCACGCACACCACGTCGCGCTCCAGTTCGCCGGCCTTGAACGCGGCCTGCAGCGCCTCCTGGCTGTCGAACACGCGGGCCGGCGCCTCGACCACCCAGCGGTCTTCGGGCACGGCGCTGGTCTTGATGACCGCGCGGCCGAGGTTGCCCTGCAGCAGGCGCAGGCCGCCGCTGCCCGAGAACGGGCGGACGGCGGGCCGCACGATCGACTCGTCGCCGCTGTCGCGCGGCAGCGCGCGCCAGGCCAGCCGGTCGTCGGCCAGCACGGGCACGTCGGCGTGGGCGGCGAGGCCGCGCGCGTCGACGGTGGCCACGTCGCCATGCAGGCAGCCGGCGTCGAGCAGCTCGCGCAGCACGAAGCCGGGGCCGCCCGCGGCCTGGAACTGGTTCACGTCGGCGCTGCCGTTGGGGTAGACGCGCGCCAGCAGCGGCACCGCGGCTGACAGGTCGGCGAAGTCGGTCCAGTCGATCAGGATGCCGGCCGAGCGCGCCACGGCCACCCAGTGGATCAGGTGGTTGGTGGAGCCGCCGGTGGCCAGCAGCGCCACCATCGCGTTGACGATGCAGCGCTCGTCGACCAGGCGGCCGATCGGCGTGAAGCGCGGCCCCCCGCGCACGATGCCCAGCGCGGTGCGCACCGACTCGCGCGTCAGCGCCTCGCGCAGCGGCGCGTGCGGGTGCACGAAGGCGCTGCCCGGCACGTGCAGGCCCATCGCCTCGAGCAGCATCTGGTTGCTGTTGGCGGTGCCGTAGAAGGTGCAGGTGCCCGGGCCGTGATAGGCCGCGCTCTCGGCCTGCAGCAGCGCGTCGCGCCCGACCTCGCCCGCGGCATGGCGCTCGCGCACCTTGGACTTGGCGTCGTTGGACAGGCCGGTGCCCATCGGCCCGGCCGGCACGAACACGCACGGCAGATGGCCAAAGTGCAGCGCCCCGATCAGCAGACCCGGCACGATCTTGTCGCACACGCCCAGCAGCAGTGCGGCATCGAACACGTCGTGCGTCAGCGCCACCGCGGTGCCCATGGCGATGGTGTCGCGCGAGAACAGGCTCAGCTCCATGCCGGGCAGGCCCTGCGTGACGCCGTCGCACATGGCCGGCACGCCGCCGGCCACCTGCACGGTGGCGCCCAGGCGCCGCGCCTCGTCGCGGATCAGCGCCGGGAAGCCCTCGTAGGGCTGGTGCGCCGACAGCATGTCGTTGTAGGCCGTCACCACGCCGATGTGCGGTGCGCGCTCGGCCACCACGCGGAACTTGTCCGACGCCGGCAGCGCGGCGAAGGCATGCGCCACGTTGGCGCAGCCCATGCGGTCGCTGCCGCGGTCGCGCGCGGCCAGGCGGTCGACGCGGGCGAGGTACGCGCTGCGCTCGCGGGCGCTGCGCTCGCGGATGCGTTGGGTGACTTCGGCGATGGCGGCTTTCATGCGCGGAGCGGGCTGTAACCAGTGGTCGAATTCTGACGTAATCCGGTTACAGCGTCAAAACAACGCCGGCACCGATGCCATCATTGCCGCCATGGAATCGGCCGTACCGCCGCTGCGCGACCCGCAGGCCCTGCTGGCGCGCACGCGCGCAGAGTGGGGTGGCCGGCGCGACCTGTGGGTGTTCGGCTACGCGTCGCTGCTGTGGCGCACGGAGTTCGACTTCGCCGAGCACCGCCCGGCGTTCGTGCTCGGCTGGCATCGGGCGCTGCGCATGGCCTCGCGCATCAACCGCGGCACGCCGGAACGGCCCGGGCTGGTGTTCGCGATGCTGCCGGGCGGGTCGTGCCACGGCGGCGTGTTCCGCGTGCCGCGCCGCGCGGCCGCCGACGTGCTGGCGCAACTGTGGCAGCGCGAGATGCCCACCGGCGTGTACGACCCGCGCTGGCTCGCGTGCCGCACACCGCACGGCGAGGTCAGTGCACTGGCCTTCACCCTCAGCCGCCGCAGCCCGCAGCACACCGGCCGCCTGAGCGACGAGCGCCTGGTCGACATCCTGCGCCACTCGCGCGGCCGCTACGGCACCACGTTGGACTACCTGCTGGCCACCGCCACCTGCCTGGCCGAGCGCGGCATCCGCGACCGCGAGGTCGAACGCCTCGTCGCCCTCGCCCGCCGCCACGGCCTGACCTAGCTCCACGACACCCCTCCAGCAGGCGCCGCGGATCCGGCTCCGCCGGTCCGCCAGCGCCGCCCCCCTGGGGGGGAGCCGCGCAGCGGCAACGGGGGGGGGGATCAATACATCGGCGGGAGAAAAGCCGAGGGCTTGAAGCCGCTGTCCATGCCGTTGCGCTGCTCGTCCAGATCCTGCGTGGTGTCGATGTCGATCAGCACGCCGGGGTCGTTGACTTCCACCGCGCAGGCGGGATAGCGGGCCACGAGCCGGCGTGCGCCTTCGTCGCCGGTCAGGCCGATCAGCTCGGAGAACATCTCGCCCGAGAACCCCACCGGGTGGCCGCGCCGGCCCTGGTGCTGGGCGAACGCCACCGGATGCGACTCGAGCGCAGCCGCCACCGCGCGCAGCGTGGACGGCTTGACCCGCGGCATGTCCGCGGGCAGCAGCAGCCAGCCCGGCGCGTCGGAGCGCGCGGCCACGCCGGCGGCGATGCTGTCGCCCATGCCCCGGCCGCGCATCGGCGCCGCGCTGGGCACCACGATGACGTCGCGCGCGGCCAGGTCCTCGTGCGCCAGCGGCGCCAGCTCGGCGGTGGTGACCACCAGCACCGGCAGCCGGCTCGCGATCGCATGCCGCAGCGTGATCGACAGCACGGCCGCGGCATCGCCCTGGTCGTCGGGCAGCAGCTGCTCCAGCTTGTGGCCCGCACCCGTGAAGCGACTTCCCAGGCCGGCGGCCAGCACGATCACGGTGGGGGGCGCATTCATCGGCGCGGGACTCCTCGACTCTTCGGGTGTTCACAGAATCGTCTGCGCGCTCGCCGCTGTCACCGGGTGGTCTACCTAAGGTCAATCACGTAAGCACTTCTGACGATCGACTCGCGCTTATGCTTACCAAGATGACGACGCCCCACGACATCGCACAGCTGCGCAAGAGCTACGAGCGCGCCGAACTCGACGAGTCCGCCTCGCATGCGGACCCGCTGCAGCAGTTCGACCAGTGGATGCGCGAGGCGCTGGCCGCGCAGCTGCCCGAGCCCAACGCGATGACACTGGCCACCGTGGGCGATCACGGCCGGCCGTCGACGCGCGTGGTGCTGATCAAGGGATACGACGCGCGCGGCATCGTCTGGTATACGAACTACGACAGCCGCAAGGGCCGCGAGATCGCCGCCAACCCGCAGGCCGCGCTGCAGTTCCACTGGGTGGAGCTCGAGCGCGTGGTGCGCATCGAGGGCCGCGTGGAGAAGGTCGACGCGGCCGACAGCGACGCCTACTACGCCAGCCGCCCGCTCGACAGCCGGATCGGCGCCTGGGCCTCGCCGCAGAGCCAGGTGATCGCCTCGCGCGCCACGCTGGTGGCCAACGCGGCCAAGGCCGCGGCGCGCCACGGCCTCGCCCCACCGCGGCCGCCGCACTGGGGCGGCTTCCGGCTCGTGCCGGACACCTGGGAGTTCTGGCAAGGCCGCAAGAGTCGGCTGCACGACCGCCTGCGCTACCGACAGGACGGCAGCGCGTGGGTGCGCGAGCGCCTCGCGCCCTGACGCACCCACGCCGGCCCGGACGGGCCCTGCCGAGGCCCCTGCCCCGCCCCTACCAGGCCACGCGCAGGCCCAGCGTGGCCGAGCGGCCCGGCAGCGGCGACAGCTCGCGCGCGGTGCGCAGCGCGCTCGCGTTGTAGGCCAGTTCGTCGCCCAGGTTGTCCAGACGCGCGAACACCATCGTCTCGGCCGCGCCCCAGCGCTGGCGCCACGACAGGCTGGCATCGACGATCGTCGCGGACGGCGTGGCCACGTCGGTGGACGGCACGCGCGACTGCTTCGCCAGGTGGCGCACGCCGAGGGCCGCGGTCCACGGGCCCTGGGCGGCCTCGAGCCCGACGCGCAGCCGCATCGGCGCCAGGCGCGGCAGCGGCTCGCCCGTGGTGCGGTTGGTGCCGCGCACCAGGTCCAGCGCGCCGGTGAGGTCCAGCGTCCAGGGCCGGTCGGCCAGGCGGGTGCGGCCTTCGAGCTCGAACCCCCACAGCCGCGCCGCCACGGCGCGGAAGGCGTACTCGGGGAAGGTCTCGGTGTCGCCTTCGTCGTTGACGATGTCGATGTCGTTGCCGGTGGCCTCCAGCGCGATGTAGCGCGCGAAGCGGGTCGCGAAGACCTGCGCCTTCACCAGCGACGCGCCGCGCTGCCACTGCGCGCCGATCTCGCCGTGCGTGCTGCGTTCGAGACCCAGCGTGGTGTCGCCCAGCTCGAAGGCGCCGGTGGCCACGTGCACGCCGTTGGCATACAGCTCGTAGTAGGTCGGTGCCCGCTGCGTGCGGCCGACGCTGGCGCTGAAGGTCAGGCCCTGCGCTGCCTGCCAGGCCAGCCCGAGGGCGGCACTGCCGGGCGAGAAGCGGCGCTCGGTGGCCGGCCCGAAGCGCGGATCGGGCGCGCCCGGCGCGTCGCCGTCGGACGCCACCTTCACGCGTTCGGCGCGCGCACCGGCGGTCAGTGCCAGCGCGCCCAGCTTCCACTCCTCCAGCGCGAACACGGCCTGGCTGCGCGTGCGGGTGCCGGGCACGAAGGCCTCCTCGCCCAGCGCGGAGAAGTCCAGCCGTTCCAGTTGCGCGCCCAAAACGCCACGCAGCGTGCCGCCGCCCAGCGGCAGCGCCGCATGGCGGCCCTGCAGGCGCAGTTCGGTGCCGCGGCTCTCGAACGTGGTGCCCACCTCGCCCGAGCCTTCGATCTCCTGGTGCTGATAGCGCGTGCGCCCGAGCTGGAACTCCACGCTGTCGATCGGACCGCCGAGGCGCCGCTCGCCGGACACGATGGCGCGGTCGCGCCGCATGTCGATGGTGACGTCGGGCTCGACGGTGACGCCATAGTCGTTGCGGTAGGTGTCCAGCGCGACGCCCACGAACCCCGACGCGTCGGTCCAGGACACGCCGACGGCGCCGGCCTGGCTGTTGCCGGCGGAGTTGACGACACGGTCGGTCGGCGCGCCGGCCACGCCGTCGGCCACCGGCGTGAAGCGTGGCACCGACAGGTCGCGGCTCTTGCGGGCCGCCACGTCGGCATGCCAGTTCAGGCCGCCGGCGCCGGCCTCGATGACGGCGACGCCCGCCGTCTCGCGGGCCGCGCCGCCCAGGCGCAGTTCGGCCCGACCGCCCAGCGCGCCGAGCGCCGTGCGCGGGATGCGGTTGTCGATGGCGTTGACCACGCCGCCGGTGGCATTGCCGCCGTACAGCAGCGCCGCCGGGCCGCGCAGCACCTCGAAGCGCTCCACCACCAGCGGGTCGATGGCCGCGGCATGGTCGAAGCTCAGGCTCGACGCATCGACCGCACTGGCGCCGTTGTCGAGCAGGCGGATGCGGTCGCCGTCCAGGCCGCGGATCACCGGCCGGCTGGACTGCGGGCCGAAGCCGGTGGCCGCCACGCCCGGCAGGCCGGACAGGGTGTCACCGAGCGTGCCGGCGCGCGATCGCACCAGCGCCTCGCCGGTGAGCACGCTGGCCGGCGGGCCCGCCTCGCTGCGCAGCGGGTTGCCGGTGATCACGATGGTGGTGGTGGCGGGGCCCGCCGGCGCGGACGGTGCCGCGGTGGAGGGGCTCGTGGACGGGCCGGTGGTCTGGGCTGCAGCCCAGGACGAACTCAGCGCCAGACAGGCCAGCGCGACAGCGCGCCGGCGCGGGCGCGCAGGGTGATTCGATTGCATGACGGAAGGATTCCTCGCGGACCTGCGCGCGCCGATGCGCGCGCACGACAACGGCCCGCCGCACGCTGCGGCAGGCCGGGCTGGGGGTCAGGCGAGGGTCGGGGGCGGACCGCGCGCGCGGTAGGGCTGCGCGCCGGCCTTGGCGATGGCCTGCACGCCGCGAGGCGCAGGCACCTCGGGGGTGGCTGCCGGCAGCGTCGCCGGCAGAGCGGCCCCAGGGGCCGCGTCGGCATGGGCCGCCTGGTCGATCAGGCGGCAGGTGGCGGAGCCTTCGTCGTGGGCCCCGCCGATGGCGCTGTCATGGCCGTGGGCGTGGCCGTGGTCGCTCTCGTCGCAGGCCGGTCCGTCCTGCGATGCGTGGTCGTGCCCGGCATGGCCGTGCGCGGCCATCGCGTGGTCAGGCACCCCGCCCGACCCGGCCGGCCCGTGCCCGACCTCGTGCTCGATGCGGTGTGCCAGCCCGGCGGCCTGCGCCAGCAGCAGCGCGGTCGCGGCCGCCGCGGCGGCCCAGGGTCGGAGTCGTTGCAGCAAGGGCGTCAGGCTGCCAGGGCGCTGTGGCGCGTCACGGCGTCGGCACCGCGTCGGACACGCGGTAGAACAGGCCGTAAGGGTCCTTCTCGAGCACCGCAAGACGGCCCTCGACGACCACCGGCTCCAGCGTGTACTTCACGGGCGTCTTGCTGCGCACCTCGACCAGGCCCTCGGGCCCGGCCGGCACGCAGAAGCCGCAGCTCGTGGGCACGGACGACAGCAGGAAGTGCCGCTGCTGCACGCCGGGCTCCAGCGGCAGCATGAAGCCCTGCACCCGCACCGTCTTCTGGTCCAGCGCCCGCACCGGCCCGGGGAAGGTCGGCACGACGCGGTTCTTCTCCACCGTGGTCTGCACCGACGACAGCAGCTTCCAGGACACGATGCCTTCCTTCTCCTCGAGCGGCTTGAAGGGGCTGCGCGGGTCGTGCACGCCGGGGCCCTGCCCCGCGATCGGCGACGACAGGGTCTGTGCCGACGCGGGCCAGGCCGCCACGGTCAGGACCAGGGCCAGGGCTCGGGCGAGTGAAGTGCTGTTCATGAGGACTCCGCGCGCCGGGGTCAGTGCTGGTGGCGCATGCCGCAGTATTTACCGATTGCCAGACCTTTGCACGCGGCCTGAAGTTCCTTGCCGCACACCTCTTCGGACTTGCCCGACTCCAGGCAGCGGGCCGCGCCCTCGTGGGCGGCAGCCATGGCGCGGTGGCGCGTGATGTCCTCCTTGACGTGCTCGCTCAGCCCGGCGGGCTTGGCGGTGGGGGCCGGCTTGGGCGCCGGCGCGGCGCTCTGGGCCACGGCCAGGGTGGCACCCAGCGCCAGGGCGACGGCGGCGAGGACAGCGTTTCGGTTCATTCGGGGACTCCTTCGGTTGCAGATTCAGCCATTTACCGCGGCGCCTGCAGCAGGCGCGACACCTCCAGCCGCAGCGCTCGCCACGCGGGCCAGGCGGCGGCAGCCACGGCCAGGACGAGCGTGCCCGCAAGCAGCGCCCCCTGATGCACGGACCACCACCAGCCGCTCACGTGAAGCGATCGCTGACGGGCCAATTCCCAACCTAGCAGACCTGTCAAGCCCTGCCCCAGCGCCAGGCCCAGCAGGGCGCCCAGCAGGGCCAGCCACAGGGCTTCGGCCAGCACCAGCGCGCCCACGCGCCAGGGCGGGGCGCCGAGCATGCGCATCATGGCCAGGTCCGGCTCGCGCTCGCGCACCGCGTGCACCAGCCCCACGAACACGCTGGCCGCCGCGGCCAGCAGCAGCACGACGCCGAAGCCCTGCAGCACGTCGGTGCCCGCGCCCACCATGCGCAGCAGGCGCGCCGATTCCAGCGCCGGCGCCGCAGCCTGCAGGCCTTCCTGCGCATTGACCCAGCGCGGCAGCGACACGGCGGCCAGCGGCGAGCGGTAGCCCACCAGCAGCAGCGTCACCTCGCGCTCGGCCTCGAGCAGCTTGCGGTCCTCCTCGTCGACGGCGGTGACGGTCTCGTGCACCGCCCAGACCGACTGCAGGTCGGTCAGCACCAGCCGGTCGAGCACGCAGCCGCAGCGCACCAGGCGCCCGGTCACGGTGTAAGGCGTGTCGCCATGGGCCTCGCCGCCGACGCCCAGCCCGTGCGTGCCGATGAAGGTCGCGCCCACGGCCAGCCCGGTGTCGCGCGCGACGTCGGCGCCGAGCACCGCCTCCAGGGTCTTCTGCCACCCGCGGCCCTCGGCCAGCGCGGCGCCGTACAGCGCGAGGTAGTCCGGCGTGGTGCCGACGATGCGATGACCCTGCAGCGAGTCGCCCAGCGACAGCGGCACCACCCGCGCCACCATCGGGTGCTGGCGCAGCGTGTCCACCGTGGCCAGCGGGATGTTGCCGGTGGGCACGTCGAGATGGAACACGCCCGACAGGATCAGCTGCAGCGGGCTGCCCTTGGCGCCGACGACGAGGTCGATGCCGGCCAGGTCGCGCTGCACGGCGCGCTCGACCTGCTCGCTGACCAGCACCACGAAGCTCATCGCCGCGACGCCCAGCGCCAGCAGCGCGAGATTCAGGCCCGCCACCAGGGGGCGGGCCCACAGGAAGCGCCAGGCCAGGGCCGCCAGCTTCATCGTGCGTGCCTCATCGCAGGCGCCTCATGGGGCCAGCTCCAGCACCTGCGCGCCGGCCAGGCGCCCGGCGACGCGGGCGTCGTGCGTGGCCACGACCAGGGTGGCGCCGTCCTCCCGCGCGGCGTCGGCCAGCAGGCCGAGCACGGCGTCGCTGGCCGCGTCGTCGAGGCTGGCGGTGGGCTCGTCGGCCAGCAGCACGCGCGGACGCCGCACCAGCGCGCGCGCCAGGGCCACGCGCTGGGCCTGTCCGACCGAGATCTCGTTCGGCCGCCGCCGGGCCAGCCCCGTCAGGCCGAGGCGGTCCAGCAGCGCCGCCACGCGGGCGCCGTCCTCCGGCAGGCCGGCCGCCACGTAGGGCAGGCCGACGTTGCCGGCCACGGTGAGGCTGTCGCTCAGGTGCAGGCGCTGCGGCACGAAGCCCAGGGCAGCGCCGCGCCAGGCGTCGCGCTGCCCGCCCGGCAGGGCGCCGACATCGACGTCGGCCACCACGACGCGGCCCGCGGTCGGCGTCAGCAGGCCCGCCACCAGGGCCAGCAGCGTGCTCTTGCCCGACCCCGACGGCCCGCGCAGCAGCAGGCGCTGCCCCTGGCCCACCTGCACGTCCGCGAAGCGCAGCGGGGGCGCCGCGGCGCTCCAGCGGAACTCCAGGCCGTGCAGCGCGAGCATCAGGCCGTCTTGCGCACGCGCGCCGCGAAGGTCTTCCTGAACTTGTCGACCTTGGGCCCCACGACGAAGGCGCAGTAGCCCTGCCCCGGGTTGCGCGCGTAGTAGTGCTGGTGGTAGGCCTCGGCCTTGCTGTAGTTGGCCAGCGGCTTCAGCTCGGTGACCACGCGCCCCTTGTGCGCAGCGTTCGCCTCGGCCCACACCTCGCGCGCCACCGCCTCCTGCTCCGGGCTGGTGAAGTAGATGCCCGATCGGTACTGCGTGCCGATGTCGTTGCCCTGACGGTTGGGCGTGGTCGGGTCGTGGATGTGGAAGAACACCTCCAGCACCTCGCGCAGCGTGATGCGATCGGCGTCGAAGGTGACCTTCACCACCTCGACATGGCCGGTGTCGCCGCCGCAGACCTGTTCGTAGGTCGGCTGCAGCACGTGACCGTTGCTGTAGCCAGACTCGACCGCCGTGACGCCGTCGAGCAGCTCGTACACCGCTTCGAGGCACCAGAAGCAGCCGCCGCCGAGGGTGATGGATTGCAGTTGGGCCATGAATGCTCCTTGAGGGAAAGCGGGCAGTCGCGGCGCGGGCACCGTCCTTACACTGTGGGCATTATCGAGACAGAGACGACCCCATGGCCGGTACCGTGAAATTCGACTGGGAAGACCCCTTCCGCCTGGACGACCAGCTCGGCGACGACGAACGCGCCGTGCGCGACGCCGCCCGCGCCTACTGCCAGGAGAAGCTGCAGACGCGCGTGCTGATGGCCGCGCGGCACGAGACCTTCGACCGCGAGATCATGACCGAGATGGGCGCGCTGGGCCTGCTCGGCAGCACGATCGACGGCTACGGCTGCGCCGGCCTGAACCACGTCTGTTACGGCCTCGTCGCGCGCGAGGTGGAGCGCGTGGACAGCGGCTACCGCAGCGCGATGAGCGTTCAGAGCAGCCTCGTGATGCACCCGATCCATGCCTACGGCAGCGAGGCGCAGCGCCAGAAGTACCTGCCTCGGCTGGCCACCGGCGAATGGGTCGGCTGCTTCGGGCTGACCGAGCCCAACCACGGCAGCGACCCGGCCAGCATGGTGACGCGGGCGCGTCCGGTGGATGGCGGCTACCTGCTCAAGGGCGCCAAGATGTGGATCACCAACAGCCCGATCGCCGACGTGTTCGTGGTGTGGGCCAAGCTGGCCGATCCGGACGGCACCGTGGGCGGCGCGGAGAGCATCCGCGGCTTCGTGCTCGAGCGCGGCATGAAGGGCCTGTCGTCGCCCAAGATCGAGGGCAAGATGAGCCTGCGCGCCAGCGTCACCGGCGAGATCGTGATGGACGATGTGTTCGTGCCCGAGGCGAACCTGCTGCCCGGCGTGAGCGGGCTCAAGGGCCCCTTCGGCTGCCTCAACAAGGCACGCTACGGCATCGCCTGGGGTGCGCTCGGCGCGGCCGAGTTCTGCTGGCACGCCGCCCGCCAGTACACGCTGGACCGCACCCAGTTCGGGCGCCCGCTGGCGCAGAACCAGCTGATCCAGAAGAAGCTCGCGGACATGATGACCGAGATCACGCTCGGCCTGCAGGGCTGCCTGCGCGTGGGGCGACTGCTCGACGAGGGCGCCGCCGCGCCCGAGATGATCAGCCTGATCAAGCGCAACAGCTGCGGCAAGGCGCTCGACGTGGCGCGCACCGCGCGCGACATGCATGGCGGCAACGGCATCCATGACGAGTACCACGTCATCCGCCACATGATCAACCTCGAGACGGTGAACACCTACGAGGGCACGCACGACGTGCATGCGCTGATCCTCGGCCGCGCACAGACGGGGCTGCAGGCGTTCTTCTGACGGCCGCGCGGCGCGGCCGGGGCCGCCAGGGCCACCCGGCTAGGGGCGGCGCGCGACGAGGTCGATCTCGATCAGCGCGCCCTTGGCCAGGCCGCTGACCCCGACGCAGGTGCGCGCGGGCCGCCGTCCCGGCGGGAAGTAGCCCGCGTAGACGGCGTTCATGGCCGCGTAGTCGCGGTCGAAGTGCAGCAGGTACACCCGCACCGACGCCACGTGCGGCCAGTCCAGGCCCACGCCCCGCAGCACCGTGTGCAGGTTGCGCATCACCTGGTGCGTCTGGGCCTCGATGCCTTCGGGATACGGTTCGTCGATCGAGGTGCCGGAAAACGGCATCTGCCCGGTGACGTGGACCCATCCGTCGGCCTCGACGGCATGGCTGAACGGCGCCACGGGATCGGGCGCGCCGGAGATCATGTGGAACTGGAGCGTCATGGCGCCATGCTAGCCGGCCGCCGCGGTACAGTTCGGGCCGGTCGGCAGTTCACCCAGGCGTTGCCAGCGGCCCCGCCGCGCTAAACCTGCCATCGACACGATTCCTGGCCCGGTGCACTGGTCTTCTGCGCCCGGCCGGCAAGGGCAACCCCCGGCACCCGACGTGAACCGCGGGACACGGACGCAGAGCCTCCAGGAGCACATGCCATGCCCCGTGAACTGACGCCGCTGCATGCGGCCGACCTGTCCGCCTTCGCCAAGTCGCTGCGCACGCAGTTGGCCGAGCGCATCGACCGTGGCGAGGGCCTGCCCGGCCACGTCGAGATGCTCAACCTGCTGGCCCGGGCCGCCGGCCACCGCAACGTGCAGGCGCTCAAGGCCGCCGCTGCGGTACCTGCGCCCGCCTCGCCGCCCGCCCCGCCGCATCGCTGGCACGGTCCCCGTCACCCGGAACTCGTGCCGGCCGCCGACCGCGTGCTGCGCCAGCTCGACGCCCAGGGCCGGCTGCTGCGCTGGCCGTCGCGCCGGCAGGAGCAGGTGCTGGCCCTGTGGGTGCTGTGGATGCCGTTCGACGGCAAGCGCCGCTACACCGAACGCGAGGTCAACGAGGTGCTCAACGCCCACCATGCCTTCGGCGACCACTGCCTGCTGCGCCGGGAACTGGTGGAGCTGAAGCTGCTGGAACGCACGCCGGGCGGCGCGCAGTACCGCAAGATGGCCGCGCGACCGGACGCGGACACCGCGGCCCTGCTGCGGGCGGTGCGCGAGCGCGCGGCCGCCTAGGGCGGCGCGGCGGTCAGTGGTCCGTACCGCGCTGCTGCCGCAGGGCTTCGGCCTCGCGCAGCTGGACGCACACCGGATCGGACCGGTGCTCGGCGCGCCAGCACGCCCGCGCCTGGCAGGCCTGCTCGCTGACCAGGCCGCCGCTGCCGGCGCACAGCTCCGACACGCCGCGCGGCCCCGCCGGCGCTGCGGGCGCTGCAGACACCGGGCGCCAGCCCTGTGCCGCCGCCGCTCGCTCGCGGGCGGCATCGGCCAGCTGCCGTTGGGCCTGCTCCTGCCGGGCCCGCTCCGCGTCCTCGCGCTGCGTGGCCAGCGCCTGCATCTGCCGCCGCGCCTCCTCGTCGGCGCGCTCGCGCTCCTGGGCCAGCAGCGCCGCCTTGCGCCGCAGCGCCCGGGCCTTGCGGGCCTCGTCGTCGTCCGCGGCCGCAGCGGCCGGCATCGAGGTCTCTTCGGACACCGGTGTGGCGCCGGAAGGGTTGGGGCTGGCCCCCGTGCCCGCCGACACGGCAGGAGCCGCCTCGGAGAGGGCCGCCGGGGCTGTCGCCAGCGTGCCGACACCCGGCGTAGGCATGGCGCCCGGACGGGCCGGCAGCGCCGTGCCCGGTGCCGGCCACAGCACCGCAGCCCCCAGCACGACCGCCAGGGCGAGCCCCGCTGCGGCCAGGGCGCGGCCCGGGAAGGTCTGAAGGGCCGCACGCTCGTGGGTCGCAGCCAGCGTGTCGAGTTGCGAGATGGCCGAGTCGCGCCAGGCCCCGGGCTGCGTGCTCGGGCCCGTGCGGGCCTCGGAGCCGCCTGGGGCGGTGCGGGACAGGAGACTCAGCTGCATGGAAGGCGCAAGGCTCGGGCAACGTTCGCGGCATCGGGCGAAGGGGCATCGCCGCGCGAAACCGGCGGCCCGTATTGGGCTGCCGCCCCGCGGGCCGACGAATCGGGATTGTCCCCTAAGGGCGCGGGGTTACGCCCGGTTGCAAGTGCCTGGGCGGGGCGGGAATCGCGGCTTCAGCCCGGCTCGGCGATGAACCTGCGCAGCACGGCCAGCGCGCGATCGGGCGCGTCGCGCCAGGGGCCGTGCCCCACGTTGGCGAAGCGCTCGAACTGCACGCGGTGCGGCGGCAGCGCAGCCACGATGTCGAGCGCGTCCTCGATCGGTGTCACCGGGTCGGCGTCGCCCGCCATCACGAGGACCGGGCATTGCGCCCGCGACAGGCCGGGCAGCAGGTCCATGGTCTGCTGCTCGCCCCCCGCCGACGCGAACAGGATGTCGGTGTTGAACCGGGTGCGTTCGCCGGCGTCGGCCGGCTGGGGCGTCGTGTTGTACCAGCGCTTGCAGACGCGGTTGTACTCAGCCCAGGTGACCGGCCCGGGGGCGGTCCAGAAGTCGCGGGCCACCGCCCTGGCCTCGGCACCGCCCAGGCGCTCGAACATGGCCAGCTTGCGCTCCAGCCCCAGGTGGTGCGACGTGGACGACAGGATCACCTTGCGCGGATGCGCCGGGTGCCGCGCGATGTAGCGCTGCGCCACGAAGCCGCCGAAGCTCTGCCCGAGCACGATGGGATGGTCGATGCCCAGCGCGTCGCACAGGCGCACCACGTCGTCGGCGAAGGTGTCCAGCGTCCACTCGGCCGCCGGGCGGCGGTCGCTGCGGCCATGCCCGCGATGGTCCACATAGACGATCTGGGCCACGTCGGCCAGCTGCGAGAACAGCGGCTTGAAGCCGGAGTGGTCGTAGCCCGGGCCGCCGTGCAGCAGCACCAGCACCGGCTTTTCGCGCATCGCCGGCCCGTCGGGCACGAGGCCGGCACCCTCCACGTCCACGAACAGCCGCACACCGGGCTGGATCTCGATTCGCATGGGCGCTATGGTGCCCGGTTTCCCGCCGCGCCGGCGGGCGGGGCCACGGCCTCAGTGGCCGTTGCAGGGCGCGCCGGGCAGGTCGTGGATCGCGTGGATCAGGGCGCGTGCCTTGTCGGCGAGTTCGGCCACGTTGGGTTGCTCCACGATCTTGAGGTGGGCACCGGGCACGTCGACGATGCTCAGGTGGCGGCCGACGTACTCGCGCCAGCCGTAGTCTTCCTTGACGTCCATGAATGGCGCACCGCCGTGGCGGTCCGACGCGCGAAACAGCACCACCGGGAAGTCGACTTCCGAGAACGCCGGGCGCCACTTGCGTGCCACGCGGCGGAAGGCTTCGGTCTGGCGCTGCGCCAGGGCCTCGCGCTCGGCCTGCCGGCGAGCGGGCTCCGACTGCGGCGCGTCAGCGGCCGGCGCTTCGACCTGCGCCGGATGCGCCCGGCCCGACCAGCGGCGGGCCAGCGAGCGCAGCGACTCGCCGTTGAGCAGGCGTTCGAGCCGGTACTGCAGCCAGCGGCCCCAGTGACGATGCCGGGCCTGCGCCAGCACCGTGTCCAGCAGCATCACGAACTCGACCGGTTCGCCCCGCGCCCGCAGCTTGGCGGCCAGCTCGATGGCCAGCAGGCCGCCGAACGAGAAGCCGGCGAGCCGGTAGGGCCCCTGGGGCCGGAAGCGCTCGATGGCATGGCCGTAGGCCTCGACCAGCGAGTGGACCGAGAACTGCGGGCTGCCGCCCTGCATCACCTCGTTGACGATGGCCTGCTCCTCGTGCACGAACACGCCGTACACGGGCTGCTCCTTGCCGAGACTGTCGGCAAAGGCCTGGTAGATGCTGATGCCGTAGAGGCAGAAGATGGGGATGCCGTCGCCTTCGGTCTGCAGCGGCACCACGACCGACGCGGTGCGCGGCAGGTCGAGCGTGGCCGACGCCAGCAACTGGTTGATGGTGGGCGCGCGGAAGATGTCGACCAGCTCGAACTTCAGGCCCGTGGCCCGCTCCATCGCCTCGACCAGCCGCATCGCGCCGAGCGAATTGCCGCCCATCGAGAAGAAGTTGTCCGTCAGGCCGACCCTGGGCACGCCCAGCACGTCCTGCCAGGCGTTGGCCAGCGCGATCTGCACGTCCGTGACCGGGGCCACGTAGGACTCGACGAGTGCGGCCTCGAACGCCTTGTGCAGCGTCAGGCGCTGGACCTTGCCGGTCGCACCCTTGGGCACGGCATCGACGAAGAGGATCCGCGACGGGATCTTGAACTCCGACAGCCGGCCGATCAGGAAGGTGCGCAGGCCGGCCTCGCTGACCCGCGCCCCGGGCCGGCGCACGACCGCCGCGGCGAGGTCCTCGCCGAGGGTCGGGTGCGGCACCTGGAAGGCCACGGCCTGCGCCACCTCGGGGTGCTCCAGCAGTGCGTCGTCGACCTCGCGCGGCGACACTTTCTCGCCGCCCCGGTTGACGATCTCCTTGAGGCGACCCGAAATGAAGAGGCGCCCCTCGGGGTCCAGCAGGCCCTGGTCGCCGGTGCGGAACCATCCGTCGATGAACGAGCTGGCGTTCGCGGCCGGGTTGTTCTCGTAGGCCTCGATCACGCTCGGCCCGCGGATGACGATCTCGCCGGCCTGGCCCGGCCCCAGGCGCCGGCCCTGCTCGTCGAGGATGGCCAGCTCGACGCCTGCGGCCCCGCCGACCGACCCCGCTCGGCGCGTGCCCGGCGGCAGCGCGTTGCTGGTCATCTGGTGCGCGGCCTCGGTCATGCTGTAGGCCTCGATCACCGGGGCGCCTGTCAGTGTCTCCAGGGCCTTCATCGTGGCCGGCGGCAGGGACGACGACGACGAGCGGATGAACCGGAAGCGGTGTTCCGGCGCCTTCTGCCGGTACTGCTGGCTCTGGGCCGCCACCGCCTGGTGGATGGTCGGCACGGCCGTGTACCAGGTTGGCTGGAAGTCATGCACCCAGTCGAAGAAGCGGCGGTCGTTGAAGCCAGGGCAGCACACCACGCTGCCGCCACCCGCGATCGAGGCCAGCAGCGCGCCGACCAGGCCGTGGATGTGGAACAGCGGCATCACGTTCAGGCAGCGGTCGTCCGGCGACAGCGACAGGTGCCGGGCGATGTTGCGTGCCGACGCCGCCAGGTTGCGGTGCGTCAGCGGCACGATCTTCGGCCGGGCCGTGGTGCCGGACGTGTGCAGCAGCAGCGCCACGTCCGACGGAGCGCCGGGCACGGCCACCGCGGGAGGCCGCGGCATCGGCGCCACGAACTCGAACCGGCCCGCCGGGGCTGCCGCGTCGAACTCGATGTCGATGATGCGCAGTCCCATGGCCTGGGCGCAGGCCCGTGCCGGGCCGGTGTCGTCGCGATGCAGCAGCACGGCATCGACACGCATGTCCGAGAAATAGAACTCGAACTCCGATTCACGGCTGGCCGGGTTCAGTGGCACGCAGGTGGCGCAGGAAGCCACGCCGAGGAAGGCCACGGCCATCTCGGGCCCGTTGGGCAGGACGATCGCGACGCGCGAGCTGGTGTTCAGCCCGGAGGTCCGCAGCACCGATCCGACGGCCTGCACCTGGCTCCACAGCCCCGCGAAGTCCAGCGGTTGCCGGTCCGGCGCAAGGATCACGCGGGCTTCCGGCCGCAGGCGCACCTGCTCCTGGATCAACAAGGACAGACTGGCCAAAAGGGCTTCTCCTACGGCGCCGGACGAACTTGCACTACAGGGGGTCGAGTATCGGACCGTCCCGCCGCCGCAAGGCGTGAAGATGTTGCATTCGCAAGGCCCGGAAACCGCAATCGGGGGCGGGAGTCGCCGCGCCCCGCCGGCGTCAGACCGCCAGCAGCGTCCTGCGGTAGTGCAGCAGTTCGTCGATCGACTCGTGCACGTCGGCCAGCGCGGTATGGGCCTGCGCCTTGACGAGCCCTTCCAGCGCCGCGGGCTTCCAGCGCCGCGCCAGTTCCTTCAGCGTGCTGACGTCCAGGTTGCGGTAGTGGAAGAAGGCCTCCAGCGCCGGCATGTGGTTGGCGAGGAAACGGCGGTCCTGGCAGATCGAGTTGCCGCACATCGGGCTCTTGCCGGCGGCGATGTACTGCGACAGCCAGGCGATCACCTCGGCGCTGGCATGCGCCTCGTCCACCGTGGAGGCCTTCACCCGGTCGATCAGGCCGCTGCGGCCGTGCGTGCCCTTGTTCCAGGCGTCCATCGCGTCGAGCACGGCGTCGGTCTGGTGGATCGCGAACACCGGGCCCTCGACCCGGGTGGTGCACTGGGCGTCGGTCACCACCACGGCGATCTCGATGATGCGGTCGCGCTCGGGCGACAGGCCGGTCATCTCGAGGTCGATCCAGATCAGGTTGCTGTCGTTCTTGGCGAGGGTGGCGTTGGTCATGGCGAGGGTCCGTGTGAGGCTCGCGGGCATTGTCGCAGCCCTACACTCCCGCCCCATGCATTCGCTGGCCCTGACCGCCCTGTTCGCCGCCGCCATCGTGACGAGCTTCGTGCTCAAGACCTGGCTCACGCTGCGCCAGATGCGCCATGTGGCCCGGCACCGCGACGCGGTGCCCGCCGCCTTCGCGGCCAGCGTCTCGCTGGACGCGCATCGCAAGGCGGCCGACTACACCCTGGCCCGCGGCCGCTTCGGGCTGGTCTCCAACGCCTTCGGCACCGCCGTGCTGCTGGGCTGGACGCTGCTGGGCGGACTGGACGCCCTGAACGCGGCGGTCCGCGACGCGGTGCTCCCGGCCTGGGGAGGCCTGGCCTACCAGCTCGCCCTCGTGGCCGCCGTGGCGCTGATCGGGTCGCTGGTGGAGATGCCGCTCGACGTGTGGAGCACGTTCCGCATCGAGCAGCGCTTCGGGTTCAACCGCATGACCTGGCGCCTGTACCTGGCCGACGCCCTCAAGGGCGCCCTCGTCGGTGCCGCGATCGGCCTGCCGCTGGTGGCGCTGGTGCTGTGGCTCATGGGGGCCGCCGGCGCGTGGTGGTGGCTCTGGGCCTGGGCCGCCTGGACCGGCTTCCAGCTGCTGATGCTGGTGATCTACCCCACCCTGATCGCCCCTCTGTTCAACAAGTTCTCGCCGCTGGCCGACGCCGCGCTCGCCGACCGCGTCGGTGCCCTGATGACCCGTTGCGGCTTTCGCGCCAAGGGCCTGTTCGTGATGGACGGCAGCCGGCGATCGGCGCATTCCAACGCCTACTTCACCGGGCTGGGCGCCGCCAAGCGGGTGGTCTTCTTCGACACCCTGCTCGAGCGCCTCAGCCCGGGCGAGGTGGAGGCGGTGCTCGCGCACGAGCTCGGCCACTTCAAGCTGCGCCATGTGCCCAAGCGCATGTTCGCCATCTTCGGCGTCAGCCTGGCGGCGCTGGCCGCGCTCGGCTGGCTGGCCCAGCAGCAATGGTTCTACACCGGCCTGGGCGTGGTGCCCAACCTCGCGGGCACGCCCAACGACGCGCTGGCCCTGCTGCTGCTCATGTTCGCCCTGCCGCCGTTCGGGTTCCTCGTCACGCCGCTGGCCGCGGCGCTGTCGCGCCGGCACGAGTTCGAAGCCGACGCCTACGCCTGCGCGCAGGCCAACGGCCAGGACCTCGCCCGCGCGCTGGTCAAGCTGCACGAGGACAACGCCGGCACGCTGACGCCGGACCCGATCTACGCCCGCTTCTACTACTCGCATCCGCCGGCCGCCGAACGCCTGGCCGCACTGCACTGGGAGCCCCAGCGATGAAGCTTGCCGAACAGCGTTGCCGGCCGCTGGAGGGCCAGGCGCCCATGAGCGACGCCGAGATCCAGCGCCACCTGGGCGGTGCCCCGGGCTGGGTGCTCGCCGAGGGCGCCATCGAGAAGACCTTCCGCTTCGATGACTACCACCGCACGGTGGCCTTCGTGAACGCGGTGGCTTGGATCGCGCACCGCGAGGACCACCACCCCGACATCGCCTTCTCGTACGACCGCGCCACGCTCAGGTTCAACACGCATTCGGTGGGCGGCATCTCGATCAACGACTTCATCTGCGCGGCCAAGGTGGAGGCGCTGCTCGCTTGAGCAAGTTCGCCGCGCTCGACCTGGGGCGCGTGGTCGCAGCGCATGGGCGGCACGTCATCGTCGAGACCCCCGAGGGCGAGCGCGTCGTCTGCCATCCGCGCGGCAAGAAGAGCGACTGCGTGGTGGGCGACTGGGTGCGCTGGCAGCCCACGCATGCCCAGGGCGGCGAAGGCGTCATCGAGCACATCGAGCCGCGGCGCAACCTGCTGCACCGCCAGGACGAATGGAAGACGAAGTCCTTCGCCGCCAACATCGACCAGGTGCTGGTCATCGTGGCCGTGGAGCCCGTGTTCAGCGAGTCGCAGCTCGCCCGTGCGCTGATCGCCGCGCAGAGCGCGGACATCGAGGCCGTCGTGCTGCTCAACAAGTGCGACCTGCCCCAGGTGGACCTGGCCCGCGCGCGCCTGGCGCCCTACCGCGCCATGGGCATCACGGTGCACGAGGTGGCGATGAAGGCGCGCCCCGACGCCGCGCGCGAACTGCTGGCGCCGCTGCTGGACGGCCGCAGCACGCTGGTGCTCGGGCCCAGCGGCATGGGCAAGAGCACGCTGATCAACCTGATGGTGCCGGGCGCCGCCGCGCAGACCGGCGAGATCTCGCAGGCGCTGGGCGCCGGGCGCCACACCACCACGTCCACCACCTGGTACTGGCTCGACGCCGGGCGCCGCACCGCGCTGATCGATTCGCCGGGCTTCCAGGAGTTCGGCCTGCGCCACGTGCAGGCCCTGCAGCTGCCCGGGCTGATGCCCGACCTGCGCGCGTACGCCGACGGCTGCCGCTTCTACAACTGCACGCACCGGCACGAGCCGGGTTGTGCGGTGCTCGCTGCCGTGGAACGCGGCGACATCAGCGCGTCGCGCTGGCGCATCTACGGCGAGATCTGCGACGAGCTGGCGCGCGAGCGCTGGTAGCGGCGCGTCAGCCGATCAGGTTGGCCAGCGACAGCAGCGCGGCCATCAGCATCCACAGCACGACCGAGCGCCACACGAGGCCGACCACGCTCTGCAGGTGGCCGGCCTGGGCCGGCACGCCGGGCGTGGAGCCGACGGCGGCGGCGGCCTCGGGCCGGTCGCCGACGTCGAAGGTCTTGGACCGGTCGGGCGACACGCCGGGCGCCGCCTGGCCGCCGAGCTGCACGCCGATCGCACCCGCGGCCGAGGCCAGCAGGATGCCCTCGTTGGGATGCCGCCACAGCGCCGCGTCGCGCCGCCAGCCGTTGACCGCCTCCTCGAAGTTGCCGACCACCGCAAAGCCGAAGGCCGTCAAGCGCGCCGGCACATGGTCGATGACGGAGAAGGCCCGCTGCGCCAGGCGCATCAGCCGTTCGTTGGCGGGCACGTCGAGCGTGCGGCTCTTGAACGCCCAGTAGCGGCTGGCGAACTCCGCCATCCGGTACAGCACGGCACCGGCCGGGCCCAGGCCCACGGCCGACAGCGCCACGAAGCAGAAGAACACGCCGAACACATGGCGGTGTGCCGCCAGCAGCGAATGCTCCAGCACGTGACGCAGCAGCTCGGTGCGCGGCAGCTCGCTGGCGTCGAGATGACGCCATTCGGCCAGCAGGCGCCGCGCCTCGGTTTCGTCGCCCTGGTCGAGCGCGGCGCGGATGTCGGTGAAGTAATGGCTGAACTGCCTGAAGCCCAGCGTCAGGTACAGCACCAGCACGTCGAAGGCGAAGGCCGCGGCCAGGCTGTAGTGGACCAGCCCGAGGTACACGCCCCAGGCCGCCAGCGCCGGCGCCACCACGGTGACGAACCACACCACCACCGCGTGCCGGCTCTGCCCGGCGTCGAAGTTGCGGCCGGCCCAGCCGGTCCAGGCGATCAGGGAGTCGTGCACCCAGTTGTCGCGCGGCAGGGGCTTGAGCTGCTCGATCCAGAGGGCAATGAGGACGGCGAAGAAGCTCACGGCGTGGCGTCGGGTCAGGCGGTCAGCAGGCGGTAGAAGTTTCGCAGCATGGCCGCCGTGGCACCCCAGATGAAGTACTCGCCCCGCCCGTCCGGCCGCGGCCAGGGCATGGACAGGAACTCGTGCCGACCGCCGTCCCAGTCGAACACGTGCCGGCGATGGTTGGCCGGCGTCATCAGGAAGGTCAGCGGCACCTCGAAGGCCTCGGCGACCTCGTCGGTGTCGATACGCAGGTCGAACGCGGGCTCCACCAGGGCCACCACCGGCGTGACGTCGTAGTGGGTCACCGTGCGGTAGACGGGCAAGGCGCCGATCACCTCGACATGGCGCCGCGCCAGGCCGACCTCCTCCTCGGCTTCGCGCAGCGCCGTCTCCACGGCGTCGGCGTCGCCCGGTTCGGCCCGACCACCTGGAAAGCTGATCTGCCCGGCGTGATCGCGCAGGTGGGCGGTACGCTGGGTCAGCAGCAGCGTCAGGCCCTCGTCGCGCTGCACCAGCGGCACCAGCACCGACGCATCGCTGCGCTCGTAGCCGGCAAAGCGGCCGCCGTCGCCGCGCGTCTCCGGCTCCCAGGCCGGGGGTGCCGCGAAGCGATCACGCAGCCACGACGGCGCCAGCCGGGAGGGTTCCACCGCCGGCAGGTGCGTGTCGTTGCCGGACACCGGTATGACCCGGGGGTCCTGGATTCGCGGACGTACGAGGGCGACCATCCCTGGAGCTTAAGCCGTGAACGCAAAAGGCCGCCCGGGGGCGGCCTCTGACGGACGGCATCGATGCCGGATCAGGCGAGCTTTTCCTTGATGCGGGCCGACTTGCCCGAACGGTCGCGCAGGAAGTACAGCTTGGCGCGGCGCACGTCGCCGCGGCGCTTGACCTCGATGCCGGCGATCAGCGGGCTGTAGAGCTGGAAGGTCCGCTCGACGCCTTCGCCGCTGGACACCTTGCGCACGATGAACGAGCTGTTCAGGCCGCGGTTGCGCTTGGCGATCACGACGCCTTCGTAGGCCTGCACGCGCTTGCGGGTGCCTTCGACGACGTTGACGTTGACGATGACCGTGTCGCCGGGGGCGAACGCGGGGATCTTCTTGCCCAGGCGGGCGATTTCCTCTTGTTCGAGGGTCTGGATCAGGTCCATGGATGACTCCGAGCGATCGTGCCGGCGGGTTGGAGGAAGTGTGTTGCGCACGCGCAGGGCGTACGGCAGCCGGGCAGAGGATCGAAAGCCCGCGATTATAGGGCCCAAATCTCAGGTCTTCAGGGCCGCCAGGAACGCCTCGTCGGCCGGGCTGAGCCGGCCCGCGGCGCGGGCGGCCGCGATCAGGTCGGGACGCCGGCGGGCGGTCAGCGCCAGCGACTGCTCGCGGCGCCAGCGCCCGATCTGGGCGTGGTGGCCGGACATCAGCACCGGCGGCACCGGTTGCCCGGCGTGCACTTCCGGCCGGCTGTAGTGAGGGCAGTCCAGCAGGCCGTCGCCGTCGCCGAAGCTGTCCTGCAGGTGCGAGCGCTCGTCGCCAAGCACCCCGGGCTGCAGCCGGGCCACGGCGTCGAGCAGCGCCAGGGCCGGCAGTTCGCCGCCGGACAGCACGAAGTCGCCCAGGCTGAGTTCCAGCGTGACGTGCCGGTCCACGAATCGCTGGTCCATGCCCTCGTAGCGGCCGCAGACCAGGACGGCCCCGGGGCCTGCCGCCATCTCGCGCACCAGCGCCTGGTCGATGCGCCGCCCGGTGGGCGTGAAGTGGATCACGGCCGGCGCGGGCACGTCGCGGTCGGCCCGCACGGCCGCCAGCGCCTGCTCCAGCGGTTCGAGCAGCAGCACCATGCCGGGGCCGCCGCCGAACGGCCGATCGTCGACCCGCTTGTAGGTGCCTTCGCCATGGTCCCGCAGCGGCCAGAGGCGAACGTCCACAAGCCGGGACTCGAACGCCCGGCGCGTCACACCTGACGACAGAAACGGGCCGAAGAGCTCCGGAAACAGCGTGATGACGTCGAAACGCATCTCAGTAGTCCAGGCCCCAGTCGACCGTGATGCGCCGCGCGGCGACGTCCACCGTGTCCACGTAGGCCGCCACGAAGGGCACCAGCCGCTCCGGCACGCCGTCGGCCACGATGCGCAGCACACTGTGGGCGCCGGTGTCCAGCAGGTCGGCGACGCGGCCCAGGATCGCGCCGTCGCGGTTGACCACTTCGCAGCCGATCAGGTCGACCCAGTAGTACTCGTCGGCGCCGGCCGTCGGAAAGCTGGCACGGGGCACGAAGATGCGGGCCCCCTTGAGCGCCTCGGCCGCCACGCGATCGGGCACCTCCTGGGCCCCCGCCACCACCATGGCGCCATGCTCGCGGGCCTGGATCACCCGCAGCAGGGGCGGCGGCGCCGGGCGCCCGGGACCGGGGTCGCCCGGACGCAGGTACCAGCGCTTGGACGAGAACAGCGCCTGCGGATCGGACGCGAAGGGCTGGACCTTGATCCATCCCTTGACGCCCCACGCGCCCACGACGCGACCGACCTCGACCGCGTCAGCGGGGAAGTCGGTCTCGGGTTCGGTGGAAGCGGACAGCGGCATGACTGCCGCTCAGGCTCAGGCGGCAGCCTTGCTGGCCTGCTCGACCAGACGCGCCACGGTGGGGGACAGTTGGGCGCCGACGCCCTTCCAGTGGGCGATGCGGTCGGTGGCCACGCGCAGCGGCTGTTCGCCGCCGGCGGCCATCGGGTTGTAGAAGCCCACGCGCTCGATGAAGCGGCCGTCGCGGCGCTCACGGGAGTCGGCCACGACGATGTTGTAGAACGGGCGCTTCTTGGCGCCGCCACGGGCCAGACGGATCACGACCATGTTGAGTGATTCCTCGAATCTCGGTTGTCGCCACCGAACCGCGGGACACACGCAGCCAGGCTGGGCAAGGGGGGCCGGCACCGTAGATACGCCGGTCACCCGACCGGCCAGCACCGAAAGCGCGGGATTATAAACTGCGCCGCAACATGACCCCTTCCCTGCTGATCCGGCCCAGCGAAACGGCCGACCTGGCGGCCATCACCCGCATCTACGCCCACGCCGTGGAGCACGGCACCGGCACCTTCGAGCTCGAAGCGCCCGACACGGCCGCAATGGCCGAGCGCCGCGCGGCGGTGCTGGCCAACGGCCTGCCCTGGCTGGTGGCCGAGCGCGACGGCATCGTGCTCGGCTACGCCTATGCCAACCACTTCCGCCCGCGCCGGGCCTACCGCTTCTGCGTCGAGGACTCGATCTACCTCGACGAGGCGGCCCGCGGCCAGGGCCTGGGCCGCTTGCTGCTGGCCGAGCTGATCGCGCGCTGCCAGGCTCGGGGCGCGCGGCAGATGCTGGCCGTGATCGGCGACTCGGCCAACGCCGGGTCGGTCGGCGTGCACCGCAGCTGCGGTTTCGAGCCGGTGGGCGTGCTCAAGTCGGCCGGCTGGAAATTCGGGCGCTGGCTCGACGTGGTGATGATGCAGCGCAGCCTGGGCGACGGCGACCGCACCGTGCCGGTCGACCCATGAGCGCCGGCTACCGGTCCAAGACGGTGGCCACGTGGCTCGCCCTGCTGGGCGGCAGCTTCGGCGCGCACCGGTTCTACCTGCACGGCTGGCGCGATGCGTGGGCGTGGCTGCACCCCTGGCCCACCCTGTTCGGTCTGGCGGGCATCCAGCGGGTGCGCGCCTTCGGCCAGGACGACCAGGTCTCGTGGGTGCTGCTGCCGATCCTGGGGCTGATGATCGCCCAGGCCTGCCTGTTCGCCATCGTCTACGGACTGACCCCCGACGAGCGCTGGGACGCCGCCCGCAACCCCGGGGCGCCGCCCCGTGCCACGCGCTGGGGCCCGGTGCTGGGCGTGATCGCCGCGCTGATGATCGGCGCGTCGGCGCTGATGGCCACCGTGGCCTTCAGCGGCCAGCGCTACTTCGAGTGGCAGGTCGAACAGGCCCGGCGCATCAGCCGCTGAGGCCCGGGCACGCCCGGGCTCAGAAGATCAGGCGGCCCAGGCCGTAGCCCGCGGCCGCGATCAGCGCGGACGCGGGGATGGTGAAGATCCACGCCCACACGATGCTGCCGGCCACGCCCCAGCGCACCGCCGACGCGCTGCGCGTGGAGCCCACGCCGACGATGGCGCCGGTGATGGTGTGCGTGGTGGACACCGGGATGCCCAGCGAACTGGCGAGGAACAGCGTGATGGCCCCGCCGGTCTCGGCACAGAAGCCCCCGACCGGCTTGAGCTTGGTGATGCGCTGGCCCATCGTCTTGACGATGCGCCAGCCGCCGAACAGGGTGCCCAGCGCGATGGCGATGTAGCAGCTCCAGATCACCCAGCCGGGCGGCATCGCGTCGGTGGCGCTGGCGTAGCCGGTGGCGATCAGCAGCATCCAGATGATGCCGATGGTCTTCTGCGCGTCGTTGCCGCCATGGCCCAGGCTGTACAGGCCGGCCGACACGAGCTGCAGGCGGCGGAACACGCCGTCCACCCGCTGAGGTCGCACGCCGCGACAGACCCAGGCCACGATCACCATCAGCAGCGAGCCGAGCAGGAAGCCGAGCGTGGGCGACACCACGATGAAGGCGACCGTCTTCCAGACGCCCGCGCCCACCAGTCCACCGGCACCCACCTTCGTCATGGTCGCGCCGACGATGCCGCCGATCAGGGCGTGCGACGACGACGACGGGAGCCCGTACCACCAGGTGATCACGTTCCAGGCGATCGCGCCGACCAGGGCGCCGAACACCACGTAGTGGTCGACCACGCCGGGCTCCACGATGCCCTTGCCCACCGTGGCGGCCACCTTGAGCTGGAACACGAAGATGGCGACGAAGTTGAAGAACGCGGCGAACAGCACGGCCTGCTGCGGCCTGAGCACGCCGGTGGAGACGACGGTGGCGATCGAGTTGGCCGCGTCGTGGAAGCCGTTCATGAAGTCGAACGCGATCGCCAGCAGCACCAGCATCACGATCACCCAGAAAGCCACCTCCATCGAAGCCATGGCGACCGCGAAGGCTCAGGAGTTCTCGAGGACCACGCCCTCGATCAGGTTGGCCACGTCCTCGCAGCGGTCTGTGATCAATTCGAGCTGCTCGTAGATTGTCTTCAACTTGATCAGCTCGCGCACGTCGTCCTGCTCGCGGAACAGCCGGCTCATCGCCGACCGCATCTCGCGGTCGGCGTCGGACTCGAGCTGGTCGATTTCCTCGCAGGTCTTGAGCGCCGCCTCGATCACGTCGGCGTTGCCGATGCGCGACAGCAGCGTCACCACGTGGGCGACACGGTCGCAGCACTTGGCGGACAGTTCGGCCAGTCGCAGCACCTCGGGCGTGATCTGCCGCACGTCGTACAGCGACATGGTCTCGGTGGAGTCCTGCAGCAGGTCCAGCACGTCGTCCATGGTGTTGATCAGGCCGTGGATCTGCTCGCGGTCGATCGGCGTGATGAAGGTCTTGTGCAGCAGGCGATTGACCTCGGCGGTGACCTTGTCGGCCTGACGCTCGGCATGGTCCACCGCCTCGGCATGCTTCTGGCGCAGAACCGGGTCCTCGTAGTTCTTGATCATGGCGACGAAGGCCCGCGAGCCCTCGGCAATGTGCATGCCATGCTGATTGAACAGTTCGAAGAAGTTGCCTTCCCGTGGCAGAAGCTTGCCGAACAGCATCGATGTCCCCCAGCGCTGCGTCGCGACAACAATGTCACGACCCTGTCACATCGACAGTGTATAGGCGCTCAACTGCGGAAGATGAAGTACACGGCCCCCACGAGGCACAGCGCCGCCCACAGGTAGTCGAGCTTGAGCGGCTGGTTCATGTAGAGCACGGCGAAGGGCACGAACACGGCGAGCGTGATGACCTCCTGCCCGATTTTGAGCTGGGCCAGCGACAGGCCGCCGGCGTAGCCGATGCGGTTGGCCGGCACCTGCAGCAGGTACTCGAACAGCGCGATGCCCCAGCTGACCAGCGCGGCGATCCACCACGGCCGGTCCGCCAGACCCTTGAGGTGGCCGTACCAGGCGATGGTCATGAAGACGTTGGACAGCACGAGCAGGCCAAAGGTCTGCAGCGACACGGGCAGGTTGACGGTCATGGCTCGATCCTCTCGATGGCCTGGCCCGGCGGCGGCGGCGGGGCGATCCCGGGCGCGATCTCGTTCAACGGCACCAGCACGAAGGCACGCTCATGCAGGCGGGGATGGGGCAGCACCAGGCGCGGGCTGCTCATGCGGCGGTCGCCGTACAGCAGCAGGTCCAGGTCGAGCGTGCGCGGCGCGTGGTGGTACGGGCGCTCGCGGCCGAAGCGCGCCTCGAGCGCGTGCAGCGCGTCCAGCAGCACCTCGGGCTGCATCCGGGTGCGCAGCTCGGCCACGGCGTTGACGTAGTCGGGCCCCGTGGCGTCCACGGGGGCACTGCGATACAGCGAGGACCGGGCCACGCACAGCGTGCCCGGCAGGCGGCCCAGCGCGTCGAACGCGGCGCGCAGCGTGGCCTGCGCGTCGCCGAGGTTGGCCCCCAGGCCGACGAACACGCGCTCGCCGGCCACGGGAGTCACTGCCCGGCCCCGGAGGCCGGCACCTCGCCCCCGCCCGACGCCGGCTTGCGACGGCGCCGGCGGCGCTTGCGGGCCGGAGCGGCCGTCTCCTCGACCGCGCCGGCGGCGGGCTCCTCGGTGCCTGCCTGGGCGGCCACGCTGCCGCGGGGCACGGCGTGGACGCGGCGCGGCGCTCCGCGGCCGGACTCGCGCACCGCCGCAAGCAGGGCCTCGCGCTCCTCGGGCGTGCCGAGCGCGAAGTCCTCCCACCAGTCGGCCAGATCCGCGTCCACCTCGCCACAGTCGGCGCGCAGGCGCAGGAAGTCATAGGCCGCGCGATAACGCGGCTGCTCGACGAACGACGGCGCCGACGCCGCGGTGCGGCGTTCGAAGCGCGGCTGCATCAGCCAGATCTCGCGCATGTCCGCGCCCAGCTTGCCGCGGCCGGAGATGTCGCCGATGCGGGCGTCGAACACCGCGTCGATCGCGCCCTGCAGCGCCGGCACCGTGTGCTCGCCCTGCGCGCGCGCGGCGTCCCAGCGCTCGCGCACCTCGTGCCACATCAGGCAGGCCAGCATGAAGCTCGGTGCGACGCTGCGGCCGTCGGCCACGCGAGCGTCGGTGTCGGCCAGGGCGGCCTCCACGAACTGCACCTGCTGGGTCTTGTGCTTGACGCCGTTGCCCATCAGCGGCGACAGCAGCGGGAACAGCTGGGTCAGGCCCTGCTTGCGCAGCTCGGCCACGCTGTCCAGCGCATGCCCCGTCTGCAGCAGCTTGATCATCTCGTCGAACAGGCGCGACGCGGGCACGTTGGACAGCAGCGCGGCGGCCTCGGGCATCGGGGCGCGGGTGGCCGGGTCGATGTCGAAGCCGAGCTTGGCGGCGAAGCGCACCACGCGGATCAGTCGCACCGGGTCCTCGCGGTAGCGCGTGGCCGGGTCGCCGATCATGCGCAGCGTCTTCTTCTTCAGGTCGCGCATGCCGTGGTGGTAGTCCACCACCACCTGCGTGACCGGGTCGTAGTACATCGCGTTGATGGTGAAGTCGCGCCGCGCGGCGTCCTCGAGCTGCGAGCCCCAGACGTTGTCGCGCAGCACGCGGCCGCTCGCGTCGACGACGTGGCTCTTGCCGGCCAGCTCGGACTTCGAGGTCTTCTCGTTGCCGGCCACCTGGTCGGCCTGCTCGGCGTCCAGGTAGGCGCGGAAGGTGGACACCTCCACCACCTCGTGGTCGCGTCCGCGGCCGTACACCACGTGCACGATGCGGAAGCGCCGGCCGATGATGAAGGCGCGGCGGAACAGCGCCTTGACCTGCTCCGGGGTGGCGTCGGTGGCGACGTCGAAGTCCTTCGGGCGTCGGCCGACCAGCAGGTCGCGCACCGCACCGCCCACGATGTAGGCCTTGTGCCCGGCGTCCTGCAGCGTGCGCACGACGCGCACCGCGCGCTCGTCCACCATCTCGGGGTCGATGCCGTGTTCCGCCACGGGCACTTCCACCCGCTTGCCGCGCGGGATGCCCCCCGCCTTGGCTTCGGGTGCGGTGCTCTTGCCGAGCAGTTTGTCGATGAACTTGCGAATCATGGGGTGGTCTCGAACAGGCGCAGTATCGGCCAGCCGCGCGCTTGCGCCACGGCGAGCAATCCCGCGCCGGGATTGGTGGCCACGGGATGCGTGGCCCATTCCAGCAGCGGCAGGTCGTTGTCGGAATCACTGTAGACCGTGATCCGCTCGAACGACTCGACGCTCGTGCCGGCGCCGGCCAGCCACTGCCGCACGCGGGCGATCTTGCCTTCGCGGAAGGTCGGCGTGCCGCGGATGCGGCCGGTGGCGCGGCCCTGCGGGTCGCGCTCCAGCTCCAGGGCCATCAGTTCCGGCACGCCGAACAGGTCGGCGATGGGGCGGGTGATGAACTCGTTGGTGGCGGTGACGATCGCCACCCGATCGCCGGCGTCCTGGTGGCGCCGCACGAGGGCCCGCGCGCTGTCGTGCACCGCCGGCAGGATGCGCTCGCGGACGAAGTCGGCCCGCAGGGCCTCGGCCTCGGCCAGCGGCCGGTCGCGCCAGGGCGTCGTCGCGAACTCGATGTACGCGGCCTGGTCCAGGCGCCCGGCCAGGTAGTCGGCATAGAACGCGTCGTTGCGGCGCGTGAACTCGTCGCGATCGGCCCAGCCCCGGTCGACGAGGTACTGGCCGAACGCGTGGTCGGAGTCGGTGGCGATCAGGGTGCCGTCCAGGTCGAACAGCGTCAGGTTCATGCGGTGCCTTCGGGGCGCGACGTCACAGGCGCTCACCCTCTTCCTCGAACATGCGCCGCAGCAGCGGCACGGTCACCGGGCGGTGGGCGGACAGAGCGAACTCGTCCAGCCGGTCCAGCAGCGCCATCAGGTGCTTCAGGTCGCGCGAGAACCGGGTCAGCAGGTAGTCCATCACCTCGTCGGACAGCACGATGCCGCGGCGGTCGGCCTCGCGCCGCAGCGCCGCGCGCGCCTCGGCATCGCCCAGCGGCTCGAGCGCGAACACATGCCCCCAGGCCAGGCGCGTGCGCAGGTCGTCGCGCAGGGGCAGGTCCACCGGCGGCAGGCTGCCCGCAGCGGCCACCTGGGTGCCCTGCGCCAGCGCCTCGACCAGCAGGGCGAAGGCGGCCTGCTGGCGCGACGCGTCGAGGGCGCCGCAGTCGTCGATGACCACGAGCGCCCACGTGGCGTCGAACGCCCAGGGCAGCGGCGACGCCGCGTCGAACCACGCCGCGCCGCGGCCGGCCGCCTGCGCGGCCCCGGCCAGCGCACGCAGCAGGTGGGTCTTGCCGCTGCCCGGCGGGCCCCACAGGTAGACCGGCGCGCCCGGCCGTGCCGACAGGCCCTGCAGGTGCGCCACCGCGGCACGGTTGCCGTCGCCGGGGCCCGGCACGAAGGAGTCGAACGTCGCGAGGGGTTCCGGAACGATGTCCAGGGGGATCTGCCGCACGGGACCTGCTCACCCCGTGAAAAGCCGGCTGCCCAGGTAGGCGGACTGCGCGCGGCGCAAGGCCACCAGCAGCACGGCACTGACCGGCAGCGCGATCAGCACGCCGATGAAGCCGAACAGGTGGCCGAAGGCCAGCAGCGCGAAGATCACCGCCAGTGGGTTGAGCCCGATGCGCTCGCCCACGAGGCGCGGCGTCAGCACCAGACTCTCCCCCAGCTGACCCAGGCCGTAGATCACGGCCACCGCGGCCACGCCGTACCAGGACGCGAACTGCAGCACCCCGGACAGCAGGGCCAGCGCCAGCCCGAGGCCGAAGCCAAGGTACGGGATGAAGATGGCCAGGCCGGTGAACACGCCCACCGGCAGCGCGAGGTCGAAGCCCGCCAGCCCCAGGGCCACGCTGTAGTACAGCGCCAGCACGCCCATGACCATCAACTGGCCGCGCAGGTACTGGCCCAGCACGCCGTCGCATTCGTCGAGAAAGCCGAGCACGCGCTCGCGCAGGCGCGGCGGGATCAGGGCCTGCACCTTCGCCACGAGGTCGGGCCAGTCGGCCAGCAGGTAGAACAGCACCACCGGCATCAGCACCGCATTGCCCACCAGCGCCAGCAGCATGCTGCCGCCGATGCGCGCCGAGCTGAGCACGTGGCCGAGCCATTCCTCCAGGTTGGCGTCGAGTGTCTTCAGCACGAAGGCCTTGATGCTGGCGCTGTCCAGGGCGACGTGGATGCCGAACTGCGCCAGCCAGGGGCTGAGCGTGCGATTGACGCGGTCGGCCAGCAGGGGGATCTGTTCGCGCAGCAGCGGCAGCTCCTTGGCGATCACCGGCACCAGCAGCAGCACCAGGGCCAGCAGCGCCACGATCGCCAGCGCCTCCACCAGCACCACCGCGAGCAGGCGCGGCACGCGGCGCGCGGCGAGCGCTTCTACGGCCGGATGCAGCGCGTAGGCCAGCACCGCCGCCACGACGAAGGGCGTGAGCACGGGCCCCAGCACCCACAGCAGGAAGGCCGTGCCCAGGGCCACCCCGCCCCAGAGCAGGCTGCGACGCTGGCTCGGGTTGAGTGCCATCAATGCAGGGACGGCCGGCCCGCGGAGGCCAGCTCGTCGGCACGGTCGCGGATGGCACGGAAGTCGGGTGCGCCCGGGCAGTTCTCGAGATAGGCGCGCAGGTCGTCGAGCGCGCCCCGGGCATCGCCCAGTTCCGCGCGCACGAGCCCGAGGTCGCGCCGCTCCTCCCAGTCGTCCGGCAGCAGCACCACGAGGCGCCGCATCACGAGCAGCAGACGGGCCCAGTCCTCGGCGCTGCGATGGATCTCCTTCAGGTTGCGCAGCAGGCGCGCCACCACCGCCCGCGCCGTGGCCGCCTGCAGGAACAGGCCGAGCGGAAGTTCGGCCTCGTCGAGCAGGCCGTGGCGCCTGCGGTACGGCGCGATGCGCTCGTCGAGGTCTTCGCGCGACAGCGAGCGGCCGTTGAAGGGGTCGATCACCACCTCGCCCTGCGGCATGCGCAGCTTGACGAGGAAGTGCCCGGGGAACGACACGCCCCGCGCGTCGAGCCCGATCTGCGTGGCGATCTCCACGTAGATCAGCGCCAGCGTGATCGGGATGCCGCGCCGCGTGTCGAGCACGCGGTGCAGGTAGCTGTTGTCCGGGTCGTAGTAGTCGTTGACGTTGCCCGCGAAGCCCAGTTCCTGGAAGAAGTAGTGGTTCAGGTAGCGCAGGCGCGCCAGCGGCGCGGTGTCGGCGGCGATGCGGTGCTTCAGGCGCGCCGCCAGCGCGTCGATGCCCGCCAGCACGCCCTGCACGTCCAGCGACGGCAGCGCGTCCTGGCCCACCGCCACCGCGGCTTCGAGCTGGGACAGCTGCTCGTCGTCGGCCACCAGCGACGAGAAGTAATCGAGCGGCGTGGGCTGGTCGAACAGGAGCTGCGGCATGGTCGCGGCCAGTGTAGGTCAGCCCCGGCGCATGAACTGGCGCGGGCGCACGCCGCAGGCGCCGAGCACCGCGAAGTAGACCAGCGCGGCCGCGGCCAGCACCGCGGCGACGAGACCGGCGCGCGCCAGGTTCTGGCCGTCACCCAGGCCGATCCAGTCGATGTGGCGCGCCGCCCAGCCCAGCAGGGCCCCCATCGCCGCGCAGGACAGGACGACGCGCACGAGGAACCCGGCCCATCCGGGCGACGGCCGGTAGAGCCCGCCCTGGCGCAGCCGGATCAGCAGCCACAACGCGTTGACGATCGCGCCGAGGCCGATCGACAGCGCCAGCCCGGCATGGCCCAGCCAGGGCACGAACACGAGGTTCATCGCCTGCGTGGCCACCAGCACCACCACCGCGATGCGCACCGGGGTGCGGATGTCCTGGCGCGCGTAGAAGCCCGGCGCCAGCACCTTGACGGCCACCAGGCCCATCAGCCCCACGCCGTAGCCCATCAGGGCGGTGACCGTCTGCGACACGTCCCGCGCCGAGAACGCGCCATAGTGGTACAGCACCGCCACCAGCGCCTGGGGAAACACGATCAGGGCCACGGCGCAAGGCAGCGCCAGCATCACGACCAGGCGCAGGCCCCAGTCGAGCAGGCCGCTGTAGTCGTTGCCGTCGTCCCGGGCCTGCGCGGCGGACAGTTGCGGCAGCAGCACCACGCCCAGCGCCACGCCCAGCAGCGCCGTGGGGAACTCCATCAGCCGGTCGGCATAGGTGAGCCAGGACACGGCCCCGGCGCCCTGGTGCGAGGCGATCTGCGTGTTGATCAGCAGCGAGATCTGGGCCACCGACACGCCCAGCAGGGCCGGGGCCATCTGGCTGAGCACGCGCCGCACGCCCGGGTGGTGCCACGCACCGCGCACGGTGCCCGGCAGCAGCCCAATGCGCGGCAGCAGGCCCAGACGCGCCAGCGCCGGCACCTGGAGCGCCAGCTGCAGCACGCCGCCCAGCATCACGCCGGCGGCCAGGGCGTAGATCGGCGGCCAGCCCTGGCGCTGGAACCACGGCACGCCCCACCACGCCGCGGCGATCACCGACAGGTTCAGCAGCACCGGCGTGGCCGCCGGCACCGCGAAGCGCTTCCAGGTGTTCAGGATGCCGGCCCCCAGCGCCACCATCGACATGCAGCCGATGTAGGGGAACATGAAGCGCGTCATCGTCACCGCGCTGTCGAACTCGGCCAGCCCGGACGCAATCAGCCACACCAGCACCGGGGCTGCGATGACGCCGATCGTGCAGGTGGCGACGAGGGCCCAGGCCAGCACGGTGGCCACGGCGTCGACGAGGCGGTGCGTCGCTTCGTCGCCGTCGCGCTCGCGGCTCGCGGCCAGGATCGGCACGAAGGCCTGGGAGAAGGCCCCCTCGGCGAACAGCCGGCGCAGCAGGTTCGGGATGCGGAACGCCACGTTGAACGCATCCGTGGCAGCGCTGGCGCCGAAGGTGGCGGCGATGAGCTGTTCACGGATCAGTCCCGTCACCCGGGACGCCAGGGTCAGGAGCGAGACGGTGGAGGCGGCCTTGAGGAGGTTCATGCGGGCGTTGGAGGCGCGGATTATAGAAAGCGCCCACTAACGTCCCCGGACCGGGCTGGCAAGCCGGCCGCAGCCCGTGCTAGAATCGCCGTCTTTCGCAAAGTCCGACCCGATCCCAGCATGGCCACCTCGTCCAAAGCCAAGAAGAAGACCGTCCGCATCGCCTCGGGCCGCAAGCGCGCCCGCCAGGACGTGAAGCTCAACGCCGCCAACACCGCGTTGCGCTCCAAGTTCCGCAGCGCGATCAAGGGCGTGCAGAAGGCCGTGACGGCCGGCGACAAGGGCAAGGCGTCCGAACTTTTCAAGGCCGCCCAGAGCGTGATCGACTCGGTGGCCGACAAGGGCATGTTCCACAAGAACAAGGCCGCCCGCCACAAGAGCCGCCTGGCCGCCAAGGTCAAGGCCCTGGCCGTCGCCGCCTGAGGCCGCGCCCCTTCCCCCCCGACGAAGGCCCTCCCCGGAGGGCCTTTTTCATGGCCGCGTCAGCACCGGGTGCGGCAGCACGCACACCTCGCCGAACTGCAGGTCGTTGTCGCGCGCGAAGTTGATGACGAAGTCCCACGCCATCGGCTCGATGTCGCGCAGCGCCTCGTTCACGATCACGGCCTTGACGGTGCCCACCGTGGTGGGCACGCAGTACGGCGAATAGCCGATGTAGGCGCCGATGCCGGCCTTGCCCGCCGTGCCCGGCCGGAAGCTCGACATCGCGCCCGCCAACCGCTCGGCCCAGTCGCTGGGGCGGAAGGTGCGGCCGTCCTTGGTGACGCCGTGGATGATGAACTCGCGCGCGCCGCGCTCGGGAACAGTCATGGTCGTGTGGGTCGCGGGGCCCGCCGCTGCTTCGCAAGCGGCGTGCCCGAGCATGCCGCGAGCTGCCAGGGCCGCCGTCGCAGCCGCTATTGTGCCTGCCTGTTGTTGCGCCGCAGCATTCATGGGTCGGCCTTCACCGGTTCCAGCACGGTTCTTCGGCGGGGAAAGGCGCAACCGTAGAATGGACTGCCCGCCGGTGCGTGAACTCGTGACGCAGCCGGCGCTTCTCTTTGGCAGGAGCCCCTTCGATGCCCGTGACCGCCGAGCCCCATGTGATGTCCACCTACGGCCGCCTGCCGATCGCGCTGTCGCACGGTCGAGGCTGCCGCGTGTGGGACACCGACGGGCGCGAGTACCTCGACGCGCTGGCCGGCATCGCCGTGAACACCCTCGGGCATGCGCATCCGAAGCTGGTGCCGGCCCTGCAGGACCAGATCGGCAAGCTGATCCACACCAGCAACTACTACCAGGCGCCGCTGCAGGAGCGCCTGGCGGCCAAGCTGGTGGAGCTGTCAGGCCTGACCAACGTGTTCTTCGGCAACTCGGGCCTGGAAGCCAACGAGGGCGCGATCAAGATCGCGCGCAAGTACGGCCACGATCGTGGCATCGAGCGCCCGGAGATCATCGTCTACGAGAAGGCCTTCCACGGCCGCTCGATCGCCACGCTCTCGGCCACCGGCAACACCAAGGTGCAGGCCGGCTTCGGCCCGCTGGTGGAAGGCTTCGTGCGCGTACCGATGAACGACATCGGCGCGATCGAGGAAGCCGCCCGCACGCGTCCCAACGTGGTGGCGGTGTTCCTGGAGGTGATCCAGGGCGAAGGCGGCATCAACCCGTCGCGCGTCGACTACCTTCAGCGTCTGCGCCGCGTCTGCGACGAGCGTCAGTGGCTGCTGATGCTCGACGAGGTGCAGTGCGGCCTCGGGCGCACCGGCAAGTGGTTCGCGCACCAGTGGGCCGGCATCCAGCCCGACGTGATGCCGCTGGCCAAGGGCCTGGGTTCGGGCGTGCCCATCGGCGCGATCGTCTGCGGCCCGCGCGCGGCCCAGGTGCTCGGCCCCGGCAACCACGGCACCACGTTCGGCGGCAACCCGCTGGCCATGCGCGCGGGCATCGAGACCCTGCGCATCATGGAAGAGGACCACCTGCTGGCCAATGCCGCCGAGGTCGGTGCCCGCCTGCGCGCCGGGCTCGAGCGCGAACTGGCCGGCCAGGCCGGGGTGGTGGAGTTCCGCGGCCAGGGCCTGATGATCGGCATCGAACTGGACCGTCCCTGCGGCGACCTGCTGCGCCAGGCCTGCGACGCCGGCCTGCTGATCAGCGTCACCGCCGAGCGCGTGGTGCGCCTGCTGCCGCCGCTGATCCTGTCCGCCGCCGAGGCCGACGAGGTGGTGGCACGGCTGGCCCCGCTGATCCGCAGGTTCCTCGCATCATGACGCCGGGGGCCTCGATGATCCGCCACTACCTGCAGTTCAAGGACCTGCGCGCGGAGGAGTACGCCTACCTGTTCGAGCGCACGCGCGAGATCAAGAAGCGGTTCAAGAACTACGAGAAGTACCAGCCGCTGGTGGACCGCACGCTGGCGATGATCTTCGAGAAGGCCAGCACGCGCACCCGCGTCAGCTTCGAGGCCGGCATGTACCAGATGGGCGGCTCGGTGGTCCACCTGACCACGGGCGACAGCCAGTTCGGCCGCTCCGAGCCGGTGGAGGACAGCGCCCGCGTCATCAGCCGCATGGTCGACCTGGTGATGATCCGCACCTACGAGCAGAAGAAGATCGAGGACTTCGCCGCGCACTCGCGCGTGCCGGTCATCAACGGCCTGACCAACGAGTTCCACCCGTGCCAGATCCTGGCCGACGTGTTCACCTACATCGAGCATCGGGGCTCGATCGCCGGCAAGGTGGTGGCCTGGGTCGGCGACGGCAACAACATGGCCAACACCTGGCTGCAGGCCGCCGAGATCCTCGGCTTCACGGTCCACGTCAGCACGCCCGGCGGCTACGAGATCGACCCCAAGGTGGCCGGCATCTCGCGCAGCGATTGCTACCGCGTGTTCCGCCATCCGCAGGACGCCTGCCGCGGCGCGCATCTCGTGACCACCGACGTGTGGACGAGCATGGGCTACGAGGCCGAGAACGAGACGCGCGCCAAGGCCTTCGCCGACTGGTGCGTCGACGACCGCCTGATGGCCGTGGCGCAGCCCGACGCGCTGTTCATGCACTGCCTGCCCGCCCACCGCGGCGAGGAAGTGGCTGCCAGCGTGATCGACGGCCCGCAGAGCGTGGTGTGGGACGAGGCCGAGAACCGCATGCACGTGCAGAAGGCCCTGATGGAGTACCTGCTCATCGGCCGCATCGGGTGAGCGAGCTCTGCACCGGCTGCGGCGCGTGCTGCGCCGCGTACCGGGTCGACTTCGACCGGCGCGACCTCGACGCCCGCCTCCCCGAGGCGCTCGTGGTCGAGTTGAACGAGCAGCTGCTGCGCCTGCGAGGCACCGACCACCAGCCCCCCCGCTGCGCGGCGCTGTCGGGCCGCATCGGCGAGCGGGTGCGCTGCGCGGTCTACGAGTGGCGCCCCGGCCCCTGCCGCGAACTGGAAGCCGGCAGCGACGCCTGCAACGCCGCGCGCCGCCGGCACGGCCTCAGCCCGGTATGACGGCGGTGACTTCGATCTCGACCTTGGCGCGGTCCTCGATCAGTGCGGCCACCTGCACCGCGCTCATCGCCACGTCGTAGTCGCCGATCAGTTCGCGGTAGGCGCGGCCGATGTCGCGCGCGCGGGCCAGGTAGTCGCGCTTGTCGACCACGTACCAGGTCATGCGCACGATGTGCCGCGGCTGCGCGCCCGCCTCGGCCAGCACGGCCACCACGTTGGCCAGCGCCTGGCGCACCTGGTCGACGAGGTCGTCGCTGTCGAACGCGCACTGCGCGTTCCAGCCGATCTGGCCGGCCACGTACACCTGGGTGCCCGAGGCCGCCACGCCATTGGCGTAGCCGCGCGGCTCGGCCCAGTCGGGCGGCTGAAGGCGCCGCTTGGAGCCCATGCTCATGCGAGCCTCAGGTAGTGCTGCATCGCGTCGCGCAGGTCGTCGGGCAGCGGATACGACTTATGCGTGGCCAGCGACGTGCACACGAGCACCTGGCGGAAGCGCGCCCGCAGTTCGCCGCCGTCGCTGACGAATTCCACGGCCAGCTCGAGCGAGGTGCGGCCGAGCTTGGCGAGTTCCAGGCGCTGCCGCAGGCGGTCGCCATGGCGGCTCACGGCGACGAAGTCGCATTCCAGGCGCACGGTCGGCAGTCCGAGACGGCGCTCGCCGATGTAGTGCTGGTACGGCACGCCGAGCGCCTCGCCGAACCAGCGCTCGTGCAGCGTGTTGAGCATCACCAGGTACTGGGGGAAGAAGACGATGCCCGCAGGATCGCAATGCGCGAAGCGCACCACCTCCTCGATCTCGAACACCTTGCCGGCCATCGTGTCACCCTCCCTGGCGCAGTCGGAACCGCTGCAGTTTGCCTGTCTCGGTGCGCGGCAGGCTGGCGCGGAACTCCACCGCCCGCGGGTACTTGTACGGCGCCACCGTCTGCTTGACGAAGTCCTGCAGGGTCTTGACCATCGCGGCGTCGCCGGTGTGGCCGGACCTCAGCACGACGAAGGCCTTGACGATCTGGCCGCGCTCCTCGTCGGCCACGCCGACCACGCCGCACTCGGCCACCGCCGGGTGCAGCAGCAGCGCGCTTTCCACCTCGGGCCCGGCGATGTTGTAGCCGCCGGAGATGATCATGTCGTCGGTGCGCGCCTGGTAGACGAACTGGCCGTCGGCCGGGTCCACCAGGTAGGCGTCCCCGGTGAGGTTCCAGCCGTTCTGCACGTAGGTGGTCTGCCGCTCGTCGTCGAGGTACTTGCAGCCGGTGGGGCCGCGCACCGCCAGCCGACCCACCTGTCCCGGCGGCAGCGGATGCCCCGCGTCGTCGAGCACGGCGGCCTCGTAGCCCGGCACCACGTGACCGGTGGCGCCGCCGCGAGCCTGCTCCTCGGTGGCCGAGATGAAGATGTGGAACATCTCGGTGGAGCCGATGCCGTCGATGATGCGGATGCCCGTCGTGTCGAGCCAGAGCTGGCGCGTGGCCGCCGGCAGCGCCTCGCCCGCGGACACGCACTTGCGCAGGCTGGACACGTCGTGGGCGGCGATGCCCGCGGCCATGGCGCGGTACGCGGTGGGCGACGTGTAGCAGATCGTGGCGCGGTACTGCGCGATCGCCGCTGGCAGCGCGTCGGGCGTGGCCTTTTCCACCAGCACCGTGGACGCGCCGATGGACAGCGGGAACACCAGCAGGCCGCCCAGGCCGAAGGTGAACGCCAGCGGCGGGCTGCCGATGATCACGTCGTCGGGCTGCGCGCGCAGCACGTGCGGCGGCCAGCAGGCGGCGGCGGCCATCAGGTCGCGGTGGAAATGCATCGCGGCCTTGGGCTGCCCGGTGGTGCCCGACGTGAACGCGATGACGCAGGTGTCGTCGGCGGCGGTGTCGACGTTGTCGAAGTGCGCCGGCTTGCGCTGCGCCGCGTCCTCGAGCGCGCCGCGGTTGAAGTGCAGCACGCGGGTCAGCGTCGGGCACTGCGGCAGCGCCAGCGTCAGCTCCTCCGCCAGCCGCGCGTCGCACAGCGCATGGGTGATCTGCGCCTTGTCGACGATGCCCACCAGCTCGCGCGCGCGCAGCAGCGGCATCGTGCCCACCGCGATGGCCCCGGCCTTGACGACGGCGAACCAGCACGCCGCCAGCATCGGCGAGTTGGCCCCGCGCAGCAGCACGCGCTGGCCCGGGCGCAGGCCCTGGTCCTCGACCAGCACGCGGGCGATGCGGTTGGCCTCGCGCTGCAGGTCGGCATAGGTCCAGCGGATCGGCGTGCCGTCGGGGGCGCTGCCGAGCACGCAGGGCCGGTCGCCCTGCCCCGACGCGACCCAGCGGTCGAGCAGGCGGCTGGCGCAGTTCAACCGCGCCGGCAGCCGCTGCAGTTCCGGCAGGCCGAACACGAAGGTCGGCATGCGGTCGGGAGGCGGCAGCCGGTCGCGAGCGAAGGAGTCGAAGGCGGGGTCGGCCATGACCCCAATTTAGCCCCTGGGCGCCCCCGCCGCGATGGGACAAGCACCGAGCCGCGCGCGCCGATGCGCCGCAGCGGCCCGCCTATGATCGCCGCATGACAGCGCGCCTGTGGGACATCTCCGCGCCGGTGCACGCGGGCTCGCCCGTGTTCCCCGGCGACACGGCATACGGCCAGCAATGGGCGGCCACGCTGGGCCCCGGATGCCCGGTCAACGTGAGCTCGCTGACGCTGTCGCCGCACACCGGCACGCATGGCGACGCCCCGCTGCACTACGACGCCGGCGGCAGCGCCGCCGGGCTTCTCGACCTGCAGCCCTACCTCGGGCCGTGTCGCGTCGTCCACGCCATCGGCGTGGCGCCGCTGGTCACGTGGCAGCACCTGGCCCCCGCCGTGCAGCGCCCCGGCCTGCCGCCGCGGGTGCTGGTCCGCACCTACCGCCACATGCCCGTGGACCGCTGGGACCCCGACCTGCCCGCGTTCGACCCGGACGCCGTCGAGCGCCTCGCCGACCTGGGCGTGCTGCTCGTGGGCATCGACAGCGCCAGCATCGACCCCGCGCCCAGCAAGGACCTGCCCAGCCACCAGGTGGTGCGCCGCCGCGGCCTGCGCGTGCTGGAGAACCTCGTGCTCGACGCCGTGCCCGAGGGCGACTACGAGCTGATCGCGCTGCCGCTCAAGCTGATGACCGCCGACGCCAGCCCGGTGCGCGCCGTGCTGCGAGAACTGCCCCCCGCCCCATGATCGACCGAAACGACTGCACGGCGCTCGACGCCCGCGATCCGCTGGCCCCGCTGCGCGACCTTTTCGCACTGCCGCCAGGGCGCATCTACCTCGACGGCAACTCGCTGGGCGCGTTGCCGCGCGCCACGCCGGCCCGCGTCGCCCAGGTGGTGCAGCAGGAATGGGGCGAGCAGCTCATCGAAAGCTGGAACACCGCCGGCTGGATCGACCTGCCGCGGCGCGTGGGCGACAAGATCGCCTCGCTGGTGGGTGCCGGCGCGGGCGAGCTGGTGGTGGCCGACTCCACCTCGGTGAACCTGTTCAAGGTGCTGTCCGCGGCACTGACCCTCGCGCAGGCGGACGGCCCGTCGCGCCGCGTCGTGCTGAGCGAGCGCGACAACTTCCCGACCGACCTCTACATCGCCGAGTCGCTGGCGCGCGATCGCGGCTTCGAGCTGGTGCTCGTCGACGACCCGGCGCAGATCGGCCCGAGCCTGGCGCGGGGCGACGTGGCGGTGCTGATGCTCACCCAGGTGAACTACCGCACCGGGCGGCTGCACGACATGGCCGCCCTCAGCGCCGCCGCGCAGGCGGCGGGCGCGCTGGCGGTGTGGGACCTGGCGCACAGCGCCGGCGCGCTGCCCGTGCACCTTGGGCGCGACGGCGCCGACTTCGCCGTCGGCTGCGGCTACAAGTACCTCAACGGCGGCCCCGGCGCGCCCGCCTTCGTGTGGGTCCACCCGCGCCACGCCGACCGCTTCCGCCAGCCGCTGTCGGGCTGGATGGGCCATGCCGCGCCGTTCGCCTTCGACCCCGGCTACGCACCGGCGCCTGGCATCGCCCGCTACCTGTGCGGCACGCCGCCCGTCATCCAGGTGGCGGCGCTCGAATGCGGCGTGGACACGCTGCTGGCCGCCGCGCCGCTGGGCGGCATGGCGGCGCTGCGCGCGAAGTCGCTCGCGCTCGGCACGCTGTTCATGGACCTCGTCGCGCAGCGCTGCGCCGGCCACGACCTGACGCTGGTGACGCCGCGCGACGCGGCGCTGCGCGGCAGCCAGGCCTCGTTCGCGCGCGACGAGGGCGGCTATGCCATCGTGCAGGCGCTGATCGCGCGCGGCGTGGTGGGCGACTTCCGCGCCGGCGTGCCCGGCCCGCAGGCCGGCGCGCAGCACATCCTGCGCTTCGGCTTCACGCCGCTGTACCTGCGCTTCGTCGACGTCTGGGACGCCGTCGAGCACCTGCGCGACGTGCTGCAGACGCAGCAGTGGCGCGACCCGCGCTTCCAGCGCAGGGCCGCCGTGACCTGAGCCCCGGCGCGGGCTGCCCGAAGCCCGCGGCCCCACCCGCATCGCAAGGACCCGTCATGACCGAACATCACGACGCCAAGCTCGACTTCTCGCGCGACATGAGCTACGGCGACTACCTGCACCTGGACGAGGTGCTGTCGGCGCAGCATCCGCTGTCGCCGGACCACAACGAAATGCTGTTCATCGTGCAGCACCAGACCAGCGAGCTGTGGATGAAGCTGATGCTGCACGAGCTGGAAGCCGCCATCGAGCGCATCGCGCACGACGAACTGGGCGCGGCGTTCAAGATGCTGGCGCGCGTGTCGCGCATCATGGAACAGCTGGTCCACGCCTGGGACGTGCTGGCGACGATGACGCCGCCCGAGTACAGCGCGGTGCGCCCGTACCTCGCCAATTCCAGCGGCTTCCAGAGCTGGCAGTACCGCTGCATCGAGTTCCGCCTCGGCAACAAGAACGCGGCGATGCTCAAGCCCCACGCCCATGCGCCGGCGCGCCTGGCCCAGGTGGAAGCCGCGTGGCGCGCACCGTCGCTCTACGACGAGGCGCTGCGCCTGCTGGCTCGGCGCGGCATTGCCGTGCCCGCGAACCGGCTGGAGCGGGACTGGACCCGGCCGCACGAGGCCGACCCGGCGGTCGAACAGGCGTGGCTGGCCGTCTATCGCGCGCCCGACACCCACTGGGACCTGTACCAGCTCGGCGAGGAACTGACCGACCTGGAGGACGCGTTCCGGCTCTGGCGCTTCCGCCACGTGACCACCGTCGAGCGCGTCATCGGCTTCAAGCGCGGCACCGGCGGCACCAGTGGCGTGGGCTACCTGCGCAAGATGCTCGACGTGGTGCTGTTCCCGGAGATCTGGTCGCTGCGCACCAGCCTCTGAGCGAGGCTCTCTCGTGCGAGGAGTTCCGCGATGAAGGACGACGATCACGACTCCGGCCCGTCGACGCCGTGGCGCGTGGCCCTGGCCACCGCCGGGCCGTTCGTGCTGCTGGCGCTGCTGCTGCTGGCCGTGGCCTACTGGCTGCTCGACCCGGCGCCGCCGCGGCGCGTCACGCTGGCCACCGGCGTGCCGCAGGGCGCCTACAGCGAGTTCGGGCACCGCTACGCCGAACGGCTGGCGCGCCACGGCATCGAGGTGCGGCTGCGGCCCACGCAGGGCGCGGCCGAGAACCTCGCCCTGCTGCGCGACGCCGGCTCCGGCGTGGACCTGGCCTTCGTGCAGGGCGGCGCGGCGGCGTCGTCCGACGACGAGACCCTGGTCTCGCTGGGCAGCATGTTCCACGAGCCGGTGTGGCTGTTCTATCGCACCGACAGCGCGCAGCGCCTGCTGCGCCAGCCGCGGCTGGACCGCCTGGCGCAGCTGTCCGGCTGGCGCGTCAACATCGGCGCGCCGGGCAGCGGCGTGCCCTACCTCGCGCGCCAGCTGCTGGAAGCCAACCGCATCGAGCCGTCGAGCCTGACGCTGGCCGAGCAGCCCACCACGCCGGCCGTGGCCGAGTTGCTCGAAGGCCGGCTCGACGCCGTGGTGCTGGCGTCCGCCCCCGAGTCGCTCATCGTTCAGATGCTGCTGCAGACCCCCGGCGTGGCGTTGTTCGACTTCGCCCAGGCCGACGCCTACACGCGGCGCCTGGGTTACCTGTCGGCGGTGACGCTGCCGCGCGGCGTGGTGGACCTGGCGCGCGACCTGCCGCCGGCCGACGTGCGCATGGTGGCCCCCACCGCCACGCTCGTGGCCCGCGACGATCTGCATCCGGCGCTGGCGCAGCTGTTCGTGCAGGCCGCGGCCGACGTGCACGGCGGGCCGGGCTGGTTCCAGCGCAAGGGCGAGTTCCCCAACGCGCGCGACGGCGAGCGGCCGCTGGCGCCCGAGGCCGAGCGCTTCTACCGCAGCGGCGTGCCCTGGCTGCAGCGCTACCTGCCGTTCTGGATCGCCAACCTCGTGGATCGCATGTGGCTGGCGCTGCTGTCGATCGTGGCGGTGCTGCTGCCGCTGTCGCGCGTGGTGCCGCCGATCGTCGAGCTGCGCATCCGCTCGCGCGTGTTCCGCTGGTACGAGCAGCTGCGCCGCATCGAGTCGCAGACCGCCTCGCGCAGCGCGGCCGAGCTGCGCGCCGAGCTCGACGCGATCGAGGCGCGGGTCGACGCGATCCAGGTGCCGCTGTCCTACACCGACGAGCTGTACGCGCTGAAGGGGCACATCCAGATGGTGCGACGGCGCCTGGCCGCCGAGACGCCCCGGCCGCCTACGCCGCCGTGACGGCCTGCTGCCGGCGCTGCACGAACGCGCCGAACTCGTCGACGGGCAGCGGCTTGGCGAACCAGTAGCCCTGAAGCTCGTCGCACCCCAGCGACCGCAGCAGTTCGGCCTGGCGGGGCGTCTCCACCCCCTCGGCCACGACATGCAGGTTCAGGGCCCTGGCCAGTGCCAGGATCGACTGGATCACCGCCAGGGCACTGTCCCGGCGGTCGAGTTCGCTGACGAAGCTGCGGTCCACCTTGAGGATGTCGACCGGCAGGCGATGCAGGTAGGACAGCGACGAGTACCCCGTGCCGAAGTCGTCGAGCGCCAGACGCACGCCGGCGTGGCTGAGCCGGTCGAGCGCGGAGATCGCGCGCATCGAGTCCCCCACGAAGATGCTCTCGGTGATCTCCAGTTCGAGCGAGTCCGTCCCCAGCCCGTGCCGGTGCAGGATCCGGAGCACGTTGCCAGGGAAGTCGTGTGCGAGCAGCTGCTTCGACGACACGTTGACCGCCACCGACGGCAGGCGCAGACCCTGGGCGCGCCAGGCCACGAGCTGTCCGCAGGCGCTGTCGATCGCCCACAGGCCCACCGGCTCGATCAGGGCGCTTTCCTCCAGCAGATCGATGAACAGCCCCGGACTCACGAGCCCGCGCTGCGGATGGCGCCAGCGCAGCAGCGCCTCGGCCGAGTCGACACCCCCCTGGGCGGTCACGCGAGGCTGGTAGTGGAGCTCGAACTCCTGCCGGCCCAGGGCTTCGCGCAGGTCGGAACGCATCGCCGCCCGCAGGGCCATCTGCGCGTCGAGCTCCGGTTCGAACCACTGCCACTGGCGGCCGCCCGCCGACTTGACGCCGTACATCGCCATGTCGGCCCGCCGCAGCAGATCCACGGCCGACGTGGCGTGCTCGGGATACCGGGCCAGGCCCACACTGGCCCCCACATCGACCACCCGCGAATCCAGGTCGATGGGTTCGGCAAGCAGCGTCACGATCTGCTGCGCCAGCGCCTCGGCGGCTTCCCTGGTGCCCGGCAGCACGACGATGAACTCGTCGCCGCCCGGCCGCGCGACCACCGCCGTCGAGGGCGCTCCGGCCGTCAGGCGCGAGCCCACGATGCGCAGCAGATCGTCCCCCGCATGGTGACCGATCGAGTCGTTGACTTCCTTGAAGCCGTCGAGGTCGATGAACAGCAGCGTCATGGGCTCGGGCGCACTGGCATCGATGTGCCGGTCCAGGTAGTCCAGCAGGCCCGAACGGTTCACGAGACCGGTCAGGCTGTCGCGCGTGGCCCGCTGGAGCAGGCGCTGCTTGCGGTCGACGGACTCCAGCGCCACGCAGGCCCTGTCGCGAAGCTCCGCCATCTCCCGCATCTCGACCTCGCCGAGCGTGGGCGCGGGCGCGATGAAGACCGCGCAGGAAGCCTGACCCGCCGGGGCATGGCCCAGCACCAGCGCCTGCCCCGTGGGCGAGAGCTCCGGGTCGGCCTCATGGATCCGCAGGTCCGGCGGGCCCGGCGACCGGCTGCCGCGCCCTGGGGCCGTCTGCACCATGCGCCATGCCGACGCTGGCGCGCTGTGGGGCAGCAGGCCTGCCTCGTGCACCCGCACGTCGGAGACCAGGGCCGGCCGCGACTCGATCAGCATCACCCGCGACGCGGGCGCCAGTTGCTTCAGGCGCTGCACCACCGTCTGCAGGATGGCGTCCGGCTCGGCCCCGTCCAGCACCTGCCGGTCGATGTCGGACTGCACGCGCAGGGCGTCCATCTGCGCGCCGAGCCTTTCGGCAAGGTGATTGAAGGCGCGGGACAGATCGGCGAACTCGTCGTCGCCAGCCGGGGGGACCCGGGCCGAGAAGTCCTGCGCAGCCAGTCGGCGCGTGCCGGTGGCCAGGTTCTCCAGCGGCACCAGCGTCCGTCTCACCTGCACCAGGCTGAGGACGATCACGATCAGCAGCGCGGCCACCGAGGCCAGCAGGACGAGACGCCCCACCGGCAGCGACCCGACCGAGACCAGCGACCGGGGCTCGGTGAGGTTGACCAGGACCCAGTCGTCCGCGGCAAAGTCCGAGCGCAGGAACAGGCTCCAGGTGACCGGCGAGTGCGACAGGGCCTGCGCATCGTGGCCAGCCACCGCTGCCGCATCGGCGTCGCTCGGGCAGAACAGCGGATGCGCATGCACGTCCACGACGCAGATGCGTTTCCCCGTCGCCTGCGGGCCCAGTTCCCCGAAAAGGAAGTCACGGTCGACCTCGGCCAGCCAGAAACGCTGGCCTTGCGCCGGATCGCGCAGCAGCATCAGCACCGGCGGGGCCGTGCCGGCAGCCTCGCCATGGCCGATCAGTAGCGTGGCATCGGCTGAGGCGCCGGCCTGGGCGGCGCGCGTCAGGACGTCGGGCTCGAGCATGTCCTGCCATGCCCGCCAGGTGGCGTCGGCGCCCACAACCAGGCGGCCGTCGCCATCGAGCACCACGACACCGGCCAGGACGCGCCCCCGATGACGTCCGACGGCCGCCTCGCCTTCGGTGGTGCCGCTGCGCGCGTACATGCCCAGCACGGTGCGGGCCACGAGCAGGTTGTCCAACAGCGACATGCCAGCGTACTTGGTCGCCTGGGCGCGCTGCCGCTGCGCCAGGCTGTCCAGGTGCGACTGCAGCATGCCGTAGGCGGCCGCGCCCAGCAGCAGGATCGGCACGGCGGCCGCCACCATCAGCGTCCAGAAGATTCGGCGCCCCACGCGGCTGGCGATGAACCTTCCCTTGATCAGAGCCATGGCGCTGTCGTTACCGGTCGGTGGTGCAAGGCTCAGTAGTCTTCGGCGACGCCGACGAAGGCCCCGTCGTTCGCCCGCACGATGTCATCCCGGCTTTGCGGCGCCGTCAGCGGCGGCCGGGACACGCCATCCGGCCCCAGGCTGTAGAGGTCGAAGTCGGAATTGATCGGCACCAGCGCACGGTCCTTGCGGGCCTGGCCCATGTTGCGTCGATCGTCGAGCGGCAGGTAGACGTAGGGCCGGCCCCAGGGGTCCAGCGGCGCGCCCAGGCCCGCATCGGCCAGGGTCCGCGGCAGGGTGCGGTCGTCGAGCGCGCGTCGCCCGATGGCCCCGGCCAGCGTCACGATGTCGCGCTGCGCCTGGTTGACGCGGGCGCGGTGCTGGTACGACTGAAAGGTCGGCAGCGCGATGGCCGCCAGCACCGCCAGCACGGCCATCGACACCAGCAGTTCGACAAGAGTGAATCCGCGGGTCGCTTGTCGGCGGCAGTGCGGGCGCATACGAGTGCCGTTGAGGCGGTGATGGAAGCCCGCATTACTTCGACCGATCCGGCACCGCCTTGAGGCGTCTGCCCCGAATCGGTGCCCCTCGTCGGCGATTCGTGAAATGCGCCACGGCGGGTGCATCCGGGCGTCCTCCCTACAATCGTCGCGCGCCCTGCGGCCTCGTCATCCGAGGCGCTGCCCCCCCTTGTTCCGGACCGGAGCCCCGCCATGGACACCCGCACCTCCCCCATTCCCGTTCGGCTCGAAAGCGTGCGCGACAGCCTGCGCAGCCTGGGCATCGACGCGCTGCTGGTGCCGTCCAGCGACCCGCACCTGTCCGAGTACCTGCCCGAGCGCTGGCAGGGCCGGGTGTGGCTGTCCGGGTTCACCGGTTCGATGGGCACGCTGGTGGTCACGACCGACCAGGCGGCGCTGTTCGCCGACAGCCGCTACTGGGTGCAGGCCGAGCGCGAACTGCAGGGCAGCGGCATCGACCTCGTGAAGATCCCCACCGGCGCGGCCACGCACCACATCGACTGGCTGGCCCGCACGGTGCGCCGCGGCGGCACCGTCGCGGTGGACGGCCAGGTACTCGGGCTGGCCGCGGCGCAGGCGCTGCGCCGTGCGCTGGACGGCGCCGGCATTGCGCTGCGCGCCGACCTCGACCTGCTCGCCGAAGCCTGGTCCGACCGCCCCGGGCTGCCGCACGGGCGGGTCTACGCACACCGCGCACCCCATGCGGCCACGCCGCGCGCGGCCAAGCTCGTGTCGGTGCGGCAGGCGATGGCGCAGCACAAGGCCACGCATCACTTCGTCTCCACCGTCGACGACGTGGCCTGGATCACCAACCTGCGCGGCGCCGACGTCGACTACAACCCGGTGTTCCTGGCGCACCTGCTGATCGACACCGCGGGTGCCACGCTGTTCGTCGGCGCCGGCAAGGTCGAGCCTGCGCTGGCCGCCGAACTGGCGGCCGACGGCATCGCGCTGGCCGCCTACGACGGTGCGGCCGCCGCGCTGGCGTCGCTGCCCGCGGGCAGCACCCTGCTGCTCGATCCGCGCCGCGTGACGCTGGCGTTCCGCGGCCGCGTGCCGGGCGACGTGACCGTGGTCGAGGCGATCAACCCGAGCACGCTGGCCAAGAGCCGCAAGACCGCCGCCGAGGCCGCGCACATCCGCGAGGCGATGGCCGAGGACGGTGCGGCGATGTGCCGCTTCTACGCCTGGTTCGAGGAGGCGCAGGCGCGCGGCGAGCGCCTGACCGAGATCACGGTCGACGAGAAGCTGTCGGCCGAGCGGGCGCGCTGCGCCGGCTTCGTCGGCCTGTCCTTCCCGGTGATCGCCGGCTACAACGCCAACGGCGCGATGCCGCACTACCGCGCCACGGCCGGCTCGCATGCGGTGATCGAGGGCGACGGCCTGCTGCTGATCGACTCCGGCGGGCAGTACCTCGGCGGCACCACCGACATCACCCGCGTCTGGCCCATCGGCCGCGTCAGCGACGAGATGCGGCGCGACTACACCCTGGTGCTCAAGGGCACCATCGGCCTGTCGCGCGCGCGCTTCCCGCGCGGCACGCTCAGCCCGATGCTCGACGCGCTGGCGCGCGCCCCGCTGTGGGCCGAGGGCATCGAGTTCGGCCACGGCACCGGCCACGGCGTGGGCTACTTCCTCAACGTGCACGAAGGGCCGCAGAGCATCAGCAAGGCAATCCCCGAGGCGACGATGGCGATGGAGCCCGGCATGATCACCTCGATCGAACCCGGCCTGTACCGCGAAGGACGCTGGGGCGTGCGCATCGAGAACCTCGTGCTCAACGTCAGCGCCACCACCACCGAGTTCGGCGAGTTCCTCGACTTCGAGACGCTCACCCTGTGCCCGATCGACACGCGCTGCATCGACAAGTCGCTGATGCGCGCCGACGAGATCGCGTGGCTCAACGCGTACCACGCCACGGTGCGCGAGCGGCTGTCACCGCGCGTGGACGGCGCTGCCCGGACCTGGCTGCTGGCCCGCACCGAGCCGATCTGACGCCTCCCCGCCCGCGCCCCCGCGGGCGCCGCCCCCGTTCATCGCGCTGGCCTGCGCTTCATCGCAGTCTGCCGGCCGTTCGTCTCGAAGCCGTCGCGGCGCGGCGCGAGCCTGCCTAGAGTCCACCCCATCGACACACGACACGGACTGCAGGAGAACACCATGACCGACCGCATCGCCCCCCGCGCCATCTCCCTCGCGATGGCCGCGTTCGTCACCTTCTCGATGCTCGCCGGCATCGACGGCCTGGCGCTGAGCGGGCATGCCACCAGCGACCTGATGGCCAGCGTGGCCGCCGCCTTCGCCCGCGCCTGAGCGTCGGGCCGACCTGCAATCCATGCCGGCGTTTCCGCCATTCGTCGCATTGGCCCGAGCCTGCCGCGGGACGCCGACTACAGTGATTCCACGCCTGCATTCCGGCTCCGGAACCGGGCGTTGATCGATGACCGACCCTCCGGGTTCCGCGGGCACAACCCATCATCGGAACCTGCTCCTTTCGGGCTGCTTCGGCAGCCCGTTTTCTTGGTGGCAGCTACATCTGGCGGAACAGGTGCAGGAAGCTGCGGCTCACCGGCAGCACCTCGGTGCGGCCGTGCAGATGCACGTCGGCGGTCTCGTTCAGGCCCCGGGTCACGTGCGACACGCGCGACAGGTTCACGATCACCGAGCGGTGGATCTGCGCGAAGCGCGCGGGGTCGAGTTCGTCGGCGAGTTCGCGGATCGTGCGCCGGATCAGCGCCTCGCCGCCTTCCCACACCACCAGCGTGTACTTCTCGTCCGAGCGCAGGTAGTGGACCTGCTCCACGGGAATCAGGCGCACCGTCGTGCCCACCGACGCGCGCAGCCATTGCAGGTGCCGTGCCGGCGCCTGGACCCGGCTGCGCACCTCGGCGGCCAGCGACTCCAGCAGCGACTCCAGTGCCGGCGCCGAGCCGGGTGCCAGGCGCTCGCGCAGCCGGCTCACGGTCTGAGCCAGCCGGGCTTCGTCGAAGGGCTTGACGAGGTAGTCGATCGCGCCCTGCTCGAAGGCCTGCACGGCGTACTGCTCGTAGGCCGTGACGAAGACGATGCGCGTGCGGCCGACCATCGACCGCGCCGCCTCGATGCCGCTGCAGCCCGGCATGTGGACGTCCAGGAACACCACGTCGGGCTCGAACTGGTCGAACAGTTCCACCGCCTCGCGGCCGTTGCGCGCCTCGGCCACCACCGTCAGGTCGGGCCAGGCGCGGCCCAGCAGCGACACCAGCCGCTGCCGCAGCAGGGGCTCGTCGTCGGCGATCAGGGCGCTGGGCATGGCGTCAGGCCGGGGCCGGCAGGTCGATCTGCGCGCGCACGCCGTGCGGCGACACCGCGCTCAGGCTCAGGCGTGCCTGCGGGCCGCAGGTGGCCGTCAGCCGGGCGCGCAGGTTGGACAGGCCGGTGCCCGGTGCCCGGCTCTCGTCGAGGCCGCGGCCGGTGTCTTCCACCCACAGATGGATGCCGCCCGTGGCGGCGTCGCGGCGGGCGCCCACCTCGATGCGCCCGCCCTCCTCGCTCGGATCGATGCCGTGGCGCACCGCGTTCTCCACCAGGGTCAGCAGCGACATCGGCGGCAGCCGCAGGCCCGCCAGCGCGGGCTCAATCCTCACGTCGTACTGAAGCCGGTCGGGCATGCGCATGTGCATCAGCTCGAGGTAGGCGCGCACCAGCGACTCCTCGCGGCCGAGCGTCGGCGCACCCTCGTGCAGCTGCGGCATCGCGGCACGCAGGTAGGCGATCAGGCTGGCCAGCACCGGCGCGGCGCGCGGCGAGCCGCTTTCCACCAGGGCCTGCACGTTGGCCAGCGTGTTGAACAGGAAGTGCGGCTCCACCTGCGACTGCAGCAGGGCCAGCCGGGCGTCCGCGGCCTGGCGCTGCAGCATCTCGCGCTCCAGCGCGAAGGTCAGCGCCGCGTTGTTGGCCTGGGCATCGCGCTCGCGGTACAGCGCCCCCATTCCCATCAGGAGCCCGAGCACCAGCGCACTGCTGCCCAGGATGACGATGCCGCTCACATAGCCCATGTTGCCGAACATGCTGGCGAAGTCGCCGCCGGTGCTCAGCGCATAGACCGCCAGCGTGGCCAGCGGCGCGCTCAGCACCACCGCGGCCAGCTGCAGCTGCCAGCGCGGCAGGCGCTGCTGGCGCCACTGGCCGGCGGCCGTGTAGGCCAGCAGCACCACGAGGGCAATGAACAGCGTGCGCCCGAGCAGCACCGGCAACGGCGGCTGGAAGATCGGCGAGATCGCCAACGCCGCCACCGCGGCCAGCGCCACGGCCCAGGCGATGCTGCCGCCGTTGAGGGCGGTCAGGACGCGACGCCAGAGCGGCGCGGTCCCTGCTTCGACGCTGGCTTCGTTGGTCATGTGTGCACGATAGCCGGCCGCCGGCACGCCCCCACGCGGCCGGGCCGGTCCCTGCGACGGAGCACGGAAACCGGCACCCGAAACACGGCCCTGGGGCGAGGGCCGGGGCGGCGCTATGCCCCGGCGCGCTGCAGCGGCGCCGACAGCGCCCGCGACAACGTGTCGACGGAATCGGCCAGATGGGCCCGGGCGGCGTCCGACAGGCCCTGGCGACGGCTGGCTCGCTCGATGCGCGCCTGCAGCGCCATCGCCTCGGCGCGCAACAGGCTGCGCGTGTCGGTCCGGCTTGCCGAGCTCGGACGCAGCAGTCCGCCGGCCAGGCGGTTCACATGGTCGCGCTGCAGTTCCCGCCGCAGCGGCGGGATGTCTCCCGTGGCACCCAGTTCGCTCCAGATCTCCCGCGTCAGTCGCGTGTGCAGTTCCGACAGCTGGAACACGTCCGCCGGGGCACCTGAGGCCGACCGGTCCGCCTTGCCTTCGCTGTCGAGCAGGCGCGAGGCGACCGCGTCGCTCATCAACTGGCCCAGCACCCCCTTCTGCACCGCCAGCACGTTGGCCGCCACGGGATAGTCGGTCGGCACCTGCCCGTCGCCGAGCGTCTCGTCGCGGTCGAAGAAGTCCGGTGCGAGCTTGCGCTGCAGGGCTGGCGACAGGCGGAAGCTGTCGGCCGACAGCACTCCCTTGGCCAGGCCGTCGAGTGCCCGACGCTGGATCGCCGCCGGCACCGGCACGACCGGGTCGCGCCCGCTGCCCGGGAAGTCGCGCAGCGTCCGCAGACCACCGATCTGACGCGACAGCACCCCGGCGGCGCCGGCCACGTCACGCAGCGCGAACCCCACGGAGCGCCGCAGTGCGGCGTAGCTGTCGTCGCTGGACAGCACGCGCTGCTCCTGCCGCGCGATCAGGTCGCGCGCGATGGCCAGACGCGACTCGGCATACGCCAGCGGATCGTTGCCGAGGTCGAACTGCAGCGTCTCGGCGTCGATGGCGAGCGATGCGTCCTCGTCGCTGCCGTATTCCAGGCCCGGCTCAGCACTGCGCGCCGCGATGCGCTGCAGCTCGGCCTTCTCCTGGCCCGGCGTCAGCGGCTTGTAGGCGTACTCGATGGCCCAGTAGTCGTACGGGCCCAGCGCGGCACGGAACGGGGACCCGTGCCTGGCATAGGGCACGCCGGGAGGCGGCAGGTTGATGTCCGGGTACTCCATCACCGACGCGCTGATGCCGTTGGCGGCCGTGAAGACCGGGTCGCGCAGCTGTTCCAGCGTGTAGGCGCGCGACGACCGGAAGTTATGTCGCAGGCCGAGCGCGTGGCCGATCTCGTGCGTGACCGTGCCGAAGATCGCAGCCTGCGCGAAGCTCTCGGCCTCGGGGCTGTCCAACGCCAGGTCGCCCCGTGCCTCGAGCACGTCGAGGCCGTAGCGCATCAGGTCGGCGGCATGGTCGTGGTCCTCGCAGACCATCATGTGCTGCAGCGACGCCAGCTCCTCCGGCGTGCGGGGCAGCTGCAGTCGGGCGCGAAGGTCGCCCGGGATGCCGTCCACCACCCTGGAGCGGATGAAGCGGGACACACGGCCCCAGTTGCCGTCGATCAGGATGTCGGCGTCGAGGATCTCGCCCGTGCGCGGGTCGACATGCGAAGGACCGATGCCGTTGAAGGTCTGGCGCGACGTCTGCAGCCAGCGCACCGAGGACACGCCCACGTCGAGTGTGTCGAAGTCGGCGTCGTCCGGCTGCATGCGTGCCACGACCGCGTCCTTGAAGCCGATGCGCTCGAACGCCTTGTTCCATTCGGTGATCGCGCGCAGGACCGTGTCGCGGTACTTCAAGGGCACGTTGCGGTCGACCCAGAACACGATCGGCTGCACCGGCTCGGACAGCGCGGCCGATGGGTCCTTCTTCTCTAGGCGCCAGCGCCGGATGTAGCGCTGCGTCGGCGTGCGGGCGTTCTCCTGCGAGAAGTCGAGCACCTGCACCGCGAAGTGACCCAGGCGGGGGTCGGCCGCGCGCGGCGCCATCGGCTTCTCCGGAAGGCGCGCGATCGACACGTACAGACCGAGCATCATGCTGCGCGGATCGGGCAGGCTCGATGGCGTCCTGGGCAGCGGCGTGCCCGGCGGCGCGCCCACCGGCGCCTGCGCCAGACTGGGCGTGTAGTAGTGGGCGTTGATGTCGAACGTCACCTGCGACTCGGTGCTGCGCACCTTGGCGAAGCCCGAGTTGCGCGGCTCGAAGGCGTAGTTCTGGCGGTAGTTGCGTTGCAGCGCCGCGCCGATGCCGAGCATGTCGTTCAGCAGCAGCGACCCGGCATCGATGAGGACGGACTTTCGCTCCGGGTGGGCCTGGCTCGCCACGGGCACGCTGCCCAGCAGGCTGTAGGCGAAACCTTCCGCCACGGCGCGGGCCTCGGGCGAATCGGTGGCACGCGCGGTCACGCTGGTGTTGAGGGCCACCAGCTGGACCAGGTTGTGGACGCGCCGGAACTCGACCAGCTGGTCGTCGAGCCGGCTGCCTCCCACCAGCATCGAGCCGGCCAGCAGCCATCCCTCGCCCAGGCCGCGCGCCAGCTTGGGCGAGAACAGCATGGGCTTGTTCAGGTCCTCGGGGCGCAGTTCGATCCAGACCTTGTCGTCCTTCTGCCAGAGCGTCAGCACGCCCTTGGACTCCTTGGCGTCCTTGACGACGGTCGCGAAGGCCGGGGGCTGGCCCGGCGCCGGCGGGCCGGACGGCGCAGGCGCCGCGCCCGCAGTCGCCGGGCGCGGGCTGGCGCCGGGCTGCGCCGCCGGGGCGGCCGCGCCGGCCGGCGACGCCGGCGACGCCGTCGGCGCCGCAGCGCCCGGCGCCGCTGCGGCGGCCTTCGGGTCGGTCAGGGTGGCACAGCCCACTAGGCCGACGGCCACGATGGACAGGGCCAGGGCGGGAAGACGCCTCGCTTCGGTGGGATGACGATTCATGGGTGCTGCAAACGGCTGCGCCCGCCGGCGGCGGGCCTTTGCGATCATTATCGAAGCGGGCCCGCCCCGGCGCCACCGGGCATGCCCGCCATCCGTCCCCACGATCCGGTGATCCGTCGCATGGCGGGCCCCGCGGCCCGGGCGATCAGGCCCGGCAGGTCTGCCACTGCCGGCTGTAGTCGGTCGCCGGCAGCACCACGGTGGTGGCGTCCACCGGCGCACGGGCGCGGCTGCCGAGTTCGGTCTGCAGCTTGAACTCGTACTTCTCGAAGAAGGCCGGGAACATCTCGCCGCCCTGGGTACCCACGGCGTGCAGCCGGTCGGTGGCCGGGTCCCATTCCAGCAGCACGGCGGCCAGCGGCTGCGGCGCCGGGCCGGCGATGACGCGCGCGCCGTGCGACGGGTCGTACCGCGAATCGTCGCCGCAGCAGTGGATCACCTGGGCCGGTTCGCCGTCGAAGCCCTTGCGCACGCCGATGAAGCTGATCTGCTTCGTCGGGTACATCAGCTTGTGCGCGCAGATGGCCGAGAACGCGACGATCGAGCGCTTGGGGCCCACGCCCGCGGGCGAGGCGTAGCGCTGCTGGTTCTGCGTGGTCACCTCGGCCGGCGCGACGGCGCGGTCCAGCGCCAGCAGGAACACCGGCGAGGCCTGGTACGGGTAGTTGAACAGCTGGGCCACGCCGGGCTCCAGCTTCGACGCCCGCAGCGGGTCGCCGAAGCGGCCCACGAGCAGGCTGCGCGCGTAGCGCCGGGTCGTGCCGGGTGCGGCCGCCAGCACCGGCACGGCGCCGCTGGCGGCCCAGGCCCCGGCCACGCAGGCCGCCTCGCGCATCAGGGCCCGGCGCTGCTGGTCGTCGGCTTCGGACATGGCCGCAAGCTACACCAAGGCGCCCGCGGTGCAAAGGCGGGGCTGCCCGATCCGGCCGGGCGCGGCCCGGCCTCAGCGGATCGGCTTGAAGCGCACCCGCTTGGGGCGCGCCCCTTCCTCGCCCAGGCGCTTGAGCTTGTCGGCCTCGTACTCCTGGTAGTTGCCGGGGAACATCACCCACTGCGAGTCGCCCTCGGCGGCCAGGATGTGGGTGCAGATGCGGTCGAGGAACCAGCGGTCGTGGCTGATCACCATCGCGCTGCCGGCGAACTCGAGCAGGGCCTCCTCGAGCGCGCGCAGGGTCTCGACGTCGAGGTCGTTGGACGGCTCGTCGAGCATCAGCACGTTGCCGCCCTTGGCCAGCGTCTTGGCCAGGTGCAGGCGGCCGCGCTCGCCGCCCGACAGGTTGCCGACCTGCTTCTGCTGGTCGTTGCCCTTGAAGTTGAAGCGGCCGAGGTAGGCGCGGCTGGGCATCACGAACTGGCCGACGGTGATGTTGTCGAGGCCGCCGGAGACGTCCTCCCACACCGTCTTGGTGTTGTCCAGCGTCTCGCGGCTCTGGTCGACGAAGGCCAGGCGCGCGGTCTGGCCGATCACCACCTCGCCCGAGTCCGGCTTCTCCACGCCCTGGATCATGCGGAACAGCGTCGACTTGCCGGCGCCGTTGGGGCCGATGATGCCGACGATGGCGCCGGGCGGCACCTTGAAGCTCAGGTTGTCGATCAGCAGGCGGTCACCGAAGCTCTTGCTGACGTTCTTGAACTCGATGACCTCGTTGCCCAGGCGCTCGGCCACCGGGATGAAGATCTCGTTGGTCTCGTTGCGGCGCTGGTATTCGACGTCGGACAGTTCCTCGAAGCGGGCCAGACGCGCCTTGCTCTTGGTCTGGCGGGCCTTGGCATTGGAGCGCACCCACTTCAGCTCCTCCTTCATCGCCTTGGCGCGCGCGTCTTCCTTCTTCTGCTCGACCTCCAGGCGCTTTTCCTTCTGGTCCAGCCACTCGGAGTAGTTGCCCTTCCAGGGGATACCCATGCCGCGGTCGAGTTCGAGGATCCACTCGGCGGCGTTGTCGAGGAAGTAGCGGTCGTGGGTGATGGCCACCACCGTGCCGGGGAAGCGCTGCAGGAAGTGCTCCAGCCATTCCACCGACTCGGCGTCCAGGTGGTTGGTGGGCTCGTCGAGCAGCAGCATGTCGGGCTTGGACAGCAGCAGGCGGCACAGCGCCACGCGGCGCTTCTCGCCGCCGGACAGATGCTTGATCGGCGCGTCCCACGGCGGCAGGCGCAGCGCGTCGGCGGCCAGCTCCAGCTGCAGATCGGTGTTCTCGCTGCCGGCCGCGGCGATCACCGCTTCCAGCTCGGCCTGCTCGGCGGCGAGCTTGTCGAAGTCGGCGTCGGGCTCGGCATAGGCGGCGTACACCTCGTCGAGGCGCTTCTTGGCCGCCAGCACGCCGCCGATGCCCTGCTCCACCGCCTCGCGCACGGTCTGTTCGGGGTCGAGCTGCGGCTCCTGCGGCAGGTGCCCGATCTTCAGGCCGGGCATCGGCACGGCCTCGCCCTCGATCTCCTTGTCGAGGCCGGCCATGATCTTCAGCAGCGTGCTCTTGCCGCTGCCGTTGATGCCGAGCACACCGATCTTCGCGCCGGGGAAGAAGGACAGGCTGATGTCCTTGAGGATCTGCCGCTTCGGCGGCACGATCTTGCCGACGCGGTTCATGGTGAAGACGTACTGGGCCATGGAAGTGACTGCGATCTGATGGGGAAGCCGGCAGGAGACCGGCGAAGCGGGTATTGTCGCCGGTCCCCGGACCGGGACGCGCCCGCGTCCTTCGGGCGCCTTCCTGACCGATTCCATGCCCCGCCTGCTCTGGCTGTTCGCCTTCATCAACCTCATCGTCGGATCCGGCGCGTTCGTCGTCGGCGGCGTGCTCACCGCCATCGCCGCGGACCTGCAGGTCGGCGTGGCCGCCGCCGGCCAGGCGATGACCGCCTACGCGCTGTCCACCGCCCTGCTGGCCCCCGTGCTGATGATGGCCACCGGGGCCTGGCCCCGGCGCCGCGCGCTGCTGCTGTCGCTGGGCCTGTTCTGCGCCGGCAACGTGGTCTGCGCACTGGCCGGCAGCCTGCCGGTGCTGCTGGCGGGCCGCGTGCTGATGGGGCTGGGCGCGATGTTCACGCCGGTGGCCGCCGGCATCGCCGTGGCCCTGGTGCCGCCGCAGCAGCGCGGAAAGGCGCTGTCACTCACCTTCGTCGGCATGAGCCTGTCCTACGTGATCGGCGTGCCGCTCGGGTCGTGGCTGGGGCTGGCCACGCGCTGGCAGGTGCCGGTGTGGCTGTTCGCCGTGCTGGCGGCCGGGGCGCTGTTGCTGGTGGCCCGGCTGGCGCCGGCGGACATCCGCGCGCCGGGCGCGAGCTTCCAGGGCGTGGGCCGCCTGCTCGCCCGCCGCGACGTGCTCGGCGTGCTGCTGACGACGCTGTCCTATTTCGTCGCGATCTTCGTCGTCTTTTCCTTCATCGGCCCGGTGCTGCAGGCCCTGGTGCCGATGGACCGGTCCACCCAGGCGCTGACGCTGGCGCTGTTCGGCGTGGCCGGCGTCGCAGGCACCCTCTCTGGCGGCCTGGCCAACGACCGCTTCGGGCCGCGCCGCACCCTCGTGGTGCAGCTGGCGGTGCTCGGCTCGATGATGGCGGTGCTGCCGCTGACCCAGGGGTCCTGGCCGGCGCTGGTGGCCGCGTTGATGGCCTGGGGCGTGGCCGGCTTCGGCATGATGGTGCCGCAGCAGTCGCGCCTGGCGGCGATGGCGCCGGCCCAGGCGCCGCTGCTGCTGTCGCTGAACACCTCGATGCTGTACCTGGGCACGGCGGCGGGCGCGGTGGTCGGCGGCGCCGCCGCAGCCCATCTGGGCCTGGTGCATCTGGGCTGGGCTGCAGTGCCTTTTGTCGCATTGGCCCTTGCGATCCTGCTGGGTGTCCATACTTCGGGCCCTGCGGTCACCATCGACCGAGAGGAGAAAGCCCCATGACCACCGACACCACCGTCATCGTCAACGACCTGGAAGGCGCCCGTGTGCGCACGCTGCACATCGTCTACGGCCTGCACGCGCTCGGGCTGGCGATCGGCGCCTTCGGCGCGGCGACCGTGGTCGGATCGTTCCTCTTCGGCTGGCCGTCGATCATCGCGGTGATCGTCAGCTACATGTACCGCGGCGACGTGCGCGGCACCTGGCTCGAGTCGCACTTCGACTGGGCGATCCGCACGTTCTGGCTCGCGCTCGGCCTGGCCGTGGCGATCGCGCTGGTGTCTGCTCCGCTGGTGCTGCTGCTCGGCCTGGGCATCGTCACCTGGTTCGTCGGCATGGCGATCCTGGGCGTGTGGGCGGTCTACCGCATCGCCCGCGGATGGCTGCGCCTGAATTCACGCCAGCCGATGCCGGCCTGACGCGTCCAGGGCCCCCGCGGGGCCCTGGCGCTACAATGCCCCCAGCGCCGCGGCGGCCAGTCACCGCGGCGCAGTCGTTTCAGACAGTTCCACCACATTCGCGCCTACCCGACTGGTGCACCCGCAACGGGTGACAGCAGGCTGCGACAAGGCCCGGCTAGCGGGCCCCCATCCACGATGAAATTCACCGACCTCGGCCTGGCCGAGCCGCTGCTGCGTGCCGTTCGCGAGCAGGGATACGACACCCCCACCCCGATCCAGGCGCAGGCCATTCCCGCCGTGCTGCAGGGCGGCGACCTGCTGGCCGGCGCCCAGACGGGCACCGGCAAGACCGCCGGCTTCACGCTGCCGCTGCTGCACCGCCTGGCGGCGGCGGGCCACAAGCGCGACGCGCGCGGCCGCATCGCCATCCGCGCCCTGATCCTGACGCCCACGCGCGAGCTGGCGGCGCAGGTGGAGGAGTCCGTCCGCACCTACGGCAAGTTCCTGCCGCTCACCTCGATGGTGATGTTCGGCGGCGTGGGCATGCAGCCCCAGATCGACCGCCTGCGCAAGGGCGTGGACATCCTCGTGGCCACGCCCGGCCGCCTGCTCGACCACCACCAGCAGGGGACGCTGGACCTGAGCCACATCGAGATCTTCGTTCTCGACGAGGCCGACCGCATGCTCGACATGGGCTTCATCCACGACATCAAGAAGGTGCTGGCGATCGTGCCGGCCAAGAAGCAGAGCCTGCTGTTTTCCGCCACGTTCAGCGACGAGATCAAGGCGCTGGCCGACCGCCTGCTGAACCGCCCGGCGCTGATCGAGGTGGCGCGCCGCAACGCCACCGCCGACACCATCGCGCAGAAGGTGCACCCCGTGGCGCGCGACAAGAAGAAGGCGCTGCTGGCGCACCTGATCAAGCGCGGCGACTGGCACCAGGTGCTGGTGTTCACGCGCATGAAGCACGGCGCCAACCGCCTGGCCGAGTTCCTCAACGACGAGGGCATCGGCGCGATGGCGATCCACGGCAACAAGAGCCAGAGCGCGCGCACCAAGGCGCTGGCCGACTTCAAGAAGGGCAGCCTGCCCGTGCTGGTGGCCACCGACATCGCCGCGCGCGGCATCGACATCGACCAGCTGCCGCACGTGGTGAACTTCGAGCTGCCCAACGTGCCGGAAGACTACGTGCACCGCATCGGCCGCACCGGCCGCGCCGGCGCGCAGGGCGAGGCGATCTCGCTGGTGTGCGTCGACGAGGAACTGTTCCTGCGCGACATCGAGAAGCTCACCAAGCGCAGCATCCCGCGCGAGCCGATCCCGGGCTTCGAGCCCCTGCCCACCGAGAAGGCCGAGCCGATCGTGCTGGGCCGCATGACGATCGGCGTCGGTGGCACCCGCCGCAACGCCGGTGGTGGTGGTGGTGGCGGCGGCGGTGGCGGCGGCCGCGGTGGCCGTCCCTCGGGCGCCCCGCGCGGTGGTGGCGGTGGTGGCGGCGGCGGTGGCGGCCAGGGCGGCGCGCGCAGCGGCGGCGGCCGCGGCGGCAGCTCGCAGGGCCCGCGGGGCCCGCGACTGACGCAGGGCAAGCGCTAGCGCGCGGGCGCGGACTACATTCCGCGCATGCCCGACGCCTCCAGCGCCCCGCTTTCGCAAGACACGCGCGACGCGCGCCCGACCGTGGTGCTGGCCGGGGCCAGCGGCCTGGTCGGCCGCGCCCTGCTCGCCCAGCTGCTGGACGACGACCGGGCCACCGTGCATGCGCTGCTGCGGCGCGACGTGCCCGACCTGCCGGCCTCGCGCCGCCTGGTGCGCCACGTCGTCGACTTCCGCGCGCCGCTGACGCTGCCGCCCGCCGACGAGCTCTACATCGCGCTGGGCACCACGATCAAGGCGGCCGGCTCGCAGGCCGCCTTCCGTGCGGTCGACTTCGACGCCGTGGTGGCTGTGGCCCGCGCCGCACGCGACGCGGGCATCGAGCGCGCCGCCGTGGTCTCCGCGATGGGCGCCAACGCGCAGTCGCGCGTCTTCTACAACCGGGTCAAGGGCGAAATGGAGCGTGCGCTGCGCGACCTGCGCTTCGAGCGCCTCGTCGTGGCCCGTCCGTCGCTGCTGGCCGGCGCCCGCGAGGCCCTGGCGCAGCCGCCGCGCCGCGGCGAGCGCCTGGCGCTGCGCGTCCTCGCCCCCATGGCCTGGGCGCTGCCGGCGTCGCTGCGCCCGATCGAGCCCACCGTCGTGGCGCGCGCCATGCGCTACGCCCTGCGCACCGACGGGCTGTCCTGGCAGGTGCTGGAGTCCGGCGTGCTGCAGACCCTCGGCAAGGAGACCGCATGAAGCTCACCAGCCTCGGCGCCGCCGACGGCGTCACCGGTTCGCGGCACGTGATCGACGTCGCCGGCCAGCGCCTGCTGCTCGACTGCGGCCTGTTCCAGGGCCTGAAGCTGCACCGCGAGCGCAACTGGCAGCGCCTGCCTCTGGACCCGGCCTCGATCGACGCCGTGGTGCTGAGCCATGCGCACCTGGACCACAGCGGCTGGCTGCCGGTGCTGGTCAAGCAGGGCTACCGCGGCCCGGTCTACGCCAGCCCCGCCACGCGCGAGCTGTCGGCCGTGATGCTGGCCGACAGCGCCCACCTGCAGGAAGAGGACGCGCGCCGCGCCAACCGCTACGGCACGTCGAAGCACGAGAAGGCGCTGCCGCTGTACACCCGCGCCGACGCGGCACGCGCCGTGTCGCGCATCAGCCCGCTGGCGCCGGGACAGACGGTGCGCGTGGGGCGGGTGGACGTGAGCCTCACGCCGGTGGGCCATCTGCTGGGCGCCTGCGCCGTCACGCTGCAGGCCGGCCGCGAGCGCATCGTCTTCTCCGGCGACCTGGGCCGCAGCCACGACCTGCTGCTGCCGCCGCCCGAGCCGATCCGCCGCGCCGACGTGCTGCTGATCGAAGCCACCTACGGCAACCGGCTGCATCCGGCCGAGGACGTGCAGGCGCGGCTGGGCGACATCATCCGCCGCACCGTGGCCCGCGGCGGCTCGGTGCTGCTGCCGTCGTTCGCCGTCGGGCGGGCACAGGCGCTGCTGCTGGTGCTGCAGCGCCTGCGGCGCGCCGGCGACATCCCGCCGTCGCTGCCGATCTTCCTGGACAGCCCGATGGCCACCGCGGCCACCGAGCTGACGCTGCGCCACGCCAAGCTGCTGCGCGTGCCGGCGCGCGAGCTGTCGCACCTGAAGGACGGCGTGCGCTTCATCGAGACCGGTGCGCAGTCGCAGCGCCTGTCGCGGCTGCGCTATCCGGCGGTGATCATCTCGGCCAGCGGCATGGCCACCGGCGGGCGGGTGCTGCACCACCTGGCCGCGCTGGCGCCGCACCACCGCCATCACGTCGTCTTCCCCGGCTTCCAGGTGGCCGGCACGCGCGGCGCCCGCATGCTGGCCGGCGCCACGGAAGTGAAGATCTTCGGCGAGATGGTCCCCGTGCGGGCCGAGGTGAGCCACCTCGAAGGCTTCTCGGGCCATGCCGACGCCGACGAGCTGATGGCCTGGATGAGCGGCTTCGAGCGCGCGCCGCGCCACACCTTCGTCGTGCATGGCGACCCCGACGCCACCGACTCGCTGCGCTTTCGCATCGGCCAGCAGCTGGGCTGGTCGGCCAGCGTGCCCCCGCATGCGCAGACCGTCGAGGCCTGAAGCGCCCCGACCGCGCCAATGAGCGCGGACTGGATCGGCCTGGCCGTGGCGCTGGGCGTGGGCCTGCTGGTGGGCGTGGAACGCGAGCGCCGCAAGGGCCGCGGCCCCGGCCGCGAGGCCGCCGGGCTGCGCACCTTCGCCCTCGTCACCGTGGCCGGCGCGCTGGCGCAGCACCTCGCGCCGGGGCCGCTGGTCGTGGCCGGTGCGCTGGCGGTCGGCGCGCTGGCGGCCCTGGCCTACTGGCGCAGCGTGCGCGGGCCGGCCGCCACGGTCGACCCCGGCCTCACCACCGAAGCGGCCCTGCTCGTGAGCTATCTCGTCGGCGTGCAGTGCGTCGTGTCGCCGCCGGTGGGTGCCGCCTGCGGCGCCGTGCTCGCGGGCCTGCTGGCCGCGCGCGAGCGCATGCACCGCTTCGCCACCGAATGGCTCACCGAGGAGGAGCTGCGCGACGCGCTGGTGCTGGCCGCGCTGGCCCTGGTGATCGTGCCGCTGGCGCCCACCGAGCCCTGGCCCGGTTTCGGCGGCCTGGCGCCGCGCACCGCCGCGTGGCTGGTGCTGGCGATCCTGCTGATCCAGTCGGCGGCGCACACGGCGCGCCGGCTGTTCGGCGAGCGCCATGCGCTGGGAGCCACCGGGCTGCTGGGCGGCTTCGTCTCCAGCACCGCCACCATCGCCACGCTCGGCGCGCGCGCCCGCCACGCGCAGGGCCCGCAGGCGCGCCAGCTGGCCGGCGCGGCCGGCCTGTCGGGCGCCGCCACGTGGCTGCAGACGCTGGTGCTGGCGTCGGTGGCGTCGCCGGCCCTGTTGCCGCACCTGGTGCCGGTGGCGGCGGCAGGCGCCGCGACGGCGCTGCTGGCCGGCGGCTGGGCCCTGCGCCACCGCGCGCCCGGGCCCGGCCCGGCAGCGGCGCTGCCGCAGCCCGGCGAGCGGCCGCTGCGGCTGCGCGAGGCGATGGGCGTGGCGGCACTGCTGCTGGGCGTGTCGGTGCTGGTGTCGTGGCTGCAGGGCCGGTTCGGCGTGCAGGGCGTGTGGGCCGGCACGGCACTGGCCGCGCTGGTGGACGCTCACGCGCCGCTGGCCGCCGCCTTCGGCCTGCATGCCCAGGGCAGACTGCCCACGGCCATGGCGCTGCAGACCCTGCTGATCGCGCTCGGCGTCAACAGCGCCAGCCGCTGCGGCGTGGCCTTCGCGACGGGCGGCGCGGCCTACGGATGGCGCGTCACCGCCGCGCTGGCCGCGTCCGCCGCGGCCGCAGTCGCCACCGCCGCCATCACGGGCGCGCTCGATGGGGCGCTGCCCGGCCTGGCACGCTGACCGGGGCGCCGACCGGCGGCGCTTGCAGTTGGTATCGCATGCTCACATCCCCGGCCGCCCGCTGGGCCTAGGCTCGACGCCCCGACCCGACCGGCCCCGACCCGACATGCCGCACGACCTGCTCGCCACCCGATGGGAAGGCACCGACCTGCTGGTGCTGCGCAACGACGACGTCGTGGACCGCATCGCCGCGAACGACATCCGCCGAGTGATCCTTGCCTGCGAACACGGCGACACGCCGAGCGACCTGGGCTTCGCGGTGATCGACGTCGGCGCGGACCATGTCATCCTGCCGGCAGCCAGTGGCATCGCGGGCCGGGTGCACTTCGAGCGCCAGGCGTACTGGGCCGAGCGGCGCTGCATCTACTGGGTCGACGCCACGCGGGCCGCGTTGCCGCGCAACGTGCGACCGGGGCTGTGGCTGCTGCGCCGGCACCGGCCCGGCTACCTGCGCCTGCCCAGCGCCGAGATCGCGCCGCTGATCGAGCAGTGGCCGATGGAAGGCCCGCAGACCTGGGAGCAGCGCAAGTGGGCCCGCATCGCCGCAGGGCGCAGCCTGCCGGGCCCGCAGCCCCGGCGCCCCGACTAGCGCGGCGGCTCGCGCCGCACCGCGCCTAGCGGAACTCGCCCTCGCGCAGCCACTTGGTGGCAACCCACTTCTCGCCGGCCACCACCGGCGCGCCGCCGTGCAGGGTCTTGGTGGCGGGGTGCGGGCGGTCGTAGCTGAAGAACACCGCATTGCCCTTGACCGGTGCGACTTCCAGGCCGACGTCCGGGAAGGTCGTGCCGCCGCCCTTGTCGGGCGTGTTCAGGTACATCACCAGCGTGCCGACGCGCTGGCCGCCGCGCGAGGTGATGCTGGCCGTGCCGGACTTGGCCGGGTCGAAGTAGTCGTGGTGCGGCTGGTACTCGGCGCCCGGCCGGTAGTGCAGCACCTGCAGGCCCTCGCCGTTGATCACCGGCCAGTTCACCAGGCGCGCGATGCGGGCCTCGACGCGCCGGCACAGCTCGCTCTCGCCGCGGTCGAAGAACATGCCGCGGCTGGTGCGCGCCACGTTCACCTCGCTGCCGCCGGTGTCGGTCTGCACCGTCTCCGACCGGGCCATGCGAGGCCGGGCGGCCTCGATCATGGCGTCGCACTCGTCGTCCGACAGCAGGCTGCCGAACACGATGACGCGCGGCAGCTTCATCGACATCAGGATGTTGACGCGGCGGTCGCCGGCGTCCACCCACGACGGGGCGTCCGACAGGTCGACGAAGGGCACCGGCACCGGCGTCGGCAGGCCCTGGGCCCGCGCCTGCTCCTCCAGGAAGCCCTGCAGGGTCTGCTCCATCGCGGCCAGGGCCACGTCCTCGGCCCAGCCGCTGGCGCGCATCGACGCCAGCACGTCGTCGGGCTTGTGGCCGGCCTGGGCCTGGGCCACGATCCACTGCCGCAGCTCGGGGGTGATCACTTGGGTCATTGCCATGGCGCCATTTTGGCAAAGGCCGACACCACCGGCACCCGGAAGAAGGCCCTGTTGCAGACCTTGCAGACCGGGCATCCGGCCCTACCTGGGGCGAACGCGGCGCGGGCCCCGGCCTGCGCCCTCTCCTCACGCCCCTTGCCCCCGGAGCCGAACCGATGACGATCAATGCCTCCACCGTGCTGCGTGCCGTCGCGCTGGGCCTGGCATGGCTGCTGGCCCTGCCGCCCTACGCCGACGCGCGCACGGGCGACCCCTCGGCGCCGCGCGCTGTCGCCCCGCGCGGCCCGCTGGCCGCCGACGAACAGGCCAACGTGGAACTGTTTCGCCGCGTGTCGCCGTCGGTGGTGCACATCACCACGCTCGAAACCCAGCGCGACCTGTTCTCGATGAACGTGGCCCAGGTGCCGCGCGGCACCGGCACCGGCTTCGTCTGGGACGACCGCGGCCATGTCGTCACCAACTTCCACGTCATCCAGGGCGGCAGCGGCGCACGCGTCACGATGGCCGACCAGACCACCTACGCGGCCAAGCTGGTGGGCGCCTTCCCGGACCGCGACCTCGCGGTGCTGCGCATCGAGGCGCCGCGCGAGAAGCTGCCGCCGATCGCCATCGGCACCAGCCGCGACCTGCTGGTGGGCCAGCGCGTCTATGCCATCGGCAACCCCTTCGGGCTGGACCAGACGCTGACACTGGGCGTCGTCAGCGCGCTCAACCGCGAGATCGAGTCCTTCAACGGTCGCACGATCCGCGGCGTGGTGCAGACCGACGCCGCGATCAACCCGGGCAATTCCGGCGGCCCGCTGCTGGACTCCGCGGGCCGGCTCATCGGCGTCAACACGCAGATCGCCAGCCCGAGCGGCGCCAGCGCCGGCATCGGCTTCGCGATCCCCGTGGACGAGGTCAATCGCATCGTGCCGCGCCTGATCCGCGACGGCCGCTTCGTGCGGCCGGCGCTGGGCATCACCGCGGGCCCGCCGGACCTGGTGGCCGCGCTGAAGCTGGCACGCGGCGTGCCCGTGGTGCAGGTGGGCAACGCCTCGCCGGCGGCCAAGGCCGGCCTGCAGCCCTTCCGCCGCGGACGCGGCGGCGAGGTGGTCCAGGGCGACGTGATCACCGCCATCAACGACGAGCCGGTGGCGGACCTCGACTCGATGCTGGCGCTGCTGGAGGCCCGCTCGCCCGGCGACACCGTGACGCTGACGCTGTGGCGCGCCGGGCAGACGCGCAAGCAGTCGGTGGTGCTGGCCGCGGGCGAGTAAGGCCCGGACGCCGGACCGCGGGCGGGCTCAGCGCCCGGCCACGGCCTCGAAGCGCGCCAGCGGCCGGCGCTGGCTGTCGAACAGGTCGAGGTGGCGGCCGTCGGTCTTCCAGAACGCCACCTTGTCCATCGTGTCGAGGAAGTGCCGCTCCTGGCCCATGCCCGTGGGGCACTCCATGCGCGACGTGGACAGCCGGCCGAAGGCCAGCGAATCGCCCTCCTGCACGAAGGTGCCCATGAAGCGGTTGCAGCCGGCACTGCCGGCCACACGCAGTTCGCCGAGCTCCATCAAGAGATGCGGTTCGGTGCCGCCCTCGAACACCGCCACCGGGCGCCCGGCCAGCCGCGTGGCCTTCCAGTAGGTGCCGCGCAGGGCGGTCCAGGCCTTGGGGTCGCCGCAGGACTCGCCGGGCCAGGCGCCGTCGAAGCGCCGCACCACCAGCGACGCGCGCGGCGGCTGGCCCGGTTCCGCCGACGGACGCTGCTGCACGTCGGCGTCGAGCGTGACCAGCACCTCGGCGCCGGGCACCCGGCGCGGCAGCGCCGTGTAGGCCCGTTCGAGCGCGAGGTAGTCGCCTTCCATCGCCACCGGCAGGCGCCGGCCGTCGGCACACAGCGTGATGGACGCGGCGTCGGCCATGTAGCGGAACAGGCCGCTGACGGGCGCCGTGGGCGCCGCCGGCGCGGACACCGGCGCGGACGCGGCCCGGGGCGCGGTGGGCTGCGCGCAGCCTGCCGCCAGCACGGCGGCGGCACCCAGGGCCCAGGCGGAAAGCAGGCGGTGCGGATTCATGGCGTCAGCCCACCCAGCGGCGGGCGTTGTGGAAGATGCGCATCCAGGGGCTGGCCACGGCCACCGGGCCGGCCGACCAGCTCATCTGGGCATTGCGGAACACCCGCTCCGGGTGCGGCATCAGCACCGTGAAGCGGCCGTCCGCGGTGGTCACCGAGGTCAGGCCGTCCGGGCTGCCGTTGGGATTGGCCGGGTAGGCCTCGGTGGGCCGTCCGGCGGGGTCGACGAAGCGCATCGCGCGCCGCACCGCGGCCGCATTGCCGCGCTGCGAGAAGTCGGCATAGCCCTCGCCATGCGCCACCGCCACCGGGATGCGGCTGCCCGCCATGCCGGTGAAGAAGATCGACGGCGAGTCCAGCACCTCCACCAGCGACAGGCGGGCCTCGAACTGCTCGCTGCGGTTGCGCGTGAACTTGGGCCAGTCGGAGGCGCCGGGAATGATGGGCGACAGCGCGGCCATCATCTGGCAGCCGTTGCACACGCCGAGCGCGAAGCTGTCGCTGCGGTTGAAGAAGGCCGCGAACTGCTCGGCCAGCACCGGGTTGAACAGCACCGAGCGGGCCCAGCCCTCGCCGGCGCCGAGCGTGTCGCCGTAGGAGAAGCCGCCGCAGGCGACGAAGCCGATGAACTGGTCCAGCCGCGCGCGGCCGGCCTGCAGGTCGGTCATGTGCACGTCGAAGGTGTCGAAGCCCGCCGCATGCAGGGCGTAGCTCATCTCGACATGCGAGTTGACGCCCTGCTCGCGCAGGATCGCCACCTTGGGCCGCTTCACGTAGGCCGGCGCGCCCTCGGACGGGTCGAAGGTCAGATGCAGGTGCAGCCCGGTGTCGTCGGCACGGCCGGCGGCGTCATGCTCCATGTCGGCGCAGGCGGGGTTGTCGCGCAGGCGCGCGATGCGCCAGCTCACCTCGTCCCAGGCCTGGTGCAGGTCGCGCAGCGGCGCGCTGAAGATCGCCTTCGCGTCGCGCCACACCTCCACCACGCCGCGGTCGTTGGGCTTGCCGATCACGTGGGCGTGTCGTGACAGGCCGTGCGCGCGCAGCACGCCCATCACGGCGTCGCGGTCGGCGCTGCGCACCTGCAGCACGACGCCGATCTCCTCGTTGAACAGCGCCGCCAGCGTGCGCTCGTTGCGACGCTCGCCCACCTGCGTGGCCCAGTTCTTGGAATCGCCGTACTCGGCGCGGCTGTCGGCGATGCCGTCGCCCTCGGTCACCAGCAGGTCGACGTTCAGGCTCACGCCGACGTGGCCGGCGAAGGCCATCTCGCACACCGCGGCCCACAGGCCGCCGTCGCTGCGGTCGTGGTAGGCCAGCAGGCGGCCGTCGGCGCGCAGCACGTTCACCGCCGCCACCAGCGCCTTGAGCTGCGCCGCGCCGGCGCCGGCGTCGAGGTCGGGCACCTCGTCGCCGAAGCGGCCCAGCACCTGGGCCAGCATCGACCCGCCCAGCCGCATGCGGCCCTGGCCCAGGTCCACCGCGATCAGCGTGGTGTCGCCCGGCTGCAGCTGCGGCGTCAGCGTGCCGCTCACGTCGTCCAGCGTGGCGAAGGCGGTGACCACCAGCGACACCGGCGCCGTGACCTGGCGCGTGGTGCCGCCGTCGGACCAGCGCGTCTTCATCGACAGCGAATCCTTGCCCACCGGCACGCCGATGCCCAGCGCCGGGCACAGCTCCAGGCCCACGGCGCGCACGGTGTCGTACAGCGCGGCGTCCTCGCCGGGCTCGCCGCAGGCGGCCATCCAGTTGCACGACAGCTTCACGCGCGACAGCTCGATCGGCGCGGCGAGCAGGTTGGTGACGGCCTCGGCCACCGCCATGCGGCCCGAGGCCGGCGCGTCCAGCGACGCCAGCGGCGTGCGCTCGCCCATGGCCATGGCCTCGCCGCGCAGCCCGCGGTAGTCGGCCAGCGTCACCGCGCAGTCGGCCACCGGCACCTGCCATGGGCCCACCATCGGGTCGCGGTGGTTCAGGCCGCCGACGGTGCGGTCACCGATGGTGACGAGGAAGCGCTTGCTGGCCACCGTGGGGTGACGCAGCACGTCGAACGCCACCAGCTCCAGCTTCACGCCGGTGAGGTCCAGCGGCGCCTCGCGGCGCGCCACGCGGGCCACGTCGCGGTGCATCTTCGGCGGCTTGCCCAGCAGCACGTCCATCGGCATGTCGATGGCCTGCGTGCGCTCGTCGGCCAGCACCAGGCGCGGCTCGTCGGTGGCCACGCCGACCACCGCGAACGGGCAGCGCTCGCGCTCGCACATCTGCTCGAACAGCGGCAGCAGCGCGGGGTCGACCGCCATCACGTAGCGTTCCTGGCTCTCGTTGCACCAGATCTCCTTCGGCGCGAGACCGGTCTCCTCGAGCGGCACCTTCGACAGGTCGAAGCGCGCACCCTTGCCCGCGCCGTCCACCAGCTCGGGGAAGGCATTGCTGATGCCGCCGGCGCCGACGTCGTGGATGGCCAGGATCGGGTTGCGCTCGCCCAGCGCCCAGCAGTGGTTGATGACCTCCTGCGCGCGACGCTGGATCTCCGGGTTGCCGCGCTGCACGCTGTCGAAGTCGAGCGCCGCGGCATTGGTGCCGGCGGCCATCGAGCTGGCCGCGCCGCCGCCCATGCCGATGCGCATGCCCGGGCCGCCGAGCTGCACCAGCAGCGTGCCGGCCGGGAAGCTCACCTTGGCCGTCTGCCCGGCGTCGATGCTTCCCAGGCCCCCCGCGATCATGATCGGCTTGTGGTAGCCGCGGCGCACGCCGGCCACGTCCTGCTCGAAGACGCGGAAGTAGCCGCCCAGGTTGGGCCGGCCGAACTCGTTGTTGAACGCGGCGCCACCGAGCGGGCCCTCGGTCATGATCTGCAGCGCGCTGGCGATGTGGCCGGGGCGCCCGACCGGGTGGCGCTCCCAGGGCTCGTCGGTGCCCGGCAGGTGCAGGTTGCTGACCGAAAAGCCCGTCAGGCCCGCCTTGGGCCGCGCGCCGCGGCCGGTGGCGCCCTCGTCGCGGATCTCGCCGCCGGCACCGGTGGACGCACCGGGATGGGGCGAGATGGCGGTGGGGTGGTTGTGCGTCTCCACCTTCATCAGCACATGGGCCGTGCCCTCGCGCGGGCCGTAGGGCGGCGCGTTGGTGAAGCCCTGCGGCAGCCAGCGCTGCACCGGCCCGCCTTCCATCACGGCGGCGTTGTCGGCATAGGCGATCACCGTGTGCTGCGGCGAGGTCTTCTCGGTGTGGCGGATCATGCCGAACATCGACAGCGGCTCGCGCCGGCCGTCGATGGTGAAGTCGGCGTTGAATATCTTGTGCCGGCAGTGCTCGCTGTTGGCCTGCGCGAACATCATCAGCTCGACGTCGGTCGGGTTGCGCGCGAGGCCGCGGAAGGCGGCGACCAGGTAGTCGATCTCGTCGTCCGACAGCGCCAGGCCGAAGGCCGTGTTGGCCTGCTCCAGCGCCGAGCGCCCGGCGCCGAGCACGTCCACCAGGGCCATCGGCTCGGCCTGCCGCTCGTCGAACAGGTGGCGCGCCTGCTCGCGCGCGCCGGGGCCGAAGGCCACGCTCTCGGTCATGCGGTCGTGCAGCAGCGCGGCGGCGGCGGCCAGCTCGTCGGCCGACAGCGCCTTGCCCGCGCCCAGCAGGCCGGCCTTGACCTGCAGCCGGTACTCGGTGACCCGCTCCACCCGATGCAGCGCCAGGCCGCAGTTGTGGGCGATGTCGGTGGCCTTGCTGGCCCACGGCGACACGGTGCCCAGGCGCGGCATCACCAGAACCACCTCGCCGTCGGCCGCGGCCGGGGCCGGGTCGCCGTAGGTCAGCAGCGCGGCCAGCTTGTCCTGCGCCGCGCGGTCCAGCGGGGCGTCGCTCCAGGCCCAGTGCACATGGCGCGCCGTGACGCCCGTGATCCGCGGGCAGGCCCCGGCCAGCCGGGCCAGCAGGCCCTGGGCGCGGAAGGCGGACAGGGCGTTGCCGCCCTCGAAGTGCAGCAGGTGCTTGGGGGCGGAAGTCATGCGGGGGTGGGGGGCGGCGCGCGGACGGCGCGGGCTTGGGGACGGAAGGCCGCGATTTTACGGGCCGGGTGGGATAATCCGCGCCCGATGAGCATCACCCTCAAGACGCCCGCCGACATCGACGAGATGCGCGTGGCCGGCCGCCTGGCCTCCGAAGTGCTGGACTTCCTTGCGCCGCACATCGTGCCGGGCATCACCACGCTGCAGATCGACAAGCTCGCGCACGACTACATGGTGGGCGTGCAGGGCACGACGCCGGCCACGCTGAACTACTCGCCGCCGGGCTACCCGCCCTACCCGGCGTCGCTGTGCACATCGGTCAACCACGAGGTGTGCCACGGCGTGCCGGCCGAGCGCCCGCTCAAGAACGGCGACATCGTCAACATCGACGTCACCGTGATCACCAGGGAAGGCTGGCACGGCGACAACAGCCGCATGTACGTGGTGGGCGACGGCAGCATCGCCGCGCGCCGCCTGTGCCAGGTCACCTTCGAGGCCATGTGGAAGGGCATCGTCAAGGTGCGCCCGGGGGCGCGGCTGGGCGACATCGGCCACGCGATCCAGGTCTTCGCCGAGAACGCGGGCTTTTCCGTGGTGCGCGAGTTCTGCGGCCACGGCATCGGCAAGCGCTTCCACGAGGAGCCGCAGGTGCTGCACTACGGCCGCCCCGGCACGCTCGAGGAGCTGGTGCCCGGCATGGTGTTCACCATCGAGCCGATGATCAACGCCGGCAAGCGCGACATCCGCGAGGACCGCAAGGGCGGCCAGTACGACGGCTGGACCATCGTCACCAAGGACCGCTCGCTGTCGGCCCAGTGGGAGCACACGGTGGTCGTCACCGACACCGGCTACGAGGTGCTGACCGTGTCCGCCGGCAGCCCGCCGCCGCCTGCCTTCGCCCCCGCGGGCTACGGCCGCGTCGCGTCGCCGACCGTCACCGCCTGAGGCCGCTGCCGATGTCGGCCGTACCGCAGCCGGCGCAGGCCCTGTCGCGCATGCGGCTCCAGCTGGGCTCGAGCAAGAACGCGCTGCTCGAAGCCTTCGCCGCCGCGCGGCCCAGCGCGCAGGCGGCCATCACGCTGATCCGCGGCATGGCGCGCCTGGTGGACGCCACCCTCACCGAGCTGTGGATCGCCAGCCTGATGCCGCCCGGCGCCGCCCTGGTGGCGGTGGGCGGCTACGGCCGCGGCGAGCTGTTCCCGCACTCGGACGTGGACGTGCTGGTGCTGCTGCCCGACGGCCAGGACACCGAGGCGGTGCGGCCGGCGATCGAGCGCTTCATCACCGCCTGCTGGGACATCGGCCTGGAGATCGGCTCGTCGGTGCGCACCATCGACGAGTGCGCGCAGGAATCCGCGCGCGACGTGACGGTGCAGACCGCGCTGCTGGAAAGCCGCCACGTCGCCGGCTCGCGCAAGCTGTTCGTCGCGCTGCGCCAGCGCCTGGGCGCCGACATGGACCCGCGCGCCTTCCTGCGCGCCAAGACGCTGGAAATGCGCCAGCGCCACACCAAGTACGAGGACACGCCCTACTCGCTGGAGCCCAACTGCAAGGAAAGCCCGGGCGGCCTGCGCGACCTGCAGGTGCTGCTGTGGGTGGCGCGCGCCGCCGGCCTGGGCCGCAGCTGGGCCGAGCTCGGCGCCAAGGGCCTGGCCACGCCGTTCGAGGTGAAGCAGCTGCAGCGCAACGAGGGCGTGCTCAAGATGATCCGCGCCCGGCTGCACGCCATCGCCGGCCGGCGCGAGGACCGGCTGGTGTTCGACCTGCAGACCGCCGTGGCGCACAGCTTCGGCCTCAAGCCCAGCGAGGGCCAGCGCGTGTCCGAGCTGCTGATGCGGCGCTACTACTGGGCCGCCAAGGCGGTGGCGCAGCTCAACCAGATCCTGCTGCTCAACATCGAGGAGCGCATCCTCGGCAGCGAGGAAGCGCCGATGCGGCCTATCAACGAGCGCTTCCTCGACCGCAACGGCCTGATCGAGGTGGCGTCCGACGACCTGTACCAGCGCGAGCCGCATGCCATCCTGGAGACCTTCCTCGTCTACCAGCAGCACCCGGGGCTCAAGGGCCTGTCGGCACGCACGCTGCGCGCGCTGTACAACGCGCGCAACACGATGGACGGCCGCTTCCGGCGCGACCCCGTGAACCGCGCACGCTTCATCGAGATCCTGCGCCAGCCGATGGGCCAGACGCACGTGATGCGGCTGATGAACCAGACCTCGGTGCTGGGTCGCTACCTGTGGGTGTTCCGCCGCATCGTGGGCCAGATGCAGCACGACCTGTTCCACGTCTACACGGTGGACCAGCACATCCTGATGGTGGTGCGCAACGTGCGCCGCTTTTTCATCCCCGAGCACGCGCACGAGTACCCCTTCTGCTCGCAGCTCGCGTCGCGCTTCGAGCGGCCCTACGTGCTGCTGGTGGCGGCGCTGTTCCACGACGTGGCCAAGGGCCGCGGCGGCGACCACTCCCAGCTCGGCGGCACCGAGGTGCGGCGCTTCTGCCGCGACCACGGCATCGACGGCGAGGACGCGCGCCTGATCGAGTTCCTGGTGCGGCACCACCTCACGATGAGCCACGTGGCCCAGAAGGAGGACCTGTCCGACCCCGACGTGATCGCGGCCTTCGCGGCCCAGGTGCGCGACGAGCGCACGCTCACCGCGCTGTACCTGCTGACCGTGGCCGACATCCGCGGCACCAGCCCGAAGGTGTGGAACGCCTGGAAGGGCAAGCTGCTGGAGGACCTGTTCCGCCTGGCGCTGCGCTCGGTCAACGCCAAGGACGGCGGCGTGCGGCCCACGGTGGAGACCGAGGTCGAGTCGCGCAAGGCCGAGGCGCGCGCGCTGCTGGCGCTGGCCTCGCAGCTGCCCGACACCGAGAAGCCGCTGTGGGACACGCTCGACGTGGGCTACTTCATGCGCCACGACCCGGCCGACATCGCCTGGCACGCGCGCGTGCTGTGGCGCCACGTGAAGACCGAGGTGCCGGTGGTGCATGCGCGCGCGTCGTCGGTGGGCGAGGGCCTGCAGGTGGTGGTGTACACGCCCGACGTGCCCGACGTGTTCGCCCGCATCTGCGGCTACTTCGACAACGCCGGCTTCTCGGTGCTCGACGCCAAGGTGCACACCACGCGCGCCGGCTACGGCCTGGACACCTTCCAGCTCGTGCATCCGAACGTGGACGACGGCGCCGGCTACCGCGACCTGATCTCGCTGGTGGAAACCCAGCTGCTCGGCGCGCTGGTGGCCACCGGCCCGCTGCCCGAGCCGCGCCGCGGCCGCGTGTCGCGGCGCGTCAAGAGCTTCCCGGTCACGCCGCGCATCACGCTCCGCCCGGACGAGCGCGCGCAGCGCTGGATCCTGTCCGTCAGCGCCAGCGACCGCACCGGCCTGCTCTACGGCATCGCGCGGGTGCTGGCGCGGCACCGCATCAACCTGCAGCTGGCCAAGATCAGCACGCTGGGCGAGCGCGTGGAGGACACCTTCCTCGTCGACGGCGCCGAGCTGCAGCACAACCGCACCCAGATCGCCATCGAGAGCGAGCTGCTCGACACGCTGGCGGCGCCGGCGTGAGCGTCCGCACAGTCACCGCAGACGAAGCCGCGGCCGCCCTCGGCAGCTTCGACGCCATCATCGACGCCCGCTCGCCGGGCGAGTACGCCGAGGACCACCTGCCCGGCGCCGTCAACTGGCCGGTGCTCGACGACGACGAGCGACGCGTCGTGGGCACCGAGTACAAGCAGATTTCCGCCTTCGACGCACGCAAGCGCGGCGCCGCGATGGTGGCGCGGCGCATCGCCGAGCACCTGGAAGCGCATGCGCAGGACAAGCCGCCGAACTGGCACCCGCTGGTGTACTGCTGGCGCGGCGGCCAGCGCAGCGGCGCGCTGTCGTGGTTCCTGGGCCAGGTGGGGTTCCGCGTCAACGTGCTTCAGGGCGGCTACAAGGCCTTCCGCGGCGTGGTGCGCGACACGCTGGCCACGCGCCCGGCGCAGCTGCAGTTCAACGTGGTGTGCGGCCGCACCGGCAGCGGCAAGACCCGCCTGCTGCAGGCGCTGCGCGCGGCCGGCGCGCAGGTGCTCGACCTGGAGGCGCTGGCGCGGCACCGCGGCAGCGTGCTGGGCGGCCTGGCGCATGGCGAGCAGCCGTCGCAGAAGGCCTTCGACATGGCGCTGTGGCACGAGATGGCCGCGCTCGACCCGGCGCGCCCGGTGTGGGTGGAAAGCGAAAGCCGCCGCATCGGCCAGGTGCACCTGCCCGAGGCGCTGATCGAGCGCATGCGCGCGCATGGCCGCTGCGTCATGGTGCAGATGCCCGACGCCGCGCGCGTACAGCTGCTGCTGCAGGAGTACGGCTTCTACGCGCAGCAGGTGGATCGCTTCTGCGGCCACCTCGACGCGCTGGTGGAACTGCGCGGCAAGGCCACCGTGGCGGCCTGGCAGGCGCAGGCGCGCGCCGGCGACTGGGCCGGCCTGTTCGCCGACCTGATGCAGCACCACTACGACCCGCTGTACCTCAAGTCCACCGAGCGCAACTTCGCCGGTGCCGCGCAGGCGCTGCCGCTGGAAGTGGCCGACGGCCAGCCGGCCACGATGGCCCGCGCGGCCGCCGAGCTGGTCGCGCGGCTGGGCTGACACCCGCCTCACCCGACGCAGATCAAGCCCGCAGCGGGCGCGGCGCGGCATCATCGGCCGATGCCGCCTCCACCGCTGACCCTGGCCTCCCCCCTGCGCTGGCTCGCCCTCGGTGCGCGCGACCTCGCCCGCGCGCCCTGGCCGGGCCTGTCGCACGGCCTCACGCTGGCGCTGTTCGGCGCCTTCGTGTTCTCGCTGCTGCACGACCGCTTCTGGTGGCTGGCCGGCGCCTTCAGCGGCTTCCTGCTGGTGGCGCCGGTGCTGGCCACCGGCCTGTACGCGGTGAGCCGTACGCTGGAAGCCGGCGACGGCGGCGGCGCGGCCGGCACCATGCGCACCGCCATCGCCGCGTGGTGGCCGCGCGGCGCACAGGCGCACCGGCTGATGCGCTTCGGCGCGCTGCTGGCCCTGGCCGGCACCGGCTGGGTGCTCACGTCGGCGTCCTTCGTCAACTTTTTCGTGCCCGGCGTGGTGGACACGCCGGCCGACTTCGTGCGCCACGTGGTGCTGGCCGAGCGCGGCTGGGTGTTCGAGGGATGGGTGCTGCTGGGCGGCGCGCTGGCCGCGCCGGTGTTCGCCAGCAGCGTGATCGCAATCCCGATGCTGCTCGACCGCCCGGTGCGCGTGCTCGACGCGGTGCTGGCGAGCTGGCGCGTGGTGCTGGCGCATCCGCTGCCGATGGCGCTGTGGGCGTTCCTCGTGATGGCGCTCACCGTGGCGGGCATGGCCACGCTGCTGGTGGGCCTGGTGCCGGTGGTGCCGCTGCTGGCGCACGCCAGCTGGCACGCCTACCGCGACTGCACCGGCACCGGCGGAGACGCCTGATGTTCGGCTACGACGAGGAGCAGATCGCGTGGTTCGGCATGACCTTCGGCGTCACCGCGTTCATCGGCTACATGTTCTTCATCATCTGGCAGCTCTCGCGCGAGTCCAAGGCCGGCCGCATGGGCACCTTCGTGCTCTTTCTGGTGCTGGGCTTTGGCATGATCGGCTTCATCGCCAAGGGCATGATCAAGTGGTTCATGGCCGGCGTCTGACCGGCTGAGCGGCTGAACCGGCCCGGATCCGTCGGGCCACCGGCGCGATTCGTCCGCCCCGCGGGCCGGTTCGTCCGGAACCGCTTCGCCCGCACGGCCCGGCGGCCTACGGTGCGCTCCGTCGTCAACCCCGGAGAGCCCCATGAACACATCGTCCCTGCGCCCCCTTCTCGCCACCCTCGCGCTGGCCGCCGCCGTGGCCGGCCCGGCCGTCGCCCAGACCGTCCCGCAGCAGGTGGAAGTGCGCGGCGGCGCGCCGCTGCGCACCGACGTGCGCGCGCTGTGCCCCGGCATCGACGCCGAACTCGGCGACGCGCTGGCCGCCGTGGCGCGGCAGGAGGCCCGGCCCGCCGTGGTCGACGTGCGCTTCGACCTGCACCAGGGCACCGTGGCCGACGTGCGCACCGGCGCCGGCCCGGCCCCGTACACGCGGGCCCTGCGCCGCGCCGTGCGGGCCTTGCAGTGCGATGCCGGCGCCTCGGCCGCCCCGATGACCGTGGCGCTGCGCGTGCGGTTCGTCGACCCGTTCGAGCGCCTCACGGCCGGGCAGACCGCCGCGCCCAGCCTTGTCGCGGCCAGCGCCGCTGCGCGATGATGGGGTCGATGCCCCGCCCGCCCTGCCGATGACCCTGGCCGCGACGCCCCCCGCCCCTCCGCGCCCAGCGGCACCGGACAGCGGCGCGGCCCTGCGCCGGCTGCCGATGGCCGCGCTGCTGGCGGTGGTGACCACCTTCTACATCGAGTCGGGCCACATCGTCTTCCAGTGGCAGTCGCCGTCGAGCGCGGTGCTGGCGGTGCTGGGCACGCTGCTCGCGCAGTTCCTCGCCGCGTGGCTGATGCTCAGCATCGTCGGCACCGGCTACCGCCTCGTGCACGCGTCGCGCGCCGGGGCGGCCACCCGCGGCCGCCTCGCGCTGCTGACCGCCGGCTGCGCGCTGGCCGGGCTGGCCGTGCACGCGGGCGTGCATGTGCTGCGCGAGCCGGACGTCATCAAGGCGGCCGACCTGCGCATGCTGCTGGCCTGGAACCTGAGCTTTGCCGCGCTGCTGGTGCTGGCGCACCACTTCGCCGAGCGCAGCCGTGACGCGGCCCTGGCGCTGGGCGACGCCGAACTGCGCCGCCTGGGCCTGGAGCGCGAGCTCGACAGCGCGCGGCTGCAACTGCTGCAGGCCCAGTCGGAACCGCACTTCCTGTTCAACGCGCTGGCCAACGTGCGGCGCCTGATGCGCACCGACGCGCCGGCCGCGCGCACGCTGCTGACCGACCTGCTGCGCTACCTGGAAGAGGCCCTGCCGCAGCTGCGCGACGAGCACACCACGCTGGGCCGCGAGGCCGGCCTGGTGCGGGCCTACCTCGCCGTGCACCAGGTGCGCATGGGCGCGCGCCTGGCCTCGCAGATCGACATCCCCGACGCATTGGCCGGCCGCAGCGTGCCGCCGATGGTGCTGCTGACCCTGGTGGAGAACGCGCTCAAGCACGGCCTGCAGCCGCGCGTGGAAGGCGGCACGGTGCAGGTGCGCGCGCGCCTGGAGCCCGGCCGCCTGGTGCTCACGGTGGCCGACGACGGCCAGGGCATGGGCAGCGGCAGCGGCCACGGCACCGGCCTGGCCAACCTGCGCGCCCGCCTGCGGCAGACCTACGGCCCTGCCGCCACGCTGGCACTGGCCGTGAACGAGCCTCGCGGCGTGGTGGCCACCGTGACGCTGCCGGAGCCCGCGCCGTGACGGCCCCGGGCTGGCGCACCTGGGTCGGCGCCACGCTGCGCGAGTGGAGCTGGCGCCACACCGGCCTGGGCGTGGTGGTCGGTTCGCTGGCGCTGTTCAACATGGGCGGCATGCTGTTCTTCGGCCCCGGCTTCCCGTTCCTGCGCTCGTGGGTCTACAACGTGTTCGAGTTCGGCCTGACCTATGTGTTCGCGGTGCGGGTGGCCGACCGCGCCGTGGCCGACGGCCAGCCGGCGTGGCTGGCCTATTCGCTGGCGGTGCTGGGCGTCATCGCCATCGGCGTGTGGGTGATCGGGCCACTGCTGTTTCCGCTGATCGGCGGCGACACCGACTGGAAGAGCGGCGACGACTGGATGCTGGCCATGTCGCAGCTGCTGCCGTTCTCCGTAGCCACCGTGGCCTACGCCCACTGGCGGCGTGCCCAGGAGACGCTGGCCCGGGTGCAGCGCGCCGAGCTGGCGCGGGTGCGCCAGGAGCAGCTGGTGCAGTCGGCGCGCCTGCTGGCGCTGCAGGCGCGCGTGGAACCGCAGTTCCTGTTCGACGCGCTCAAGCGCGTGCGCGCGCTGCTCGACGACGCCACGGACACCGCCGAGCGCCGCCTGGGCGACCTGATCTCGCTGCTGCGCGCCATGCAACCCGCCGCCGGTGCCACCGCGTCGACCGTGGCCCGCGAGGTGGCGCTGGTGCGCGCCTACGGCCACGCCGGCGACGCGTCCGCGCTGCTGCCGCCGCGCCTGACCACGCAGATGGACGACGAGGCCGGCCGCGCCCGGCTGGCACCGCTGGTGCTGCTGCCGGCCTTGCGCCGCCTGGCCGGCGACGCGCCCGGCGTGCAGTGGCAGCTCGGCGCCCTGCGCGCGGGCGACCGGCTGCGGCTGGCGATCGCGCCGCAGCCGCCCACCGCGGTGGCAGTGCAGGCGCTGGCCTCGCTGGACACCGTCGTGCTGCAGCAGCGTCTGGCCGCCGTGCACGGCACGCACGCCCGCCTGGCCGTGCGGCTGACCGATCCGCCGGCCCTGCACATCGACACCGACTACCAGGCCGACGCCGACGCGTCGCCTGCACCCGCCGATGACCCGAGCCCTGATCGCTGAGGACGAGCCGCTGCTGGCCGCCGAGATCCGCGAGGAACTGGCGCGCGCCTGGCCGGCACTGGAGATCGCGGCCGTGGTGCACGACGGCCACGCCGCCCTGGCCGCGGCCGAGCAGCACCGGCCCGAGGTGCTGTTCCTCGACGTGCAGATGCCCGGGCTGGACGGGCTGGAGGTGGCGCGCATCCTCGGCGCGTCGGCGCACGTGGTGTTCATCACCGCGTTCGACCACTATGCGGTGCAGGCCTTCGACGAAGGCGCCGTGGACTACCTGCTCAAGCCGCTGGACCCGGCGCGACTGGTGCGCGCCGTGCAGCGCCTGCGCCAGCGCCTGGGCAGTGCGCCGACCGACCTGCGCGGCCTGGTCGACCGCATCCGCACCCAGGCGCCCGGCGCCGACGCGCCGCTGCGCTGGATCACGGTGCAGATCGGGCGCGAGCTGCGCCTGATCACGGTGGAGGACATCAGCTACTTCCGCGCCGACAACAAGTACGTGAGCGTGGTCACGGCCGAGGGCGAGGCGCTGATCTCCACGCCGCTGAAGGACCTGCTGTCACGGCTGGACCCCGAGGTGTTCTGGCAGGTGCACCGCGGCACGGTGGTCAACGTGAACGCCGTGCGCAGCGTGCTGCGCGGCGTGGGCGGCAAGCTGCAGCTGCAGCTCAAGCAGCGGCCGGAACGGCTGGAGGTGAGCGCGACCTACGCGCACCGGTTCCGGCAGCTCTAGCCCAGTAGTGAGACACCTCACTCACGGCACGGCGGTTGGCTCTACGTCCAACCGTGTCGAGGCGTCGCGCGCCGCAGGCGCGCAGAGCGGGTATCGGCCCCGATGTACGAAATAGTTGACACGGCGCAAGCCGGGCGGTAGGCTTGCCATGTCGTGTTTTTTATACATCAACCGTTCCACCATCCAAGGGGTCCGCACATGTCGATGTCGTTTCAGGAGAAGAGCCTCTGGGTCAGTCTCGTCGGGCTGGTGCTGGCCTTCGGCGGGTACTTCTATTCCGCGTTCGCGACGATGCTGTCGACGCCGGCTGCGAAGGACGTGCTTCCACACCACGCCGGCCTGTTCATCGCGGCAACGCTGGTGCTCGTCGTGATCCTGGTGGCGGGCCATGTGGTGATCGCCCTGCTCGATCGGAGAACGGACGCCGACGAGCGGGATCGGTCGATCGAGCAAAGGGGCGGCATGTACGGGTCCTATGTGCTTGCCACCGGCGTCTTCCTGGCGCTGTGCACCGCGCCCGTGACACAAGGCAACGCGGTGATGGCCCATGTTCTGCTCGGCTCGTGGGTCCTTGCGCAGGGCGTGGAGATCGTCTCGCAGCTGGTGATCTACCGTCGCGGGCGGTAGCGCGTGGGCAAGCGCAAGGTCGTTCTGACCAACCGACTCCGTGAGTGCCGAGCCCAGGCCGGCGGCATGACGCAACAGCAGCTGGCCGACCTCGTGGGTGTCACCCGCCAGACCGTCAATGCCATCGAAGCCAACAAGTACTCCCCGTCTCTCGAGGTGGCCTTCCTGATCGCGCGCACGCTCGACACCGGCATCGAGGACGTCTTCGGCGTCGAGGAAGGCTGACAGGTCCTTCCCTTGCAGCCGGCCATGCTCAACCGCGGGCGAAGCTGGCGGTGAGCTGCCAGCGCCCGTCGGCCGCCACCGGTGCGGTGGCCACGAGCTGGCGCGTGCCGGGGTTGGGATGGTCGAAGTCGCTGCGCGGCCGGCTGATGTCCAGCACGGCCAGCTGCACGGCCCGGCCCTCGAAACGCACGCGCAGCGCGCGGCCCTGCTGCGCGAGGCGGGCCGTGTCGCCGTCGAGGCGGATCTCCGCGTCCGTGCACAGGGCCCAGCGCACGGCCACGCCGGGTGGGGCGCCCTCGAGGCGGTCCTCCAGCACCACGGCGTCGCCTGCGAAGCGGGCTCGGCGCGTGGCGCTACCCACGCCCAGCACCGGTGCCAGGTCGATCAGCGCCTCGCGCTCGTCGGCCGCCAGCAGCCGGGCCATCGCGGTGGCGCTGTGCGGCCGGCCGTCGAGCGTGAGCGTGTTGTGCGCCTCGGCGCTCAGGCGGAACACCTTCCAGCGGGCCGAGCCCGGCTTCATGTCCCACAGCGCGATGCCGCGCGATTCCAGGCTCAGGTAGTCCTGCATGCCGAGGTCCTTGGCCCAGCGCACGCCGTCCTGGTCGAGCACGAAGCTGCCGGCGTCGAGGTGGCCGTGGTTGTGCGCGCCGCCACCGGCCTTGATGGCGAACCACAGCGCGTCGGGGTCCGCCCACGACGAGCGCCAGATCGCCACCGGCTGCGGCCCCTGGCCGGCGTAGTGCAGCGGCAGCGCGCGGCCGCTGCCGCCAGCGGGCCACCACAGGGCCGTCAGCGGCGCGAAGCGCTCGGCCAGGCCCTGCTGCCTGCGGATCATCTCGCGCTTGGCGTTCAGCAGCACCGGCTGCTGCAGCTCGCGGGCGAGGTACACGATGGGCGAGGCCAGCTCCTGTCCGTCCTGGCTGTCGGCGAAGTTGAAGTGCCTGCCCGAAGGCCCGATGGACTGCGCATAGAACTCCGCGCTGCGCGCGAAGCCCGGCGCCGCGAGCACGCCCCAGTCGGGCTGGGCCGCGCTGCGCAGCGCAGCCACCAGCAGCACCGAGTAGGTGGTGCCGTAGGTCCAGTAGCCCGGGCCTTCGGGGTACGCGCCGTCGGGGGCGTAGGCGCCCAGGCCGCTGGACACGTCCGCGCGCGCGGCCGCGAGCAGATCGCGCGCCAGCGCAGGCTCGTCCTCCTGCACCGCCAGCGCGCCCAGCACCATGCCGCCGATGCAGACCTGGCTCCAGTTGTGCGCGGCGCGGAAGGTGCGATGGCCATGGCGGGCCTGCGCGACGCCGTGGCCCACGAGGGCGGCGCGCAGCGTGGCGCGCTCGTCGGCCGGCAGGTCGTCGAAGAGCCAGTCGTAGCCGATGGCCAGGCCCGCCGTCATCTCGGCCACGTCGAGGAAGTGCGCCGGGTTCCAGTCGGCAAAGGCCGCCACGGCGAGCATCTCGCGGCGGGCGCGCTCCACGAAGACCGCCTGCCCCGTGACGCGCCACGCAAAAGCCCACTGCAGCGTGCGCCGGATCAGCTCGCGCGACACCCGCAGCAGGCGCCGCCCTTCGAGACGGCGCTCCAGCACGGGCAGCGCGAGGTCGCGCCGCGCACGCGACAGCAGTTGTTCGACCAGACGGTCCAGGTCCGCGTCGGCGCGGCGGCGGGCGGCGAGGCTCGCCCAGTCGGCCGCCGTGACCAGCAGGCGCGGATGCGCAGGCACGGCAAGGGCCTGGGCCCAGAGCGCGGGCGACGCCAGCCCCAGGCCGGCAAGGCCCAGCAGCGCGCGGCGGCCGCAGGGCCCCTGCAGCATGGCCGACGAAGACCGGCCCACGCCCACCTAGGCCGGCGTGGCCAGCTTCAGGCCGACGATGCCCGCGACGATGAGGCCCAGGCTCGCGATGCGCCCCAGCGTGGCCGGCTCGTCGAACAGCACCATGCCGAGGATCGCGGTGCCCACGGCGCCCACGCCCACCCACACCGCATACGACGTGCCCACGGGCAGGGACTTCATGGCCAGCCCCAGAAGCACCACGCTGCCGGCCATGGCCGACAGGGTGAGCGCGGAAGGGATGGGCCGGGTGAAGCCCTCGGTGTACTTGAGCCCGATGGCCCAGCCGACCTCCAGAAGACCGGCGACGAGCAGCAGCAACCATGCCATGGAACGACTCCTAGAAATTGAGAGTGGGTAAAGCGAAGTTCGGAGCCGGCTGCGCCGACGAGCTTGGTAGACTGCGCCGCATGGCTGTGCAGACCCTGGTCCGTTCGATCATTCGAATTCCCCGCTGACCGGGTACGTGCGCGTCGTCCCGGTCAGCCGGGTCGATGACGTCCGACAGTTCCTGTTCCCGCCTCGATCCACGCGCGACTTGCCTGCCGACCCTTGGTGGTCGGTGTGTCGCTGACAACCTGGATCGAGACCATGAACCCATTCGAACCCCCCAGACCCGCCACCCACCTGGAGCAGGTGTACCTGCTCGACCGCGACGCGGGCCTGCTGTGCAGGATTCTCGGGCTGTATGCGGCGCGCGGCGTCGACGTCGCGCACGTCGAGTATGCCCATGCCGCGCAGGACGTGATGAAGCTGTCCGTCAGGGTGCGGCCCCCGGAGGCGGAGCCTCGCGAAGCCGCCGACGCGCTGCGCGTGCTGGTGGCCAGGGCGGCCACGCTGGTGGGCGTGATTGCCGCCGCCGAGCAGGACCCGCCCGTACCGCAGCGGCGCGCAATGGCCGCGGCGTAAGGCGCGGCCGCGATCTTCAGCGGCCGGCCTGGGGGGCGCGCCGCCCCCTCGGCCTCAACAGGAGCCAGGCTGCCAGCCCGAAGCCCAGCCACGGCGCCAGTGCGGCCGGCAGGTGCCACCAGTGCGAGAGCACCAGCTGTGCCACCCGGGTGGCCAGGGGGTACGGTTCCGCACCCGGCGGCAGGCCGCTCGGGGACACGAACAGCGACCGGGCCGCCCAATACGCGAAGCACAGCAACATGCCGCCCGCCAGAGCCACCAGCAATGGCGGCGCCCGCAGACCAATGGCCCGGTGAGCCGCCAGCACCCCGCCGCACACCAGCAAGGCCACCGGCACGGCGCCCGCCAGTTGCAGCAGCGCCAGCGCCAGCGCCTGGTGATCCTTGCCGAACCACGCGAAGTACGCCTTTGGCACCACCAGGGCAGCCAGAACGCCGCTGAGGTCGATCACCACCACCTGGTAGATCACCGCGCCCAGCACCACGCCGGCGGCCAGCCGCAGCCATGCCATCGAGCCGATCGCCTTCACGCGGGCCTCGCTGCCGGGGCGCTGGCCGCCTGGCGCCACTGCTCCCGGCTGAGCACATGCGTGGCCAGCGTCATGCCGTACCAGGATTCCAGGCCGCGGAAGCGCATGCCCAGGCGGTCCATCACGCGACCGGAGTTCACGTTCTCGGGCCAGCGCACGGCCAGCAGTTCCGCGATCGGAAAGCGCTCGAACGCGAACGCGGCCATGCGCTCGGCGGCCTCGCTGGCGAGGCCCTGGCGCCAGAAGTCCGGGTGCAGGCGCCAGCCGATTTCCAGCGGGTTGCCGAGCAGGGTGTTCGGGTCTGTCGGCGGCGTGAGTTCGTGACGCAGGTACTGGATGCACCCTGCCCCCATGACCCGCTGACTGTCGAGGTGGACAAACGCCCACCAGCTGGTGCCCCAGGCGGCCCAGCAGCGCTGCACGCGCGCGATGCCCTGCGCTGTCTGCTCCGGCGTCTCGGGCTCCCCGCTCAAAAAGCGATACACCTCCGGGCGGCTGTTCATCTGCTGAAGGCCGTGCAGGTGCTCCGGCGCAAAGGGTTCGAGGCGCAGGCGCTGGGTGTGAAGGATCGTCATGTGAGGTGAATCCGCTGGCAGGGGCCCTGCCCTCTATTCCGGATACGGCTCGCCACTTTTCGACACGAAGCGGCCGTCCCGGTTGGAGCTCATCAGGTCGATGTCCGAGCACTGGGTCAGGTCGTCGGGGTGCCTGGACCCTACCTCAAGGTACATGGCCACGCCGGTGGATTCGTTGACGAGGTGGTGGCCGTTGCCGGAGTTCTTGGGAAACGCGGCGCAGTCCCCGGCCTGGAGACGGGTTCTCGCGCCGTCCTCCACCAGGACGAGCTCGCCTTGGAGCACGTACACGAATTCGTCTTCATGACTGTGCCAATGCCTCTGGCTCGACCAGCCGCCGGGCGGAAGCCTCATCAGGTTGACCCCGAAGTCCTGCAGCCCCCCGGCATTGCCGAGGCGCTGACGCGTGCGCTCCGCGCACGGCCCGGCGAAGGGGGCCGGGTATCCGGAACCCTGGTGCGCGGGAACCGCGGCAACGTCGATCTTTGGCATGGCTGACGCCTCGACTGAGTGTTGGGACTGACCCGCGAGTTCCGACACCGGTGCCGGTTCGCAGCCGGAACACCAGGGCATCGGCCGGAGGGCCGGGCAGCACGTCGGCCGACAACCTGGCGCCTCCGGCCGCACCCTGCCCTACTTGAGGATACGCCGTTGCTCGGCGCAGGCTTGCACCAGCTGCGCGAGCCGCCGCTGCCGCGTGGCGGGCTGCTTGGCACTGACGACCCAGTGGAGCATGACCTTCCTGTAGCTCGGAGGGGCAGATTCGAAGTAGGCCCAGGCCACCTTGTTCCTCCTGAAGTCACGAGTCTCGGCAGGGCTCAGCTCGGCGGGTTGTTCCCGCTCGAACGCATACACGCCCGACTTCTTCTCCGTGCGCGCTTCAAAGGCCGCGATACCGGGCGGACGCATGCGACCTTGCGAGAGCAACCGCTCCACCTTGGCGATGTTTACCAGGCTCCAGATCGAGCCCGGGCGACGAGGTGTGAACCGGATGGCGTACGACTCGTCGTCGATGCGCCTGCGAACGCCGTCGATCCAGCCGAAGCACAGCGCCTCGTCCACGGACTCCGGCCAGCTCATGCTGGGCAAGCCGCTGCCGACCTTGCGGTAGCCGACCACCAGCTCCTTGGCCGACGCATGGTGGGCCTCCAGCCAGGCGCGAAACGCAGCCGCTGTGTCGAAGAAGGCAGGGCTCACGGCCGCGGCTCGTGCTTGTGGCTGGGCACCGGACCAGGACGCACCAACTCTCCGCCGAGGGCCAGACGCCCAGTCAAAGAAAGTCGGCCTCTTCGTACAGCGGCCGGATCTCCAGCTCGCTCGGGCCGGGCATCGGGTTCGGGCAGCGCCGCGCCCAGGCGATGGCTTCCTGCAGGTCCTTCACGTCCCACAGCCAGAAGCCGGCCACCAGCTCGCTCGTGGCCGCAAACGGCCCGGGGATCACGGTGCGGCCCGGGCCGTCGAAGGCGATGCGCACGCCCTGCGACGACGGCTTGAGGCCGTCGCCGGCGCGCATGATGCCGGCGTCGACCAGCTGCTGGTTGAACGCACCCATGGCGGCCAGCAGTTCGGCGGACGGCATGTGGCCCGCCTCGCTGTCCGCCGTGGCCTTGACGAGAACCATCACTCGCATCGTTGTCTCCTCAAGAGAAACGGCCCGCATGCTGGAGCGGTTTGCCCAAAGATGCAATGCCCCACCGTGCCGCCGCGGGTTACCAGAAGTCCATCTGCGTGAGCGGCAGCCGCACGACGGCAGGAAAGCCCGCCGCCTTGTCCTGCGCGTAGCGGCTGCGCAGCAGCGCGGGGAAGGCCAGCAGGCCCTGCAGGTCCGCCAACGTGTGCCAGGCAGCGTCCACGATGTGCTCGGCCCGGGCCTCGGGGTGCCCGACGTTCACGTCACCAGCGGCCACCTCCGCCGCGAACCAGAACTTGACGAAGCGGCACTCGGGGTTCTCGAACTCCTCGATGTACAGCAGCCGGCCGACCGTGGCGCGAAGACCCGTTTCCTCCCACACCTCGCGGGCAGCAGCTTCCTCCAGGCTTTCGCCCTGCTTGACGCCGCCGCCGGGGGAGACCCAGAAGTCGTACCTGCCGGGTGCGACGCTGCGGACGAGAAGCAGCCTGCCGTCGCGCTCCACGAGGGCGCCGGCGGAGATGCGGTGGGATTGCAATTGGCTTGGGGAGAGGCGATGGGGCTTCGAAGGCTAGGGAGCTGCGATGCTCACGGAACCTTTACAGCAGGCGATGCGTGCGTTGCTGCTTCGGCTCGCAGAGCTGCTCTCGCCACCTCCGAAATGCTCTCTGCGGTGCTCTCGAACCGGGAACGGCTCGGAGAACACGGATTCGAGGGAGTTGGCGATGGCGTGGTTGTAGCGAAAGCGTCCTACTCTACTTGCACGTTGTGAGCATTGCGAAAGGCAGACGGGAATCAGCGACCCAAATCGCTAGCTGCCGGAGCGCTTGAAGTGGACAGAAATCTTGCCCGCAACATTCTCAATGGCGGGGTCAATGGAAATCGAGGGATTGAGCTCCCGAAACATTCGCAAGTCTCTTTCCATCATGTCGCCGTGCAAGAAGTGAAGCGTCTCGCGTTTGTCCCGAACTTCGACTGAACCGAGAAACTCTCCGACATAGACTGCAGCCCCAGGCTTGACCTCAAACTGAGTCGATGCACTCGATTGTTCGACTTGAGCGCTACTCGTGAAGAACTTTTCCACCCAAGGCCCCCTGAGAGCGTAAGTTCCAGGCTTTACGCGGAATGCGAATAGGGAGCTTCCGGCGTCCGGATGTGCATTCGTGCTGGGTGGGGGCCGAAAGTGCGGCAGGTGTGATGGGCAGCCCTGCTCGATAGGGAAGTAACCATAGTGGGCGGTGGCTGACTTGCCAAATCCCGGTGGCCCATCCACTTTCAAGAAGAAGATCCGGCTAAGGACGACCGGCCGATCAAGCCCCGTTCTTCCAATTGAGCCAATGATCCATCCTGCTTCCTCCCCCTGGGCAGGAGCCGCACCCCGCCCAACCTCGGGATAAATTCGCGAGATCGAATCGCAGAAGATCGACTTGCGACTCCCGTCGGGGTGCGTTGCGCAGCCCTGAAGCAGACTGGCAGAGGCGGCCAAGGCCAAGAGAAGCGGGAGTGTTGATCGACTCATCGAGCGAACCCAGTCGAAGTCTCCTCTCAGCAGAGAGGCGGCGTGCGAGGGAAACGAGGTATTCGTAGGTTGCGTACGGCTTCGCAATGCTAAGGGATAGGCGCGCACAGCGCGCTGAAAGCCGTCGGCTCGATTGACTGGTTAGGCGTCATTGCTGACAGAAGCCTCTGCCACGAGTTGCTTGATCATTGGGCGAACTCGTGCTTCGATTGGATCGAGCCCCGCGTCACTTTGGACCCCGTACTCACCCTCGTCCAGCGCCCAGTAGACCTTTGCCGCAAAGGACTCGCCAGCGGTTCTGTACAGCCCTTCCTCACCAAGCATGGCCGCGTGTATTGCTGCCATGAGACCGACAGACTCTACAAACGAAGCGCTGCCACCGTCAAATCCGCGTGCGACCTCAAGTGCAACGCGATCAAGAAGGGCCTGAACGGTGCACTGACGTGCGGCCGCTTCGTCGCGCAGGATCTGCGCGCCTTGTTCATTGGTGGTTGGGCCGCCAAGAAGGGCTGCAACGCGAACGGCAACGCTTTCGTTCATGACGCCTAACGTTTGAGCTGAGGGGGCCGACGCCGGGAAGGCGCTTGGCCCGCGCGACGGATGATGACAATGGCCGGCGCGCGGGCCAAGCGGCTTGCCGGTGGCGGTCCCCTCCAGCGAAGGGTTAGGCCTCAGTCTACGCCCCGTATTCGACTACTAGCTCGGCAATGCACCTCTGGAGCAGGGCGGCTCGAATCCTGATTGCCTCCTCTTCCTGCCTGCGCCGCAGTTCGGATCCGGGCTCTGAGTGTCCAACGGGCACGGTTGTTGACTCCAGAAAGCCGAAGAAGCCGAAGAGCTCAATGAGTTCGACTACAGCTGCTGACGGGCATAAGGACCATCCGGCGCCAGCCTCTTGAATGAGGGGCTTGAACGCTGCGGACTGGACTGCCTTCTCGATGGCTCGACCGACGCCGTAAAGGTACATGAGCTCGGATCGAACGAACTCAGGTGGCGGGTTGATGATGCGCCCAGCCGATACGACGAAATGAGTGAACCGGGGTACATCGACTGGGCGTATGACTGCTGCATGGTGTGCGACGGTGTTCCTGAGCAAGGCTAGATCTCGCAGGTGCCAGTACTCATTCGTCGGAACTGGTGCGATACCCATTGCCTGTGTGAACCGAGTATTGATTTCTTCAGGGTCCTGTACGCCGGCAGGATCGGTGTCTAGCCGCTTGAAGGCCTGATCAGCTGGGCGTGAGACAGCTTGGGAACGCAACTTGATGAGACCGGGGAAGAAAGGCGAAAGACTCGATAGGTCAGCAAGGCGCGCCGCCAGATCCCGTATGAGGTCTTCAAGGGCGACGACGCCAAGGAACAAGGCCAGTGCAGCAAGCGGCTTTTGGAAAGTGACCGCGTTGAGTAGCGCTACGCGCCGCTGCTCCGCATCTAGATCCCCGCCGCCGAAGTCAGGAAGCTCCAGCAGGCCAAGTGCTTGACTTTGCCGATACGCGAAGAGTCCAGGAGCCGTTCGTGTGTCGAAGATGGTCCACTCGCCAATTTGCGCTTCCGGAAGTGGGACAGTTGGAGTGGGCAACGGCATCGCTTCTGAGGCCTAACGTTTGAGCTAAGCGGGCGACAACGGCAGGACGCCAGGCCCGGGCCGGTGAAACTGTACTGCGTACCACCGGCCTGGGGCTGGTGGCCTGCCGTGGGCGCTCCGCTTGAGCGAGGGGTTAGGCCGCATGCGTGGCGCTCTGTCGACGAGGCACTGCATACAGCCGCAGCAATAGCGCAACCGCAGCAAGGAAGGTGACTCCGGCCGCAAGCCACCGTAGACCCGAAGACGGCTGAGTACCGCCCTCACGGGGCTCGCCGCTCCAGTACTGCATTGGAGACTTCCGCATCTTGGCAAAGTTGGCGGCAGCAAAGCTCTCTTTGAAGCCGCCGCCACTTACGAGGACATCAGTACCACTACAAACAACTTGTTCGGGGCTTGGCTCGCGGTACGAGAAGAAGACCTGCTTCTCTCTTCCGAGTTCGCCGCCTTCCAGCGTGACCGTGTACCAGTACGCAGTTGTCGCGCCACCACTCCCTTTGTACAGGCGAGCCATGACGGCTTCGCTCGTCCTGCAAGAGCCAACCAGCGACTCCATTTCGGGGTTCCCGAGCGCATTGCGCGAAGGCAGCAAAAGCCAACCGCTAACGACCAACAGGGCCAGGGCACAAGCGGCGGACAGGACTCGGGCGGTTCTCATGCGGCCTAACGTTTGAACTGAGGGGCCGGAACCGGGATGGCGCTTGGCCCGCGAGGCGGATGCTAAGCCTGGGCGCCTCGCGGGCCAAGTGCCATGCCGGTGGAGGTCCCGCTCCAGTGAAGGGTTAGGCCTCGCCCGGCCCGCCGCGCAGTGCTGCCTGACGGAGACAGGCGAGCAAGGCTGGAAGCTTTGCCTCTAGCTCGGCAACTAGTTCTTGAGTGACGTGCGGCCACTCCTCCGACGAGCGAGCCTCTGGGTGAAGAGACGCTTCTGATTTGCCCGACGGATGGCCCCACACAACGGAAGCGGCCAGGCGCGGCTCTCGATCGAGGTGGCAGAGATCCACTACTAGGGCAACCTCATCGGGTGCGGAGGGTTCTCGATCCGGGAGCAGGCAGGACAAGCTGAACTGAAAACCTTGATAGGTTGTCTTCGTACCGACCGCCTGGGCGCCAACTGAACAGTCAAGGCCAGGTAGTGCCGCAAGCAGGCCGGTTGCGCTGTCACGGAGCGTCGGTAGTAGGAAGCCTTGGAGTTGCTCGACAAGCGGATGAACAGGCTCAGTCTTCACTGCGAGGCCTAACGTTGGAGCTGAGCCGACCGCGGAGGCAGGTGCTGCTTGGCGGCGGAAGGACGATGACTACCGTGGCCTGGAGCCACCAAGTAGCGCCTGCCGTAGCGGGTCGGCTCGAGCGAGGGGTTAGGCCTCATCGGGAAACAGTTCCGCATAGCTCGGGTCTGCGTGCTCCCATTGCGCTGCGTGCTTGATGAGGTACTGGCGGACCCCTTCAAGAGGAACCTCTGGCGGGAGGTCGATGGCCATGTAGCCGCGATTCGCGCCTTCATATGTGCAGCCCAGCTTGAGCAGCCCTTGCAGCAAGACTTCGGACTCGTTGCCTTCTTGTACTGGTGGGTCAAAGACAACTCGGACAGTGCGGTGCCCAGACTTCTTGACTACGCGCACAAAGGTTGGCAGACCGTCTTCCTCAGCAACTGGCGCGTACACGGTGTCCTTCCATGACACTGAGTATGCATAGAACGGTGAGTTGTCGAGAACGTATTCGTCGTCGCCCGCAGCAGTTGCCCACAGAGTCTCGACTCGCGACGAACCGTCTTCCTCAGGAACACGGAAGAGGACTTTGTAGTGAGTTGGCGACGCTTCGGTCATGAGGCCTAACGCAGAGTTAACCGGGCGACGATGGTATGGCGCCTGGCCCGTGCGCCGCATGATGGGCAAACTGCGTCGCGCGGGCCAGGTGTCATGCCGTTGGCGCTCCGGTTGAACGACAGGTTAGGCTTCACTCGCCGCGTCGAAAGACGGGCAACCACTCTTGTAGTTCACCGCCCGGCCATCGAATGGGCTTTGGCTACAAGTGCAGCAGCCGTAGTCGAGCAGGTGGCCGGTACCGTCCAGGGCAACATAGAACCGGCAACTCTTGCACTCACCGATTTGCGGCGTAGAGCTTGGAACACCCCATCGAAGGGCCGCAGATTCTGCGAGCTCGAAGGACTCGTTCGCTGACTCCGAAGCCTCTTCTGTGCCGTTGTCTACAACGAGGTTGCCATCTTTCACATGGAGCCACCGGTCTTCCTGTGTCCTTATGCTCCACTGAGGATCGCCTCGGAGCATTGCCATCGAGCGCAAAACGTGCCCAGTGGAAAGACAAACAACAATCTCTGGCACTTCACCGGCGATCTCAACGGATGTGATGGTTGCATCGCGAAGGAGCTTGAGACTTTCGTGAATCGTAGTGCCGCCGTCCGAACTGCCAACGACCACAGATGCGCCACGTTCCAGCCTCCAGTCCCATTCGATGGAGATGCATGCTTGCCCAGTCACACTGCCGCCTCGCAAGCCGCGAATCTCGCTCAGTTCTCCAAGCTCAAGGAAGATGGCTGATCCGTATCCTTTCCACGGGCGGGAGACACGTAGACCGGCGAGTGCAGTGGTGAATTCAGGCGGTGCTGCGCGCATGAGTTGGTTCGTGAAGCCTAACGTTCGACGTGAGCGGAGGCTGGAGGCAAGCGAAGCTTGCCGGAAGCCGTCCGCTCGATGGAGGGGTTAGGCGTCATTGCTGAAGCGCAAGTGGCTGCTACGGAGTAACCAGGCATAGGAGGCCTGCACCAAAGAGGATGCGTGCTCGGTACTGCCTAAAGAATGCTGCGCCCAACTGACCCGCGAAAGGCTCCGTGCCATAGCGCTGTGAGGGGATGTTGATGAAACTGAGGTTCATCACCGCAAACTCCTGAGCCCCGAACTCGCGCCCTTGGATCACGACTGGGAGTTCCGTCTGGCCGTGACCCGGCGGGGCTTGGCTGCTTGACCGCACTGAGGCACCCAACTCCTTGCCCTTTGCAAGATCCATCGTGTTCACATTGGCACCGGTGTCGACAAGCATGCGCGTGCGATGCCCATTGACAGTGAGCGAAACCGACACGTGGCCCGTTCGCTCGACCTGGAGAGGCACAGCCAAGTCCGACCCGCATGCCTGCTCCTGAGCGAGCACAGGCGCCGCAACGCCTGCAAACACGCACACGATAGTCGCTTGACGAATCAATGGTCGCATGCAGGTGACGCCTAACGTTCGAGCTAAGCGGGCGACGACGGCAGGACGCCAGGCCCGCGCGGTGCAACATGGACCATAGCGCCGCGCGGGCCTGGTGGCCTGCCGTTGGCGCTCCGCTTGAGCGAGGGGTTAGGCCGCACTGGCACAGGCACGGGAACCTACTTGGGCAGGCCTTCAACGACAAATGACCGCCACTTGGTCGCTTTGTCGCGGCTTGGCTTTAGTGCCGAATGTTCGGGCGACCGGTCGAAGGCTATGGCCTCGTCAACGCTTGCAAACTGAAGGATTGCAGTCGTCTTTGGCGGTTCACCTGAGAGGGCGATGTCCCGGAGTCTGTTGAACGCATGAGCTGAGGTGGCGGCTCCTTCGACCCGCATGCGCGAGCATGCGGGTTGCCTCACAAGCAACCGAAGGAGCCACCAGAGTGAAGTCTCACACGA
>NZ_JBXVVZ010000009.1:0-142567 GCF_057219775.1 Aquabacterium sp. T101
CTCACCGTGGCCGCCGGCGGCCTGTACCCGACCACCCTCGTCATCGTCGGCGGCATCAGCTTCGAGCCCTGAGCACGGCCCGCGCGGGCCGGGCGCGGGTGGGGGCGGACAATGCCGCACCCCACCCGCCGCGAGGACCCGCATGAAGACCTACGACATCGAGGTGCAGCGCCTGAAGTCGCTGCGCCACGACCGGGGCGCGATCGACATCGGCATCGACGCCCTGGTGCTGGCCCGGCCGGCACGCGACGACGGCGCGTCCGCCAGCAGCCTGCGCCTGTCGGTGGACCAGGCCCGCGCGCTGATGCTGCTGCTCAAGCAGCAGTTCGCCGAGCTGGACAAGCTCCAGCCCCGCAGCCGCCGCTCCGGCCGCGCCTGACCGGCCAGGGCGCGACGCCCACCGGTATCCCCAGCACTCCTGGGGTCTTGACCGGGCCGCTAAAGTCCCGCATCCCTCAAGGGGAGTAGCGAGCCCGGCAGCGCATCCCGATGCGCCGCAAGGCAGCCAGGATCGTCAGTACACGGCATGCCGCAGCGTGCCGTCGGTCCCGGCCCGGTGTGCAGTGCCTGCCCGCCGCTCGCCAGACCTTGCAGGTGTTCGCAACACCTTTCTTGCAAGGCTGGTCATGGAAACCATTGCGCCCCTGTGGCTGTGGATCGTCTTTGTCGCGTTCGTGCTCGCGGCGCTCTTCGTCGACTTCGTCGTGCTCAAGAAGCAGGGCGCGCATGAGGTCACCGTCAAGGAAGCGCTGAACTGGTCGCTGGTCTGGATCGCCCTGAGCTTCGTGTTCAACGGCCTGTTCTGGTGGGCCGTGCGGGACACCACCGGCTCGGTGGAAGTGGCCAACGAGAAGTCGCTCGAATTCCTCACCGGCTACCTGATCGAGAAGAGCCTCGCGGTCGACAACATCTTCGTCTTCCTGATGATCTTCACCTACTTCGCGGTGCCGGCGGCGTACCAGAAGCGGGTGCTGATGATCGGCATCATCGGCGCGATCGTGCTGCGCACGGTGATGATCCTGATCGGCGGCTGGCTGCTGGCGCAGTTCCACTGGGTGCTGTACGTGTTCGGCGCCTTCCTGGTGCTCACCGGCATCAAGATGTGGTGGGCCGCGGGCAAGGAGCCCAAGCTCGATGAGAACCCGGCGCTGCGCCTGCTGCGGAAGGTGATGCCCGTGAGCAACTCGTTCGACGGTGAGAAGTTCTTCACCATGGAGAACGGCAAGCGCATCGCCACGCCGCTGCTGATGGTGATCTGCATGGTGGGCCTGACCGACGTGATCTTCGCGGTGGACTCGATCCCGGCCATCTTCGCGATCACGAGCGACCCGTTCATCGTGCTCACCAGCAACGTGTTCGCCATCCTCGGCCTGCGCGCGATGTTCTTCCTGCTGCAGGCGGTGGCCACCAAGTTCCACCTGCTGAACTACGGTCTGGCGGTGATCCTGGTCTTCATCGGCACCAAGATGGTCCTGATCGACGTCTACAAGATTCCGGTGGCGGTGTCGCTGGGCGTGGTGGTGGCGATCCTCGCGATCACGATGGTGATCAGCGTGCGCACGGCGCCCAAGATCCGGAACCAGACGCCGGCCTGAGGCCGGCCCCGGGGCCGCTCCGTTCCCGCAGCCCGCGACCCGGTGGCCCAGGCCGCCGGGCGCGGGCATGTGCGTAAGATGCGGCCGGCATGAACATCCTGATCCTCGGTGCCGGCCGCGTGGGCGAGAGCGTGGCCGAGAGCCTGGCCTCGGAGCAGAACGACATCACCGTCGTCGACACCGACCCCGCCCGCCTGGCCGTGCTGCAGGACCGGCTCGACATCAAGGGCGTGGCGGGCAACGGCATCCAGCCCTCGGTGCTGCGCGACGCCGGTATCGAGGACGCCGACCTGTTCATCGCCTGCGCGCCCCTGGACGAGACCAACCTCGTTGCCTGCAAGGTGGCGCGGCAGCTGTTCAACGTGCCCACCACCATCGCACGGATCCGCAGTCCCGAGTTCCAGGGCGACTCCGAGCTCACCCTCGACCGCAACGGTTTCGCGGTCGACGAGGTGATCTGCCCGGAGGAGTCGGTCACGCGCACGATCCGCAAGCTGATCGAGTACCCCGAGGCGCTGCAGGTGCTGGAGTTCGCCGACGGCCTGCTCAGCCTGGTGGCCGTGCGGGCCGTGGCCGGCGGGCCGCTGGTGCAGCACAGCCTGGCCGAGATCCCCCAGCTGGTGCCGGGCGCGCAGATGCGTATCGTGGCCATCTACCGCCAGGAGGCGGTGCTGCAGGACCTGACCGGCACCACCCGTATCGAGCCCGGCGACGAGGTCTTCGTGCTGGCGGCCACCGACCAGCTGCGCCAGGTGCTGGGCGCGCTGCGCAGGATGGACCGCCCGGTGCGCCGCATCATGATCGCCGGCGGCGGCAAGGTGGGCCTGCGCCTGGCGCGCCAGCTGCAGGGCGAGGTGCAGATCAAGATCCTGGAGACCAACCGCGCCCGCTGCGACTACCTGGCCACGCAGCTGCCGTCGGACATGCTCATCCTGCACGGCGACAGCACCGACGAGGAGCTGATGGGCGACGAGAACGTGCAGGACATGGACCTGTTCCTCGCGCTCACCAGCGACGACGAGGACAACATCATGGCCTGCCTGCTGGCCAAGCGCATGGGTGCGCGGCGCGTGCTGGCGCTGATCAACCGCAAGGCCTATGCGGACCTGGTGCAGGGCACCACGATCGACATCGCGATGTCGCCCGCGCACGCGGTGATCGGCGAGCTGCTGGCCTACGTGCGGCGCGGCGATGTGGAGGCGGTGCACTCACTGCGGCGCGGCGCCGCCGAGGCGCTGGAGGCGGTGGTGCGCGGCGACCGCGGCTCCTGCCGCATGGCCGGCCGCCGCATCGAGGAGGTGGGGCTGCCGCGCGGTGCGCAGATCGGCGCCATCGTGCGCGGCCTGGCCCCGCGCGACGACGACGGCCTGGCCTTGGGCGACAAGCGCGGCGATGCCGCGCCCGAGGTGATCATCGCCCACCACGACACCGTGATCCAGCCCGGCGACCGCGTGATCGTCTTCATGCCCAACCGCAAGCAGGTGCGCGAGGTCGAGAAGCTGTTCCAGGTGGCGGCCACGTTCTTCTGACGCCGCGCGCATGACCAGCCTGCTGCCGCTGCTGCCCATCCTGGGCTTCGTGATCGCCCTGTTCGGGCTGACGATGCTGGTGCCACTGGGCTTCGCGCTGGTCGGCCGCGACGCGGCCCTGGCCGCGCATGGCGTTTCCATCCTCACCACCCTGGCCTTCGGCCTGGCGCTGTGGTGGCTGACCCGGCGCCACAAGCGGGAGCTGCAGCCCCGCGACGGCTTCCTGCTGGTGGCCCTGATCTGGACCGTGCTGCCGGCGTTCGCGATGCTGCCGCTGCTGCTGGCGCTGCCCGACGTGTCCGTGACCGACGCCTACTTCGAGGCCATGTCCGGGCTCACCGCGTCCGGCGGCACGGCCTTCGAGGGTCTGGACCGGCTGCCGCTGTCGATCAACGTCTGGCGCTGCTTCCTGCAGCTCATCGGCGGGCTCGGCGTCGTCGTGATGGCGGTGGCGGTGCTGCCGCTGCTGGGCGTGGGCGGCGCGCAGCTCTACAAGGCCGAGATCCCCGGCCCGATGAAGGACGCCAAGCTCACGCCGCGCATCGCCGAGACGGCGCGCGGCCTGTGGACGGTGTATGGCGTGCTGTCGCTGGCCTGCATGCTGGCCTATCGCGCGGCCGGCATGGGCTGGGCCGACGCCTTCATGCACATGTGCACCACCATGGGCCTGGGCGGGTTCTCGGCCTACGACGCCAGCATCGGCCACTGGAACTCGCCGGCCATCGAGGCCGTGGCCGTGGTGTTCATGCTGATCGCCGGCGTGAACTTCGCGCGCTACTTCGTGGTCTGGCGCGAGCGCTCGCCGCGGGCCCTGCTGCGCTGCCGCGAGACCCGCGCCTACCTGCTGGTGCTGGTGGGTACCACGGTGCTGATCACGCTGTACCTGGTGGCCCACGAGACCTACACCGACGTCGGTCAGGCGCTGCGCCACACGGCCTTCCACGTGGTGTCGCTGGCCACCACCACCGGCTATGCCTCCACCGACTACGCGCAGTGGCCGGTGTTCGCGCCGATGCTGATGATCCTGCTGGGCTGCTTTGCCGGCTGTGCCGGCTCGGCCAGCGGCGGCGTCAAGATGATCCGCATGCTGCTGCTGATCAAGCAGGCCCGCCACGAACTGGTGCGCATCGTGCACCCGCGCGCCGTGCTGCCCGTCACCTTCGGCGGGTCGAGAGTGCCGCAGGAGGTGCTGGCGTCGGTGATCGCCTTCATGGTCATCTACGGCATGACCCTGGCCGGCCTGACGCTGGCGATGCTGTTCACGGGGCTCGAGCCCATCACCGCCGCCACCGCCGTGATCGCCAGCGTCAACAACATCGGGCCCGGTCTCGGCGACGTCGGGCCGTCGGTCAACTTCAAGGGCCTCACCGACCTGCAGACCTGGATCTGCACGCTGGGCATGCTGCTGGGCCGGCTCGAGCTGCTGTCGGTGCTGGTGCTGCTGACGCCGCAGTTCTGGCGCAAGTGAGGCGGTCGCAGTATCGTGCGCCCATGAGACCTCCGATCGACTTCTGGTTCGACTTCTCGTCGCCCTATTCGTACATCGCCAGCGAGTGGGTGGAGGCCGTGGCGGCGCGCCATGGCCGCGCCGTTCGCTGGCACGCCATCCTGCTGGGCGCCACGTTCCAGGCCGCCGAGCTGAAGAGCCCGGTGGCGCACCCGCTCAAGCGCGAATACTCCATCCGCGACTTCGGCCGCTCGGCGCGCTTCGCCGGCCTGCCCTACGTGATGCCGGCGCGCTTCCCGATCCCGACGCAGAACGCGGCGCGCGTGTTCTGGTGGCTGCACGACACCGTGTCGCCCGAGCGCGCCGTGGCCTGGGCGCATGCCGGGCTGCGCGCCTACTTCACCCAGGGCCTGGACTTGTCCGACGCGCTCGTGCTGCGCGACGTGCTGCTTGGCGCCGGCCTCGTCGCCAGCGACGCCGAGGCGGCCTACACCGACCCGGTCTGGAAGGACCGGCTGCGGCGCGAGAACGACGCCGCCATCGCCGCCGGCGTGTTCGGCGCGCCCTTCTTCATGGTCGACGGCGAGCCCTACTGGGGCAACGACCGCCGGGCCCAGATCGAGGCCTGGCTCGGCGGCCAGGCCGACTTCGAGCACACCGTGCTCTAGCCCCGGGAGGCGCCACGCATGAGAAAGACGGTCAAGTCGATGGTCGACGACGCGATGTCGGTCATCCGCACCTACAGCGTCGAGGAAGCGCAGGAACTGCACGGCCGCGACGACGTGCAGTTCGTCGACATCCGCGACGTGCGCGAGCTCGAACGCGACGGCATCGTGCCCGGCGCCTTCCATGCGCCGCGCGGCATGCTGGAGTTCTGGGTCGACCCGGAGAGCCCGTACCACAAGCCGGTGTTCGGCCAGGACAAGCAGTTCGTGCTGTTCTGCGCCGCCGGCTGGCGCAGTGCGCTGGCCACCAAGACGCTGCAGGACATGGGCCTGCCGAAGGTGGCGCACATCGACGGCGGCTACACCGCCTGGAAGGCCAAGGGCGCGCCGACGGCGGCAAAGCCCGCCAAGGGCTGAGCGGGCCGGTGGCAGCGGCCGGGCCGGGTCAGTAGGTCGCGCGGCCGCCCGACAGGTCGAACACCGCGCCGGTGTTGAAGCTGCAGTCGTCGCTGGCCAGCCAGCACACCAGGGCGGCGGCCTCCTCGAGGCGGCCCAGCCGGTTCATCGGGATCTTGGCGCGCACGAAGTCCAGCTGCGACGCCGGCATCTGCTTGATCAACTCGCCCTCGATGGCCGCCGGTGCCACGGCGTTGACCAGGATCTTCTGCTCGACGAGGTCCTTGCCCATCGACTTGGTCAGGCCGATCACGCCCGCCTTGGACGCCGAGTAGGCGGCCTGGTGCCGGTTGCCTTCCTTGCCGGCGATCGAGGCGAGGTTGACGATGTGCCCGCCGCCGCTGGCCACGAGGCGCGGCACCGCGGCGCGCGACACGAAGAACACCGCGTCGAGGTTGAGGTCGAGCACGCGGCGCCAGGAGGCTGTGGTGTGCTGCCAGAAGGGCTCTGTCGGCCCGGTGATGCCCGCGCTGTTGACGACGATGTCGAGCCGCCCGAGCCGGGCGAACGCGTCGGCCAGGGCCGACTCGACCTCGTCCTCCCGCGTCACGTCGACGCGCTGGCACAGCGCAGCGTCGCCGAATTCCGCCCTCGCGCGTTCGAGCGCGGCAGCGTCGATGTCCCACAGCACCACGCGGGCGCCTTCGGCCACCATGCGGCGGGCGGACGCCAGCCCGATGCCCGAGGCGCCACCGGTCAGCAGGGCCACGCGGCCCCCGAAGCGCCCGGCGTCAGCCACCGCGGGGTCCGCCCAGGCGCGCGGCCATCCAGTCCAGCGCCAGCCCGGGCGACCGCGCCCGGGCCTCGCAGCGCGAGCGCAGGTCCGCCAGCGTCTCGGCGCCGTACAGGTGCGGTTCGCGCGTGCCCAGCCGGTTCAGGTTGGGGCCGTTGAGGACGAAGATCCTGGGTGTCACGTCAGGCGGTTGGCGAAGTCGGCGGGCCCGTCGTTTGTAGCCGAAATCGGACGGACGGGCGCCTGCCCGCCGCGCCGCCGCCCGGCCGGGGCCTGCCCGTATGATCGCGATTGACGTTTACGTCAACGTCAATCGACGCCGGCCGGCGAGCCGGCGCGACGCAAAGGAGATGGCATGCCGGCCCTGGCCACGAAGATCAATCCGCGCTCCGAGGACTTCAAGGCGCACGCGGCGGCGATGCGGGCCCTGGTCGACGATCTGAACGCGAGGCTGGCGCGCATCGCCCAGGGCGGCGGCGACGGTCCGCGCGCCAAGCACCTGGCGCGCGGCAAGCTGCTGCCGCGCGACCGCGTCGAGATGCTGCTCGACCCGGACACGCCCTTCCTGGAAGTGGCGCCGCTGGCCGCCCTGGACATGTACGCCAACGACGCCCCCGGCGCCGGCCTGATCGCCGGCATCGGCCGCGTCTGCGGCGTCGAGTGCATGGTGGTGTGCAACGACGCCACCGTGAAGGGCGGCACCTACTACCCGATGACGGTCAAGAAGCACCTGCGCGCGCAGGAGATCGCGCAGCAGAACCGCCTGCCCTGCATCTACCTCGTGGACTCGGGCGGCGCCAACCTGCCGAACCAGGACGAGGTGTTCCCCGACCGCGACCACTTCGGCCGCATCTTCTTCAACCAGGCGCAGATGAGCGCGCAGGGCATCCCGCAGATCGCGGTGGTGATGGGCTCGTGCACCGCCGGCGGCGCCTACATGCCCGCGATGAGCGACGAGTCGATCATCGTCAAGGAGCAGGGCACGATCTTCCTCGGCGGCCCGCCGCTGGTGAAGGCCGCCACTGGCGAGGTGGTCAGCGCCGAGGACCTCGGCGGCGGCGACGTGCACACCCGCCTGTCCGGCGTGGCCGACCACCTGGCGCAGGACGACACCCATGCACTGGCGCTCGCGCGGGCCGCGGTCGCGCGCCTGAACTGGACCAAGCAGCACGGCCAGCGCCTCGTGCCGCCGCGCGCGCCGCTGTACGCCGCCGACGAGCTGCACGGCATCATCCCCACCGACACGCGCAAGCCCTTCGACGTGCGCGAGATCATCGCCCGCATCGTCGACGCCAGCGAGTTCGACGAGTTCAAGGCCCGCTACGGCACCACGCTCGTCACCGGCTTCGCCCACATCGAGGGCATGCCGGTGGGCATCGTGGCCAACAACGGCATCCTGTTCGGCGAGAGCGCCCTCAAGGGCGCGCACTTCATCGAGCTGTGCGGCCAGCGCAAGGTGCCGCTGGTGTTCCTGCAGAACATCACCGGCTTCATGGTCGGCCGCAAGTACGAGAACGAGGGCATCGCCAAGCACGGAGCCAAGATGGTCACCGCGGTGTCCACCGTGGCCGTGCCCAAGTTCACCGTGATCATCGGCGGCAGCTTCGGTGCCGGCAACTACGGCATGTGCGGCCGCGCCTATTCGCCGCGCCTGCTGTGGATGTGGCCCAACGCGCGCATCAGCGTCATGGGCGGCGAGCAGGCCGCCAGCGTGCTGGCCACCGTGCGCCGCGACGGCATCGAGGCCAAGGGCGGCACGTGGAGCGCCGACGAGGAGGCCGCCTTCAAGCGCCCGATCCTGGAGCAGTTCGAGCACCAGGCGCACCCGTACTACGCCAGCGCGCGCCTGTGGGACGACGGCGTGATCGACCCGGCCGACACCCGCCGCGTGCTCGCGCTGGCACTGTCGGCCAGCCTCAACGCGCCGATCCCGGACACGAGGTTCGGCGTGTTCCGCATGTGATGGCGCCGCGTCTGCGTCCCCTGGCGCCGGACGACTCGCTCGAGGCGCTCACGGCCCTGCTGCACCGCGCCTACGCGCGGCTGGGTGCCATGGGCCTGAACTTCACCGCGGTGGACCAGTCCGTGGACACCACGCGCCAGCGCTTCGCCAGCGGGCAGGGCTTCGTGCTCGACGATGGCGGTGCACTGGTGGGCTGCGTCGTCGTGGCCGGGCCGTTCGACCCGCAGCGCACGCCCGGGGCGCTGATGAGCCCGTGGTACCGGCGGCGCGACCTGGCGCACCTGCACCAGCTCGCGGTGGACCCGGCCTGCCAGGGCCGCGGCCTGGGTGACCGGCTCGTCGCCGCCTGCGAGGACTGGGCCCGCGTGCGGGGCTACCGGGCCATCGCGCTGGACACCGCCGAGCCGGCCCACCACCTGCGCGCGCGCTACGCCCGCCTCGGCTACACCGAGGTCGACACCGCGCAGTGGGCGGGCAAGCGCTACCGCAGCCTGATCCTCGTCAAGCCGCTGTCCGGCGCCATGCCGCGCGCGGACGACGCCGCGCACCTCGAAGTCCTGGCCGACGGTCTGGCGGCCGCGGCACCGGAGACCTTGCCGTGAGCGCGTCGCGCCGCATCGTCGCAGCGGTGGTGTTGAGCCTGTGGGTCGCCGGCACGGCGTGGGCGCGCCTGGTCGAGCAGCAGTTCGACCTGCCGGTGCGGGTGACGGATGCGTACGGCAAGGTGTTCGACCAACCCATCAAGGTGACCGTGTTTCTCGATGACGCGAGGCCGGCGCCGCGCCCGTTGCTGCTGCTCAATCACGGTCGGGCCGCCGAAGCGGCCGATCGGGCCCGGATGGGCCGCGCGCGCTATGGCGAGGCGTCGCGGTGGCTGGCATCGCAGGGCTTCGTCGTTGCCGTGCCCACCCGCATCGGCTATGGCGTCACCGGTGGCGAGGACCTGGAGTTCACCGGTGCCTGCCAGGCCAAGCGTTACGAGCCGGGCTATGCGGTGGCCGTCGAGCAGTCGCTGGCCGTGCTGCAGGCCATGCGGGCGCGCCCGGACGTGCTGCCCGATCGCACCGTGGTGATGGGGCAGTCCTTCGGCGGTGTGGTGGCCGTCGCGCTGGCGGCCCAGTCGCCGCCCGGCGTGGTGGCCGCGATCAACTTCGCCGGCGGCGGCGGGGGCAACCCCAAGACCCAGCCGCAGCAGCCCTGTGGCACGCCCCAGCTGGAGCGGCTGTTCGCCGGGTACGGCCAGACGGCGCGCATGCCGATGCTGTGGGTCTACACCGAGAACGACATGTTCTTCGGGCCCGAGCTGCCGCGCCAATGGTTCGCGGCCTACAAGGCGGCGGGCGGCGTGGGCGAGTTCCGCCAGCTGCCGCCGCATGGCGACGACGGCCATGCGTTGTTCACGCGCTTTCCCGAGGCCTGGCAGCCGGTGGTGGCCGAGTTCCTGCGCCGCCAGGGCTTCGGCGTGAAGGAGTGAGGCCATGACCACGCTCGACATCCGACGTCCCTCGCCGCACGTGGCGCAGGTGTGGCTGAACCGCCCCGAGGTGCGCAACGCCTTCAACGACGGCGTGATCGCCGAGCTGACGCAGGCCTTCCGCACGCTCGGCGCCGACCCCACGCTGCGCGTCATCGTGCTCGGCGGCCACGGCAAGGCCTTCTGCGCCGGCGCCGACCTGGGCTGGATGCGTGCGATGGCCGACTACACCTGGGAGCAGAACCGCGCCGACGCGCAGGCGCTGGCCGACATGCTGTGGACCGTGTATTCGTGCCCGCTGCCGGTGGTGGGCCGTGTGCAGGGCGACTGCTATGCCGGCGGCGTGGGCCTGGCCGCCGTGTGCGACGTGCTGCTGGCCGCCGACGGCGTGCAGTTCTGCCTGTCCGAGGCGCGCCTCGGGCTGCTGCCCGCCACCATCGGCCCCTACGTGGTGCGTGCGATGGGCGAGCAGGCGGCGCGGCGCTACTTCGTCACCGCCGAGCGCTTCAGCGCGGCGCAGGCGCAGGCGATGGGCTTCGTGCACGAGGTGGTGGCTGCCGACGCACTCGACGCCCGCGTGGCCGAGGTGGTGACCGCGCTGGTGGCCAACGGCCCGGCGGCGGTCAAGGCCTGCAAGCAGCTCGTCAAGGACGTGGCGGGCCGGCCGATCGACGCGGCCCTGCGCGCCGACACCGCGCGCCGCATCGCCGACATCCGCGCCAGCGACGAGGGCCGCGAGGGCGTGCAGAGCTTCCTCGGCAAGCGCACGCCGGCCTGGCTGCCGCGCGCGGACTGAACCATGCCGCCGCTGCCCGCCGCCATCGACACCACGCACCTGATCGCGCTGGCCGCCGCGCTCGGCTGGGCCAGCGGGCTGCGCCTGTACGCGGTGGTGTTCCTCACCGGCCTGGCCGGTCACCTGGGCTGGGTGCCACTGCCCCAGGGACTGCAGGTGCTGCAGCAGCCCGCCATGCTGTGGGCCAGTGGCGCGCTGCTGCTGGTGGAGTTCGCCGCCGACAAGGTGCCCTGGGTCGACTCCCTGTGGGACACGGTGCACACCTTCATCCGCATCCCGGCCGGCGCCGCGCTGGCGTGGGGCGTGTTCGGCGGCGACCAGGCCACCTGGGCCGCCGTGGCCGCGCTGCTGGGTGGCACGCTGGCGGCCACTGCGCACACCGCCAAGACCACCACGCGCGCGGCGGTGAACACCTCGCCCGAGCCGTTCTCGAACTGGCTGCTGTCGCTGGCCGGCGACGCGCTGGTGCCGGGCATGCTGTGGCTGGCCTGGGAGCACCCGGCGTGGTTCTTCGTCGCCCTGGCGCTGATGCTGGTGGTGATGGTGGCGGCCATCGCGCTGCTGTTCCGTTTCCTGCGCGGGCTCGGACGCCGCCTGCGCGGTCACTTCGCGCCTGCGCAGCCCGACAACGCCCCGATGGGGAGGACCTGACGTGTTCAAGAAGATCCTGATCGCCAACCGTGGCGAGATCGCCTGCCGCGTCGCGGCCACCGCGCGCCGCCTGGGCGTGCGCACCGTGGCCGTGTACTCCGACGCCGACGCCGACGCGCGCCATGTGCAGGCCTGCGACGAGGCGGTGCACATCGGCGGCAGTGCGCCGGCCGACAGCTACCTGCGCTGGGAGCGCATCCTCGAGGCCGCGCGCGCCACGGGCGCGCAGGCGGTGCATCCGGGCTACGGCTTCCTGTCCGAGAACGAGGCCTTCGCCGAGGCCTGCGCGAAGGCGGGCGTGGTGTTCATCGGCCCGCCGCCGGCGGCCATCGCGGCCATGGGCAGCAAGGCCGCGGCCAAGTCGCTGATGGAAAAGGCCGGCGTGCCGCTGGTGCCCGGCTACCACGGCCAGGACAACGACCCGGCGCTGCTGGCGCGGGAGGCGCAACGCATCGGCTACCCGGTGCTGATCAAGGCCAGCGCCGGCGGCGGCGGCAAGGGCATGCGCCGCGTCGACCGCGCCGAGGACTTTGCCGCCGCGCTGGCGTCGTGCCAGCGCGAGGCGCGCGCCAGCTTCGGCGACGACCACGTGCTGGTCGAGCGCTACGTCACCCGGCCGCGGCACATCGAGATCCAGGTCTTCGCCGACACCCACGGCCAGTGCGTCTACCTGTTCGAGCGCGACTGCTCGGTGCAGCGGCGCCACCAGAAGGTGCTGGAGGAGGCGCCCGCGCCCGGCATGAGCGACGCGCGGCGGCGCCAGATGGGCGAGGCCGCGGTGGCGGCGGCGCGCGCCGTGGGCTATGTGGGTGCCGGCACGGTGGAGTTCGTCGCCGAGGAGCTGGACGACGGCGACATCCGCGCCTACTTCATGGAGATGAACACGCGGCTGCAGGTGGAGCATCCCGTCACCGAGGCGATCACCGGGCACGACCTCGTGGAGTGGCAGCTGCGCGTGGCCGCCGGCCAGCCGCTGCCGGTGAGTCAGGCCCAGCTGGCGATGCGCGGCCACGCGATCGAGGCGCGCCTGTGCGCCGAGAACCCCGACGCCGGCTTCCTGCCGGCCACCGGCACGCTGCACGTGGCGCGCTGGCCGCAGCACGTGAGCTTCGAGCGTCACGACTCGCTGCCGCGCATCGACCGCGGCTTCGACGAGGGCGACGCGATCAGCCCGCACTACGACTCGATGATCGCCAAGCTGATCGTCTGGGGCGAGACCCGGGCCCAGGCCCTGGCCCGGCTCGACGCCGCGCTGGCGCGCACGCACATCGTCGGGCTGGCCACCAACGTGGCGTTCCTGCGCCGCGTGCTGGGCACGGCCTCGTTTGCCACCGCCGACCTCGACACCGCGCTGATCGAGCGCGAGCGCGCCGCGCTGTTCGAGGCCGCGGCGCTGCCGCTGGAATGCGCGGCCGCCGGCGTGGTGGCGCGCGAGCTGGCGCTCGAGGCGGCGCAGCAGGACGCCGACCCCTGGTCGCGGCGCGACGGCTGGCGCCTGCATGGTGCCGCCACGCGGCGCTTCGACCTCGACGTGGCCGGCACGCGCCACGCCGTGTCCTTGCAGCGGCTGCACGACGGCGCGCTGACGCTGATCGCGGGCGACGCGCGCTGGCCGCTGTCGGTGCGCGCGCTCGGCGCCGACCGCCACGACGTGCAGCTGGGCGACCGGCGCTGGACGCTGGCCGTCTATGCCGAGGGCGAGCGCATCACGGTGTTCGCGCCCGAGGGCACGCTGTCGCTGCAGGAGGTGGACGCCCTGGCCCATGCCGGCGAGGGCGCCGCGGAAGGGCGCCTGACCGCGCCGATGCCGGGCAAGGTGGTCTCGTTCCTGGCCCGGCCGGGCGACACGGTCAAGGCTGGCCAGGCGCTGGCCGTGATGGAGGCGATGAAGATGGAACACACCATCGCCGCGCCGCGCGACGGCACGGTGGCCGAGCTGCTCTACGGCGTGGGCGACCAGGTGGCCGAGGGCGCCGAGCTGCTGCGCCTGGCCGCGCGCGACTGAACCCGCGCGGTGCTCAGTGGCCGAGCCAGCGGCTGGGCGAGAACCACGACGGCTTCGCGTCGCGTTCGTCGTCGGCGCGGCGCGCTGCCGCGCCCGTCGCCGGCAGCGGCCGGCTGACGCCGAAGCCCGACGTGTCGCCGGCCCAGTCCTGCGCCGGGCCGGGGTGCTGCCCGGTGGCCTGCAGGCGCGCGGCCTGCTGTTCCTTCGCATACAGCTTGCCGGCGGCGCGGAACTGGCGCGCCAGCAGCGGCAGGTCGGTGTCGACCATCGCGTCGCACACCAGCAGCACGTCGCGAGCGTATCGTTCGTCGTCGAGCGTGCGCCGGGCGTCCACGCCCGTGCCGAGCATGTGCCTGAGTTTCAGGTCGATGCGCTGGGCGATGACGGTGCGTGGGTCCATGGGAACTCCCTGAGTGAGACGGAGTGTTGGGGCCCGCGTCCGCGCCCGCCATCCCCCGCTTGCGGGCACCGGAGCTCCGTTACATTGGCCTTCTGAAACAAGCGAGGATTCCGTCACGATGAGCACGCTGCCTTCCCGCGTCACGATCGTCGACGTCGGCCCGCGCGACGGCCTGCAGAACGAGAAGGGCACCGTGGCCACCGCCGACAAGGTGGCCCTGGTGCACCGCCTGCAGGCCGCCGGGCTGCGCGAGATCGAGGTCACCAGCTTCGTGTCGCCCAAGTGGGTGCCGCAGATGGCCGACAACGCTGCGGTGATGGCGGCCGTGCAGCGCGCGCCGGGCGTGCGCTACAGCGTGCTGGTGCCCAACCTCAAGGGCCTGGAGGCGGCGCTGCCGACGCGGCCCGACGAGGTGGTGGTGTTCGGCGCCGCCAGCGAGGCGTTCAGCCGCCGCAACATCAACTGCGGCATCGACGAGAGCATCGAGCGCTTCCGCCCCGTGGTCGAGGGGGCGCTCGCGGCCGGCCTCAGGGTGCGTGGCGCGGTCAGCTGCGCCCTCGGCTGCCCCTACCAGGGCGAGGTGGCACTGGACGACGTCGAGCGCGTGGTGCGCCTGATGAAGGGCATCGGGGTGCAGCACGTGGGCATTGCCGACACCATCGGCGTGGGCACGCCGGGCCGCGTGCAGGCCGCGCTGGAGCGGGCGCTGAAGCACTACCCGCTGCACGAGGTCAGCGGCCACTTCCACGACACCTACGGCCAGGCGCTGGCCAACATCTACGCCAGCCTCGAACTGGGCATCCACGTCTTCGACACCAGCATCGCCGGGCTCGGCGGCTGCCCGTATGCCAAGGGCGCCACCGGCAACGTGGCCACCGAGGACGTGGTGTTCATGCTGCAGGGCCTGGGCATCGACACCGGGCTCGACCTGGAAGCGCTGGTCGACGCCGGGGCGTTCATCTCCGGCGTGCTCGGCCGCCCGCCGGTGTCGCGCGCCGGCAAGGCGCTGCTGGCGCGGCGCGAGAAGGCCGCGACCGCCGCCGCATGACGGCGCCGCTGCCCGGGGACGAGCGCCCGGAAGGCTTTCGCCGCGTGCAGGCGGCCCTGGCCGCGCGCGGCCATCCGCACGCGCCGCGCTGGCTCGACGTCAGCGCGCGCACCTCGCAGGAGGCGGCCGACGCGCTCGGCGTGGCGCTGGGCCAGATCGCCAAGAGCGTGATCTTCCGGCGCAAGGCCGACGACCGCGCGGTACTGGTCGTCACGTCCGGCGACCGCCGCGTCGACGAGAAGAAGGTGGTGGCGCTGGCCTGCCGCGACAGCGGCGGCACGCTCGGCCGCGCCGACGCCGACTTCGTCAAGGCGCGCACCGGCTTTTCCATCGGCGGCGTGGCGCCGCTGGCGCATGCCGAGCCGCCGGTCACGCTGATCGACCGCGAACTGTTCCGCTTCGACACCGTGTGGGCGGCGGCCGGGCACCCCAACGGCGTGTTCGCGCTGGCGCCGGCCGACCTCGAGGCCCTGACCGGCGGCGCCCCGGTGGCCGACGTGACGCAGCCGCCGGGCTGAGGCGATGCCCGCTGGGGCCCCAGGGCGGGCGGACTGTGGGACCATCCGGCATCCCGTCCCCGAGCCCCGTGCGTGACCGTCGCCAGCCCCTGCCGCAACATCTGCCGGATGCACGAGCCCAGCGGCCTGTGCGTCGGCTGCGGCCGCACGCTCGACGAGATCGCACTGTGGTCGGTGCTCGACGACGACGACAAGCGCACCGTCTGGGCCCTGCTGCCCGAACGCCTGGCTGGGTTGGGTTCCCTAGCCGAGGGGCCGCCCGACCCGCGTCCGCCGGCCTGATCATCGCGGCATGACCGACACCGCCGACGCTTCCCGCGCGATGCTGCAGGCCGCCCTGGCGGCGCAGCGCCAGGCCTACCGGGCCGACCCCGTGCCCGCGCTGGCCGAGCGCCGGCGCCACCTGCGCGCGCTGCAGGCCTTCGTGCGCGACCACCGCGAGGCGCTGTGCGACGCGATCAGCGCCGACTACGGCCACCGCTCGCGCCACGAGACGCTGCTGGCCGAGGTGTTCCCGGTGCTCGACGGCATCGACCATGCGCTGCGTCACCTCGACGCGTGGTCGCGGCCGCAGCGCCGGCCGGTGGACTGGCGCAACTTCTTCGGCGCCCGCAACCGCGTGGTGCCGCAGCCGCTGGGCGTGGTGGGCGTCATCGTGCCGTGGAACTTCCCGCTCAACCTGAGCCTGCTGCCGCTGGCCTACGTGCTGGCCGCGGGCAACCGGGCGATGGTGAAGATGAGCGAAAACTCGCGCCGCCTGGCCGCGCTGATGATCGAGAAGCTGCCGGCGTACCTGCCGGCCGACCGGCTGGCGGTGTTCGACGAGACCGGCGGCGTGGGCGTCGAGTTCTCGAAGCTGCCGTTCGACCACCTGCTGTTCACCGGCTCGGGCGCCACCGGGCGCGCGGTGATGGCCGCCGCGGCGCAGAACCTGTGCCCGGTGACGCTGGAACTCGGCGGCAAGGCGCCGGCCCTGGTCTGCGAGGACTTCGCCCCGCTGCGCACGGCCGCCGAGCGCATCCTGTTCGTCAAGTGCCTCAACGCCGGCCAGATCTGCACCACGGTGGACCATGTCTTCCTGCCGCGGGCGCAGGTGCCGGCCTTCGTGCAGCTGGCGCAGCAGATCGTGCCGGCGAGCCTGCAGCGGCTGGACTCGCCCGACTACACCTCGATCATCGACGCGCGCGCGTTCGACCGCCTCGTGCGCGCGATGGACGAGGCGCGCGCGCGCGGCGCCACGCTGGTGAACCTGCTGCCGGACGGCCCGCCGCACGACGCGGCCACGCGCAAGATCGCGCCGCACCTGCTGCTCGACGCGCCGGACGACTGCGAGCTGATGCAGCGCGAGATCTTCGGCCCGGTGCTGCCGGTGCTGCCCTACGACCGGCTCGACGCGGTGGTCGACCGCATCAACGACGGGCCGCGGCCGCTCGCCTTCTACCCCTTCACGCACGACCGCGCCACGCTGTCGAGCCTGCTCGACCGGGTGATGAGCGGTGGCGTGTCGGTCAACGACGCGCTGTTCCATGTCGGCCAGCACGACCTGCCCTTCGGCGGCGTCGGGCCGTCGGGCATGGGCCACTACCACGGCCGCGAGGGCTTCGAGACCTTCTCCAAGATGCGGCCGGTGTTCCACCAGGCGCGCTGGTCGAGCCTGTCGCTGATGCGCCCGCCCTACGGCAAGCTGGCCGACCGCGTGCTGGCGTTCCTGACGCGCTGAGCGCGGCCCGGCCTCACGGCCGCAACCGCACTGCGGCCTCTACCATCCGCGTCTGACGGCACCGGCTGCGGCCGGATCGCGAGGCGACCGATGGACGACCTGCAGATCACCACGCACGACACGCTGCCACCCGAGGCGGGCGCGGTGGACGACGGCATCGGCCGCTACAACGACGGCGCCGCGCCGCTGCACGAGGTCAGGCCGCTGGCGTGCATCGCGCGCCGGCCCGACGGCGGCGTGGCCGGCGGCGCCGTCGGCCGGCGCTGGGGCACCTGCTGCGAGCTGCAGCAGCTGTGGGTCGACGACGGCGCGCGCCGGCTCGGCCTGGGTACGCGGCTGCTGCAGGCTTTCGAGGCCCTGGCCGCCGAGCGCGGCTGCACGGCCGTGTATCTGGAGACCTTCGACTTCCAGGCGCCGGGCTTCTACGAGCGCCTGGGCTACCGCACCGAGCACCTGCGTGACGGCTATCCGCACGGCATCGTGCGGCACCACATGGTGCGCCACCTGGGGCCGGCCGTGCTGCCGCCCATCGTCGAAGGCCCGGTGCCGGGCGGCATCGGCGGCATCACGCAGCTGCACGCCCACTACTACGCGCGCCAGGCCGGCTTCGGCACCGCGTTCGAGGCCACCGTGGCCCGCGAGCTGGCCGCGTTCTGCGACGCCTACGTGCCCGGCCGCGACGGCCTGTGGACGGTGGGCACGCCGCAGGTCGAGGCCGCGGTGGCGATCGACGGGTCGCAGGCGGCGGACCACGGCGCGCACCTGCGCTGGTTCATCGTGTCGGACGCGCTGCGCGGCCGCGGCGTGGGACGCGCGCTGCTGGCACGCGCCCTGGCGTTCGCCGACGCGTGCGGCTACGCCAGCACCTTCCTGTGGACCTTCGCCGGCCTGGCGGCCGCGCGTCACCTGTACGAGGACGCCGGCTTCCGGCTCGACCGCGAGGGCCCGGGCGACCGCTGGGGCCGCACGGTGACGGAGCAGCGCTTCGTGCGCCCGGCCGGCGCGGCCTTGGGGGGCGGCCGATGACGAGCACGCTGGTCACGATCGCGCTGCTGCACTGGGCCGTGCTGCTGGTGCCGGGCTTCAACTTCCTGCTGATCGGCCAGCTTGCCGCGGGCGACCGGCGCGCTGCCGCGCTGGCCGCGGTGGCCGGCATGACGACGGCCACGCTGGTCTGGGCCGGCCTTGCGGTGGCCGGGGTGGGGCTGGTGTTCCAGGCCCATCCGGTGCTGCGCCTGGCGATGCAGATCGCCGGCGGCCTGTACCTGGCCTGGATCGCGCTCGGGCTGTGGCGCAGCGGGCGGCCCGCGGCGGCACCGTCGGCCGGCGGGATGTCCGGCGCGTCGGCGTTTCGCGTCGGCTTCCTGACCAGCGCGCTCAATCCGAAGATCGCCCTGTTCTATGGCAGTGTGTTCGCCACCGCGCTGCCCGCGTCGCCGCCGGCCGGGCTGGTGGTGGCCGCGGTGGCCCTGGTGTATGCCAACTCGGTGCTGTGGCACGGCTTCCTGGCCTGGGCCCTGTCGCGGCCCGGCGTTCAGCAGGCCTGGCTGCGCCACCATGCGCGCTGGACGCGCGTGGCCGCGGCGCTGGTGGGCGTGTTCGCGGCGCGACTGCTGGCGGCGGGCTGGCAGGAACTGCGCGGCCGCGCCGGCTGAGCCAGCGGCGTCAGCCGATCGCGCGCCCGATCAGGATCTTCTGCACCTCGCTCGTGCCCTCGTAGATCTGGCACACGCGCACGTCGCGGTAGATGCGCTCGACCGGGAAGTCGCTCACGTAGCCGTAGCCGCCGAAGACCTGGATCGCGGCCGAGCACACGCGCTCGGCCATCTCGCTGGCATTGAGCTTGGCCATCGCGGCCTCCTTCAGGCAGGGCCGCCCGGCGTCCTTCAGGCTGGCCGCGTGGTGGATCAACTGGCGCGCGGCCTCGATCTGCGTGGCCATGTCGGCCAGCTTGAACTGCACCGCCTGGTGCTCGAAGATCGGCGCGCCGAAGGCCTGCCGCTCCTTGCTGTAGGCCAGCGCCGCCTCGAACGCGGCGCGCGCCATGCCCACCGCCTGGCTGGCGATGCCGATGCGCCCGCCCTCCAGGCCCGACAGCGCGATCTTCAGCCCCATGCCTTCGTCGCCGAGCCGGTTGGCGGCCGGCACGCGGCAGTTCTCGAACACGATCTGCGCCGTGTCGCTGGCGCGCTGACCCATCTTGTCCTCCAGCCGCGCCACCACGTAGCCGGGCGTGGACGTCGGCACCAGGAAGGCGCTGATGCCCTTCTTGCCGGCCGCCTTGTCGGTGACGGCCATCACGATGGCCACGTCGCCATGCTTGCCGCTGGTGATGAACTGCTTGACGCCGTTGAGCACGTAGTGGTCGCCGTCGCGCACCGCGGTGGTCCGCAGGCCGCCGGCCTCGCTGCCCACGTGCGGCTCGGTCAGGCAGAAGGCGCCCAGCATGTCGCCGCGCGCCAACGGGCGCAGGAAGCGCTGCTTCTGGTCCTCGTTGCCGAAGGCCATCAGGATCGAGCACACCGGGCAGTTGTTGACGCTGACCACCGTGCTGGTGGCGCCGTCGCCGGCCGCGATCTCCTCCAGGATGATCGCCAGCGACAGGTAGTCCAGGCCGGCGCCGTCGTAGTCGGCGGGCACGGCCACGCCATAGCAGCCGAGCTCGGCCAGGCCGCGCAGTTCCTCGCGCGGGAAATGGTGCTCCTTGTCCCAGCGCGCGGCCTGCGGCGCGATGCGGTCGCGCACGTAGGCGCGCACCGTGTCCTGCACGGCGATGTGGTCGTCGGAAAGCAGCATGTCGGAAGGCTCCGTGCGTCAGGTCGATCGATCGGTGGCGGCGCGCAGCATGTCACCGCCGCGCCCGGTTGGCCAGCACCACGCCGGCCAGCGCGAGTGTGCCGCCGGTCAGCAGCGACACATCCAGCGGCTCGCCCAGCATCAGCACCGACGAGGCCACGCCGAGCACCGGCACCAGGCTGATGTAGCTCGACGCGACGCCGGCGCCGAGCACCGCGATGCCGCGGTTGAACCAGGCGTAGGCCAGCACCGTGGCGCCCAGGGCCATGAACAGCAGCGCGACCCAGCCGCGCGGCGACAGGGCCACGAGGGCCTGCGTGGCCACGGCGGGGCCCTCGATGGCCAGCGCGGCCACCCACATCAGCAGGCATCCGATGGTGGCCGTGATGGCCGTGGCGGCGAGCGCGTCGATGCCCACCATCAGCCGCTTGCCCATCAGCGAATACGTGGTCCAGCTGGCGATGCAGCCCAGCAGCAGCCATTCGCCGGTGCCGACGTCGGCGGCCAGCAGCTTCCAGGGCGCGCCATGCGTCATGACCGTGGCGGCGCCGACGACGGCCAGCGCCAACCCCAGGGCGACCCATGCGTTGAAGCGCTCCTTGAACCACCAGGCCGCCAGCAGCGTGGTGAACACCGGGTTGGTCGTCACCACCACGGCGGCGCGGCTGGCCTCGACGCGCTGCAGCGACAGCATGAAGAACGCCGAATAGGCGAACACGCCCACCGCGCCCGCGGCCGCCAGGCCGGCCCATTGCCGCGTCGACAGGCGCGGCCAGGCACCGGCGGACAGGCGCAGCCACGCCAGCATCACGACGCAGGCGATCGAGAAGCGCCAGGCCGACCCGCTGAAGGCCGGCATCGACTGCGCCAGCACGCGCCCGGCCGGCCAGGACACGCCCCACAGCACCACCATGCCCACGAGCTGCAGGTGCACCGCGGCGCGGCTCATCGCGCGCCCCCTCGGGGCCGGGTCGGCGCCCGCCGCGTCAGCGCGCGACTTCGCGGGCCTTGACCAGCAGCGTGCCGCGACCGACCACGCAGACCCGGCCGTGCGACACCGCACGTCCGTCGGCATGGGCCAGCCAGCCTTCCAGGCGCGGCTGCCACTCGACGGCCGAGACGGTCCACGACAGGGCCACCGGGTCGTCGGCGAACACCGGCGCCTTGAAGGCGAAGTTGAAGTTCAGGCACAGCACCTCGCGCACGTAGTGGTCGCACTGGCGCGCGAAGTGCGTGGCGGCCAGGCCGATCAGGTTCGACGTGGTGTGCTGGCCGCTGGCGATGATGCGGCCGTGGTGCGCCCGGGCTGCCGCCTCCGGGTCGTAGTGCAGCGGGTTGGCGTCGCCCGTGAGGTGCGCGAACTCGGCGATGGCCGCGCGCGAGAACGACACGATGCGCTGGCAGGACTCCGCCACCGCCACCGGGGCGGGCGCTTCGGCCTTCAACAAGGTGGTGCTGGACATCCAACGAGCATACGGCGCGCAGCCGACAAGACACACCCGCGTGCTCAGGGGGGGAAACGTTGGGCGACGACAACGGTCTAGGGACGCGCGGTCCAGGCCAGACGCACGGCGAGCGTGGCGAACAGGCCCGCACCGGCCAGGTGCAGCGCGCGCACGACGATCGGGCGTGCCGGCGCCCGCCGCAGCGGCGCGACCAGCAGGACGAACAGCGCGAGGAACAGCAGGCCCTGCAGCACCGACCACAGGCCCAGGAACAGGAAGGCCAGCGTCTTGTCAGGCGCGTCGGCGTCGATGAACTGCGGCAGCAGCGCCAGCGAGAACAGCGCCACCTTCGGGTTGAGCACGTTGGTCAGGAAGCCCTGGCGGAACAGCGCCCAGGGGGCCGGCGTCGTCGCGCCCGGCATGCCTGCGGCGGCGGGCGCGTCGCCCCGGGCGAGCGCCGAGCGCAGCATGCCCGCGGCCAGCCACAGCAGGTAGGCCGCGCCCGCCCACTTGACGACGCCGAACGCCGCCGCCGACGCGGCCATCAGCGCGGCCAGGCCGAAGGTGGCCGCCAGGGCGTGCACCACGCAGCCCGCGCCGATGCCGGCCGCGGCCGCCAGCCCGGCGCGCACGCCGCCGCGCAGCGTGGACACGAGCGTGAACGCCATGTCCACGCCCGGCGTGGCGTTGAGCACGAGCACCGTCAGCGCGAACAGCCCGAGGTCGTGGGTGCCGAACAACGTTGCCTGCCCGTCAGAGCATCTCGACGGCCAGCGCCGTGGCCTCGCCGCCGCCGATGCACAGCGACGCCATGCCGCGCCGGGCCCCGCGCTGGCGCAGCGCCCCCAGCAGCGTGACGACGATGCGCGCGCCCGATGCGCCGATCGGGTGGCCCAGCGCGACCGCGCCGCCATGCACGTTGACGATGTCGTGCGGCAGCTTGAACTCCGCCATCGCGGCCATCGTCACCGCGGCGAAGGCCTCGTTCACCTCCCACAGGTCCACGCTCTTCGCGTCCCAGCCGGCGCGCGCCAGGGCCTTGGCGATGGCGCCGGCCGGCGCGGTGGAGAACCATTCCGGCGCCTGCGCGTGCACCGCGTGCGAGACGATCCGCGCGATCGGCGTGGCGCCGCGCTGCCGCGCGGTGGACTCGCGCATCAGCACCAGCGCCGCGGCGCCGTCGGAGATGCTCGACGACGACGCGGCGGTGATCGTGCCGTCCTTCCTGAACGCCGGCTTGAGCGAGGGGATCTTGTCCAGCCGCGCCTTGAACGGCTGCTCGTCCTTGTCGACCACGGTGTCGCCCTTGGCCGAGGCCAGGGTCACCGGGGCGATCTCCCAGGCGAAGCGGCCGTCCTGGTTGGCCGCCTGCGCGCGCTGGGTGGACGCGATCGAGTACTGGTCCATCGCCTCGCGGGTGAAGCCGTACTTGGCGGCGCACGACTCCGCGAACACGCCCATCGCCTTGCCGCGCTCGTAGGCGTCCTCCAGCCCGTCCATCGCCATGTGGTCGTACATCGACGCCATGCCGTACTTGACGCCCTTGCGCGCGAACATCAGGTGCGGCGCGTTGGTCATGCTTTCCATGCCGCCGGCCACCATCACGTCGGCCGAGCCGGCGGCGAGCATGTCGTGCGCGAACATCATCGCGCGCATGCCGCTGCCGCACATCTTGGACAGCGTCACGGCGCCGGCGCCGTCGGGCAGGCCGGCCTTGCGCAGCGCCTGGCGCGCGGGGGCCTGGCCCTGGCCGGCCATCAGGCAGTTGCCCATCAGCACCTCGTCGACCGCGTCGCCCGGCACGCCCGCGCGCTCGACCGCCGCGCGGATCGCCACCGCGCCCAGCTCCCAGGCGGCGAGGCCGGCGAAGTCGCCGAGCAGTCCGCCGATGGGCGTGCGCGCGGCGGAGACGATGACGACGGGATCGGTGCTGGCCATGGCAGGCTCCTTTCGGTTCGGGATGTCAGGGGACGAGCAGGGGCGTGCCGCGCTCTTCCTGCGCGACCCGCTTCATGTAGGCCTGGAAGCCGGGGTCCTCGCCGCGCAGCAGCAGCGGCAGGGCGTTGAAGAAGTCGTCGCGCCGGCACCACTCGCGCATGTAGTCGTCCCACGAGTTCCAGCGCCGCCGCTCCGCGGCGTCCATGTCGTCGCGGTAGGCCACGAGGTAGGCGCGCTCGAACAGCGAGATCAGCATGTCGAAGATGACCAGCATGCGCTCGCGCTGCTCGGCCGTCGGGTTGGCCAGCGGCTCGTGGGTGCGCAGCTGCAGGTCGGCGTTGTCGAGCACGATCTTCAGGAACGCGTTGTACGCGTCGGACAGGTGCTGGTAGCCCTCCTCCTCCTCGTTCTCGCGCTCCTTGCGCTGCTCGTAGAGGAAGATGCCGATGGCCACCGGCAGGCCCACCACGGTGACCACGTAGCTGGCGAACTCGAAGGCCTCGAGCCAGTTCATGGCGCGGCCGGCGGGCCCGGAGGCACGCGCAGGTAGATGGCCCAGTACACCAGCGCGACCAGCACGCTGCCGCCCACCAGGTTGCCCGCGATCACCGCGGCCAGGTTGACCAGCACGTCGCCGGCGGCCAGCGGCGCACCCAGCAGCAGCGCCAGCGGGAAGAAGTAGAAGTTGGCGATCGAGTGCTCGAAGCCGGCCGCCACGAAGGCCGTCACCGGGAACACCACCGCGACGGCCTTGTCGACGACGCTGCGCCCGGCGAACGCCATCCACACCGCCATGCACACCAGCACGTTGCACAGCACGCCACGCACGAAGGCCTCGCCCCAGGGCAGCTGCGCCTTGGCGGTGGCGATGGCCACCGCGGCGCGGCCGACGGCACCGCCGTTCATCGACGCCTGCCCGGACAGCCACACCAGCAGCGCCAGGCCGACGGCGCCGGCAAGGTTGGCCAGGCACACCAGGGCCCAGTGGCGCAGCAGCTCGCCGCTGCGCACGTGGCCGCCGGCCCAGGCCATCGCGATCAGGTTGTTGCCGGTGAACAGCTCCGCGCCCGCCACCGCCACCAGCAGCAGCCCGAGCGAGAACGCCAGCCCGCCGAGCAGGCGCTGCGCGGCGAAGCCCAGCGAGGCGTCGCTGACCACCAGCGTGAACATCATCGCGCCCAGGCCGATGAAGGCGCCGGCCAGCACGCCCAGCAGCGCCAGCGTCAGCGGCGGCAGGCGTGCCTTGCGCACGCCCACGTCGCTGACGCGCTGGGCGATCTGCGCCGGGGCGTAGGCGTCGGAGCCGAACACGGTCTCGGCCATCAGGCGGCCTCCGGCGCGGTCCGCGCGTGGGCGAAGCGCTTGCGCTCGTCGTAGGGGAACACGTCGTGCACGTGGCCGGCCAGGATGCGCTCCTTGTGGCCCTGCCAGAAGGCCGGGTCGAGCAGGTCGGCGTGGTGCTTCATGAACATCTCGCGCACCACGTCGTTGCCGAGCAGGAAGGGGCCGAAGGTCTCAGGAAACACGTCGCGCGGGCCCACCGGGTACCAGACCTCGCCGCTCATCTCGTCCTCCTCGTTGCGCGCCTCGGGCACGCGGCGGAAGTTGCAGTCGGTCAGGTACTCGATCTCGTCGTAGTCGTAGAACACCACCTTGCCGTGGCGCGTGACGCCGAAGTTCTTCCACAGCATGTCGCCGGGGAAGATGTTGGCGGCCACGAGGTCCTTGATGGCATGGCCGTACTCCACCACCGCGTGCTCCATCTGCTCGCGCGTCGCGTCGCCCAGGAAAATGTTGAGCGGGATCATGCGCCGCTCGATGTAGAGGTGCTTGATGACGATCACGTCGCCGTCCTCCTCCACCACGCTCGGGCAGAAGCGGCGCAGCTCCTCCACCAGCGCCGGCTCGAAGCGGGAGCGGGGGAAGGCCACGTTGGTGTACTCCAGCGTGTCGGCCATGCGCCCGACCCGGTCGTGCGTCTTGACCAGCAGGTACTTGCCCATGATCTGCTCGCGCGACGTGTCCTTGGGCGGCGGATACCAGTCCTTGATGACCTTGAACACGTAGGGGAAGGACGGCAGGTCGAACACCAGCATCACCATGCCCTTGATGCCCGGCGCGATGCGGAAGGCGTCGCTGCTGTGGCGCAGGTGATAGAGGAAGTCGCGGTAGAAGATGTTCTTGCCCTGCTTCTGCAGGCCCAGCGCGTTGTAGATCTCCGAGCGCGGCTTGCGCGGCATCAGCGAGCGCAGGAAGGTGACGTAGGCGCTGGGCACCTCCATGTCCACCATGAAGTAGGCGCGCGCGAACGAGAAGATCAGCAGCAGGTCGTCCTCGCCGAACAGCGCGGCGTCGATCAGCAGCCGGCCGTCGTCGCCATGGACGATGGGCAGCGCGAAGGGCACCTCGGCATAGCCGTTGATGATCTTGCCCACCACGTAGGCGCCCTTGTTGCGGAAGAACAGCGACGACAGGACCTGGATCTGGAAGTTGGTGCGCAGCTTGTGCTCGCCCAGCAGCGACTCCACCGCCGCATGCACGTCGCCGATGTCGCGCTGCAGGTCCTCGAACTCGCAGTCGAGCCGGAAGTTGGTGACGATGCGTGTGAGCGTGTCGCGCAGCGTGTCGCGCGTGGGGTAGTAGGCGCGGTAGGTCGGCGTGGCGGCGGGCTCGTCGTTCTCGATGTACTCGGTGCTGACGGCCGGGCGCACGAACAGGAAGTCGTTGCGGAAGTAGCTGCGGTGCAGCAGCCGCGTGGACACCGAGTTGAAGAAGGTCTCGGCCAGCTCGGGCTGGTGATGGTCCACCAGCAGGCCGATGTAGTGCAGCTTGATCTGCTGCCACACGTCCATCGGCAGTCGCGTGGCGTCGAACTCGCGCGTCAGGCGCTCGGCGGCCTCGACCACGCGGCGGTCGTAGAACTCGATGCGCTCGCGCTGGGCGCGCTGCTGGCCGTGCCAGTCGGCCGCCTCGAAGCGCGCCTTGGCGGCGCGGCTGGTCTCGCGGAACAGCCGGTAGTGGGTATTGAAGCCGTCGAGCATGGCCTGGGCGATCTCGACGGCGCGCGGGTCGGTGAGGCGGGGGAACATGGCGTGCGGGCCCTAGACGGTGTCGCGGTAGCGGGCGAATACGTGGCGGTCGACCGGGCGGCCGGCCTTCATCGCCGACAGGCGCTGCACGCCCTCGAGCGCCAGCCCGGCCTTCTGCGCCACCCGCATCGACCGCGCATTGCCGGCATGCACCGGCGCGAACACGCGCGTGATCGCCGGGTTGTCGAAGGCGCGCTGCACCAGCAATGCGGCCACTCGCGACACCACGCCGCGGCCCCACCACGGCTCGGCCAGCCACCACCCGACCTCGGCGTTGCAGCGCAGCTGCCCCTCGCCCCAGTGGATGCCGCAGCCGCCGAGCGCCGCGTCGTCGTGGGCGATCGCCCAGTTGTCGCCGCCGAAGTCGATGTGCCCGCGCGTGACCCAGTGGCGCGCGATGTCCTCGGTGTACGGGTGCGGGAACGAGTCGCTCATCCAGCGCCAGACGTTGGGGTTGTCGGCATGCTGCGCCAGCGCGGCGGCGTCGTCGGCACGCCAGGCGCGCAGCGTCCAGCCGGGCAGGCCGATGTCCAGCGTGGGCAGCGGGGTGGCGTCAGTCGAGGCCAAGCTCGCGCCTCCATCCGGCCAGCCGCGCCGTCGTCACGCCCATCCCGCCGCACACCACCACCAGCGGCGCGGCAAAGCGGGCCAGCGGGTCGGGCCGGGCGTGCAGCGCCGCCACCGACGCGCCGCAGGCGGGCTCCACCAGCACGCGCACGGCATCGGCGAGGCGGCTGCAGGCCTGCACCGCGTCCGCGTCGCTGACCACCAGGCTGCGGATCGGGTGCGTGCGCGCCAGGTCCAGCAGGTGCGGCGTGACGCGGCGCGCGCCGAGCGAGGTGGCCACCGAGGTAATGGCCGGCAGCGTGACGGGTTCGCCCGCCGCCAGGGCCGCCGCGAAACTGGCCGCGCCCTCGGTTTCCACTGCCAGCACCGGCACGTCGGCCAGGCCGTTGCGGCGCAGGCCCTCGACCACGCCCGCCAGCAGCCCGCCGCCGCCGACGCTCGCGACCACCGCGTCGAAGGTGATGCCGTCGCGCACGGCCTCGTCGATCAGCGAGGCGTGGCCGTCCCACAGCAGCGGGTCGTCGAAGGGGTGCACGTAGACCGCGTCCTGCGCCTGCGCCAGCGCCACGGCGTGGGCATGGGCCTCGTCCCAGACCGTGCCGTGCACCACCACCGCGGCGTCGCGTGCGGCGATGGCTTCGCGCACGGCCACCGAGGTGCTTTCGGGCAGCACGATCGTGGCCGGCACGCCGCAGGCGGCCGCGGCCAGCGCGGCGGCCATGCCGGCATTGCCGCCCGAGGCGCAGACCACGGCGCGCGCGCCTTCGGCCACGCGGCGCTGCACCAGGTGGCCCACGCCGCGCATCTTGAAGCTGCCGCCGGGCTGCAGCGCGTCCATCTTGAGCCACACGGTGCGGCCCGGGCCCGCCAGCTCGGGCGGGGCCTTCAGCACCGGCGTGTGCACGTGCAGCGGCATGGCCGGCCCTACTCGTCGCCCAGTTCGCCCGCCACCGTGTTCGGTGCGCCGGAGGGCGCGCGCGGGTAGCGCTTGAGCGCGGCGGCGAACACCGGCACCACCTCTTCGGGCCGGCTCATCGTGACCTGCAGGTCCTTCAGCAGGCCGTCGGCCAGGCCGTAGACCCAGCCGTGCACCGACACCTCCTGCCCGCGGGCCCAGGCATCCTGCATCACGGTGGACAGCGCCACGTTGCCCACCTGCTCGATGACGTTCATCTCGCACAGGATGTCCTCCTGCTGCGCCGGGCTCAGGTGTTCCAGGCGCTTGCGGTGGCGCAGGCGCACGTCCTGCACATGGCGCAGCCAGTTGTCGGCCAGGCCGACGCGCAGCCCGCGCATGGCCGCGCGCACGCCGGCGCAGCCGTAGTGGCCGACGACGAAGATGTGACCGACCTTCAGGTGCTCCACCGCGAACTGGATGGTCGACAGCGCGTTGAGGTCGCTGTGCACCACGACGTTGGCCACGTTGCGGTGCACGAAGACCTCGCCGGGGTCGAGGCCGGTGATCTCGTTGGCGGGCACGCGGCTGTCGGCGCAGCCGATCCACATGTAGCGCGGGTTCTGCTGCTGCGCCAGCCGGGTGAAGAAGCCGGGGTCGGCGGCCTTCTTGGCAGCCGCCCAGCCGGCGTTGTTGGCAAGGAGTCGGTGCGGCATCGCGCGGGTCTCACATCGTCTCGGCGAACAGCTCGCGGCCGATCAGCATGCGGCGGATCTCGCTGGTGCCCGCGCCGATCTCGTAGAGCTTGGCGTCGCGCCACAGCCGGCCGAGCGGGTACTCGTTGATGTAGCCGTTGCCGCCGAAGATCTGGATGCCCTCGCCGGCCATCCAGGTGGCCTTCTCGGCGCACCACAGGATCACGCTGGCGCAGTCCTTGCGCACCTGGCGCACGTGCTCGGTGCCGAGCTGGTCGAGGTTCTTGCCCACCGTGTAGCAGAAGCTGCGCGCGGCCTGCAGCACGGTGTACATGTCGGCCACCTTGCCCTGGATCAGCTGGAACTCGCCGATGCTCTGGCCGAACTGCTTGCGGTCGTGGGTGTAGGGGATCACGTTGTCCATCACGCTCTGCATGATGCCGATCGGGCCGGCGGCGAGCACCGCGCGCTCGTAGTCCAGCCCGCTCATCAGCACGCGCGCGCCACCGTTGAGCGTGCCCAGGATGTTCTCGGCCGGCACCTCCACGTCGGCGAACACCATCTCGCCGGTGTGGCTGCCGCGCATGCCGAGCTTGTCGAGCTTCTGTGCGGTGGAGAAGCCCTTCATGCCCTTCTCGACGATGAAGGCGGTGACGCCGCGCGCGCCCAGCTCGGGCTCGGTCTTGGCGTAGACCACCATCGTGTCGGCGTCCGGGCCGTTGGTGATCCACATCTTGGTGCCGTTGAGCAGGTAGTAGCCGCCCTTGTCCTCGGCCTTGAGCTTCATGCTGATCACGTCGCTGCCGGCGCCGGGCTCGCTCATCGCCAGCGCGCCCACGTGCTCGCCGCTGATCAGCTTCGGCAGGTACTTTCGCTTCTGCGCGTCGGTGCCGTTGCGCTTGATCTGGTTGACGCACAGGTTGCTGTGCGCGCCGTAGCTCAGGCCGACGCTGGCGCTGCCGCGGCTGATCTCCTCCATCGCCACCATGTGGGCGAGGTAGCCCATGTCGGCGCCGCCGTAGGCCTCGGGCACGGTGATGCCCAGCACGCCCAGCTCGCCCATCTTGCGCCACAGGTCCATCGGGAAGCGGTCGCTGCGGTCGATCTCGGCCGCCCGCGGCGCGATTTCGGCGTCGGCGAAGGCGCGCACCGCGTCGCGCAGGGCGTCGATGTCCTCGCCGAGCTGGAAGTCGAGGCCGGGCAGGGTGCTCATGAGTGGGTCTCCTTCTTCTGGATGCGCCGGGAGGCCGCGCGCAGCAGCTCGCGGCAGCGCGCCTCGTGCTGGCCGATCTCCGCCAGCGTGATCTGGATGTCTTCCATCTGCTGCTCGAGCTGGCGCCGATGGTCGCCCAGCACCTGCAGGAAGGCGTTGAGCTGCGGCGCCGTGTCGGCCTCGGAGTCGTACATGTCCACCAGCTGCTTGATCTCCTGCAGCGACAGGCCCAGGCGCTTGCCGCGCAGCGTGAGCTTCAGGCGCGTGCGGTCGCGCTGGGTGTAGACGCGGTTGCGGCCGGCGCGCGCCGGTTCGAGCAGGCCCACGTCCTCGTAGAAGCGGATCGCGCGCGGCGTGACGTCGAACTCCTCGGCGAGCTCGGCGATGCTGAACGTGGTGGCGGCGGACCGGGCGGGACTCACGGTGCGGGCAGCGGGCCTGCCGGCGGGCAGGCACAATTGACGTTAACGTTAACGTCAATGTAGCAGCCCGCGCCGCCGGCCTGCGCCAACCCGCCATGGCCAACCCCCACGAGAGCGAGCTGCACTATCCCTTCGGCGACACCGTGCCCGGCCCCGGGCAGGTGCTCGACATCGCGCCGGGCGTGCGCTGGTTGCGCATGGGGCTGCCGTTCGCGCTGGACCACATCAACCTGTGGCTGCTGGCCGACCGCATCGACGGCGTGGACGGCTGGACCATCGTCGACTGCGGCGTCACCAACGACGCCACGCGCAGCGCCTGGGAGCAGGTGTTCGAGCGCGAGCTGCAGTGCCGCCCGGTGCTGCGCGTGATCGCCACCCACATGCACCCGGACCACATCGGCCTGGCGCACTGGCTGACCGAGCGCTGGCAGTGCCGGCTGTGGGTCAGCGCCACCGACTACAACGGCGCCCGCGTGGCCAGCCAGAGCACCACCGGCTTCGGCGGCGACCGCGCCGCGGCCTTCTTCGCCAGCCACGGCCTGACCGACCCCGAGTCGGTGGCCAAGGTGCGCGCGCGCGCCAACTACTACGCCGGCATGGTGCCGGCGGTGCCGCCGAGCTACCGCCGCCTGATGGACGGCCAGGTGCTGCACATCGGCGGGCGGCCGTGGCGCTGCATCGCCGGCTACGGCCACGCGCCCGAGCACATCGCGCTGGCCTGCGACGAGCCGGCGCTGCTGATCTCGGGCGACATGGTGCTGCCGCGCATCTCCACCAATGTCAGCGTGTACGACCTGGAACCCGAGTCCGACCCGCTGGCGCTGTACCTCGCGTCGCTCGGGCGCTACGAGCCGCTGGCCGAAGGCACGCTGGTGCTGCCGTCGCACGGCAAGCCCTTCCAGGGGCTGCACGCGCGGCTGCGCCAGCTGGTGCGGCACCACGACGAGCGCCTGGCCGACGTGCTGGCGGCCTGCGCCCAGCGGCCGCACCATGCCGCGGAGCTGCTGCCGGTGCTGTTCCGGCGCCCGCTCGACCTGCACCAGACCACCTTCGCGATGGGCGAGGCGGTGGCCCACCTGCACCTTCTTTGGTATCGGGGGCGCCTCGTGCGCGAGCGCGGCGCCGACGGCGTCTGGCGCTTCGGCGCGGCGGCCTGAGGCGCCGCGCTAGGTCGGCAGCAGTTCGTCGCGCAGGCCGTCGCGCAGGCGGTCCACGTCGGGGATCACCGAGCGCACCACGTCCCAGAAGCGCGGGCTGTGGTCCATCACGCGCAGGTGCGCCAGCTCGTGCGCGACCACGTAGTCGATGGTCGGCAGCGCGAAGTGGATCAGGCGCCAGTGCAGGCGGATCGCGCCGTCGGCGCTGGCGCTGCCCCAGCGCGTGGTGGCCGAGCTGAGCGACAGCCGGGTCCAACGCACGCCGAGCTGCGCCGCGAAGTGGTGGCAGCGCTCCTCGAACACGCGGCGCGCCTGGCGCTGCAGCCAGCTCTGCACCGCGTCGCGGATCTGCTCGCCGCCGGCGTGCTGTGTCAGGCCCACGTGCAGCGTCAGCCGCGGTACGCCGGGCAGGGTGTCGGTGGCGGTGACGAGCTGGGTGCCTGCCACGCGCGGGTCGAGCACCACGATGACCGGCTCGCCCAGGAAGGGCACGGTGGTGCCGTCGCGCCACTCGATGCGCTGCGCCGCGGCCTTGCGCGTGCGCTCGGCCTGCTCCTGCAGCTTGGCCAGCACCCAGCGCGACTTCTCCTGCAGCGCGGCCTCCACCTCGCCCAGCGCCACCCAGCGCGGCGCGCTGACCACCAGGCCGTCGGCGCCGACCGAGAAGCCGATGGTCTTGCGCCGCATGCGGCGAAACAGGAAGGCGACGTGATGCCCGTCCAGGCGCGACTCCCGGTTGGCCTGCGGGTGGCGGAAGGTGGCGGGCACCAGCATCGACGACACCGGGGCGGCGGTGTCGTCGGCCCGGGCGGGCCGCGACGGCGCCGCGGCGGCCGGCGCGGGCGGGGAGGGTTCCAGCGCCAGGGGCGCGGCGGGCCCCGCCGCCTCGGCCGGCGGGGCCTCGTCCCACAGGCTCAGCTGCGGGGACGGTTCGGCGGGGGCGCGCGGCATGGACCGCGATTGTATTTACGCGGCCGGGCCGCTGCCGGCGTAGGCCTCGGGGTCGAGCCGGCGCATCTCGGCCTCGATCCAGGCTTCCACCTCGCGCATCAGCTCGTCGGCGGCGCGGCCTTCGACCGGGATCGGCGCGCCGATGGACACGTCCACCACGCCGGGGCGCACGATGAAGCTCTTGCGCGGCCAGCAGCGCGCCGAAGTCACGGCGATCGGCACCACCGGCGCACCGGTGGCCAGCGCGAGGCGCGTGCCGCCGGTCTTGTAGGTGCCCTGGCTGCCGCGCGGGGTGCGCGTGCCCTCGGGAAACATGATGATCCAGCTGCCGTGGGCGAGGATGCGCTGGCCCTGCTCGACGACGCGGTTGAACGCCTCGGCGCGCTTGCTGCGGTCGATGTGGATCATGTCCAGCCGGCCCATGGCCCAGCCGAAGAAGGGGATGTAGAGCAGCTCCCGCTTGAACACGTAGGCCAGCGGGTGGCTCATGATCGTCGGGTAGGTGAAGGTCTCCCAGGTGCTCTGGTGCTTGGACAGCAGGATCACCGGCGACTGGCGGTCGGCCGGCGGCAGGTTGTCCATGCCCTGGATGCGCATTCGCACGCCGCAGATCGTGCGGCAGCCCCACATCGCCACCGACAGCCAGTTGGCACACATCCAGTACAGCGTGTCGCCGCGCACGAAGATCGACGCCAGCAGCACGGCGATGGCCCACGGCACCACCGTGACCGCGAGCCACAGCACGAACAGGGCGGAGCGCAGGGCGGCCAGCAGCGTCATCGGCGGGCCTCAGCGCGGCAGCGGCGCCGGCGCGGATTCCTCGCCGGTGACGCCGTGCGCCTGGTGGTCGCGGTGCAGCACGAAGTGGGCGAAATCCGCCAGGCTGTCGTGCACGCGCACGCCGGGGATGCCGGCCTGCCACGTGGCGAGGTCGGCCGCGGAGAGACCGGCGGCGCGGCCGGTGCGCACGAGGTGCGGCTCGCAGCCCGCGGCATGGGCGGCCTGCAGGTCGCGCGCGGTGTCGCACACCATCGGCACGCCCGCCAGGCCGGTCAGTCCGTAGCGCTCGGCCACCTGCTGCATCAGGCCCGGCAGCGGCTTGCGGCAGGTGCAGCCGTCCTCCGGCACGTGGGGGCAGATGAACACCGCGTCCAGGCGCCCGCCCTTGGCCAGCAGCAGCTGCATCATGTGCTGGTGGATCGCGTTGAGCGAGGACATGTCCACCAGCCCCCGGCCGATGCCGGACTGGTTGGTCGCCACCACCACGTGCCAGCCGTCCTGGTTGAGCCGGGCCACGGCCTCGAGCGCGCCCTCGATGGGGATCCACTCGTAGGGTGCCTTCACGTGGTCGGTGCGGAACACGTTGAGGATGCCGTCGCGCCCGAGGATCACCAGCTTGAGGCCGTGGTGGGACTGCATGCGAAGTCTCCTAGGCCGCCAGCCGCGACAGGTCGGCCACGCGGTTCATCGCCGCGTGCAGCGTGGCCAGCAGCGCGAGCCGGTTGGCGCGCAGGGCCGGGTCGTCGGCATTGACCATCACGCCGTCGAAGAACGCGTCCACCGGCGCGCGCAGCACCGCCAGTTCGCGCAGCGACGCCGTGTACTCGCCGTTGTCGTAGAGCGAATCGGCCAGCGACTTGACGTTGGTCAGCGCGCCGGCCAGGGCGCGCTCGGCCGGCTCCACCAGGCGTGCCGCGTCGACGGCGGCGCCGGGCGCGGCGTCGGACTTCTTCAGGATGTTGCCGATGCGCTTGTTGGCGGCAGCCAGCGCGGCGCTCTCGGGCAGCGCGGCGAAGGCGCGCACGGCGGCCAGGCGCCGCGGCAGCTCGGCCCAGCGCGGCGGGCGCACGCTGACCACGGCGTCGACCTCCTGCGCGCTGTAGCCCAGGTCGCGCAGGTAGCCCACGAGGCGGTCGTACATGAAGCCCAGCGCGTCGTCGGTGGCCGGGACCGGCGTGAACGCCGACGCGGCGCTGGCCAGCAGCTCGGGGATCGACAGCGGCAGGTCGCGCTCGACCAGCATGCGGATTACGCCCAGCGCATGGCGGCGCAGGGCGAACGGGTCCTTGTCGCCGGTGGGCTTCTCGCCGGCGCCGAACAGGCCGACCAGGGTCTCCAGCTTGTCGGCCAGGGCCGCGGCGACACCGGCGTCGTTGCGCGGCAGCGCATCGCCGGCAAAGCGCGGCCGGTAGTGGTCCTCCACCGCGAAGGCCACCGCCTCGGTCTCGCCGTCGTGGCGCGCGTAGTAGCCGCCCATCACGCCCTGCAGCTCGGGGAACTCGCCCACCATGTCGGTCACCAGGTCGGCCTTGGCCAGGCGCGACGCGCGCTCGGCCTGTGCCGCTAGTGCCTCGCCGCCAAGCTGCCGGCCCACGGCGCGGGCGATGGCGCACACGCGCCGCACGCGTTGCCCCTGCGAGCCGAGCTTGCCGTGGTAGACCACCTTGTCCAGCAGCGGCAGGCGCGACTCGAGCGTGCGCTTGCGGTCCTGGTCGAAGAAGAACTTGGCATCGGCCAGGCGCGGCCGCACCACGCGCTCGTTGCCCTGCACGATGGCCGAGGCGTCGTCGGGCCGGATGTTGCTGACCACGAGGAAGCGGTGCGTCAGCCGGCCCTGCGCGTCCAGCAGCGGGAAATACTTCTGGTTCGCCTTCATCGTGAGGATGAGGCATTCCGGCGGCACGGCCAGGAACTCGGGCTCGAACTGGCACAGCAGCACGTTGGGCCGCTCGACCAGCGCGGTCACCTCGTCGAGCAGCGCGTCGTCGTCCACCGGCACCAGGCCGAGCGGCGCCGCGGCGTGCTGCAGCTGGCGCACGATCTCGGCGCGGCGGTGGCCGAACGCGGCGATCACCGCGCCCTGCGTCTCGAGCTGCTGCGCGTAGTGGTCGGCGTGCTGCAGCTCGATCGGGTCGAACTGCGCCTCGAAGCGGTGGCCGCGCGTCGCGCGCCCGGCCTGCAGGCCGAGCGCGGCCACCGGCACCACGTCGGGCCCGTGCAGGGCCACCAGCCCGTGCGCCGGCCGCACGAAGTCGACGCTGCTCCAGCCGTCGGCGAGCTGGTAGCTCATCACCTTGGGGATCGGCAGCGCCTTGAGCGTGTCGTCGAGCGCGGCCTGCAGGCCGGCCTGCAGCGAGGAGCCTTTGGCGAGGCTGCGCAGGAAGAGCGCTTCGGCCTTGCCGTCCTGCTGGACGAACAACGCATCCGGCCCATCCTTGGCATCGGGCCAGAGGTCGGCCAGCGCCTCTCGCCCGAACTTGGCCAGGTTCTTTTTCAGTGCAGCCGTCGGCTTGCCGTCGGCGCCGATGCCAACGGACACCGGCATGAGCTTGCGGGTCACTTCCTGGTCCGGCGCCTGCGCGAGCACCGCGCTCACGTGCGCGGCCAGCCGGCGTGGCGTGGCATAGGCGGTGACGGCGGAATGGTCGGTGGCCAGGCCCTGGGCCCTGAGCCCGGTCACGAGGCCCTGGGCGAAGGCCTCGCCCAGCTTCTTCAGGGCCTTGGGCGGCAGTTCCTCGACGAACAGCTCCACCAGCAGACTGCGTGTGCTGCTCATGTCAGGCCGCCTTCTTCGCCAGCGCGGCGAGCACTTCGTCGGCGCGGTCGCGCTGCGCCATCGGGAAGCCGAGCCGCGCCCGGCTCTGCAGGTAGCTCTGCGCCACCGTGCGCGCCAGCACGCGGATGCGGCCGATGTAGGCGGCCCGCTCGGTGACGCTGATCGCGCCGCGCGCGTCCAGCAGGTTGAAGCAGTGGCCGCACTTGAGCAGCTGCTCGTAGGCCGGCAGCGCGAGCTGCTGCTCCATCAGGTGCTTGCTCTGGCGTTCGTGCGCCCCGAACGCCTGCAGCAGGAACTCGACGTCGCTGTGCTCGAAGTTGTAGGTGCTCTGCTCGACCTCGTTCTGGTGGTACACGTCGCGGTAGGTCAGGCCGTCGGTCCAGGTCAGGTCGTAGACGTTGTCCACGCCCTGCAGGTACATCGCCAGCCGCTCCAGGCCGTAGGTGATCTCGCCGGTGATCGGCTTGCAGTCGATGCCGCCGACCTGTTGGAAGTAGGTGAACTGGGTGACTTCCATGCCGTTGAGCCACACCTCCCAGCCCAGGCCCCAGCAGCCCAGCGTCGGGTTCTCCCAGTCGTCCTCGACGAAGCGCACGTCGTTGCGGCGCAGGTCGAAGCCCAGCGCCTCCAGGCTGCCGAGGTAGAGCTCGAGGATGTTCTCCGGCGCCGGCTTGAGCACCACCTGGTACTGGTAGTAGTGCTGCAGGCGGTTCGGGTTCTCGCCGTAGCGCCCGTCCTTCGGGCGGCGGCTGGGCTGGACGTAGGCGGCCTTCCACGGCTCGGGGCCGAGCGCGCGCAGGAAGGTGGCGGTGTGGCTGGTGCCCGCGCCCACCTCCATGTCGTAGGGCTGCAGCAGCGCGCAGCCCTGGCGGCCCCAGTAGTCCTGGAGTTTCTGGATGATGTTCTGGAAGGTCAGCATGGAAGACGGGTCTGCGGCACGCCCGGGGCACGCCACGTCGAAGGAGCGCCGATTCTAAGGAGCGGGCCTGCGCCGCAGCGCCGCGGCGGCGCCGATCACGCCCAGCGCCGCCAGCGCCAGCGGCCACAGCCCGGCCTGCGAGGCCCAGCGCGCATAGGGCGTCAGGCCGATGCGGCCTTCCACCTGCGCCTGCAGGCTGCCCCGGGTGAAGGGGGCCAGCCAGGCCGTGACCTCGCCGCGGTGGTCGATGGCGGCGGTGGCGCCGGTGTTGGTGGCGCGCACCATCGGCCGCTGCAGCTCCAGCGTGCGCATGCGCGAGATGTGCAGGTGCTGGTCGACGGCGATGGTGTCGCCGAACCAGCCGATGTTGCTCAGGTTGGCCAGCAGCGTGGGCGCGCGCGCGGCATCGGCGAAGCGCAGCGCCAGTTCCTCGCCGAACAGGTCCTCGTAGCAGATGTTCGGGCCGATGCGCTGGCCGCCGTACTCGAACGGCGGCGGCACCCTCGGGCCGCGCGCGAAGTCGCCCAGCGGGATGTTCATCATGTCGGTGAACCAGCGGAATCCCGGCGGGATGAACTCGCCGAAGGGCACCAGATGCTGCTTGTCGTAGCGGTAGAACGGCGCCGGGCCGCCGGGCGCCAGGCCGGCCGCCGAGTTGGTGTAGCCGGCCTCGAAGCTGCCCAGCGGCAGCCCGACGAGCGCGGCGCGCGGGCCGTCGCGAAACGGCGCAGTCAGGCGCTGCCAGGCCTCGTCGCCGAGCTGGTCGGGCAGCAGCGGGATGGCGGTCTCGGGGGCCAGCACCAGCGGCCCGGGCGCGGCGGCCAGCGCGCGCTCGAGCCAGGCCAGCGCCTCGGGTAGCCGCTCGGGCGCGAACTTCTCGTCCTGCGCCACATTGGTCTGGATCAGCGTCACGTCGATGCGGCCGGCGGCGCTGCTGAAGTCACGCCCGGCCAGCGGCATGGCCAGCAGCACGCCGGCCACCAGCGCCACCTGCCAGCCGCGTCCCGCCCCCTGGGCCAGGGCCGGCAGGGCGGCCAGCCCGGCGCCCACCGCACCGATGCCGTAGACGCCCAACCACGGCGCCAGGGCGGCCAGCGGCCCGTCCACATGGGCATAGCCGCTGGCCACCCACGGAAAGCCGGTCAGCAGCAGGCCTCGCGCCAGCTCGGCCAGCAGCCAGCAGGCCGCGAACAGGGCCGCGTCGAGACCGAGACGGCCGCTGCGCAGGCGGGCGAACAGCGCCATCGCGGCGGCGAGATACAGCGACAGCGCGGCCGACAGCGCCAGCACCGCCAGCGCGGCCAGCGGCGCGGGCAGGCCGCCGTAGCGGTGCATGCTGACGAAGAGCCACCAGGTGCCGGCCACCAGCCACGCGGTGCCGAAGCTCCAGCCGAGCAGGGCCGCCCGCCCCGGGCCGGCCCCGGCGACGCGCCAGGCCAGCACCGCGACGCAGGCCAGCGACAGCGGCCACCACGCCGTGTGCACGCAGGCGAGCGTGGACAGCGCGCCGGCCAGCGCCGCGAGGCCGAACTCGCGCGCGGCCCGCGCGCGCTCAGTCCGCATCGGCCGACAGGTCGCCGAGCTGCGATTCGCCGGGCAGGCGGGCGACGCGGAACCAGCGCACGGCGCCGCCGCGGGTGAGCATGACCGAGAAGCGCAGGCCGCCCAGGTCGACCGACTCGCCGCGCCGTGGCACGCGGCCGAACTCGTGCGCCACGAGCCCGCCGATGGTGTCGAAGTCGGACTCGGGGAAGCGCGCGCCGAAGGCCTCGTTGACCGACGCGATGGGCGCGTCGCCGGCCACCCGGTGCGTGCCGTCGGCCAGCGTGTAGACGCTGGAGTCGCGGTCGGCCTCGTCGAACTCGTCCTCGATCTCGCCGACGATCTCCTCGAGCACGTCCTCGATGGTGATCAGGCCGGCGGTGTTGCCGAACTCGTCGATCACGATCGCGAGGTGGTTGCGGTTGCTTCGGAAGTCGCGCAGCAGCTCGTTCAGGCGCTTGCTCTCGGGCACGAAGACGGCCGGGCGCAGCAGCGTGCGCAGGTTCAGCTCGGGCGCGCGCTGCAGCTTGAGCAGGTCTTTCGCGAGCAGGATGCCGATGACGTTCTCGCGCTTGTCCTCGTAGACCGGGAAGCGCGAGTGGCCGGTGTCGATCACGATCGCCAGCAGCTCGTCGTACGGGGCGTCGATGTCGAGCAGGTCCATCCGCGGCGCAGCCACCATGGCATCGCCGGCGGTCATGTCCGCCATCCGGATCACGCCTTCGAGCATGGCCCGGCTTTCGGGCTCGATCAGCTCGCGCTGCTCCGCGTCGGCCAGGGTCTCGATCAGCTCGTCGCGGCTGTCGGGGCCGGGCACGACGAACTCCACGAGGCGCTCGAAGAAGCCGCGCTTGTCGGCCGGGGGTCGGGTAGGGTGCGGGTCGGACACTGCAAGCGTGTCGGTTATCGCGGGAAGGAGAGAATACCCGACCCTTGCCCCCCGGCCGCCCGACCCCATCTGCGGTGGCCCCGGCCCACATCGAAACGGATCGCCCGCCCATGTCCCAAGGTCTCATCCCCGCCACCATCCTCACCGGCTTCCTCGGCTCGGGCAAGACGACCCTGCTCAAGCGCGTGCTGTCGGAGCAGCACGGCCACAAGATCGCCGTGATCGAGAACGAGTTCGGCGAGGAGAACATTGACAACGACATCCTGGTCGACGACACCGGCAACGAGCAGATCCTGCAGCTGTCCAACGGCTGCGTGTGCTGCACCATCCGCGAGGACCTGCGCAGCACGCTGACCACCCTGGCCGAGAAGAAGCGCAAGGGCGAGCTCGACTTCGAGCGCGTGGTGATCGAGACCACCGGCCTGGCCGACCCCGGCCCGGTGGCGCAGACCTTCTTCATGGACGACGCGATCGCCGAGACCTACCTGCTCGATTCGATCCTGACCCTGGTGGACGCCAAGCACGCCGACGGCCAGCTCGACACGCGCCAGGAGGCGCGGCGCCAGGTGGGCTTCGCCGACCAGATCTTCATCAGCAAGACCGACCTCGTCGATGCCGCCGCGGTGGACGCGCTGACGCACCGCATCAAGCACATGAACCCGCGCGCGCCGCAGCGTCGCGTGCACTTCGGCGAGGTGCCCATTGCCGAGGTGTTCGACCTGCGCGGCTTCAACCTGAACGCCAAGCTCGAGATCGACCCCGAGTTCCTGACCGACGGCGGGCACGACCATGCCCACGCGCATGACCACGGTCATGACCATGACCACGAGCACGGCGAGCACTGCGACCACCCGCACCACCACCATCACGACGACGACGTCAAGTCCTTCGTGTTCCGCTCCGACAAGGCCTTCAACCCGGCCAAGCTGGAGGACTTCCTGGGCGCCATCGTGCAGGTCTACGGCCCCAAGCTGCTGCGCTACAAGGGCGTGCTGCACATGAAGGGCAGCGACCGCAAGGTGATCTTCCAGGGCGTGCACCAGCTCATGGGCAGCGACCTCGGCCCCAAGTGGGCGGCCGGCGAGGCGCGCCAAAGCCGCATGGTTTTCATCGGCATCGACCTGCCGCGTGACATTCTTCTGCAGGGCCTCGAGCAGTGCCTGGTCTGAGCCGGCTCGAGTCGGCCGGCGTCGTGGCTACAATCCGCGCGCCCTAAATCCTGCCGTCACGCGCCGCAGCCGCGGCGCGAGCGGGTATAAAGCCGCATCGAGGAGAGCCCCCGTGAGCAAGTCCCCGGCCAAGAGCGCAACCCCGTCCAGGAAGGCGGCGGGCTCGGCTGCCGCGGCTGCCAAGAAGGCGCCTGCGAAGAAGTCCCCCGCACCCAAGAAGGCGCCGGCCAAGACCGGCGCCGCCAAGCCGGTGGCCAATCAGGCGCCGGCGAAGAAGGCCCCCGCCAAGACCCCGGCCAAGCCGGCCGCCAAGAAGGCGCCGGCCAAGCCCTCCCCGAAGCCCGTTGCCAAGCCGGCCGCGAAAGCGCCCGCCAAGGCAGCCGCCAAGCCCGCAGCCAAGGCCGCACCCCCGAAGACCGCTCCCGCCCCAGTGACCAAGACTGCCGCCAAGACCAAGACTCCCGCCGCCCCCGCTGCCGCCGTTGTCCAGACCGCCCCCGTCGCCGCCGCACCCGTGTCGGCCCCGCCCAAGGAGCCCCGGGCGGCCTCGCGCAATTCGCGCCACATGGCCGCGTCGATGCCGATGCCCGACCCCGCGCCCGCGAGCCGCTTCGCCGACCGTTTCGCGCCGATGCGGCAGTCCCGCCCCATCGCCGTCGACGCCCCGGTGCGGCCGGCCTACAAGGCCGACCCCAAGCTGGTCAACTCCTGGAAGACCAAGGCCGGGCGCGACCTGACCGAGCCCGAGCTGCTGGCCATGCCCGAAGGCGAGTACATGAACGAGAAGCAGCTCGACTTCTTCCGCGCCCGCCTGACCGCGCTGAAGGACGACCTGCTGTCCAATGCCGGCGAGACCACCGAGCACCTGCGCGAGGACACCTCCATCGTGCCGGACCCGGCCGACCGCGCCACCATCGAGGAAGAGCACGCCCTGGAGCTGCGCACGCGCGACCGCGAGCGCAAGCTGCTCAAGAAGATCTCGCAGTCGCTGGCGCGCATCGAGGCCGGCGACTACGGTTTCTGCGACGAGACCGGCGAGCCCATCGGCCTGGCGCGCCTGCTCGCGCGGCCGACCGCGACGCTGTCTCTCGAGGCGCAGCAGCGCCGCGAGATGAAGCAGAAGATGTTCGGCGACTGACCCGCGGCGGCTGCAGATGTCGGACAACGCACCCAAGGACAGCGAGAGCTTCTTCCGCAAGGTGGTGCGCTTCGTGGCCAATCCGGCCACGGACTGGGCCGACCTGAACTCGCGCCAGCCCGACGGCGCCGAGCTCGACCTGGAGAAGTCCGAGCTCAAGGCGATGATCGAGCGCAAGAAGCGCAACGACTTCGTCCGCAAGCGCGAGTTCGACATGCTGCGCAAGGTGCGCCGCGAGGGCCTGTCGCCCGAGCAGCTGGCCGCCCTGGGCGGCTCCTCGCGCATCGACTCCGAATCGCGCGGCGAACCCAATGCGCAGCGCCCGCCCGACAGCGGCGTCAAGGCCAAGATCGACGAGATCGAGCAGCAGATGGTGGGCGACGGCTTCACGCAGTCGGGCGCCCGGCGCGGCGGCGACATGGCGCCCACGCAGCGCCAGCCCTTCCGCGACACGTCCACCCGCCCCGCCGTGCTGGGCCGCACCAGCGAGCCGCCGCCGACGGTCCATTCGCCCGCCGCGCCTCCGGTGGCCGGCATGCCGCTGACGAACAGCGGCCGCGTGCCTTTCCAGGCTTCGCCCCAGTCGCCGGGGCTGGGATCGACGCCCGCGCCGGCCCCTGCCGCGGCAGCCAGCGCGGCCACTGCGCGCGCCGCCGAGGCGCTGTCGGTGTCCCTGGGCGGCCTGCACGGTCAGGCCGGGACGGACTTCGCCAGCCCGTTCACCGTCGAGGTCAGCGAGGTCGTCCACGACCCGGAGCTCGACGAGGCCGTGATCGCCTTCGCCAACGCCGACTTCGAGCAGTGTGAGCAGTCGCTCACCGCGCTGACCCACGGCGGGGCCCGGGCCCAGCATGCCGAGACCTGGCTGGTGCTGTTCGACCTGTACCGGGCCACCGGCCAGCAGCACAAGTTCGAGGGGCTTGCGCTGGAGTACGCGCAGCAGTTCGGCTGGTCGGCGCCGCAGTGGTTCTCCCTGCCCAAGCTGGTGGCCGAGGCCGCGCAGGCCGACCGTCCGCACCAGCAACGGGTGGCAGCCGGCGAGATCGGCTGGATCTGCCCTGACACGCTCGACACCGAGGCCGTGGCGCGGCTGCGCTCGGTGACGCTGCAACTGCCGCTGCCCTGGGTGTTCGACTGGAGCGGCCTGAAGTCGATCGATCCCGAGGCGGCGACGCACCTGTCCGAGCTGTTCCGCCAGTGGTCCGGCGAGTCGCTGGACATGCGCTGGCTGTCCGGCGAGCGATTCCTGGCGGTGCTGGCCGACGCCTCGCCCACCGGCGTCAAGGACGCCGACCCGGCCTACTGGGTGCTGCGCCTGGACGCGCTGCGCCTGGCCAACCGGCCCGACCAGTTCGACGAGGCCGCCATCGACTACTGCGTCACCTACGAGGTGTCGCCGCCGTCGTGGGAGCGCGCGCGCTGCCAGGTGCGCATCGGCGGCTCGGGTCTGTCCACGCAGTCGCCGCCGCTGTCCCAGGTGAGCGACGTGGCCACCACCTTCCTGGAATCGTCGATCGAGGACCTGCCGGGCGGCAACCATGTGCAGGTGGCCACGGTGGACCTGTCGGGCCAACTCGTCGGCGACATCGGCGCCACGCTGCAGCAGCTCGACGGTCAGCTCGGCTCGGCGTCGATGGTCACGGTGTCGTGCCAGCGCCTGATCCGGGTGGACTTCGTCGCCGCGGGCGACCTGCTGAACTGGGTGCTGTCCAAGCGCAGCGAGAACCGCAGCATCACCTTCGCCGACTCGCACCGGCTGGTGGCGCTGTTCTTCGGCGCCATGGGCATCAACGAGAACGCCAGCGTCCGCGTCCGCAACCTCTGACCGCCGCGGGCCGCCTTGAAGGCGGCGCGGCCGGTCCCACCTTTGCGCTCATGGAACCCACCTTCCACGGCACCACCATCGTTTCCGTGCGCCGCGACGGCGTCGTCGCGCTCGGCGGCGACGGCCAGGTGACGCTCGGCCACATCGTCGTCAAGGCCAGCGCGCGCAAGGTGCGCAAGCTGCACCACGACCGCGTGCTGGCGGGCTTCGCCGGCGCCACGGCCGACGCCTTCACGCTGTTCGAGCGCTTCGAGGCCAAGCTCGACAAGCACCAGGGGCATCTGCTGCGCGCCGCCGTCGAACTGACGAAGGACTGGCGCACCGACCGTGTGCTGCGCCGCCTGGAGGCCATGCTGGCCGTGGCCGACCGCGAGCATTCGCTGATCGTCACCGGCAACGGCGACGTGCTGGAGCCCGAGCACGGCATCGTGGCCATCGGCTCGGGCGGGGCCTACGCCCAGGCGGCGGCGCGCGCGCTGCTGGCGCACAGCCCGCTGGCCGCACCCGACATCGTCAAGCGCTCGCTCGAGATCGCGGGCGACATCTGCATCTACACCAACCAGTCGCACACGATCGAGGTGCTCGACGCGGAGCCGGCGCGATGAGCTCGATGACGCCCAAGGAGATCGTCTCCGAGCTGGACCGCCACATCGTCGGCCAGGCCGACGCCAAGCGCGCCGTGGCCATCGCGCTGCGCAACCGCTGGCGCCGGCAGCAGGTGGATGACCGGCTGCGCGCCGAGATCACGCCGAAGAACATCCTGATGATCGGCCCCACCGGCGTGGGCAAGACCGAGATCGCGCGCCGTCTCGCGCGCCTGGCCGACGCCCCCTTCATCAAGGTCGAGGCCACCAAGTTCACCGAGGTCGGCTACGTCGGCAAGGACGTCGACTCGATCGTGCGCGACCTGGTGGACGTGGCGGTGAAGCAGGAGCGCGAGCGCCAGATGCGCACCAAGCGCGCGCAGGCGGAGGACGCCGCCGAGGAGCGCATCCTCGACGCGCTGGTGCCGCCGCCGCGCACGCCGGCCTTCGGCGAGCCCGCCCCGGCGGCGGACAGCACCGCGCGCCAGGTGATGCGCAAGCGCCTGCGCGAGGGCACGCTCGACGACAAGGTGATCGACATCGAGCTCGACGCGCCGCGGCCCTCGCTCGAGGTGATGGGCCCGCAGGGCATGGAGGAGATGGCCGAGCAGCTCAAGGGCCTGTTCGCGCAGATGGGCGGCGCGCGGCGCAAGTCGCGCCGGCTGCCCATCGCCGAGGCGATGCGGCTGCTGGTCGACGAGGAAGCCTCCCGACTCGTCAACGAGGAGGAGATCCGCGCCGCGGCCCTGGCCCAGGCCGAGGGCAACGGCATCGTCTTCATCGACGAGATCGACAAGGTGGCCTCGCGCTCCGACGTCGGCGGCGCCGACGTCAGCCGCCAGGGCGTGCAGCGCGACCTGCTGCCGCTGGTGGAAGGCACCACGGTGAGCACCAAGTACGGGCCGGTCAAGACCGACCACATCCTGTTCATCGCCTCGGGCGCGTTCCACCTGTCCAAGCCGAGCGACCTGATTCCCGAGCTGCAGGGGCGCCTGCCGATCCGCGTCGAGCTGGCATCGCTGACGGTCGACGACTTCGAGGCCATCCTCACCAGCACCCAGGCCAGCCTCGTCAAGCAGTACCAGGCCCTGCTGGCCACCGAAGGCGTCACGCTGGAGATCACGCCCGACGCGGTGCGCCGCCTGGCGCAGATCGCCTGCGAGGTGAACGAGCGCACCGAGAACATCGGCGCGCGCCGCCTCGCCACGGTGATGGAGCGCCTGCTCGAGGAGCTGAGCTTCGAGGCGCCCGACCGCGGCGGCAGCACGGTGCGGCTGGACGCCGCGGCGGTGGACGCGAAGCTCGGCGCGCTGGCCCGCAACGAGGACCTGTCGCGCTACGTCCTCTGAGGCGCCGCCAGGAGCGCCCGGCGACGATCAGCGCGGCAGCTTGTCCTGCCGGTCCTGCTGCAGGGCGAGGAGCCCGTCGAAGATCAGCGAGTCGACCGTCTCGAAGGGCAGGTCGGTGATGGGGGCCATCTTGACCGCGGCGCCGCCGGTCATCAGGCGCAGCGGCTCGACGCCGCCGCTGCGGGCGACGAGGCGGTGGTGGATGCGCTCGATGGCACCGGCCAGCGCATGCGCGCCGCCACTCATCAAGGCGTCGCTGGTGTTGGTGGGGAAGTCCACCACTTCGCCGGTGGGCACGCGCAGACCGGCGGTGCCCTGCTCCAGCGCGCGCAGCATCAGGCCGAAGCCGGGCAGGATCAGCCCGCCCAGGAAGCGGCCGGCCGCGTCGAGCGAGTCGACGGTCACCGCCGTGCCCACCATCACCACCAGCGCGGGCTGCGGCGGCGTGCCCAGCCGCCGCGAGCGGTCCAGCACGTGCCAGCGCGCACCGGCCAGCGCCGCCCAGCGGTCGGCACCGAGCCGCGTGGGGTGGTCGTAGCCGTTGATGACGCCGGCCGCCTGGGCTGACGGCACGATCCAGCGCGGTTCCATGTCCCACAGCTCGAGCTGCTCTTCCACGCGGCGGCGCACGGCGTCGCCGGCCACGTTGCTGCCGAGCATGGCGGTGGGCGCGGGCAGCGTGCGCCAGTCGGTTTCCGCCAGCACGTCGATGGTCTCCAGGAACACCGCGCCGGACGCGCGCGGCGCCAGGCCCGGCGTGGGGGCGTCGAACAGCGCCCACTTCAGCCGCGTGTTGCCGATGTCGATGGCCAGGAAGGTCATGGCGAAAGGGCCCGCCCCGGCCGGGTCGGGGTCACGTGGCGGGCGGGCGCGATGCCGCGGGCAGCGTGAGCAGGTGCCGCACGTGGCGCAGCATCTGCGCCGCGATGATGCGGCGGTGCGGCTTGCGCAGGCGGTGCTCCACCTCGTCGAGCAGCGCTTCCAGGGCCTCGCGCGTGGCGGCCCGCTTGAGCTTGAGCACGGTCAGCGCACCGGCCACCGGGGCTTCGCTGCGCACGGCCTTCACGAGCAGCGAGCGCGCCTCGTCCAGCGGGCGGTCGCCGCGGACGGAGAGGTCCTCGTCCAGCGCCGACCAGCTCGAGTCGCCGAGCAGGCTCTGCGACGACGGCAGCAGCGACGTGTCGGCGCCCTGGGCGTCGGTGATGCCGGGCGCGGCCACTAGACCCATGGCCACCAGCTCCGCGAACGCCGTGGGGCCGGCGCCGGCCTGCTCGGCCAGGCGATGGATCTCGTCGACGCTGCGCTGCCCGTCGACGAGGAACAGCACCGTGCGCTGCCGCTGCGACAGGTGGCGCGAGCGCCCGGCCAGCTCGATCTGCCCGGCGTTGGTGCGCTGCGGCGCCGAGCGGGCGCGCTGGCGGGAGTCCGGGGGCGTCAGGCTGGACGGCATGGGTCGGAATTGTGCAGAAAACACGGCATCGGCTGTGGTGCGGCGGCTGCACCGAGGGCAAACCACGAGGCGTGCCGCGTGTCAGTCGTCAGCACGGGGATTGGTGGCATCATCGGCTGGTTGACGTTTACGTAAACGTCAACCAGCTTCCGGACGCCCCGCCATGACCGAGCTTTCCGCCGACTACCAGGCCCTGGCCGCCTACCGCCCGCGCCACAAGGTGCGCTTCGTCACCGCCGCCAGCCTGTTCGACGGGCACGACGCGGCGATCAACATCATGCGCCGCATCCTGCAGGGCATGGGCGCGGAGGTGATCCACCTCGGCCACAACCGCTCGGTCGACGAGGTGGTGACCGCGGCGCTGCAGGAGGACGCGCAGGGCATCGCCGTCAGCAGCTACCAGGGCGGCCATGTCGAGTACTTCGGCTACATGGTCGATCTGCTGCGCTCGCGCGGCGGCGACGGCATCCAGGTGTTCGGCGGCGGCGGCGGCGTGATCGTGCCGGCCGAGATACGCGACCTGGCGGCCCGGGGCGTGCGCATCTACAGCCCCGAGGACGGCCAGCGCATGGGCCTGCAGGGGATGATCGGCGAGATGCTGATGCGCTGCGACGTGGCCGCGGGCGCGGCGCCGGCCTCGCTGGACGCGATCCGGGGCCACGACGAGGCCGCGTGGCGGGCCCTGGCGCGGCTGATCAGCGCGCTGGAGAACGGCAGCGTCGACGCCGCCACGCGCGCCGCGCTGCGCGAGCGCGCCGCGGCCACCAAGGTGCCCGTGCTCGGCGTCACCGGCACCGGCGGCGCCGGCAAGTCGAGCCTGACCGACGAGCTGGTGCGGCGCTTGCGCCTGGACCGCGACGACCGGCTGCGCATCGCGGTGGTGTCGATCGACCCGTCGCGGCGCAAGAGCGGCGGCGCGCTGCTGGGCGACCGCATCCGCATGAACGCGATCGGCCCCTGGGCCCAGGGGCCGCGCGTGTACATGCGCTCGCTGGCCACGCGCGAAGCCGGCAGCGAGATCAGCGCCGCACTGCCCGACGTGCTGGCGGCCTGCAAGGCGGCTGGCTTCGACCTCGTGATCGTCGAGACCTCCGGCATCGGCCAGGGTGACGCGGCGATCGTGCCCCACGTGGACGTGCCGCTGTACGTGATGACGCCGGAGTACGGCGCCGCGAGCCAGCTCGAGAAGATCGACATGCTCGACTTCGCCGAGTTCGTGGCGATCAACAAGTTCGACCGCAAGGGCGCGGCCGACGCGCTGCGCGACGTGAGCAAGCAGGTGCAGCGCAACCGCGAGGCCTTCGGCCGCTCGCCTGACGAGATGCCGGTGTTCGGCACCATGGCCAGCCGCTTCAATGACGACGGCGTCACGGCGCTGTACCAGGCCCTGGCCCGGCGCCTCGCCGAGCTCGGGCTGGCCCCGGGCGGCGGGCGCCTGCCGGCCGTGGCCACGCGCCACAGCACGCAGCGCATGCCGATCCTGCCGCCGGCGCGCGTGCGCTACCTGGCCGACATCGCCGACACCGTGCGCGCCTACAAGCGGCGCGCGCGCGAGCAGGCCGCGCTGGCGCGCGAGATCCAGCAGCTGCGCGAGGCGGCGCGCATGCTCACCGTGGGCAAGCCCGACAAGCCGCGCGCGGCGGAAGCGGCGATCTCGCTGGCCGAAGAGCGCGAGGCGCGGCTCGACCCGCAGGCGCGCAAGCTGCTGGCCCAGTGGCCCGACATGCAGCGCGCCTATGCCGGCGACGAGTACGTGGTGAAGATCCGCGACCGCGAGATCCGCACCGCGCTGACCCACACCACCCTTTCGGGCAACAAGGTGCGCAAGGTGGTGCTGCCCGGCTTCGAGTGCCACGGCGAGCTGCTGAAGTGGCTGATGCTGGAGAACGTGCCCGGCAGCTTCCCCTACACCGCCGGCGTGTTCGCCTTCAAGCGCGAGGGCGAGGACCCCACGCGCATGTTCGCCGGCGAGGGCGACGCGTTCCGCACCAACCGCCGCTTCAAGGTGGTGAGCGAAGGCATGCCGGCCAAGCGGCTGTCCACCGCGTTCGACTCGGTCACGCTGTACGGCCACGACCCGGACCGCCGGCCCGACATCTACGGCAAGGTCGGCAACTCGGGCGTGTCCATCGCCACGCTCGACGACATGAAGGTGCTGTACGGCGGCTTCGATCTCACCCACCCGGCCACGTCGGTGTCGATGACGATCAACGGCCCGGCGCCGACGATCCTGGCGATGTTCATGAACACCGCCATCGACCAGAACCTGGACCGGTTCCGCACCGACAACGGCCGCGAGCCCACCGACACCGAGGCCGCCAAGATCCGCGAGTGGACGCTGGCCAACGTGCGCGGCACAGTGCAGGCCGACATCCTGAAGGAAGACCAGGGCCAGAACACCTGCATCTTCAGCACCGAGTTCAGCCTCAAGGTGATGGGCGACATCGCCGAGTACTTCGTGCACCACGACGTGCGCAACTTCTACTCGGTGAGCATCTCCGGCTACCACATCGCCGAGGCCGGCGCCAACCCGATCAGCCAGCTGGCGTTCACGTTGTCCAACGGCTTCACCTTCGTGGAGGCGTACCTGGCGCGGGGCATGCACATCGACGACTTCGCGCCCAACCTGAGCTTCTTCTTCAGCAACGGGATGGACCCCGAGTACACGGTGCTGGGCCGCGTCGCGCGGCGCATCTGGGCCACGGCGATGCGCGACCGCTACGGCGCCAACGAGCGCAGCCAGAAGCTCAAGTACCACATCCAGACCAGCGGACGCAGCCTGCACGCGCAGGAGATCGCGTTCAACGACATCCGCACCACGCTGCAGGCGCTGATCGCCGTCTACGACAACTGCAACAGCCTGCACACCAATGCCTATGACGAGGCCATCACCACGCCGACCGAGGAAAGCGTGCGGCGCGCGATGGCGATCCAGCTCGTCATCAACCGCGAGTGGGGCCTGGCGAAGAACGAGAACCCGAACCAGGGCGCGTTCGTCATCGACGAGCTGACCGAACTGGTGGAAGAGGCCGTGCTGGCCGAGTTCGAGCGCATCGCCGAGCGCGGCGGCGTGCTGGGCGCGATGGAGACCGGCTACCAGCGCGGCAAGATCCAGGAGGAGTCGATGCACTACGAGATGCTCAAGCACACCGGCGAGCATCCGATCATCGGCGTGAACACCTTCCGCAATCCGCACGGCGACGCGGTGCCCGAGCACATCGAGCTGGCGCGCAGCACCGAGGACGAGAAGCAGTCGCAGCTGGCGCGGCTGGCCGACTTCCAGGCGCGCCATGCCCAGGCGGCGCCGGCGATGCTGGCCCGGCTGCAGCAGGCGGTGATCGACGACCGCAACGTGTTCGAGGTGCTGATGGACGCGGTGCGGGTGTGCTCGCTGGGCCAGATCACCCACGCCCTGTTCGAAGTCGGCGGCCAGTACCGGCGCAGCATGTAGGGCGCGGCCCCGGGCCGCCGTGGCCCGCCGTCCACACCCTCATGGGTGATGGGCGCGGCCGGCCCCCCCTTCGATAATCCGGTCGATGGGCACCTCCTCCCGCGCCTTGCCGCGCCCCAGCGACGCGCAGCGTCTGGCGCAGCGTGCCTGGAAGCTGCTGCACATCGATTCCGCCCGCGCCAACACGCTGGCCGAGCAGGCGCTGTCGCGGGCGCTGGCCCGCCGCGACGAGGCCGGCGAGGCCTGGGCCCGTCTGGCGCGCGGCTTCCACCTGCTGTACTTTGCCCGGCCGCGCGTGGCCGCGCCGGAGCTGCGCGCGGCCCAGCGCCTGTTCGACGCGCAGGGCCATCGCGTGGGCCACATCCTGGCGCGCACCGGCATGGCGCGCGGCCTGTGGCGCGAGGGTCGTTATGACGACGCGCTGGAGCTGGCGCTGTCGCTGCGCGACGAGGGCCTGGCCGTGCTGCGCCACGAGCAGCGGGGCCTGCTCCTGAATACCATTGCGGGCTGCTACTCGGCGCGCAATCACTCCGAGCAGGCCTTCGCGTACATGTACCAGGCGCTGCGCGACGCGCCGCCGGCGCGCGGCCATGGCTACGACGCGGTGCTGCATTGCAATCTGGCCCACGAGCTGCTGCAGTTCGGCGACTACCACCAGGCGCTGCGCCACGTCGAGGCCGGGCTGGCGCGCTTCGACCCGCAGCGCAACCCGCGCCTGGCCAGCGTGCTGTGGATCAACCGCGTCATCGCGCTGACCGACCTCGACCGTCCCGCCGAGGCCTTGCCCGACATCCGGCGCATCGTCGCGATCCCCGCCGACGGCAGTGGGCGCGGCGCGCTGACACCGCACTTCGAGACCCTGGCCATCGCGGCGCTGCGAGCCGGCGACGTGGATCTGGGGCGTGGGCTTGTCGCGCAGGCGCTGGCCGTGGAGCGCGAGCCGATCGTCGAGGAGCAGATGGAGGTGGCCCTGGCCAGCGCCCTGCTGTCGGGCATCGATGGCGACCTGGTGAAGGCCCGCGACCTGCTGGCCGCGGTGCGCGGGCCGGCGGAGCAGGGCGCGCCTGGCGTCAGCCTGCGCGTGCGCTGCGCGATCCAGCAGGCGCGGTCCGAACTGGCCGAGGCGATGGGCGACCCGGTCGCCGCGCTCGATGCGCTGCGCAGCTGGCAGGCCCTGACCCGCGAGCGGTCGCAGCTGGCGTCGCGCGCGCACTACCAGGCGGCCGCGTTGCAGACCGAACTGCTGCTGCTGCAGCACAAGCTCGACGAGAAGGACGCGCAGCGCCGTGCCACCGAGCGCGCGCGTTCCGAGCTGGAGTCGGCCAACCGGGCGCTGTCGCAGAAGATCGACGAGGTGCAGTCGCTGCAGCAGGCCCTGCGCCAGCAGGCCACGCGCGACGAGCTGACCGGGCTGTTCAACCGTCGCCACCTCAACGAGACGCTGCCGTCGATCTGGGCCCTGGCGCGGCGCGATGGCCGGCCCCTGGCCGCGGTGATCATCGACCTGGACCATTTCAAGCGCGTCAACGACGAGCACGGGCATGACGCTGGCGACCGCCTGCTGGCGGGATTCGGGCGCCTGCTCGGCGCCAGTCTGCGCAAGAGCGACGTCGCCTGCCGCTATGGCGGCGAGGAGTTCTGCGTGCTGATGCCCGACACCGACGCCGCCGGGGCGCGGCGCAAGGTGGCGGCGCTGCTGAAGCGCTGGCGCGTCGAGTCGCTGCTGCAGGGCGCGGCCGGCGGCGCCGGCACGAGCTTCTCGGCCGGGGTGGCCGACTCGCGCCAGGCACCGGCGTCCTGGCAGGCCCTGCTCAAGGCCGCCGACGAGCAGCTACTGGCCGCCAAGCGCGAGGGCCGCAACCGCGTGCGGGTGGCGGCCGAGGACGCTCAGGCCTAGCTGCCGCTCTTGCCCAGCAGCGTGAAGTGCTCCACCACCGGGGGCTGGGCGAAGAACGGGCCGACGATCGCGCGCCACTGCGGGAACAGCGGCCCGCCGCGAAAGCCCACGGTGTGGTCCTCCAGCGTGTCCCAGAAGATGGTCAGCAGGTAGCGCTCGGGGCTTTCCACGCCCTTGTTGACCTTCCAGCCACGGAAGCCCCTGGCCTGGCTGATGACCGTGGTCAGGCCGCGCTGGATGGCCTCGTCGAACGCGGCCTGCTCGCCCGGGCGGATGCGGATGTCGGCGACCTCGAGGATCATGGCGTCACATCCGGCAGCCGCGGCCCGGGTCGGCCAGGGCCTTGACCGCGACGCCGGTCACCACGTTGTAGTTGCCGCGGACCTCGCGCACGTAGAAGTCCTGCGTCGGGTTGTGCTGCGGGCTGAGCGTGAACTTGCCGCGCGGGCTGTCGATCTGGGCCTTCTTCATGGCGGCGTAGAGCGCGTCCTTCTTGCTCATGTCGCCCTTGACCGCGTTCAGGCCCGTGGCCAGCATCTGCGCCGCGTCGTAGCCCTGCATCGCGTAGACGTCGGGGTTGACCTTGTAGGTCACCGCGAACTTGTTGCGGAAGGCGTTGTTGCGCGGCGTCTCGATGTTGTCGCCGTAGTGCAGCGCGGTGATCAGGCCCTGCGCCGACGCGCCCTGCGCTTCCAGCGTGCCGTCGGTCAGGAAGCCCGAGCCCATCAGCGGGATGCTGCGCTTGAGGCCCGCGGCGTCGTAGTCCTTGACGAACTTGACCGCGCCGCCGCCGGCGAAGAAGGCGAACACCACGTCCGGCTTCTGCGAGGCGATCTCGGTGAGCAGGGGCTGGAACTCCACGTTGGGGAAGGGCAGCGTGAGGTCCTTGATGACCTTGCCGCCGCCCTTCTCGAACGCCTCGGTGAAGCCCTTGACCGTCTCGTTGCCCGCGGCATAGCCCCAGGTGATGGTCATGGCGCGCTTGTAGCCCTTGCCCGCGGCGACGACGCCGGTGGCATAGCCCGGCTGCCAGTTCGAGAACGAGCTGCGGAAGATGTTGGGCGCGCACTGCGGGCCGGTGATCGCGTCGGCGCCGGCGTTGGGCACGATCAGCAGCGTGCCGCTGTCCTTGGCGGCGCGGGCCATGGCCAGCGCGACGCCGGAGTGGACGGTGCCGATGATCACGTCGACGTTGTCGCGCTTGATCAGCTTGTTGACGTTGTCGGTGGCCTTGGACGGCTCGCTCTCGTCGTCGACCTTGAAGTACTGGATGGTGCGGCCGCCGAGCTTGCCGCCCTGCTCCTCGACGTGCATCTTGAAGCCGCGCTCGATCATGTCGCCCAGCGCGGCGAAGGTGCCGGTGGACGGCAGCATCAGGCCCACCTTGAGCGGCGGCTGGGTCTGCGCCTGGGCGGAGGTGAGGGTGGCAAGGGCGGCGGCGGCTGCGAGGCAGGCCAGGGCGGGGCGGCGCATGGTGGTCGGGCTCCAGGAAAGGTTGCAGGAAACGCTGGCGCGAGGATGCCCGGCCCGACGCCTTGGGGGCAAGGGGGTTATCGCGGGGAGGCGGCGGCGCGGCGGCCGCCGCGCCCGTCTCAGTGCACCTGGGCGGCCGGCGCGTAGACCGACCCGAAACGGTTGCCGAGGAAGGCCGCCAGCGGCACCTGCTCCTGGCGCACGAACCCGGCCTGCGGCAGCGCGCCCTGGGCCAGCAGGTCGAGCATCGCGCACAGCGACGAGGCGGTGGTGATCTGGATCGCGCTGCGCACCTCGCCTCCGGCCTCGTGGCGCAGCGGCGCGCTGTAGACCTTGCGCGCATAGGTCTCCTGCACCAGGCGGCCCTCGCGCCAGCCGGCCACCGTCACGAAGATGATCACCACGTCCTGCGTCGTGGCCGGCACCGCGTTCTCGAGGATGTCCTTGAGCACGTCGCGCCGGTCGGCCAGCCGCAGGTCGTGCAGCAGCGCCTTCATGATGGCGGCGTGGCCGGGGTAGCGGATGGTGCGGTAGTTCAGCGTGCGCACGCGGCCTGCCAGCGTCTCGCACAGCGTGCCCAGCCCGCCGGACGTGTTGAAGGCCTCGTAGAGCACGCCGTCGAGCGCGAACTCCTCGCGCTCCTCCAGTGCCGGCACCGACACCGCGCGGCCGTCGACGATGGCCTCGCAGGGCTCGATGTACTCGTTGATGACGCCCTCGGTGCTCCAGGTCAGGTTGTAGTTGAGGGCGTTGCTGGGATAGGCGGGCAGCGCGCCGACGCGCATGCGCACGCTGTCGAGCCGGTCGAATCGCGCCGCGAGGTCGGCCGCGACGATCGAGATGAAGCCCGGCGCGAGGCCGCACTGCGGGATCAGGGCGCTGCGGGCGCCGTCGGCCAGTTCGCGGATGCGCTTCGTGCTGGCCACGTCCTCGGTCAGGTCCAGGTAGTGCACGCCCGCGTCGCGGGCCGCCTCGGCGATGCGGGTGGTGAGGTGGAAGGGCGCCGCCGACAGCACGGCCCACTGCCCGGCCAGCGCCTTGCGCAGCGACGCGTCGTCGGCCACGTCGAGCACCTGCGTCTGCACGCGGGGCATCGGCGGCAGCGCCGCCGGGTCCCGGTCGGCCAGGGTCACGTCGTAGTCGCCGCTGCCGGCCAGCAGTTCGGCCACCACCTGGCCGATCTTGCCGGCCCCCACGAGAAGTACAGGTCGCTTGTTCATGGCCCACAGCATGCCTGGGGTGCATGCAGAACGCAGCCTCGAAACAGATGAATCGACGAGATAATTTCGTCATTTGGACGAATACAATCGTCGAAATGACGGCAACGATCGACGACACCGACCGCGCCCTGCTGGCCCTGCTGCGCGACGACGCCCGTGCCTCGGCGGCCGAGCTGGGGCGCCGGCTGTCGCTGTCGCGCACCACGGTGCAGAGTCGCCTGGTGCGCCTCGAGCGCGAGCGCGTGGTGGTGGGCTACACGGTGGTGGTGGCCGACGCGGCCGAGGCGGCGCTGGTGCGGGCGCATGTGCTGATCACCGCGCACCCGAAGCAGAGCGCCGGCATCGAGGCGGCGCTGCGGCGCATCCCCGAGGTGCGCACGCTGCACTCGGTGAGCGGGCCGTTCGACCTGATCGCGGTGCTGGCGGCCGAATCGATCGGAGCGCTCGACGCGCTGATCGATCGCATCGGCAGCCTCGACGGGGTGGAACGCACCACGTCGGCCATCGTGCTTTCTACACGGATCGCGCGCTGAGCCCGCGCGTCGCTGCGACGCGGCGTCAAGTTCGAGCGGCACCGGCCGAAACCGGGACAGACGCCGAGAGTGAAGTTCGACCTTGAGCCACGCTGCCCCCACCATTGCCACTGCCGACCTCCAGGTCGGCATGTTCGTCCACCTGGACCTGGGGTGGATGTCGCATCCGTTCGCGCTGTCCAGCTTCCGGATCGCGGACACGAACCAGATCGCCACCATCCGCTCGCTCGGCCTGGCGCGCGTGCGCTGGAGCCCGGAGCAGAGCGACCCGGCGGTGCTGGAGCCCAAGCCTGCGCCGGCGAAGCCGGCCGCGCCCGCCGCCCCGCCCGAGCCACCGCCCGACACCGTCACCCGCGCGGCCATCGCCGAGCGTACGCGCGTCGAGCGCCAGGCCGCGGCGGCCCAACGTTCCGCCGCGCAGCTGGTGCAGCGCCAGTACGGCGAGGCCGCGCGCGACTGGCGCGGTGCCTCCGACCTGGCGCTGAAGGACCCGCAGGCCGCCGGCCAGCGCCTGGGCGCCCTGACCCGCGCCCTGGTCGAGAAGATGCTCGCCGCGCGCGAGCTGTCGATCCGCGCCGTGTCGGCCACGCCGGGCGACCGGGCCACGCACCCGCTCAACGTGGGCGTGATCTCGCTGCTGATGGGCCGCCTGTGCGGCATGTCCGAGGCCGACCTGATCGACCTGGGCGTGGGCGCGCTGACGCACGACCTGGGCAAGCTTGAACTGCCCTCGCACCTGCACCGCCAGGACGAGCACTGGACCAGCGCCGAGACCGCGCGCTACCGCGACCACGTCGCGCTGGGCGTGGCGCTGGGCAAGCGCATGGGCCTGTCGCCGGGCGCGCTGCTGGTGGTGGGTCAGCATCACGAGCATTGCGACGGCAGCGGCTTCCCGCAGGGCGTGGATGCCAACCGCATGAGCGTGGCCGCGCGCGTGGTCGCGCTGGTCAACCGCTACGACAACCTGTGCCACCCGGCGCAGGCCGCGCGCGCCATGTCGCCGCACGAGGCGCTGTCGCTGCTGTATGCCCAGGGCCAGAAGCGCTACGACCCGGCGATCCTGAACACCTTCGTCCGCATGATGGGCGTCTACCCGCCGGGCTCGGTGGTGCAGCTCACCGACGACCGCTGGGCCGTGGTGGAAAGCGTCAATGCGGCGCGGCCGCTCAAGCCGCGTGTCACCGTCCACGAGCCGCATGTGCCGGTGGACGAGGCCCCGATGGTGGACCTGGCCCTGGAAGCCTCGCTGGGCATCCGGCGCAGCGTGCCGGTGTCGCAGCTGCCGCGCGAGCTGCAGGAGCCGCTGGCACCGCAGTCGAGGTCGTGCTGGTTCTTCGAGGCCGGCGTCAGCGAGGAGCCGTCTTCCGAGCACGGCGAGCTGGCCCAGGCGCAGCACCACTGATCGAGCGCAGGCCCCGAGCCCGAGCCGCCTTGCGCGGCGCACGGCGCGGTCCTTAAATCGGGGTGTGAGCCCCGCCCGCCCGACCGCGCCATGAACGCGCTGGCTGCCATCGTGCAGGAGCGCCTGGGCGCGCGGGCGCCGGCCCTGGCGGTGCAGCTGCCCGGCGGGCCCCGCCTGGGCGCGGCGCAGGCCCCGGCGCTGCTGACGCTGACGGACCTGACCAGCCTGAGCCACCTCGCCCGCGGCCACGTCGGCCGGCTGGCCGAGGACTACGTCGAGGGCCGGGTCGACCTGCACGGCCCGATGCGCGCCATCGTCGAGGCGGCCGGCAACCTGATCGACGACGACCCGACCGCGGCGCGGCCCTCGGCCGGCGGATGGTGGGGCCGGCTGCTGCGGCACAGCCGCTCGCTGGCGCGGCACACGCCGCAGGCCGACGCACGCCAGATCGAGTTCCACTACGACGTCTCCGACGCCTTCTACGCCCTGTGGCTCGGGTCGCTGCGGGTGTACTCGTGCGCGTACTGGCGCGACGGCGTCGACGACCTCGACGGCGCCCAGGCCGCCAAGCTCGACCTCGTGTGCCGCAAGCTGATGCTGCGGCCGGGCGACCGCTTCCTCGACGTCGGCGCCGGCTGGGGCGGCCTGCTGCTGTGGGCGGCCGAGCACTACGGCGTGGACGCCACCGGCATCACGCTGTCGCGTCACCAGCATGCCCACGTGAACCGGCTGATCGCACAGCGCGGCCTGGGCGGCCGGGTGCGCATGGAATTGCTCGACTACCGCGCGCTGCCCGAGGACCGCCGCTTCGACCGCATTGCCTCGATCGGCATGTTCGAGCATGTCGGGCGCGCGCGGCTGCCGGACTACTTCGCGAGGCTGCACCGCCTGCTCGAGCCCGGCGGCCTGCTGCTCAACCACGGCATCACCGCCGGCGGCACCCGCAACAGCCAGCTCGGCGCGGGCATCGGGGACTTCGTCGAGCGCTACATCTTCCCGGGAGGCGAACTGCTGCACGTGTCGCACGTGCTCGCCGCGATGGCCGAGGCCGGCTGGGAGGCGGTGGACGTGGAGAACCTGCGGCCGCACTACGCGCGCACGCTATGGGCCTGGTCCGACGCACTCGAGGCCCGGCTCGACGCCGCCCGCGCCGCCAGCTCGGAGCGGGTGGTCCGGGCCTACCGGCTCTACCTGGCCGGCAGCGCGATGGCCTTCGAGCGCGGCTGGATGGCGCTGCACCAGGTGCTGGCCGCCCGGCCCAGCGGCCGCGTCGAGGACGGCCCGATCCGGGGTGCACAATCGGCTTATCCGTTCACGCGGGACTACATCTACCGCGATGCCACGGCCCACCCGATGCTCTACAAGTTCAAGTCCAAGGCAGCAGGCGACGTCATCATGCTCGGCCCCAACGGGGACCAGCTGCTGCGCACCGTCGGCCGCGAGCCGGCGGCCAAGGGCATCTTCGAGGTGGACCACATGCCGGCGCTGATCGCGGCGCTGGAAGCCGCGGTGGCTGCCGACGACGCGCGGCGCGAACAGCAGGGCGCCGACGACGACGGCGGCGCCCGCGGCAAGGGCGACGGGGTCACGCTGCGCCAGCGCGTGTGGCCGCTGGTCGAGATGCTGCGCCGCTGCCATGCGGCGCGCGAGGTGATCACCTGGGGGACCTGACGTGAAGCTCTGGAGCGACAGCTGGACCAATGGCGACCGCATCGGCGAGCGTTATGCCGCCGGCCGCATCGACGGCAGCGGCGTGGGGTTCTCGGACAACCTGAATCCGCACCTGGCCTGGAGCGACCTTCCGGCGGGCACGCGCTCGCTGGTCCTGATCTGTCACGACTTCGACGTGCCGTCCAAGCCCGACGACGTGAACCAGCCGGACCGCGAGATCCCGAGCGACCTGCCGCGCGTGGACTTCTTCCACTGGTTGCTGGTGGACCTGCCCCCGTCGGTGTCGCACATCGCCGAGGGCGAGTTCAGCCGCGGCTTCACGGCCCGCGGCAAGCCCGGCCCGGCCTCGCTGCACGGCGCGCGCCAGGGCGTCAACGACTACACCGGCTGGTTCGCCGGCAACGCCGAGATGGCAGGCAGCTACTTCGGCTACGACGGCCCGTTCCCGCCCTTCAACGACTCGCTGGTGCACCACTACGTGTTCACGCTGTATGCCCTGGACATCGCCCGGCTGCCGGTCGACGGCGCCTTCAACGGCGTCCAGGTGCGCCAGGCGCTCGGCGGCCACGTGCTCGACGCGGCCACCTACTCGGGCACCTACACGCTCAACCGACGGCTGCTGCGGCCTTGATCGAGGCGGTCACCCGGCTTGTCGCCATCCGGCATGGCGAGACCGACTGGAACGTCGGCACCCGCATCCAGGGTCAGATCGACATCGGCCTGAACGCCCGCGGTCGCTGGCAGGCGGCGCGGCTGGGGCAGGCCCTGGCGGACGAGCGCTTCGACGCGGTCTACTCCAGCGACCTGGGGCGGGCGATGGACACGGCGCGCCCCCTGGCCGGCGCGGCGGGCCTCCCGGTGCTGCCGCACCCGGTGCTGCGCGAACGCGCCTTCGGCACCTTCGAGGGCCTCACCTTCGCCGAGATCGAGGAGCGCTTTCCCGACGAGGCGCGGCGCTGGCGCGAGCGCGACGCAGCCTTCGGGCCGCCGGGCGGCGAGACGCTGGCCGACTTCTACGCCCGTGCGGTGGCGGCGGTGGCGGGCATCGCGGCGCGTCACCGCGGGCAGCACATCGCCGTGGTCACGCACGGCGGCGTGCTCGACGCGCTGTACCGCGCCGCCACCCGCATGGCGCTCGATGCGCCGCGCACCTGGCAGGTGGGCAACGCCAGCATCAACCGGCTGCTGCACGGCGACGAAGGCTTCACGCTCGTCGGCTGGTCGGACAACCTCCACCTCGAGGCGCCGGCGCTCGACGAGGGCACGGCCTGAGGGCGGCCCCGCCGGCCGCAGCGGCGCGCTAGAAGAGCTCGGGCCCGCTGCGCGGCGGCACCACGCCGAGGTGCCGCCAGGCGGCGGCCGTGGCCGTGCGGCCGCGCGGCGTGCGCTGCAGGAAGCCCTGCTGGATCAGGTAGGGCTCGATCACGTCCTCGATCGTGCCTGCCTCCTCGCCGATGGCCGCGGCCAGGTTCTCCAGACCGACCGGGCCGCCGTCGAAGCGGTGGATCACGGCCTCCAGCAGCTTGCGGTCCATCACGTCGAAGCCCAGCGGGTCGACGTCGAGCATGGCCAGCGCGGCGTCGGCGACGGCGCTGTCGATGCGGCCCTGCGCCTTCACCTCGGCGTAGTCGCGCACGCGCCGCAGCAGCCGGTTGGCGATGCGCGGCGTGCCGCGCGAGCGCCGCGCGATCTGCTCGGCGCCGCCGGCGTCGATCGGCGCGCCCAGCAGGCCGGCCGAGCGGTGGACGATGCGTGCCAGCTCCTCGGGGGAATAGAACTCCAGCCGCGCGACGATGCCGAAGCGGTCGCGCAGCGGATTGGTCAGCATGCCCGCGCGCGTGGTCGCGCCCACCAGCGTGAAGGGCTGCAGGTCGAGCTTGATCGAGCGCGCCGCCGGCCCCTCGCCGATCAGGATGTCGATCTGGTAGTCCTCCAGTGCGGGATAGAGGATCTCCTCGACCACCGGCGACAGGCGGTGGATCTCGTCGATGAACAGCACGTCGTTGGCTTCGAGGCTGGTCAGGATGGCCGCGAGATCCTTCGGCTTCTCCAGCACCGGGCCCGAGGTCTGGCGCAGGTTGACGCCCAGTTCCGCCGCGACGATGTGGGCCATCGTTGTCTTGCCCAGCCCGGGCGGCCCGAACAGCAGCACGTGGTCCAGGGCCTCGGCACGGCGGCGCGCCGCGCTGATGAAGATCTCCAGCTGCTCGCGCGCCTTGGCCTGGCCGACGTAGTCCTGCAGCGCCTTGGGCCGCAGCGCGCGTTCGATCGCCTCCTCGTTGGGCGATGCGGCGGCGGCCGTGACGATGCGCCGGGCGGGCGCGCCGCCGAGGTCGTCGGTCTGGATGCTCATACAGCCATTATCGGCGCCCGTCGCGCGCCGCCGGCGGCTACTTCGACAGCGACTTCAGCGCCAGCTTGATGCCGTCGGCCACGCCCACGTCGGGCGGCAGCGCCTTGAGTGCTGCCGTGGCCTCGCGCTCGTTGTAGCCCAGCGCCACCAGCGCCTGCACGATGTCGGCCTGGGCGTCGCTGGCGACGCTGCCGGGCGTGCCCAGGTCGGGCGCGAGCTTGCCCTTGAGCTCGAGCAGCAGCCGCTCGGCGGTCTTCTTGCCGATGCCCGGCACCTTGGTCAGCCGCAGCGCCTGCTGCTGCGCCACGGCCTGCGCCAGCTCGTCCACCGACAGGCCCGACAGCACCGACAGCGCGGTGCGCGGGCCGATGCCCGAGATGCGGATCAGCTCGCGGAAGGTGGCGCGCTCGCCGGCGGTGAGGAATCCGTAGAGCAGCTGCGCGTCCTCGCGCACCACCAGGTGCGTCAGCAGGGTGACGCGCTCGCCCAGCGCCGGCAGGTTGTAGAACGTGCTCATCGGCACGTCGACCTCGTAGCCGACGCCGTGGCAGTCGACGAGCAGCTGGGGCGGGGACTTCTCCGCGAGGGTTCCGGACAGGCGGCCGATCATGGCCGCATTATTGACCCGCCCCGGGTCGACGCGCCGTCGCCTAGCGCCGGAACAGCCCGAGGCGCTGAGCCTCGAGCGCGGCCTCGGCGCGCGAGCTCACGTTGAGCTTGCGGTAGATCTGCTTCACGTAGTCGGCGATGGTGTGCCGGCTCAGGCCGAGCTGAACACCGATCTCGGGCAGCGTGAAGCCCTTGGCCACGCGCAGCAGCACCTCGCTCTCGCGCTCGGTCAGCGACACGTGGGGAAGGGCATTGGCCTGCGGCTTGGCCTGGTCGGCGAAGTAGGCGATGACGCGGCGCGCGATCGACGGCGACAGCGGCGGCTCGCCCTGGCTCATGCGCTGCAGCTGCTCGATGATCAGCTCGCGCGCCTGCTCCTTCAGGATGTAGCCGAAGGCGCCGGCCTGCAGCGCGGGAAAAAGGTGGTCGTCGTCGTCGTGGATCGTCACCACGACCGACTGGCAGTCGGCCTGCGTCTCGCGCAGCTTCTCGACCACGTCCACGCCGGAGCCGTCGGGCAGGCCCAGGTCCACCAGCGCCAGGTCGAAGCGGATCGCCGACACCAGCTCCAGTGCGTCGTGCACGCGCGCGGCCTCGGAGATCTGGCCGTCGGGGAACACGCGCAGCACCAGGTCCTTCATCCAGGCGCGGATCTCCGGCAGGTCTTCGAGCAGCAGGATGGTCTTCATGGCGTGTCCTCGCATTGAGCCTTCGGGTTGTACCCCAGGCTCAGCCCGGCAGCGTGTGCTTCTCGAGGGGAATCGTGAGGCGGATCACGGTTCCGTAGCCCGGGCCCGACTCCACCAGGCACTGGCCCTGCAGTTGCTTGGCGCGGTGCTTCATGCTGGACATGCCGTGCCCCCGGTCGAGCCGGCCGTCCAGCTCGAGCGGGATGCCCTTGCCGTTGTCCTGGATCTTGAGCTGGAAGTCGCCGCTGGAGATGGTGCAGCGGATCGAGCAGCGAGATGCGCCGCTGTGCTTGATGATGTTGTTGACCGCCTCGCGCAGGATGCGCGTGGTCTGCACGTAGGCCCGCGCCGACAGGGTCTGCGGCAGGTCCTCGCCCGGGGCCTGCCAGTCGCCCTCGACGCCGGTCTGCGACAGTCGGCCCACCACCTCGGCGCGCCAGTCGCCCAGCGCGTCGATCAGCTTGACCGGCTTGCCGGTCAGGCCGCGCACCGATAGGCGCATCTCCTCCAGGGCCTCGCGCGCCAGCGTCGAGATGCGCTCGCTCTCGCTGGTGTGCACGATGGTCAGCAGCTTGGCGCCGAGGTCGTCGTGCAGGTCGGCCGCGATGCGCTTGCGCTCCTGCTGGGTCACCTGCTCGACGCGGGTCTCGGCCATCTGGGCGTAGTTGCGTTCCATCACGGCGGTGGCCTCGCGCACGCGCAGCTCGAGCGACGCGCGAAGGTCCTCCGCGGTCTGCAGCGCGCGGCCGTAGCGCTGCACCAGCCACACGCCCAGGCCGACGAAGCCGAGCGGGATCGCCGCGTGCGGCAGCACGCGCACGCCGTCGGCCAGAAGTTCCTGCTGACCGGCCAGCTCGATGCCGACCATGGCGCCGATGATGGCCAGCACTGCGAGCATGGGCCAGAAGTCGTGCCGCCGCTCGCGCCAGGTGATGTGCAGGTAGAAGAGCATCGCCACCAGCACCTGCACGGCCAGCAGCACGTACCAGGAGCTGGCGATCATGTTGACGCGCAGCGGACCGGCCAGCAGCAGGCTGGCCGGCACGATCGCGCACTGCGCCAGCAGCGCCACCTCGATCGGCCGCGAGCGCCGGTTGGCGAAGTGCAGCAGGAACTGCACCGCGCACAGCGCCACCAGCGGCACCAGGGCCACCAGCAGCAGTTCGGTGTCGTAGTTGGGCAGCCCCAGGCCGGGCCACCACAGGCGCGCGGTGATCAGCGACCAGCCGATGCACAGGCCGCCGAAGTAGGCCAGGTGGCTCTCGCGCCGATGCCACCAGCCCATCACGAACACCACGGTGCCCATCAGCAGCAGGGCCGCCGACGCGACCTGCGGCAACGTGGACTTCATCAGCGTCAGGCGCTCGTGGAGCGCGTGCAGCTCGGGAAACGGCCCGACCAGCGGCGCGGACAGCCCGGCCGCGCGCTGCCGCGAGGCCACCTGCTCGAGCGCATAACCGGACAGGCGCAGGTCCAGTGCATTGCCGCGGTCTTCCAGCAGGGCGGCCGGCAGCGCCACCAGTCGCGGGCGCTCGCAGTCCTGGCTGATCGGGTCGGTGGTGCGGCCCGCGGCGAACAGGCGCTGGCCGTTGAGCTGCACCTCGACGTTGCCGCAGGCGCGCTCGATCAGCAGGCCCAGCAGCTGCCCGCGGTCGCGTGCGCCGACCGCGTCGAAGCGAAGCCGGTACCACGCGGGCGAGCGCACATGCGGTCGCGACTCCGACCAGTCGTCGGGCAGGGTCACCACGCGCCACACGGCCCGGGTGGGAAAGCGGTCCTCGCCGATGTCGTCGGCGATCAGCGCGTCGGCGAAGCGCTGGCTCGTCGGCTCCTGCGCCAGGGCCGCGCCCCAGGGCCCGAGCCACCAGCACGCCGCCAGCAGCAGGATCAGCCAGAGGCTGGGCGCGGTGAATCGGCTCGCGCGACCGCGGCAGGCAACGGCAGCAGACATGGCCGACGATTGTGCAGGATGGTGCGGCCCTGGCGACGCGGCCACAATCGGCCCTTCGTTGCATCCTGCGCATCTGCCCGTGATCCTGCGCCACGCCTTCACTCCGGTCGACAACCTGCGCCTGGGCCACCTCAGCGGTGCCCTGGACGCGCACCTGCGCGCGGTGGAGGCGGCGCTGGGTGTGACCATCTCGCGCCGACAGGAGGTGTTCCGCATCGAGGGCCCGAAGCCGGCGGCCGAGAAGGCCCGCGCGCTGCTGGAGACCCTGTACGCGCGCGCGGCACGCCCGATCGGCGAGCAGGCCCTGCAACTTGCGCTGGCCGATGCCGGCGCGTCCGCCACGGGCGCGGCCGCGGAGGGCGACGAGATCGTGCTGCACACGCGTCGCGCCGACCTCGCCGGCCGCACGCCGAACCAGCGCCAGTACCTGCGCCACATCCTGGACCACGACATCGCCTTCGGCATCGGCCCGGCGGGCACGGGCAAGACCTTCCTGGCCGTGGCCTGTGCCGTCGACGCGCTCGAGCGCAGCGCGGTGCAGCGCATCGTGCTGACGCGGCCCGCGGTGGAAGCCGGCGAGCGGCTGGGCTTCCTGCCGGGCGACCTGACGCAGAAGGTCGACCCCTACCTGCGGCCGCTGTACGACGCGCTGTACGACCTGATGGGCTTCGACCGCGTCACCAAGGCCTTCGAACGCGCCACGCTGGAGATCGCGCCGCTGGCGTTCATGCGCGGCCGCACCCTGAACCATTCCTTCGTCATCCTCGACGAGGCGCAGAACACCACGCCCGAGCAGATGAAGATGTTCCTCACCCGCATCGGCTTTGGCAGCAAGGCGGTGATCACCGGCGACACGAGCCAGATCGACCTGCCGCGCGGTGCCACCAGCGGCCTGGTCGAGGCCGAGCAGGTGCTGGCGCGGGTGAAGGGCATCGCGATGACGCGCTTCACTTCGGCCGACGTGGTGCGCCATCCGCTGGTGGCGCGCATCGTCGAGGCCTACGAGCGGGCGGGCCGGGCCGATGGCACCTGAGCTGCACCTGTCGCTGCAGCAGCCCGACGGCCGCCATCGCGCCGTGCTGGCGCGGCACCGGGTGGCACGCTGGATCCGCGCCGCGTTGTCGGCGCCGGCACAGATCGCGGTGCGCATCGTCGACGAGGACGAGGGCCGTGCCCTCAACCGCGACTACCGCGGCCGCGACTACGCCACCAACGTGCTCACCTTCGACTACCAGCGCGAGCCGCTCGTGACGGCCGACCTCGTGCTGTGCGCGCCGGTGGTGGCGCGCGAGGCGCGCGAGCAGCGCAAGCCGCTGGAGGCGCACTACGCGCACCTCGTGGTGCACGGCACCCTGCATGCCCAGGGCTGGGACCACGAGCGGGCCGCACAGGCGCGGCGCATGGAAGCGCTGGAGGTGAAGGTGCTGCAGGCTCTGGGCTACGCCGACCCCTACCGCGCCGCGCCGGCGCGTCAGCCGCGCGTGCTCAGGTAGCGCTTGCGCCAGAAGAAGGCGCCCAGGCCGAGTCCGAGCGCCGTCATCAGCCCGAGCGTGACCCACACGCCGGTGGCCGTATGGATCAGCGGCAGCGCGTCGAAATTCATGCCGAAGAAGCCGGTGACGAGGTTCAGCGGCATGAAGATCGCCGTCAGCACGGTCAGCGTGCGCATGATGTCGTTGGTGCGGTGCCCGAGCGCGGAAAAGTGCATCTGCACCGCGTTCTCGGCCGACTGCTCCAGGCGCCGCACATGGGTCAGCACGCGCTCGATGTGCTCGAGCACGTCGCGCGAGCGCACGCTCAGCAGCTCGCGCTCGCGGCCCGCACCGGGGTCGCCGGGGGCGGGCCATTCCGCCAGCGCGTCGATCCACTCCTGCACGGCGGCGCGCTGGTCCTCGCAGGTGTCCTCGAGCAGGTGCAGCGCATTGCGGGCCTCCAGCAGCAGCGGCCAGTCGTGGAACCGGCTCTTCGGGTTGAGCAGTTCGCGCTGCAGGAAGCCGAGTTGCCGCGTCAGCAGGCGGCGCAGGTCCAGGTAGCCGTCGACCATGTGGTTGAGCATGCGCAGCATCAGGTCGGCCGGCGCCGAGGGCAGCCGGACCGCGCCGCGCAGTTCCGCGCCCGCCGTCATGCCTGACAGGCGCTGCGCGAACCAGTCGCGCACCGCGCAGTCGGCCGGATGCACGGTGAGCAGCAGCCGGTCGAAGACCGCGAATCCCACCGGGCTGGTGTCGATCGACGACAGCGCCTGGCGCGCGGTGTCCAGCGAGCCGTGCTCCTCGTCGACGAAGAGCTTCTCGCTGCCGGCACCGGCCGCGAGCCGGCGGAACACCATCAGGTCGTACCAGGAGGTGTAGTCGAAGTGGCTCGGCAACTGGTTGTTGAGCAGGTCCGACACGTGCAGGTCGACCAGCGCGCCGAGGCCCCAGCGCTGCAGCAGCTCCTGCAGCTGCGGCCCCTGCACCTCGAACTCGCGCCTGGCGCTGCCGATCCAGAGGAAGCCGGTGTCCGGCAGCGTGTCGGGCAGGCCGCCCAGTTCGATGAAGCGGTCCGGGGTGACGTGGAAGACGCGCATCGGCCGGGCGGCGCGGGTCGATCGGTCAGCGCCGCAGGGCGCGCGCGGCGTCGAGCGCGAAGTAGGTGAGCACGCCATCGGCCCCGGCGCGCTTGAACGCGAGCAGCGACTCCATCATCACCGCGTCGTGGTCGAGCCAGCCGTTGGCCGCAGCGGCCTTGAGCATGCTGTACTCGCCGCTCACCTGGTAGGCGAACGTGGGCATGCGGAAGGTGTCCTTCACACGGCGCACGATGTCCAGGTAGGGCATGCCGGGCTTGACCATCACCATGTCCGCGCCTTCGGCGATGTCGAGCTGCACCTCGCGCAGCGCCTCGTCGCTGTTGGCCGGGTCCATCTGGTAGACCTTCTTGTCGCTCTTGCCCAGGTTGCCGGCCGAGCCCACCGCGTCGCGGAAGGGCCCGTAGAAGGCGCTGGCGTACTTGGCGCTGTAGGCCATGATGCGCGTGTGGATGCGGCCCGACGCTTCCAGCGCATTGCGGATCGCGCCGATGCGGCCGTCCATCATGTCGCTCGGCGCCACGATGTCGACGCCGGCCTCGGCCTGCACGCGGGCCTGGCCTACCAGCACCTCGACCGTCTCGTCGTTGAGGATGTAGCCGCTGGCGTCGATCAGGCCGTCCTGGCCATGCGAGGTGAACGGGTCGAGCGCGACGTCGGTCAGCAGCGCCAGTTCGGGGAAGCGTTGCTTGAGCGCGCGCACCGCGCGCGGCACCAGGCCTTCGGGGTTGAGCGCCTCGCGGCCGTCGGGGGTCTTCAGGGCCTTGTCGATCACCGGGAACAGCGCCATCACCGGCACGCCGAGCGAGACGCAGGCCTCGGCCTGCGCGAACAGGCGGTCCACCGACAGGCGCTGCACGCCGGGCATCGAGGCGACGTCCTCGGAGCGGTTGTCGCCGTCGAGCACGAACACCGGGTAGATGAAGTCGGCCGGCGCAAGGTGCGCCTCGCGCACCAGCGAGCGGATCGCGGCGTCGCGCCGAAGGCGCCGCGGACGGCTGGCGGGAAACGGGGGCAGGGGTGTGGTCATCGTGGAGGCGTCCGGACGTGAGCGCACGCTGTTTCCGGACCGTTACACAAGTCACGAAAACTGATACATTGCCCGGCGAATGATAGCTGCAAGGCCGTCATTCCCTGCTTTACCTCCCTGAGCAGGTGCCTTAGCGTGATGACAGCGATAAGGCATTGCAGCCCCAGCTTCGCGCTGGGGCTTTTTTTGGGCGGCGGGTTTCCATAATGCGTCCATGAGTTCCGGCTACCTCTGGATCAAGGCCTTCCACATCGTGTTCGTCGCGAGCTGGTTCGCGGGCCTGTTCTACCTGCCGCGGCTGATGGTGAACCTGGCGCAGGTGCCGCAGGGCAGCACCGCCGAACGCGAGCGCCTGCTCGGCATGGGGCGCCGCCTGTACCGCTTCGCCACGCTGCTGATGGTGCCGGCGCTCGCGCTGGGCCTGTGGCTGTGGCTCGGCTACGGGGTCACCGGTGGCTGGCTGCATGCCAAGCTGGCCGTCGTGCTGGCGGTGATCGGCTACCACCACGCCTGCGGGTCGATGCTGCGCGCGTTCGAGGCCGGCACCAACCGCCGCAGCCAACGCTGGTTCCGCGTCTTCAACGAGGTGTCGGTCCTGCTGTTCATCGCCGCCGTCGTGCTCGTGGTCGTCAAGCCCTTCTGATGCAACACCGCAGCACCGCGCTGCCGCTGGCCTTGTGCGCCGCTGCGCTGGTGCTGTATGCGAGCCTGTATCCGTTCGAGGGCTGGCGCTGGCCACCGGGCCTGGATGTCGTCGCCGTGGTGTCGCTGCCCTGGCCGGTCTACAGCAGCCGGTTCGACGACTGGACCAATGCCCTGGGCTACCTGCCGCTGGGCGCGCTGGTGTACGGCGCCGGAGTGCGTGGCGGCGCTCGCGCCCTGCCGGCCTTCGTGGCCGCGATCCTGCTGCCCACGGCGCTGTCGGCGTCGGTCGAGGTGGCGCAGCAGTTCCTGCCTGGGCGGGTGCCCTCGCTGAAGGACCTGGTGCTCAATGCCGCAGGCGCCACGGCCGGTGCGGTGCTGGCCGCCGCGTTGCAGTCGGCCGGCTGGGTGGACCGCTGGCAGGCGCTGCGCGAGCGCTGGTTCGCACGCGACAGCGCCACCGCGCTGCTGCTGCTGCTGCTGTGGCCGGTGGCGCTGCTGTTTCCTGCCCCGGTGCCGCTGGGGCTCGGGCATGTCTGGGGCGAGGTCGCGGCCGCGGTGCAGTCGGTCCTGGAAGGCACGCCGTGGCAAGACGACGCCGCCGCCTGGCTGGCGGACAGCGGCCGTGCCGCCGCGCCGCTGAGCCGCATCGAGGAAGGGCTGGTCGTCGCGCTCGGCCTGCTCGCGCCCTGCCTGCTCGCCTATGCCACCAGCCATGCCGGCTGGCACCGGCTCCTGCTGCTGGCCGGCGCGGTGCTGTTGGGCCTGGGCGTGACCACGCTGTCGACGGCGGTGAACTTCGGCCCCGCGCATGCGCTGGCCTGGTGGTCGCCCGCGGTGCTGCCGGCGCTGTCCGTCGGCGCGGCGCTGGGCCTGCTGGCCGCGGGACTGGGCCGCCGCGTCGCCGGCGCGCTCGGGTTCGCGGCGCTCGCCGTGCTCGTGACCCTGGTCGCGCGTGCGCCGGCCGACCCCTACTACGCCGCCAGCCTGCAGGGCTGGGAGCAGGGACGGTTCATCCGATTCCACGGTCTGGCGCAGTGGGTGGGCTGGCTGTGGCCGTTCGCGGCCATGACCTGGCTGCTGGCCCGCATGGTGCGCCGCGACGGCGGCTGATGCGAAGGCGCCTGCGCAGGGTCGGCTCCTACAATCCCTGCATGACCGACAGCTACTACAAGCGCCACATCTTCTTCTGCCTGAACCGGCGCGACAACGGCGAGGCCTGCTGCGCCGACCATGACGCGCAGGCGGGCTTCGACCGCTGCAAGTCGCGCGTCAAGGCCGCAGGCCTGATGGGCCCCGGCGGCGTGCGCGTCAACAAGGCGGGCTGCCTCGACCGCTGCGCCGGCGGGCCGGTGGCCGTGGTGTACCCGGAGGCCGTCTGGTACAACTTCGTGGACGCCGCCGACATCGACGAGATCGTCGACTCGCACCTGAAGAACGGCCAGGTGGTGGACCGCCTGCGCCTGGCGCCCGACGTCGGGCGCTGATCCGTCGTGAACCCGCGAACCGACCGCCGCGTGGTGGCAGGCCCCGCCGGGGACCTGGCCTGCGCGCTCGACGCGCCCGAGGGCGAGCCGCGCGGCCTGGCCGTCGTCTGCCATCCGCATCCGCTGCACGGCGGCACGATGGACAACAAGGTGGTGGCCACGCTGGCGCGCGCCTTCCTGCAATGCGGCTGGCGCACGGTGCGCTTCAACTTCCGTGGCGTCGGCGGCTCCGCCGGCACCTGGGACGAGGGCCGCGGCGAGATCGACGACGCGCTGGCGGTGGTGCAGGCGCTGCGCCAGCCCGGCGAGACGCTCGCCCTGGCGGGCTTCTCGTTCGGCGCCTACGTCGCCTCGCACGCGGCGGTGCGCGTGCAGCCGTCGCAGATGGTGCTGGTGGGCCCCGCGACACAGAACTTCACGGTGGCCCCCGTGCCCGCGGGTACCCTCGTGGTGCACGGCGAGGCCGACGAGGTGGTGCCGCTGTCCTGCACGATGGACTGGGCGCGCCCGCAGGCCCTGCCGGTGACGGTGGTGCCCGGTGGCGGGCACTTCTTCCACGGCCAGCTGCCGCTGCTCAAGGCCCTGGTGCTGCGGCACCTGGGGCAGATCGACACTCTCTCCTTCGACCGATGAAAAGACTCTTCGCTCTCGCGGTGGCTGCGGCCACCGCGCTGTGCAGCCTGGGCGCGCTGGCGCAGGCGCCGCAGCCGCCCGAACTGGCCGCGCGCCAGTACCTGCTGATGGACCTGACCACAGGCCAGACGCTGGCCGAGCGCGACGCCGACACGCCCACCGACCCGGCGTCGCTGACCAAGCTGATGACGGCCTACGTCGTGTTCGGCGCCCTGCGCGACAAGAAGCTCACGCTCGAGCAGCAGGTGCCGGTGAGCCAGCGCGCCTGGGACGAACGCAAGGGCGACCCGTCGCTGATGTTCATCGACACCACGATGAAGCCCACGGTGGACGAACTGCTGCACGGGATGATCGTCGTGTCCGGCAACGACGCGTCGGTGGCGCTGGCCGAGGCGGTGGCCGGCAGCGTGGACGCGTTCGTCGGCATGATGAACCGGCAGGCCCAGGCCTGGGGCCTGAAGAACACGGCCTTCCGCAACGTGACGGGCATGACCGAGGCCGGCCATCGCGCCAGCGCGCGCGACATCGCCGTGATCGCGGCGCACATCGTGCGCGACTTCCCGCAGTACTACCGCTACTACTCGCTCAAGGAGTACACGTACAACAAGATCCGGCAGGACAACCGCAACCTGCTGCTGCGCCGCGACGCGACGGTGGACGGCATGAAGACCGGCTTCACCGATGCGGCGGGCTACTGCCTCGTGGCCAGCGCGTCGCGCGAGTACCCCAACCTGGGCGCGGGCCAGAAGCGGCGCCTGCTGTCGGTGGTGCTGGGCACGGGCTCGCGCGAGGCACGCGCCAACGAAAGCCAGAAGCTGCTGAACTGGGGCTTCAGCGCGTTCGACCCGGTGCGGCTGTTCGAGGCCGGCAAGCCGATCCTGTCGCCCGAGGTCTGGAAGGGCACGAAGCGCGAGGCCGCGCTCGGCGCGGAAGGCCCGGTGATCGTGGCCGTGCCGCGCGGCGAGGCCGACAAGCTGCGCACCCAGGTCGTGCGCACCGACCCGCTGGTGGCGCCGCTGGCGCAGGGCCAGCGCGTGGGCACGATCAAGGTGACGACGGCCGCCGGCGCCACGGTGGCCGAAGTGCCGCTGGTGGTGCAGTCCGCCGTGGATCAGGCCGGCCTGTTCGGGCGCGCCTGGGACGCGGTGCGGCTGTGGATCCGCTGACGCCGGTGACACAATGACCGCAACCGGAGACACCGCATGAGCACCGACCGCCTCTGCTACCTCAACGGCAGCTTCAGGCCGATGTCGCAGGCCCATGTGTCGGTGCTCGACCGCGGCTTCATCTTCGGCGACGGCATCTACGAGGTGGTGCCGGTGTACGGGCGGCGCCTGTTCCGCTTCCACGAGCACATGGCGCGGCTGGAGCGGTCGCTCGAGCGCATCCGGATCCGCAATCCGCACACGCGGGACGAATGGCTGCAGCGCTGCCGCCGGCTGGTGGCCGCGCTGGCGGAGTCCGAAGGCGTGGACGACCAGGTGATCTACCTTCAGGTCACGCGCGGCGTGGCCCCGCGCGACCACGTCATGCCCGAGGGCATCGAGCCGACGGTGTTCATGATGTGCAACCCGATGAAGCCGGCCACCGCCGAGCAGCGCCACCACGGCGTGACCTGCACCACCGCGCGCGACTTCCGCTGGGAGCGCGGCGACATCAAGAGCGTCTCGCTGCTGGGCAATGTGCTGGCGCGCCAGATGTCGGCCGACCACGGCGCCTTCGAGACCATCATGTTCCGCGACGGCGCGCACGGTGGCCCCTGGCTTACCGAGGCGTCGGGCAGCAATGTCTGGATCGTCAAGGACGGGGCCCTGCTCGGGCCGCCGCGCAGCGAGCACGTGCTCGAGGGCATCCGGGTCGAGCTGCTGGCCGAGCTGTGCGAAGAGACCGGCATTGCCTACAACCTGCGGCCGATCTCGGAGTCCGACGTGCGCTCCGCCGACGAGGTGCTCCTGACGTCGGCCACCAAGGAGGTGATCGCGGTCACCCGCCTGGACGGCGAGCTGGTGGGCCACGGCGCGCTGCGCGGCAAGCCCGGCCCGGTGTACGCGCGGCTGTACGAGGCCTACCAGCGCGCCAAGTCCTTGCAGGCGATATGAGCACCGACACCGGCACGCCGGGCCGGGACAGCCTGATCCAGTACCCGAGCGCGTTCCCGATCAAGGTGATGGGCGCCCATGTCGAAGGCTTCACCGAAGCCGTCGTCGCGGTGGCGCGGCAGTTCGACCCGGGCTTCGACGCCACCACGGTCGAGAAGCGCCCGAGCAAGGGCGGCAATTACCTCGGCCTGACGATCACTATCACGGCCACCAGCCGCGAGCAGCTCGACGAGCTGTACCGCACCCTGTCCACCCATCCGATGGTGAAGGTGGTGCTGTAGCGGCACGGCGCGGCGCGCGCCGGGGCAGTCGCCGGTGTCAGCTCGCCGGTGTCAGCTCGCCGGCCGCGAAAGCCGATCGTCGATCTCGCGCACCTTGCCCGGCGCAGCCAGGTCGCCGTTGCGCGCCGCGGCGGCGTACCAGTAGCGTGCCTCGGCGAGGTCACGCTCGATGCCGTCGCCGCCCTCGAGCATGGACGCATACAGGTACATCGCGCCGACGTCGCCGCCCTGGGCCGCGAGCCGGTACCAGCGCGCCGCCAGCGCCGCGTCGCGCACGGCGCCGCGGCCGAGGTAGTACGCGGTGCCCAGGTCCACCCGGGCGTCGACGCTGCCCGCCTCGGCAGCGCGCCACAGCCACAGCACCGAGCGCTGCAGGTCCACCGGCAGCCCGGCGCGACCCAACTCATGCAGTTCCGCCATGGCCACCATGGCGGTCACGAAGCCGGCGTCCGCGGCCCGGGTCATCAGCCGCACGCCCTGGGCGTCGCTGGCGCGGGGCAATTCGCGCCGCAGGTGCATCACGGCCAGGTTGTAGTCGGCTGCGGCCACACCTTCGCTCGACAGGCGGCCGAAGGCTGCCCGGGCCCGGGCGAGGTCGCCCCGTTCGTAGGCGGCCACCGCGTCCTGCAGCCGGGTGTCGGGCCCGGCACCGAAGGCGGGCAGGGCGGCCAGCAGCGCGCAGGCGGCGGCGAACTTGAGTCTGGGCATGGGTTGCACGATACCTCCGGGGCTTGGTCGGCGCAGGGCGCCGGGCCTTTCACTGCCATGCGAGACTTCGGCCCGATGCGCGTCCGGATGCTCGGCCATTGCGACTGGCAAGCCACTGCCGAGGCGATGCACGCCTTCACGCAGGCGCGCGACGAACACACGCCCGACGAACTCTGGCTGGCCGAGCACGATCCGGTCTTCACGCAGGGCCTGGCCGGGCGCGCCGAGCACGTGCTCGGCGCGGGCGACATCCCGGTGCTGCAGAGCAACCGGGGCGGGCAGGTCACCTACCACGGCCCGGGTCAGGTGCTGGCGTATCCGCTGGTGGACCTGCGCCGGCACGGCATCTACGTCAAGGAGTTCGTCTACCGGCTCGAGTCGGCGGTGCTCAAGGTGCTCGAGGGCGCGGGCCTGACCGGGCACCGGGTGGCCGGCGCCCCGGGCATCTACGTCAGGCTCGACGACCCGTCCGGCCACGCGTCGCTCGCCGGCCCGGCCGACCCGCGCGACCCGTTCCGCGGCCTGGGCAAGGTGGCGGCGCTGGGCATCAAGGTCAGCCGCCACTGCACGTACCACGGCGTGGCGCTGAACGTGGCGATGGACCTGGAACCCTTCTCGCGCATCGACCCTTGCGGCTACTCAGGGCTGGCCACGGTGGACCTCGCTAGACTGGGCGTCCGGATGGACTGGGGCGACGCTGCCGACCGACTGTCCCGCGCCCTCGTCAACCAGTTCCTGCCATGAGCACCGAAACCCCCTACGACCCCACTGCCAAGCAGAAGGCCCAGGCCAAGACCGCGCGCATCCCGATCAAGGTGGTGCCGGCCGAGGTGCTGAAGAAGCCCGACTGGATCCGGGTCAAGGCGGCCACGCCGAACTCGCGCTTCTACGAGATCAAGCAGATCCTGCGCGAGCACAAGCTGCACTCGGTGTGCGAGGAGGCGTCCTGCCCGAACATCGGCGAGTGCTTCGGCAAGGGCACGGCCACGTTCATGATCATGGGCGACAAGTGCACGCGCCGCTGCCCCTTCTGCGACGTCGGCCACGGCCGCCCGGATCCGCTGGACACGCAGGAGCCCGAGAACCTGGCGCGCACGATCGCGGCACTGAAGCTGAAGTACGTGGTGATCACCAGCGTCGACCGCGACGATCTGCGCGACGGCGGGGCGGCGCACTTCGTCGAGTGCATCCGTCGCACGCGCGAGCTGTCCCCGTCCACCACGATAGAGGTGCTGGTTCCGGACTTCCGCGGCCGCGACGACCGCGCGCTGGACATCCTGAAAGCCGCGCCCCCGGACGTGATGAACCACAACCTGGAGACCGTGCCGCGCCTGTACAAGGAGGCGCGCCCGGGCAGCGACTACACCTTCAGCCTGAACCTGCTGCGCAAGTTCAAGGCCCTGTTCCCCGACGTGCCGACCAAGAGCGGCCTGATGGTGGGCCTGGGCGAGACTGACGAGGAAATCCTCGCCGTGATGCGCGACATGCGCTCGCACGGGATCGACATGCTCACGATCGGGCAGTACCTCGCCCCCAGCGGCCACCACCTGCCGGTGCGGCGCTACGTGCATCCGGACACCTTCGCGATGTTCGAGCGCGAGGCGGTGGCGATGGGCTTCTCGCACGCCGCCGTGGGCGCCCTTGTGCGGTCGAGCTATCACGCCGACCAGCAGGCCCACGCGGCCGGCGTCGCGCCGGCCTGAGCGGCGCCGCGTCCGAGACGTAGTTCACGCGCCGCGGCCGCCGGCGCCGGATCGGACGGATCTGCTTGCAACTTGCGACGCCTGCCGGGGCGCGCCCCAGGCAAGCTCGCGCCATGGACCTGCTTGCTTTGCGGAATCTGCGCCCTGCCCCGGTGCGCTCGACGATCGCGGCCCTGTTTGCCGCGGTGCTTGCCGGCTGCGGAGGCGGGGGCGGCGGCGGCGACGAGTCGGCGACGGCGGCTGCGCCTTCGGCACCCTCGCCGGCTCCCGGCCCTGCGCCGGCTCCGTCGCCTTCACCCGCGCCGTCGCCCTCGCCGTCCCCGGCGCCGCCGCCGGCCGGGCCCGACATGACCTGCGGGCTGTCGTCCTTCGACGCCGACGCGTTGCGTCTGATCAACCAGTACCGCGCGGCCGGTGCGACGTGCGGCAGCCGGGGCAGCTTCCCGGCGGCGCCGCCGCTGGCGGCGCAGGCGCAGCTCGCGCGGGCGGCCTACGACCACTCGCGCGACATGGCCGACAACAACTATTTCAGCCACACCAGCCTCGACGGCCGCACGCTTGGCACGCGCGTCACGGCGGCCGGCTATGCCTGGTCCACGGTGGGGGAGAACATCGCGGCCGGCTACTCGACGGTGCAGCAGACGGTGGATGCCTGGATGGCCAGCGACGGCCATTGCGCCAACCTGATGAACGCGCGCTTCACGCAGTACGGCCTGGCCTGCGCCCGCAACGACGCGAGCACTTACCGCACCTACTGGACGCTCAACCTCGGGCGGCCCTGAATTCCACGCGCGACAGCCGCGCGCTCAGGTCTCGGCGAGCAGTTCGCCGATCAGCGCCTGCAGCGCGGCGAAGTCCGGCGTGCCCAGGTAGCGCTTGACGACGCGGCCCTGGCGGTCGATCAGGAACGTGGTCGGCGTCATCTGCACGTCGCCGAACGAGCGCGCGATCGCGCCGGTGTTGTCGATCGCCACGCCGAACGGCAGCCGGCGCGACTCGGCGAAGCGGGCCACGTAGGCCGGCGGGTCGTAGCTCATCGCCACGGCCAGGGTCTCGTAGCCGCGGGCGCGGAATTTCTCGTGCGTGGCGACGATCTGGGGCATCTCGGCCACGCAGGTGGTGCAGCTGGTGGCCCAGAAGTTCACCAGCACCACCTTGCCCTTCATGGCGTCGGTGGACGCCTTGCTGCCGTCGAGCAGGGTGTACGACACTGAGGGCGCGGGCTCGCGCGCCATGATCGACCGCCAGGCCAGGCCGGCGGCGGCCACCAGGGCGAGGGCGATCAGGACGAGCGGGAGCGGACGCGTGACTTTCATGAAGGGCAGGCCATGCAGCGAAGACAGTTTACGGCCGGGTGGATTCTCGTATCGGGTCTCGGGTTCCGTGGCACGGCGCGGGCCGCCGGCCTGAGCGAGACCGATGCCGCGTCCGGCGTGCGCGCGGCCCTTGAGCGCGGCGCAGGCTCGGCCGTGGCCCTGCTCGGGCGCAACGACGGCTTCCTGGCCAACCCCAAGGTGCGCATCGAGCTGCCCGGGTTCCTGAAGGACGCGGCAAAACTGCTGCGCGCCACGGGGCAGGGTGCCCGCGTCGACGAGCTGGTGCTGGCGATGAACCGCGCCGCCGAGGCGGCCGTGCCCGAGGCCAAGGCGCTGCTGGTGTCCGCGGCCCGGTCGATGTCGGTGGAGGACGCGGTGCGCATCGTGCGCGGGTCGGAAACGTCGGTCACCGAGTTCTTCAGCCGCAAGACCCGTGCGCCGCTGGAAGTGAAGTTCCTGCCGATCGTGGAGCGCGCCACGGCGCGCGTGTCGCTGGCGCGCAAGTACGACGCCGTGGCTGGCAAGGCGGCCGGGCTCGGCCTGGTGCGCAAGGAGGACGCGGACCTGAACCGCTACGTCGGCGGCAAGGCCCTCGACGGCCTGTACCAGATGATCGGCGAGGAGGAAAAGCGCATCCGCCGCGACCCCGTGTCCACGGGCAGCGCGATCCTGCGCAAGGTGTTCGGCAGCTGACGACCGGTGGCGGGCCGGATAATCGGCCGCGATGTACCGACCCCACCGATCCGCCGTCGTCGTTGCCGCGGCGGCCCTGGCCGGCTGTGCGCCCGCGCTGGACTGGCGCGAAGTGCGGCCCGACGGCAGCCAGGCCCGGCTGATGATGCCCTGCAAGCCGGCCAGCCACGCGCGCACGGTCGCGCTGGCGCAGCGCCGGATCGAGATGTCCCTGTATGCCTGCACCGCGGGCGAGGTGACCTACGCCCTGGCGTTCGCCGACATGGTCGACCCCGCGGTCGTGACCGCGGCGCTGGGTGAGCTGGCGCAGACGGCCATCGCGAACCTGCGCGCGGCCGACTCGGCGGCGTCGTCGTCCGCTGGCGTGCCCGGCATGACGCCCAATGCACAGGCCGCCCAATGGCGCCTTGAAGGCCGGCTGCCGGACGGCCGGCAGATCCAGGAGCACATGGCGCTGTTCGCCTACGGCACCCGCGTCTACCAGGCCACCATGGTGGGTGCCCGCATCGACGCCGAGGCCCGTGAGACCTTCTTCTCCGGCCTGGCCGTGGGGCGATGACGCATCTCGCCACGGCCGCCGGGCCGCAGGAGGAATCGGCCGGCGCGTCGGTGGCCGTGGCGATGTTCCTGGCGTTCGCATTCGCCTACTTCTTCTCGGCGCTTCTGCGGGCGGTGACTGCGACGCTGGCGCCGGCCTTCAGCACCGAGCTCGGGCTGTCCTCGGCCGACCTCGGCCTGCTCGCCGGCGCGTACTTCCTGGGCTTTTCGGCCATGCAGCTGCCGCTCGGGCGCTGGCTGGACAGCTTCGGCCCGCGCCGGGTGCTGCTGGCGTTCCTGACCATCGCGGTGGTGGCGTGTGGCGCGTTCGCCCTGGCGACGTCTTTCCCCGGCCTGTGGGTGGCCCGGGCCCTGATCGGCGTGGGCGTGTCGGCGTGCCTGATGGCCCCGATGACGGCGTATCGGCGCCGGTTCGGCCCGGCGGCGCAGCTGCGCGCCAACTCCTGGATGCTGATGACCGGGTCGCTCGGCATGCTGGCGTCGACCCTGCCGGTGCAGTGGCTGATGCCGGTGACCGGCTGGCGCGGCCTGTTCTGGGGCGTCGGTGCGGCGCTGCTGCTGGCGATGGTGCTGATCGCGGTCCTGGTGCCCCGCGACAGCCCGCCGCCGGCTCCGGCCGCGCAGGACGGCGGCGGCTATCTCGCGATCTTCCGGCACCCCTACTTCGTGCGGCTGACGCCGCTGGCCTTCGTGGTCTATGGCGGCCTGCTGGCCGTGCAGTCCCTTTGGGCCGGCCCCTGGCTCACCGTGGTGGCCGGGCAGAGCGCGCAGGACGCGGCGAAGGGCCTGTTCCTGATCAACCTGTCCATGCTGTGCGCGTTCTTCGCCTGGGGCGTGGTGATGCCGCGCCTGACCCACCGCGGCTGGAAGGTCGACCAGCTGATCACGCTGGGCGTGCCGCTGTCGCTGCTGCTGCTGGCCGCCGCGGTGGCGCTGGGGCCGCGCGCCCAGGCCGCACATTGGGCGCTGTGGTGCGTGTCGTGCACCTTCGTGTCCCTGAGCCAGCCGGCGGTGGGGCAGGCCTTCCCGCCGAGCCAGGCCGGGCGGGCCCTGTCGGCATTCAACCTCGTGATCTTCCTCGGCGTGTTCTGCACCCAGTGGGGCATCGGGCTGGCGATCGACGCGCTGGCGTCGACCGGTCTGTCGCGGGCCGACGCCATGCGCGCCGCGCTGGGGCTGTTCGGGCTGGCCAGCATCGCGGCCTATGCCTGGTTCGTCATGCGTCGTGCCGACCCATAATCGGGCCGAATCGGAGTTCGCTTGATGGCCGGCCTGCTGATCATCGCCCATGCGCCCCTCGCGTCGGCCCTGCGCCAGGTGGCCGAGCACGTGTATCCGGGCTGCGCCGCCAGCGTGCAGGCGATCGATGTGCTGCCCCAGACCGCGCCCGAGGACCTGCTGGCCCGCGCCGCCGCGACGCTGGAGTCGATGCCCGCCCGGGACACCCTGATCCTCACCGACGTGTTCGGTGCCACGCCCTGCAACGTGGCCCAGCGCGTGGCCGACGGCGTGCGCGTGCGGGTGGTGACGGGCGTCAACGTGCCGATGCTGTGGCGCACCCTGTGTTACGCGGACGAGTCGCTCGACTCGTTGGTGGCGCGAGCGCTTGCCGGTGCCACCCAGGGCGTGCTGCAGGCCACGCCCACCAGGCCACAACAACAGGCGCGCGGCGCCGGGGAAGCGGATGCAAAAGGCGACCGTCAGGATCAGCAATAAGTTGGGGCTCCACGCGCGGGCCTCGGCCAAGCTCACCAAGCTGGCGGGCAGCTTCGCCTGCGACATCCACATGAGCCGCAACGGTCGGCGCATCAATGCCAAGAGCATCATGGGCGTGATGATGCTGGCCGCCGGCATGGGCTCCGACGTCGAGATCGAGGCCGACGGCAGCGACGAGGCGGCGGCGCTGCAGGCGCTGCAGGCCCTGGTCAACGACAAGTTCGGCGAGGCCGAATGAGCCGCACCGGTTCCGCGCGCGCCCGGAGGGCCCCGGCATGACCATCCAGATCTTCGGCCTGGCGGTGGCCCGCGGGGTGGCCATCGGCCGCGCGGTGCTCATCGCGTCGAGCCGGGTCGACGTGGCGCACTACTTCGTCAATGTCGAGCAGGCGGAGTCCGAGGTCGCGCGGCTGCATCAGGCTCGCGACGAGGTGGCCCATGAACTGTCCACGCTGCAGCACGACCTGCCGGCGGATGCGCCGCACGAGTTGTCGGCCCTGCTGGACGTCCACCTGATGCTGCTGCACGACGAGAACCTCGTCGGTGCGGCGTCCACCTGGGTCCGCGAGCGGCACTACAACGCCGAGTGGGCGCTGTCGGCGCAGCTCGAGGTGCTGGCGCGCCAGTTCGACGAGATGGAGGACGAATACCTGCGCGAGCGCAAGGCCGACCTCGAGCAGGTGACCGAGCGCGTGCTGGCCGCCCTGGCCCGTCAGGGCGGCGCCCACACGACCCGCGCGGGCGCGCCGCCGGCGCCGGACTTCGGCGGCGAGGAGCCGCTGGTGCTGGTGGCCAGCGACATCGCACCGGCCGACATGCTGCAGTTCAAGCGCAGCGTGTTCAAGGGCTTCGTCACCGACGTCGGCGGGCGCACGTCGCATACCGCGATCGTGGCGCGCAGCATGGACATCCCGGCCGTGGTCGGCGCGCGCGAGGGCAGCCGCCTCATCCGTCAGGACGACTGGATCATCATCGACGGCGACACCGGGGTCGTCATCGTCGATCCGCCGCCGATCGTGCTCGAGGAGTACCGCTTCCGGCAGCGTCAGCTCCAGCTGGAGCGCGAGCGTCTGGACCGGCTGCGCCACACGCCGGCCGTCACGCTGGACGGCCAGGCCGTCGAGATGCTCGCCAACATCGAGATGCCCGACGACGCGGCCGTGGCGCTGGAGTCGGGCGCGGTCGGGGTGGGGCTCTTCCGCAGCGAATTCCTCTTCATGAACCGGGGCTCGGACCTGCCCGGTGAGGACGAGCAGTTCGAGGCCTACCGCGCGGCGGTCGAGTCGATGAAGGGCCTGCCGGTGACGATCCGCACGGTCGACATCGGCGCCGACAAGCCGCTCGATCGCATGAACGTCCACGAGTTGCGGCACGAGCACTCGCTCAATCCGGCGCTCGGGCTGCGCGCGATCCGCTGGAGCCTTGCCGAGCCCGCCATGTTTCGTGCGCAGCTGCGCGCCATCCTGCGGGCCAGCGCGTTCGGCCAGGTGCGCATCCTGGTGCCCATGCTCGCGCATGTTTCCGAGGTGCGCCAGACGCTCGAGGCGCTCGAGCGTGCCAAGCAGCAATTGCGCGATGCGGGCAAGGCGTTCACCGACGTGCAGGTGGGCGCCATGATCGAGGTGCCGGCGGCGGCCGTGAGGATCGACAGCTTCCTGCGCCACTTCGACTTCGTGTCGATTGGCACCAACGACCTGATCCAGTACACCCTCGCGATCGATCGGGCGGATGAGCATGTGGCTCACCTGTACGACCCCTGGCATCCGGCCGTGCTGGCGCTCATCAACACCACCATCACGAAGGCGATCGCCGCGGGCAAGGGCGTCAGTGTGTGTGGCGAAATGGCCGGCGACCCGGCCTTCACGCGTCTGCTGCTCGCGATGGGGCTGCGCAGCTTCTCGATGCATCCGCGCCAGATCGCTCCGGTGAAGCAGGCCGTCCTGAGGGCGGATGCGCAGCAGATGTCCGCGCACGTCGCCACCGTCCTCGAGGGCGACGACCCGTTTCAGGCCGCGCAGTCGCTGCTGGGCGGGCCTTCCCACTGAGGCGCTTCGGCCACCCGCACACGCAACGTTGGCAGTCCTCAAAAACCCGTGCTATAGTCGCGGGCTTCGTTGGGTGCCGGGCACTCGGCGCAGGCAAGTCGGCAAGCCCGGTGCGCCAGCAGCCAGAAAGCCCGATCACTTGACAAGGATAAGAAAAACAGAAGAGAATCCCATCTCTTCGCTGAACGAAAGTCAGCGCGTCGCGAAAGCGGCAGGTTCTTTAAAAACAAACAGCCGATAAGCGTGGGCGTTTGAAGGCGAATGCCAAGAGTCGCAAGACTCTCAAACGCTCACGGATGAAGAAGTGAAGTTCACTTCAATTCCGTATTGAGCAAAATTCAAGATCGAACTGAAGAGTTTGATCCTGGCTCAGATTGAACGCTGGCGGCATGCCTTACACATGCAAGTCGAACGGTAACGCGGGGCAACCTGGCGACGAGTGGCGAACGGGTGAGTAATGCATCGGAACGTGCCCAGTAGTGGGGGATAGCCCGGCGAAAGCCGGATTAATACCGCATACGACCTACGGGTGAAAGCGGGGGACCGTAAGGCCTCGCGCTATTGGAGCGGCCGATGTCAGATTAGGTTGTTGGTGGGGTAAAGGCCTACCAAGCCGACGATCTGTAGCTGGTCTGAGAGGACGACCAGCCACACTGGGACTGAGACACGGCCCAGACTCCTACGGGAGGCAGCAGTGGGGAATTTTGGACAATGGGGGCAACCCTGATCCAGCCATGCCGCGTGCGGGAAGAAGGCCTTCGGGTTGTAAACCGCTTTTGTCAGGGAAGAAACGCTCTGGGCTAATACCCCGGGGTAATGACGGTACCTGAAGAATAAGCACCGGCTAACTACGTGCCAGCAGCCGCGGTAATACGTAGGGTGCAAGCGTTAATCGGAATTACTGGGCGTAAAGCGTGCGCAGGCGGTCGTGCAAGACAGATGTGAAATCCCCGGGCTTAACCTGGGAACTGCATTTGTGACTGCACGGCTGGAGTGCGGCAGAGGGGGATGGAATTCCGCGTGTAGCAGTGAAATGCGTAGATATGCGGAGGAACACCGATGGCGAAGGCAATCCCCTGGGCCTGCACTGACGCTCATGCACGAAAGCGTGGGGAGCAAACAGGATTAGATACCCTGGTAGTCCACGCCCTAAACGATGTCAACTGGTTGTTGGACGGCTTGCTGTTCAGTAACGAAGCTAACGCGTGAAGTTGACCGCCTGGGGAGTACGGCCGCAAGGTTGAAACTCAAAGGAATTGACGGGGACCCGCACAAGCGGTGGATGATGTGGTTTAATTCGATGCAACGCGAAAAACCTTACCTACCCTTGACATGCCTGGAATCCTGCAGAGATGTGGGAGTGCTCGAAAGAGAGCCAGGACACAGGTGCTGCATGGCCGTCGTCAGCTCGTGTCGTGAGATGTTGGGTTAAGTCCCGCAACGAGCGCAACCCTTGCCATTAGTTGCTACGAAAGGGCACTCTAATGGGACTGCCGGTGACAAACCGGAGGAAGGTGGGGATGACGTCAGGTCCTCATGGCCCTTATGGGTAGGGCTACACACGTCATACAATGGCCGGTACAGAGGGCTGCCAACCCGCGAGGGGGAGCTAATCCCAGAAAACCGGTCGTAGTCCGGATCGCAGTCTGCAACTCGACTGCGTGAAGTCGGAATCGCTAGTAATCGCGGATCAGCTTGCCGCGGTGAATACGTTCCCGGGTCTTGTACACACCGCCCGTCACACCATGGGAGCGGGTTCTGCCAGAAGTAGTTAGCCTAACCGCAAGGGGGGCGATTACCACGGCAGGGTTCGTGACTGGGGTGAAGTCGTAACAAGGTAGCCGTATCGGAAGGTGCGGCTGGATCACCTCCTTTCTGGAAAAGTGCATTCAAATTCTTGCGCCCACACTTATCGGCTGTAGTCGACGACAGATCACATGGCGTGAGGGTCTGTAGCTCAGTCGGTTAGAGCACCGTCTTGATAAGGCGGGGGTCGTTGGTTCGAATCCAACCAGACCCACCATCGTCTGTCGGGGGTGTAGCTCAGCTGGGAGAGCACCTGCTTTGCAAGCAGGGGGTCATCGGTTCGATCCCGTTCACCTCCACCACTGTCTCAGACGGCCAGGCAAGCGATTGCTGATCGCTTGCCTGGCCGGTCTTTGGATCGGCTGTCGTTCTTTAACAATTCATAGAGTCGAATCAGCGTTGCCGGCGGAAAGCCCTTTGGGGTACCGTGCCGTCGGCAACTGATGATTGCGTCACCAGACAACTGCTTCGAAAGAAGCTTTTGAACGGCATAACGCGAATACTCAAATCGATCGCAAGATCGACAGTCCTTGACAGGAGCCCCATACGGGGCGTCAAAGTTATAGGGTCAAGTGACTAAGTGCATGTGGTGGATGCCTTGGCGATTACAGGCGATGAAGGACGTGATAGCCTGCGATAAGCTGCGGGGAGCTGGCAAACGAGCTTTGATCCGCAGATTTCCGAATGGGGAAACCCACCCGCAAGGGTATCGCATGCTGAATACATAGGCATGCGAAGCGAACCGGGCGAACTGAAACATCTCAGTAGCTCGAGGAATAGACATCAACCGAGATTCCGAAAGTAGTGGCGAGCGAAATCGGACCAGCCTGCACGTTTTAGCAGTCGACTTATCAGAACGGAATGGAAAGTCCGGCCATAGTGGGTGATAGCCCCGTACGAGAAAAGACGACTGTGGAACTGGGCGTGCGACAAGTAGGGCGGGACACGTGAAATCCTGTCTGAAGATGGGGGGACCATCCTCCAAGGCTAAATACTCGTAATCGACCGATAGTGAACAAGTACCGTGAGGGAAAGGCGAAAAGAACCCCGGGAGGGGAGTGAAATAGATCCTGAAACCGCATGCATACAAAAAGTCGGAGCCCGCAAGGGTGACGGCGTACCTTTTGTATAATGGGTCAGCGACTTACATTCAGTGGCAAGCTTAACCGAATAGGGGAGGCGCAGGGAAACCGAGTCCGAATAGGGCGTTCAGTCGCTGGGTGTAGACCCGAAACCAGGTGATCTATCCATGGCCAGGATGAAGGTGAGGTAACACTTACTGGAGGTCCGAACCGACTAGTGTTGCAAAACTAGCGGATGAGCTGTGGATAGGGGTGAAAGGCTAAACAAACCTGGAGATAGCTGGTTCTCTCCGAAAACTATTTAGGTAGTGCCTCAAGTATTACCAACGGGGGTAGAGCACTGTTATGGCTAGGGGGTCATGGCGACTTACCAAACCATTGCAAACTCCGAATACCGTTGAGTACAGCTTGGGAGACAGTGCACCGGGTGCTAACGTCCGGACACAAGAGGGAAACAACCCAGACCGCCAGCTAAGGTCCCTAATATTGGCTAAGTGGGAAACGAAGTGGGAAGGCTAAAACAGTCAGGATGTTGGCTTAGAAGCAGCCATCATTTAAAGAAAGCGTAATAGCTCACTGATCGAGTCGTCCTGCGCGGAAGATGTAACGGGGCTAAGCCAGTAACCGAAGCTGCGGATCGTGGCAACACGATGGTAGGAGAGCGTTCCGTACGCCTGTGAAGGTGGGTCGTGAGGCCTGCTGGAGGTATCGGAAGTGCGAATGCTGACATGAGTAGCGTTAAAGGGGGTGAAAAGCCCCCTCGCCGAAAGCGCAAGGTTTTCTACGCAACGTTCATCGGCGTAGAGTGAGTCGGCCCCTAAGGCGAGGCAGAGATGCGTAGCTGATGGGAAACAGGTCAATATTCCTGTACCGATGTGTAGTGCGATGTGGGGACGGAGAAGGTTAGCTCAGCCGGGTGTTGGATGTCCCGGTTCAAGCCTGTAGTCGTGCCTGGTAGGCAAATCCGCCAGGCTTAGATGAGGGGTGATAACGAGGAAGCTTGCTTCCGAAGTGAGTGATACCCTGCTTCCAGGAAAAGCCACTAAGCTTCAGCTGCACACGACCGTACCGCAAACCGACACTGGTGCGCGTGATGAGTATTCTCAGGCGCTTGAGAGAACTCTGGAGAAGGAACTCGGCAAATTGACACCGTAACTTCGGAAGAAGGTGTGCCTTTAGTAGGTGAAGTCGTACAGACGGAGCCCAATGAGGCCGCAGAGAATCGGTGGCTGCGACTGTTTATTAAAAACACAGCACTCTGCTAAGACGAAAGTCGACGTATAGGGTGTGACGCCTGCCCGGTGCTGGAAGATTAAATGATGGGGTGCAAGCTCTTGATTGAAGTCCCAGTAAACGGCGGCCGTAACTATAACGGTCCTAAGGTAGCGAAATTCCTTGTCGGGTAAGTTCCGACCTGCACGAATGGCGTAACGATGGCCACACTGTCTCCTCCAGAGACTCAGCGAAGTTGAAATGTTTGTGATGATGCAATCTCCCCGCGGAAAGACGGAAAGACCCCATGAACCTTTACTGTAGCTTTACATTGGACTTTGAACAGATCTGTGTAGGATAGGTGGGAGGCTTTGAAGTCCGGTCGCTAGATCGGATGGAGCCAACGTTGAAATACCACCCTGGTGTGTTTGAGGTTCTAACCTTGACCCGTTATCCGGGTTGGGGACAGTGTATGGTAGGCAGTTTGACTGGGGCGGTCTCCTCCCAAAGCGTAACGGAGGAGTTCGAAGGTACGCTAGGCACGGTCGGAAATCGTGCTGATAGTGCATAGGCATAAGCGTGCTTGACTGCGAGACTGACAAGTCGAGCAGGTACGAAAGTAGGACTAAGTGATCCGGTGGTTCTGTATGGAAGGGCCATCGCTCAACGGATAAAAGGTACTCTGGGGATAACAGGCTGATACCGCCCAAGAGTTCATATCGACGGCGGTGTTTGGCACCTCGATGTCGGCTCATCTCATCCTGGGGCTGTAGCCGGTCCCAAGGGTATGGCTGTTCGCCATTTAAAGAGGTACGTGAGCTGGGTTTAAAACGTCGTGAGACAGTTTGGTCCCTATCTTCCGTGGGCGCTGCAAGATTGAGAGAGCCTGCTCCTAGTACGAGAGGACCGGAGTGGACGCACCTCTGGTGTATCGGTTGTCACGCCAGTGGCATTGCCGAGTAGCTAAGTGCGGAAGAGATAACCGCTGAAAGCATCTAAGCGGGAAACTCGTCTCAAGATGAGTCTTGCCGGGGCCTTGAGCCCCCTGAAGAGTCGTTCGAGACCAGGACGTTGATAGGCCGGGTGTGGAAGCGCAGTAATGCGTTGAGCTAACCGGTACTAATTGCTCGTGAGGCTTGACCCTATAACTTTGACGTGTTCGTCAACAGTTATGCCGGGTGGCGTAATCATCAAACTGATTCGATTCTGTGAATTGGCTTGCCCGAAGTTCGGGCAGGCGACAAGTCAAGCCTGATGACCATAGCGAGGTGGTCCCACTCCTTCCCATCCCGAACAGGACAGTGAAACGCCTCTGCGCCGATGATAGTGCGGATGCCCGTGTGAAAGTAGGACATCGTCAGGCTAATTACCAGAGAAGCCCGGCCTGCAAAGGTCGGGCTTTTCGCCTTTCCGGGCCGACCACTGCAGCGTGGCCGCTTTCGGCTGTGGCCTGGCGCGTGATCAGCGCGGCCGGAGTTCCCGCCGCAGGATCTTGCCGACGTTGCTCTTCGGCAGATCGTCCCTGAACTCGATCTGGCGCGGGCGCTTGTAGGCGGTGAAGTTGTCGCGGCAATAGGCGGCGAGGTCCTCCTCGGACAGCGACGGGTCGCGCTTGACCACGTACAGCTTCACCGCTTCGCCGGACTTCGCGTCCGGCACGCCCACCGCGGCGCACTCCAGCACGCCAGGGTGCAGGCCCACCACCTGCTCGATCTCGGTCGGATAGACGTTGAAGCCCGACACCAGAATCATGTCCTTCTTGCGATCGACGATCCTGACGTAGCCCCGCTCGTCCATGATGCCGATGTCGCCGGACTTGAAGTACCCGTCGTCCGTCATGACCTTGGCCGTCTCGTCCGGCCGCTGCCAGTAACCGGCCATCACCTGCGGGCCACGGATGCAGATCTCCCCCGGCTGCCCCGTGGGCAGGTCCTTGCCGTCGTCGTCGCGGATGGCGATGCGGGTGGACGGGATCGGGATGCCGATCGTCCCGCTAAAGCTCTGGCTGTCCACGCGGTTCGAGGTGGCCACCGGCGAGGTCTCGGACAGGCCGTAGCCCTCGACGATGGGGCAGCCCGTCACCTCGAGCCAGCGCTTGGCCGTCGCCTCCTGCACGGCCATGCCCCCACCATTGCTCACCACCAGGCCGGAAAAGTCCAGCCGCGCGAACGCCGCGTCGTTGGCCAGCGCGTTGAACAACGTGTTGACGGCCGGGAACATGTTCACCCGGTAGTCCGACAGCGTGCGCACCAGCCCCGGAATGTCGCGCGGATTGGGGATCAGCAGGTTCAGCATGCCCAGCCGCGCGCCCATCAGGTAGCAGATCGTCAGCGCGAAGATGTGATACATCGGCAGCGCGCACACCACGGTCAGCTGTGCCCCCGCCACCTTGTCCAGCATCGGCCGGAACCAGGCCTCGGTCTGCAGGATGTTGGCCACCACGTTGCGATGCAGCAGCGTCGCCCCCTTGGACACGCCGGTGGTGCCGCCCGTGTACTGCAGGAACGCGACGTCGTCCGGCCTGACGTCGGCGCGCCGCATCGTCATGCGCGAGCCCTTCTCCCACGCGTCGACGAAGCGAATGACCGAGCAGCCACCATCCAGCGGGAGCCGGAACTCGGGCACCATCTTCTTCAGGTGCCGCACCGCGAAGTTCACGAAGCGGCCCTTCCAGAAGCCGAGCATGTCGCCCATGCTCAGCAGCACCACCTGGCGCACGGCCGTGCGCTCGATCACTTCCTCCAGCGTGTGGGCGAAGTTCTCCAGGATGAAGATCACGCGCGCACCCGAGTCGTTGAGCTGGTGCTCCAGCTCGCGCGGCGTGTAAAGCGGGTTCACGTTGACCACCACGTGCCCCGCGCGCAGCACGGCGGCAATGGCCGCCATGTACTGCGGCAGGTTCGGCATCATCAACGCGACGCGCGACCCGCGCTCGAGCGACAGGCTCTGCAGCCACGCGCACAGGTCCTGCGACACACGGTCCATGTCGCCGAAGGTCCATCGGCCGCCCAGGCACGCGGCGGCGTCGCGGGACGCGTACTGCCGGAACGCGCCATCCAGCACGTCCACCAGCGTGGTCTGGCCGTCAAGGGCGATCTCGGCCGGAACGCCGGCCGGGTACTCGGCCAGCCAGGGACGGGCATCGGACTCCAGGGGGCTAGGGCTCAGCATGGGCCCGATGCTGCTTGGCCCCTTGCCGCATGGCTACGGGAGTTGTCCTAGCCGTCCGACGTGCCGTCCGCCGCGCCGCCCGACTCGTCGAACAGCGCTTCGGCCAGCGCCGTCTCGCGCGCCTCGATGATCGACAGGAACGCATCGGCGCCCCTCATCGCGTGGAAGTGATCGAACCCAGACTCCAGGAACGCCTGTAGCGTGCCGAGACCGGACGCCCGCGCCGGCCCCCGCATCAGCCGCAGACTCGTCCGGAGCATGGGGACGCGGGTCAGCCGGTCGATCGACTCGCCCACCGTGCGCACCAGGCCGATCTGGCGCTGGCGCCCCGGCGCATCGCCACAGCGGCGCCAGGCCCGCGCATAGTCGCCGGGCGCCAGCGTGGCGGTGGCGTCGCCGCCAAGGGCCCGGCCCATTGCCGTATCGAAGCGCTCGGACAGCGCATGCAGCGCGCCCAGGCTCTCCACCGTTCGCACCACCTCCTCGGGGAACAGCCGCACCAGTGCCGGCACGATGCGGGCGAACTCGGCGTCCCGGCGGCTGAAGTCGGACGGGCCGTACAACTCCTCCAGGAAGAACCGCGCCGCGCCGGCGTAGCGCGGGCTGGCCAGCAGGTCGACATAGGTGTGGCGGAACCGCTCCTGCTGATACCGCTTCACGCGGTCGACCTGCCGCCCCAGCGCCGGGTCGGCCGCCCGCGCTGCGCGCTCGGCCGCCACGCAGGCCAGGTGGCCCGAGATCGCTTCGGCGGGGTCCATGCTCGGTCGGGGTAACTCTCTGCCTGCGTTAGTCGGCCGTCCCTAATGCCGGCCCGCGCAATGATGCAACACTCGACCGCATGCAACGTCGATCACTGCTGGGACTCGGCCTGGCCGGCGGGCTGGTGCTGGCTGCCGCCGGCGGCGGTGCGGCCTGGATGCTGCGCACGCCGGCCTGGCACCGGGGACAACTCTCGCCCGACGCCCGCGCGCTGCTCGGCGCCGTCGCGGTCTCCGTACTCGACGGCAGCCTGCCCGCGCAGGGCGACCCATTGCGCGAACCCGCCCTGAAGGCTCACCTCGAGCGCTTCGCGCGCGCGCTGGGCACCCTGTCGCCGGCCACGCAGGCGGAGGTGGATCAACTCCTGAGCGTGCTGAACACCGCACCGGGGCGGCGCCTGCTGGCCGGCCTGGCGTCACCGTGGCCGCAGGCCTCCAAGGCGGAGGTGGACGCTGCATTGCAGGCGATGCGGGTGTCGGACACGATGATCCGGCGTCAGGCCTACCACGCACTGCGCGACCTGACCCAGGCCGCGTACTTCTCCGACCCGGCCACCTGGGCCGCGCTGGGCTACCCCGGCCCGCATCCGCTGACAGGAGCCGCCGCATGAGTGCGCTGCCCGACCCGATCGCCGACGGCCTGGCGCGCGGCTGGCAGGTGCACGGGCCGGGCCACCAGCCGCTGCCCGAGTCCCTGGACTGCGACGTGGCCATCGTCGGCACCGGTGCCGGCGCCGGCATCACCGCCGAGCTGCTGACGGCGGCCGGCCTGCGCGTCGTGATGGTCGAGGAAGGGCCTCTCAAGTCCAGCCGCGACTTCCGCCAGCTCGAGTCCGAGGCCTATCCGTCGCTGTACCAGGAGGCCGCCGCGCGCAAGACCGCCGACAAGGCGATCAACATCCTGCAGGGCCGCTGCGTCGGCGGTTCGACCACGGTCAACTGGACCAGCTCCTTCCGCACGCCGTCGGCCACGCTGGCCTACTGGCGCGACCACTTCGGCCTGGCCGACTTCACCGACGACGCGCTGTCGCCCTGGTTCCTGAAGGCCGAGCGGCGCCTGCACATCGGTCCCTGGCTCGCCGCCCCCAACGAGAACAACGACCTGCTGCGCCGCGGTGCGCTCAAGCTCGGCATCTCCGCCGCGGCGATCCAGCGCAACGTCAAGGGCTGCTGGAACCTCGGCTCGTGCGGCATGGGCTGCCCCACCAACGCCAAGCAGTCGATGCTCGTTACCACGCTGCCCACCGCGCTCGACCGCGGTGCCGTGCTGCTGGTGCAGACCCGGGCCGAGCGGTTCCGGATCGAAGCCGGCCGCATCGCGGCGCTCGAATGTGCCGCCGCTGCAGCCGCCGACGGCCCGCCGCCGGCGCGAACGCGCATCGTCGCGCGCCACTACGTGCTCGCCGCCGGGGCGATCAACTCGCCGGCCCTGCTGTTGCGCAGTGCCGCGCCGGACCCGCATGGCCTGCTCGGCCGGCGCACCTTCCTGCATCCGGTGGTGGCGTCGGTGGCCGCGTTCGGGCATCGGGTCGCCGGCTGGGAAGGCGCGCCGCAGACGATCTACAGCGACCACTTCCTGGACCTGCATCCGGTCGACGGCCCGATGGGCTACAAGCTCGAGGCGCCGCCGCTGCATCCGCTGCTGTTCTCCACGTCCATCGTCGGCTTCGGGCGTTCGGCCGCGCAACGCATGGCTGAGTTCGCGCAGACGCACGCCCTGCTGGCCCTGCTGCGCGACGGCTTCCATCCCCAGTCGCCCGGCGGCCGCGTCACGTTGCGCCGCGACGGTTCGGCCGAACTCGACTACCCGCTCACCGACTTCGTCATGGAAGGCGCGCGCCGCGCGCTGCTGTCGATGGCGGAGATCCAGTTCGCGGCAGGCGCGCGGCACGTCGGCGTGGGTCACGAGACCGCACCGATCTACACCCGCTGGGACGAGGCGCGCGAGGGCATCGCCGCGCTGCCGATGAAGCCGCTGCTGGCCAAGGTGTTCAGCGCGCACGTGATGGGCGGCTGCGCCCTGGCCGCCGACGCGGGCCGCGGCGTGCTTCGGCCGGACGGCGTGCACTGGCAGATCGACAACCTGTCGGTGCACGACGGGTCGATCTTCCCGACCAGCATCGGCGCCAATCCGCAGCTGTCGATCTACGGCATCGTCAACAAGCTGGCCACCGGGCTGGCGCGACGGCTGACGGGTCGCGACGTGGCCCTGCTCGCCGCGTGACCGCGAAGCTCCAGCGCATCACCGTCGCGCTGCTGCTGTTCGCGGCGCTGCTGTGGCTGGCCTTCCAGGGCTGGCGGGGGAACTGGCTGCTCGGCCTCGTCGGTGCCTTCGTGCTGCTCAACGTCCAGCCGCTGGTGCTGGCCTTCGAGTTCTTCGTGCTGGTGCCCTGGATCAACCGCCGCGACGGTGCGCCGCGTGCGTCCTGGCGCCAGCTGTGGACCGCGTGGTGCGTCGAGTCCTTCACCGCGCATGCCGTCTTCTCGTGGCGCCAGCCGTTCCGCGCCGCGGCCTGCCCGGACACGCTGGGCCTGCCGCAGGCGGCGGGGCGGCGGCCCGTGGTGCTGGTGCACGGCTTCTTCTGCAATCGTGGCCTGTGGAACCCCTGGGCGCGGCGCCTGCAGGCGCTGGGCATCCCGCACGAAGCCGTCAACCTGGAGCCGCCGTTCGCCGCCATCGACGCGTTCGTGCCGATCATCGACGCCGCCGTGGCGCGGGCGCGCGAGTCCACCGGGCTGGCGCCCGTGCTGGTCGGGCACAGCATGGGCGGCCTGGCGATCCGGGCCTGGTGCCGCCAGCGCGGCAACGAGGCGGTGGCGCTGACGGCGCGCATCGTCACCATCGGCTCGCCGCACGCCGGCACGTTCACCGCGCGCTTCGCGCGGGCCGACAACGCGCGCCAGATGGGTCTGGACAGCGACTGGCTGCGCGCGCTCCACGAGGCCGAGGCGCCCGAGCTGCGCTCGCACTTCACCTGCTTCTGGAGCCACTGCGACAACGTCGTGATGCCCGCGTCCACCGCCACGCTGCCGGGAGCGGACAACCGACACCTGCCCGGGCAGGCCCATGTGGCGATGGTGTTCGCCGAGCCCGTGTTCGACGAGGTGCTGCGCCTGGCCGCCCCCGGCCCGGCGCCGCTCAGTTCGCGCTGAAGGTGCGCTCGCCCGGCAGCACGACGCCGGCGTCCACCGTGGGCAGCGCCCGCACCTCGCGGTACACCGGGGTGAAGTCCGGCGCGGTGGCCTCGAACAGCTGGTCGAACGAGTCGATCACGAAGTAGTTGGCCTGGAAGCTGTCGATCCGGTAGCGCGTGCGCATCAGGCGCTTCAGGTCGAAGCCCACCCGCTTCGGCGCCGCGCTGCCCACGCTGTACGCCAGCTCGCCCGCCGACGACAGGATGCCGGCGCCGTAGGCGCGCAGGCCCTGCGGCGTGGCGATCAGGCCGAACTCCACCGTGTACCAGTACAGCCGCGCCAGCAGCTCGCAGGCGTCTAGACGGCTGGCTTTGAGCCCGCCCGCGCCATAGGCCTGCATGTAGTCGGCGAACACCGGGTCGAACAGCAGCGGCACATGGCCGAACAGGTCGTGGAACACGTCCGGCTCGACGATGTAGTCGAACTCGTCCGGCCGGCGCAGCCAGTCCGTCACCGGGAAGCGCCGCGCCGCCAGCAGGGCGAAGAACGCCTCCTCGGGGATCAGCCCCGGCACGGCCACGATCTGCCAGCCCGTGGCCCGGTGCAGGCGCTCCGACACGGCGTCGAAGCGCGGCACCCGGTCGGGGTCGCCGAGCTGGCCGATCGCGGTGATGAACTCGTCGCAGGCGCGGCCCTGCAGTTGGCCGACCTGCCGCGCATGCAGGCGCCGGTAGGTGTCGTGGTCCTGCGCGGTGTACTGGGCGTAGTCCTGCTCGCAGGTGTAGTCGGGGCGCGCGCGCGAGTAGTCGCCGCGCGGAGGGCGGTCGCCTTCGCCGTAGGTGACGGGGGCCACCCCGGCATTGACGGCCTTGGAGCTGCCGGCCGCCTGCATGGTCAGGCCTTGGTGAGCACGCCGCGGCGCATCTGGTCGAGCTCCATGCTCTCGAACAGGGCCTTGAAGTTGCCTTCGCCGAAGCCCTGGTCGCCCTTGCGCTGGATGAACTCGAAGAAGATCGGGCCGAGCTGGTTCTCGCTGAAGATCTGCAGCAGCAGCTCGCCGGCCTTGCCGTCGATCAGGATCTTGCGCCGGCGCAGCTCGGCCACGTCCTCGCCGTGGCCGGGGATGCGGCGGTCCACCAGCTCGTAGTAGGTGTCGATCGTGTCGAGCAGCGACACGCCACTCTCGCGCAGCCGGTCCACCGTGCGCAGCAGGTCGGTCGAGCCGAGGGCGATGTGCTGGATGCCTTCGCCGTGGTAGCGGTCGAGGTACTCCTGGATCTGTCCCGGCTTGTCGTTGCCTTCCTCGTTGATCGGGATGCGGATCTTTCCGCAGGGGCTGGTCATCGCCTTGCTCTTCACGCCGGTGACCTGGCCCTCGATGTCGAAGTAGCGGATCTCGCGGAAGTTGAACAGCCGCTCGTAGAAGCCGGCCCACTCGCCCATGCGGCCGCGATGCACGTTGTGGGTGAGGTGGTCGATGTAGGTCAGCCCGAAGCCCTCGGGCTGCAGCGCGTCGGCCCCCACGCCGGGCAGCGGCTCGAAGTCCACGTCGAAGAAGCCGATGTTGCCGATGTCGCCGGGCTGCGCGCCGTTCTTGCCGCGCCAGCGATCGACGAAGTAGATCAGCGAGTCGCCGATGCCCTTGATCGCCGGGATGTTCAGCTCGCCCGGGCCGGCCTGTCCGGCATAGCCCCAGGCGCCCTGCGACAGCGCGCGCTCGTAGGCCGACTTGGCGTCCTTGACGCGGAAGGCGATCGCGCAGATCGACGGCCCGTGCAGGCGCGCAAAACGCTGGGCGAACGAGTCCGGCTCGGCATTGACGATGAAGTTGATCTCGCCCTGGCGGTACAGCACCACGTTCTTGTGGCGGTGCCGCGCGATCGGGCGAAAGCCCATGCGCGCGAACAGCGCGCCCATCGCCGCCGGGTCCGGCGCGGCGTACTCGATGAACTCGAACCCGTCGGTGCCCATCGGGTTGTCCCAGGGAGTGAACTGCATGGTCGGCCTCGCGTGCGGCGTTGGGATGCGTGACTCTAGGGTCGTGCCGGCGCAGGATTTCTGCAAGTCGCGGCCTCTTGACCGCAAAATTTGCAGGAAATCTGCAAAACTAAGGCCATGGAAGGCCCAATCACGCTCGACACGATCGATCGACGCATTCTTCGCGCGCTGCAGCGCGACGGGCGGATCACCTACGACGTGCTGGCCCAGGAGGTGGGCCTGTCGCCGTCGGCGGCGCTGCGGCGCGTCAAGCGCCTGGAGGAGTCGGGGGCGGTGGCCGGCTACGTGGCGCTGCTGTCGCCCGAGCGCGTGGGGCTGCCGCTCACGGCCTACCTCAACGTGCGGCTGGAAAAGCACACCGAGCGCCACAAGCGCAATCCGATGGACCTGTTCCGCGCCTCGGTGCAGACCTGGCCCGAGGTGGTGGAGTGCGCCTCGCTCACCGGCGAGATGGACTACCTGCTGCGCGTGGTGGTGCAGGACATGGCGCACTACTCGCGCTTCATCATGGACACGCTGCTCAAGCACCCGAGCGTGCAGGACTGCAAGACCAGCTTCGTGCTCGACCGGGTCAAGAACACGACGGCCCTGCCGCTGTAGCGGCGTCGGGCCGGGCGGCGCTCAGCCGTCGGACTCGTCGATGTCGTGCAGCAGGCGCAGCGTCGGGCCGGCGCCCAGCTGCAGCAGCGCGGAGATGTCGGCCACGTCGTCGGGCAGGGCCGCGTTGTCCCAGCCCGTGGCCGTGTGGCGCGCCACGCGCACTGCCAGCAGCACGTACTTCACCTGGGTGCGGTCGGCATGCTTGTCGCCGTCGAGCTGGATCAGCAGCTCGGGCAGGCGCCAGGACTTCATCAGCAGCTGCTGCAGTTCGCCCAGCGTGATGCCCAGCACGTCGCGCTGGGCGGTGGCCGAGCGCAGCGCGGGGTCCGCGCGCTGGCGCCGCGCGATCTCCAGCGCTAGGCCGGGTGCGTGGCACCACAGCAGCAGCTCGGCGAAGTCGTGCAGCAGCGCCGCCTCGTGGATCACGGCGGCGTCGGGGTCGAGACGGTGGGCGGCGAAGCCCAGCGCGAAGCGGGCGGCCCGGTGCGATCGGCTCAGCACCGCCTGCGCGCCGGCCAGCGCCTCGGGTTCGTCGGCCAGCGTGGCCTCCACGGTGGTCAGCTCGGCGAACTGTCGGAAGAAGGGGCCGACGCCCATCAGCACCAGCGCGCCGGTGACGGTCTCGACATCGGTGGCGCGACGGCTGGTCATGCCCACGTGCGAAAGCACCTTGAGCGTCATCAGAGGATCGTTGCCCACGGCCTCGGCCAGCAGGTGCGCGTCGACCGCGTCCTCGTTGGTGGCGAGCTCGGCCACTTCGGCAGCCGTGCGGGCCAGCACCGGGATCGGCGCGCTGCGCATCCACGCCGCCCACGCGCCCAGGCTTGACGGCGGGGCATGCAGGCGGGGGGGCGTGTCGACGGCGGTGTTCATGAGGGGGCCTCGTCACCGTTATCGGCGCCGGCCGCGGGGGCTTGAGCCCCGCGGCCGGCGCGGATCACAGGCGCGTCACGCCGGGCAGCAGCGCGACCAGCACGCCATCAGCGTAGAGCGCGCCTTCCGGCGCGCCGGCTTCGGCGTGGAACTCCAGTTGCGGCAGCACCGCCGGGGCGGGCAGCGCGGGCGCCGCGATCCGGCGTGCCAGACGCGACAGCCAGCGGCTGGCACGGCGCAGCACGGCGGCAGCGACGCTGCGGGCGAGGTGGGAAGCACCGCTCGCCGGGGCGAGCGCGGGGGACATCAGGGCGCGGGGTGACATGGCGGGTCTCCTGGGCACCGGGCAGGCGGTGCCTCGATGCAGTCATGGATGGGGTGGGTGTTCCTTGGCGGTCAGGCGCTCGAGTTCGCGACGCAGGGTGCGTGCGTCCTTCTGGCGCTGGGCGCCGCGTGCCGGACCGTGCGGCCCGGCATGGCGCTGATGGGCCAGACGGGCGACCGGGTTGCGCGGCGCGACGCGGGGAAGGGTGATCTTCATGAAACGGACTCCTGTGGATGAACGACAAAGCAAAAGGCCCGGGGCATTGCTGCACCCGGGCCTTGGGGCCGACGTCGTGCGCGACTAGGTGGCAGCGACGGCGGCACCCGCTCCGGGCAGGGCGGCAGACTGGAAGACGGCATGGCCGACCGCGCAACGGCGGTGGGTGCGACCCATTCGGTTGTCAGGGGACATGCGGCTCCAGGCGGACGGGGTTGAGGGGCGGGGTGTCATCGCACGGGAGCCGACAGGCCCGGAAGCGACTTGCGCGCATGATAAACAATTGATTATCTTGCGCAAGGCCCCTTTCCCCCAAGAACAAGGGATTCGGGCGTCAGCGCTTCTTTTGTCGCAGCGGTGCGACACCGGTGCGCGTCTTCTGCCACAGGCTCGTGTCGTCGCCCGCGGCCGGGCGCGGCGGCGGAGACGGCGCCGTGGGTCCGGGCGCCGCGGGCATCAGCACTTCGCCGAGCAGGTCGAGCAGGCGGTTGCGGGCGCGCTGCGGGTGGCGGCGGTAGTAGGTGAGCACCAGGCCGACGATGAAGCGCTCGTCGTCGTCCACCGGCAGCGGGCTGTCGGACGGCGGCTCCGGCGCTGCCGGCGCGGGCGCCGTGCGGCGCGGGTCGGCGGCGGCGGCGGCGGCGCCGGCCCCGTGGTCCTGGTCCATCCAGCCTACGGGCTTGTGCGTGAGTTGCTCGAACTGCCGCGCCAGGCGCTCGCCGATCTGGCGCGAGCGGCTCTTGATCTGGCTCCAGTAGCTGGGCTGGATCTGCAGGCGCTCGGCGAAGCGACGCTCGAGCCCGCGCAGGGTGGCGGCGTCCGGGTCCTTCACGGTGGCGCGCACGAACTCGTCGAACAGGCGCATCGCGTTGTCGAGGCGGGTCTGCGCCACGTCGCGCATCGGAAGGGTCATGCCTCGATGATAAAGGCGTGTTGACCCCTCCGGTCGCTACGATCGCCCCGATGAAGACCGTGCTGCTGCCCGGAGGCGCCGTCTGCCCGGCCCTGGGGCTGGGAACCTGGCGCCTGGGCGAATCGGCGTCCGCCCGCCGCTCGGAGGTCGACGCGGTAAGAGGTGCCCTGGATCTGGGCTACCGCCTGATCGACACCGCCGAGATGTACGGCGACGGCGGGGCCGAGACGGTGGTCGGCGAGGCCCTCGGCGACGCCCTGCGGCTCGGCGGCCTGCGCCGCGAGGACATGTTCGTCGTCAGCAAGGTGCTGCCGCACCACGCCAGCCGCCGCGGCGTGGCCCGGGCCTGCGACGCGAGCCGGCGCCGGCTCGGGCTGGACCGCATCGACCTGTACCTGCTGCACTGGCCCGGGCCGCATCCGCTGCAGGACACGGTGGCCGGCTTCGTCGACCTGCTGGCCGCGGGCGCCATCGGCCACTGGGGCGTGAGCAATTTCGACCGGGCCGCGATGCAGGCGCTGGTGGCGCTGCCGCAGGGCGACGGCTGTGCCGCCAACCAGGTCTGGTACTCGCTCGGCGAGCGCGGCGCGGACTTCGACCTGCTGCCGTGGCATCGCTCCCGTCGCCTGCCGCTGATGGCCTACAGCCCGATCGACCAGGGCGCCCTGGCCGGCCATGCCGGCCTGGCGGCGCTGGCCCGCAGCCTGGGCGTGACGGCCGCGCAACTGGCGCTGGCGTGGACGCTGCGCCATGATTTCACGGTGTCGATCCCCAAGGCCGTGCGCGAGGCCCACCTTCGCGACAACCTCGCGGCCGCGGACCTGGTGCTCGACGCCGCCACGCTGACGGCACTGGACGCCCTGTTCGCGCCGCCGCGTCGGGCCCGTCCGCTGTCCGTCAACTAGCGCTGCCCAGCGCCGCCCGGGAGGTACCGACCATGACCGCACCCCGCCTGCGATCGATCGACAAGCACATCGAGGTTCCCGCCTCCGTGCACGCTGTCTGGGCGGCGTGGACCACGCGCGAGGGCATCGTGAGCTTCCTCGCGCCGGACGCCCGCGTCGAGGCGCGCGTCGGCGGGCCGTTCGAGATCTACTTCGACCCCCTGGCGCCCGCCGGCACCCGGGGCGCCGACGACATGCGCTTCATGGCGCTGCAGCCTCCCTCGATGCTCAGCTTCGACTGGAACGCACCGCCGCACCTGGCCGAGGCGCGCGCCCAGCGCACCTTCGTGATGGTGCGCCTGTCGGCGGTGTCGGACGGGCTCACGCAGGTGCACCTGCACCACACCGGCTGGGGCGACGGGGGCCAGTGGGACGAGGCCCTGGCCTACTTCGACCGGGCCTGGGGCTTCGTGCTCGACAGCCTGCGTCACCTTTTCGAGCACGGCCCGGTGGACTGGGCGCCGCGCCTGGAACAACTTCGCGCGATGCATGCCGAGGCCGCGCCGGACACGCCCGGCACGGCACCGGGCGCGACAAAGTAACGCGGCGGCCCGCGGCGGCCGCGGGACACTGGCGCCGGAAAGCCGGCCGTCCGCCCGGCCCGGAGCCGCGCCCGTGAGTTTTCTTGACGAACTCAAGCTCGTCACAAGAGCCCTGCAGCAGGACACCTCGACCGACCCCGAGGTGCAGCAGCGCAATCACCGGCTGGCCAACGAGGCCTGCCGCACGGCGCACGACTACTGGAACGAGCTGTGCGTCCACCTCAACGTGATCCAGGCGCCCAGCACCGCGCGCTACGCCGTCGACGGGCGCCAGCCCCTGCAGGGGCTGGTGTGCCGCAACTTCCGCGTCGCGCCGCACCTGCGCCTGGTGCCCGGCGGCACGGCGGAGTACGACGCCGTGGTGCTGGTGTGGCAGGCCATCGGCACCCAGCGCCAGCGCATCGAGAAGCAGCTGCCCCACGACATCGAGCGGGTCCGTGCCAACCTGCGCCACGGCAACATCCCGGTGCACGAGGACGGTCTGCGCCAGCCGGGGACGGGGCGCCTGCAGGGCACGGCCTTCGAGTTCATTCCCGACGTCACCGCCAGTGTGCGCGTGCAGCCGCTGCACGACTCGGGGCGGGTGCGGATCACCTTCGTCAACGTCGACCAGCTCGAGCGCGTCGAGGCGGAGTTCCCCGCGGTGGGCCTGCGCAGCCGCCTGCTCGACGACATCGGTCGCTGGATCGTCGGCCAGCCGCACCAGACCCTCGAGTACGCCGCCGAGGTCAAGCGTTTCCTGCCCTGACGGTCGCCCGCACGGCTCTGCCTAGAATCGCCCGATGATCCTTCGGGCCTGGCGCGTCGCGCTGTCCACCGCCGCGTGCTGCCTGGCCCTGGGGCTGGGGACGGTCACGGCCCGTGCGGCCGACGCCCGCAAGCCCGCCGCCGAAGCGACGGTGCCGGTGTCGGCCGGCGGCCAGCGCGTGTTCGACGACACGCGCACCAAGCTGCTGCAGGTGCGCACGCTGCTGCGCGACCAGGACAGCCAGGCGTCGGTCGGCTCGGGCTTCGTCGTGGCCGCCGAGGGGCTGGCCATCACCAACTACCACGTCGTCAGCCAGTTCGCGCTGCGCCCGTCGCGCTACCGGCTCAGCTACACCATGGCCGACGGCACCTCGGGCACCGTGCAGCTGCTGGCGGTGGACACGGTGCACGACCTGGCGCTGGTGCGGCTGGTGCCGCCCGAGGGCCGGCCCGCCGCCGCGCTGCCGGCGCTCGCGTTCCGGCCCGCGGCCCTGCCGCTGGCGCGCGGCGAGCGCATCTACTCGATGGGCAACCCGCTGGACGTGGGTTTCGCCATCGTCGAGGGCAACTACAACGGGCTGGTCGAGCGCAGCTACCTGCCGCAGATCTTCTTCGCCGGCTCGCTCAACCCGGGCATGAGCGGCGGGCCGGCGCTGGACGCCGCCGGCCGCGTGGTGGGCATCAACGTCGCGGCGCGGCGCGACGGCGAGCAGGTGAGCTTCCTGGTGCCGGCGCAGTTCGCCGAGCAGCTGCTCGAGCGCGGACGCACCGCCGCGCCGATGCAGGGCGCGGCGCATGCCGAGATCACGCGCCAGCTCAAGGCGCACCAGGCCGGCCTCGTGGAGCGCTTCATCGCCCAGCCCTGGCGCAGCGCCAACCACGCGCGCTACCGCGTGCCCGTGCCGCAGGAGACCTTCATGCGCTGCTGGGGCAGCACCTCGCCGGCGCGCGACAAGCAGCTGCAGTTCGAGCGCAGCGACTGCGTCATGGACAGCTCCGTCTTCGTCACCGACGCGCTGCTCACCGGAGCGCTGACGGTGCGCCACGAGGCCTACGACGGCAGCAAGCTCGGGGCGCTGCGCTTCGCCCGCATGTACACCGACAGCTTCCGCAACGAGGGCTTCTTCAGCGGGTCCGCGGCCACCGCGCCGCAGTGCCGCGAGCGCTTCATCGACCGCGACGGCCTCGCGCTGCGCACCGTGGTGTGCCTGGCGGCGCTCAAGCGCTTCGACGGCCTGTTCAACCTGTCGGTGCTGACCACCACGGTGGACCATCCGACGCAGGGCGTCCAGGGCCGCCTCGACGCGCGCGGCGTCGACTTCGCCGGCGCGATGAAGCTGGTCGACCACTACCTGCAGGGCTTCGGCTGGACCCCGTCCGCCGCGCCCGGCGCCCCGGCCCGATGACGATGGCCACCGACTCCCTGCCCCCCGGCCTGACGCCGGAAGCGCCTGCGACCGTGCCGGCGCCGGCGTCGGCGCGCCTGGCGCAGGTCGAGCTGCTCGACGCCGACGGCCGCGTGCAGCAGGCCTGGGACGTGACGGCCTGGCCGGTCACGCTGGGGCGCGCGCTCGACAACCCGATCGTGCTGCACGACCCGCACGTGGCCGCGCACCACGCCCGGCTCGATGTCGACGCCGACGGGCGTGTCACGCTCGAGGCGCTCGCCAGCCGCAACGGCGCGCGCATCGACCAGGGGGCCGGCCCGCTCGCGCTGGCCGCCGGTGCGCGGGCCGTGCTGGCACCGCTGGCCACCTGGCAGCTTGGCGCCACCCGGCTGCGCGTGCGCCGGGCCAGCGACGCGCTGCCGGCCGAGCTGCCGCTGTCGGTGGCCGACGCGCCGCCGGCGCGGTGGATGACGCTGGCGCTGCTGGCGGCGATGCTGGCCTGGGCCGGCGGCACGCTGTGGCTGGAGTCCAATGCCGACGGCACCTGGGAGGACTACCTGCCCGGCCTGCTGGCGCTGCTGGGGGCCCTGGCGCTGTGGTCGGCGCTATGGGGCGTGGCGACCAAGATCTTCACGCGCCACTTCGTGCTGTTGCCGCACCTGGGCATCGTGTTGACCTGGTCGCTGGCGATCGTCGCCGGCGAGACCGCGCTGGCGCTGGTGGCGTTCATGTTCGACTGGCCCTGGGCCAGCCGGGCGCGCAGTCTCGTGGCCTGGGCGCTGGCGGCGGCCATGCTGGCGCAGCACCTGCGCATCGTGCTGCCGGCCCACGGACGCCGCATCGGCGTGGCCGTGGGCACCGTGGCGGCGCTGGGGCTCGGCTGGACGATGGCAATGCAGTGGCAGCGCACCGACCGCCTGTTCTCGGAGCTGTACACCGCCACGCTGCTGCCGCCGTCGTGGCGCGTGGCCGACGCCCAGCCGCCGCAGGCCCTGGTGGAGGACCTTCGCGCGCTCGAGGCGCCGCTGCTCGAGCAGGCGCGCAAGGCGGCGGCCAAGGACGCGGAGCCCTAGTCGCCCGCGCCACCGGACCGGCGCCGGCCGCGGCCCGGCGCCTCAGTCCTCGTCGTGCACCTGGTGCTGCGCCATCAGCTGGGCCTGCACCGTCGGCGGCACCGGGTCGTGGTGCGACAGCGCCAGCGCGTAGCGTCCCTGCCCGCTCGTCATCGCGTTGAGCCGGGACTGATAGCCCGCCAGCTCGGCCAGCGGCGCCAGGCCCCGCACCGTCACCTGGCCGGCGCCGGCGTTGCCGGTGCCGTTGACCTGGCCGCGCCGCGAGGACAGGTCGCCCGCGATGTCGCCCATGGCCTGCTCCGGCGCGGTGATCTCCACCCGCGCCACCGGCTCCAGCACGATCGGGCGCGCCGCCCGCACGGCCGCCATGAAGGCCTTGCGGCCGGCGGTGACGAAGGCGATCTCCTTGCTGTCCACGCTGTGGTGCTTGCCGTCGTACACGACCACGCGCACGTCCACCAGCGGGTAGCCGGCGATGACGCCGGCGGCCATCGCGTCGCGCACCCCCTTTTCCACCGCGGGGATGAACTGCGTCGGGATGGTGCCGCCCTTGACCTGGTCGACGAACTCGAAGCCCGCGCCGCGCGCCAGCGGCTCGACCTTGAGGAACACCTCGCCGAACTGGCCCGCACCGCCGGACTGCTTCTTGTGGCGGTGGTGCCCCTCGGCCGCAGCGGTGATGGTCTCGCGGTAGGCGATGCGCGGCGGCCGCGTGCTGACCTCGAACCGGTACACGTCGCGCAGCCGCTCCAGCAGCACGCGCAGGTGCAGCTCGCCCAGGCCGTAGACGATGGTCTCGTTGGTGGCGGCCACATGCTCCACCTTCAGGCACGGGTCCTCGTCGACCAGCTTGCCGAGGATCTCCCACATCCGCTGCTCGTCGCCGTGGCGCCGGGGCTCGATGGCCAGGCCGTGCACCGGCACCGGCAGGTCGAGCGGGCGCAGGTGGATGTGGTCGTCCTCGGCGGCGTCGTGCAGCACGGCGTCGTAGCGCAGGTCGTCCACCTTGGCCACGGCGACGATGTCGCCCGGAACCGCCCGGGCCACCTCGACGTGTTCCTTGCCCTGCAGCATGAACAGGTGGCCCACCTTGAACGGCTTGCGTCCGTCGCCGACGTAGAGCAGCGAGTCCTTCGTCACCGTGCCCTGGTGCACGCGGAAGACGCCCATGCGGCCGACGAAGGGGTCGACCGTCACCTTGAACACATGCGCCAGCACATGGGCCTGCGGGTCGGGGCGCGCCTGCAGCGGCTGCGCCTGCGCGTCTTCGCCCTGCAGGAACTCGGGCGGGTTGCCCTCGGCCGGGTGCGGCAGCAGCCGCTCGACCACGTCGAGCAACTCGCCCACGCCGGCGCCGCTGCGTGCCGACACGAAGCACACCGGGATCAGGTGGCCCTCGCGCAGCGCCTGCTCCAGCGGGGCGTGCAGCTCGGACGCGTCGATGTCGCCGTCGTTGAGGTAGCGGTCGACGAAGGCGGCGTCCACCTCCACCACCTGCTCCACCAGCGCGCGGTGCGCCGCCTCGACGCTGCCGAAGTCGCTGTGGCCGTCGCGGTTGTAGAAGCAGTCCACCACGCGCGTGGCGCCGGCGTCGGGCAGGTTCAGCGGCAGGCACTCCTTGCCGAACGTGGCCTGCACGTCGGCCAGCAGCTCGGCCAGCACGCCGGCCGCGGCGTCGATCTTGTTGACGATGATGAGCCGGTCGAGGTGGCGCTCGGCGGCGTAGTTCATCATCCGCACGGCCATCGGGTCGATGCCGGACACCTTCCAGGTGGCGGCGTTGATCACCACGGCGGCCGTCTCCACCGCTTCCAGCGCCGGCAGCGACTGGCCGACGAAGTCCGTCGCGCCCGGGGTGTCCAGCAGGTGCACGCGGATGCCGCCGTGCACCAGGTGCAGCACCGACGTGTTCAGCGAGTGCGCCATGCGGCGCTCGAGCGGGTCGAAGTCGCTGACCGTGGTGCCGCGGTCCAGGCTGCCCGGCGTGCCGATCATGCCGGCGCGCGCCAGCAGCGCCTCGGCCAGGCTGGTCTTGCCTGCGCCCTGCGGGCCGACGAGCGCCAGGGTCCGGATGCCGGTGGTGTCGATCGATGCACCCCCGGCGACAGATGGGCTGGGCATGGTGGGTCTCCTCGATGGCGGACCGACCCAGCCTAAGGGATCGGACCGGCCCGCACAAGGCGGCGCACCCGGCCTACTTGAGGCCCGACAAGTGCAGCGCCAGCCCGAGCACGGCGCAGACGACGATCACTTCGATGACGCCGCGGCGCCAGCGCATCAGGGCCGCCGCGGCGGCCAGCGCCAGCACGGCCGACGCGGCGTCGAAGGGCCCGCCGAAACCGGCCGGCCACAGCACGTGGATGCCGAAGAACAGGCCCAGGTTGAGCACCACGCCCACCACCGCCGCCGTGATCGCCGTCAACGGCCCGGTCAGGCGCAGTTCGCCGTGGGTCGACTCCACCAGCGGCGCCCCCGCCAGGATGAACACGAACGACGGCAGGAAGGTGAACCACGTGACCAGCACCGCGGCCAGCACGGCGGCCCAGGCCACGCGGTCGGGGCCGAGCAGGGCCGCCAGCTCGCTGCTCTGCCACGCGCCGACGAAGGCCACGAAGGCCACCACCATGATCAACGGGCCCGGCGTGGTCTCGCCCAGCGCCAGGCCGTCCATCATCTGCGTCGGCGTGACCCAGCCGTAGTGGCCGACGGCGCCCTGGTGCACGTAGGGCAGCACCGCGTAGGCGCCGCCGAAGGTCAGCAGCGCGGCCTTGGTGAAGAACCACGCCATCTGGGCATAGGTGCCGTGCCAGCCGGCCCAGGCCACCAGCAGCGCCATCGGCGCGGCCCACAACACGAGACCGGCGGCCACCACGCGGGCCAGGCGGGCGGCCGAGTGGCGCGCGTGCGGCGGCGGCGGCGTGTCGTCGTCGATCAGCGCCGGGCCGTAGCGGCGCGTGCCGGTGGCGTGGGCCGCACCGCCCGGCGCGAACCGGGCCGGCGCCACGCGGCTGCCGACGTAGCCCAGCGCGGCCGCGGCCAGCACGATGGCGGGAAACGGCACCTGGAACGCGAAGACCGCGACGAAGGCCAGGGCGGCGATCGCCCACAGCCAGGCGTCGTGCAGCGCACGCGAACCGATGCGCCAGGCCGCGTGCAGCACGATGGCGGTGACCGCCGGCTTGATGCCGTACAGCAGGCCCGCCACCACCGGCAGATCGCCGAAGGCCATGTAGATCCAGGCCAGGCCGGTCAGCAGCACCAGCGAGGGCAGCACGAAGAGCACGCCGGCGACGATGCCGCCGCGGGTGCGGTGCATCAGCCAGCCCAGGTAGGTGGCGAGCTGCTGCGCCTCGGGCCCGGGCAGCACCATGCAATAGTTCAGCGCATGCAGGAAGCGGCGCTCGCTGATCCAGCGCCTGCGCTCCACCAGCTCGGCATGCATGATCGCGATCTGCCCGGCGGGGCCGCCGAAGCTGACGAAGCCGAGCTTCAGCCAGAAGCGCAGCGCATCGGCAAAGCGCACCGGTGCAGGAGCTTCGTCGGCGGACATCGCCGCACCTTAACCGATGGCCCGGGCGCGGCGGACGGCGCTCAGAGGCTGATCGCGCTGGTGAAGGTGAGGCGGTTGCCGAAGGGGTCGGTGACCGTCATGTCGCGCGTGCCCCAGGGCATGGCGTGCACGGCGGGACGCACGTTCGGATGGCCCCTGGCGGCCAGTTCGGCCCGCAGCGCGTCGATGTCGTCCACCGCGATGCGCACCGCGGCGCCGGGGCTGGCGTCGCCATGGTGCTCGGACAGGTGCAGCTCGCAGCCGCCGCGGCGCAGGCCCAGGTACAGCGGCATGCCGGGCTCGAACCGGTGCTCGAACAGCACCTCGAAGCCGAGGTAGCGCACGTAGAAGTCGCGCGCCCGCGCCTCGTCGAAGCTGCGCAGGATGGGTGTGACCGGGCCGATGCTCATGCGGACCTCACTGGAAGGCGACCTCGGCGAAGCTGCGCAGCTTGCGGCTGTGCAGCGAACCCATGCCGTCCTGGCGCAGCAGCTCGATCGCCCGCATGCCGATGCGCAGGTGCTGGTCGACGCGCTCGCGGTAGAACTGGTTGGCCATGCCCGGCAGCTTGATCTCGCCGTGCAGCGGCTTGTCACTCACGCACAGCAGGGTGCCGTAGGGCACGCGGAAGCGGAAGCCGTTGGCGGCGATGGTGGCCGATTCCATGTCCAGCGCCACCGCGCGGCTCTGGCTGAAGCGCCGCTCCGGGCCCGGATGCGGCAGCAGCTCCCAGTTGCGGTTGTCGGTGGTGGCCACGGTGCCGGTGCGCAGCACGCGCTTGAGCTCGTAGCCGGTGAGCTGCGTCACGTCGGCCACCGCGCGCTCGAGCGCGACCTGCACCTCCGCCAGCGCCGGGATCGGCACCCACAGCGGCAGCTCCTCGTCGAGCACGTGGTCCTCGCGCACGTAGCCGTGCGCCAGCACGTAGTCGCCGAGCTGCTGCGTGTTGCGCAGGCCGGCGCAGTGGCCGAGCATGATCCAGGCATGCGGCCGCAGCACCGCGATGTGGTCGGTCATGTTCTTGGCGTTGGCCGGGCCGACGCCGATGTTGACCATCGTGATGCCGGAGTGGTCGGGCCGCATCAGGTGGTAGGCCGGCATCTGCGGCAGGCGCGGCGGCGAGCTGCCCGTGACCGCGCCGCCGCGCTGCGTGACCACGTTGCCCGGCTCGACGAAGGCCGAGTACCCGCAGTCCTCGCGCGCCATGGTCTCGCGGCCGAGCTTGATGAACTCGTCGATGTAGAACTGGTAGTTCGTGAACAGCACGAAGTTCTGGAAGTGCTCGGGCCAGGTGCCGCTGTAGTGGCGCAGCCGGTGCAGCGAGTAGTCCACCCGCGGCGCGGTGAACAGCGCCAGCGGCTGCGCCTCCCGGGGGCCCGGCTCGTGGGTGCCGTTGGCGATGCCGTCGTCCATCGCGGCCAGGTCCGGCAGGTCGAACAGGTCGCGCATCAGCTGGCGCCGCTGCGGCGTCAGCGTGCCCTCGAGGTGGTCGTCCTCGGCGAGCGAGAAGTGCACCGGGATCGGCTCGTCGCTGGCGCCGATCTCCAGCGCCACCGCATGGTTGCGCAGCAGCAGCCGGAACTGTTCGCGGTAGTAGTCCGCGAACAGGTCGGGCCGCGTCAGCGTGGTCTCGTAGCGGCCGGGCCCGGCGACGAAGCCGTAGGCCAGGCGCGAGTCGGCGCGCAGCACGGTGTCGACGCGGATCCGCACGTAGGGGTAGGTGGCGCGCACGCGCTCGCCGGGCAGGTCGCCCGCCAGGAAGGCCTGCAGCCGGGCGCGCAGATGGGCCACGCCGGCGTCGTAGATCGCCATCACGTGGGCCAGGGCGGCGTCCGGGTCGTTGAACTCGCGGCGGGGGGCGACGTCGGGCGTGATCATGGGAGGGCATTGTGCAGCGGCGCTGCGTAAACTGGTCCCCTCAGGGGGTGCAGTGATGAAGGTGCTGGTGCTGGGCGGCGGCGTGATCGGGTGTACCGCGGCCTACGAGCTGGCGAGCGAGGGCCACGAGGTGACGCTGATCGAGCGCCAGCCCGGCCCGGCGCTCGAGACGAGCTTTGCCAACGCGGGCGAGGTGTCGCCCGGCTATTCGGCTCCCTGGGCCGGCCCGGGCGTGCCGATCAAGGCCGTGAAGTGGCTGCTGATGAACCACCGCCCGCTGGTGCTGCGTCCGCACCTGGACTGGCCGATGGTGGGCTGGATCCTGGCCATGCTGCGCAACTGCACGGCGGCGCGCTACGAGCGCAACAAGAGTCGCATGGTGCGGCTGGCCGAGTTCAGCCGCGACTGCATGAAGATGCTGCGCGAGCAGACCGGCATCGCCTACGACGAGCGCATGCAGGGCACGCTGCAACTGTTCCGCACCCAGAAGCAGCTCGACGCGACCGGCGGCGACACCGCCATCCTGGACCGCTTCGGCGTGCCCTACGAACTGCTCGGCCGCGGCGGCTGCATCGAGGTGGAGCCGGCGCTGGCCCGGGTGCGCGACAAGTTCGTCGGCGGCCTGCGGCTGCCCGGCGACGAGACCGGCGACTGCTACAAGTTCACCTGCCGCATCGCCGAGCTGGCGGCGGCCAAGGGCGCGCGCCTGCGCTACGGCGAGACGCTGCAGTCGCTGCTGACCGACGGCAGGCGCATCACCGGCGTGGTCACCGACCGCGGCCGCGTCCAGGCCGACGCCTACCTGGTGGCGCTGGGCAGCCACTCGCCGCGCCTGCTGGCGCCGCTGGGCATCACGCTGCCGGTCTACCCGGTCAAGGGCTACTCGATCACGCTGCCGATCACCGACCCGGCCGGCGCGCCCGAGTCCACGGTGATGGACGAGACGCACAAGGTGGCCGTCACCCGCCTGGGCGACCGCATCCGCGTCGGCGGCACGGCCGAGCTGGCCGGCTACACGCTGCGCCTGCACGAGGCGCGGCGCCGCACGCTGATGCACGTGGTGGGCGACCTGTTCCCGGACGGCGGCGACCTCGGCCGCACCGAGTTCTGGTGCGGCCTGCGGCCGATGACGCCCGACGGCACGCCCGTGGTCGGCGGCACCGCGATGCCCAACCTGTGGCTCGCCACGGGGCACGGCACGCTGGGCTGGACCATGGCCGCCGGCACCGCCAAGGTGATGGCCGCGCTGATCGGCGGCCGCCCGGCGCCGATCGACATGGAAGGCCTGACGATCGCGCGCTACGGCTGAAGCGTGGCGCGGCGCCGCTCGAGCAGGCGCCGGTCGGCGCCGTTGCGGGCATGGACGATGGCCGTGTCCAGCTCGCGCCGCGCGGCGTCGGGCTCGCCCAGTCGCTGCAGGGCATGCGATAGCGCGGCGTGCGCATGGGCCCGCAGCGCGTCGGGCACCTGCGGCAGCAGCGCCTGCAACGCGTCGCGCGCGCGGCCGGCGTGGCCGGCCTCGGCCAGCGCGATCGCGTGCGACAGGCGCGGCGCCGCGCTGTCGTCGATGGCCAGCAGCGTGTCGTACAGGCCGACGATGCGATCCCACGCGGTGCCGGCGTAGTCCCGGGCCAGCGCGTGCTCGGCGGCGATGCCGGCCAGCAGGTGCCAGCGCGACAGGGCCACCGCGCGCTGCGACCGCGCCAGGTGGGCCAGCCCGAGCCGGACCATGCCCTGGTCCCAGCGGTGGCGCGGCTGCCCCGGCAGCGGCACGATCTCGCCGGCCGCGTCGTGACGCCCGGTCAGCCGAGCACCGTGCAGCAGCAGCAGCGCGGCCAGCGCGTCCGCATCGGGATGCGCGGCCGCCGGGTGGGCCGCCAGCGCGCGCGCCAGCCGGATCGCGTCCCAGCAGATGTCGCGCGCGGCCTCGGCGTCCGCCTGCCAGCCGGCGTTGAACATCAGCAGCAGCGCCTGCATCACCGCGTCGCGGCGCGGCGCCAGCTCATGCCCGGCCGGCAGCATCAGCACCTGGTCGCGCAGCAGCGTGCGCGCCCGCGCCAGCCGCTGCGCCAGCGCGGACTCGCTGGTCAGCAGGCCGTCGGCGATCAGCGCCAGGTCGAAACCGCACAGCGCGCGCAGCGCCAGCGCCACCTGCGACGCCGGTGGCAGCGCCGGATGGCAGGCCGCGAACAGAAGCGCCAGGCCGTCGTCGTCGAGCTCGCCGGCGAAGCGGCCGGTGGCCGGCGCGACCGCTGGCAGCACCTCGTCGAACGCCTCGCCCTCGAGTGCGAGCGACGGCGCGTCGTGGCGCAGCGCGTCGATCGCCGCGTGGCGCGCCACGCGGTAGAGCCAGCCAGCCGGGTTGTCCGGCACGCCCTCGCGCGGCCAGTGGTCGAGCGCCCTCAGTGCGGCGGTCTGCACCGCGTCCTCGGCCAGCGCGAGGTGCGCCAGGCCGAGCGAGCGGGCGAGCCGCGCCACCAGCCGCGCACGCTGGCCGCTCAGCACTTCGGCCACGGCACCGCGGCCCGCGTCGGGCGGGCTGCAGGCCGAGGCGTGTCGGGCCGGTGCCGCCGCCACGCTAGACGATCTCGATGCGCCGGACCTCGATCCAGTTGCGGCCGCGCAGGTGCGGGCAGCCGGCGGCGAGCGCCTCGGCCTGGGCATCGCCGTCGGCGCGCACGATGAACAGGCCGCCGATCACGTCCTTGGCCTCGGCGTAGGGGCCGTCGGTGGCGACCGCGCCGACGCGCAGGTGGCGTCCGCCGTCGTCGGCCAGCTTCTTGCCCGACACCAGCAGGCCGCGCTGGGCCAGGTCCTCGGCCCAGGCGGCGTAGGCGGCCACGATCTCCTCCATCTGCGCCGGCGACAGGTCGCCGTAGTCGGCCGGGGTTTCGTGCAGCAGCAGCAGGTACTCGTTCATCGCGTCGTTCTCCAGTGGCGCGGCCGGAACGGGCCGCGATCGATAGACGGACGGGCCCGCGCCGGCATGACGCGTCGGCTTGAAAATAGCCGCTCCGGCCGCAGATCGGCCGCCATCCTGCCACCGACCCGACCCTCATGAGCCAGAAACACACCCACGCCTTCCAGGCCGAGGTCCAGCAGATCCTGCACCTCGTCACCCATTCGCTGTACTCCAACAAGGAGATCTTCCTGCGCGAGCTGGTGTCCAACGCCAGCGACGCCTGCGACAAGCTGCGCTTCGAGGCGCTGGACGACGCGGCGCTGTACGAGGACGCCCCGAACCTGGAGATCCGCGTCTTCTTCGACACCGAGGCACGCACCATCACGATCCGCGACAACGGCATCGGGATGAGCCAGGCCGAGGCGATCGAGCACCTGGGCACCATCGCCAAGAGCGGCACGCGCGAGTTCATCGCGCGGCTGGGCGACCGCAAGGGCGACGCCAACCTGATCGGCCAGTTCGGCGTCGGCTTCTATTCCGGCTTCATCGTGGCCGACCGCATCACCGTGGAATCGCGCCGCGCCGGGCTGCCGGCGGCCGAGGGCGTGCGCTGGTCCAGCGACGGCAGCGGCCAATTCGAGGTGGAGACCATCGAGCGCGCGGCGCGCGGCACCGACGTGATCCTGCACCTGCGAGAGGGCGAGGAGGAGTTCGCCAAGACCTGGAAGCTGAAGTCGATCATCTCGAAGTACTCGGACCACATCTCGCTGCCCATCCTGATGCGCAAGGAGGAGTGGATCGGCGAGAAGGCCGAGTACAAGATGACCGACGAATGGGAGACGGTCAACAAGGCCGCCGCGCTGTGGACCCGCCCCAAGAGCGAGGTCACCGACGCGCAGTACCAGGAGTTCTACAAGCAGATCAGCTACAACAGCGACGCGCCGCTGGCCTACACGCACAACAAGGTCGAGGGGCGCAGCGAGTACACCCAGCTGCTGTACATCCCGGCCAAGGCACCGTTCGACCTGTACAACCGCGACAAGCGCGCGGGCGTCAAGCTCTACGTCAAGCGCGTGTTCATCATGGATGACGCGCAGGCGCTGATGCCGGCCTACCTGCGCTTCGTCAAGGGCGTGATCGACTCGGCGGACCTGCCGCTCAACGTGAGCCGCGAGCTGCTGCAGGAAAGCCGCGACGTCAAGACGATCCGCGACGGCGCCACCAAGCGCGTGCTGTCGATGATCGAGGAGCTGGCCGAGAACCAGAAGGACAAGTACGCCGCCTTCTGGAAGGAGTTCGGCGCCGTCATGAAGGAAGGCGTCGGCGAGGACCACGCCAACGCCGAGCGCCTGGCCAGGCTGCTGCGCTTCGCCTCCACCCAGGCCGACGAGGGCGTGTCGCTGGCCGACTACGTGGCCCGCATGAAGGAGGGCCAGGACGCGATCTACTACGTCACTGCCGACACGCTGGCCGCCGCGAAGTCCAGCCCGCAGCTGGAGGTGTTCCGCAAGAAGGGCATCGAGGTGCTGCTGCTGGCCGACCGCGTCGACGAGTGGATGCTGGCGCACCTGTTCGAGTTCGAGGGCCACGCGCTGCAGAGCGTGGCCAAGGGCGCGGTGGACCTGGGCACGCTGCAGGACGAGGCCGAGAAGAAGGCTGCCGAGGAGGCGGCCGAGGCCTTCCGGCCGATGCAGGAGCGGCTCAAGGCGGCGCTGAAGGACCGCGCCAAGGACGTGCGCGTGAGCACGCGCCTGGTGGACTCGCCGGCCTGCATCGTCGTGGACGAGGGCGACATGAGCTCCCACCTGGCTCGCATGCTCAAGCAGGCCGGGCAGACGGCACCGGCGTCGCAGCCGATCCTCGAGGTCAACGCCGGCCATGCGCTGGTGCGCCGGCTCGAGCGCGACGACGCCCACTTCGACGACCTGGCGCACCTGCTGTTCGACCAGGCCTGGCTGGCCGAGGGCGGCCAGCTCGAGGACCCGGCGTCGCACGTGGCGCGCGTGACCCGGCTGCTGACCGCTAGCTGAGCAGCGCGCCCTCGCGCATCGCCTGCACCTGCTCGCGCAGCTGCGTGGCCTGCTGCGACCAGTAGCCGGCGCTGGCGAACCAGGGGAACGCGATCGGAAACGCCGGGTCGCTCCAGCGCTCGGCGATCCAGGCGCTGTGGCAGATCATGCGCAGCGTGCGCAGCGGCTCCACCAGCGCCAGCTCGCGCTCGTCGAACGGCATGAACACGCGATAGCCGGCCAGCACATGCGCGAGCTGCCCGCGCATGGCCGTCGCGTCGCCCGACAGCAGCATCCACAGGTCCTGGATCGCCGGGCCGTTGCAGGCATCGTCCAGGTCGACCACATGCGGTCCCTCGTCGCGCCACATCACGTTGCCGGGATGGAAGTCGCCATGCAGGCGCAGCCGCCGCACGCCGCGGGCGGCGTCGAAGGCCTGCGTCACGAGGGCCAGCGCCTCGTCGCAGCGCGCGAGCCAGGGCCCGCGTTCGGCCTCCGGGATGTGCTCGCCGGCGGCCAGCCGGTCCCGGGCCGCGAGGCCCCAGTCCGGCCCGATGCTGCGGCGGTGCTCGAACGGGCGGCGCTGGCCCACGGCATGCAGCCGGCCCAGGAAGCGGCCGAGCCAGGTCAGCACCTCGGGGTTCTCCAGCTCCGGGCCGTGGCCGGCGTGCCGGTCGCTCACCGACAGGCGGTGCGCCGCCTGGGCCGTGCCCACGTGGGCCAGCGTCGGCGGTGTGCCGAGCAGCCGCACGCCAGGGTCGGCCGCGGTCAGCGGGCGCGGTGCGACGACCGGGATGTCGTCGTGCGCCAGCTCCAGCCCGAAGGCATGCTCCTCCAGGATCTGCGCGTCGCTCCAGCGTGCCGGCCGGTAGAACTTGGCCACCACGACCGCGCCGTCCTCGAGGTGGACCTGGTAGACCCGGTTCTCGTAGGAATTGAGCTGCAGCAGGCGGCCGTCGCCGCGCAGGCCGACGGTGTCCAGGGCGTCGAGCACCGTGGCGGGTTCGAGCTCGGCATAGACCGGCGCCGCGCCGGAGGTGTCTCGGGTCATGCACGCATTGTCGGCGTGCGGCGCGTCGGCCCCTGCGGGGCGCTCAGTTGTGCGTGCCCGTGCCCTGGTAGCGCTGGGCCTCGCCGTTGGGCAGGGCCGGGTCGCCGCCTTCGCGCACTTCCGGCACCGGCAGGCGCGGCTGGCGGGTGTCGTAGCCACCCAGGTCGCCCGGCGCGCTCACGTCCAGGCGGGTGTCCGGCGCGAAGAACGAGTCCTGGAAGAAGCTGGAGTCCTGCCACAGCGTGGCCCGCTCGCGGCGCCGCCGCGGGGCGTTGTCGGCCAGCGCGTCGCCGGCGGGCTGCGGCCGGCTGGGTGCCGGTTGCGGCCCGCGCGAGGCTGCGGTGGCCTGGGGCACCAGCAGCTGCAGTTCGGCGATTGACGGCAGGTTGTCCACCGGGCAGCGCAGGTAGCGCACGCGGCAGGCGCCGAGCACCGACTGCTTGATCTGGGTGACACGGCGCGAGTTGCCGCGGTCGGTGTCGAGGTCGATCGCCGCCAGCACCCGGCCATTGGCGCTGCAGATGGCGAAGGTGACGTGGATCGAGCCGAGCAGCTCGTACCAGTACCGCACCTCGTTCGGATCGCTCGGCTGGCAAAAGCGCACCAGCGGCAGCTTCGACAGCACGATGTGATGCGGCAGCGCCTCCCGCAGCTGGCGGTAGACGCGCCGCTCGTCGGTCGAGAAGACCGGGCGCGGCGCTAGTGCCCACTCCGTCGGCAGAGGCTTCTGCTGCTGGCTCCGGTTGCGGGGCAGGCGCCAGGCCAGCAGCACGGCCACCAGCGCGGCCACGACGACCGACGCGAGGATCCAGGGCAACAGGGCTTCCATGGGGCTGCAGGCGACAGCGCCGCGGATGCTGCGCACCCGCCGCGACAATTGGTTTCAAGTGGCCGGATGTTAACTGCTGCGCCTCGCGCCGCCGCCGGCGTCGCACCCCCAATGCGGGGGCCGGGAAACCCTTCCGGACCGGGCGCTTCCGCGCTATTCCGGCGTGCGTGGCCGGCTGCTCTGGATCTGGCTGCGGATCTCGTCGATCGCCTCGATCATGCCGGTCACGCGGCGGGCCTGCACCTTGAGCTGGTAGTCGATCTCGGCGGCGCTGTCCTCGACCAGTTCGTCCAGGTGCGAGCGCAGGTCCTCCGGCGGCAGGCGCAGCCGGGCCAGCGAATCGCCACCGTCGCGGTCGACCCGGGCTCCGGCGCGGCGGGCGATGCGCAGCATCGACGTGTTCTCCGACAGCATGTGCACCACGAGCGTGTCGATGCCGCGGTTGCGCGCATGCAGCACCGCATGGTCGAACAGGCGCCCGCCGTAGCCCCGTCCGCGGGCGTGCGGCAGCACCGACACGCCGAACTCGGCCTCCCGGGTGTCGGGCAGGGCCGCCAGGTGCGCCTGGGCGATCAGCTCCAGCCGCCGGTTGAAGATGCCGAACACCTCGTCCTTGGAGAAGTCGATCAGGTCGGCGTAGCGCGCGACCTGGGCGTCCGACGCGGCGTAGCCGAAGCGCAGGTAGCGGTCCTCGGCCGGCAGCGCCAGCAGGTGGGCCAGGATGCGGGGGCGATGGCGCTCCGACAGCGACCGCACCGGCACCCAGCGCAGCCGCACGGCCGCATCGCCGTGGTCCGGCGGGGCGGGGGCGTCCTGGGATGGGTCGGGGCGGAGGTCGGTGGTCATGATCTAGGGTTAACCCTGATCCTATACGAACGGGGGTGCCTGCGCCGAAGGAGGGCTCCCTCCGGCGGCCAGGGCATGGGATCGACGCCGGGCCGGTATGGGCTACAATCTTCGGCTTTCCTGCCGGCGGCGGGAAACGAGGTTCGGGAGGCCGCAGTCCTGACAAGCGGCGCCCCGGGCCGGGCCCTTCACTGTGAGGGGCCCTCAGCCGCCTGACAACCATCGTCGAAAGACCCTCATGAAGACCTTCAGCGCCAAGCCGGCCGAAGTGAAGCATGAATGGTTTGTGATTGACGCCACCGATAAGGTGCTCGGACGTGTCGCCAGCGAAGTGGCACTCCGTTTGCGCGGCAAGCACAAGGCCATTTACACGCCTCACGTCGACACCGGCGATTTCATCGTCGTCGTCAACGCCGACAAGATCCGCGTCACCGGCAACAAGGCCGAAGACAAGGTGTACTACCGTCACTCGGGCTTCCCGGGCGGCATCTACGGCACCAAGTTCAAGGACATGCAGGCCAGGCACCCCGGCCGCGCCCTCGAGAAGGCGGTCAAGGGCATGCTGCCCAAGGGCCCGCTCGGCTACGCGATGGTGAAGAAGCTGAAGGTGTACGCCGGCGCGTCGCACCCCCACACGGCCCAGCAGCCCAAGCCGCTGGCGATCTAAGGAGCGACGATGATCGGCAATTGGAACTACGGCACGGGCCGCCGCAAGTCGTCGGTGGCGCGCGTGTTCATCAAGAAGGGCACCGGCCAGATCCTGGTCAACGGCAAGCCCGTCGAGCAGTACTTCGGCCGCCAGACGTCCATCATGGTCGTCAAGCAGCCCCTGCTGCTGACCAACAACGACGCCGCGTTCGACATCAAGGTCAACGTCCACGGTGGCGGCGAGTCCGGCCAGGCCGGTGCGGTGCGTCATGGCATCACCCGCGCCCTGATCGACTATGACGCAGCGCTCAAGCCGAGCCTGTCGCAGGCCGGTTTCGTGACCCGCGACGCCCGCGAGGTGGAGCGCAAGAAGGTCGGCCTGCACGGCGCCCGCCGCCGCAAGCAGTTCAGCAAGCGCTGACCTTTCGCTACACGCAAGACCGACCCGAGGCCGCAAGATTGCGGCCTCGCTCGTTTCAAGGCACCGATGCGCTGGAAACTCTTCCGCCGCCGACTCTCGATCAGCGCCCCGCGCATGATCGTGCGCAGCCACCTGCCGTGGCCGTTGCGCTGGGTCGTGCTGGCGGTCGCCTTCGGCTTCTCGGCGGCGCTGTCGCTGTGGGCGTTCGAGTTCGGCAAGGAGATCGCCGGCCTGGAGCGGGGCGCCAAGGAGGAACTCGCCCAGCTGCGCGCCGAGGTCAAGACCCTGCGCGAGGAGCGCGAGCGGGCCCAGTCGATCGCCAACACGGCGGACAGCCTGCTCAAGGCCGAGCGCGCCACGCAGGACCGGCTCAACCAGCAGCTGCGGCAGGCCGAGGCCGAGGTGCTGTCGCTCAAGGCCGACCTGGGGTTCTTCGAGCGCCTGCTGCCGGCGTCCGGCAGTACCGGGCTGGCCGTCCGGTCGCTGCAGGCCGAGGCGCTGCAGCCGGGACAGTTGCGCTACCAGATCCTGCTGATGCAAAGCGGCAAGTCGCCGGCCGAGTTCAAGGGCCGCTACGAGCTGCAGCTGTCGGGCACGCTCGAGGGCAAGCCGTGGACCTGGACCCCCGACGCCGCGGGCCGCGCCATCTCGGTGAAGCAGTACGCACGGGTGGAAGGTACGGTCGACCACCCCCAGCCTGCCGTGGTAAAAACCGTTCAGGTCCGGGTCCTGGACGGGTCCGGTGGCGTCCGCGCCACCCAGACCGTCAAGTTGTGAAAGGAGGCCGCCGATGTGGTCACTCAGCAAGAAGCAGCCTCCGATCCGCAGCCTGATCGGTGAAGGCACGGTCGTCCACGGCGAAGTGCGCTACGAGGAAGGCCTGCGCATCGACGGCGAGGTCCACGGCGACGTGATCGCGGTGGGCGAGGGGCGCAATCTGCTGGTCATCAGCGAGAAAGCCCGTGTCGTCGGCAAGGTGAAGGGCGGCCATGTGATCATCAATGGCAGCGTCATCGGCCCCGTGGAATGCGACGAGCTGCTGGAGTTGCAGCCCAAGGCCCGGATCCAGGGTGACGTACGCTACGGCACGATCGAGATGCACCAGGGAGCCGGGATCGACGGCGAGGTGCGCACCATCAAGCCGAGCGAGGAGCGCCCGGCCCTGAAGCTGGCGGCCACGAGCCGCCTCTGAGAACCAACGCAGGAACCCCATCATGAATGCCATCGCCGCACCGCTGGGCCACGCCACCGACGAACTGCCGCCTCCGCTGGTGTTCACCGACAGCGCCGCGGGCAAGGTCAAGGAACTCGTCGAGGAGGAAGGCAACCCCGACCTGAAGCTGCGCGTGTTCGTGCAGGGCGGCGGCTGCTCCGGCTTCCAGTACGGCTTCACCTTCGACGAGGTCGTCAACGAGGACGACACCCAGATGGCCAAGAACGGCGTCACGCTGCTGATCGACGCCATGAGCCTGCAGTACCTGATGGGCGCCGAGATCGACTACAAGGAAGACCTGCAGGGTGCGCAGTTCGTGATCAAGAACCCCAACGCCACCACCACCTGCGGCTGCGGATCGAGCTTCTCGGTCTGACGCGCCGCCCGGCGCCGCGACGAGGCCGCCTTCGGGCGGCCTTCTGCTTTCCTGGCCCCGCGCGGGTCGCCGCGCCGCGATGCCCGCGCGTCAGGCCGGGTGCAGCGCCCCCAGCACCCGCGGGCCGCGGGCGCCGGTCACCTCGGGCAGGTTGCCGGGCTGGCGCGTCACGAAGCGCTGGGCGAGCCAGGCGAACGCCGCGGCCTCGACCTGGTCCACCGGCACGCCGAGCTCGGCGGTGGTGGCCACGGTCACGCCCGACAGCCGGGCGGCGAGGGCACGCATGAGGTGCCCATTGCGGGCGCCACCGCCGCAGACGAACAGGCGCGCGATGCCGGGGCCGTGCTGCTTCAGGCTGCGCGCCACCGACTCCACCGTCAGCGCCGCCAGGGTGGCCTGGACATCCACCGCCGCCCACGATGCGTCGAGGTGGGGCGCCAGCCAGTCGAGGTGGAACAGGTCCCGGCCGGTGCTCTTGGGCGGTGCCTGCGCGAAGAACGGCTCCTGCAGCAGCGCGTCGAGCAGCGGCCCGATCGGTCGGCCGCCCGCGGCCCAGGCGCCGTCCGCGTCGAACGGCGCGCCCCGGTGGCGCTCGCACCAGGCGTCGAGCAGCGCGTTGGCGGGCCCGGTGTCGAAGCCCAGCACGGCCTGCCCGGGCACGAGCAGCGTGAGGTTGCCGATGCCGCCCAGGTTGAGCACCGCCCGGGCCTCGCCGGCGCCGGCGAACACCGCCGCATGGAAGCCTGGCGCCAGGGGCGCCCCCTGGCCGCCGGCGGCCACGTCGCGCGAGCGCAGGTCGCACACGACGTCGATGCGCGTCAGCTCGGCCAGCAGCGCGCCGTCGAGCAGCTGCACCGTGTAGCCGGCCTCCGGGTGATGCCGCACCGTCTGGCCGTGGGCACCGATGGCCCGCACCTCGGACGCGCTGACGCCGCAGTCGAACAGCAGCGCGCTGACGACGGAGGAATAGGCCATCGCCACGCCGCCGGCCGCACGCGCGGCGCGATCCAGTTCGTCGTCGCCCGGGGTGTTCAGCGCCATCAGCTCGTCGCGCAGCGCGGCGACGAAGGGTTCGTGGCGATGACCGCGAAGGCGCGGCGCCCGGCCGGGCTCGAGATCGATCAGCACGCCGTCGACCCCGTCGAGCGAGGTGCCCGACATGAGGCCGATGTACAGGTTCACGGGGCTATTCGGTGCGGCCGCTGGCGCCGGCCAGGGTCTCGGCGACATCGAGCGTGACCTGCATCGACCGCGCCAGGGCCTGGAACTCGTCGCGGGCCGACGCCGGCAGCGGCATCGTCTCGCTGGCCTTGGCCACCTTGAGCGGGTCCTGGTGCACGCCGTTGACGCGGAACTCGAAGTGCAGGTGCGGGCCGGTGGACCAGCCGGTCGACCCCACGGCGCCGATGCGCTGCCCCTGCTCGACGCGCTGGCCCTTGCGCACGTCGATGCGCGACAGGTGGGCGTAGAGCGTGGTGCGGTCGTTGGTGTGGCGCACGGTGATCACGTTGCCGTAGCCGTTCTGCCAGCCGGCGAACTCGACCAGGCCGTCGCCCACGGTACGCACCGGGGTGCCCGTCGGCGCGGCGTAGTCCACGCCGAGGTGGCGGCGCCAGGTCTGCGCGATCGGGTGGAAGCGCATCGCGAAGCCGGAGGTGACGCGCGAGAACTCCATCGGGCTGACGAGGAACGCGCGCCGCTTGCTCTGGCCGGCCAGGTCGAAGTAGGCGCCGCGCCCGTCGGCACCGCGGTACCACACGGCCTGGTGCGTGCGGCCGGCATTGACGAACTCGGCAGCCAGCACGCGGCCGGTGCCCTGGTTCCAGCCGATCGGTTCGCCGTCGGCCGTCAGGCCCTCGTAGACGACCGAGAACGTGTCGCCGCGACGCAGCTCGCGGTGCATGTCGATGTCGGCGGCGAAGATCTCGGCGATCTGGATCGCCACCGCGTCGGGGATGCGGGCCTCGTCGCTGGCGGCGAACAGCGAGCTGCGGATGGTGCCGCTGGCCAGCCGGACCTGCGAGCCCAGCGCCGCCGTGTCTTCGCGCGAGGCCAGGCGCCCCTGCGCGTCGCGCGCCACGGTGACGCGGGTGAAGTGGGTGCCGATCTGTTCCGGCACGGTGGCCGGCAGGCGGCCGATCAGCTCGAGCAGGCTGCCGTCCTCGCGCACCCGCGCCTGCACGATGCGGCCGGCACGGCCGTCGACGATGCGGCGTGCCGCGGGGTCGCTGCGCAGGAACGCCGCGGCGTAGCTGTCGGCCACGCCCAGGCGACGCAGCACGGTCTCGGCCGAGTCGCCGGGCCGGGTGACCTCGGTGCGGTGGAGCTCGACCAGATGCCCGGCCAGGGCTTCGAGCTGCGGCGCCACCGGTTCGGCCTCCACGGCTTCGACCAGCAGGCGCTGGGGCAGGGCGGCGGCGTCCGGGGCCAGCGGGGCCACGGCGAACGCGGCCACGCCGAAGCCCGCCAGCACGGCCACCACGGCGCCGACCGCGGCGCGGTGATGCCGCATCAGCAGCGACTGCAGGTCAGCGGCGAATTGCGCCAGGGTTCCCAACAACAGTGTTCTCGGATGACGGGCCCGAAGGCCGGCTGGGGGGCCGGGCGGGCACCTTTAAGATCGGCGCCTTCGCTGCCCGGTTCGGTTTTTCCAGACGCGGCCGCAAGACAACCGCCCCGCCATTTTATCGGCTGCGCCCGGGGCGCAGCCCGTGACTTACCCCCGCCGACCGCGAAGCACCATGTCAGCAAACGTGACAGCCCCTGCCGCCCATCCGATCACCGACGCCGTGCGGGAGGCCCTGGCGGTGAGCCTGCGGGGCTGCGAGGAGCTGCTGCCGCAGGCCGAATGGCAGGCCAAGCTGGCCCGCTCGGCCGCCACCGGCGTGCCGCTGCGCATCAAGTTCGGCCTCGACCCCACGGCGCCGGACCTGCACCTCGGGCACACCGTGGTGTTCAACAAGATGCGCCAGCTACAGGACCTGGGGCACACCGTCATCCCGCTGATCGGCGACTTCACGTCGATGATCGGCGATCCGTCCGGCCGCAACTCGACCCGCCCGCCGCTCACGCGCGAGCAGATCGAGGCCAACGCGAAGACCTACTTCGAGCAGATCGGCCTGGTGCTGGACATCGGCCGCGCCGAGGTCCGCTACAACAGCGAGTGGAGCGACCCGCTGGGCGCGCGCGGCATGATCCAGCTCGCCGCCCGCTACACCGTGGCGCGCATGATGGAGCGCGACGATTTCTCCAAGCGCTTCGCCGCGGGCACCCCGATCTCGGTGCACGAGTTCCTCTACCCGCTGATGCAGGGCTACGACTCGGTGGCGCTGAAGAGCGACCTCGAACTCGGCGGCACCGACCAGAAGTTCAACCTGCTGATGGGCCGCCACCTGCAGATGGAAGCCGGCCAGGAGCCGCAGTGCATCCTGACGATGCCGCTGCTCGAAGGCACGGACGGCGTCGAGAAGATGTCGAAGTCGAAGAACAACTACATCGGCATCACCGAGCCGGCGAACACGATGTTCGCCAAGCTGCTGTCGATCAGCGACGAGCTGATGTGGCGCTACTTCACGCTGCTGTCGTGGCGCCCGGCGGCCGAGATCGAGCGCCTGCGCGCCGAGGTGCAGGGCGGGCGCAACCCCAAGGACGCCAAGGTGCTGCTGGCCAAGGAGATCACCTCGCGCTTCCACGGCGCCGCGGCGGCCGACGCGGCCGAGCAGGACTTCGTCAACCGCTCGCGCGGCGGCGTGCCCGACGAGATCCCCGAGCTGTCGTTCGAGGGCGCGCCGCTGGCCATCGGCGCGCTGCTCAAGCAGGCCGGCCTGGTGCCTTCCACCAGCGAGGCGATGCGCATGATCGAGCAGGGCGGCGTGCGCCTGGACGGCGCCGTCGTCAGCGACAAGGGCCTGAAGGTGGGCGCCGGGACCGTCGTGGTGCAGGTCGGCAAGCGCAAGTTCGCGCGCGTGACGCTGGCCTGAGGTGAGCGCGCTGCTGCACCCGCGGGCGGCCTGGGCCGTGACGGCCGGCTGCCTGGCGATGGGCACCCTGGTCTGGGCCCTCGGCGCCCCGCAGGAAGTCGAGACCCTGATGGGCGAGACCGGCCCGGTGGAGCGCGTCACCACCGTCAGCTACCTGCTGTGTGCGCTGTTCGCGGCCGTCGCGCGGGCGGGCGACACCGACCGGCGCACCACGCTGGCCCTGGTGGTCATGATGGTGGCCTTCGCCCTGCGCGAGCTCGACTGGCACAAGGCCTTCACCGGCACCAGCGTGCTGCGCCTGAGCTGGTACGCCGGGCCCGCGGCCTGGACGACCAAGCTGGCCGCCCTTGCGGTGCTGCTGCCGGTGGCGGCTTCGTCGGCGTGGCTGGTGTGGCGCCACGCCGTGCCCACCTGGCGCGGCTGGCGCGCCGGTCGCCCGGTGGCCACCACCGTGGTGGCCTTCTTCGTCACCCTGGTGCTGGCCAAGACGCTGGACCGCATGGTGTCGATCCTGAGCTTCGACTTCGGCGTGCACGTGCCCCTGTACTGGGTGGCCCTGCGCTCGGCGCTGGAGGAGTGCCTGGAGCTGGGCCTGAGCCTGCTCGTGCTGCTGGGCCTCGCGCAGCATCGCGCCCAGCGGTCGCGCGGCTAGGCCGGCGGGCCGAACGCCAGCGTCGCGCGCAGGCCGCGCCCGTCCGCCAGCGGCGAACGCAGTTCGAGGCGGGCGCCGGACTGGCGCGCCACCGACTCCACCATGGCCAGGCCCAGGCCGGCGCCGTCGGTGTCGACGTCGCCACGCTCGAACGGGCGCCGCAGCCGGCCGAGCGACGCGGCGTCGATGCCCGGGCCGGTGTCTTCCACCGCGATGGCAGCGTCCGTCACGCGCAGCACCACCGGCGCGCCCTGCGCGTGCTTGAGGGCGTTGTCCAGCAGGTTGCGCACGGCGATCGACAGCGCGTCGATGTCGCCGTCGACGACGACCGGTTGGCCGGGCAGGTCCAGCCGCAGGCGCGCCGCGTCGGGCGAGCCGCGGAACTCGTCGGCCACCAGGCGCGCCAGCAGCGTCAGGTCCACCGGCTCGCGCTGCAGCGCGATGCCGCTTTCCAGGCGCGCGATCTGCAGCAGGCGCGACGACAGCCGGGTCAGCCGGTCGAGCTGGGCCAGCAGGCGCTCGCCCTGGGTCTGCACCGCGGCGTCGTGGGTGGACGCCATCAGGCGCTGCGCCTGGGCCCGGGCTGCGGCCAGCGGCGTGCGCAGTTCGTGCGCGCTGCGCGCCGCGAACAGCCGCTCGGCGTCGATCAGGTCGCGCAGGCGCGCCAGCAGCGCATTGAAGCCTTCGAGCAGCGGCCGCAGCTCGACGGGCGTGCGGTCCAGCGGCAGCGGGCTCAGGTCGGCCGCGTCGCGCGCGCGCATCGTGGTGCCGGCCCGCTCCACGCTGCGAAGCCCGGAGCGCAGCCCCCAGTGCAGCGCGGCACCCGACAGCGGCAGCAGGGCCAGCAGCGGCAGCACCATCCACACGCCCCCGGTCGCGAGCAGGCGCCGCCGGTGCGCCGACGCCTCGGCCACCAGCACGCGGCGGCGGCCGTCGTCGCGGGTCAGCGCGATCACGTGCCAGGGCGGCTGCTCGCGCAGGCCCTCGATGCCCGCCGGCAGCAGCGGCGTCTCCGGCGCGCTGTGCGAGCGCAGCCGCAGCCGGCCCCGGCCGTCGAACACCTGGTAGATCACATGCTCCTCGTGCGAGCCGACCTCGGCGGCGAGGGCCTCGCCGTCGTCACCGCCGAGGGCGGCCTCGGGCAGCACGAGCAGGCGCTGGGCCGTCTCTTCCAGTGCGCTGTCGAGCACCTCGGCGGTCTCGTGGCGCACCCCCAGCCACGCGATCGCCGCCCCCGCCAGCCACAGCAGCGCCAGCACGACCCACAGCCGGCCGCGCAGCCTGGACTCCAGGCTCCACGGCGCGGCCGGCCGCTCAGCGTTCGAGACGGTAGCCGAGGCCACGGTGCGTGCTGATCGCCTGCGCGCCGAGCTTCCTGCGCAGCCGGCTGACGATCACTTCGAGGGAGTTGCTGTGGTCGCCGGGCAGGGCCGTGCCGAGCTGCTCGCGCGGGCAGATGTGCCCCTGGCGTCGTGCCAGGCCGTCGAGCACTGCCCATTCGGTGGCGGTCAGGTCGACCGGCTGCCCGTCGCGGCGCGCCAGACGCCCGGCGAAGTCGATCTCCACGCCGCCGGCCGCCGTGCGGGCCGCCGGGTCGACGCGGCGCCGCAGCGCGTCGACGCGCGCGGCCAGTTCGTCCAGGTCGAAGGGCTTGACCAGGTAGTCGTCCGCGCCGGCCTGCAGGCCCCGCACGCGGTCGCTGACCTGGTCGCGCGCCGTCAGCACGATCACCGGGCGCCGGTCGCCGTCCGCGCGCCAGCCGCGCAGCAGCCACAGCGCGTCGCCGTCGGGCAGGTTCAGGTCCAGCAGCGCCATGTCGGGCGCCGGAGCCGAGCGCGCCTGCGCCACGCGCTTGCACCAGTGCACCGCATGGCCGCGCGCCTCCAGGTGCTCGGCCACGGCCTGGCCGAGGTCGATGTCGTCTTCGAGGAGCAGGACGTTCATGGGCACATGCTGAGGGATCGACCCCCGATCAGGCTTGATCCAGATGAACCCAGGCTGAACGGGCGCCGGTTTCCGTTCATCCGGGGTTCAGGCCGCCGCCGCAAAGTCGTCGACGTGTCCAACCCCCTCCCCAAGGAGTTCCTGATGTCCCTCAAGCACACCCTGATCGTCGCCGCCCTGGGCGCCGCGATCGCTTCCCCCGCCTTCGCCACCGGCCAGTGCCCGATCCGCGATGCCGGTCCCAAGGCCGACTGGCAGACCAAGGAGGCGCTGGAGAAGAAGCTGGTCGGCGCCGGCTGGAAGGTGCGCCGCATCAAGGTCGACGAGCAGTGCTACGAGGTCTACGGCACCGACGCCGACGGCCGCAAGGCCGAGTCGTACTTCCACCCGAAGACCCTCGAACCGGCGAAGGCGTCCTGAGCATGGCCGCGCACGACGAAGCCGCCACCGTGCGCGTGTGGGACCCGCTGGTGCGGGTCCTGCACTGGTCGCTCGTGGCCTCGGTGGCCGCGGCCTGGGTCACGTCCGAGGTCGGCCGCCGCTGGCACGAGCCGATCGGCTGGTTCGTGCTCGGCGTGGTCGGGCTGCGCCTGCTGTGGGGCCTGGTCGGGCCGCGCACGGCGCGCTTCGCGGGCTTCCTGCACGGGCCGCGCGCCGTGATCGGCTATGCGCAGGCCGTGCTGCGCGGCCGCGCGCCGCGCTACATCGGCCACAACCCGCTGGGCGGCTGGATGATCGTGGCGCTGCTGCTGGCCCTGCTGGCGGTGGGCACGACCGGCTGGCTGATGACCACCGACGCCTTCTTCGGCAGCGAGTCGGTCGAGGAGGTGCACGAGGTGCTGGCCTCGGGCCTGCTGGGCCTGGTGGCGCTGCACGTGGCCGGCGTGGTGCTGACCAGCTGGCACCAGGCCGAGAACCTCGCCCGCGCGATGTGGACCGGGCGCAAGCGCGGCCCCGCACCGGGCGACGTGGCCTGAGCCGCGCGGCGGGGGGCCACAATGCGTGCATGAAGGTCAGCGCCTACCTCAAGCTGTCGATCGCCGCGGCGCTGGTCACCATCGGGCTGAAGACCGGCGCGTGGTGGCTCACCGGCTCGGTGGGCCTGCTGTCCGACGCGATGGAGTCCCTGGTCAACCTGGCCGGCGCGATGTTCGCGCTGGCCATGGTGACCATCGCCGCGCGCCCGCCCGACGACGACCACCCCTTCGGCCATCACAAGGCCGAGTACTTCTCGAGCGGCTTCGAAGGCGCGCTGATCTTCGCCGCCGCGCTGGCGATCATGTGGGCCGCGGTCAGCCGGCTGCTGGAGCCGCAGCCGCTGGAGCAGATCGGCCTGGGCCTGGCGCTGTCGGTCCTCAGCTCGGTGATCAACGGCGTGCTGGCCTGGGGCATGTTGCGCACCGCCCGCGAGCACCGCTCGATGGCGCTCGAGGCCGACGCGCGCCATCTGTTCACCGACGTCTGGACCTCGGCCGGCGTGGTGGTCGGCCTGATCGGCGTGGCGCTGACCGGCTGGCTCTGGCTCGACCCGGTGATCGCGATCGCCGTGGCCGGCAATGTCGCGCGCGAGGGCTTCTCGCTGGTCCGGCGCTCGGCCGACGGCCTGATGGACCGCGCGGTCGAGCCCGAGGTGCAGCGCCAGATCGACGAGGTGCTGGAAGGCTTCGCGCACCCGAACACGCTGCGCTTCGACCATGTGGTGACGCGCCGCGCCGGCAAGCGCCTGTTCGTCGACGTGCACATGCACATGCCGCCGGGCTGGACCCTGCGCCGGGCCGCGGCCCTGCGCACGTCGGTCGAGCAGGCGCTGATGGCCGCGGTGCCCGGCCTGCGCGCCACGATCCAGCTGCTGCCGATGAACGTCGAGGCGCACTTCGACGACCCGTCGGACACCGTGCTGTGATCGCGCTGGTGCAGCGCGTGCGCGAAGCGCGCGTCGAGGTGGCGGGCCGGGTCACCGGCAGTGTCGGTCCGGGCCTGCTCGTGTTCGTGTGTGCCGAGCCGCAGGACGACGAGGCCGCTGCGGCCCGCCTCGTGGCCAAGCTGCTCAAGCTGCGCATCTTTGCCGACGAGGCCGGCCGCATGAACCGCAGCGTGCAGGACATCGGCGGCGGCCTGCTCGTGGTGTCGCAGTTCACGCTGGCCGCCGACACCTCCGGCGGCAACCGGCCCAGCTTCACCGGCGCGGCGCCGGCCGCGCAGGGGCGCGCGCTGTACGAGCAGGTGCTGGCGCTGGCGCGGGCGTCCGGGCTGCCGGTGGGCGCCGGCGAGTTCGGCGCCGACATGCAGGTGCACCTGATCAACGACGGGCCGGTGACGATCCCGCTGCGCGTCTAGCCCGCGCTCGCAAAGGGCATGCAAAAGGCCGCCCGAGGGCGGCCTTCGCATCGACGGCGCGCAGGCTCAGTCGGCGTACTGGCCGGCGGCCTTGATCGCCGGGCCCCACTTGTTGATCTCGGCCTCGACGAACTTCTTGTGCTCGGCCGGGGCGAGGCGGGCGTCGGTCACCACCACGGCGCCGAGCGCTTCCTGGCGCTTGATGAACTCGGGGTCCTTCAGCGCGTTGCGCAGGGCGGCGTTGAGCTTGTCGGTGACGGCCTTGGGCGTGCCCTTGGGCGCGTACATGCCGTGCCAGATGCTGACGTTGAAGCCCTTCAGGCCGGCCGAGTCCAGCGTCGGCAGCTTGGACAGCGCCGGCGTGGTCAGCGGCTTGAGCGTCGTCACGGCGTAGGCCTTGACCTTGCCGCCCTCGATCTGCTGCGTGGTGTTGGTGGTCTGGTCGCACATGATGTCGACCTGGCCGCCGAGCAGGTCGGTCATCGCCGGGGCGGTGCCCTTGTACGGCACGGTGGTCATGTCGATCTTGAGGCTCTGCTGGAACAGCAGGCCGCACAGGTGCGACGCCGCGCCCAGGCCGGCATTGGCGAGGTTGATCTTGCCCTTGTTGGCCTCGAGCCACTTCACCAGTTCGGCGTAGTTGTTGGCCGGCAGGTTGGGGCGGCCGATCAGCGTCATCGGCACCTCGTTGACCATGCCGAGGTACTCGAAGTCGTCGAGCGTCTTGTAGCTGAGGTTGCGGTAGAGGCCGGGCGACGTGGCCATGCCGATGTGATGCAGCAGCACCGTGTAGCCGTCCGGCGCGGCCTTGGCCACCTTGGCCGCACCCAGCGTGCCGCCGGCGCCGCCGACGTTCTCGATGATCACGGTCTGGTTGTTCAGGCCCTTGCGCAGCACCTCGGCCAGGTCGCGCGCCACCTTGTCGGTGGGGCCGCCGGCCGCGAACGGCACGACGATGGTGACGGGCTTTTCCGGGTACTCGGCCAGGGCGGCGCCCGCGGCGAGTGCGGCGGACAGGGCGATGAGGGTGCGCTTCATGGAGTCTCCTGCTTTGAAGGACGGTTCACGCAGCGCCCACGGCGCGCGGTGCGGGAATGCTAGGGCGGCCGGGGCGGGCGCGTGCGGCGGGAACTACTTAGGCCCCGGCGCGCCCGCGGCTACTTCATGAACCCCGGCAGCCACAGCGCCAGCGGCTGGAACTCCAGCACCACCACCAGCGCCACCACCAGGGCGGCGACGAACAGCCACACGCCGCGGAAGATCTGCACCAGCGGCACCGTGCGCAGCAGCGCGTTGAGCACGAACAGGTTCATGCCCACCGGCGGCGAGATGAGCCCGATCTGCACCACCAGCACGATCAGCACGCCGAACCACACCGGGTCGAAGCCGAGCTGGGTCACGATCGGGAAGAACACCGGGATGGTCAGCAGCACCATCGACAGCTCTTCCATGATGGTGCCCAGCAGCACGTAGATCAGCATCATCGCGCCCACGATGGCCAGCGGCGGGAAGCCCTGGTGCAGCAGCCAGTCCTTCAGGTCGCCCGGCATCGTCGTGAAGTTGACGAAGCTGGAGAACATCATCGCGGCGATCAGGATGGTGAACAGCATCGCCGTCGTGCGGGCGCTTTCCACCAGCACGTCCACCAGCACGCGCCAGGTGAGCGCGCGCCGTGCCAGCGCAAAGAAGAACGCGCCGGACGCGCCGATGCCCGCGCCCTCGGTGGCGGTGAACACCCCGCCGTAGATGCCGCCCAGCACCACCACCACCAGCAGCGCCACGCCCCAGATGTCGCGCACCGCGCGCAGGCGCTCGCGCCACGGCGTGCGCTCGCCGGCCGGCCCGGCCGACGGGTCGCGCCAGGTGATCCAGGCCACCGCGCCCATCATCATGGCCGCGCACAGCAGGCCGGGGATCACGCCGGCCGCGAACAGCTTGCCGATGTTGGTTTCGGTGACGATGCCGTAGATGACCATGATGGTCGACGGCGGGATCATGATGCCCAGCGTGCCGCCGGCGGCGATGACGCCGGTGGACAGGTAGTCGGCATAGCCGAGCTTCTTCATCGACGGGTAGGCCACCTTGCTCATCGTGGCCGCGGTGGCGATCGACGAGCCGCAGATCGCGCCGAAGCCGGCGCAGGCCAGCACCGTGGCGTGGGCCAGCCCGCCGCGCAGGTGGCCGATGAAGGCGTAGGCGGCGCGGAACAGCTCCTGCGCCAGCCCGGCGCGGGCGACGAAGTTGCCCATCAGGATGAACAGCGGCACCACCGACAGCGTGTAGGCGAAGCCGGTCTCGTACACCACCTGGGCCGCGCTGGCGGCGGTGGCGGGCCAGCCGCGCATCAGGCCCAGGCCGACGAAGCCCACCAGCCCCATCGCGAAGGCCAGCGGCATGCGCAGCAGCGCCAGCACGAAGACGGCGCCGAAGCCGAGCAGGGCCTCGATCATGGCGTGCCGGGCTCCTCGTCGACGCCGGGGTGGTGGTGCGACGTGGGCGCGAACGACAGCATCAGGTGCACCACGCCGGTGACGGCGAGCAGCGCGCTCATCAGGTAGACGAAGGGTGCCTGGGGCAGCTTGAGCTGCGAGGTGGTGTCACCGTATTCGGCCATCTGGCCGGCCTTGGTCCACATCAGCCAGGCCATGCCGACCAGCAGCGCCGTCACGGCCAGGTCCACCAGCACGCCCTGCACCCGGCGCAGCAGGCGCGGCAGCAGCGGGTCGAGCGAGTCGAACACCACGTGCTCGCCGCGCAGCGACACCAGCGGCAGCCCGGCGAAGATCACCACCACCATCAGCAGCTCGGTCAGCTCCAGCGAGCCGGTGACCGACGTGTTCAGCAGCTTGCGGCCGGACACGTCCACCAGCGTCAGCAGCATGATGGCGAACAGCGCGGCGGCCGCCAGGCCGCCGCAGAGCACGGCGAGAAGGCGCTTGAGGCCGGCGACCAAGACTTACTTTTCGAGCTTCTTGATCTCGGCGCGGAACTCGGCGAGCACCTTCTTCGCGTCCTTCAGGCCCTTGGCCTCGGCGGCCGCGGCCCAGCGCTCCTCGACCGGGCCGACCTTGTCCTGCACCGCCTTGACGAAGGCCGGGTCGGCCTGCGTGAACTGCACGCCAGCGGCCTGCATGAAGGCGTAGCCGCGACGGTCCACCTTGTCCCAGCCGCGGCCGAACATGCGCGCGGCGTACTCGCCCGACAGCTCGTCGATCGCCTTCTTCACGTCCGGCGGCTGCTTGTCGTAGGTGGCCTGGTTCATCATGAAGACGAACGCGGTGTTGTACAGGCCGCCCGGGAACGTGGTGGCGTGCTTGATCACCTTGTCGATCTTGAACGATTCCACCGACTCGGCCGGGAACAGGGTGCCGTCCATCACGCCGGTGGACAGCAGCTCGTAGCTTTCCGGGGCGGGCTTGAGCGTGACGTTCATGCCGAGCGACTTGGAGATCTCGTTGACCATGCCGCCGCCGACGCGCCACTTCAGGCCGGCCAGGTCGTCGGCCTTGGCGATCGGGCGCTTGGTGTTGAACACGATGCCGGGGCCGTGCGTGAACACCGCCAGCACCTTGACGCCCTGGTGCTCGGCGGCGATGGCCGGGTACTTGTTGTAGGCGCGCTGGAAGGCCACCGACACCGACTCGGACGAGTTGCCGAGGAAGGCCACCTCGGCCATCTGCGTGGTGACGAAGCGGCCCGGGGTGTAGCCCTGCACCGTGAACGACAGGTCGGCCAGGCCGTTGCGCACCGCGTCGAAGGTGCCCGGGGGCGCCGACACCGCGCGCGGCAGGATGTTGCACTTGACCTTGCCGGTGGTCTTCTGCTCGAGCTGGGCGCACCACTCCTTCTGGGTCTCGGACAGCGTGTGCGTGGGGCCGAGCCAGCTCGACGCGGTGAGCACGGTCTGGGCCTGGGTGGCGGCGCCGGACACCAGCAGGGCGGCGGCGGCAACGGCGCGGAGGGCGGGCAGGGTCATGGCGGATCTCCTGGAGAGCGGTTTCGTGTGGGCCCGGCGGGCCGGTCGGCACGATTGTCCGTGGGGGCCGGTGCCGGGCAGGCCGTGGTTTTCCTTGAGCGCGCCAGTGTAGGCGCGGACACAACTGCGGGTCGATCCGTGATGAAGGTCGCACCCGGCACCCCGGTCGGCCCCCCTTGCTCGTGGGGACACCCCGGCCTGCGGGGAAGGCGCCTGCAGCGGGCCTGCCTAGGATGAATCCATCGAACCAAAAGGCCTGCCGACATGACCCATCCGACCCCTGCTGCCGACGACGCCGCCCGCAACGAACTGCGGGCTGCCGTGGCGGCGCTGGACGCCGCCGAGGCCGCCGGCGAGCCGGCGCAACTGAGCCAGGTACTGGCGCAGGTGGCGCGCTGCCACCGCGCCGTGGGGGCGCTGGCCGAGGCCGACTGGTACGCCAAGCGCGGCCTGTCCGTGGCGCGCCACCTCGGCGCCGCCGACGCCAGCGTGGACGCGCTGTGCATGCTGGCCGAACTGGCGCTGGAGCGGTCCGGCCGGCTGGAGCAGCAGGACGAGGCGCGCGGCGCGCACCGCCTGCGCGACACCGCCCGCGACCATGCGTTCGAGGCGGCCCGGCTGGCCCAGCACGCCACCGACCCGCAGTGGGAGATCACCGTGCTGCTGCGCGTGTCGGACCTGTTCGACCGCCTCGGCGACCACGAGGACGCGGTGGCCCTGCAGTGCCGCGCGCTCGGCCTGATCACCGGCGCCGCCTCGCAGCGCTCGGACGTGATGCCCGGCCGGCGCGTCTAGACCCGGGCCAGCACCGGCGCCAGCGCGGCGCCGGTATGGGTGCCCAGCGCCACCACCTGCTCGGGCGTGCCCGCGGCCACCACGCGCCCGCCGGCGCCGCCGCCCTCGGGCCCGAGGTCGATCACCCAGTCCGCTTCGGCCACCACGTCGAGGTCGTGCTCGATCACCACCACGCTGTGGCCGCCGTCGACCAGGCGGTGCAGCACGCGGATCAGCCTTTCCACGTCGGCCATGTGCAGGCCCACCGTGGGCTCGTCCAGCACGTACAGCGTGTGCGGCGGCTTCTGGCCGCGCCGCGTGACGTCGTCGCGCACCTTGCTCAGCTCGGTCACCAGCTTGATGCGCTGCGCCTCGCCGCCGGACAGCGTCGGGCTCGGCTGGCCCAGCGTCAGGTAGCCCAGGCCCACGTCCTGCAGCAGGCGCAGCGGGTGGGCGATGGCCGGCATCGACGCGAAGAACTCCACCGCCTCGTCGACTTCCATGCGCAGCACGTCGCCGATGGAGCGGCCGCGCCAGGTGACGGCCAGCGTCTCGGGGTTGAAGCGCTGGCCGTGGCAGCTCTCGCAGGGCACCTTCACGTCGGGCAGGAAGCTCATCTCGATGGTGCGAACGCCCTGGCCCTCGCAGGCCGGGCAGCGGCCCTCGCCGGTGTTGAAGCTGAAGCGGTTGGGCGCGTAGCCGCGCGCCTTGGCCTCCAGCGTGTCGGCGAACAGGCGCCGGATCGCGTCCCAGAAGCCGATGTAAGTGGCCGGGCACGAGCGCGGCGTCTTGCCGATCGGCGTCTGGTCGACTTCGAGCACGCGGTCCACCGCCTGCCAGCCGTCCACCGCGTCGCAGCCGGTGGGCGCGGCCTTGCCGCGGCTGCCCACCAGCGCGGCCACGCTGGCCAGCAGCACGTCGCGCGCCAGCGTGCTCTTGCCCGAGCCGGACACGCCGGTCACCGCCACCAGGCGCTGCAGCGGCACGTCCACGTCCAGCCGCTGCAGGTTGTGCAGCGCGGCGCCGCGCAGCCGCAGCGCGGCGCTGGCGCCGCCGCGGCGCGGCTGCAGCGGATGCTTCAGCGGCCGCGCCAGGAAGCGGCCGGTCACCGATTCGGCCGTGTCGGCCAGGGCCTGCACGCTGCCCTGCGCCACCACGCGTCCGCCGCGCTTGCCCGCACCCGGGCCGATATCGATCAGGTGGTCGGCACGGCGGATCGTGTCCTCGTCGTGCTCCACCACCACCAGCGTGTTGCCCTTGCTGCCGAGCGTGGCCAGCGCGTCCAGCAGCACGCGGTTGTCGCGCGGATGCAGGCCGATGGTGGGCTCGTCGAGCACGTAGCACACGCCCTGCAGGTTGCTGCCGAGCTGCGCTGCCAGGCGGATGCGCTGCGCCTCGCCGCCCGACAGCGTGGGCGCGGCGCGGTCCAGCGTCAGGTAGCCCAGGCCCACCTGCTCCAGGAACTCGAGCCGGCTCTTCACCTCGGCCACCACGTCGCGCGCGATCTCGGCGTCGCGGCCCGTCATCGACAGGCCCTGCACCCAGCGCCGCGCGTCGGCCACCGACCAGCCGGCCACGGTGCCGATCGGCTCGCCGCCGAAGGTGACACCGCGCGCCACCGCGTTCAGGCGCGCGCCGCCGCATTCGGTGCAGGGCGCGCCGGCCAGGCCCTCGACCTCGGGCTCCTCGCTCGGGAAGCTCTGCTCGCGGCCCTTGGCGTCGTCCTCGCGCACCGAGTCGTCGAAGGCCTTGCGCTGCTCGCGCGTGAGCGCCAGGCCGGTGCCGACGCAGCCCGGGCACCAGCCGTGCTTGCTGTTGTAGGAGAACAGGCGCGGGTCGAGCTCGGGGTAGCTGGTGCCGCAGGTGGGGCAGGCGCGCTTGGTGGAGAACACCTTCAGCGTGCCCAGCGCCGCGGTGGACGCGCCCGCGTCCATCGCGCCGGCCAGGCCGTCCAGCGGCGCGAGCAGGTGCATCACGCCCTTGCCCAGGTCGAGCGCGCGCGTCAGCAGCTCGCGCAGCTCGGCCTCGCGCGCCGGGTCCACCACCAGGTCGCCCACCGGCAGCTCGATGGTGTGTTCCTTGAAGCGGTCGATGCGCGGGAACGGGTCCACGCGCAGGAACTCGCCGTCCACGCGCAGGTGCGAGTGGCCGCGCGCCTTGGCCCACTTCGCCAGGTCGGTGTAGACGCCCTTGCGCGCCACCACCAGCGGCGCCAGCAGGCCCACGTGCTGGCCGCGGTGGTCGCGCAGCAGCTGCGCCGCGATGCTCTCCACGCTCTGCGGCAGCACCGGCGTGCCGTCCTTGGCGCAGTGCTGGATGCCGAGCTTGACCCACAGCAGGCGCAGGAAGTGCCACACCTCGGTCACCGTGGCCACCGTGCTCTTGCGCCCGCCGCGCGACAGGCGCTGCTCGATCGCCACCGTGGGCGGGATGCCGTACACCGCGTCCACCTCGGGCCGGCCGGCCGGCTGCACGATGCTGCGCGCGTAGGCGTTGAGCGATTCGAGATAGCGCCGCTGGCCCTCGTTGAACAGGATGTCGAAGGCCAGCGTGCTCTTGCCCGAGCCCGACACGCCGGTGACCACGCTGAACTTGCCGCGCGGGATGTCGACGTCCATCGACTTCAGGTTGTGCTCGCGCGCGTTGACGATGCGGATCGCCTCGTCGCCGTCGCGCGCCGCGCGCGCGGCGCGCACCACCGCCTGCAGCGGCCGGCCTTCCTCCACCCGGTGCACCGTGCCGACCGCGGTCTCGTACTCGGCCAGCGCGCGGCCGGTGTGCGACGTGGGGTGGGCGCGCAGGTCCTCCGGCGTGCCGGCGAACACCAGCTCGCCGCCGGCGTCGCCGCCCTCGGGGCCGAGGTCCACCACCCAGTCGGCGGCGCGGATCACGTCCAGGTTGTGCTCGATCAGCACCACCGAGTGGCCGGCGTCGAGCAGCTTGCGCAGCGCGCGCATCAGCTTGGCGATGTCGTCGAAGTGCAGCCCGGTGGTCGGCTCGTCGAACAGGTACAGCGTGCCCTTGGCCGCCACGCGCTGCGACGGCCGCGCCGCCGCAGCGGCCTCGGCCAGGAAGCCGGCCAGCTTCAGGCGCTGCGCCTCGCCGCCGGACAGCGTGGGCACCGGCTGGCCCAGGCGCACGTAGTCCAGTCCGACGTCGACGATGGGCTGCAGCTTGGCCAGCACGTCGCGGTCGTCGGCGAACAGGCGCGCCGCCTCGCTCACCGTGAGGTCCAGCGTGTCGGCCACGCTGAGCTGGCGGTCGCCGCGCACGATCTTCACGTCCAGGATCTCGGCGCGGTAGCGGCGCCCGTCGCAGTCCGGGCAGCGCAGGTACACGTCGGACAGGAACTGCATCTCCACATGCTCGAAGCCCGAGCCGCCGCAGGTGGGGCAGCGCCCGTCGCCGGCGTTGAAGCTGAACATGCCGGCGCCGTAGCCGCGCTCGCGCGCCAGCGGCGCGTCGGCGAACAGCACGCGCAGCGCGTCGAACGCGCCGACGTAGCTGGCCGGGTTGCTGCGCGCGGTCTTGCCGATCGGGCTCTGGTCCACGAACATCGCGTCGGCCAGCCAGTCGGTGCCGAGCAGGCGCTCGTGCGCGCCCGGCGTCTCGGTGGCCTTGCCGAAGGCCCGTGCCAGCGCCGGGTACAGCACGTCCTGCATCAGCGTGCTCTTGCCCGAGCCCGACACGCCGGTCACCGCCACCAGGCGCTGCAGCGGCAGCTCCACCGTGATGTGCCTGAGGTTGTGCTCGCTCGCGCCTTCGAGCACCAGGCGCGGCGTGGCGTCGGTGACGAAGCGCTTGATGCCGCCGGACACGTGCTTGCGCGCGCCGAGGTAGGCGCCGGTGAGCGTGTCGGCGCGGCGCGCGCCCTCGGGCGTGCCGTCGTAGACGATGCGGCCGCCGCGCTCGCCGGGGCCGGGCCCCATGTCGATCAGCCGGTCGGCGGCCAGCATCACCGCCGGGTCGTGCTCCACCACCACCAGCGTGTTGCCGGCGTCGCGCAGGCGGTGCATCGCCTCGACGATGCGGTTCATGTCGCGCGGGTGCAGGCCGATCGACGGCTCGTCGAGCACGAACATCGTGTTCACCAGCGACGTGCCCAGCGCCGTGGTGAGGTTGATGCGCTGCACCTCGCCGCCGGACAGCGTGCGGCTCTGCCGGTCCAGCGTGAGATAGCCGATGCCCACGTCGCACAGGTAGCGCAGCCGCGTGCGGATCTCGTCGAGCAGCAGGCGCAGCGCGTCGTCGCCCGCGGGCAGCCGGTCGAAGAAGGTGCGCAGCCGCGAGATCGGCAGCTGCATCAGGTCGTGCAGCGCCAGGCCGGGCAGGGCTTCGAGCTGCTCGCGCGACCAGGCGGTGCCCACCGGCAGGAAGCGGCGCTGCGGCGCCAGCACCGCGTCGGCGTCGGCCCGGCTGCCCAGGCGCCACAGCAGCGCCTCGAGCTTGAGCCGCGCGCCGCCGCAGGCGGTGCAGGGCGTGTAGCTGCGGTACTTGGACAAGAGCACGCGGATGTGCATCTTGTAGGCCTTGCTCTCCAGGTAGCCGAAGAAGCGCCGGATGCCGTACCACTGCTTGTTCCACTGGCCCTTCCACTGCGGCGTGCCCTCGATCACCCATTCGCGCTGGGCCTCGCTGAGCTGGCTCCACGCGGTGTCGCGCGGGATGCCGGCCTCGCCGGCGTACTTCATCAGGTCGTCCTGGCACTCCTTCCAGGCCGGCGTCTGCAGCGGCTTGATCGCGCCCGAGCGCAGGGTCTTGCGGCCGTCGGGCACCACGAGGCCCCAGTCGACGCCGATCACGCGGCCGAAGCCGCGGCAGGTGTCGCAGGCACCGAAGGCGGAATTGAACGAGAACAGCGCCGGCTGCGGGTCGGCGTAGCGCAGGTCGCTTTCCGGGCAGTGCAGGCCGGTGGACCAGCGCCACAGCTGCGCCTCGCCCTCGCCGTCGCCGCTGGCGGCGTGCACGCTGACGCGGCCGCCGCCGCGCTTGAGCGCCAGCTCGATGGCCTCCATCACGCGCACCTTCTCGGTGCTGCCGGCGCGGAACCGGTCCACCACCACGTCGAGCAGCTTGCGGCCGTCCACCACGCGCTCGGCCAGCACGCGCGTGAAGCCGCTGGCGGCCAGCCACTGCTCCACCTCCTCGGGCGTGGTCTGCGCCGGCAGTTCCACCGGCATCGTCACCGTCAGTCGCGGGTCGCCCGCGGCCGCGGCGCGCGCGCACAGGTCGAGGTAGATCGATTCCGGCGTGTCGTGCCGCACCGGCAGCGCGGTCTGGCGGTCGAACAGCTGCGCCGCCCGGGCGTAGAGCAGCTTGAGGTGGTCGTTCAGCTCGGTCATCGTGCCGACCGTGGAGCGCGAGCTGCGCACCGGGTTGGTCTGGTCGATGGCGATGGCCGGCGGCACGCCGTCCACCCGGTCCACGGCTGGGCGGTCCATCCGGTCGAGGAACTGGCGCGCGTAGGCCGAGAAGGTCTCGACGTAGCGCCGCTGCCCCTCGGCATAGAGCGTGTCGAACACCAGGCTGGACTTGCCGGAGCCGCTCGGACCCGTGACCACGGTCATCTCGCCGGTGCGGATGTCCAGGTCCAGGTTCTTCAGGTTGTGCTGACGCGCGCCGCGGATGCGGATCGTGCCGCTCATAGGGGGCTCCAGGGGAAGGGCCGAAGATTCTAGGAGGGCAGTTCCCGATGCGCGGCGCGAGGGGCCATCGCTATATTGGGGGACCCGCGCCCGCCGCATGACCGCCGCCCCGCCCAGCCCACCCTCCGAGGCGCCCGACCCTCGGGACGCGGTCCTGGGCACGGCCGGCGACGACGACCGGCAGCGCGCGCTGCGCGTGCTGCTGGGCACCGGCCAGGCCTACTGGGAGCGCGACCTCGTCACCGGCGAGATGTGGCATTCGCCGGGCTTCCACCGCGTGCTCGGCCTGCCCGACGGCATGGGCCGCGAGCGCGCCAACGAGCGCATCCATCCCGACGACCGGCCCCGCTTCGAGCAGACCTACGCCGACGCGCTGCGCCGCGGCGGGCGCTTCACCTACGACGTGCGCTACCTCGACGTGCACGGGCTCTACCGCTGGGCGCGCGCGGTGGGGTACGTGTGGCTCGACCCGGCCACCGGCCAGGCCCTGCGCCTGGGCGGCGTGCTGGCCGACGTGCACGCCGAGCGCACCGCGCGCGAGGAGGCGGACGAGGCCGTGCAGCGCTTCCAGCGCGCGCTCGACGCGTCGGTGGAGGCGTTTTTCGAGCGCGTGTCGGGCACCGACCAGTTCGTCGTCAGCGACAACCTGCCGCGCCTGCTCGGCTACCCGCCGGGCACCCCGGCGCCGGGCCTCGCCACCTATGCGTCGTGGATGCACCCGGACGACCGCGCGGGGGTGGACGAGCAGGTGGAGCGCGCGATGGCAGCGCCCTGCGCCTGGGAGCGCACCTACCGGCTGCGCCGCGCCGACGGACAGTGGCGCTGGTTCCGGGCCCGCGGGCGCACGGCCCTCGACGCCACCGGCCGCCTGCGCATGACCGGCATGATCGGCGACGTGCACCAGCAGCAGCTCGACCGCGAGGAGCTGACGCAGCACCGCCTGCACCTGCGCCACATGGTCGACGAGCGCACCCGCGAGCTGGACGCCGCGTTGGCCGAAGCGCAACGCCAGCGCGAGCAGGCCGAGCTGGCGAGCCGGGCCAAGTCCGAGTTCCTCGCCCACATGAGCCACGAGCTGCGCACGCCGCTCAACGGGCTGCTCGGCCTGACCGACCTGGCGCTCAAGGTGGCCACCGACCCGGCGCAGCAGCGCTACCTGCAGGTGGCGCAGACCTCGGGCCGGGCGCTGCTGCAGCTGATCAACGAGGTGCTGGACTACTCGCGCATGGAAGCCGGCAGCGTGACGCTGGCCGAGGAGCCGTTCGACGTGGCCGAGACGCTGGCCGAGGTGCTGCGCACCGTGATGCCCGCGGTGCGCGACAAGGGCCTGCTGATGCGCTACGACTGGGACGGCCCGACGGGCTGGGCCATCGGCGACCCGGCGCGCGTGCGCCAGGTGCTGACCAACCTGGTGGCCAACGCCGCCAATTTCACCCAGCGCGGCCATGTCACGGCCAGCGGCGAGCTGCGCCGCGACGCCGGCGGCGGCTCGCGCATCGTCGTCACGGTGGAAGACACCGGCCCCGGCATCGCGCCGGCGCAGCGCGAGCGCGTGTTCGACGCCTTCGTCCAGGGCGACGCCAGCCTGACCCGGGCCCACGGCGGCACCGGCCTGGGCCTGGCCATCGCGCGGCGCCTGGCGCGTGCGATGGGCGGCGACGTGGAGATCGCCCACAGCGGCCCGGAGGGCAGCCGCTTCGTGTTCTGGTGGCCGGCCCGCGACGTGCCCGACCCGCGGCCCGCGGCCGCCGTCCCGCCCGGGCATGCGTGGCTGGTGTACGGCGACGACGGGCAGGTGCACTGGCTGGGCCGGCGCATCGAGCGCCTGGGCTGGTCCTACGACGGCTGCGGCAGCGTGGAGGCACTGCTGCAGCGCGCACGGCAGGCGCCGTCACCGTCGCTGGTGGCGATCTCGGAGCAGGCGCTGTCGCCGCACACCGATCTGGACGCGGTGCGCGCCGCGCTGCCCGCGGCCCGCGTCGTGCTGCTGGTGCGGCCCGACTGGAGCCTGCCTGCGGTGGAGCAGGCCGCGGCCCGCCGGGACATGGCGGTGGCGATGACACCCCTGGCGCCCCATGCGCTGCGCGCCCTGCTGGCCGGCGCTGCAGCGCACCAACCCGTGGCCCAGGCCGCGCCGGCCGCGGCCCCGGCGCGCGTGCTGGTGGTGGAAGACAACGCGGTGAACCTGCTGATCGCGCTGGAGCTCGTGCGCCAGCTCGGCCACGACGCCGAAGGCGCCGCGGACGGCCGCGCCGCCGTGGCGCAGTGCCTGCGGTCGGCGCCCGACCTGGTGCTGATGGACCTGCAGATGCCGGTGATGGACGGCTTCGAGGCCACGCGTCAGCTGCGCGCGCTGCAGGCGCAGGGGCGGCTGCCGGGGTTTCCGATCGTGGCGCTGACCGCCCATGCCGGCGACGAGGACCGGCGCCAGTCGATGGCCGCCGGCATGGACGGCCACCTGTCCAAGCCGATCCTGGCCGACACGCTGCGGCAGGCGCTGGCGCGCTGGCTGCGCGCGCCGCGCGCCGGCCTCACGCGCAGTTGATCGACACCGTCTTGGTGACGAGGTAGGCCTCCAGCGCCTCCGGTCCGCCCTCGGAGCCGTAGCCGGAATCCTTGACGCCGCCGAAGGGCAGCTCGGGCACCGGCAGCGCGGGCTGGTTCACCCACAGCATGCCCACGTCCACCCGCTGAGCCAACTGGTGGATCGTGCGCACCGACTGCGTGTACGCGTAGCCCGACAGGCCATAGGGCAGGCGGTTGGCTTCGGCGATGGCTTCGTCCAGCGTGTCGAAGCCGCGCACCGCGGCCATGGGGCCGAAGGGCTCGTCGTTGAACACCTTGGCGCTGAGCGGCACCTCGGTGAGCACCGTGGGCGCGAAGAAGTTGCCGGCCGCGCCGATGCGCTCGCCACCGGTGACCACGCGCGCGCCCTGCTTCACGGCGTCGTCGGTGAACTGCTGCATCGCGGCCAGGCGGCGCGCGTTGGCCAGCGGGCCCATCGTGGTGCCCTGGGCCAGGCCGTCGCCGACCTTGAGCCCCTGGCTGTGCGCCACCAGCGCCTTGACGAAGTCCTCGCGGATCGAGTTGTGCACCAGGAACCGCGTGGGCGCGATGCACACCTGGCCCGCGTTGCGGAACTTGGCCGCGCCGGCGGCCTTGACCGCCTGCGCGATGTCCGCGTCCTCGGCCACGATGACCGGGGCGTGGCCGCCAAGCTCCATCGTGACGCGCTTCATGTGCTGGCCGGCCATGGCGGCGAGCTGCTTGCCCACCGGCGTGCTGCCGGTGAAGGTGATCTTGCGGATCACCGGGTGCGGGATCAGGTAGCCGGAGATCTCGGCCGGGTTGCCGTACACCAGGCCCAGCACGCCCGCGGGCACGCCCGCGTCGACGAAGGCCTTGATCAGCGCGGCCGGCGAGGCCGGGGTTTCCTCCGGCGCCTTGACGATGATGGAGCAGCCGGTGGACAGCGCGGCGCTGACCTTGCGCACCACCTGGTTGATGGGGAAGTTCCACGGGGTGAACGCGGCCACCGGGCCCACCGGTTCCTTGAGCACCTGCGACTGCACCGCCATGTTGCGCGGCGGCACGATGCGGCCGTAGACGCGGCGGCTTTCCTCGGCGAACCACTCGATGATGTCGGCGGCCGACAGCACCTCGATCTTGGCCTCGCCCACCGGTTTGCCTTGTTCCTGCGTCATCGACGCGGCGATCGCGTCGGCGCGCTCGCGCACCAGCGCGGCGGCGGCGCGCATGAGCTTGCTGCGCTCGATGGCGGGCAGGGCGCGCCACGTGGCAAAGCCCTTTTGCGTGGCGGCCAGGGCGCGGTCCAGGTCGGCGATGCCGGCATGCGCCACGCGGCCGATCTCGGCGCCGGTGGCGGGGTTGATCACGGGCAGCGTGCGGCCGTCGGCGGCGTCGCACCACTGGCCGTCGATCAGGAGCTGGGTGGAGGGGTAGGCGGGAGTGGTCATGGTGGGTCCGGGGGGGCGGGTTCGGGACAGGAAGCCGCCATTGTCCTCCGGCGCGGGCTCAGGTGTGGATTCCGGCGCCGGGCGCGGGCAGGGCGTCCAGCGGCGAGCGCACCGCGCCGCCGCCCAGCTTGAGCACGTGGGTGTAGATCATGGTGGTGGCCACGTCCGCGTGGCCGAGCAGGTCCTGCACGGTGCGGATGTCGTAGCCCGCCTGCAGCAGGTGCGTGGCGAAGCAGTGGCGCAGGGTGTGCGGCGTGACCGGCCGGGTGATGCCTGCGGCTTCCACCGCGCGCTTGAAGGCGCGCTGGAAGGTCTGGTCGTACAGGTGGTGGCGGCGCACCACGCCGCTGCGCGGGCAGGTGGCATGGTGGTCCTGCGGGAACACCCAGAACCAGGCCCAGCCATGGCCCGCGCGGGGGTACTTGCGCTCCAGCGCGTCGGGCAGCGCGACGCCGCTGCGGCCCGAGGCAACATCGCTGTCCCACAGCGCATGGGCCTGGCGGAGCTGGTCTTTCAGGGCCGGCTGCAGCTTGCCGGGCAGCATGACCACGCGGTCCTTGCGGCCCTTGCCCTGCCGGACGATGAGGGCCTGGTGGGCGAAGTCCACGTCCTTGACGCGAAGTTGCAGCGCTTCGGAGATGCGCAACCCCGTGCCGTAGAGCAGGCAGCCCAGCAGGCGATGCTCGCCCTGGAGCCGCTCCAGCACCGAGATGACCTCGGCGGGGGTCAGCACCACCGGCAGATGCCGCGACGCCTTGGGGCGGCCGATCTCGCGCAACCACGGCAGCGACAGGCCAAGCACCTTGGTGTAGAGGAACAGCAGCGCCGACAGCGCCTGGTTGTGCGTGGACGGCGCCACGCTGCGCTGCGTGGCCAGGAAGGTGAGGAACGCCTCCACCTCGGGCGCGCCCAGTTCCGCCGGGTGGCGCAGGCCATGAAAGCGCACGAAGGCGCGCACCCAGTGCACGTAGGCATGCTCGGTGCGCAGGCTGTAGTGCAGGTAGCGGATGCGCTCGCGAACCTGGTCCAGCAGCCGGGTGGCCTTGAGCGGCGGCAGTGCGGACAAGTGCCGCGCCGGCTTGCCCACCGCGCGCAACCCTGGGGCACACTCGGCCTGTCGAACGGGGGAGACCGGCTGCATGACGCCTCCTGGCAGCGGCATCGGCACGCTGCCAGCGCAGTACCTGCGAAGCCGGCCGATTTACGGCGCAGTCTGATACTGGATAAATCCACAGTCAACCGGGAGAAAGTCCTTGGCCCATCAGGTACTTGCGGCACTGGCGGACGGCTGTTTTATGCAGCAGGCTCCGGTTTTATCCAGTCTCCCGAAAACACGTTAGGCCGCACATGGCGACCTGGTCGCAAATCACCATTCAGCCGAGCGGGGCAGCTGTCGACTCGCTGCGCGAACACTGGCGCTGGCAGCTCGGCGAGGACTGGACTCCCCTCATGTTTTCC
>NZ_JBXVVZ010000010.1:0-109386 GCF_057219775.1 Aquabacterium sp. T101
CCCTCCTCAAGGCCCTGGATGGCCGTCGCCCCGAAAGCGACAACGGCGCCGTCTTGAAGGCCGCGTAGCATGTCCACCGAGGAGCCGTCACCGGTCACGGTTCAACAGCGAGCGGGACATCGCCCTCGACAGTTCCCGTTGACTTAGCGTGGGCTCGTCCTGCAACAGACGCAATACCGCCAACTCTGCGGCGTCGGAATCGATGGGAGCGCGTGTCAAGGGACAGTGAAGCTGTCGAGTGGCGTTCATTATATGAACGCTGACGATTCTAGCAATGCTTTGCGGCCAGCTCTGGCCTCAGGAACGGCCGTAGCGGTCCTCGAAGCGTTCGATGTCATCTTCCCCGAGGTAGCTCCCGCATTGCACTTCAATCACTTCGAGGGGCGCTGGTCCCGGGTTCGACAGGCGATGTCGGCAGCCGACGGGAATGAACGTGCTCTGGTTCTCCGACAGGCGCAAATCAAGCGTTCCGTTTACCACGTCTGCTTGTCCGCGGACCACCACCCAGTGCTCTGACCGATGGCGGTGAAGCTGCAACGAAAGGCTGGCGCCGGGGTCGACAACGATTCGCTTGACTTGGTATCCCTGCTCTGCCACCAAGCTCTCGTACCAGCCCCAGGGACGAAAAGTCTTGGCTGAACTCAATTCTTCGTTATGCATTCGATGACCGTCGCCGCCCAAGGGCCATCCTCAGCTGGTCGAGCTTGGCCGAGACGTCGGGCTGCTTCTCAGCACGGCGCATCGCATGGCGCAACAGTACGAACACAGCCAGAACCAAGAATGCGCACAGCGCCGCGACGAAAGAAATGATGGCTCGCTTGGGTCGACTTTTCCATTCGGCGGGGGTGGCAGTGTCAATGACCTGGATTAGCGCGCCTTCTCTGCTTTCGTCGACGCGCGCCAACTCGTATTGACGCGCGAAGAGCTCAAACAGAGCTTCCTGATACTTGAACTCACGGAACTTGCTGACGTAGTCTGGCCCACCTGTCTGGTCACCAGTTTGTTCCTGCAAGGCTAGCTGGCTGCGTAACGCACCCAGCGTGGAAAGGGCCTGCTGAACTTCCGGCGTGCTGTCCGCCAGCGAGCGCCTTAGCGCTTGAAGTCGCACTTCGGCAGCGGTGGTTTCGGCGCGGAGTCGGGCATAGCTCTCCGCCGATGCACGGGCGTCTGCCTTCAGGGCACCTTGAGAAAAACCGCTGGCCTGCAGGCTCTGCTGAGCGGCGGTCAGGCGGTCACGAGCTTGGGCAAGCTGAGATTGGAAAAAGGCCCGGCGCTGTTGGGCTTCCGTGAGCGCAAGCTGCCCCGTCACCAGGCGCAATTCCTCGACATAACGGTTGGCGATGTCGGCCGCACGCTTCGGATCGCGGTCGTCCACTTCTACCGTGATCATGCCGTCTTTCCTGCCAATTGCGATCCGAGAATTGCGCGCCAACTCTTCCCTTGCCTTGAACCTGAACTCCTCGTCATAGACCTGCATCAACTTGAACTGGTCAATCAGGCGATCTGCCACTGTGGTGCTCTGCAGCAATGCCACGTATTGGTCCGCAGGACTCTTGATACCTGTGACTGCGCCGGCCAGTCCTGACAGTGCCCCGAACTGTGCGAGCGCCGCAGCTGCCGTGCTTTGCTGCTGTTGCGGTGGGAGAAACACAGTGCGAGACGTGTAGGTCTTCGGGATCAGGTAAGTAATTCCCAATGCCAGTAAGCCGATCAGAAGCGCGCCGAAGACGATCAGCACCCAGTGCTGGGCCAACGGAAGAGCGACATCGAAGGCACCGACGCCGTCTTCTTCTGCAATCTCAGCCGATACAGGTTGCTGAGGCATACCCGGTTACCTCGACGCCGAAACAAGGCCGGCGATACCCAGGCCGAACTGGTAGAGGATCTGCGTCCAGTCCTTGGCGTTCTGGATGAACGTGGTCTTGTTCAGCTCTTCCGGAACGAACACGGTGTCGCCGGGCTCGGCGCGCATCGCCAGCAACGGAGCCTTGCCTCCCAGCCATCCGCCTTCCTGCTTGCGGCTGACCACGCTGCCGTTGGCCCGGATGACGAACGTGCTGGACTCGTCCGCGCCCCGTGTCGGGCCGCCGGCCAGCCCCAGGTAGTCGCTCAAGGTGCGCCCTTCGCCGTGGAGATAGCTTCCGCCGTTGAAGACGGATCCGAACACGCCGACCGTGGTGGGGCGTGCAGGCACGTACAGCCTGTCGCCATCTTCCAGCGCCAGGGCGGGAAGTTCCCGACTGCCCGGCTCGAGCTGGAGCACGATGCGCCCATTGGGCTTGAGGCTCCTCAGGGTGGCGAGCAGGCGCTCGTTGCCCTGGGTCCGCGCTGCCTGCGCCGCCACCTCGTCGGCACCGGTGGCCGCGCGTTGCGTGGTGCCGGCCCGCGCCAGTTCGGTCTCCAGGTCCCGGAGCGCGCGGTCGTAGTTCTGCTGCTGGTTCAGGCGAACACTTTCCCGGCTGAACTCGGTGCCGAACACGAATGCGCCCGGAGTCAGGCCGCCCGCGGCAGCCAGCGCGTCGGCCACGGTGCTGGATGGCGGCAGGACGTACTCGCCCGGACGAAGCACCTCGCCTTCCACGCGCACCCTCTTGTTCTGTCGCTGGACTGGCAAGGCGACGTCGACGGCGCTGAAGGCACGCACCACCGTGCCCTGGGCCAGCCTCGTGCCCGCGCCCTGCGGCAGCGGGACCTGCACGATCCGCACGCTGGCCCGGTCGTCCAACTGCTCCAGCGCGACCCGGGTCGGGTCGGCCACGGCGGCCAGTCCACCGGCCATGACGATCAGGTCACCCAGCGTCTCCTGCGGCTTCAATTCGAAGATGCCGGGGCGATTGACGCTGCCGATCATGGCCACCTGGTGGCCCACGGGGCCGACATGGATCACATCTTCGACCTGGAGCACCCGGTCGGACGATCGATCGCCGCGCATGAGGATGTCGTAGAGGTCGAGCGTGGCGACGCGATCCTTGCCGCGGCGCACCTCGATGTTGCGAAAGCTACCTGCGGTGGTCGGCCCACCGGCGGCCAGCAGGACCTGGGCCACCGAGGAAAGGCCGCCCACCACATAGGCGCCGGGCCTGTTGACGAAGCCCGTCACGTACACCCGCTGCCCCCGGACCTGGCTCAGCGCCACGGACAGCTGGAAGTTCCGGAACACCTGCCCCACTCTCTGCGTCAGGACACCCGGCAGATCCGCGTAGCGCACACCGCTCAGGGCGACCGGCCCGACCCGCGGGATCGTGACGCGCCCGCTGCGGTCCACCTGCAGCCGCATGTCGGCGTCGACGGAGCCCCACAGGGTCAACAGCAACTCGTCACCCGGCTTGAGCACATAGTCGGCCGGCACCAGCGGCGCAGCTTCCACGCTCTCGGGGCTCTGCTCGGCCATCAGGTCCGCACCGAACCGGCGGATCAACGACGTAGGCCCGACGATCCGCTGCACATGCTGTTCGAACTCGGACGGAGCGGGCGCCTCCTGCCGTTGCGAAGGGCGCTCCGCAGGTCGAGCAGCAGCGGGTGCGCTGGCGGCTACGGCTGCAGGAAGCGGCTGGCGCAGGCGGATAGGTCCGGAAGATGCCTCCGACGTGGCCGCAGACGAACCCGACGGCTGCGCATAGGCCTGCTGGAGCCCGGCGATCATCACCAAACCAACGCATAGCATTGAAGCGGCCAGGCGTTGCGCGGTCTCGATCATCGTTGCCCTTGCACGTGGGTCAGAAGTTGCGGCGGGAGACGTGCCGGCGCCGGCTGCCCGGCACTTGGCACGACGTGAAGATGGCGCGAATTCTAGGGGACCTTCGCCGCCCCAGACCGACTCGCCGGCCGAAAGAGCCAACGCTGCTCAGATCCGGCCTCACTACACTCCGGAGCCATGTGGATGCTTGCCTTGGCGTTCTTCGCCGCTTTCCTGGTCACCCTGGCGGTCGTCCGAGCTGCCCCGCGCATCGCCAAGTTTGTCGGTGACCACGACTTGTCTGGCCCGCAGAAGTTCCACGCCCGTCCTGTGCCTCGCGTTGGTGGCTTGGGCATCTTCGTGGGTGTGGTCATTGCGGCAATCCTGGCTGTCTCCTTAGGTCGCATTGACGCTCGGCTTTCTGTGTTGCTCTTGGTAGCCGGATTGCCTGCGTTCCTCAGTGGACTGGCAGAAGACCTTACCAAGTCACAGAGCCCGCGCAGGAGACTGTTCTTCACCGCCGTTTCAGCGGGTCTGGCCTTCGTACTGGTCGACGCGTCAATTCGCAGGACGGACCTCATCGGAGTAGATTGGATCGTTGGATTTACGGCTGGGGCCTTTGTGATTACCGTCTTCGTGGTTGCCGGTGTCGCAAACGCGGTGAACATCATCGACGGATTCAACGGCCTCGCTTCGATGTGCGTGGCGCTAATGTTGGCAGGCATCGCATACGTCGCTTTCGAACTCGGAGACTCGACGATTGCGATGCTTTCCCTCATCGGCATAGCCGCATTGTTTGGCTTCTTCGTTTGGAACTTCCCGGCCGGGCTCGTGTTCTTGGGCGATGGTGGGGCCTACTTTCTGGGCTTCTATGTCGCCGAGCTCGCTATCTTGGTACTGCGGCGTCATCCCGAGGTCTCCCCAATGTTCCCGCTGCTGCTGTGCATCTACCCCGTGTTCGAGACACTGTTTTCGATCTACAGGCGCAAGTGGCTACGAGGCCGCCCCATTGGGATGCCCGACGGTGCGCACTTGCACAGCCTCATCTATCGGAGATTCATGAGATGGGCGGCGGGGGAGCGCACAGCCCGGGAGCTGACGCGCCGCAACTCCATGACTTCACCATACCTTTGGATTCTTTGCTCCTTGTCAGTGGTGCCTGCCATCCTGTTCTACGACAGCACGCCGATTCAGCTCGGGTTCATCGTGGCCTTCGGCGTCGTCTACGTCGCGCTCTACTGGCGCATCGTCCGCTTCAAGGCCCCGCGCTGGCTGGTGTTCCGCCCGTCCCGTCCGCCCCGCGAGGGATAATCCCCGGGTGAACCCCGAAACCCCGCCCGTCGAAACCGTCCGGTTCGACACCCTCGCGCTCGATCCCAAGCTGCTCAAGGCCGTGGCCGACAGCGGCTATACGTCGATGACGCCGATCCAGGCCAAGGCCATCCCGTTCGTGCTCGACGGGCGCGACGTCATGGGCGCCGCCCAGACCGGCACCGGCAAGACGGCGGCGTTCACGCTGCCGCTGCTGCAGAAGATGATGCGGCACGAGAACCCGAGCACCTCGCCCGCGCGCCACCCCGTGCGCGCCCTGGTGCTGACGCCCACGCGCGAGCTGGCGGTGCAGGTGGCCGAGAACGTCGCCAAGTACGCCAAGCAGACCCAGCTGCGCAGCCTGGTCGTGTTCGGCGGCGTGGACATGAAGCCCCAGACGGCCGAGCTCAAGGCCGGCGTCGAGGTGCTGATCGCCACGCCCGGCCGCCTGCTGGACCACATCGAGGCCAAGAACTGCGCACTGCATCAGGTGGAGTACGTGGTGCTGGACGAGGCCGACCGCATGCTCGACATCGGCTTCCTGCCGGACCTGCAGCGCATCCTGTCCTACCTGCCCAAGCAGCGCCAGACGCTGCTGTTCTCCGCCACGTTCTCGCCCGAGATCCGCCGCCTGGCGCAGAGCTACCTGCAGGACCCCGTCTCGGTCGAGGTGGCCCGGCCCAATGCCACGGCCTCCACGGTGGAGCAGCGCTTCTACAGCGTGTCCGACGACGACAAGCGGCGCGTGGTGCGCCAGTTGCTGCGCGACCGCCAGCTCACCCAGGCGATCGTGTTCGTCAACTCCAAGCTCGGCGCGGCCCGGCTGGCGCGCTCGTTCGAGCGCGACGGCCTGAAGACCGCCGCCCTGCACGGCGACAAGAGCCAGGACGAGCGCCTGAAGTCGCTCGAGGCGTTCAAGCGCGGCGAGGTCGAGCTGCTGGTGGCCACCGACGTGGCCGCGCGCGGCCTGGACATCGCGGACCTGCCCGCCGTGTTCAATTTCGACGTGCCCTTCAACGCCGAGGACTATGTGCACCGCATCGGCCGCACCGGCCGCGCGGGCGCCTCGGGCCTGGCCGTCACGCTGGTCACGCGAGACGACTCGCGCCTGGTGTCGGACATCGAGAAGCTGATCAAGAAGAAGCTCGAGATCGAGCCCTTCGAACTCGAGGACGACCGCCCGCGGCGGCCGCGGCGCGAGCCGCGCGAGCGTGACGACGCGCCGGCGGCCTACGAGCCGCGGCCCGTGCGCGCGGCGAGCCCGAAGCCCGCGTCCGACCCGTTCTTCGACCGTCCCTACGAGTCGAAGATGCCCGAACCGGCGGCCGCCGATGCGGCCCCCTCCGGCGACCCGACCGTGTCGGCGTCGCGGACCGTGTCGCCCAACATCCGTCCCAAGCGCAAGGTGGCGTCCCTGCTGGGCGGCGGCAAGGCCTGAGCGCGATGTCGTCGCGCGCCTGGCGTGTGGCGCTCGTGCTGCTGATGGCGGGGGGCGTGGCCTTCGCGGTGCGGCCTCTGGCGCCGCACCAGGGGCCCGAGAACTGGTTCCCCCATGCCGACAAGATCCACCACCTCTGGTACTTCGGCCTGCTCTGGTGGATGGGCCTCAAGGCGGGCTTCCGCCCGGGCTGGGGCCTGGCGCTGGCCTTGCTGGCCTATGGCGGCCTCATCGAGTTCGCGCAGTCCCTGACCGCCACCCGTGCGGCGTCGATGCAGGACATGGTGGCCGATGCCGCAGGCGTGTCGCTCGGCTGGCTGGTGACCCGGGCCTGGCGGCGTCGACTCTCAGGCGGCCAGCCACAGGAACACGGCCGGTAGCCTGCGGTCCTCGAACGTCGGTGGCGCCTGGCGCCATTGCTTCACCGTGCGGGTGCGGCACCATCCTCCCGGCAGCGTCAGCCCGCAGGCCACGCACAGCAGCGTGTCGGGCTTCAGGGCTTCGAGCAGCGCCGCGGCCAAGGCGGCATTGCGGTACGGGGTCTCGATGGCGATCTGGGTCTGGCTGTCCCGGCGGGATCGGGCTTCGAGCTCCGCGACGCGCACTGCGCGATCCCGCCCTTCGGTCGGCAGGTAGCCCACGAAGGCGAAGCTCTGCCCGTGCAGTCCGCTGGATGCCAGCGCCAGCATCAGCGACGTCGCACCGGCCATGGGCACGACGGTCAAGCCGGCGGCCTGGGCTGCGGCCACCAGGCGCGCACCCGGGTCGGCCACGCAGGGCATTCCGGCTTCGCTGAGCACGCCCAGGTCGGCACCGGCCCGGGCCGGTGCCAGCAGCGCCTGCCAGGCCGCGTCGTCAGCCGCCGCCCGACCGTCCTTGGGTGGCCGGGGCATCTCGCGGATGTCGATCGCCTGCAGCGGCAGCGCCAGCGGTTGCAGCGCACCGACGCGCTTGAGGAAGGCGCGGGCGGTCTTGGCGTCCTCCACCACCCAGTGGGTCAGCGTGGCCGCACGCCGCAGCACGCCGGCGGGCAGGGTGTCGTCCAGCGGGCCCGCGGCGTCGGTGCCGAGGTCGAGCGTGTTGGGCACCAGCCAGATCGTCCCGGTCGCATTGCCTGAAAGGGGTTGCATCAACTGCGATGTTGCCACCACAGCTGGGCGGCCCCGCGCCGCTGGCGGCGATCGGATGACCACCACAGCCCCGCTCCGAGCCTCCCGTCTCGTGATGCGTCTCCGTGAACTGACAGGTTGAGTGTTCGAACGGGTCCGTTTGCGAAGCGCTGCGCGGTTTCGTTGGCTCGGCCCGAGCCCAGCGTTGCCATCCAACTCCAGGGGCCGCTGCGCATGGCGACGCCCAGGCTCAGCAGTTGCATATCGCCGCCCATCGGGTGCCCCAGCAGCGCCCCGGCATGGGTGTAGCCCTGGCGGAAGGCGTGATGCCGGTACGCGGCACCGTAGGCGGGGTCCGGGCGCAGAGCGCCGGCCGTGGTGTCGGCGGCTTCGAGAAATAGGCGTGCCATGGTGTGACCCAGCACCAGGCTGGCATCTGCACCGAGCAGGATCATGTTCTTGCTGGGCATCAGCCCGGCTTCGTCCTCGCCGATGACCTGTCCATACCAAGACAGCTCTCCCTCGGGGAGCGACCGCCAGTGCCAGTCGAAGCCGGCTAGCTGGTTGCCCGGTTCGTTGGCCAGGTTCACCCCGGAAGCTCCGAGGTTGTCCCGGCCCAGCAGTCCGCCGACGAGCGAACGCAGGCTCTCGTCGCGTCCCTGGCCACCCCACTGCAAGGTGCGGGACAGGCCGATCGACAGACTAGGTGTCGGGCGGAACTGCAGGCGAGTGCCTACGAGAGTAGGTCGACGGGGCTCGGTGTGACCCTGCAGCCGCCCTATGAATACGTCGGCGCTCCAGGGCCCGAGCAAGGGGAGGCCTCCGTCCGAAGCTGAATGGGGCGACTCTGGTCGACGCCAGCCGACAGCTGGCAATGCCGTGGCGGCAGCGTCCAGGATGAGGCTGCCCACCCAGCCGGGGCCCCAGTGTCTGCGCTCGACCGACGCGTAGATCTCGGATCGGCCGATTGCGGTTGCGACCATCGTGCCGTCGAAGCTCCAACTGGGACGTGGCCCGTCGCTCCAACCGAAGCCTGCACGCCATCGCACCGAGCCGGTGCTGTCGAGCTGATGGACCCTGGAAACGAGGTGGGCGCTCAAGCGCCCAGCGCTGCCGCCGGGGACCAACCAAGGCGCGTCGGGGCCAGGCCCCGACAGGACCGTGACGAGGCCCTCCCTGGGCTGGCCGGCGTGCCGGAGGGTGGATGTCCAGTAACTCACCTGCTCGCGCGGCGTCCAATCGAGCGCGGTATCCAGCGTCGGCCCGGCCAGGCATGGCGTCTGGGTCAGCAGGGCCGCGCTCACCATCAAGTACCGCCCCAGAGGGTGCCACTTCGTAAGATTCCAGTGTTCCATGCAAACCAGCCCCGCCCGGGAAGTCCCGGGCGCGGAGCATGGGTCGCGTCACCTAGCCACTGCGCCAGCAGCCACGAATGCCCGGAAATCAACTACTGAGCGGGTCGAGGCCGGCCTCGCGCAGCAGCGAGCAGGTGCGGATCAGCGGCAGGCCGACGAGCGCCGTGGGGTCGTCCGACTCGATCGACTCGAGCAGCGCGATGCCGAGCGATTCGCTGCGGGCGCTGCCGGCGCAGTCGTAGGGCTGCTCGACCCGCAGGTAGTGCTCGATGCGGGCGTCGTCCAGGGAGCGGAACCGCACCCGCACCGGGGCGAGCAGCGCCTTGGCGAACCCGGTGTCGGCGCGCACCGCCGCCACGGCGGTCTGGAACACCACGGTGCGCCCGCTCATGGCCCGCAGCTGCGCCACAGCCCTGTCGTGCACCAGCGGCTTGCCGATCGGCACGCCGTCGAGGTCGGCCACCTGGTCGCTGCCGATGACCACGGCGTCGGGCTGCAGGCGGGCCACGGCTTCGGCCTTGGCCAGGGCCAGGCGCAGTGCCAGCGCCGCGGGCGGCTCGCCGGGAGACGGCGTCTCGTCGACCCCCGGGGCCGTCACGTCGAAGGGCAGACGCAGGCGGGACAGCAGTTCGCGCCGGTAGGGCGAGGTGGACGCGAGGACGAGGCGGGGCAGGGACATGCGGCGATTGTCGTCGGGCGCGGCCGTAAACTGGCTTCATGGGCAGGCGCGAGAAGGATCCCCGACGAATCGACGTGGCCGCGGCCTGCGCGCAGGGCTGGGCGCTGGAAGGCCGCTCGCCCCTGGCCGGCTTCGAGCGCCTGATCGAGCCCGGCACGAGGGCCGGAACGGACCAGCCCGTGGTCTGGTCGGCGGTGTTCTCGGAGCGCAAGGTGCACGCCGGGCGTCCGGAGAAGCGCGTTCGCCTCACCGTGGCGGCGGGCGTGGCGCGCGAATGCCAGCGCTGCCTGCAGCCCGTGCTGCTGCCCCTGGAAGTCGACCGCGAGATGCTATTCGTCGACGACGAGGCCACGGCGGCGGAACTCGACGCGGAGGCGGAGGAGGACGTCCTCGTGGCCAGCGCCCAGTTCGACCTGCAGGCACTGGTGGAGGACGAACTGCTGCTGGCCCTGCCGATCGTGCCCCGGCACGACATTTGCCCGGCCCCCCTACCGGTGCCCGCCGCGGACCTGCCGGAGGAGCCCCAGGCCAACCCGTTCGCGGCCCTGGCGGCCCTGAAGCGCCCCGGAGGGCGCTGAACAGCCGCCTTTGCTATACTTCGCGGCTTTTCGCGCGGCAGCCTGCCCGGTTGCCTGCCCCCCTTCACGTCGAGATCCGGAACGTCCTTCCGGCAGGGTCCGACGAGCAGCCCTGTAGGAGCCCATCATGGCCGTCCAGCAAAACAAGAAGTCGCCGTCCAAGCGCGGCATGCACCGTTCGCACAACGCCCTGGTCACGCCCGGCACCGCCGTCGAGGCCACCACCGGCGAGACGCACCTGCGTCACCACATCAGCCCGACCGGCTTCTACCGTGGCCGCAAGGTCCTGAAGACCAAGGCCGACGCCTGATCGTCGACCCGGCTCCGCCCGGCGCGCGGACGCCTGCGCGTCCGGTCGGGCCGACGGCGAAGCCCCGCTAGCCGTCGCACAGTCTGCGGACGACCTTGCAAGCAACGTTGCCTCCACTGCCCCTGGTGCGGCTGGCTGTCGACGTGATGGGCGGCGATCACGGCCCGTCCGTCACCCTGCCGGCCTGCAGGGCCTTCCTGGACAAGCACCCCGACGCCGAGCTGGTGCTCGTCGGCCGTCCGGAGGCCGTCGATGCCGCTGCCGGCTGGCCGCGCACCCGCGTCGTCCATGCCAGCGAGGTCGTCGCGATGGACGACGCCGTCGAGGTGGCGCTGCGCCGCCGCAAGGACTCCTCGATGCGCGTGGCGATCGCCCAGCTCAGGCAGGAGCCCGGCGCCCCCGACGCCGCGCACGCCTGCGTCTCGGCCGGCAACACCGGCGCGCTGATGGCCGTGGCGCGCTACATCCTCAAGACGATGGAAGGCATCGACCGCCCGGCCATCGCCACCGTCCTGCCCAACCGCCGCGACGGTTTCACCACCGTGCTGGACCTCGGTGCCAACGTCGACTGCACGCCGGAGCACCTGCTGCAGTTCGCGGTGATGGGCAGTGCCCTGGTGTCGGCGGTGGAAGGCAAGAGCGATCCCACGGTGGGCCTGCTCAACATCGGCGAAGAGGCGATCAAGGGCAGCGACACCATCAAGCGCGCGGCCGAGTTGATGCGGGCCGCCGCCGCCGCGGGGCACCTGGCCTTCCACGGCAACGTCGAGGGCAACGACATCTATGCCGGCACCACCGACATCGTCGTCTGCGACGGCTTCGTCGGCAACGTCGTGCTCAAGGCCAGCGAGGGCCTGGCCGGCATGCTCAGCGACTTCATCCGCCAGGAGTTCACCCGCAGTGCGCTGACGCGCCTCGCGGCCCTGGCGGCCCTGCCGGTGCTCAAGCGGTTCAAGGACCGCGTCGACCACCGGCGCTACAACGGCGCGGCGCTGCTGGGCCTGCGCGGCCTGGTCTTCAAGAGCCACGGCTCGGCGGACGCGTTCGCCTTCGAGCAGGCGCTCACGCGCGCTTATGATGCGGCGCGCAATCGCCTGCTCGACCGGGTGCAGGGCCGCATCGCAGAGTCGATGCGCGCGATGCCGGTCGCCGAAGCCTCGACCCAAGCCGCATGAACCAGTCCCTTCCGCGCTTCTCGCGCATCACGGGCACGGGCAGCCACCTGCCGGCGCGGCGCGTCACCAATGCCGACCTGGCCCGCGAACTCGCCGCACGCGGCGTGGAGACGTCCGACGACTGGATCGTCGAGCGCACCGGCATCCGGGCGCGCCACTTCGCCGCCGAAGGCGAGGTGTGCAGCGACCTGGCCCTGGTGGCCGCCCGCGCCGCCCTCGAATCCGCCGGGCGCAGCGCGGCCGACGTCGACCTCATCATCGTGGCCACCTCGACGCCGGACATGGTGTTTCCGTCGACGGCGACGCTGCTGCAGGCCAAGCTCGGCGTGCACAACGGGTCGGCCGCGTTCGACGTGCAGGCCGTGTGCTCCGGCTTCATTTTTGCGCTCACCGTGGCGGACTCGCTCATCCGCACCGGCGCCGCCCGCACGGCGCTGGTGATCGGCGCCGAGGTGTTCTCGCGCATCCTCGACTTCGACGACCGCACCACCTGCGTGCTGTTCGGCGACGGGGCGGGGGCCGTGGTGCTGGAGGCCAGCGACGAGCCCGGGCTGCTGGCCACGGAACTGCATGCCGACGGCCGCCATGCCGGCATCCTGTGCACGCCCGGCACCGTGGCCGGCGGCAAGGTGCTCGGCGACCCCACGCTGAAGATGGACGGCCAGGCGGTGTTCAAGCTGGCGGTGGGCGTGCTCGAGGACGTGGCGCGCTCGGTGCTGGCCAAGGCCGGCCGCACCGAAGCCGACATCGACTTCCTGATCCCGCACCAGGCCAACATCCGGATCATGCAGGGCACGGCGCGCAAGCTGAGGCTGGCGCCCGAGAAGCTGGTCGTCACGGTGGACGAGCACGGCAACACGTCGGCCGCGTCGATCCCGCTGGCGCTGGACGCCGCGGTGCGCCAGGGCCGCGTGCGGCGCGGGCATCGCCTGATGCTCGAAGGCGTCGGCGGCGGCTTCACATGGGGTGCGGCGCTGCTCGACTTCTGAGCCGCACCGACGACAACAGGGGACATCGATGCACGCATTCGCGTTTCTGTTTCCCGGCCAGGGATCCCAGGCCGTGGGCATGCTCGACGCCTGGGGCGACCACCCTGCGGTGCGCGACACGCTGGCGGAAGCCTCGCAGGCGCTCGGCGAGGACCTCGCCCGCCTGATCCGCGAGGGCCCGAAGGAGTCGCTCGACCTCACCACCAACACCCAGCCGGTGATGCTGACGGCCGGCATCGCCTGCTACCGCGCCTGGCGCGCCGAGGGCGGGGCCGCGCCGGCGGCGGTGGCCGGGCATTCGCTCGGCGAATACACCGCGCTGGTGGCCGCCGGCGCGCTGACGCTGGCCGACGCGGTGCCGCTGGTGCGCTTCCGGGCCCAGGCGATGCAGGACGCGGTGCCGGTGGGCATGGGCGCCATGGCCGCCATCCTCGGCCTGGAGGCCGACGCCGTGGTCGCGGGCTGTGCCGACGCCGCCGCCTCCAGCGGCCAGGCCGTCGAGGCCGTCAACTTCAACGACCCGAAGCAGACCGTGATCGCCGGCACCAAGGCCGGCGTCGATGCCGCCTGCGAGCTGCTCAAGGCCCGGGGCGCGAAGCGCGCGCTGCCGCTGGCCGTGTCCGCGCCCTTCCATTCGAGCCTGATGAAGCCGGCTGCGGACCGCCTGAAGGAGCGCCTGGCCTCGGTGGCACTGGCCGCGCCGTCGATCCCGGTCGTCAACAACATCGACGTGGCCGCGCCGACCGATCCGCAGGCGATCCGCGACGCGCTGGTCCGGCAGGCCTTCGGTCCCGTGCGCTGGGTCGAGGCGGTGCGCGCGCTGGCCGGCCGCGGCCTCGGCCACATGGTCGAGTGCGGTCCGGGCAAGGTGCTGGCCGGCATGGTCAAGCGCATCGACCCGGCTGTGGCCGCGTCGACCCTGTTCGACCCGTCGTCGCTGGCCGAAGTGAAGGGGCAGCTGTCGTGAAGGACCGTATCGCTCTCGTGACCGGCGCGTCCCGCGGCATCGGCCGCGCGATCGCCTTGACCCTGGCAGAGCGTGGCGCCCGCGTCGTGGGCACCGCCACGTCCGAGGCCGGGGCGGCGGGCATTGCCGAGGCCCTGGCCCCGTTCGGCGGCGAGGGCATCGTGCTGGACGTGACCGACGGTCCGGCGCTGGACGCCGCCATCGACGCCATCGTCAAGCGCCTCGGCGGGCTGCACATCCTAGTGAACAACGCGGGCATCACGCGCGACGGCCTGGCCATGCGCATGAAGGACGACGACTGGGACGCGGTGCAGGACACCAACCTCAAGGCGGTGTTCCGCGCCAGCCGCGCGGCCATGCGCCCGATGATGAAGCAGCGCTTCGGCCGCATCATCAACATCACGTCGGTGGTGGGCGCGTCGGGCAACCCGGGCCAGGCCAACTACGCTGCCGCCAAGGCCGGCGTGGCCGGCATGACGCGGGCACTGGCGCGCGAACTGGGCAGCCGCAACGTCACCGTCAACTGCGTGGCGCCCGGCTTCATCGCCACCGACATGACCGAGCACCTGCCCGAGGCCCAGAAGAACGCGCTGATGCAGCAGATCCCGCTGGGCCGCCTGGGCACGCCGCAGGAGATCGCCGCCACGGTCGCCTTTCTCGCGTCCGAGGAGGCCGGCTACATCACCGGCGCCGAGCTGCATGTCAACGGCGGCATGTTCATGAACTGACCTTCCGGTTCCGCCCGACCGGTCCGCGGCATTCGAGGGCCCCCGAGGGGGGTGACCCGCGCCGCGTAGAATCCGGGCCGTTTTGCGTTTCCCTACTCCTGGAGGAGTCAATGAGCGATATCGAAGCCCGTGTCAAGAAGATCGTTGCCGAGCAGCTCGGCGTGCCCGAAGCCGACGTGACCAACGAGAAGGCCTTCGTCGCCGACCTCGGCGCGGACTCGCTGGACACGGTCGAACTGGTGATGGCCCTCGAGGACGAGTTCGGCATCGAGATCCCGGACGAGGAAGCCGAGAAGATCACCACGGTGCAGCTGGCCATCGACTACGCCAAGTCGCACCAGAAGGCCGCCTGACGTCCGGCACCCCCGCATGAGCCGTCGCAGGGTCGTCGTCACCGGGCTCGGGCTGATCAGCCCGGTGGGCAATTCGGTCTCCGAAGGCTGGGCCAGTCTCGTGGCCGGCCGCTCGGGCATCGCCAACGTCACCAAGTTCGACGCATCGGCACTGGCGTGCCGATTCGCCGGCGAGGTGAAGGGTTTCAATGTCGAGGACTACTTCCCCGCGAAGGAAGCCCGGCACATGGACACCTTCATCCACTACGGCATGGCGGCGTCGATCCAGGCGGTACGCGACGCGGGGCTGCCCACGGGCGAGGCGCTGGACGAGGACCGCGCCGAGCGCATCGGCGTGATGGTGGGGTCGGGCATCGGCGGGCTGCCGATGATCGAGGCCACGCACGAGGAGTACCGCACCCGCGGCCCGCGGCGCATCTCGCCGTTCTTCGTGCCGGCATCGATCATCAACATGATCTCGGGGCACGTCTCGATCCACTACGGATTCAAGGGCCCCAACCTGGCCATCGTCACCGCCTGCACCACCGGCCTGCACTGCATCGGTGCCGCCGGTCGGCTGATCGAGTATGGCGACGCCGACGTGATGATCGCCGGCGGCGCCGAGAGCACGGTGTCGCCCCTGGGCATCGGCGGCTTCGCCGCCGCGCGGGCGCTGTCCACCCGCAACGACGATCCCGCCACGGCGTCGCGCCCCTGGGACAAGGACCGCGACGGCTTCGTGCTGGGCGAGGGCGCCGGCGTGCTGGTGCTCGAGGAGTACGAGCACGCCCGCAAGCGCGGCGCGAAGATCTACGCCGAGCTGGCGGGCTTCGGCATGGGGGCCGACGCCCACCACATGACGGCGCCCGACGTCGACGGGCCCAAGCGCAGCATGAAGGCCGCGCTGCGCAATGCGGGCCTCAATGCCGACCAGGTCCAGTACCTGAATGCCCATGGCACGAGCACGCCGCTGGGCGACGTGAACGAGACCAACGCCATCAAGCTGGCCTTCGGCGATCACGCCCGCAAGCTGGTGGTCAATTCCACCAAGTCGATGACGGGCCACCTGCTCGGCGGTGCCGGCGGCATCGAGTCCGTGTTCACGGTGCTGGCGGTTCACCACCAGGTCAGCCCGCCCACGATCAACATCTTCAACCAGGATCCCGAGTGCGACCTGGACTACTGCGCCAACACGGCCCGGGAGATGAAGATCGACGTGGCAGCAAAGAACAACTTCGGCTTCGGCGGCACCAACGGCACCCTGCTGTTCCGCCGCGCCTGAGGCGCCGGCCCGTGCACGCCGCGCCGCCCGTGCGCGTGACCATCGCCCGCAGCACCGGGTGGGCCGCCTTCGTGGCCGCCGTGTGGGCGGCCGCGGTGGCCAATGTGTCGGCGTGGGCCCTGCTGCGCGTGGGCTGCAGCGAGGCTGCCGCAGGCGTCGCGGCCTTGCTCCTGGCGCTGGCGTCGGCCGCCATCGCCGCGGCACGGTCCTGGCACGGCCAGGCCACGGGGGATCTGGGCTGGGACGGCCGCGTCTGGCTCTGGCGCGGCGAGGCATGCCGCGCCACCGTGGCCGTCGACGCCGGCAGCCGACTGCTGCTGTCGATCCGCACCGCCTCAGGGCGCGCGCTCTGGGTCGTGGTGGCCACGGCGGCGAACGCTGGCGACCGGGCCGGCCTCAGGGCAGCGCTGTATGCGCAAGGCTCGGGCGATCCCGAGCCCGTGCCGCTGGCGTGAGGCAGCGATGACCGAAGCGTCCGACGCCGACGCCCTGCTCGTCGAGCGCGCCAAGCGCGGCGACGTCAGCGCGTTCGAGATGCTGGTCGTGAAGTACCAGCGCCGCATCGAGCGCCTGATCGGCCGGATGGTGCGTGACGCCGACCTGGTGCAGGACATCGCCCAGGAGACCTTCATCCGCGCCTACCGTGCGCTGCCCCAGTTCCGGGGCGAGAGCGCGTTCTACACGTGGCTGTACCGGATCGCGGTCAACTCGGCCAAGAAAGCCCTGATGGAACTCAAGCGCGACCCCCTGGTCAGCGAGTCCGCCATGGTTTCCACCGAGGACGGGGAGGAACCTTCCCGGGTCGAGAACGAACTAAGCGATGGCTCCAGCCCGGAATCCTTGCTTGCCAGCAAGGAGATCGCGGCGACGGTCAATGCAGCCATCGAGTCGCTGAGCGAAGATCTGCGCCAGGCCATCGTGCTGCGTGAGATCGAGGGCCTGAGCTACGAAGAGATTGCCGACGTGATGAATTGCCCTATCGGAACCGTGCGGTCGCGGATCTTTCGTGCCCGGGAAGCGATCGCAACGCGGTTGCGGCCCTTGCTCGGAACCCGCGAAGGCGAGCGTTGGTAGCCGAGTTCCCAGGAAACACGACCATGCAGCACCCAGACGACGATCTATCGGCCCGGCGGGCAGCCCTTTCCGCCCTGATGGACGGAGACGCCCAGGCGGCGGACGCAGCCTGTGGTGCCTGGCGGCGCGACCCTGCGGCGCGCGAGGACTGGCACACCTACCACCTGATCGGCGATCTGCTGCGCAGCGACGAGCATCGCAGCGACCCGGCGCGCGACGCCGCCTTCCTGGGCCGGCTGCGCGAGCGGATGGCCGCCGAGCCGGTGGTGCTGGCGCCGACGCCGGACTCGGGGGCGCGTTACGCGAAGTCGCGTCGCCGCCGGGGCTGGGCGCTGTCCGGCGCCGTCGCGGCCGGCTTCGCGGCGGTCGCAGGCGTGATGGTGATCCTGCGCGCGCCCGAGCCCGGCGTGGCGGGCGGCGCGACGCTGGCATCGGTGCCCGGCACCGCGGTGGTGCAGGCGGGTGCCGCCGATGCCCCCGGCGCGCCGTCGGTGGCCGTGGTGGCCTGGCCGGAACAGGCCACGCTCATCCGCAACAGCGAACTTGACCGATACCTGGCTGCGCACCGGCAGTACTCGACCACGTCGACGCTGGCGCTGCCCGGCGGCGCGGTCCGCAACGTGTCGGTGGTGGAACCGGCGCGCTGAATGACCTCGGTAGCGACCCTGCGCTGGCCCGGCTGCGCCGCCCTGCTGGTGGGCGCGGCGACGCTGCTGGCTCAGGCGCCGACCCGTGCCGCGGGAGAGGCGGTGTCCGCCGCCGATGCCCGCCTGTGGCTGCAGCGGGTGCACCAGGCCGCCACGCAGCGCAGCTACCAGGGCACGCTGGTGGTCACGTCGGGCGGCAGCATCTCCAGCTCCAGGGTGACGCATGTGTGCGAGGGCCCCAACGCCTATGAGCGGGTCGACGTGCTCGACGGGCAGCCGCGCAAGGTGCTCCGGCACAACGATCAGGTGCTGACGCTCTGGCCACAGACCCGGACCGCGCGGCTCGACCAGCGCGATCCGATCCAGCCGTTTCCCGCGCTCCAGGCCGGCAGCGACGAACACCTGTTCGACCGCTACGACCTCGTGGCCGAAGGCTTGGGACGCCTGGCCGGCCACGAGGCCGCGATCTACCTGCTGCGGCCGCGCGATGCGAGCCGTTTCGCGCAGCGGGTCTGGTCCGAGCGCAGCACGGGCCTGCTGCTGCGCACCGACGTGCTCGCGGCGGACGGGCGCGTGCTCGAGACCAGCGCCTTCAGCGACGTCACATTGGGGCCGCGCAGCAAGCCCGACACCGTCCAGGCCGCCATGCGCTCGCTGGACGGCTGGCAGGTCACCAAGGCGGTGCACCACCGCACCACGCTCGAGGCCGAGGGCTGGCAGATCAAGTCGCCCGTGCCCGGGTTCCGCCAGACCAGTTGCGTCAAGCGGCGGCTCGGCCACGACGCCGTCAAGGCGACGGGCGACGGCGCCGAGGTGGTCCAGGCCATCTTCACCGACGGCCTGACGCATGTGTCGCTGTTCATCGAGCCCGCCCGGGCGGACCGCCCGCGCACCGGCGGCGCCGCCACCGGGGCCACGCACACCTGGATGCAGACCGTGGGCGCGCATCAGGTCACCGTGATGGGCGACGTGCCGATGGCCACGCTCAAGCAGTTCGCCGCGGCCCTCGAGCGAACGCGTTGATTCCTGTCATCGGCGCCGACCCGTCGTGCGCTGCTGTGTGTCCCAACCCCAAGTCCTTCCGGTGTCGGAACCTGCCATGAACTCCAAGACTTCCAGAATCCCCTCTGTCGCGGCCCGCTGGGTGCTGGGCGCATCCGCCGTCGTGGTGATGGCGGCGGCCGCTTTCCAGCTGGCGCCCCGTCCCGCCGTGGCGCAGTCCGCGGCGGTCGTGCGCGAGCTGCCGGACTTCACCGAACTGGTCGACCGGGTCGGGCCGGCGGTGGTCAACATCCGGACCTCCGAGCGCGCGCGGCCCGGGTCGGCCGCCGGCGGCGAGATCGACGAGCAGATGCGCGAGTTCTTCCGGCGCTTCGGCATCCCGCTGCCCAACGAACGCGGCACGCCGCGCCGCGGCGCCCCGCAGCAGCCCGACGAGAGCGAGCCCCAGCAGCGCGGCGTCGGCTCGGGCTTCGTGCTCACCGCCGACGGCTACGTGATGACCAATGCCCATGTGGTGGACGGTGCCGACGAGGTCATCGTGACCCTGACGGACCGGCGCGAGTTCAAGGCCCGCATCGTCGGCGCCGACCGCCGCACCGACGTCGCGGTGGTCAAGATCGAGGCCACCGGTCTGCCGGCGGTGAAGATCGGCGACGTGAACGCGCTCAAGGTGGGCGCCTGGGTGATGGCCATTGGCGCGCCGTTCGGGCTGGACAACACCGTCACCGCCGGCATCGTCAGCGCCAAGCAGCGCGACACCGGCGACTTCCTGCCGATGATCCAGACCGACGTGGCGATCAACCCCGGCAACTCCGGGGGGCCGCTGATCAACATGCGCGGCGAGGTGATCGGCATCAACTCGCAGATCTACAGCCGCTCGGGCGGCTTCATGGGCATCAGCTTCGCGATCCCGATCGACGAGGCGATGCGCGTGGCCGACCAGCTGCGCGCCAACGGCCGGGTCATCCGCGGCCGCATCGGCGTGACCATCGCCCCGGTGACCAAGGAAGTGGCCGAGGCGATCGGCCTGGGCGCGCCGCGCGGGGCGCTGGTGCAGGGCATCGAGGCCGGCCTGCCGGCGGACAAGGCCGGCGTGGAGCCCGGCGACATCATCGTCAAGGTCGACGGCAAGCCGGTCGAGCGTTCGGGTGATCTGCCGCGCCTGATCGGCGCCACCAAGCCGGGCGCGAAGACCACGCTGCAGCTGTACCGCCGCGGCCAGACCCGCGACGTCAGCGTCACCGTGGTCGAGTTCGAGCCCGAGCGCGCGCGCCGCGTGGCCCAGTCCGGCGAAGCGCCGCCCGCGCCGCAGCCCAAGACGGCGATCGGCCTGGCCGTGGCCGACCTGACCGACGCGCAGAAGAAGGAACTGAAGCTGCGCGGCGGCGTGCGCGTCGAGTCGGTGGAAGGTGCCGCGGCGCGGGCCGGCATGCGCGAGGGCGACGTGATCGTCGCGCTCGACAACACCGAGGTCACCGACGCCAAGCAGTTCAATGCGCTGGTGGCCAAGCTGGACAAGACCAAGCCGGCCAGCGTGATGGTGCGCCGCGGCGACTGGACCAATTACATGGTCATCCGGCCGACCGCCCGCTGACTGGGCCACCCGGACATTCCGCATCACGGAATGTCCGCCGTGCCGGCAAATGGCCTCGGGTTGGAAGCGGTCGCCAACTTACGCGACGGTGGCGACCGGATTCATCACGTCCGGAACCTATAATGAGCCCTTGCCCTGGGGCTTTTCCATGCCGGCGGTGCGTCTTCCCGCAAGGCCGGAAACTGTCCCCAGGCCTTCCACAAGGGTTTGTGGATAACCTGTGTATGAAATTCCCTGTTGGAACCCTGCAACGACGAAAAAACGAGGGTTGGCGCGGGTTCCGGCGGGGTTGCTTTGGCTACAATGAAAGCCCAACAAGCAGTTGCCATACGTTTTGTTGGAAGGCGCGTCCCCTCTTCGACGCGCCTTTTTTTCGCCCGTAGGGCACGCTCCTCGACGCCCTGCGCGCGACACCCCCGCTGAGTGCCGCCGACGCGCTCCGACGCCTTCTCCATGGACCACATCCGCAACTTCTCGATCATTGCCCACATCGACCACGGCAAGAGCACGCTGGCCGACCGGATCATCCAGCGCTGCGGCGGACTGTCGGACCGCGAGATGGAGGCTCAGGTGCTGGACTCGATGGACATCGAGCGCGAGCGCGGCATCACCATCAAGGCCCAGACGGCTGCGCTGAACTACACCGCCCGCAACGGCAAGGTCTACAACCTCAACCTGATCGACACCCCCGGGCACGTCGACTTCAGCTACGAGGTCAGCCGCTCGCTGTCGGCCTGCGAGGGGGCGCTGCTGGTGGTGGACGCCAGCCAGGGCGTCGAGGCCCAGACGGTGGCCAACTGCTACACCGCGCTCGACCTGCACGTCGAGGTGGTGCCGGTGCTCAACAAGATGGACCTGCCCCAGGCCGACCCGGAGCGCGCCAAGGCCGAGATCGAGGACGTGATCGGCATCGACGCCACCGATGCGATCCCGTGCTCGGCCAAGACGGGCGAGGGCATCGACGAGATCCTGGAGGCGGTGATCACCCGCATGCCGCCGCCGCGCGGCCGCCCGGACGGTCCGCCGCGGGCCATGATCATCGACAGCTGGTTCGACAACTACGTCGGCGTGGTGATGCTGGCCCGGGTGGTCGACGGCGTGCTGCGCAAGGGCGACCGCATCCGGATGATGGCCACCAACGCCGTCTATCCGCTGGAGCAGCTGGGCGTGTTCACGCCCAAGTCGTCGCCACGCGACGAGCTGCGCGCCGGCGAGGTCGGCTTCCTGATCGCCGGCATCAAGGAGCTGCAGGCGGCCAAGGTGGGCGACACCATCACGCTGGAGAAGAAGCTGCCCAACAACGCCGGCCCGGCCACCGAGCCGCTGCCGGGCTTCAAGGAGATCCAGCCGCAGGTGTTCGCCGGGCTGTACCCCACCGAAGCAAGCGAGTACGACTCGCTGCGGGACGCGCTCGAGAAGCTCAAGCTCAACGACAGCAGCCTGCGCTACGAGCCCGAGGTGAGCCAGGCCCTGGGCTTCGGCTTCCGCTGCGGCTTCCTCGGCCTGCTGCACATGGAGATCGTCCAGGAGCGGCTGGAGCGCGAGTTCGACCAGGACCTGGTCACCACCGCCCCCAGCGTGGTCTACGAGGTGGAACTCGGCGACGGCACGGTGGAGATGGTCGAGAACCCGAGCAAGATGCCCGACATGGGGCGCATCCGCGAGATCCGCGAGCCGATCGTCACCGTGCAGCTGTACATGCCGCAGGACTGCGTCGGGCCGGTGATGACGCTGTGCAACCAGAAGCGCGGCGTGCAGCTCAACATGGCCTATCACGGCAAGCAGGTCCACCTGACCTATGAGCTGCCGCTGGCGGAGATCGTGCTGGACTTCTTCGACAAGCTCAAGAGCGTGTCGCGCGGCTACGCCAGCATGGACTACGCCTTCAAGGAGTACCGCGCGGCCGACGTGGTGAAGGTCGACATCCTGATCAACGGCGACAAGGTCGACCCCCTGGCGATGATCGTGCACCGGGCGCAGAGCCAGTACCGCGGCCGCGCCGTGGCGGCCAAGATGCGCGAGCAGATCCCGCGCCAGATGTACGACGTGGCGATCCAGGCCGCCATCGGCGCCAACATCATCGCGCGCGAGAACATCAAGGCGCTGCGCAAGAACGTGCTGGCAAAATGCTACGGCGGCGACATCACGCGCAAGCGCAAGCTGCTCGAAAAGCAAAAGGCCGGCAAGAAGCGCATGAAGCAGATCGGTACGGTCGAGGTGCCTCAGGAGGCTTTCCTGGCCATTCTTCAAGTGGACGACTGATGGGTTTCATGGGCACCCTGACCGCCGCGCTGTACGCGGTGCTGGCGGTCTACCTCGGCGGCTGGTTCATGGGCCGGTGGATCGGCGACTTCGCGCTGCTGCTGTTCCTGCTCACGCTGGTGACGCTGGGCTACTGGCTGGCCGAGCGTTTCCACTTCCTGCCCGCGCGCCAGGCGGCCGCCGACGCGCTTCAGGCGCAGGACGCGGCGCGGCGCGCCGAGCTGGCCCGCCAGGGCATCGACCGGGTCGACGGCAACATCGAGGACGCGCGCCAGCGCCTGCTGATGCAGCCCTGGTGGCTCGACTGGACCGCCGGCCTGTTCCCGGTGATCCTGGTGGTGTTCCTGCTGCGGTCGTTCCTGTTCGAGCCGTTCAAGATCCCCTCGGGCTCGATGCTGCCCACCCTCGAGTCGGGCGACCTGATCCTGGTGAACAAGTTCGACTACGGCATCCGCCTGCCGGTGATCAACCGCAAGATCGTCGCCAACGGCGACCCGCAGCGCGGCGACGTGGTGGTGTTCCGCTACCCGCCCGACCCGCGCACCGACTACATCAAGCGCGTCATCGGCGTGCCCGGCGACGAGGTGGCGTGGCTGAACAAGACGCTCACGCTCAACGGCAAGCCGATCGCGGCCAGCCCCTTGCCCGACTACTACGACGAGGACAGCCAGCGTTACGCGCGCCAGCTCGTCGAGTCGCTCGACAAGGCCGAACACCGCATCCTGCTGCGCGACGACCGGCCGCCGTTCATCTCGGGCGTCGAGGCCTTCCCGATGCGCGAGGCCTGCCGCTACAGCGCCGAGGGCGTCACCTGCAAGGTGCCCGCAGGGCACTATTTCGTCATGGGCGACAACCGTGACAATTCCATCGATTCGCGCTACTGGGGTTTCGTCCCGGACCGCAATCTGGTCGGCCGGGCCTTCTTGGTGTGGATGAATTTCGGTAACCTCGGCCGTATCGGTGGTTTCCGCTGACCGTCGGAGAGTCGATTCATGTTGCGTGCTGCATCGTTCCGAAGCCAGTCCGGCATCTCGCTGATCGGCCTGCTGATCTGGGCCATCGTGGTGGCCTTCGTCGCACTGATCGTGGTGCGCGTGCTGCCCACGATCAACGAGTACACGACCGTCCTGCGCACCGTCAAGAAGATCGCCCAGGAGCAGCCGGGCACGGTGGCCGAGGCGCGCAAGGCCTTCGACCGCCAGCGCGACATCGAGTACTCCATCTCCAGCGTCAGCGGCCAGGACCTGCAGATCACGAAGGAGAACGACAAGGTCGTGATCCGCTTCGAGTACAACAAGGAAGTGCCGATCTTCGAGCCCGTGTACCTGCTGATCAAGTATTCCGGCGAGGGCCGGTCCAACTGAGCGGCCCCCGGGTCGCCGCCGCGATGGTCGATCCGCGCCTGTCGGCACTGCAGCAGCGTCTGGGGCTCGATTTCGCCGATCCGGCCCTGCTGCAGCGCGCGCTCACGCACCGCAGCGCCGGCTCCGAGCACAACGAGCGGCTCGAGTTCCTCGGCGACGCGGTGCTGCAGACGGCCGTCTCGGCCCTGCTGTATCAGCGCTTCGCCGGTTCCGACGAAGGCGACCTCACCCGCGTGCGCGCCCACCTCGTGCGCGAGGACAGCCTGGCCCGCGTGGCCGCGGCCGTGGGCCTGCCCGAGGTGCTGCGCCTGTCCGAGGGCGAGGCCCGAGGCGGCGGCGCCGCCCGGCCGTCGATCCTGGCCGACGCCCTGGAGGCGCTGATCGGCGCGGCCTTCCTGGACGGCGGCTTCGCCAAGGCCCAGGCCCTGGTGCAGCGGCTGTTCGGCGAGGTCATCGCCAGCACCGGCATCGACAACTGGGCCAAGGACGCCAAGACCGAACTGCAGGAATGGCTGCAGGCGCGCAAGCTGCCGGTGCCGGCCTACCGGATCGTCGCCACGCGCGGCCAGTCGCATGCGCAGACCTTCGACGTCGAATGCGCCGTGCCGGCGCTCGGCCTGACCGAGCGCGGCGAGGGCCGTTCGCGCCGCGCCGCGGAGCAGGACGCCGCCCACCGCATGCTGGCCAGCCTGAAGGCCAGCGACCGGCCCGACGGCCCGCTGCGCGCCTGAGCATGACCGAAGCCGCAACCCCCGCGCCGCAGCGCTGCGGCCTCGTGGCCATCGTCGGCCGTCCCAACGTCGGCAAGAGCACGCTGCTCAACGCCCTGGTGGGGCAGAAGATCAGCATCACCTCCAGCAAGCCGCAGACCACGCGCCACCGCATCACCGGCGTGCGCACCGAGGGGGCGGCCCAGGCCGTGTTCGTCGACACGCCGGGCTTCCAGACGCGCCACGGCAATGCGCTCAACCGCAACCTCAACCGCACCGTGCGGGGTGTGTTGGCGGACGTCGACGTGGTCCTGTTCGTGGTCGAGGCCGGCAAGTTCACGCCCGACGACGCCAAGGTGCTGGCGCTGCTGCCCGAGGACAAGCCGGTGCTGCTGGTGGCCAACAAGCTCGACGCCGTGCACCGGCGCGACGACGTGCTGCCCTGGCTGGCCACGATGCGCGAGCGGCGCGACTTCGCCGAGTTCGTGCCGCTGAGCGCCACCCGCGACGCCGACGTGGCACGGCTGCTGGGCATCCTCGCGCCCTACCTGCCCGAGCAGGACTGGTTCTACGACGAGGACATGCTCACCGACCGCAGCGAGCGCTTCCTGGCCAGCGAGCTGATCCGCGAGAAGCTGTTCCGGCTCACCGGCGACGAGCTGCCCTACAGCTCCACCGTCGTGATCGACAAGTTCGAGGAGGAGGAGGGCGCCTCCGCCGGCCCGCTGCGGCGCATCGCGGCCACCATCGTGGTCGAGCGCGAGGCGCACAAGGGCATGATCATCGGCGAGGGCGGCGAACGCCTGAAGCGCATCGCCAGCGAGGCGCGCCAGGAGCTCGAGCGCCTGCTGCAGGCGCGCGTCTTCCTCGAGATCTGGGTCAAGGTGCGCGCCGGCTGGGCCAGCAACGAGGAGCATCTGCGCAGCTATGGCTACGAGTGACGCCGACGGGCGCGGGGCGCGCTTCGACGCGTTCCTGTCGCGCGCCTGGGCCGACCACGCGGACCATCCCGAGGCGGTGGCCGAGCGCCTGCGCACCGACACCCCCGAACCCGCCACGCCGGCCCAGGTGGCGGCGCTGGCGCGCCTGGTCACCCACCTGCTGGGCGAGCATCTCGGCCGCTTCGACGATGCGGACTGGCGCCTGACCGGCCTGGCCGGGCATCGCCTGGCGCGCGACCCGGTGGCCGCCTCCGAGCTGCGGGTGTCGCGGGCCGTGCTGGCCCTGGCCAGGCCACGCCCTGGCGCCGAGTCGAGGCTGTCGCCGGCCGAGCGCGTGCGGGCCCGGGGGGCGGCGGCCGCGCTGTGCCTCGGGCGCGGCGAAGTGGAGCGCGCGCAGGGGTTCCTCGCGGCGGCGCGCGCCGAGCTGGGCCGCATGCCCGCCGCCGGCCCGGTCGAGCACCGACCGCTGGCCGTCGCCTGCAACAACATGGCGTGGGAACTGCACGACCGCGGCGCCGCGCGTAGCGCCGACGAGACCGCCGCGATGCTCGAGATCGCCGCCGCCAGCCGCGAGCATTGGGCCGCGGCGGGCACCTGGTTCGAGGTCGAGCGTGCCGACTACACCCTGGCGCTGGCGACCCTGTCGGCCGGGCGTGCCGACGAGGCACTGCGCCATGCGGCCCAGTGCCTGGCCGCCTGCATCGCCCACGATGCGCCGCCCTACGAGCTGTTCTTCGGTCACGAGGCGCTGGCCCGGGTGCAGCATGCGCGCGGCGACGCGGCGGCCTTCGTCCATCACCGCCAGGCGGCGCAGTCGGCGTTCGAGCAGCTCGACGCCGACGGCCAGGCCGGCTGCCGGGGCACGCTCGACACGCTGCTCGCCCTCGCGGCGCCCGCATGAGGCCGCGCGCCGCCGCGGCGGCCCAGGCCGCCTACGTGCTGCACCAGTACGACTGGAGCGAGTCGAGCCAGATCGTCGACCTGTTCACCCGCGAGGCCGGGCGCGTGGTGGTGGCGGCACGGGGCGCCAAGCGGCCGACCTCGCAGCTGCGCGCGGTGCTGATGCCCTTCCAGCGCATCGCCGTGTCGGTGTCGGCATCGCCACGCGACGAGTCGTCGGCCGAGGTGCGCAACCTGCGCAGCGCGGAATGGGGCGGCGGCACGCCCGTGCGCGGCGGCGACGCGCTGCTGTCGGGCTTCTACCTCAACGAGCTGCTGCTGCGCCTGCTGGCGCGCGACGACCCCCATCCGCTGCTGTGGGACGCCTATGCCGCCACGCTGGCCCGCCTCGGCGGCGGCGACGAGGCGGCGGCGCTGCGCGCGTTCGAACTGGTGCTGCTGGCCGAGACCGGTCACCTGCCGGACCTGTCCCGCGTCACGGCCACCACCGAGGGTGTTGCCGCCGGGCGGCACTACCTGCTGCGGCCGGAAGCGGGCCTCGTGACCGCCAGCCCGGACACCCCGGGCGGCCTGGACGGCGCCGTCTGGAGTGCGCTGCAGGCGCTCGTGGCGTCGCGCGACCTGGACGCCCTGCGCGCCGCCTGCGTCGGCTGCGAAAGCGCGCTGCGGCGCCAGCTGCGGCAGTGCCTTGCGTACCATCTGGCCGGCACCACGCTGCACACGCGCGAACTGGTGCGCGACCTCCAGACCCTGTCCAGCCCCCGATGAACCCGCTGATCGCCCCCGAGCCCCCGCACCGTCACGCGCTGTGCGCACTGTCGGTCAACGTCAACAAGGTCGCGCTGCTGCGCAACACCCGGCACCTGGGCATCCCCAGCGTCGTGCGCGCGGCCACGGCCTGCCTGGAGGCCGGCGCCCAGGGCATCACGGTCCATCCGCGGCCCGATGGCCGGCACATCCGGGCGCAGGACGTGGCCGACCTGGCCGCGCTGCTGGCCCGGTGGCCCGAGGCCGAGTTCAACATCGAGGGCAACCCGTTCGACAACCTGATGGACTTCGTGCGCGAGCACCGGCCGCACCAGGCCACCTTCGTGCCCGATGCGCCGGGCCAGTTCACCAGCGACCACGGCTGGTCCGTCGCCGACCTGCCGCGCGTGGCGCCCCTGGTGCGTCAGGCGCGCGACCTCGGTGTGCGCGTCAGCCTGTTCGTCGACCCGGACCCGGCCGCCATGGCCGCGGTGGCCGCCATCGGCGCGCACCGCGTGGAGCTCTACACCGAGCCCTATGCGGCGGCCTGGGGCACCGCGGGGCAGGCCGCCGAACTGGACCGCTACGCCGCCACCGCGCGCGCGGCCCTGGCCGCCGGGCTGGGCGTCAACGCCGGCCACGACCTCAACCGCGACAACCTCGGCCCCTTCCTGCGTGCCGTGCCCGGCGTGCAGGAGGTGTCGATCGGCCACGCGCTCATCGCCGACGCCCTGGAACTCGGCTATGCGGCCACCGTGCGCGAGTACCTCGCCTGCATCCGCGCCGCGGGTGCCGCGGCCTGATCGCCGAATCGGGCTACGCTCGCGTCCTGCCCGCGCCCGGCCTGCCGACACTCCCCTCCCCATGATCGAACAGTCCCCCCTCATCATCGACATCGCCGGCCTGGAGCTCGACGCGCGCGACCGCGAGCGCCTGGCGCACCCGCTCGTCGGCGGCCTGATCCTGTTCGCCCGCAACTGGCGCGACCGGCGCCAGCTCACCGAGCTGACGGCGGCCATCAAGTCGATCCGCGACGACCTGCTGATCTGCGTCGACCACGAGGGCGGCCGCGTGCAGCGCTTCCGCACCGACGGCTTCACCCACCTGCCGCCGATGCGCCAGCTCGGCCGCCTGTGGATGGACGACGGCAAGGGCGCGCCGGGGTCGGGCGCGATGGCGGCCACCGACGCGGCCAGCGCCTGCGGCTTCGTGCTGGCCAGCGAGCTGCGCGCCTGCGGCGTGGACCTGTCCTTCACGCCGGTGCTCGACCTCGACCACGGCCCGTCGGGCGTGATCGGCGACCGCGCCTTCCACCGCGACCCGCGGGTCGTGACGCTGCTGGCCAAGAGCGTGATGCACGGCCTGCTGCAGGCCGGCATGTCCGCCTGCGGCAAGCACTTCCCCGGCCATGGCCATGTGGCCGCCGACTCGCACACCGAGGTGCCGGTGGACCGGCGCAGCCTCTCCGCGCTGCTGGCCGACGATGCCGCCCCGTACGGCTGGCTGTCGACCACCCTGCCCAGCGTGATGCCGGCGCACGTGATCTATCCGAAGGTGGACGCCCGGCCCGCCGGCTTCTCGCGGCGCTGGCTGCAGGACGTGCTGCGCGACCGGCTCGGCTTCACCGGCGCGATCTTCAGCGACGATCTCAGCATGGAAGGCGCGCGCCGCATCGACGGTCGCGAGGTCGGCTATGCCGACGCCGCGGTGGCGGCCCTGGAGGCCGGCTGCGACATGGTGCTGCTGTGCAACCAGAGCGTGGCCGACGGCGGTCGCGCGGTCGACGCGCTGATCGCCGGTGTCGAGCGCGCCGTGGCCGACGGGCGCGTGGTCACGTCGCACCTCGCGCAGGCGCGGCGCCTGGCCCTGCTGCCGCGCGCCGAGCCGCTGCCCTGGGACGACCTGATGCACGACCCGGCGTACCGCCAGGCGCTCGAACGCCTGCCTTCGGCCGGATGAGCGACGACGTCTCGACCCCCACCGAGCTGCCCCGCGACAGCGAGGCGCGGCGCCGGCTGCAGATGGCCGACATCGCGCGGCTGGCGGGCGTGTCGGTGTCCACCGTGTCGCGGGCGCTCAACGGCAGCCACCTCGTCAATACCGAGACGCGCGAACGCATCGCCACGCTGGCGCGCGAACTCAACTACAGCATCAACCTCGGTGCCAAGAACCTTCGCCTGCAGCGCACGCAGACGATCGCGGTGGTGATCCCCTACGACAGCGTGTCGCGGCAGCACGTCACCGACCCGTTCTTCCTGTCGATGCTGGGCAGCCTGGCCGACGCCATCACCGACCGCGGCTACGACATGCTGCTGTCGCGGGTGGACGCCGAGCGGCTGGACACCGCGGCGCGGCTGATCGATTCCGGCGTCGCGCTGGGCGTGGTGATCATCGGCCAGTGGCGCCACCACGACCAGCTCAATGCGATGGCCGCCCGGCGCCTGCCCATCGTGGTGTGGGGCGCGCAGCTGCCGCAGCAGCTGTACTGCACCGTCGGCGGCGACAACGTGCGCGGCGGTGCCGTCGCGGCCGAGCACCTGCTGGCCCAGGGCCGGCGCCGTATCGTGTTCCTGGGCGATCCCCAGCTGCCCGAGGTGGGACATCGCTTCGACGGCTACCGCGCGGCGCTGGCCGCCGCCGGCGTCGCCGCGCAGCCGGCGCTCGAACTCGCGGTGCCGTTCGAGCCCGGGGCCGCGCGCGACGCCGTGGCCGCGCTGGTCGACCACGGCGTGCCGTTCGACGCGGTGTTCGGCTGCTCCGACCTGCTGGCCATCAGCGCGATGCAGGTGCTGCGCGAGCGCGGCATCGACGTCCCCGGGCAGGTGGCCGTGGTCGGCTACGACGACATGTCGCTGGCCACCTATTGCGACCCGCCGCTGACGTCCGTGCACCAGCCGGTGGCCGATGCGGCGGTCGAGCTGACCGACGCGCTGCTGGCGATGCTGGAGGGCCAGTCGGTGGCGCCGCGCACCCTGCCGGTGTCGCTGGTGGTACGCCGCAGCTCCGCCGCCTGACGGTTCGGTCCGGGCGTTTGCATTCGATTGCATTGAACTGTTTGTTCCTGCCTGAAACACTGGTGTTTCCACTGGATGCAATCGATTGCAAAGATCGCAGAATCCCGGACGTCGAACCCGGGCCTGAGTGTCCGCGTCGCACAGCCCGTCCGCGTGTTGCACCCATAAAGAGGAGACTCCCATGTCCCGTTGCCCGCAAGCCCTGAAGCCCCTGGCCATGGCCGCGTCGCTGGCCGTGCTGGCCCTGTCCGCCGCCCACGCCCAGACCGCCGCGGCACCCGCCGCCCCCGCCAAGGAAGGCGAGGCCGACAAGAGCGGCTCGCTCAACCTGGAGCGCATCGTGGTCACCGGGACCACCACGGCCCGGACGAAGATGAAGCAGAGCGTGTCCGTCAGCACGCTCGACCCGGACCAGATCCAGAAGTCCGGCGCCGTCAGCGCGGCCGAGGTGCTGCGGTCCGTGCCCGGCATCCGCTCGGAGTCCAGCGGCGGCGAAGGCAACGCCAACATGACCGTGCGCGGCGCGCCCATCTCCGCCGGCGGCTCGCGCTACCTGCAGCTGCAGGAGGACGGCCTGCCGGTGATCCTGGTGGGTGACATCTCCTTCGGCACCGCCGACCAGTTCGTGCGCGCCGACGGCATGGTCGAGTCGATCCAGGCCATCCGCGGCGGGTCGGCGTCGACGCTGGCGACCAACTCGCCTGCCGGCATCGTCAACTTCATCACCAAGACCGGCCGCGACGGCGGCGGCAGCGCCGGCCTGACGGTCGGCCTGGACCACAACCACGCGCGGCTGGACTTCGACCTCGGCGCGCGCCTGGGCCCGAAGACCCGCTTCCAGATCGGCGGCTTCCAGCGCATCGGCGAAGGCGCGCGGCCGTCCAACGTCACGCTCGAGGACGGCGGGCAGCTGCGCATGAACCTGACGCAGGACTTCGACGGCGGCTACCTGCGCCTGTCGTTCAAGCACCTCGACGACAAGACGCCCACCTACCTGCCGGTGCCGGTGCGCCTGTCGGGCAACTCGATCCAGGCGATCGCCGGCGTGGACCCGCGCACCGCGTTCTTCATCAACAGCAACCTGGCGCAGGACCGCACCTACGACAAGAACGGCAACCTCGTCACGTCCAATCCGTCCGACGGCCTGGCGGTGAAGAACACGTCCTTCGGTCTCGAACTGCAGGCCGACGTCGGCAACGGCATCACGCTGACGCAGCGCCTGCGCCGCAGCGCGATCGACGGCCGCTTCATCGGCGCGTTCCCGGCCGGCGCGGCGCCGACCGACCCGGCCAACGGTGCCAACACCTACACCGGCACCGTGCCCGCGTTCTCGATGCACCTGTTCAACACGTCGCTCGACGACATGGGCAACGTGTTCAGCGAGACGCGCCTGGCCCGCACCTTCGACCTCGGCGGCGGCGCCAAGCTCACCGGCACCGGCGGCCTGTTCTGGGGCAAGCAGTCGATCGCGCAGACCTGGTACTGGAACCGCTACACCGTCGAGCTCAAGGGCGAGGGCGCGCGCTACCTCGACAACGCGGGCAACCCGAGCACGGTGCCCACCGCGCCGGCCACCCAGACCTGGGGCGGCTGCTGCGTGCGCGCCATCGACGTCGACATCACCGCCGTGGCGCCGTTCGCCGCGCTCACCTACGACGCCGGCCCGCTGTCGCTGGACGCGAGCGTGCGGCGCGACCGCCAGCGCGCCTCGGGCTGGCAGCTGTTCGACAACACCCCCGGCGCCAATGGCCAGTTCACCGGCTGGAACGACGCCGGCCGCACCAACGTCAGCTACTCGACCTCGGCCACCTCGTACTCGTTCGGCGGCAACTACGAGTTCAGCCGCGCGATGGCAGCGTTCGCCCGCTACAGCAAGGGCTCGTCGTGGGCCTCGCCCGACCGCACCATCTGGGACGCGGCCGTGGCCGGCGGCAGCCAGCCCTACCCGGTCAACGAGCTCAAGCAGATGGAAGTGGGCCTGAAGCTGCGCCAGGGCGCGTTCAACGGCTTCTTCACCTTCTTCGACGCGAAGACCAAGGAGGACGGCGGCTTCGAGGTCACGACGCGCCAGTACCTGAAGGACAGCTACAGCGCGCGCGGCATCGAGGCCGAGCTGGCCTGGCGCGCCGGCGCCTTCGCGGTGAACGGCGGTGCCACCTGGACCCGCGCCAAGATCACCACGCCGGGCGCCAACAACGGCAACAAGCCGCGCCGTCAGGCCGACTTCGTCTACCAGGTCACGCCGAACTACACGCTCGGCGCGTTCGAGTTCGGCGCCTCGGTCGTCGGCACCACCAAGTCGTACGCCCAGAACGACAACCAGGTCGTGCTGCCGGCCTACGTGGTGGTCAATCCGTACGCCAGCTACCAGCTGTCGGACAAGCTGTCGCTGTCGCTGTCGATCAACAACGTGTTCGACAAGCTCGCCTACACCGAGGCCGAAGGGCAGGGCAACCTGACCAACAACCCGCTGTACGTGGCCCGCGCGCTGAACGGCCGCAGTGCCAAGGCGACGCTGCGCTACGCGTTCTGACCCTGGCGCATCACGCCGGCGCGGCGCGGGCCCTTCCGCGTCGCGCCGGTTCCGAGCCTGCCGTGCCGCAACGCCGCCCGACGACCCCGATGCCCGCCGCACGCCCGACGCGTCCGGTGCTGGTGCTGGGCGAGGCCCTGGTCGACCGCTTCGCCGACGGCGTGGTGGTGGGCGGCGCTCCGTTCAACGTGGCGCGCTCGCTGTCCGCGTTCGGCGTGCCCACGACGATGGTCACCCGCATCGGGCGGCATGACGACGACGGAGCCCGCGTGCTGGACAGCGCGCTGCGCTTCGGCCTGCACGACGCGGCGATCCAGCGCGACGACCTCCGGCCCACGGGCGTGGTCACCGTGGTCGAGCGCGACGGCCAGCACCGCTTCCAGATCCACGACGACGCGGCCTGGGACCATCTCGACCTGCACGAGGCGCAGCGCGCGCTCGCCTGGTCGGCGCCGCGCATCGTCTACTTCGGCACCCTGGCCCAGCGCCACCCGGTGTCCGCGCAGGCCATCCGCACGCTGCTCGACCGCACGCCGGCCCTGCGCTACCTGGACCTGAACCTGCGCGCGGGGCAGGACAACCGCGACATCGCCGCCCAGTCGCTGCAGCGCGCTGACTGGGTCAAGGTCAACGACGACGAGCTGCGCACGCTGCTGGTGTGGTTCGCGCCGTCGCTCGACGCCGCCACCGACGACGACAGCCCGGCGATGCGCGAGGGCGTGAGGCTGCTGATGGACCGCTTCGCGCTGTCGCGCCTGATCGTCACGCGGGGCGAGCGCGGCTATGCGGCCTACGACGCGCGCGCGCGTCGCATCGCCTGTGGTTCGGCGTATCCCGTGGGCCGCGTGGTGGACACGGTCGGCGCGGGCGACGCCTTCAGCGCCGCCTGCCTCGCGCTGCTGTCGGCCGGGCGCCCACTGAAGGCCTCGCTCGACGCGGGCAACCGGTACGCCGCGGCCGTCTGCGGCGAGCGCGGCGCCTTGCCCGAAGATCAGGCGTTCTTCAGGGCCTGGCGCGTCGCGCTCGGCCTGCAGCCCGCGGCCCGCACCGGCGTGCCGCACCCCCTTTGCGCCGAGGCCGTCCGATGAGCACTTCCGTCAAGCCGCACCTGTCGTTCTGGCAGATCCTGAACATGAATGTCGGCTTCTTCGGCATCCAATTCAGCTTCGGCCTGCAGCAGGCCAACATGAGCCCGATCTACGCCTACCTCGGCGCGGACGAGAGCAAGCTGCCGCTGCTGTGGTTGGCCGGGCCGGTCACCGGCCTGCTGGTGCAGCCCATCGTCGGCGCGATGAGCGACCGCACCGTGTCGCGCTGGGGCCGGCGCACGCCGTACTTCCTGATCGGCGCCATCCTGTGCAGCCTGGGGCTGCTGGTGATGCCGTTCTCGCCGACGCTGTGGTTCGCCGCCGGCCTGCTGTGGATCCTGGACGCGGCCAACAACGTGACCATGGAGCCGTATCGCGCCTACGTCAGCGACCGGCTCGAGCGGCCGCAGCACTCGCTGGGCTTCCTGACCCAGAGTGCCTTCACCGGGCTGGCCCAGACCCTGGCCTACCTGGCACCGTCGATCCTGGTGTTCCTGGGCATGAACAAGGACGCCGTCAACGCGAACAACATCCCGCACATCACGGTGGCGGCGTTCCTCGTGGGCGCGCTGCTGTCCTTCACCACGGTGTACTGGTCGATCAAGACCGTGCCCGAGCTGCCGATGTCGGACGCCGAGAAGGACGCGCTGCGCGCGCGCCCGCGCGGCATCGCCGCCACCTTCTCCGACATCGTGGTCGCGTTCCGCGAGATGCCCGCCACCATGCGCCAGCTGTGGTGGATGAAGCTGTTCCAGTGGTACGGGATGATGTGCTACTGGATCTACATCGTGCCGGCGCTGGCGCGCACCATGTTCGGCACGTCGGACCCGACCTCGCAGGGCTTCCGCGACGCGAGCCTGCTCAACGGGCAGATCGGCGGCTTCTACAACTTCGTGGCCTTCGTCGCGGCCTTCGCGATGGTGCCCTTCACGCGCCGCCTCGGCGCCAAGCCGGTGCACGCGGTGTGCCTGGTGCTGGCCGGCATCGGCATGTGGGCGATCCCGTCGATCCGAGACAAGGCGTGGCTGTTCGTGCCGATGATCGGCGTGGGCCTGGCCTGGGGCTCGATCATGGGCAACCCGTACGTGCTGCTGGCCGGCAGCATCCCGCCCGAGCGGGCCGGCGTCTACATGGGCATCTTCAACATGTTCATCGTGGTGCCGATGCTGATCCAGATGGTGACGCTGCCGCTGTACTACCAGTCGCTGCTCGGCGGCGACCCGGCCAACGTGATCCGGCTGGCGGGCACGCTGCTGATCGTCGCCGCGGTCTGCGTGCTGTTCGTGCGCACCGCGCCCGAGAAACCCACCGCATGAAGAACCAGGTCCAGCTCATCACCTACGTCGACCGCCTCGGCGGCGGCGGCCTGAACGATCTCGCCGCGCTGATCGGCCGGCCCGGCGCGCCGCTGGGCGGCGTGTTCGGCGGCGTGCACCTGCTGCCGTTCTTCCATCCGATCGACGGCGCCGACGCCGGCTTCGACCCGATCGATCACACGCAGGTCGACGCGCGGCTGGGCACCTGGGCGGACATCCGCGCGCTGTCGCAGCACGTGGACGTGATGGGCGACGTGATCGTCAACCACGTGTCGTCGCAGTCGCCGCAGTTCCTCGACTGGTCGGCGCGCGGCAGCGCGTCGCCCTACGCCGGGCTGTTCCTGACCCTGGGCTCGGTGTTCCCGGACGGCGCCACCGAGCGCGAGCTGCTCGCCGTCTACCGCCCGCGCCCGGGCCTGCCGCTCACCTATGCCACGCTGGCCAATGGCGAGAAGAAGGTGCTGTGGACCACCTTCACGCCGCAGCAGCTCGACATCGACGTGCGGCACCCCCAGGGCCGCGCGTATCTCGACAGCATCCTGGACACCTTCGCCGCCAGCGGCATCCGCATGGTGCGGCTGGACGCGGTGGGCTACGCCATCAAGCAGCCGGGCACGAGCTGCTTCATGATCCCGCAGACCTTCGACTTCATCGACGAGTTCGCCGCGCGCGCGCGCACGCGGGGCATCGAGGTGCTGGTGGAAGTGCACTCCTACTACCAGCGCCAGATCGAGATCGCGCGCCGGGTCGACTGGGTGTACGACTTCGCGCTGCCGCCGCTGGTGCTGCACGCGCTGTTCTTCGGCACGTCGGCGCCGCTGCGGCGCTGGATCGGGCTGCGCCCGGCCAACGCGCTGACCGTGCTCGACACGCACGACGGCATCGGCATCATCGACATCGGCGCCGACGCGGCCGACCGCGAAGGCCACCCCGGCCTGGTGCCGCCCGACGAGCTGGACCGCCTCGTCGAGCGCATCCACGTCAACAGCCGCGGCCAGAGTCGCCAGGCCACCGGCGCGGCCGCGTCCAACCTGGACCTGTACCAGGTGAACTGCACCTTCTACGACGCCGTGGGGCGCGACGACGCGGCCTACCTCGTGGCGCGCGCGATCCAGTTCTTCCTGCCCGGCGTGCCCCAGGTGTACTACGTGGGCCTGCTGGCGGGCGAGAACGACATGGCGCTGCTGGCCCGCACCGGCGTGGGCCGCGACATCAACCGCCACCACTTCTCGCGCGACGAGATCGACGCCGCGCTGGAGCGGCCGGTGGTGCGCGATCTGCTGGCGCTGATCCGCCTGCGCAACCGGCACCCCGCCTTCGACGGCACCTTCGAGCTGCTCGACGGCGACGACGGCCAGCTGTCGATGCAATGGACGGCCGGGCCGCACCGGGCCCGGCTCGACGTGGACCTGAAGCGCCCCGGCGGCACCTTGCAGTGCGAAGGGCCGGACGGTCCGCAGCAGATCAGCTTTAGCGCCTGAGCGCCACCGGGGCGGTGCCCCGGCCCGCGCTCAGGAGGCCGCGTTGTCGAACGGCAGGCGGATCTGGGACAGGTCCTTCTTCGTTTCCACCAGCACCAGCGGGCCGTCGTCCAGCACCACGGGCGGCTTCGGCTGGCGCGGCACGTGCACGGGCTTCGGCTCCGCCGCCATCGCGGCCTGCACCGCGCGCACCTTGTCGCTGTCGGAGTGCACCCATTCGAGGCCGGCAGCACTGGCCACCGCGTTGAGCGACTCGATCGGCAGGGCATAGGGCTGCGCGCGGGTCGCGGCCTGCGGCACCACGATCGGCTGCGACGGGGCCGGCGCCGCGGCGCGAACGGCCGGCGCGACCGGTGCAGTGGCCACCGGCGCGGGCTCGGGCGCTTCGTCGGCTGCGGATGCAACCGTCGCCGGCGCGGCGACCTGCGCCATCGGCTCGTCTGCGGCGGCAGGGGCAACGCCCTCGGCGGACGCGGCCTGCGCCTCGTCGTCGAAGCCGTTGGCGGCGGCGTCCGCGCTGCCGTCGTCGAGCGTGCCCTGGGCGTCGGCGCCCGCGCCCTCGCCACGGTTGCGGCCACGGCCCCCGCGACGGCGGCGGCGGCGCGCGCCCTCGCGATCGGTGCCGTCACCCGCGGCCAGCGCTTCGGCCGGCGCGGCGTCCACGCCGTTGCCCAGCGGCACGGTGTCGATCAGCGGCTGCACCGGCGCGACGGCGTCGCCCTCCGGGCGGGCCGCCGCACCGTCCTGGCGCCGGCTGCCGCCTTCGCCGCGGGCCGGGCGGCCGTCGCGACGGCCCTCGCGGCCTTCGCGCGGCTCACGGTTCTCGCGCGGCTCACGGTTCTCGCGCGGCTCACGGGCTTCACGCGGCTCACGGTTCTCACGCGGCTCGCGGGCCTCGCGCGGTTCACGGTTCTCGCGCGGCTCGCGACCTTCACGGGACTCGCGGCCCTCGCGGCCCTCGCGTCCTTCACGCCCTTCGCCTCGTCCTTCGCCGCGACGACCGCCGCGGCGTCCTTCGCGGCGGCCTTCGCCGCCGCGCTCGCCACGTTCACCGCGCGGGCCGCGGCCGTCGCCACGTTCCTGGCCCTTTGCGCGGGTCTCGGCCGGGGCCGACGCGGCGGCCGGTGCCGCCTCGGGCTCGGCGCCGCCGAACAGCTTGCGCACCCACGAGAAGAAGCCACCGCCGGGCGCAGCGGCCGGCGCGGCCGGCGTCGGCGCGGGTGCGACGGGCGCCGCCGCCATCGGCGCCGGGGTGGGCGCGGGGGCGGGCGCCGCGATGGGCGCGGGCTGGTCGGGCAGCACGCCCTTGATCACCGGCTCCTGCTTGGCCTTGGCCTTCTCGCGCCGCGTGATGCCGACCTCGTCGTCCGGCTCCTCGATCATGGTGTAGGAGGCCTTGAACGCGTCCAGGCGCGGGTCATCGTGGCGCAGGCGCTCGAGCTTGTAGTTCGGCGTCTCGATGTGCGGGTTGGGGATCAGCAGCACGTTGACGCGCTGCTTGAGCTCGATCTTGGTGATCTCCGAGCGCTTCTCGTTGAGCAGAAAGCTGGTCACTTCCACCGGCACCTGCACGTGCACCGCGGCCGTGTTGTCCTTCAGCGCCTCCTCCTGGACCATGCGCAGGATCTGCAGCGCGCTGCTCTCGGTGTCGCGGATGTGGCCGGTGCCATTGCAGCGCGGGCAGGTGATGTGGCTGCCCTCGCTCAGGGCCGGGCGCAGGCGCTGGCGGCTCAGTTCGAGCAGGCCGAACTTGGAGATCGAGCTGTACTGCACGCGCGCGCGGTCGTACTTCATCGCCTCGCGCAGGCGCTGCTCCACGTCGCGCCGGTTCTTCGACTCCTCCATGTCGATGAAGTCGATCACCAGCAGGCCGCCCAGGTCGCGCAGGCGCATCTGGCGCGCGATCTCGTCGGCGGCCTCGAGGTTGGTGCGGGTGGCGGTCTCCTCGATGTCGCTGCCGCGCGTGGCGCGGGCGGAGTTGACGTCGATCGACACCAGCGCCTCGGTGTGGTCGATCACGATCGCGCCGCCCGAGGGCAGGTTGACCGTGCGGCTGAACGCGGTCTCGATCTGATGCTCGATCTGGAAGCGCGAGAACAGCGAGGCGTCGTCGCGGTAGCGCTTGACCTTGGACGCCGACTCCGGCATCACATGGTTCATGAACTGCTGCGCCTGATCGTAGATGTCGTCGGTGTCGATCAGGATCTCGCCGATGTCGGCGGTGAAGTAGTCGCGGATCGCGCGGATCACCAGCGACGACTCCTGGTAGATCAGGAACGCGCCCTTGCCGGCCTTGGCCGCGCCGTCGATCGCGTCCCACAGCTTGAGCATGTAGTTCAGGTCCCACTGCAGCTCGGCGGCGGAACGGCCGATGCCGGCGGTGCGGGCGATCAGGCTCATGCCCTTGGGGTAGTCGAGCTGGTCGAGGTTTTCCTTCAGCTCCTCGCGGTCCTCGCCCTCGATGCGCCGGCTGACGCCGCCGCCGCGCGGGTTGTTGGGCATCAGCACCAGGTAGCGGCCGGCCAGCGACACGAAGGTCGTCAGCGCCGCGCCCTTGTTGCCGCGCTCTTCCTTCTCCACCTGCACCAGCAGTTCGGTGCCGTTGGAGATCACGTCCTGGATCTTGGCGTCCCGCACCGAGACGCCCTCCTTGAAGTACTGCTTGGAGATCTCCTTGAACGGCAGGAAGCCGTGGCGGTCCTCGCCGTAGTCGACGAAGCAGGCCTCCAGCGACGGCTCGACGCGCGTCACCACCGCCTTGTAGATGTTGCCCTTGCGCTGTTCGCGACCCTCGATCTCGGTCTCGAAGTCCAGCAGTTTCTGGCCATCGACGATGGCCAGGCGACGCTCTTCCGGCTGCGTCGCGTTGATCAGCATGCGCTTCATGTCTCGTGTTCTCCAAACATCGACTCGTCACCGATGCAAGAGAAGCGCAAGCCCCACCAAGGAATCGCCCTGGACCGAGGCCGCGCGAAGCGTCGCTGGGATCAGCGAGTCAGCGCGGCTGCGGCGTTGGCGCGTGCGTGGCAGCCGATGCGGCCCCTGCGTCGCGCACGGCCGACCGGCCGCGCGACGCATCGTGTGCGGCGCGGCATGGGGTCAAGGCGGGCGGGAACGTCATGGTCCGGAGGGCTGGACGCGGACGCCGGTCGATGGGTCGGCCGGCGCCGTAAACCTTGTTCTGCTTTTCGCGGCCGGCTTGGGCGCCGACCGAGGGTTGGATTCGCGTTTCTCTGCCACCCGCGTCGCGCGGCTGCCGGGTCTCTTCGGGACCGCGGCCCGCGGCGCGTTGCGGGAGTTGCATCACCTCCACGCGCGCTCTCGATGCCCCGCTAAACTCTCAGCGAATCAAGCACTTACGGCGCACACGTGGACGGACCGATTATAGGGGCGAACGCCGGGGCCACGCGCCGCGCCCCCGCCGAACGTGCAAATCCCACGGTGCGGCGGCTGGTGGTGGACGAAGGCAGCGCCGGCCAGCGGCTGGACAACTTCCTGCTGCGCGAGCTCAAGGGGGTGCCCAAGACCCACGTCTACCGGGTGATCCGCTCGGGCGAGGTGCGGGTCAACAAGGGCCGGGCCGGGGCCGACACCCGGCTGGCGCTGGGCGACGAGGTGCGGGTGCCGCCGGTGCGCACCGCCGAACGGCCGGACGCGAGCGCGGCGCCGGCGCGCGAATTCGCGGTGCTGCTCGAGGACGACCACCTGTTGGCCATCGACAAGCCGGCCGGCGTGGCGGTGCACGGCGGGTCCGGCGTGAGCTTCGGCGTCATCGAGCAGCTGCGCCGGGCGCGGCCCGCGGCGCGCTTCCTCGAACTGGTGCACCGGCTCGACAAGGAGACCTCCGGCGTGCTGCTGCTGGCCAAGAAGCGCTCGGCGCTCACCGCGCTGCAGGACCAGTTCCGCGAGCGCGGCACCGTCAAGATCTACGCCGCGCTGGTCAACGGCGCGTGGCCGGCGTCGAAGAAGGTGATCGACGTGGCCCTGCTGCGCACGCTGGACGCGCGCGGCGAGCGCCACGTGAAGGCCGTGGCCGAGGGCCACGACGAGGCGCGGCGCTCGATCACCCTGGTCAAGGTGGCGCAGCGCCTGCCGGCGCACACGCTGCTGGACGTGACGCTCAAGACCGGCCGCACGCACCAGATCCGCGTGCACCTCGCCCACGAGGGGCACCCGATCGTGGGCGACCCCAAGTACGGCGACTTCGCCGCCAACCGCGACATGGCGCGCGGCGAACACCGCTTCGCGCGCATGTTCCTGCACGCGCGGCACCTCGCCTTCGACCATCCCGCCGGAGGCGCCCGCGTCGCCCTCGACGCCCCGCTGCCGGCCGAGTGCCTGCGGCTCCTCGACGCACTGGCCCCCGCACGATGAGACCTCGCCGCTTCGACCTGATCGTCTTCGACTGGGACGGCACCCTGTACGACTCCACCGCGCTGATCGCGCGCTGCATCCAGGCCGCCTGCCGCGACGTCGGCGCACCCGAGCCGACCCTGTACGACGCGTCCTACGTGATCGGCCTCGGGCTGGGCGACGCGCTGCGGCACGTGGCGCCGGGGCTGCCCGAGTCGCGCTACCCCGAGCTGGGGGCGCGCTACCGCCACCACTACTTCTCGCGCCAGCACGAGCTGAGCCTGTTCGCCGGCACGCTGGAGATGCTGCAGGCGCTCAAGCAGCGCCACCACTGGCTCGGCGTGGCCACCGGCAAGGGCCGGCGCGGCCTGGACGAGGCGCTGGCCCACGCCCAGCTCAAGGGCGTGTTCGACGCCACCCGCACCGCCGACGAGACCGCCTCCAAGCCCAACCCGCTGATGCTGATGGAATTGATGCGCGAGTTCGGCGTCGAGCCCGGGCGCACGCTGATGATCGGCGACACCACGCACGACCTGCTGCTGGCGCGCAACGCCGGCGCGGCCGGCGTCGGCGTGGCCTTCGGCGCGCACCAGCACGAGACCTTCGCCGAGTACGCGCCGCTGCACGTGGCCCATTCCACGCGTGAGCTGCACGACTGGCTGGTGGCCCATGCCTGACTCCGTCGCGCCGGCGGCCCCCGTGCCGCAGTGGCTGTGCCGCAGCGAGGACCTCGCCGAGCGCGGCCGGGGCGTGGGCTTCGACGTCGTGCTGTGGCGCCAGCCGGCGCGCGGCTTCGCGCTGCGCATCGACGGCCGCGTGGTGGCCTACATCAACCGCTGCTCGCACGTGCCGACCGAGCTCGACTGGACCCCGGGCGAGTTCCTCGACGCCGAGCGCCGCACCATCGTCTGCGCGGTGCATAGCGCGCAGTACTCGCCCACCAGCGGCGCCTGCCTCGGCGGGCCCTGCGGCCGCGGACGGCTGATGCCGGTGACCGTGTCCGAGCAGGACGGTCAGGTGCATTGGTATCCTTCCCGCGACATCGCACCGGTGGCCTTCGACGGCCCCGGCGCCGCCGACCCGGCGCACACGGAGCCCCCGACCCCATGAACCCTTCCGACGATCCCGCGTCCTCGCAGCTGCCCGACGCGCACCCGCCCGGCGCCGATCCGAGCGCCGCCTCGACGCCCGGCCGGGCCGCCGCCGCCGTGGCCGGCGCCGGCCCCGGGCTGGACACCACCCTGCAGCGGCTGGCTCAGGACATGCTGCGCGACCGCCGCGCCGAGCGGCGCTGGCGCGTGTTCTTCCGCCTGGCGTGGCTGGGCGTGGCCCTGGCGCTGATGTGGGCCCTGTTCGTGGCGCGCACGCATGTCGCGGCGCCCGGCGGCCCGCACACCGCGCTGGTGGAGGTGCAGGGCGAGATCGCGCCCGACACCGAGGCCAGCGCCGAGCGGCTCGTGTCGGCGCTCAAGAGCGCGTTCGAGGACAAGGCGGCGCAGGCCATCGTGCTGCGCATCAACTCGCCCGGCGGCAGCCCGGTGCAGGCCGGCATCGTCAACGACGAGATCCGGCGCCTGAAGGCGCTGCACGGCAAGAAGGTCTATGCCGTGGTCGAGGAGGTCTGCGCGTCGGGGGCCTACTACATCGCGGTGGCCGCCGACGAGATCTACGTCGACAAGGCCAGCCTCGTGGGCAGCATCGGCGTGCTGATGGACGGCTTCGGCTTCACCGGTACGATGGAGAAGCTCGGCGTCGAGCGCCGCCTGCTCACCGCCGGCGAGAACAAGGGCATGCTCGACCCGTTCTCGCCGCAGAACGCCCAGCAGACGGCCTATGCCAAGGCCATGATCGACCAGATCCACCAGCAGTTCATCGCCGTCGTCAAGCAGGGCCGCGGCAACCGACTGAAGGAGAACAAGGACACCTTCTCCGGCCTGTTCTGGAACGGCGAAGAAGCGGTGCGCCTGGGCCTGGCCGACAAGGTGGGCAACATCGACTACGTGGCGCGCGAGGTGATCAAGGCCGAGGAGATCATCGACTACACGCCGCACGACAACATCGCCGAGCGCTTCGCCAAGCGCTTCGGCGCGGCCGTGGGCCACGGCGCGGTCAAGGCGCTGCGCGAGCTCGCGCCGATCCGATGAGCACCGCGGCACGCCAGGCGCACCCGCCGCAGGGCCACCGGCCGTGAGCGACCCCACCGACGCCCTCGGCCCGCTCGTGTCGGACCGCATGGCGGTGCTGCCGCAGTACCTGCTGCCCAAGCAGGCGCTCACGCGCCTGGCCGGCGAGCTGGCGGGCGCGCGCGGCGGGGCGCTCACCACGCGGGTGATCCGCTGGTTCATCGACCGCTATCGCGTCAACATGGCCGAGGCCGCCAACCCGGACCCGGCGGCCTACGCCACCTTCAACGACTTCTTCACCCGCGCGCTGGCACCCGGCGCGCGGCCGCTGGCCGACGCGGCGCTGGTCAGCCCGGTGGACGGTGCCGTGAGCCAGCTCGGCCCGGTGCACGGCGACGCCATCGTGCAGGCCAAGGGCCACACCTACACGGTGCAGGCGTTGGTGGGCGGCGACCCGGCGCTGGCGCGCCCGTTCCTCGGCGGCCACTTCGCCACGCTGTACCTCAGCCCGAAGGACTACCACCGCATCCACATGCCGTGCGCCGGCCGCCTGCGCCGCATGATCCACGTGCCGGGCGACCTGTTCTCGGTGAACCCCACCACGGCGCGCGGCGTGCCGGGGCTGTTCGCGCGCAACGAGCGTGTCGTGTGCCAGTTCGACGGCGAGCACGGTCCGTTCGTGCTGGTGCTGGTGGGCGCCACCATCGTCGGCAGCATGGCCACCGTGTGGCACGGCGTGGTGAACCCGCCGCGCCCGGGCGCGGTGCGCGACTGGCACTACGACGGCGAGCAGGCGGTGCCGCTGGAGCGCGGCGCCGAGATGGGCCGCTTCCTGCTCGGCTCCACGGTGGTGCTGCTGTTTCCGCCCGGGCCGCTGGCGTTCAACCCGGCGTGGCGGCCGGGCAGCCCCATCCGCATGGGCGAGGCCATGGCCTCGCGCGCCGGCTAGGGTTCAGCCGAACAGGCCCGGGGCCCGCACCGGGTCGGCAGCGTCGCTGTAGAAGCAGCCCGGGCACACCGCGCGGTAGCGGTCGTTGCCGCCGATCAGCACCTGCTCGCCGGCATCGACGCGGCGGCCCTGCCCGTCGATGCGCAGGTTCATCGACGCCTTGCGCGCGCAGGCGCAGATGGTCTTCATCTCCTCCAGGTCGTCGGCCAGCGTCAGCAGCTCGGCGGCGCCGGGGAAGGCGCGGCCCTGGAAGTCGCTGCGCAGGCCCCAGCACAGCACCGGCACCCGCTCGCGGTGCGCCAGCCGGTGCAGGTCGCGCACCTGCGCCGGCGTCAGGAACTGCGCCTCGTCGATCAGCACGCAGGCCGGCCGCACGGGGTCGCCGTCGAGCAGCCAGCCGGCCTCGAACACGGTGTCCGCGCCGAAGGTCTCGACCTGCCGGGACAGGCCCAGGCGCGAGCCGATCACGCCCGGGCCGCCGCGGTCGTCCAGCGCGGCGGTGAACAGGCGCACCCGCATGCCGCGCTCCTCGTAGTTGTGCGCGGCCTGCAGCAGCGCCGTGCTCTTGCCGGCGTTCATCGCCGCATAGCGGAAGTACAGCTTGGTCACGGCCGTGCGCGCCCTTCGGGCCGGCGGGCGGTCATGCCCCCGGGATGCGCAGCAGCTGGCCCGGATAGATCTTGTCCGGATGCTTGAGCATCGGCTTGTTGGCCTCGAAGATCAGCGGGTACTTGTTGGGGTCGCCATAGAACTTCTTCGCGATCTTCGACAGGTTGTCGCCGCTGACCACGGTGTGCCACTGCGATTCCGGCTCGGGCGCATTGACCACCAGCATGTCGTTGACGGCGCCCACGCCGGCCACGTTGCCGCAGCACAGCAGCACCTTCTCCTTCGTGGCCTGGTCGGGCACGGTGCCGGAGACGGTGACGGTGGCGCTGGCCGCGTCGAAGGCCACGTCCAGGCCGTCGACCGGCAGGTTCTGGGTGCCGATGTAGGTGGCGATCGCCTGCCCGGCCGTCGCGTTCAGCGCCGCGAGGTTCTCCGCGGTGGGGGCCGCCTCGGCCGCCTTGGCTTCCTTGCCGCCGAACAGCTTCTCGCCGGCTTCCTTGATGAAGGTCATCAGGCCCATGGGGTGCTCCTGGGGTTGGGGGAAGCCCCATCCTAGCGGCGCGCCGGGCGGGCGGCGTGACAGGGCGCGTCGGCGCACAATCGACCGCGTCACGCGCCCCCCGCGTGCTGCAGGAGACCTTCGCGATGGACAAGACTTCCAGGGCCGCCGCGGTGCCGGTGCACCAGCTGGTGCGCCGCACCGCCGCGCTGGTGCTGGCCGGCGGGCGCGGCTCGCGGCTCAAGCAGCTGACCGACAAGCGGGCCAAGCCGGCCGTGTACTTCGGCGGCAAGTTCCGCATCATCGACTTCGCGCTGTCCAACTGCGTCAACTCGGGCATGCGCCGCATCGGCGTGGTCACCCAGTACAAGAGCCACTCGCTGCTGCGCCACCTGCAGCGCGGCTGGAGCTTCCTGCGCTCCGAGATGAACGAGATGGTCGACCTGCTGCCCGCGCAGCAGCGCGTCGCCGAGGAGCACTGGTACCGCGGCACCGCCGATGCGGTGTTCCAGAACCTGGACATCATCCAGAGCTCGCGCCCCGAGTACATCGTGGTGCTGGCCGGCGACCACGTCTACAAGATGGACTACTCGCTGATGCTCAAGGATCACGTCGAGTCCGGGGCGTCGTGCACCGTGGGCTGCATCGAGGTGCCGCGCGACGAGGCGCGCGCCTTCGGCGTGATGGCCATCAACAACCTGCGCAAGATCACCAGCTTCGTCGAGAAGCCGGCCGACCCGCCGCCGATGCCGGGCCAGCCCGACCGCTCGCTGGCCAGCATGGGCATCTACGTCTTCGACGCCGACTACCTGTACCGCCTGCTCGAGGCCGACCTGGCCAACCCGCAGTCCAGCCACGACTTCGGCAAGGACGTGATCCCGCGCGCCGTGGCCGACGGCAAGGCGCTGGCGCACCCGTTCTCGATGAGCTGCATCCGCAATCCCAATGGCGCGCCGCCGTACTGGCGCGACGTGGGCACGATCGATGCTTTCTGGGAGGCCAACCTCGACCTCGCGTCGATCAACCCGGAGCTCGACATCTATGACACCGAGTGGCCGATCTGGACCTACCAGCGCCAGCTGCCGCCGGCCAAGTTCACGCCGGACAGCCACGGCTCGCACGGGCTGGCGGTCAACACCATCGTCTCGGGCGGCTGCATCGTCAGCGGCTCGCACGTGGCCAACTCGGTGCTGTTCTCCAACGTGCGCATCCACTCCTTCTGCCATGTCGAGGACGCCGTGGTGCTGCCCGGCGTGACCGTGCAGCGCAGCTGCCGGCTGCGCAAGGTGGTGATCGACCGCGGCTGCACGCTGCCCGAGGGGCTGGTGGTGGGCGACGACCCCGTGCTCGACGCGCAGCGCTTCGAGCGCACCGAGAAGGGCGTGTGCCTGATCACCCGCGACATGCTCGAGCGATTGGCCTGATGCGTGTCCTGCACGTCGGCACCGAGATCTACCCCTTCGTCAAGACCGGAGGCCTGGCCGACGTGATCGGCGCGCTGCCGGCGGCGCAGGCCGCCGCCGGCACCGACGTGCGGGTGCTGCTGCCGGCGCTGCCGCCGCTGGCGAAGGTGCTGCGCGAGGCCACGGTGGTGGCGCGCGTGCAGCCGCCCTGGGGCGGCATGCCGGCCGAGCTGGTGCGCGGCCGGCTGGATGCGCCGTCGCTGGCCGGCGTGCCCGCCTACCTGCTGCGCCAGGACGGCCTCTACGCGCGCCCGGGCACGCCCTACGGCGACGGCAGCGGCCATGCCTTTCCCGACAACGCGCGCCGCTTCGCGCTGCTCGGCCTGGCCGCGGCGCGCCTGGCCGATGGCGCCGACGCGGCGTGGCAGCCGCAGGTGCTGCACGGCCACGACTGGCACGCCGGCCTCGCGCAAGCCTATGCCGCGCTGTCGCGCCAGGCCGGGCGCCACCGCGCCGCCAGCGTGTTCACCATCCACAACCTCGCCTACCAGGGCCTGTTCGCGCGCGGCCACTTCGCCGAGCTCGGCCTGCCGGCGCAGGCCTGGGGCGTGGACGGCGTCGAGTTCCACGGCCAGCTGTCGTTCATGAAGGCCGCGCTGCACTATGCCGACCGCATCACGACCGTGAGCCCCGGCTACGCGCGCGAGATCCAGGGCCCGGAGCTGGGCTGCGGCCTCGACGGCCTGCTGCGGCAGCGCAGCGCGGTGGTCAGCGGCGTGCTCAACGGCGTGGACGACGCCGTGTGGGACCCGGAGCACGACGATGCCATCGCGGCGCGCTTCAGCGCCGCGCGCCTGGCCGGCAAGGCGCAGTGCCGGCGCGCGCTGCAGGCCGAGTGCGGCCTCGCGGCGCAGGACGACGCGCCGCTGTTCGGCGTCGTCAGCCGCCTGGCCGAGCAGAAGGGCATGCCGCTGGTGGTGGACGTGGTGGACAGCCTGGTGGCGCGGGGCGCGCAGCTCGTGGTGCTGGGCAGCGGCGACGCCGCGCTGGAAGACGCGCTGCGCCGCGCCGCAGCGCGCCACCCGCAGCATGTGGCGCTGCGCCAGGGCTACGACGAGGGCCTCGCGCACCGCATCTTCGCCGGCAGCGACGTCACGCTGGTGCCGTCGCGCTTCGAGCCCTGCGGCCTGACGCAGATGTACGCGCTGCGCTACGGCAGCCTGCCGCTCGTGCGCCGCACCGGAGGCCTGGCCGACACCGTGGTCGACTGCAGCCTCGAGGACCTGGCCGACGGACTGGCCACCGGCTTCGTGTTCGAGCGCTTCGACACCGACGACCTGCAGCGTGCGCTGCGGCGCGCGTTCACGCTGTGGGCGCGCCCGCGCGACTGGCGCACGGTACAGCGGCGCGGCATGGCGCTGCGATTCGGCTGGGACAGTGCGGCCGCGCGCTACGCGGCGCTGTACGGCGAGGCGGTGGCCGCGGTCGCGGCGCCCTGACGACGAAGTGGCGGCCGCGGTGGCGGCGCCCTGACGTCGACGCAGCGACCGCGGTGGCGGCGCCCTGGGTCGCCGCGCCGTGCGTCAGTGCGGCTGCTCGAAGCGCTGGCCGCGGAACACCAGCACGCTCGACGTCGGGCCGATGCGCTCGACCGTCAGCCCGTCGGCGATGGCATCGCCCTCGCGCAGCACCAGGCCGTTGGCGAACAGCAGGCGGCTGGCCGGCTGCGGCGCATAGACCGCGCCGCTCACGTTGATCGCCGGCAGCGCGGCACGCAGGTCGGCCGCCAGCTCGTTGCGCGTCGGCACGCGCGGCGTCGCGGCCGGCGCGCTCGCCACGGCGGCCGCCGGGGGCGTGGCCGGCGATGCGGCCGGGGCCCGGGGCGTCGCTGTCGCTGCAGGTGCCGGCTGGGGGGCGGGCAGGGCCGGTGGCGCCGCAGGGGCCGCGGGCCGGGCGGGTGCCGCCGCGGGCGTGGGGGCGCGGCCATCGGCCAGGGGCAGCGACACGGGCGCAGCGGCCGGGGCCGGCGCGGGTGCGGGGGCCGGCATCGGCCTCGGCGGGGGCAGCTCGGTCGGTGCCGGCGCGGCCGCCATCGGCACGGGCGCCGGCGCGGGCACCGCGGGGTCGGCGCGGCCCCACCACAGCCAGGCCAGCACCGCCAGCAGCAAGGCCACGGTGCCGATCGCGATGGCGCGCCAGGGCGGGCCGTCGCGCCGGTCGGCGATGCCGAAGCCGCCGTCGTGCGCATGCAGCCCGGGGACCGGGCTGCGCTCGCGCTCGGCGTCGGCCTTCTTGAGCGCGTCGAGGATGTAGCTCATGGTGCGGTGTCCAGGCGCGGCTCGCGTGACGTGCCGGTGGCCCGCGCGAGCTGCATGAAGGTGGTGGGGCCGGCGCGGCCGTCGGCCTGGATGCCCTGCGACAGCTGGAAGGCCTGCACGCGCGCGCGCAGCGCCGCGGAATAGGCCTGTCCGGCCGGCGGCGCGGCCTCGCCCCGCAGCGCGGCGAGCTGCGTGGCCAGCAGGTCCACCGCCGGGCCGCGCGCGCCGTCGGCCAGCACGCCGACATAGCCTTCCGGCGCGCGCCAGAAGGTGCCGAAGTCGCCCTGCCACACGTTGGCCAGCGACACCAGGGTGACATGGATCGGCTGGCCGCCCAGGCGCAGCGTGGCATGCCGCTCCTGCAGGCCCAGCAGCAGCGCGTGCACGGTGCGGCCGGACTCGTCGCGCAGCGTGATGAAGCCCGGCCGGTCGAGCTGGCGGATCAGCGGCAGCCCGCCGTTGGCACTGCGGAAGCACTGCCACTGCGCGCGCTGCGCTGCGGCGCACGGGTCGGTCACGCCCTCGGGCAGGCCGATGCCCCAGGCCGGCGCCAGTTCGCGCCACGCATCGGCCTCGGTCTGTGCCGCGCCGGCGGCGCGCGTGGCCACGTCGGCGGCAGTCAGGAACACCGGGGCCGACGCCGCGGGCGCCGTCACGGTGCCGCGGGCCACCGTGGTCGCGGCCCCGGACGCGGCGGCTGGCACGGTGCCGGCCGCGGACGCCGCGGGTGCGGCACGCACCGCGCCCGACGCCGCGGCCGTCGGCGCGGGCGTACTGCCGCCGTCGCTCGGCCACAGCCACACCGCGGCGCCGGTCAGCGCCGCGCCGAGCGCCAGGCCCAGGCCCCACGGCGCCCAGCGGCGCAGCGCGCCCAGGCGCTCCTGCACGCCGAACACCTCGGCCGCCGCCTTGTCGACGATGCGCTGGTCCACGCCCGCGGCGCCCTCGGCATAGGCGCCCAGCAGCGCGCGGTCGGCCAGCAGGTTGATGCGGCGCGGCACGCCGCGCGAGCGCTCGTGGATGCGCAGCACGGCGCTCTTGCTGAACGGGAACGCCGACGTCAGCCCGGCCACCTGGAGCCGGTGCCGCAGGTAGCGCGCCGTCTCGCGCTCGGACAGCGCGTCGAGGTGGTAGCGCGCGATCACGCGCTGCGCCACCTGCTCCAGCTCGGGCCGCTGCAGCATCGTGCGCAGCTCGGGCTGGCCGATCAGCACGATCTGCAGCAGCTTGCGCTCGTTGGTCTCCAGGTTGGTCAGCAGGCGCAGCTGCTCCAGCGTGCCGGCCGACAGGTTCTGCGCCTCGTCGATGATCAGCACGTTGTTCTGGCCCACCGCATGCGTCTCGAGCAGGAAGCGGTTGAGCGGGTCGAGGTAGTCCTTGACCGTCGGCGCGCCCACCCCGTCGTGCTGCACCGGCACGTGGAACTCCTCGCACACGGTCTTGAGCAGTTCCAGCGCCGTGAGCTTGGGGTTGAAGATGTAGGCGACGTTGCAGCGCTTGGGGATCTGCTCCAGCAGGCAGCGGCACACCGTGGTCTTGCCCGCGCCGATCTCGCCGGTGAGCAGCACGAAGCCGCCCCCGCCGCCCTTGACGCCGTACAGCAGGTGCGCCAGCGCCTCGCGGTGGCGCTCGCTCATGTAGAGGTAGCGCGGGTCCGGCGCGATGGAGAACGGCTCGTGCTTGAGGCCGAAGTACTGGGCGTACATGGGGCGGGAGGATAGCGCCCGGGCCGGCCCCCGCGCCCGGGGCCCGACCCTCAGGCGGCGGCCTGCAGCAGGCCGCGCTGCTCGATGAAGCGCACCACCGCGTCGAGGCCGGCGCCGGTGTGCAGGTTGGTCATCACATAGGGGCGCGTGCTGGCGTGCGCCGGGCGCATGCGCCGCGTGTCGGCTTCCATCACCGCGAGGTCGGCGCCGACATGGGGCGCGAGGTCGGTCTTGTTGATCACCAGCAGGTCGCTCTTGGTGATGCCCGGGCCGCCCTTGCGCGGGATCTTCTCGCCGCCGGCGACGTCGATCACGTAGATCGTCAGGTCCGACAGCTCGGGGCTGAAGGTGGCCGCGAGGTTGTCGCCGCCGGACTCGATGAACACGATGTCGGCGTCGGGGTACTTCTCGAGCATGCGGTCCACCGCCTCGAGGTTGATGCTCGCGTCCTCGCGGATCGCGGTGTGCGGGCAGCCGCCGGTCTCGACGCCCACGATGCGCTCGGGCTGCAGCGCGCCGGCCACGGTGAGCAGGCGCTGGTCCTCCTTGGTGTAGATGTCGTTGGTGACCACCACGAGGTCCCAGCGCTCGCGCATCGTCTTGCACAGCTTCTCGACCAGCGTGGTCTTGCCGGAGCCGACGGGGCCGCCGACGCCGACGCGCAGCGGCGGCAGCTTCTTGGTGCGGCGGGGGACGTTGTGCAGTGCGGTGGTCATGATCGGAACAGCCTGGAGTACTGGGTTTCGTGGAGGGCGCTGCGCACCGCCAGCAGCGGCGTGAAGGCCTGGCGCGCGTCGTCGTCGATGTCGAGGGCGTGCCGCACGACGGCAGGCAAGTCCTGCGCCAGCCGGGCCAGGATGCGCTGCCCGGCGGACTGGCCCAGCGGCACCGCCTTCAGCGCCGCCTGCACCTGGTTCTCGGCCCAGGAGAAGCCGTAGGCGAGCAGGCTGGCGGGGGCATCGGCACCGGTGCGCGCCGCGGCCAGCGCGAACGCCACCGGCCAGGCCGGCGCCGGCGCCAGCGCGCCCAGCGCCGCCACGCGCGCGTCGCCGTCGTCGCCGCGCTGGCGCAGCCACTCGTGCATCGACCGGCCCATCTGCTCGCACTGCGCACGCAGCTCGGCGGTCTCACGCGTGGCCAGGGCCCAGGCGTTCAGGTCAGCCACCCGCGGCAGGTCGTTCGCCGACCAGGCCGCATGGGCCGCGGCCACCAGCGGCAGGTCGGCCCGGCCCAGGCCGAGGTGCAGCTGGTCGGCCAGCCAGTCGCCGGCGGTGGCGGCGTCGCGCACCGTGCCGTCCTCCACGGCCGCCTCGAGCGCCTCGGAATAGCTGAAGCCGCCCACCGGCAGGGCCGGGGAGGCCAGCCACATCAGGCCGAGCAGGGCGTCCGGGGCGGGGTTCATCGGTGATCGTGGCCGTGGCCGTGATCGTGGCCATGGTCATGCGCGTGATCGTGACCGTGGTCGTGACCGTGGTCGTGCGCGTGTTCGTGACCGTGGCCATGCCCGTGACCATGCCCGTGGCCCGACCCCGTCGCATAGGCGCCTCCCTCGGGCTCGAAGGGCGCCTGCACCTCGGTCACGATCAGGTGCATCGAGCGCAGCATGTCGGCCAGCACCGGGTCGGGTTCGAACTGCAGGTGGTCGGCACGCACCTCCAGCGGCACATGGCGGTTGCCCAGGTGGTAGGCCGCACGCGGCAGGTCCAGCGCGGTGCCGTGGGCCGGGCAGGCGGTGACGCGTAACACCGGCTGCGGCGCCGCCACCACGCGCACCAGCGAGCCGTCCTCGGCCACCAGCACGTCGCCGCCACGCAGCACGCTGCCGCGCGGCAGGAACACGCCCAGGTGGCGGCCGGCGCTGTCGGTGGCCTCGAAGCGGCTCTTCTGGCGCAGGTCCCAGTCGAGTTCGACGCTGGAGGCGCGACGCAGCAGCGGCGCGGCGAGGCCGCGGCCGGCGGGGAGGATCTTGTTGACGCTGAGCATGGGCGGGCAGGGGGCTGGCCGGGGCCGGCGTGGCCACGGGTCAGCGCTGCTTATAGCAAATGGCCTGCCCGCAGCGTCGGTTCGCGCCGCCGCCTGTCGATTCGTCGCACCGTGGGCGACAGGGGGCCGGCCCTGCGACACGATGCGCCCATCGACCCACCCACCCCCACGAGGAAGCTGCCATGAACCCGCTGCGCGACCTGACCCAGGCCCTGACGATGCCGTTCCGCGCCCTGTTCGTCGTCGGCCTGTGCGCCGTGATCAACGCCATGACCTACAGCGGCCACTGGTGGTTCAAGTGGGTGGCCCTGGGCATGGGCATCGCCACGGTGGTGGCCCTGGCCAAGGGCGCCCGCTCGCTGGCCGTGCTGGCGCTGGTGGCCCTGGCCGGGTGGTGGATCTACCGCCGCTACGGCGCGGCGGCGCGCGCCGCGTTCGACGACTGGGCCGGCCGGACCCGGCCCGCCGCCGCCGACGTGGTGAGCCGCCTGCTGCAGGGCCCGGCGCGCGCCTAGCGCGCGCGAAGGCCCCGCGGCCGGGCGTTTTGGCGCCTCAGCGCCGCGTGCCGCGCGACGCCGCCTGGCGCAGCTGGGTGGCCAGGCCGGGGTCGAACGGCGCCCAGCGCCGGGCCAGCCGGTCCAGTTCGCGCCGCGCCCGGCGCTCGCCCACGGCTTCCAGCGACGCCCACAGGGCGGCGCCCAAGGCCTGCAGGGTGGCACCGACCGCCTGCAGCAGCGTCGGCGTGGTCCGGCGATAGACCGACCCCGCGGGCGCCGCGGCCGGCGCCAGCGCCGGTCGGGCGAGGGTGTTCATGCCGCGCCTCCGTGGCGCGCCGGGGCCGTGACCAGCCGGAACCGGCGCACGAGCCACATCACTGCATTGACCGCCCAGTCCGCGCCTCGTGGGGCCTCGGTCCGGGACGGAACCATCACTCGAACCTGTGGGGTCGACATGGTGCTTTCCCTTTCATGGCAGCGGGCCGAAACAGGCCCATGGCGCGCAGACTAGGGTTTTTACTTATCCCTTGGAAATTGCGAGTCAGAATCCGGCCATCACGCCCGTGAATACCGGGCCGAAAACCTCACGACCGGGATCGCCCATGAACTTCCGCACCCTGGACCTGAACCTGCTCCGCGTGTTCGACGTGGTGATGGTCGAACGCAACGTCACCCGCGCCGCGGCCCGACTGGCGATGACCCAGCCGGCCGTCAGCAATGCCCTGCGCCGCCTGCGCGAGACGCTCGGCGAGGACCTCTTCGTGCCCGGGCCCACCGGCGTGGCGCCCACGCCCTATGCCGCGGCGGCCTGGCCGGCCGTGCGCCAGGCGCTGTCGGCGCTGCGAGAGGTGTTCGACCCGCAGGCCTTCGACCCGGCCCGGGACGAGCGCAGCTTCACGCTGACGATGGCCGACGCCAGCGCCACCGTGCTGATGCCGCCGCTGGCGGCGGGCCTGGCTGCCAGCGCCGCCGGCATCGACCTGCGCGTCGAGCCGCTCACTACGCGCGACCCGCGCCCGCAGCTCGAGCATGGCCAGGCCGACGCCGCGATCGGCTTCTTCCCCGACGTGGCGCGCGCGCTGGCGGCCGCCGGCGGGCAGGGCGAGGTGGTGCTGGAGCCGCTCTACACCTGCCGCTACGTGTGCGTGATGCGCGCCGGCCATCCGCTGGCGCGCGGGCCGTCGCTGACGCTGGACGCGTATTGCGCGGCGGACCATGTGCGCGTGAGCTTCGCCGGCCGCCGCCACGGCTTCGTCGACGAGGCCCTGGCCCGGCTCGGGCGGGCCCGCCGCGTGGCGCTGACGGTGAACCACTTCTCGACCGCCGCCCAGGTGGTGCGCCAGTCGGACCTGATCAGCGTGTTTCCGCGCAGCTACCTGCCCGTGAGCGGCCTGGACGCCGACCTGGTGTTGCGCGAGCCCCCGTTCGAGCTGCCGCCCATCGAGGTCGGCCTGCTCTGGCACCGCCGCCACGAGCGCGACCCGGCGCACCGCTGGTTGCGCCAGACGGTGGGCGCCGCGGCGCGCGAGCACGGGCCGCGCGCGGTGGCCGCAGCCCGGGTCGAGGCATGATGCGCGGGCCTTCCACCCGCGCCCTGCCATGACCTACGACACCCTCACCGTGACCGCCGACGGCCCCGTCGCCACCGTCCGCATGAACCGGCCCGACAAGGCCAACGCCATGAACCTGGCGATGTGGCACGAGCTGCGCCGCGCCTTCACCGCGCTCGACGAGGCACCCGCGGTGCGCGTGGTGGTGCTCGAAGGCGAGGGCCGGCACTTCACGTCCGGCATCGACCTGCAGATGTTCGGCGAGCTGATGCCGTCGCTGCACGACGACTGCGACGGCCGCACGCGCGAGAAGCTGCGCCGCTTCATCCTCGACCTGCAGGACACGCTGACCAGCCTGGAGCGCTGCCGCAAGCCGGTGCTGGCCGCCGTGCACGGCGCCTGCGTCGGCGGCGGCATCGACCTGATCTGCTGCGCCGACATGCGCTACGCGTCGGCCGACGCCCGCTTCAGCATCAAGGAGATCGACATCGGCATGGTGGCCGACGTGGGCACGCTGCAGCGCCTGCCGAAGCTGACCGGCTCGCAGGGGCTGGTGCGCGAGCTGGCCTACACCGGGCGCGAGGTCGGTGCGGCCGAGGCGCAGGCCATCGGCCTGGTCAACCGCGTCTTCGACACGCGCGAGGCGCTGGCCGCCGGCGTGCGTGAGGTGGCGCAGGCCATCGCCGCCAAGTCGCCGCTGTCGGTGCGCGGCATCAAGGAGATGCTCAACTACGCGCGCGACCACAGCGTGGCCGACGGCCTGAACCACGTGGCGACGTGGAACGCGGCGATGCTGCTCAGCGAAGACCTGATGGCCGCGGCGAGCGCGGCCCAGGCGCGCAAGGCGCCGACGTTCCGCGACTGAGCGGCGCCGCTCAGAACAGGAAGTAGCGCTGCGCCATCGGCAGCACCGCCGCCGGCTCGCAGGTCAGCAGCACGCCGTCGGCGCGCACCTCGTAGGTCTGCGCGTCGATCTGCATCTTCGGCGCGTAGGCGTTGTGGATCATGTCCGCCTTGGTCACGCGGCGGCAGCCGCGCACCGCCGACAGGTGCTTGTGCAGCCCGTAGGCCTCGGCCGCGCCGTTGGCCAGCGAGGCCTGGCTGACGAAGGTGATCGACGAGCGACCCAGCGCGCCGCCGAAGGCGCCGAACATCGGGCGAACATGCACCGGCTGCGGCGTCGGGATGCTGGCGTTGGCATCGCCCATCAGCGCCGACGCGATGAAGCCACCCTTCATCACCAGGCTCGGCTTGACGCCGAAGAAGGCCGGGCGCCAGAACACCAGGTCGGCCCACTTGCCGGGCTCGATGCTGCCCACCTCGTGCGCGATGCCGTTGGCGATGGCCGGGTTGACGGTGTACTTGGCCACGTAGCGCTTGACGCGGGTGTTGTCGTGGCGCTCGCTGTCGCCCGGCAGCACGCCGCGCTGCAGCTTCATCTTGTGCGCCGTCTGCCAGGTGCGGATCACCACCTCGCCCACGCGCCCCATGGCCTGGCTGTCGCTGCTCATCATGCTGATGGCGCCCAGGTCGTGCAGGATGTCCTCGGCGGCAATGGTCTCGCGGCGGATGCGGCTTTCGGCGAAGGCCAGGTCCTCGGCGATCGACGCGTCGAGGTGGTGGCACACCATCAGCATGTCGAGGTGCTCGTCGACGGTGTTCACCGTGAACGGCATCGTCGGGTTGGTGGAACTGGGCAGGAAGTTGGGCTCGCCCACCACGCGCAGGATGTCCGGCGCATGACCGCCGCCCGCGCCCTCGGTGTGGAAGGCGCACAGCGTGCGGCCCTTGGTGGCGGCGATGGTGTCCTCGACGAAGCCGCTCTCGTTGAGCGTGTCGCTGTGGATCGACACCTGCGTGTCGGTCTCGTCGGCCACCGACAGGCACTGGTCGATCGCCGCCGGCGTGGTGCCCCAGTCCTCGTGCAGCTTCATGCCGATGACGCCGGCCTCGACCTGCTGGCGCAGCGCCTCGGGGCGGCTGGCGTTGCCCTTGCCCAGGAAGCCCAGGTTCATCGGGAACGCGTCGGCCGCGCGCAGCATCTGCGCGATGTTCGACGGCCCGGGCGTGCAGGTGGTGGCGAAGGTGCCGGTGGCCGGGCCGGTGCCGCCACCGAGCATGGTGGTCACGCCGCTGGCCAGCGCCTCGTCGATCTGCTGCGGGCAGATGAAGTGGATGTGGCTGTCGATGCCGCCGGCGGTGACGATCATCCCCTCGCCGGCGATGATCTCGGTGCCCGGGCCGATGACGATGTCCACGCCGGGCTGCACGTCCGGGTTGCCGGCCTTGCCGACGGCCGCGATGCGCTGGCCCTTGATGCCGATGTCGGCCTTGACGATGCCCCAGTGGTCGACGATCAGCGCGTTGGTGACGACGCAGTCGCAGGCCTCGTGTGCGCCGGGGCCGTTGACGCGCTGGCTCTGTCCCATGCCGTCGCGGATGGTCTTGCCGCCGCCGAACTTGACCTCCTCGCCGTAGACGGTGAGGTCGCGCTCGACCTCGATCACCAGCGCGGTGTCGGCCAGGCGCACCCGGTCGCCCGTGGTCGGGCCGAACATCTCGGCATAGGCCCGGCGCCCGATCCGGCTCATAGCGCCCCCATGACGGTGCCGCGGAAGCCCCACACCGCGCGGTCGCCGGCGTAGTCCACCAGCTCCACGGTGCGCTGCTGGCCGGGCTCGAAGCGCACGGCGGTGCCCGAGGCGATGTTCAGCCGCATGCCGCGCGCGGCCGCGCGGTCGAAGCGCAGCGCCGGGTTGGTCTCGGCGAAGTGGTAGTGCGAGCCCACCTGCACCGGCCGGTCGCCGGCGTTCTCCACCACCACGGTCAGCGTGCGGCGGCCGGCGTTGAGCTCGATGTCGGCCCCGTCGACGAGCAGCTCGCCCGGGATCATCGGCCGCTCCGGCGGCCGAGCCACCAGGCCACGCCGGCGGCCAGCGCGAGCAGGCCGAACACGTCGGACGCATGCAGGTGGGTGCCCGCGGCACCGTGCCCGTCGTGGGCCGACGCGGCCGTGGTGATCAGCAGCGCGAGGCAGGCCAAAGTGGTGCGCACGATTTTCTCCGTCATGCAATGGGTTGGTGCACGGTCACCAGCTTGGTGCCGTCGGGGAAGGTGGCCTCGACCTGGATCTCCGGGATCATCTCGGGCACGCCGTCCATCACGTCCGCGCGCGTGAGCACGGTCTTGCCTTCGCTCATCAGCTGCGCCACGGTGCGGCCGTCGCGCGCGCCTTCGAGGATGGCCGCACTGATCAGCGCGATCGACTCGGGCACGTTGAGCTTGAGGCCGCGCGCCTTGCGCCGCTCGGCCAGCAGCGCGGCGGTGAACAGCAGCAGCTTGTCTTTCTCTCGGGGGGTCAGGTCCATCGCCCGGATTCTTGCAGTTTCGGTGCCACCCTCGTGAAGGACTTGGCACGCCGGTTGCGTAACGGGTCCCGTCCCCCACCAACCCACAGGACGGAGAACCCATGCACAAAACCAAATCGCTGCCGCGCCGCCATGCCCTCAAGGCGGTCGGTGCCGCGCTCGTCGCTGCCGGCATGTTCAGTGCCGCGCCTGCCCTGGCCCAGGGCAACACCATCAAGGTCGGCGTGCTGCACTCGCTGTCCGGCACGATGGCGATTTCCGAGACGGTGCTCAAGGACACCGTGCTGATGGCCATCGACGAGATCAACGCCAAGGGCGGCGTGCTCGGCAAGAAGCTCGAGCCCGTGGTCGTCGACCCGGCGTCGAACTGGCCGCTGTTCGCCGAGAAGGCCAAGCAGCTGATCACGCAGGACAAGGTCGCCGTGGTGTTCGGCTGCTGGACCTCGGTCAGCCGCAAGAGCGTGCTGCCGGTGTTCGAGGAGACCAACTCGCTGCTGTTCTACCCCGTGCAGTACGAGGGCGAGGAGCTGTCGAAGAACGTGTTCTACACGGGTGCCGCGCCCAACCAGCAGGCCATCCCCGCGGTCGAGTACCTGATGAGCAAGGACGGTGGCAGCGCCAAGCGCTTCGTGCTGCTGGGCACCGACTACGTGTACCCGCGCACCACGAACAAGATCCTGCGCGCCTTCCTGAAGGCCAAGGGCATCCCCGACGCCGACATCATGGAGGAGTACACCCCCTTCGGCCACGCGGACTACCAGTCGATCATCGCCAAGATCAAGAAGTTCGCCAGCGAAGGCAAGAAGACCGCCGTGGTCTCCACCATCAACGGCGACTCCAACGTGCCGTTCTACAAGGAGCTCGGCAACCAGGGCCTGAAGGCCAAGGACGTGCCGGTCGTCGCCTTCTCGGTCGGCGAGGAGGAACTGCGCGGCGTCGACACCAAGCCGCTGGTGGGGCACCTGGCCGCCTGGAACTACTTCCAGTCGATCAAGAACCCGACCAACGCCGAGTTCATCAAGAAGTGGAGCGACTACGCCAAGGCCAAGGGCATCGCCGGCCACAAGGACAAGCCGCTGACCAACGACCCGATGGAGGCCACCTACATCGGCGTGCACATGTGGGCCCAGGCCGTCACCAAGGCCAAGAGCACGGACACCGACAAGGTGATCGCCGCGATGGCCGGCCAGACCTTCAAGGCGCCGTCGGGCATCACCTCGAAGATGGACCCGAAGAACCATCACCTGCACAAGAGCGTGTTTATCGGCGAGGTGCAGGCCGACGGCCAGTTCAAGGTGGTGTGGAAGACCCCGGGCCCGGTCGTGGCCGACCCGTGGAGCGACTACATCCCCGAGAACAAGGGCAAGGTCAACGAGCCCGTGGTGGCCAAGAAGTAAAGCGCCCCTGATGACGTTCCCGAAAGGCCTCCTCGGAGGCCTGTTCCTGGCCGCCGCCCTCGTGGCGGGCGGCTGGGCCGGACGGGCTCACGCCCTGACGCCCGAACAGGCCCTGGCGATCGCGCAGGGCGATGTCGACAGCCGTGTGGCCGCGCTCAACGAGCGCGTCGCGGCGGGCGACGCGAGCGTGCTGCCCTTCGTGAAGGCGCTGCTCGACGACGAAGCCAAGATCGCCGGCGGCAAGGTGCTGCTGGTGCAGGGCGAGGCCGTCGTCGACGCCGCCACCGGCGCCAAGGCGGCGCTGCCGGACGATGCGGAGGACGTCATCAATAACAACCGGATGCGTGCTGCGCTCGAAGGGGCGCAGGCCGCGTTCAAGCTCGCGTCGCCCGAGGTGGCCGAGCGCGCCGCCGCGCTGGCGGCGCTGAAGGACAACGTCGACGAGGGCCTGCTGCCGCTGCTGGACAAGGCCGCTGCCGCCGAGACCGACCCGCGCCTGAAGGCCCAGTTCGAGATGCTCAAGGCGGCCGCGCTGATCTCGTCGGAGGACAAGGCCAAGCGCCTGGCCGCGGCCGAGCTGCTGACCGGCAGCCGCGACCCCGCGACGCGCTCGCTGCTGCTGGAAAAGCTCGCCGCCGAGAGCGACGCCGAGGTCAAGGCCGCGATGCAGCGCACGCTGGCGGCCATCGAGTCGCGCCTGGCCTGGGGCGAGCGCCTGGGCGTGCTGTTCACCGGGCTGTCGCTCGGGTCGATCCTGCTGCTGGTGGCGCTGGGCCTGGCCATCACCTACGGGCTGATGGGCGTGATCAACATGGCCCATGGCGAGCTGATGATGATCGGCGCCTACGCCGCCTACGTGGTGCAGAACCTGTTCAGGGCCTACCTGCCGGACGCCTTCGACTGGTACCTGCTGGCCGCGGTGCCGGCCTCGTTCGTGGTCGCGGCGCTGGTGGGCGCGGTGCTGGAGCGCAGCGTGATCCGCTGGCTCTACGGCCGGCCGCTGGAGACGCTGCTGGCCACCTGGGGCATCAGCCTGATGCTGATGCAGGCCGTGCGCTCGATCTTCGGCGCGCAGAACGTGCCGGTGGAGAATCCCGCGTGGCTGTCCGGCGGCGTCGCCGTGCTGCCCAACCTGACGCTGCCCTACAACCGGATCGCGATCCTGGTCTTCGCCGCCCTGGTGCTGGCCGGCGTGGCGCTCCTGATCGCGCGCACGCGGCTGGGCCTGTTCGTGCGCGGCGTGACGCAGAACCGGCCGATGGCGGCCTGCATGGGCGTGAACACCGCGCGCGTGGACACCTGGGCCTTCGCGCTGGGCGCCGGCATCGCCGGGCTGGCCGGCTGCGCGCTGAGCCAGGTCGGCAACGTGGGCCCGGACCTGGGCCAGAGCTACATCGTCGACTCGTTCATGGTGGTGGTGCTGGGCGGCGTGGGTCAGCTCGCGGGCACCGTCGTCGCCGGCCTCGGCCTGGGCGTGCTGACCAAGCTGCTGGAAGGCTGGTCCGGCGCGGTGCTGGCCAAGATCATGGTGTTGGTGGTGATCGTGCTGTTCATCCAGAAGCGGCCTTCCGGGCTGTTTGCCCTGAAGGGCCGGAGCGCGGAGGTATGACCCCCCCCCGTAGCGCCTTCGGCGCTCCCCCCCAGGGGGGCGGCGCGAGCCGGCCGGCGGAGCCGGACCGGCCTCGCCTGCTGGGCTGGCGGGGGTGGACTGCCGTTCTTGTCTGCCTTGTCGTTGTTTCGGTGGGCATCCCGGTGCTCAACCTGGTGGTGCCGGAAGGGTCCTGGCTGCATCTGCCGGACTTCTACGTCAGTCTGGTGGGCAAGATCCTCTGTTATGCGATCTGCGCGCTGGCGATGGACCTGATCTGGGGCTACGCGGGCATCCTGTCGCTGGGGCATGGGCTGTTCTTCGCGCTGGGCGGCTACGCGATGGGCATGTACCTGATGCGGCAGATCGGCCGCGAGGGGCAGTACCAGTCGGACCTGCCGGACTTCATGGTGTTCCTGAACTGGAAGGAGTTCCCCTGGCACTGGGCGCTGTCGGACAGCTTCGTCGCGCAGGCGCTGCTGGTGGTGCTGGTGCCCGGGCTGCTGGCCTTCGTGTTCGGCTGGTTCGCCTTCCGCTCGCGCATCAAGGGCGTGTACTTTTCGATCATCACGCAGGCGCTCACCTTCGCCGCGATGCTGCTGTTCTTCCGCAACGAGACCGGCTTCGGCGGCAACAACGGCTTCACCGACTTCAAGCGCATCCTCGACATCCCGATCGCCACGCCGCAGATGCGCGTGGCGCTGGCGGTGCTGTCGGGGCTGGTGCTGATCGGCTTCTTCCTGATGGCGCGCGCCATCGTCACCAGCAAGTTCGGCCGCGTGCTGCAGGCCATCCGCGACGCCGAGAGCCGCGTCATGTTCACCGGCTACAACCCGGTGGCCTACAAGCTGGCGATCTGGACCCTGTCGGCCGTGATGTGCGCCGTGGCCGGCGCGCTGTACGTGCCGCAGGTGGGCATCATCAACCCGAGCGAGATGAGCCCGGCCGCGTCGATCGAGATCGCGATCTGGGCCGCGGTGGGGGGCCGCGCCACGCTGATCGGCCCGATCGTCGGTGCCTTCTTCGTCAACGGCGCCAAGAGCTGGTTCACCGCGGCGTTCCCCGAGTTCTGGCTCTACTTCCTGGGTGCGATGTTCATCGCCGTCACGCTGTTCCTGCCGAACGGCCTGGTGGGGCTGGTGACGCAGTGGCGGCGCAAGGAGCGCAGGGAATGACGCCCGACCTGATGGAGGAGGGCGCCCGCCGGCGCGAGGCCTATGCCCAGCGCGTGGCCGCGGCCCAGGTCAACGGCGGCGACCGGAGTGCCGCCTACGGCCGCGTGCTGCGCCATGGCGTGCCCGACTTCGCCCACGGCGTGGCGCTGTACCTGGACGACGTGACGGTGAGCTTCGACGGCTTCAAGGCGTTGAACGCTCTGTCGCTGGCGATCAACGTCGGCGAGCTGCGCTGCATCATCGGCCCCAACGGCGCGGGCAAGACGACGATGATGGACTGCATCACCGGCAAGACGCGCCCGGACGGCGGCACGATCTCGTTCGGCTCCAACATCGACCTGCTGCGCCTGAAGGAACCCGACATCGCGCAGATCGGCATCGGTCGCAAGTTCCAGAAGCCCACCGTGTACGAGCGCCTGACGGTGTTCGAGAACCTGGAGCTGGCGCTCGCCGCCGACCGACGCGCCCGCGCGGCGCTGTTCTCGCGCCTGTCGGGCGAGCAGCTCGACCGCATCGGCGCCACGCTGGAGCGCATCCACCTCAAGGACGAGGCGCAACGTACCGCCGGGCTGCTGTCGCACGGCCAGAAACAGTGGCTGGAGATCGGCATGCTGCTGATGCAGGACCCGAAGCTGCTGCTGCTCGACGAGCCGGTGGCCGGCATGACCGACGAGGAGACCGAGCGCACCGCCGAGCTGTTCCTCAGCCTGGAAGGCGAGCACTCGCTGGTGGTGGTGGAACACGACATGAAGTTCGTCGACCAGCTCACGCAGGGCCGCAAGAAGGTGACCGTGCTGCACGAGGGCAGCGTGCTCGCCGAGGGTCTGCTGTCGGACGTGCAGGCCAACGAGAAGGTGGTCGAGGTGTACCTTGGGCGTTGAGTCGAGACTGTCCCACGCCAGCGCGTGCATGCGGGCCTTCTTCTCGGGCCTGTGCGGGCGGGCCGGTGCGGCTCGGCGCCCGCTGGAACGGTCGTCGCTGCGCGACGACTGCGCTGCGGTGCTCGGGACCGGGGTCGCGCCGCCGAACTCGCTTCGCTCACTGCGTTCGCTGCGCTCGGACAGCCGCGGCGAGTCAGTTCACGAAGCGCGCTGCGCGCGCCGACCCCGGACCCTGCGCGCCTCGCCGTTCCACAGGGCGCCGAGCCGCACCGGCCCGCCCGCACAGGCCGACACTGACACCGGCGTGCAGACCCTTGGCATGCCACTGCGGTGGCCCTCGGCGTGGCGCCCGGCGCGGCGGTGCGCGTGGGCGGCGCCGAGGAGCGCAGCGCGCCCGGCCGCGCGCGCCAGCGCGCCTCGTCATCTGACTCGTGGCGGCTGTCCGAGCGCAGCGAACGCAGTGAGCGAAGCGAGTTCGGCCACGGGCCGGGCGGGCGAGCACCGCAGGGCTGTCGGCGCGCAGCGCCGACCGCCGACGTCGCGCGCCGCCGCGTCGGGCGCCACGCCGATGCGGCGCGACAGGCCCGCCTCCCAGACGAAGGCCAAGGAACGCAGATGCTGAAGGTCGACGGCCTCAACCAGTACTACGGCGGCAGCCACATCCTGCGCAACCTGTCCTTCGAGGCGAAGGTGGGCGAGGTGACGGTGGTGCTCGGCCGCAACGGCGTGGGCAAGACCACGCTGCTCAAGAGCCTGATGGGCGTGGTGCCGGTCAAGACCGGCAGCGTCGTCATCGACGGCACCGATATCACGCGCGCACCGAGCTACGGCCGCGTGCGCGCCGGCATCGGCTACGTGCCGCAGGGGCGCGAGATCTTCGGCCGCCTCACGGTGGACGAGAACCTGCGCATGGGCCTGGCCACCAAGCCGGGCGGCACTGCCGTGCCGCCGGAGCTGTTCGAGCTGTTCCCGGTGCTGCGGCAGATGATCGGCCGACGCGGCGGCGACCTGTCCGGCGGGCAGCAGCAGCAGCTGGCCATCGCGCGCGCGCTGGCCGCCGGCCCCAAGCTGCTGATGCTCGACGAGCCCACCGAGGGCATCCAGCCCAGCATCATCAAGGACATCGGCCGCGTGATCCGCATGCTGGCCGACCGCAAGACGATGGCCATCGTGCTGGTGGAGCAGTACTACGACTTCGCCGCCGAGCTGGCCGACCAGTACCTCGTGATGGAGCGCGGCGAGATCGTGATGCGCGGCCGCGGCGCCGACATGGCGCGCGACGGCGTCAAGGAACGCATGTCGATCTGATCCGGCGCCGGGGCGCGGATCAGGTGCGCCACACGCGCGGCGGCTGCGCGTCGAGCTGCCAGGCCGCCCGGCGCCACGCGGCACGCACGGCCGACGCCAGCGCGAAGGCCGGTTCCACCCGGTGCGCCAGCGCGCGCGCCAGCACCACGCCGGGCGCCGGGGCGGTCACCCCGGCCGGCAGCGCGAAGCCCGACGCCGCCAGCGCCTCGCGCGCCGTGTCCACCAGCGCGTCGCGCTGCGCCGGGGCCAGCGCCGAGCCCGAGGCGAACCACACGCTGGCCAGCACGCCATGGCCGCCCAGGCCGAGCGGGCTGTCGAGCAGGCGCCGGTCGCTCGCCGCGATGCGGCCGCGTTCGAGCCAGCGTCCCGGCCACTCCAGGCGCTGCTCGATCGAGCCGGCGTCGAACGCCTCGCCCGCGGCCGGCAGGCCGAGGGCCAGCAGGTCCCAGCCGATCATCGCGGCGCCTTCGGCGAGTTCGAAGCGCACCGCATTGACGGCGCGGCAGCCGCGGTAGGCGATGGCTTCCAGCGGCAGCCACTCGATGCGCGCGCCTTCGCCGGCGCGCAGCAGCGCGCGCTGCTCGCCCACCGCGCCCGTGCTGCGGTAGAACCGCGTCGCGCCGGGCGTGGTGATCACCGCATGCGTGCCGGCGCCGAGTTCGACGTCGATGTCCAGCAGGTCGCCGCCGACGACCCCGCCGGGCGGGTGCACCAGCACGTGGTGGCAGATGCCGGGCCCCTCGGGGTACAGCGCCTGCAGCACGCGCAGCGGGCCCTCGTGGCGGTCGTGCGCCACACAGCGCGCGCCGTCGCGCCGGTAGCGCAGTTCGAGCCGGCCGGTCCAGGTCATCGCGCGGACCAGAAGTCGCGGTGCAGCGCGGCGATCGCGGATGCCGCCTCGGGCACCGGGCCCACCACGTCGATCGCTTTCTGCCCGCGCGCGAAGACCTCGCGGCAGGGCAGGTCCAGCGTGGGGTTTTCGGCATGGTTGCCGGTCAGCGCCAGCAGGTCGCGCTCGGTCATGCCGTAGACCAGCCGGCCGATGTGGGCCCAGTACTGCGTGCCGGCGCACATTGCGCAGGGCTCCACCGTGGTCACCAGCGTGCAGCCCCACAGGCGCTGCGGCGCGAACTCGCGCGCCGCGCGGCGCGCCAGCAGCGACTCGGCATGCTCCACCGTGTCCACGTTGCCCTGCTCCATCAGCACCGTGTGGCCGTCGGCGTCGACCAGGATCGCGCCGAACGGGTGCCGGCCCTGGGCCATCGACTCGCGCGCCACCTCGTTGGCGCGCTGCAGGTGCTGGAGGATCTGTTGCGGGGTCATGGTCGGCCCATCGGTTCTGGGGGGTGGCGCTGCTTATAGCGCAAGAGCCGTGCCGCGATGGCAAGGCACACTTGCGCCTGCATCCGCACCATGGCACCGCTGCAACCCGAAACCTGGAACCCCCTGGCCGTCGCGGCCGGCGGTGTGGCCTATTTCGCCGCGATCTACCTGCTGGCGGGGTGGGTGGCCGGCGGGGTGCGGGCGGCGCTGCTGCGCCGCGGCTGGGCGCGTCTGCTCGACCCGCGCCGCGTGCCCGACGGCCAGGTGGCGCGCGAGTGGCGCCAGAGCGCGGTGTCGGTGCTGATCTTCGGCGTGGGCCTGCTCGTGCCGTGGCAGATGCTGGTGCAGGGCTGGGCCGGCCTGCACCCGGGCAACGAGCCGCTGCGCGTGGTGACCGAGCTGATCGCGCTGCTGATCTGGAACGACATCCACTTCTACGTCATCCATCGCACGCTGCACCTGCCCTGGCTGCTGCGCGCGGTGCATGGAGCGCATCACCGGTCGGTGGTCACCACGCCCTGGTCCACCTACGCCTTCCACCCGGTGGAAGCGCTGCTGCTGGGCAGCGTGCTGCTGCTGCCGATGCTGGCGTGGGACTTCACGCCGCTGGCCCTGGCGCTGCTGCCGGTGCTGTCTCTCACCTACAACGTCATCGGCCATGGCAACTTCAGCGCCCTGCCGCGGCGCTGGCGCTGGCTGTCCAACGCGCAGGACCACCACCTGCACCATGCCTGCCACCGCGGCAACTACGGCTTCCTGTTCACCTTCATGGACCGCTGGTGCCGCACCGCGCTGCCGCACGACGCGGCGCGCGCGGTGATCGAGGCCGGGCTGGCGCGCGAGGCCCGCGAGGCCGGCGCTGCCGGCTCGCCGGCCGGTGGTGGGGCGCCATGACGGCCGGCCTCGGGCCGCTGCGCCATCGGCGCGACCTGCAGAGCCTGGCCTACCTCGCGGCCGTGCCGGCGCTGGCGCTGTGGCAATGGCGGCACGGATTCCATGCGCTGCTGTACGCGCCGATGCTGGTGATGTGGATCGGCATCGGCGTCATCCACCACCATCACGCCCACCGGCCGATGTGGCGCGGCCGCGTGCTCAACCGCGCCACCGACCTGCTGCTCGCGATGCTGCAGGGCCACCCCACCTACGCGTTCGCCGCCACGCACAACGCCAACCACCACCGCCACCGGCACGGTCCCGGCGACTGGGCGCGCACCTACCGCTTCGCGCGCGGCGACACCAACGACCTGGCGGGCTGGCTGCTGCACCCTTTCCAGGCCGCGGCCGCGCTGTACCCGCACTTCCTGCGCCACCTGGCGCGCCAGCGCCGGCACCGCCCGGGCGTGTGGCGCTGGGCGCTGCTGCAGTACGCGCTGGTGGCCCTGACGTGGCTGGTGGCGCTGGCCGTCGACCTGCGCGGTGCGCTGCTCTACGTGCTGCTGCCGCAGGCGGTGGCGATGCACATGCTGCTCGGCGCCAACTACTTCCAGCATGCGCATGCCGACCCACGCTCGCGCTGGAACTACGCGCGCAACTTCACCGGGGCCGTCAACCGCGTGTACTTCAACATCGGCCTGCACACCGCGCACCACGAGCACCCGCGCGAGCACTGGAGCACGATGCCGGCGCTGCACCGCACGCTGCGCGAGCGCGTGGACCCGGCGCTCGAGGAGCGCAGCTTCCTGCGCTACGTGCTGCGCACGCTGTTGCTGGCGCCGCTGGTGCCGCGCTGGCGCAGCCGCTCCCTGATGACCCTGCCGGCGCCGCGCGCCTGAACCGCCTGCACGCATGCCCACCCTCTACGACGACGTCTTCATCGCCGGCACCGGCTTGCACCTGCCCGGCGAGCCGGTCGACAACGACGGCATGGACGCCTACGTGGCGCCGATCAACCGAGCGTCGCGCCGCATCAAGCAGCGCATCCTGGCCGAGAACGGCATCGCGAGCCGGCACTACGCCATCGGGCCCGACGGCCGCACCCGCGAAAGCAATGCGCAGATGGCCGCCGCCGCGGTGCGCGCCGCGCTGGCCGACGCCGGCTGCGGCCTGGATGCGGTGGACCTGCTGGCCTGCGGCACCAGTGGCGGCGACGCGATCATGCCGGGCTTCGCCAACATGGTGCAGGGCGAGCTGGGCGCGCCGCCGATGCACACCCACACCAGCGTCGGCGTCTGCGCCGCCAGCCTGGGCGCGCTGGCCTTCGCCGCCGGCCAGGTGCAGCACGGCGACGCCCGGCGCGCGCTGGCGGTGGGCAGCGACCTGCCGTCGCGCATGTTCAAGTCCACCCGTTTCGCGCCGCGCGGCTACGAGGCCGACTTCAACGCCCACTTCCTGCGCTGGATGCTGTCCGACGGCGCCGGGGCGCTGCTGCTGGCGCGGCGCGACACGCTCGATGCGGCGCTGCCGCGCCTGCGGCTGAAGTGGGTGCACCTGAAGTCGTTCTCGGGCGACCACCCGGTGTGCATGCAGCTCGGCCTGAACGCCGACGGGCAGCGCAGCTACCTCGACTACGACAGCAGCAGCGCCGCCGAGGCGGACGGCGCACTGGCGCTGCGGCAGGACATCCGCCTGCTGCCCAACCTGTTCGACGTCGCGATCCACGAGTACGCGGGCCTCGTGCGCGCCGGCCTGGTGGACCCGAGGCGCGTGGACCACTTCCTGTGCCACTACTCGTCCGAGCGCTTCCGGCCGGTGGTGGACGATCTGATGCGCAAGGCCGAGCTCGCCATCGAGCCGGCGCGCTGGTGGAACAACCTGGCCACGCGCGGCAACACCGGCGCGGCCAGCCTGTTCGTCATGCTGTCGGAGTTCGTGCGCACCCGGGCCCTGGCCGACGGCGAGCAGATCTTCTGCTTCGTGCCCGAGTCGGGCCGATTCAGCGTGGCCTATGCGCTGTTCGAGGTGGAGCGGCCGGGCGCGCGCCGCGCGGTGCCGGCGGGACGGGCCCCGGCGCAGGTGCCACCGCCGTCGCCACCGGCCGACGCCGAAGCGCTGCCCGACGTGGCCGCGCCGCACGATCCGGCGCAGGCGGCGGGCGATGCCCGGCTGGCGAGCCTGTTGCAGCGGCTGGCCGCGGTGTGGCACGACTACCGTTCCGCCGCGTGGCGCACGCCGCTCGTGCGCTCGATCGTGCAGCGGCGCTTCGGCGTCGACGGCTACCTGCGCTGGATGGCCTGCTGGATCCCGCAGGTGCGCGAGGGCAGCCGCTGGATGCGCGAGGCCATCGCCAGCATGCGCCCGCCCTACGAGGCGCTCGGCGCGCTGGTGGAAACGCATGCCCGCGAGGAGCAGTTCGACTTCCACATCCTGTTCGACGACTACCGCCATGCCGGCGGCACCGAGACGCACATCGACGCGCTGCGCCGCAATGCCGGCGGCGAGGCGCTGAACGCCTTCCTGCACGCCAAGGCGGCCACGCCCAGTCCGGTGGGGCTGCTGGGCGCCATCTACGTGATCGAGGGCACGGGCCAGCGAATCATCCCGGCGCTGCTGCCGCTGCTGCAGGCCCAGCTGCCGCTCGGGCCGCAGGCGTGGCGCTTCCTGGCCTACCACGGCGCCAACGACGAGAACCATCTCGCACGCTGGCTGGCCGCGGTGCGCCTGGTGCTGCAGGCCGACCCGACCGGCCGCGCCGACGACGACATCGTCGCCACCGCGCGGCGTACCGCGCAGCTGTACCTGATGCAATGGGAGGACGCCTGTTCGCCATGAAGACGCTGCCCGACTTCCTGCTCCACGAGCACAACCCGGCCGACCCGAGCCCCTGGCTCGCGCTCTACCTGGACAAGAGCTCGCCGCTGTCCGACGAGATCAAGCAGGCCTGGCTGGCCGACTCGGCGTCCAGGTCACGCCAGTTCCTGATGCCGGTGGTGCGGCCGCTGGCGCGCGCCTGCATCGTGCTGTTCCAGCTCGTCAAGGCGGTGCTGCCCCAGCGCTGGCAGGCGCCGGTGTTCCTGCACCGCATCCTGGCCGAGGGCCTGAAGACCTGGGTCTCGCCGCAGGCCACGTGGATGATCCTGCGCCACTTCCACTTCGGCAGCGACATCCTGGCCTTCATCGCGGCCAACGCCGGCGTGAAGATCCCGTCGCGCCCGCTGCGGCCGATGACGCTGGACGACCTGAAGGACAACCTGTTCGTCCAGCACGACCTGAACCTGTTCAACTTCGTCATCTACCTGAACCGCGCGCTGCAGGACGAGGGCCGCACGCTGGCGCCGGTGCCCGCGCTGGACCTGTCGATGGTCAATCCCTGCCCGGTGCAGCTGGCCGACATGCCGCACGGGCGGCTCAACTTCATCGACCTGCAGACGGCCATCGAGATCTTCACGCCGATGTACCAGCTGCTGCTGACCGACAACGACTTCTGGCGCGCAAGCAACTCGCTGCAGCTCGACGAGACCATCGGCATCTACTGCGCGCAGATCACCGGGATGCCCGAGCACCTGGTGCTGCTGAACAACAAGCATCCGCTGGTGCCCGAGAGCACGCTTCGCGCCGGCTACCGGCTCGTGCTGCACGGTCTGTCGACCGAGATGCTGCACGGGCTGCTGCTGCAGCTCAAGGCGAGGCAGCAGGCCGCGCCGGCGCCGGGCGGCTGACCGCCGCCGCCGCGCGGCGGCGCTCGGCGTCGACGCCCGTGAACGCGAAGTCCACCTCGGGCCGCAGGCCGCTCACGATGCGCGCGATGCTCTTGCCCGAGCCGCAGGCATGGGTCCAGCCCAGCGTGCCGTGGCCGGTGTTCAGGAACAGGTTGGGCAGCTTCGAGCGGCCGATGATCGGCACGTTGCTCGGCGTGGCCGGGCGCAGGCCGGTCCAGAACTGGGCCTGGCTGGCGTCGCCGGCGCCGGGGAACAGCTGTTCGACGCGGCGCACGATGGCTTCGCAGCGCACGCGGTTCAGGTCGCGGTCGTAGCCGTTGAACTCGGCCGTGCCGGCGATGCGCAGCCGGTCGCCCAGGCGCGAGAACACCAGCTTGTACTCGTCGTCGGTCAGCGACACCTGGTGCGCCATCGAGGCGTCCTTCACCGGCATCGTCACCGAGTAGCCCTTGGCCGGGTAGATCGGCAGTTGCACGCCCAGCGGCGCGGCCAGCAGCGGGCTCAGGCTGCCCATGGCCAGCACGTAGGCGTCGCCGCGGATGCGCTGGAAGCGGCCTTCGCTGTCGGTGGCTTCCACATGGTCGATCGCGCCGCCGGCCTCGCGCAGCGCCGTCACGGTGTGGCTCATGCGGAACTGCACGCCGTCCTCGATGCAGCGCTGCACCAGCTCGCGGGCGAAGCGGTTGGCGTCGCCGGACTCGTCCTCGGCGGTGTAGGTGGCGCCGGCGAGCTGCGAGCGCACATGGCGCAGCGCGGGCTCGATGCGCACGGCCTCGTCGGCCGAGATCACGCGGCGGTCGCAGCCCAGCTCGCGCATCTGCGCCGCGGGCGCCTCGGCGCCGTCGAACTCCTTCTGGCTCGTGTAGAAGTGCAGGATGCCCTGGGTGCGCTGGTCGTACTCGAGGCCGCGCTCGCGGCGCAGCTGCTGCAGCGTGTCGCGGCTGTAGGTGCCCAGCCGCACGATCTGCTCGATGTTGTGGCGCGTGCGCGCCGGCGTGCATTCGCGCATGAACTGCAGGCCCCAGAGCCACTGGCGCATGTCGGCGCGCAGGCGGAACAGCAGCGGCGCGTCCTCGCGCCCGAGCCAGCCCAGCACCTTCAGCGGGGCCGAGGGGTTGGCCCACGGCTCGGCATGGCTGACCGAGATCTGTCCGCCGTTGGCGAAGCTGGTCTCGGCGGCCGGTGTCGCCTGGCGGTCGATCACCGTCACCTCGTGACCCTGCTGGCGCAGGAAGTAGGCCGATGTCACGCCGAGCAGGCCGGCGCCCAGGACCACCACGTTCATGTCGTCTCTCCTCGGTTCAGGTCGTTGACGAGCGTTGCGGCGCTCAGGAAGCGTTCGGTCAGGCGCACCCAGTAGGCGCTGCCCACGGCGACGTTGTCGTCGTTGAAGTCGTAGCCCGGGTGGTGGACCATGCAGCCGCCTTCGCCGTCGCCGTTGCCGATCAGCACGTAGCTGCCCGGCACCCGTTCGAGCATGAAGGCGAAGTCCTCGCTGCCGGTCAGCGGCGGGCCCTGCAGCGTGACCCGATCCGGGCCCAGCAGGTCCAGCGCCACCTCGCGCGCGAAGGCGGTCTCGCGCGCCGAGTTCACCAGCACGGCGTAGCCGGGGCGCCAGTCCACCTCGGCGCGCACGCCGAAGCTGTCGGCCTGCGCGGCCGCCAGCGCCTTGATGCGCTGCTCCAGCAGACTGCGCACGCCGCGGTCGAGCGCGCGCACGCTCAGCTCCAGCGTGGCCTGCGCCGGGATCACGTTGTTGGCCTGGCCGGCGTGCAGCGCGCCCACGGTGACCACGGCCGCCTGCAGCGGGTCCACGTTGCGCGACACCACGGTCTGCAGCGCCATCACCAGGCTGGCCGCGGCCACCACCGGGTCGGCCGCGTGCTGCGGCATCGCGCCGTGGCCGCCCTTGCCGGTGAGGGTGATCGTGGCGTAGTCCGACGACGCCATCGCCGCCCCCTCGCGCAGCACCAGATGCCCCTGGGGCACGCCCGGCATGTTGTGCATCGCGAACACCGCGTCGCAGGGGAACAGGTCGAACAGGCCGTCGTCCATCATGCGCAGCGCGCCGCCGCCACCTTCCTCGGCGGGCTGGAAGATCAGGTGCACGGTGCCGTCGAATCGGCCCTGCTCGGCGAGGTGGCGCGCCGCGGCCAGCAGCATCGCCGTGTGGCCGTCGTGGCCGCAGGCGTGCATCAGGCCCGGGCGCTGGCTGGCCCAGGCCACGCCGGAGGCCTCGGCGATCGGCAGCGCGTCCATGTCGGCGCGGATGCCCAGGCGCCCCTTGCCGTGGCCGCGCGTCAGCGTGCCCACCACGCCGGTGCCGCCCAGCCCCCGCGTGACGCGGTAGCCCCAGTCGGCGAGCTTGCCGGCCACCAGGGCCGAGGTCCGGTGCTCGTCGAAGGCCAGCTCCGGATGGCGGTGGATGTCGCGCCGCAGCTCGACGAACTCGCCGATGCGGGCGTGCAGGGCGTCCAGCAGGTAGGTCACGGCGCGGCTCCCGGTGGCACGTCGGCCGTTACTGCGGCTGCAGGTTGATCTGCCTGGCGATGGCGCGGTAGCGCGCGGTCTCGGTCTCGAAGAAGCGGGCCGACTCGGCCAGCGTCATCGGCGCCGACGGGTGCTGCGTCTGGGCCGCCAACTGCGTGCGCACGGTCGGGTCCTGGAGCGCCTTGCCGATCGCAGCGTGCAGGCGCACCACCACGTCCTCGGGCGTGGACTTCGGCACCATGAAGCCGGTCCAGATCTTGTAGGCGAAGCCCTTGAGCGCCTGGCCCTCGCCGGCGGTCGGCACGTTCTTCAGCAGGTCGGAGCGCTGCGCGCCGAGCTGGCCGATCACCTTGATCCTGCCCTGGTCCGCCAGCGCGCCCATCGCCGCGCTGTACACCAGCACCGCGAAGTCGACCTGGCCGCCGCCCAGGTCCTGCAGCAGCGGCGCATTGCCCTTGTAGGGCACGTGCGCCAGCTTGACGCCGGTGGTGGACTGCACGTTCTCCAGGATCAGGTGGTAGAGCGAGCCGATGCCCACGCTGCCGTAGGTCAGCGGCTTGTCCGCCGACTTGCGGGCCAGCGCGATCAGTTCGTCGACGCTGTTGACCGGCAGGTCCTTGCGGGTGACGAACACCATCACCGCGTCGGCCACCGGGTGCACCAGCCGGAAGTCCTCGGTGCGCAGCTTGACCGCGGCGTTGGCCAGCGGCGCGAGGATCACCTCGTTGGGCGAGCCCTGGAACAGGTAGTGGCCGTCGGCCGGGGCAGCCAGCACCTTCTGCGCGGCCAGCGCGCCACTGACGCCGCCCAGGTTCTCGACCAGCACCTGCTGGCCCAGTTCCTTGCCCAGCGACGTGTTGAGGATGCGGGCGATGGCGTCGGACGGGCCGCCGGCCGGGTAGGGAACCATCAGGTTCACCACGCGGGACGGGTAACCCTGGGCCAGGGCCAGGCCGGTCGACAGGGCAAGGCCGGCCATCACGGCCAGCATCCGGGGGAATTTGAGCTTCGTCATGGGAACTCCAGGGTGGCGCGCGAGGCGGCGTTTGAGGGGGACTGCGGCGCGAATGTAGGAGTCCGAAAACTCGAAGTCCAATGCATTGTTCTTTGATTTACGATGAGTTCGACGTGCACACTTCGGGAGACCGGCCATGACCCTCGTGCAACTGCGGCACCTGATCTCTCTGGCGCAAACGGGCTCGTTCAGCCAGTCGGCCGCCGCGCTGTTCCTGACCCAGCCGGCGCTCAGCCGCAGCATCAAGGCGCTGGAGGACGAACTGGGCCAGCCGCTGTTCGACCGCATCGGGCGGCGCAGCGAGCTCACGCCCTTCGGCCGCGACGCCCTCGAGCGCGCCCGCGAGCTGGTGCTGGCGGCCGACGACCTGCGCGAACGCGCCCGCCTGTCCGGCGACAGCCAGGCCGGGGTGCTGCGCGTCGGTCTCGGCTCGGGCCCGGGGGCCATGCTGATGACGCCGCTGCTGCTGAAGGTGGCGCAGGACCGGCCGAAGCTGCGCGTGGACATCGCGCGCGCCAGCACCGAGCGCCTGGTGCAGGCGCTGCGCGACCGCGACCTCGACGCCCTGGTGGTGGACGCGCGGTCGCTGCGGCCGGGGCCCGACCTGCGCACGCAGGCGCTGCACGACATGCGCGGCGCGTTCCTGGTGCGGCGCGGCCATCCGCTGGCGCGCCGCCGCCGCCGGCCGGTGTTCGAGGACCTGCTGGCGTTCCCCATCGCGTCGACCCCGCTGTCCGACGAAGTGGCCCGCGTGCTGGTGGAACGCTACGGCCCGCAGGCGCACCCGGACGCCTGCGTCACGCTGCGCTGCGAGGAACTGCCCAGCCTCGTCGACACGGCCCGCCACAGCGACGCGGTGCTGCTGGCGATCCGCGCGGCCGCGCCGGACCTGGTGGAACTGGCGCTGCAGCCGCCGCTGGCGGCGTCGGCCCGCTTCGCGATGGTCACGCTGCAGCGGCGCACCGAGCCGCCCTCGCTGGCGATGCTGCGCGCGCTGATGGCGCAGCACCTGAGCGACGCGTCAGCCTGAGGCCGCCTTGCGGCCGAGCGCCTGGGCCATGTGCTCGACGAAGGCGCGCACGCGGGCGGCGTGCTGGTGGCGTTGCGGCCACACCGCATAGAGATCGGCGTCGGGCGTCTGCCACTGCGGCAGCACCTGCACCAGGCGGCCGTTCTTCAGGTAGCGCTCGATGTCCCACTCGGCGCGCATCAGGATGCCGTGGCCGTCGAGCGCCCAGTTGACGGCGATCTCGCCGTCGTTGGTGGTGAGGTTGCCGCGGATGCGCACGGTCTCGGTGGCCGCCTGCCGGCCGCGGCCGCTGGACAGGCGCCACACGCCGTAGGCCTCGCCCTGGCGGATGCCGATGCACGAGTGCCGCGTCAGGTCGTGCGGCACGCGCGGCGTGCCATGCCGCGCCAGGTAGGCCGGCGCGGCGCATAGCAGGCGGCGATTCCGCGCGAGCAGCCGGGCCACCACGCGCGCGTCCGGCGGCGGCCCGAAGCGGATGCACACGTCGAACTCGTCGTCGGTCAGCGGCGGCGGGTTCACCGACAGCTGCAGCTGCACTTCCACCTGCGGATGCTGGCGCACGAAGCGCGAGATCAGCGGCGCCACATGGCTGCGGCCGAAGCCCAGCGTGGCGTTGACGCGCAGCAGGCCGCGCGGCGTGCTGCGGGACAGGCCCAGCTGCTCGGCCATGCCGTCGATCTCGCCCAGGATGCGGCGGGCGTTGTCGAGGTACAGCTCGCCCTCGGGCGTGAGGCCCATGCGCCGCGTGGTGCGATTGACCAGCGTGAGGCCCAGCCGGGCCTCCATCGCCGCCAGGCGCTTGCTGACGGCCGGCGTGGTCAGGCCCAGCTCGCGTGCGGCGGCGCTCAGGCTGCCGGCGCCCGCCAGCACGGAGAAGAAGCCCAGGTCGGCGGGCTGGATCGCGGAGGACATGCAGGGTTTCCGGATTGTTGAATCCAGCTCAATGATGGATTCACTTTAGGCATGTGTTGAAAGTTCGTCCACTCCCTACAGTGCGCCATCGATTTCCCGCCCCAGGACACCACGACATGAAGATCTATTCCATCGCCACCATCCCCGGAGACGGCATCGGCAAGGAGGTCGTGCCGGCGGGGCGCCAGGTGCTGGAGGCGGTGGCGGCGTCGTCCGGGGGCTTTGCCTTCGAGTTCGAGGACTTCGGCTGGGGCGGCGACCACTACCGCGCGCACGGCCGGATGATGCCGGCCGACGGCCTGGACGCGATCCGCCACAAGGACGCGATCCTGTTCGGCAGCGCGGGCGACCCGCACATTCCCGACCACGTCACGCTGTGGGGCCTGCGACTCGCGATCTGCCAGGGCTTCGACCAGTACGCCAACGTGCGCCCCACGCGCATCCTGCCGGGCATCGACGCCCCGCTCAAGCGCTGCACGCCGAAGGACCTGGACTGGGTCATCGTGCGCGAGAACTCCGAAGGCGAGTACGCCGGCATCGGCGGCCGCGCGCACCAGGGGCACCCGATCGAGGTGGCCACCGACGTGTCGATCCTCACCCGGGCCGGGGTGGAGCGGATCATCCGCTTCGCCTTCGAACTGGCCCGGTCGCGCCCGCGCAAGCTGCTGACCGTGGTGACCAAGAGCAACGCCCAGCGCCACGGCATGGTGATGTGGGACGAGGTCGCCACCCGCGTCGCGGCCGACTACCCGGACGTGCGCTGGGACAAGGAACTGGTGGACGCGATGACCGCGCGCATGGTCAACCGCCCGGCGTCGATCGACACCGTGGTGGCGACCAACCTGCATGCCGACATCCTGAGCGACCTCGCGGCCGCGCTGGCCGGCAGCCTGGGCATCGCGCCCACCGCCAACCTCGACCCCGAGCGCCGCTACCCGAGCATGTTCGAGCCGATCCACGGCTCGGCCTTCGACATCATGGGCCAGGGCGTGGCCAACCCGGTGGGCACGTTCTGGTCCTGCGTGATGCTGCTGGAGCACCTGGGCGAGGCCGACGCCGCGCGCCGGCTGATGCAGGCCATCGAAGTCGTCACCGCCGACCCCGCGCTGCACACGCGCGACCTGGGCGGCCGCGCGACCATGGCCCAGGTCACGGACGCGGTGTGCGCCATCCTGGCCGGTGGCCAGCGGCGGCAGGCCGCCTGACACGGACGCCGGTTCCTCTTTCCGTTCCTCAACGACAAAGGGTGCCGCAGGGCGCCCGTGGAGACGCTCATGCCCAAGTGTTCCGAGTGGTCCCGCCGCCGCCTCGTCCAGGCCGTGGCACTGGCGGCGGCCATGGTCGCCACCGGCGCCCAGGCGCAGGCCTGGCCTGCCAAGCCGATCAGCCTCGTGGTGCCGTTCCCTGCCGGGGGCACCACCGACGTGCTCGCGCGCGCGCTGGCCGAGAGGCTGTCCGTCAGCCTTGGCCAGCCGGTGATCGTCGAGAGCAAGCCCGGGGCCGGCGCCACGCTCGGCGCGGACCACGTCGCCAAGGCCCGCCCCGACGGCTACACGCTGCTGGTGGGCGCGGTGCACCACACCATCGCCACCAGCGTCTACCGCAAGCTGCCGTACGACTTCCAGAAGGACCTCGCGCCGATCACCACGATCGCGCTGGTGCCCAACGTGCTGGTGGTCAATGCCGCCACGCCGGCGCGCAACGTCGCCGAACTGGTGGCGATGCTCAAGGCGCGGCCCGGCGCCTACAACTACGGCTCCAACGGCAACGGCACCGCGCAGCACCTGATCGGCACGCTGTTCCAGAGCCTCACCGGCAGCGAGATCGCCCACATCCCGTACAAGGGCAGCGGCCCGCTGGCCACCGACCTGCTGGGCGGCCAGGTGACGATGTCGTTCGACACCGTCACGCCGGTGCTGCCGCATGTCAAGGCCGGCAAGCTGCGCGCCCTGGCGGTCACCACGGCGAAGCGCTCGTCCGCGCTGCCCGACGTGCCCACGCTCGACGAGGCGGGGCTGAAGGGCTTCGACATCGGCACGTGGTTCGGCGTGCTGGCGCCGGCCGCCACGCCCAGGGACATCCTGGCGCGGCTCAATGCCGAGATGGTCAAGGTGATCCAGTCGCCCGACTTCCGCAAGCGCATGGAGGAGATCGGCGCCGAGCCGATCGGCAACAGCGCCGAGCAGATGGCCCAGGCGATCCGCAGCGACACCGACAAGTTCGCCAAGCTGGTGAAGGACGCGAAGGTGACGATCGACTGACCGCCACCCCCGCGCTGCGCCTCAGGCGGCCTGCGACCCCCGGTGCGCCCAGCCGGTGGTGCGCTTCTCGATCCACGAGAACAGCTCGTACATCGCCATCGCCATCGCGCCGATGGTCACCAGCCCGGCAAACGCCAGCGGCATGCGCTGCTGGCTGCCGGCCGACTGCATCAGGTAGCCGATGCCGGAGTCGCCCGCGGTCATCTCGGCCAGCACGGTGCCAACGAAGGCCAGGGTGATCGCCACCTTGAGCGAGCCGTAGAAGTACGGCATCGACCGCGGCAGGCCGACCTTGACCAGCACGTCCCAGCGCCGCGCGCCGAGCACGCGCAGCACGTCTTCCAGCTCGGGTTCGAGCGTGGCCAGGCCGGTGGCGATGTTGACCGTGATCGGGAAGAACGAGATCAGGAACGCGGTCAGGATGCCGGGCCCGAGGCCGATGCCGAACCACACCACCAGGATCGGCACGATGGCCGCCTTGGGCACGGCGTTGAACGCCACCATCAGCGGGTACAGCGCGGTGTAGGCCAGGCGCGAGCTGCCGATCAGGAAGCCCAGCAGCACGCCGACCACGATCGACAGGCCGAAGCCCAGCATCGTGACCCAGAAGGTCTTCCAGGCCGCTTCGAGCAGCGGGCCCTTGAAGGCGATGAACTCCTGCGCGATCTGCCACGGGCTCGGGAAGATGTATTCCGCGATGCCGAAGGCCGACACGATGGCCTGCCACAGCAGCAGCACGCCCACCAGCACCACCAGCGGCGACCAGCGCTCCATGCGACGGGTGATCTTCATCCGGCCACCTTCGCTTCCTGCGCCGGCGCCCCGCCGCGGATGGCGCCGATGTGCCCGCGCAGCTCGTGCACGATGTCGGTGAAGTGCGGCGTGTAGGTCACCTCCAGGTCGCGCGGGCGCGGCAGGTCGATCTCGCGCCGCACGACGAAGCGGCCCGGGCTGCGGCTCATCACGTACACGGTGTCGGCCAGGAACACGCTCTCGCGCAGGTCGTGCGTGACCAGGATGACGTTGAACTTCTTGGCCGCCTGCAGGTCGCGCAGGTTGCACCAGAGTTCCTCGCGCGTGAACGCGTCGAGCGCGCCGAAGGGCTCGTCCAGCAGCAGCAGCTTCGGCTCGTGCACCAGCGCGCGGCAGATGCTGGCGCGCTGCTGCATGCCGCCCGACAGCTGCCACGGGAACTTGTCCTCGTAGCCGGCCAGGCCCACCGAGCGCAGCAACTCGCGCGCCTTGTCGGCGTACTCGGCGCGCCGCGCCTTGAAGTTCGATCGGTAGGGCTCGACGATCTCCAGCGGCAGCAGCACGTTGTCGAGCGTGGTGCGCCAGGGCAGCAGGCTCGGCGCCTGGAAGGCCATGCCGCTGATCTTCAGCGGCCCGGTCACCGGCTGCCCGCCGATGGCGATCGAGCCGCGGCTGGGCATCTTCAGGCCCGTGGCCAGCTTCATGAACGTGGACTTGCCGCAGCCCGAGGGGCCGACGATGGCGATGAACTCGCCCTCGCCGACGGACAGCGAGATGTCCTCGACGGCGAACTGCCCCTTGGCGAGCAGTTCGTCGTTGTAGGCCAGCCAGACCTTGTCGAAGTGGACGAAGCTCACTTCTTGGCCGGCGGCAGAACGTTGAGCTCGGCCTTGGGCGGCAGGAACGCGTCGGTCCACACGGTGGTCGGGTCCACGCGGGTCTTGGTGGCGAAGGCGTCGCTCACCTGCGAGGCCATCAGCGCCAGGCGCCCGGGCACGGCCGTGCCGAAGCCCTCGGCGCGCGCGTCGGGGCTGGCCACCACCGCGTCGATGGCCATGCGCAGGCGGCGCTTCTCCAGGTCGACGTTGATGATGCCGTCGCGCGCCTTGACGTAGTCGATCGCCGCGTCCGGGTTGGCCATCACCTCCTTGGCGCCCTTAAGGAAGGCCGACAGGAAGGCCTTCACCGCCTGCGGCTGCTCCTTGAGCATCTTCGGCGTGGCGATGATCACGTTGCCGTAGAGCTTCACGCCGTGCTGGGCGTACGGCAGGATGACCACGTCCTCGGCCTTCACGTTGCGCGCTTCCAGGTTGAGCAGCGACGTGAACGAGAAGCCGGTGATCGCGTCGACCTCGCCGCGCGCCAGCATCGTCTCGCGCAGCGGCGGGTCCATGCTGGTCCAGGTGACGTTGGTCACGCCGTTGGCCTTGGCGAAGATCGGCCAGCCGCGGCGGCCGGCGTCGAACACCGGGGCGCCGAGCTTCTTGCCGTTCAGGTCGGCCGGGGTCTTGATGCCGCTCTTCTTCAGCGCCAGCACCGCGGCCGGCGTGTTGTTGTAGACCATCATCACGGCCACCGGCTTGTTCGGCGCGTCCGGGTTGTTGGCATGGAACTCCATCAGCGCGGCCAGGTCGGCGAAGCCCATGTCGTAGGTGCCCGAGGCCACGCGCTGCACCGTGCCGCCGGAGCCGTTGCCGGCGTCGATGGTCACGTCCAGGCCGGCGGCCTTGTAGTAGCCCTTGGCCGACGAGGCGAGGAACAGCGCGGCGGGCCCCTCGAAGCGCCAGTCGAGCTGGAACTTCACCGGCGTCTGGGCCAGGACCGTCGAGGGCAGCGTGCCCAGCGCGGCCAGCGCGAGGGCGGCGGCCTGGGTCCAGCGGCGGCGGGTGGAGGAGGTGGGTCGGTTCATGGGCGGTGTCCTTCGGGAGGGTTCTGGAAAAGGGGAATCGGGTGGGATCGGCATGGATTGTCCGGGCGGCGCGGGCCGGCGCCATCGGTAGCAATGCCAGCCTGCAGGCCGGGGAAAACCGATGCAAGGTGCGTGCCGGGCGCGCTTACACTCGGTGCCGACCCCACCCCGCCGACCCCAGCGCACCTTTGGTCAACGTCAGCCGCCTGACCCTGCGCTTCACCGTCCTCGTCGGTGTCGTGGCGCTCGTGCTGCTGGCCTTTCGCTGGCACAGCGCGTCCGCCCAGTTGGCGACGCTGGAGAGCGTGCTGGCCATCGGGGCCACCAACACTGCCAGCCATGCCGCGACCCACCTGGACGAGACGACCGGGTCGAGGGAGCGGCAGGCACTGCTGGACCAGTGGCACCGCGACGACCCGCGCCTGCGGGCGCTGCAGGTGGTGCGCAGTGCGGGTGCGTTGGAGCACAGCTCGCTGGACAGCCGCGGCTTCGCGATGAAGCTGCCCCCGCCCGACCCGCGGGTCGGGCTGCAGGCGGTCGAACCCAGCCGCTGGCTGCGTCTGCCGAGCGCCTACGTGCTGGACCATGCCCTGGCCGACGACCGCGTGCTGCGCATGGTCTTCGACGCCGAACCGCTGGTCGATGCCTGGGCGGCCATGATCTGGCCGGCGATCGCGACGCTGCTGGCGATGTTGCTCGCCGTCGCGCTGCTGTTCCGCCGCCTGCTGGCCGTGCCCCTGGCGTCGCTGCGCGAAATGGCGCAGTTCGCGGCCGGGCTGCCCGACGCCGGCGGGCGCCGTCTGTCCCGGCGCGACTCGCACCTGGCCGAGATCGACGAGGTGCGGGACGCGCTCAACCGTGCCGGCGACCTGCTCGAGTCGCGCACGCGCGAGCTGGCCGAGCAGCGGGCCCTGCTGCGGGCCGTGATCGACAGCATGCCCAGCGGCCTGGCACTGAAGTCGCTGGACGGCCGGCTGGTGCTGGTCAACGCCTACAACGCCGCGCGCCTGGGCACCACGCCGCAGGAGATCGAGGGCCGCTCGGTGGTCGAGATCGGCCGCCCGGAGTACACGCAGCGCATGCGCGAGCTGGACCTGCGCCTGCTGGCGCAGCAGCAGGGCGTCGTCGTCGATGCCGACGCCGACCGGCTGCTCAGCGACCAGGTGCCGCACCTCGTGACCAAGACCCTGGTGCGCCTGCCCGGAAGCGACGACCCGCTGGTGCTGACGATGACCGCCGACGTGTCCGAACTGCGCAGCCTGCAGCGCGAGACCGAGAACGCGCGCCGCCTGCTGCGGGCGGTGTTCGACGCCGACGATGCGCCGATGACGCTCAAGGACGCCGACGGCCGTTTCGTCATGGTCAACACCGCCATGCTCGACTTCTGGGGCCTGGAAGCGTCCCAGGTCATCGGGCGCAACTCGCTGGAGGTGTTCGGCAACCTGCCGGGCGTGCTGGGCAGCCTCGAGCTGGACCGCCGCGTCTGGGCCGGGGGCGGCCCGCTGCAGGACGAGCAGCGGCTTGGCCGCAAGGTCGGTGGCGTGACCGAGGACTGCGACTTCGTCGTGCTGCGCAAGCTCGTGGCCGCTCCGGACGGCCGGACCCTGCTGCTGGTGGTGGCGCGCGAGGTGACCGAACTGCGCCGCCAGGCGCGCGAGATCGAGCATCACGAGCGCCTGGTGCGCGAGGTGATCGACCTCGAGGACAACTACGTCATGGTCAAGGACGCGCAGCAGCGGTTCCTGCTCGTCAATCCGGCCTACGCCCAGGCCAACGGCCTGCGCGTGTCCGACATCGTCGGCCGCACGCTGACGGAGGTGTTCCCGGATCGTGCGCTGGCCCTTGGCATCCCTGACATCGACCGCAGGGTCATGGAGGAGCGCGTGACCATCGTCCGCGAGGAGCGCGTCGACTTTGGCACGGGCACCGGCGAGCGCATCCTGCTGGCCGATCGCCGGCCGATCGAGCTGGCCGACGGCAGCGTGGGCGTGCTCACGGTGATCCGCGACGTGACCGACGAGCGGCGCCACGAGGCCGAGCTGCGGCGCGCCATGCAGCAGGCGCAGGCCGCCGTCGAGGCGCGCAGCCGCTTCCTGGCCAACATCAGCCACGAGGTGCGCACGCCGATCAACGGCATGCTGGGCCTGACCGACCTCGTGCTGGCCAGCCCGCTCACGGTGCAGCAGCGCGAGTGGCTGACCCTGGCCCGCGCCGCGGCCCAGGGCCTGCTGGGCATCGTCAACGACGTGCTCGACCTGTCCAAGATCGACGCCGGTGCGATGAACGTCGAGCACACGGCGTTCGACCTGCACCTGCTGCTGGCCGAGGCGTGCCGGCCGATGGCGCTGCGCGCCCGTTCCAAGGGCCTGGGGTTCTCGCTCGTGATCGCCCCCGACCTGCCCGAGTCCGTGATGGGCGACCCGGCACGGCTGCGCCAGGTGGTCGGCAATCTGGTCGGCAACGCGATCAAGTTCACCCAGAGCGGCGCCGTCACGGTGCGGGCGGCCCGCGTGGTGCGCGGGGCCCGGAGCGGACGCTACGCCATCGCGGTCATCGACACCGGCCCCGGCATCGACGCCGACAAGCAGGCGCAGGTGTTCGAGCCCTTCGTGCAGGGCGACGAGTCCACCACGCGGCGGTTCGGCGGCACCGGGCTCGGGCTGGCGATCTGCCGCGAGCTGGCCACGTTGATGGGCGGCACCGTCGGCGTGGACAGCGCACCGGGGCGTGGCAGTTGCTTCACCCTGGAGCTGCCGCTGGAGGCGGCCGCCGGTTCGCCGCTGCCGGCGCTCGCCGGCCATTGCCTGGCCTGGGTCGAGGACCAGGGCGGCAGCTACGAAGCCTGGCAGCCGTGGCTGGACCACTGGGGCGTGCGCTCGGTCGTCGTGCGCCACCCGGCCCAGGCCCTGGGCCAGCGCGACCTGGCGGTGGACACGCTGGTGATCGACGGCGTGGCGCAGCCTGCGCCCTACGACGCCGCCGTGCGCGAGTGGCGCGGGCGCGGCGAGCTGCGGCGTGTCGTCGTGGTGCACCCGGTGGGGGCGGTGGACATGCTGGTCGAGCGCCCGGGCAGCCTGCTGCCGGCCGCCCGCGGCCTGCCGGTGCAACGCCTGACCCGCCCGCTGACCCCGCGCGAGCTGCATGGTGCGCTGTCGCGCCGGCTCGAAAGCCGCGGCGACGCGGCTGACGAGCCGCCGGCGCCCGAGACGCGCCGGCTGGCCGGCCTGTCGGTGCTGCTGGCCGAGGACAACGACGTGAACCTGCTGCTGGCACAGACGATGCTGTCGCGCCTGGGCATCGACGTGGTCTGCGTGCGCGACGGGGCGCAGGCGCTGGCCACCCTGGTCGACCAGCGCTTCGACCTCGTGCTGATGGACATCCAGATGCCCGAACTCGACGGCACCGACGTGGTCAGCCAGTGGCGCGAGATCGAGTCCACGCGGGCGACGGCGCGCACGCCGGTCGTGGCCCTGACCGCCCACGCCATGGCGGGCGACCGCGAGCGCTTCATCGCCGCGGGCTTCGACGGCTACCTGGGCAAGCCCTTCTCGATGCACAACCTCGTGGAGGCGATCGAGTCGGTGCTCGCGCGCGCCGCGGCGCAGAGCGTCACCCGGCCCTGAGCCCGGGCCGGGCGCGGCTCCGGCAGGGCCTCAGCCCCCGACCAGGTCCGACAGCGCGCGGGCCACCACCTTGGTGGCGCGGCGCAGGTCCTCCAGCACGAGATGCTCGTCGGCGCGCTTGGCGTTGCTCTCCAGCACGGTGCGCGGGCCGGCGCCGTAGATCACCGCCGGCACGCCGTGCGCGCCGTACAGCCGCACGTCGGTGTACAGCGGCGTGCCCACCACCGGCGGCGCCTCGCCGAACACGGTCGCCGCATGGCGCTGGATCGCTTCCACCAGCGGCGCGTTGGCCGACTGCGGCTGCAGCGCCTGGGCCAGCAGCATGCGGCGGATCTCCACCTTGACGCGCGGGTCGTGCGCCGCCACCGCGCGCTCGATCAGCGCGCGCACCTCGGCTTCCACCGCGGTGGCGTCCTCCTCGGGGATCATGCGACGGTCGAGCTTGAGCGACACCTTGCCGGGCACGACGTTGGTGTTGCTGCCGCCCTCGATCAGGCCGACGTTGAGGTAGGGATGGGTGATGCCCGCCACCTTGGAGCGGCGCTCGCGCAGCACGCCGTTGTGGGCGTACAGCGCGGTCAGCAGCGCATTGGCGGCCTGCAGCGCGTCGACCCCCGTGCTCGGGTAGGCGGCGTGCGAGGCCAGCCCGTGCAGCGTCACCTCGAGCTGCAGGCAGCCGTTGTGCGCGGTCACCACCTGGTAGCTGAAGCCCGCGGCGATCAGCAGGTCGGGCTTCGTCAGCCCGTGCTGCAGCAGCCAGCCCGGGCCGAGTTCGCCGCCGAACTCCTCGTCGTAGGTGAAGTGCAGCTCGACGCCACCGCGCGCCGGCCGTGCGGCGGCCTCCAGCGCGCGCAGCGCGAAGGTGAAAGTGGCGAAGTCGCTCTTGCTCACCGCGGCGGCGCGGCCGTACAGGCGGCCGTCGACCACCTCGCCGCCGTAGGGGTCATGCGTCCAGCCCTCGCCCGGCGGCACCACGTCGCCGTGCGCGTTGAGAGCGATCGTGCGGCCGCCGTCGCCGAAGCGACGCCGCACGATCAGGTTGGTGATCGAGGCCATGCCCTGGGCCCGCACCAGCGCCTCGGGCACCGGGTGCTGTTCGGCCGCGTAGCCGAAGCCGCCCAGCAGCTCGGCGGTGCGCTGCGCATGCGGCGCGTTGTGGCCGGGCGGCGTGTCGGTGGGCACCTGCACCAGGGCCTGGAGGAAGCGCACCTCCTCGTCGAAGTGGGCGTCGATCCAGGCGTCGAGGGCGGCGTGGCGGTCGGTCATGGCTTCAGGTTCTCGATGAAATGCTGGAAGGCGCGCACGGCCAGGTCGCAGTCGTGCGCGGTGGAGGACTCGAGCGGGTTGTGGCTGATGCCGGCGTTCTCGCCGCGCACGAAGAGCATGGCCTGGGGCATCACCTGCGCCAGCTTCATCGCGTCGTGGCCGGCACCCGAGGGCATGCGGTGCACCGGCAGGCCGAGGGCGGCCACGGCGGCTTCCCAGCGCCGCTGCAGTGCGGCGTCGCTGGGCGCGGCGGCGGCCTGCATCGTCTGCTCGAAGCCAAAGCGCACGCCGCGCCGGGCGCCGATGCGGGCCGCCTCGGCCAGCACGTCGGCGGCGCAGGCGTCGCGCACCGCGTCGGTGGTGGCGCGGATGTCGAGCGAGAAGCGGCAGCGCCCGGGCACAACGTTGATCGAGCCGCCGGGCACTTCGAGCAGGCCGACGGTGCCGACGAGGTCCGGCACCGACGCCGCGCGGCGTTCGAGGAAGAGCGCCAGTTCCGCCACTGCCACGGCGGCGTCCTGGCGCATCGTCATCGGCGTGGTGCCGGCGTGGCTGGCCGTGCCTTCGGCGTCGCCGAGGTAGCGCACGCTGCCGTTGATCGAGGTCACCACGCCCAGCGGCAGGTCCATCGCGTTGAGCACCGGGCCCTGCTCGATGTGCACCTCGACGAAGCCGAGGTAGGCCGCCGGGTTGCGCGTCTCGGCGCGGATGGCCGCCAGCGAGGCCGGCAGCCCGGCCGCGCGCATCGCGTCGCGCATCGCAACGCCCTGGGCGTCGGTCTGGTCCAGCCACGCCGGGTCGAAGTGGCCGGTGAGCGCGCCCGAGCCGAGGAAGGTGGCCTTGTAGCGCTGGCCTTCTTCCTCGGCGAAGGCCACGACCTCGATGCCGAAGGGCAGGCGGCGCCCGGCGCGGTGCAGTTCGCGCACCGCGATCATCGGCACGAAGATGCCCAGCCGCCCGTCGAAGCGGCCGCCATTGCGTACGGTGTCGTAGTGGCTGCCGGTCAGCAGCCGCGGGGCGCGGCGGTCGCTGCCGTGATAGACGCCGACCACGTTGCCCACCGCGTCGAGCCGCGCCTCGTCGAAGCCGCACTCGCGCATCCAGTGCAGCAGCTGGCGCTGGCAGGCGAGGTGGGCCTCGGTGAGATAGGTCACCGTCAGCTCGCCGCGCGCGTCCCACGGCGGGTCGCTCCAGGTGGCCAGGCGCTCGGCGCAGTCCCAGGCCTGCTGCCCGAGCACGGGCTCGACGCCGAACTTGTCGGCCAGGCGGATCTCCACGATGCGGTGGATGTTGCGCAGGCACTCGGCGAACTCGGTGTCCGCTGGTTGCGCGAGGCGGCGGGCGAACACGTCGATGATCTGGTGCCGGGTCAGGCCGCTGCCGCGCGGCCCGCGCACCGCCAGGATGAACGGCCAGCCGAACTTCGCGTTGTAGTCGGCGTTGAGCTGCTGGATGCGGGCGAACTCCGCCGGCGTGCAGTCCGCGAGGCCCGCCTTGCCCTGCTCGTTCGTGCTCTCGGCGGTGAGGGTGCGGCTGACCATCGCCTTGCCCGCCAGCTCGGGGTGGGCGCGCACCAGGCGCAGCTGGGCGTCGCGGCCGGCCTTGCGCAGCACCTGCACGAAGGCCTGCTGCAGCTGCGGCAGCGTGCGGAACGGGCGCAGGTGCCACGCGCGCTCGGCGATCCACGGCGAGTGCTCGTAGCTGCCGTCGAGCAGGGCCGTGAACTCGGCCTGGCTGGCGGCGTTGATCTGGTCCAGGGTCAGCGGCACGGCAGGCTCCGGTTCATTCCCAGGTGAACGCGGTGGCCGCGTCGAAGGGGTGGGTGGCGCGCCAGTGGCGCGCGATGTCGATGCGGCGCGCGATCCACACGCCGTCGTGGCGCGCCACGTGGTCGAGGAAGCGCTGGAAGGCGCGGAAGCGGCCGGGCCGGCCGAGCAGGCGGCAGTGCATGCCGATGGACATCATCGACGGCCGCTCGGCGCCTTCGGCCCAGTGCAGGTCGAAGGCGTCGCGCAGGTAGGCGTAGAACTCGTCCCCGTGCGAGTAGCCCTGCGGCAGTGCGAAGCGCATGTCGTTGCAGTCCAGCGTGTAGGGCACCACGAGGTGCGGCGCCAGCGCGCCGTCGCTGCGCCGCACCTGCAGCCAGAACGGCAGGTCGTCGCCGTAGTAGTCGCTGTCGTACTCGAAGCCGCCGTGGTCGGCGACGAGGCGGCGCGTGTTCGGGCTGTCGCGGCCGGTGTACCAGCCCAGGCCATGCACATGGCCCGGCGACGAGCCGCGCCGGCCGGTCAGTCGCTCGATGATGGCCATGCCGCGCTGCAAGTGGTCGCGCTCGGTGGCCTCGTCGACGTTCTGGTAGTGGATCCAGCGCCAGCCGTGGCAGGCGATCTCGTGACCCAGCTCGACGAAGGCCTGCGTCACCTCGGGGCAGCGCTCCAGCGCCATCGACACGCCGAACACCGTGAGTGGCCAGCCGCGGCGCTCGAACTCGCGCAGGATGCGCCAGACCCCCACGCGCGAGCCGTACTCGTAGATGCCTTCCATGCTCAGGTGCCGCGCGGGGAAGGCCGGCGGGTTGAACATCTCGGACAGGAACTGCTCGCTGCCGGCGTCGCCGTGCAGCACCGAGTTCTCGCCGCCTTCCTCGAAGTTCAGCACGAACTGCAGCGCCACGCGGGCGCCGCCGGGCCAGCGGGCATGGGGTGGGTTGGGGCCGTGGCCCTTCAGGTCGCGGGGGTAGTTCATCGGCGCAGTGCCTTGGCAAGGTCGGTGGAAAGCGGGTCGAGCCGCAGGTTGTGCTCGACGCTGTGCAGGTGCCGGTTCATCAGGCGCGCCGCGGCGCGCGCGTCGCGCTGCTCCAGCGCGTCGACGATGGCCTCGTGCTCCTGTTGCGAATGCTCGGCGGAGTGCGACGACTGGTACATCAGCGCGATCAGCGAGGACCGCGACAGCAGGTCGGCCAGCAGGTCGGCCAGCACCTGGTTGCCCAGCATGCGTGCCAGCACGACGTGGAAGTCCGCCAGCAGCCGGGTGCGGCCGCTGACGTCGGTGCGGGCCACCGCGGCGCGCTCGTCGCGCAGGTGCGCGCGCAGCTCGGCCACCTGCGTGTCGGTGATGCGCGCGCACAGCTCGCGCACGATCGACGCCTCGATCAGCTGGCGTGCCTCGAACACCTGGCGCGCCTCGTCCACGCCGGGCTGGGCGACGAAGGCGCCGCGCGCGGGCTCCAGCGTGACGAGCCGGTCGCGCGAGAGCTGGTTCAGCGCCTGGCGCACCACCGTGCGCGACACGTCGAACAGCTGGCCGATCTGCGCCTCGGCGAGCTTGGTGCCCGGCATCAGGCGGCGCTCGACGATGGCCTCGACGATGGAGTCGACGATGCGCTGCGTGCTGCTGCTGGCGGCGGGCATCGCCTTTGGGGGAGCGGGGCTGCGGGCCACGGGGTGCGACGGGGCAGGGCGGGAGCGGTTGACGTGTATTCGAAAGTGTATACACTTTTGCGCAGACCCGGGCCGAAAGACCCCGCCGCACCACCCCTTACCCACCCCCGCCGAAAGCCGCCGCCGATGGGCCACCTCAGCACCCATGTCCTGGACACCGCCCACGGCTGCCCCGCGGCCGGCATGAAGGGCGCGCTGCTGCGCGTCGAGCCTTCGGGCGCCACGACGCTGCTGCGCAGCTTCACGCTCGACCACGACGGCCGCGCTGGCGGTCCGCTGCTCGACGCCGCGGCGATGGCCGTCGGCCGCTACCGCCTCGTGTTCGAGGTGGCGGCCTATTTCCGTGGGCGCGGCGTCGCGCTGCCCGAGCCGCCCTTCATCGACGCCGTGCCGCTGGACTTCGGCATCGCCGACGCCGCCGGCCACTACCACGTGCCGCTGCTGGTGAGCCCGTGGAGCTACTCGACCTATCGGGGGAGTTGATGGCGACCCCCCCCGTTGCCGCTTCGCGGCTCCCCCGGGACCCGACAGGGTCCCCTTCGTGGACCTGGGGGGCGGCGCCTGCGGGCCGGCGGAGCCGGACCCGCGGCCCCTGCTGGGGCACGGGGATTGCATGCCACTCGCCCAACTTTCTGGAGACATCATGAGACTTCGGCGCTTTGTTTCACTGGCTTCGCTGGCTGTGCTGGCGCTTCCTCTGGCTGCGCACGCGGCGTGGCCGGAGAAGCCGGTGCGGATCGTGGTCACGTTCGCGGCGGGCGGGGCGAGCGACATGGTGGCGCGGGCGATCGCGGAGCCGCTGGGCAAGGCGCTGGGGCAGCCGGTGGTGGTGGACAACAAGCCGGGGGCGGGCGGCACCATCGGGGGGCTCGACGTGGTGCGTGCCGCACCGGACGGCTACACGCTGATGCTGTCCAACAGCACGCCGACGTCGATCGGGCCGTTCACGGTGCCCAAGCCGCCGTACGACCCGGTGAAGCAGTTCACCCATGTCGGCATGCTCGGCGTCGCGCCGGTGCTGCTGATGGCCAACCCCAAGGCGGGCCCCGCCAGCCTGAAGGACCTGCCCAAGGCCGCCGCGGCGCCGGGCTACTCCTTCGGCTCGGGCGGCCCGGGGTCGATCGGCCACATCGTGGGCGAGATGACCAAGGACGCGATGAAGATCCAGATGACGCACATCCCGTACAAGGGCGGCGCGCCGATGACCACCGACCTGATCGCCGGGCAGATCCCGGTGGGCATCGACGTGATCACGGCCTTCGTGCCGATGGTCAAGGCCGGGCAGATCCGGGCGCTGGCGGTCACCACGCGCACCCGCTCGCCGCTGCTGCCGGACGTGCCCACCGTGGTGGAACTCGGCCTGCCGCAGCTGGTGGCCGAGAACTACTTCGGCGTCAGCGGCCCGGCCGGCCTGCCCAAGGAGGTGACCGACAAGCTCGGCGCCGCGCTGGCCACCTTGGTGGCCGACCCGGCCATCGTCAAGCGCTTCGAGGAACTGGGCATCACCACGGTGAAGATGGGCAGCGCCGATTTCTCCGCCTTCGTCGCCAAGCAGGTGGCCGACTGGCAGCCGGCCATCAAGGCGGCCGACCTCAAATAGGGTTTCTCCGCGCCGGAATGCATACCGGCGTGCATACACTTTGGTTCTCGTCGCCGCGGTGCCCGCCGACCTTCCGGTCGGCGGTTTGCGACGGTCGCTCCTCACAGAGCCCGCTGTGGTGAGGGGATCGCGCCAGGCCGTGCCTGACGCCGTCCCCGAAGGCCGACCGCGATGGACGCCTACCTGCTCGACTGGCTCAACCTGCTGCTGCGCTGGGCCCACGTGATCACGGCGATCGCCTGGATCGGCGCGTCGTTCTATTTCGTCCTGCTCGACAACAGCCTGTCGCGGCCCGACAGCGACGACCTCAAGGCCAAGGGCGTCGACGGCGAGATGTGGGCCGTGCACGGCGGCGGCTTCTACCACTCCAACAAGTACATGGTGGCGCCGCGCTGGCGGCCGCTGCCTGACAACCTGCACTGGAGCTACTGGGAAAGCTACAGCACCTGGCTCACGGGCTTCGCGCTGTTCACGGTGCTGTACCTGTTCAACGCCGGCACCTTCCTGATCGACAAGGCGGTGTTCGACTGGTCGCCGGCGGCGGCGGTGACCGCGGCGCTGGGCTTCCTGGTCGCCTTCTGGTTCGTCTACGACGCGATCTGCCGCCTGTTCGGCGAGCGCGAGCGGGGCGACCTGATCGTCGGCGTGATCGTCACGGCCTTCGTGGTGTTCGCGTCGTGGCTGGCCTGCCAGCTCTTCGCTGGCCGCGCGGCGTTCCTGCTGGTGGGCGCGATGCTGGCCACCGCGATGAGCGCCAACGTCTTCTTCTGCATCATCCCGGGCCAGCGCAAGGTGGTGGCGCAGCTGCGCGCCGGCCAGCCGGTGGACCCCGTGCACGGCCGGCGCGGCAAGCAGCGCAGCGTGCACAACACCTACTTCACGCTGCCGGTCATCATCGCGATGCTGTCCAACCACTACGGCTGGCTCTACCAGGGCCGCCACAACTGGCTGGTGCTGGTGCTGCTGATGCTGGCCGGCGCGCTGATCCGCCACAGCTTCGTGGCGCGGCACAAGGCGCACGTGGAAGGCCGACGCACCCCGTGGGAGCACGCGGTCGTGGGCACGCTGGTGCTGCTGGGCCTGGCCCTGTGGCTGGCGCCGCCGCCGCCCAGCGCGCAGGCCCGCGCCGCAGCGGCCCAGCCGGTGACGCTGGCCCAGGTGCAGGCGGTGGTGGAACAGCGCTGCGTCATGTGCCACAACGCGCAGCTGGCGCAGAAGAACGTGGCGCTGCACACGCCGGAGCTGCTCAAGCAGCATGCGCAGGCGATGTACCAGCAGGTGGCGGTGCTGCGCCTGATGCCGCTGAACAACGCCACGCAGATCACCGACGAGGAGCGCGCGCTCTTCAAGCGCTGGTTCGAGGCCGGCGCACCCGCCCAGTAGCCGCCCCGGCACACAACGAGGAGATCCCATGGAGACAACGACGACTGTCCACCCGGTGGACGAGCGGCTGCCTGCGCCGCGCCTGGCGGCGCTGGGCCTGCAGCATGTGCTGGTGATGTATGCCGGCGCCATCGCGGTGCCGCTCATCGTGGGCCGTGCGCTGAAGCTGTCGCCGGAGCAGGTGGCTCTGCTGATCAGCGCCGACCTGTTCTGCTGCGGCCTGGTCACGCTGATCCAGTCGCTGGGTGTGACGCGCTGGTTCGGCATCCGCCTGCCCGTGATGATGGGCGTGACCTTCGCCGCGGTGGGGCCGATGGTGGCGTTCGCCAATGCCACGCCCGGCGTCGACGGGGCACGCGCGATCTTCGGAGCGATCATCGGCGCCGGCGTCATCTCGATCCTGATCGCCCCGGTGGTCAGCAAGCTGCTGCGGTTCTTTCCGCCGGTGGTCACCGGCACGATCATCGCCATCATCGGCATCAGCCTGATGCGCGTGGGCGTGGGCTGGGCGCTCGGCGGGCCGGCTCCGGCCGCGCAGAGCGTGGACGTGCCCAAACTGGTGGCGATGGTCGACGGCATGAAGGCCAACGCCGCTGCTGCGGCCGCCTCCGCGCCGCCGGGTGCCACGGCGGCGCCGATGCGCCTGCCCGCGCCGGTGCCGATGGTCGACAACCCGGCCTACGGTGCGCTCGACAATCTGGCCGTCGCCGCCGCGGTGCTGGTGTTCATCCTGTTGCTGGTCAAGTACGGGCGGGGCTTCGTGGCCAACATCTCGGTGCTGCTGGGCATCGTCGCGGGCTGCGTCGTCGCCGCGGCGATGGGCAAGATGCACTTCGACAAGGTGGCCAAGGCGGGCTGGTTCGAGTTCGTCACGCCCTTCGCATTCGGCATGCCCACCTTCGACATCGTGATGATCCTGACCATGACCCTGGTGATGATCGTCGTCATGATCGAGAGCACCGGCATGTTCCTCGCACTGTCGGACATCACCGGCCGTCGTATCGGACAGGCGGAGCTGGCCGCGGGCCTGCGCACGGACGGCGTGGGCACGCTGATCGGCGGCGTCTTCAACACCTTCCCCTACACCAGCTTCAGCCAGAACGTCGGCCTGGTCGGCGTCACCGGCGTCAAGAGCCGCTGGGTCTGCGTGGCTGGCGGCGTGATCATGATCGTGCTCGGCCTGCTGCCCAAGATGGCCGCCTTCGTCGAATCGATCCCGACCTTTGTGCTCGGCGGGGCGGGGCTGGTGATGTTCGGCATGGTCGCGGCCACCGGTATCCGCATCCTGTCCACGGTGGACTTCAAGACTCAGCGCCACAACCTCTACATCGTGGCCCTGTCGATCGGCTTCGGCCTCATCCCGCTGGTGGCGCCGCGCTGGACCCAGCAGATGGCCCACGGACTGCACCCGCTGCTGGAGTCGGGCATCCTGCTGACGGCCGTGTCGGCGGTGGTGCTCAACGTGTTCTTCAACGGCGCGCGCGGCGACACGGCGGGCAGCGTGGAAGCCGCCAAGACCGCCGAGGCACACTGAGCCGCATGCAGCACGCGTCGTCCGAAGCCGAAGTCCGGCGCGACCTCGCCGCCGCCTACCGGCTGGCGGCGCGCCGCGGCTGGGACGACATCGTCTGGACGCACCTCTCCGCGTCGGTGCCGGGCGAGCCCGGCCATTACCTGATCAACCGCTTCGGCCTGCGATTCGCCGAGGTGCGGCCGGATAACCTGGTCAAGGTGGACGTGGCCGGCCGCGTCGTCGACGGCTCGGGCGCGCCGGTCAACCCGAGCGGCTTCGCGATCCACGGCGCGGTGCATGCGGCGCGGCCCGACGCGATGTGCGTGATGCACCTGCATACGCGCTGGGGCCAGGCGCTGGCGGCACTGCCTCCGGTGCCGGGCGGCGTGCTGCCGTGCTCGCAGCCGGCGCTACGCCTGTGGCGGCGCATCGGCCACCACGCCTACGAGGGCCTGGCCTTCGACGCCGCCGAGCGCGCGCGGCTGGTGGCCGCGCTGGGCGCGCTCGACGGGCTCATCCTGCTGCATCACGGCACGCTCACCGTGGGCCGCACCGTGGCCGAGGCCTTCGTGCTGATGCACCTGCTGGAACGCGCCGCGCAGGTGCAGCTCGCGGCCATGGCCGCGGGCACGGTGCACTGCGTGGCCGACGACGTGGCCGAGCGCACCCAGCGCCAGTGGATCGGCGACGGCCGCGTGCCCGAGGGCGAGGACGAATGGCCCGCGCTGCTACGCTCGCTCGACGACTGAAGCGTCGCCCTTCCGACACCGATACCGACACCGACTCCGGAGCCCTGCCATGCCGACCATCCGCGTCGAACTCTTCGAGGGCCGCACGCCCGAACAGAAAGCCGCCTTGGCGCGCGAGATCACCGACGCCTGCGTGCGCGTGCTCGGCGGCTCGCCGGGCGGCGTGGACGTGCTCTTCCACGACATGAAGCGCCACGACTGGGCCACCGGCGGCGTGCTGTGGAGCCAGGTGCCGCCGCCACCGCCCCAGGCCGGCTGAGGGCCCGCAGCCGTACCTACGCGGCCTGGGCCGGCGCCGACCCCTGCCCGGGCTCGGGCGCCGTGTCGGCCGGCGCCTCGGCATGCAGCACCACCGCGTTGCGGCCGCTGCCCTTGGCGCGGTAGAGCGCCGCATCCGCCTGGGCCAGCAGCGCGTCGGACGCGGCCGAGCCGTCGCCCACCGCAGCGCCGATGCTCACGGTGTAGGCCACGGCCCGCGTGGTGCCGGCCAGCATCGGGTTGCCGGCGATCGACGCGCGCATGCGCTCGGCCACGCCGCGCGCCACCTCGGCGCCGGCGCCGGGCAGCACCGCCAGGAACTCCTCGCCGCCGAGCCGGCCGAGCCGGTCGCGGTCGCGCAGGCCGCCGCCGAGCACGCGCGCCAGGTGGCGCAGCACGTCGTCGCCGGTGGCATGGCCCCAGCTGTCGTTGATGTGCTTGAAGTGGTCCACGTCGATCATCAGCACGGCCACCTCGGCACGGTCGCGCCGGGCGCGGGCCAGCGCGTCGTCGAGGAAGGCCAGCGTGGCGCGGCGGTTGGCCAGGCCGGTCAGCTCGTCGGTCGTGGCCAGCGCCTGCAGGCGGCGTGCCTGCATCACCTTGCGCAGCGCGAAGGCTGCCACCACGCCCAGCAGCACCACAAATAGCGCCAGCGCCACGGCCTGCGTCTGGCGCAACTGCAGTTCCTGCTCGTGCAACTGACGCAGCGTGGCGAGGTCCTCGCCGTCGCGGTCGCGGTTGAACTGCTGGCGCATGCGGGCCGCCTGCTCGGAACTCTTCTGCCAGGCCAGGTCCCTGTCGAGCGACGCGGCGGCTTCCAGCGCGCGGTAGGCGTCGGCCCAGCGGCCGAGCGCGGACAGCGCCTGCGAGCGCACGCGCTCGTAAATGGCCAGCGTGTTCCGGTCGCCGCGCTCGCGCACGCGCCGGTCCACGCTGTCGAGCAGGGCCAGCGCGTTGGCCGTCCGGCCCACGCCTTCCAGGGCTTCGGCGCGCGTGATCGCCTGGATCTCGTACTGGCGCGGGTCGCCCGCCGCGTCCAGCTGCCGCATCGCGTTGTCGGTGCGCAGCAGCGCTTCGCGCGGCTGCTTCAGCTTCAGCAGCGACACCGCGATGCCGTTTTCCGCATAGGCCATGCCAGGGCGGTCGGCCAGCTTCTCGCTCAGCCGCAGCGCCTCCTGGAACACCGGCAGCGACTCCTCCCAGCGCTGGGCACCCTGGTAGGCCTGGGCCAGGCCGAAGGCATAGATGGACTCGTCGTAGGTGGCGTCGCGCGCCCGGGCGCCGGCCTGCAGCAGCTTCATCAGGCGCAGCGACTCGTCGATGTCGCCGATGCGCTTGTAGTGGCTCGCGAGGTGCCAGCGGCAGAGGTCGCCGTCGCCGGCCAGGCCGCGGTGCACCAGCACCTCGCAGGCCGCCAGCAGGTCGGACTGCCCGCCCTGCAGGTCGCCGCTGCGCGAGCGGTGCACCCCGCGCTCGAGCCGCACCATGGCGCGCGCTACTTCCAGTGCGGGATCGGCCGTCTGCACCAGCAGGGCCTCGAATTCGGATCGGGCTTCGGCGATTCGGCCTACCTCCACCAGCATGCCGGCGCGGCAGGCACGCAGGCGCAGCCACCAGGGGCGGGCGTCTCCCGAGGGCCCGGCCGAAGACGGGTCTGCCGCAGACAGGCCGGCGTCGGCCACCGCCAGCGCCTGCTGCGCGTCCAGGTCGCTGACGATGCGGCATTCGGCCTCGTCGGCGGCCAGACGTTCGTCCAGGAGGTCCGCGGCGACGGCCTGGGCGCGCATCGGCTGCAAAAGGGCCAGGCCGCGCTGCGGCAGCGCGGCCGCGGCCTCGCGCACCTGGCGCAGGCGCTCTTCCAGGCGGTCCGCGGCCCAGGCTGGCGCCACCAGCAGCATCAGGCCGAGGGCCAGGGCAGGGCGGGACAGGTGGGCCACGGTCCGACTCTATCGACTTGGCCGCCTGCCGCCTTGAGCGTCCACCCGGGTGCGGGCCCGGGGAAGGCTCGGGAGATTCCCGAGGGTGACCCCGCTGCGGGCCGGGTCGGCCGTGCCGCTGCCGCCCACGCTGGCGCCCAGGCCGGCAGCTACGCCGGCCGGTCCCACCACGCCCCTTCGAGCGCGCCCCGCAGGTGCTCGATGAACGAGCTGACCTTGCCCGGTACCAGCTTGGGCGACGGATACACCGCATGGATCTCCTGCGTGGGCAGGGTGAAGCGTTCCAGGATCGGCCGCACGGAGCCGTCGGCCAGCGACTCGCGCGCCACGTAGCATGGCAGGATCGCCACGCCCAGGCCCTCGCGCGCGGCCGCCAGCACCGCCGACAGGTTGTTCGACCGCAGTGGCCCGCGCACTGGCACCACCTGCTCGACGCCGTCGGGGCCGGTGAGCATCCAGCGGTCGTCGCCCTGCACCGTGCTGTAGATCAGGCCCGCGTGCTGCGTCAGGTCGGCGGGGTGCTTCGGCGTGCCGTGCGCCTTGAGGTAGGCCGGCGCGGCCACCATCACCCATGGATTGCGGCCGAGCCAGCGTGCGCCGAGCGTGGAATCGGCCAGGCGGCCCATGCGCACGGCCAGGTCCACGCCCTGCTCGACCATGTTCACGTAGCGGTCCTCGAAGCTCAGGTCCACCGTCAGGCTCGGGTGCTCGCGCATGTAGCGCATGGCCAGCGGCACCAGCACGCGGCGGCCGAACGCCACCGAGGTGCTCACGCGCAGCGTGCCGCCGACGCCGCCCTGCATCAGCGTGGCCAGGTTGTCGGCGGCCTCGATCTCGCTGGCGATCGCCTTGCAGCGGTCGTAGTAGCGCAGGCCCACCTCGGTGGGGCTGACGCCGCGCGTGGTGCGGTGCAGCAAGCGGGCGCCCAGGCGCTGCTCCATCGCCGCCACCGCCTTGGTGGCCGTGGGCTGCGTGATGCCGAACTCGGCCGCGGCCTTGCTGAAGCTGCCGGTCTCCACGATGCGGGCGAACAGGGCGACGGCGGTGACACGGTCCATGGCCCGATCCTAGCCAGTTATTCCGCCGTGGAATAGCAAACATGCCCGCGCTGGCATTCACGCCGCGGCCCCTGCGCCTGACCATCGCGGCCAGTTGGAACCCGAACCCCAGGAGACCGAGATGGCAAAGATGAAGGCCGCCATGGCCGCCGTGCTGGTGATGGAAAAGGAAGGCGTCACGCAGGCCTTCGGCGTGCCCGGCGCCGCGATCAACCCGCTGTACGCCCAGCTGCGCGAGCGGCAGGGCATCGCCCACATCCTGGCCCGCCACGTCGAGGCCGCCAGCCACATGGCCGAGGGCTACACCCGCGCCAAGGCCGGCAACATCGGCGTGTGCATCGGCACGTCGGGCCCGGCCGGCACCGACATGGTCACCGGCCTGTACTCGGCCCAGGCCGACAGCATCCCCATCCTGTGCATCACCGGCCAGGCGCCGCGCGCTCGCCTGCACAAGGAGGACTTCCAGGCGGTGGACATCGCGTCCATCGTCAAGCCGGTCACCAAGTGGGCCACCACCGTGCTGGAGCCGGCGCAGGTGCCGCGCGCGTTCCAGCAGGCCTTCCACCTGATGCGCTCGGGCCGCCCGGGCCCGGTGCTGATCGACCTGCCGTTCGACGTGCAGATGGCCGAGATCGAGTTCGACATCGACACCTACGAGCCGCTGTCCGTGTACAAGCCCGCGGCCACGCGCAAGCAGATCGACAAGGCGCTGGACATGCTGGCCCAGGCCGAGCGGCCGCTGATCGTGGCCGGCGGCGGCATCATCAACGCCGACGCCTGCGACCTGCTGGTGGAGTTCGCCGAGCTGACCGGCATCCCCGTGATCCCGACGCTGATGGGCTGGGGCGCGATCCCCGACGACCATCCGCTGATGGCCGGCATGTGCGGCCTGCAGACCAGCCACCGCTACGGCAACGCCACCATGCTGGCGAGCGACTTCGTGCTGGGCATCGGCAACCGCTGGGCCAACCGCCACACCGGCAGCCCCGAGGTGTACTGCAAGGGCCGCAAGTTCATCCACGTGGACATCGAGCCCACGCAGATCGGCCGCGTGTTCGCGCCCGACTACGGCATCGTCTCCGACGCCAAGGCCGCGCTGGAGCTGTTCGTGCAGGCCGCGCGCGAGCGCAAGGCCGCGGGCACGCTGCCCGACGTGGGCGAGTGGGCCGGCCGCTGCGCCGAGCGCAAGCGCCTGATGCACCGCAAGACCCACTTCGAGAACACGCCGATCAAGCCGCAGCGCGTGTACGAGGAGATGAACCACGCCTTCGGCCGCGACACGGTGTACGTGACCACCATCGGCCTGAGCCAGATCGCCGGCGCGCAGTTCCTCAACGTGTACGGCCCGCGCCAGTGGATCAACTGCGGCCAGGCCGGCCCGCTGGGCTGGACGATCCCCGCCGCGCTGGGCGTGGCCGCCGCCGACCCGACCAAGACCGTGGTCGGTCTGTCCGGCGATTACGACTTCCAGTTCCTGATCGAGGAGCTGGCGGTGGGCGCGCAGTTCCGCCTGCCCTACGTGCAGGTTCTGGTGAACAACAGCTACCTCGGCCTGATCCGCCAGGCGCAGCGCGGCTTCGAGATGGACTTCTGCGTCCAGCTCGCGTTCGACAACCAGAACGTCACCGACCCGGCGCTGCAGGGCTACGGCGTGGACCACGCGAAGGTGGTCGAGGGCCTGGGCTGCAAGGCGCTGCGCGTGACCGACCCGGAGAAGATCCGCGACGCGCTGGTGCAGGCCAAGGCGATGGCGCACGAGCACCGCGTGCCGGTGGTGGTGGAGGTGATCCTGGAGAAGGTGACCAACATCTCGATGGGCACCGAGATCGACAAGGTGATGGAGTTCGAGGAGATCGACTGCCGCCACCCGCAGGGCAAGCAGGGCCTGGAGATGGCCGGCCTGCTGGAGTAAGCGCGATGCCCAAGTTCGCCGCCAACCTGACGATGCTCTTCACCGAGCATCCCTTCCTGGACCGTTTCGAGCGCGCCGCCAAGGCCGGCTTCAAGGCGGTGGAGTTCCTGTTTCCGTACGCGTTCCCGGCCGAGGAGATCAAGGCCCGGCTCGACGCCCACGGCCTGAAGCTGGTGCTGCACAACCTGCCCGCCGGCGACTGGGACGCCGGCGAGCGCGGCATCGCCTGCCTGCCCGACCGGGTGGACGAGTTCCGCAACGGCGTGGGCCGCGCGATCGTCTATGCCAGGCAGCTCGGCGTGGGCCAGCTCAACTGCCTGGCCGGCAAGGCGCCGGCCGGCGTGCCCGAGCCCATGCTGCGCGCCACCTTCGTGGGCAACCTGCGCTACGCCGCGGCGGAGCTGAAGGCGGCGAACCTGAAGCTGCTGATCGAGCCGATCAACACCTTCGACATCCCCGGCTTCTTCCTCAACCGCACCGCGCAGGCGATCTCGATCCTGGACGAGGTGGGCGCGCCCAACGCCTACCTGCAGTACGACGCGTACCACATGCAGCGCATGGAAGGCGAGCTGGCGGCGACGATCGAGAAGCACCTGCCGCGCATCGCGCACATCCAGATCGCCGACAACCCGGGGCGCCACGAGCCGGGCACGGGCGAGATCGATCACGGCTTCCTGTTCCGCCACCTCGACCGCATCGGCTACGCCGGGCACGTGGGCTGCGAGTACAAGCCCGCCACCTCCACCGAGGCCGGCCTGGGCTGGCTGCAGCGCTACGCGCTGTGACGCATCGATCGGACACCTCCGCATGACATCGCAACCGCAGAAGATCGGCTTCATCGGCCTGGGCATCATGGGCGCGCCGATGTGCGGCCATCTCATCGCCGCGGGGCACCAGCTGTTCGTGCACACGCGCAGCAAGGTGCCGCCGGCGCTGGTCGACTCCAGCGCCACGCTGTGCACCACCGCGCGCGGCGTGGCCGAGCGCGCCGACATCGTGTTCCTGATGCTGCCCGACACGCCCGACGTGGAGCGGGTGCTGTTCGGCGAGCAGGGCGTGGCCGCGGGCATCGGCGGCGGCAAGGTGGTGGTGGACATGAGCTCCATCTCGCCCATCGCCACCAAGGACTTCGCCGCGCGCGTGCGCGCCACCGGCGCCGACTACCTGGACGCGCCGGTCTCCGGCGGCGAGGTGGGCGCGAAGAACGCCACGCTGTCGATCATGGTCGGCGGCGAGGAGGCCACCTTCGACCGCGTGAAGCCGCTGTTCGATTGCATGGGCAAGAACATCACGCGGGTGGGCGGCGTGGGCGACGGCCAGACGGCCAAGGTGGCCAACCAGATCATCGTGGCGCTGAACATCGAGGCGGTGGCCGAGGCGCTGGTGTTCGCCGCCAAGGCCGGCGCCGACCCGGCGCGCGTGCGGCAGGCGCTGATGGGTGGCTTTGCGTCGTCGCGCATCCTGGAAGTGCACGGCGAGCGCATGATCAAGCGCACCTTCGACCCGGGTTTTCGCATCGAGCTGCATCAGAAGGACCTGAACCTCGCGCTGTCCTCCGCCCGTGCGCTCGGCGTGTCGCTGCCCAACACGGCGACGGCGCAGGAGCTGTTCAACGCCTGCTCGGCGGCGGGCGGCAAGGGCTGGGACCACTCGGCCATGGTGCGGGCGCTGGAGAAGCTGGCTTCGTTCGAGATCGGCGGCTGATCTCTCTGGCCGCTGGCCTCGCTGGCGCTTCGGCGTGGACTGCCGATGTCCGCGCGGCCCGGGCGTGGGCGGACGGGGGCGGGCGTGCAACGTCGGCGGTCGCCGCGTTGCGGCGACTGCCCTGCGGTGCTCGGTCTTGCGGCCCCGTGGCCGGACTCGCTTCGCTCACTGCGTTCGCTGCGCTCGGACAGCGTCCACGAGTCAGATGACGAAGCGCGCTGCGCGCGCGGCCGCAATCCCTGCGCGCCTCGGCGCCGCCCCATGCACGCCCGCCCCCGCCCGCCCGCGCCCGGGCAGGCAGGCACGGGTTCGCAACGAGGGGGGCACGCCTCTTCGGTGCCGCGCACCGCCCGCCACGACGCGCATCCATCGGCAGGCGACGAAACACGCTCAGGCATAACATCGCCGCACCATGCCGCCGCTGCCTGAACCTACCCCCGACACGCTTGCTGACTGGCTGGCCGGCGAAGCGGCCGTGCTGGTGACGGTGCAGCGCACGCAGGGCTCGGTGCCGCGGGACGAGGGCACCTGGATGGCGGTGTTTGCGGATCGGCTGCTCGGCACCATCGGCGGCGGGCACGTGGAGCACGAGGCGGTGGCGCTGGCGCGCGCGGGGCTGGCGGGCGGCGCGATGCCGGCCGAGCGACGCTATGCGCTCGGGCCGTCGCTGGGGCAGTGCTGCGGTGGCGTGATGCACCTGGGCTTCGAGCGCCTGGCCGCGGGGCAGGGCGCCGAGGTGCAGGTGCGGCTGTTGGCGGCGCAGGACGCGCGGCGCCTGCCGGTGGCGCTGTTCGGCGGCGGACATGTGGGGCGCGCCATCGTGCGTGCGCTGCAGCCGCTGCCGGTGCGCGTGTGGTGGGTGGACAGCCGCGACGAGATCTTTCCGCCCGGCCTGCCGCCGCAGGTGTCCACCGAGCATTCCGCGCCGGTGGAAGCCGCCGTGGCCGACGTGGCGCCGGGCTCGCGCGTGCTGGTGATGAGCTTCTCGCACGCGGAGGACCTGGAGATCGTGGCCGCGTGCCTGCGCCGCATCCGCGAGCGAGACGACCTGCCCTTCGTGGGCCTGATCGGCAGCCGCAGCAAGTGGGCCACGTTCCGACATCGGCTCGAGGCGCGCGGCTTCGGCGCCGACGAGATCGCGCGCGTCACCTGCCCCATCGGCGTGCCGGGCGTGGTGGGCAAGGAGCCCGAGGTGATCGCCGCCGCGGTGGCGGCGCAGCTGATGCAGCTGCGCTGAGATCAGCCGCCGCGGCGGTGCCGCGACGCAGGACCGATGAAGTCAGCCGCCGCGGCGGTGCCGCGACGCCTGGGGCGACAGCGCGTTGGGGAAGTACAGCGCCGTGAGGCTCTTGCTGTGCACCGGGCTTGCGCGCACGGGTTCGCCCGTCTCCGCGAACTGGCGCCAGTCGCGCACCCAGTGGATGGCGTCGCAGGCTTCGAGCATGCCCATGGTTTCGCGGTCGCCCACCAGCACTCCCTGCACGTGCAGGCCGAGCTGCGTGCGCGCGGCGTCGAGCTTGTCCAGCGTGGCGCGCACGCAGCCGAACTCGCCGTCGCTGACGATCAGCAGGTCGGCGCCGTGCCAGCCGGCGTCGTGGATCGACTCCACCGCGCGCTCGATCGGCGTCTGCACGTCGGTACCACCGTCGAAGGCCTGCGACATGAGCGCCAGCGTGGCGGCGAGGCCCTCGGCACCGGCGGCGAGCTCGCTTTCCACCACCTCGCCCGGGCCGCCGAAGGCCACCACGCGGCAGCCGCGCCCGGCCGCGTGCGCCGCGCGCAGTGCCGCAATGGCCACCGCCTTGGCCACATGCTCCGGCGCACCGGCCATCGAGCCCGACGTGTCCAGGCACAGCACGAAGGGGCCGCGCCGCTGCGCCTGCACGGCGGTGGGCGGCGGCGCCGCGTCGGGCCGGCCCTGCGGGTCGGGGCGATGGTCCACCACGCGCGCGGACGTGTCGTGGGCCAGCAGTCGGCCCTCGGCGCGGCGCGCGCGCCACAGCCGGCCGAGCACCGGATGACGCAGCCACAGTGCCTCGCTCGGCAGCATGTGCTCGATGCGCGAGTCCAGTCGGATGCCGGTGATCTCGCCCGGCGCGCCGGGCAGGTCGGTGGCGATGGCGCGCACCGGCTGGCGCCGCGACGGCAGGGCCGCGGGCTCGGCCGGAGCCGGGCGTGCGGCGCCACCGGGTTCGCGCCGGCCGAGCGCGTCGATCAGCGCCACCACGTCGGGCAGGCGCGCCAGCCGGTCGGCCGCGCGCCGCGCCTGCTGCCAGCCGCGCTGGCGCAACTGGCCGCGCAGGTCGGCCCAGGCCAGGTGCGCGCCGCCGGCCAGGTCGCGCAGCAGGGCCAGGTCCGGCTCCAGCGACTGCGACTCCAGCGTCCACTCGGCGCGGAACTCCTGCGCCGCCTGCGCGATGGCCTGCGCGCGCGTGAGGCGCGGCTGCAGGTCCACCAGGCGGTCCAGGTGCCAGAGCAGGGTGCGCAGGATCTGCTCGGCCAGCGCGTCGATGCCGCGCGCCAGCGCCGGCAGACGCAGGTCGGCCACGGCCTGCCGCAGCGGCGCCGTGGCGGCCGGGTCCGCAAAGTCCGCCTCGGCGTCGGGCAGCTCGCCGGCTTGCAGCGCGGCCAGCCACGCCTGCGCGTGGGCCAGCCGGGCCTCGCGCGTGCCCACGGCGGCGGTAAGCACCGGCAGCCACGTGCCGCGCGGCAGCGCGGCCAGCTGGTGGTAGGGCGCGTCGAGCGCGCTCGACGCAGCGGAGGGCGCAGCAGCGGCGGTCACGGGCCGGTCAGGCCGCCGTGGCGGGCGCGGCCGCGGAGGCCGAAGGCGCCGAAGGCGTTGAAGCGGCGGGCGCTTCCAGCGCCACCGGCGCGGGCGGCGATGCATCGCCGGCGGTGTCGTCGCAGGGCAGCCCCGCAAAGCCCGCCTGCGTGTCGGCCAGGCGCGCGGCCCGCTCGTCCAGCCAGTGCAGCGCCTGCGCATGGGCGTCGGCCACGCGCGCCACCAGCGACGGCGGCAGCCACACGCGCGCGGCGTGGGCCTGCGCCAGCGTGGCGGCGTGCTGAGCGATGCGCTCGCGCGCGTCGGCCACCTGGGCCTGCACCTGCGCCACCTGTGCGACGCGGGCGGCGATGTGCACGGAGCTCCAGCGGCGCGCGAGCCGCTCCTCCAGCCGCGCGGACACGATGCGCGCCATGCCGCCTTGCGGGTCGTCGGTCGCGCCCAGCGCGCGCGCGAGCGCCAGCTTGCCGGCGCCGTCGTCACCGTCCTCGCCCGGCATCTGCCTTTCCACCGACAGCTGCTGCTCGAACGCCTGCACCGCCCGCTCCAGCCAGGGCGCCTGCGCGGGCGGCAGCGCGAACACCGCGTCGTCCACCCAGGCCTGCAGCGCGGGCACGGCCTCGGGCCGCGACGCGGCCACGTAGGGCGCGAGCCAGAGGTCCAGCGTGTCGAGCGTGGTGCGGCCTTCGGCCGCGGCCGCGGTGCGCGACAGCGCCACCAGCTGGCGCCAGCGACGGTCCGACAGCGCGGGCTCGCCCTGCGCCGCCAGGTGCGCGCGCAGCGCGGTGCAGGCGGCGACGAAGCCGTCGCCCAGCGCCACGTGGCGCGCGGCCTGCGCGATGGCGTTGCGCTCGGCACCTTGAAGCGCGGCGGCGTCGGCGCCGACCGGCGCGTCGTCCTCCAGCGCCAGCAGCGCGGCAAAGCGCTCGTCGCCCACCGGCGCCACCGGCACGCGCACCAGGAAGCGGTCGAAGAAGGCCTGCAGCGCGTCGTCCACCGGCACCTCGTTGCTGGCGGCCACCACCGAAACCAGCGGCGTGCGCAGGCGGCCGGTGCCATTGTCGAACTCGCGCTCGTTGAGCAGCGTCAGCAGCGCGTTGAGGATGGCCGAGTTGGCCTTGAACACCTCGTCCAGGAAGGCGATGCCCGCGGTGGGCAGGAACCCGTCCACCAGGCGCTCGTAGCGGTCGTCTTCCAGCGCCTTGAGCGACAGCGGGCCGAACAACTCCTCCGGCGTGGAAAAGCGCGTGAGCAGCCGCTCGAAGTAGCGCGTGCCGGCCAGCGCCCGATGCAGCCGCCGCGCCAGCGCGCTCTTGGCCGTGCCGGGCGGCCCGATCAGCAGCACATGCTCGCCGGCCAATGCCGCCAGCAGCGACAGCCGCACCGCCGCGTCGCGCTCGAGCAGCCCATGCTCCAGCGCCGCGAGCAGCGCGCGCAGGCGGGCGGGGGAGGGCACGGAAGCGGGTGCCATGGGGTGATTGTGGTGCACCGGCCGGTACCGGCCCCCGCCCGCGCCGGGGCTTGCCAGGGCAGAGGCCCCCCCACAGAATCGGGCGGGCAAAACGCCGCTTTATGCAGCCGCCGGAATGGCCCGTTTGGACGGCCGAAACGGGGAGAAAAACAGATGCATCAAGGACTTGCAGGAACTGCGCAGGGATGCTTTATGCAGCAGGCTCCGGTTTTATCCAGTCTCCCGAAAACACGTTAGGCGTCATGTGAATCTTCGGCGAAACAACATCCGCTGATCCGACTGCCAATGCCACGCGGAGTCTTCAGAAGAGTCTTCTTGGTGGGGAGCTATGCCGTCAAGACACCGCGCCTCCAAAGCTTCGCCAAGGGCTTGCGAAGCAACCGATGGGAAAGGGAAATGTGGTTCTACTGGCAGCCGCGCTTTCAATGGAAGACGCTTTGTCCGGTGCTCTGGGCTGATTCGTGCGGTCTGATTGTCGTCATGCCCAGAGCAATACAACCGGTGCCACAAGAGCAGGTGGATGCGCTGCCCGACTACTACCCCGACATCACGGCCGAAACGAAGCACGAGGACTACGGGATCTTGGGTGGACAGATCGTCGCTCTCGACTACGGGATCCCCTTCGCAGACACAGTGCGCGAGCGGCGTCGGTACTACCAAGGCTTTGGCGGCAACGCCGCTGCCGAAATGCCGCGATGACGCCTAACCCTTCGCTGGAGCCGACTCGCACCGGCATGGCACTTGGCCCGCCTCCTGGAGTGGTACATCATCCATCCGGCGGGCCAAGCGCCACGCCGGCGCTCGCGGCTCAGCTCAAACGTTAGGCGTCACAGAACCGTGCGCGCGGCGCTCCTCGCAGTCTTGGCCACCTCGGCGCTTGTCAGCGCGTGCTCGGAGAGTACGAACAGTACGGGCACGATCAGCAAGCGCATCGGCGAGGCCGCGAGGCAGCCTGGTGTCAGCGAAGTCGACCTAGGCCGTCTAACCACCTTTGGCTGGGACCGCGTCTACGTCTTCAAACCTGGCGCAACACGCGAGGAGATGTGCCGCTTCCTCGGCGCTAGTCGCAACATCTGCGGCCGGGTTATCCGCGTGGAGCGCACGCCCGAGGGTCATCTCGCCATGGTCTTCGACCTTCGGGGGCAGGTCACACATTTCGAGTTCCACGCCCTCGACAATGGGCGCTTCGACGTCTCGTTCGGAGATAGCGGCATACCCCGTGCTGCAGCCGTCTTCAAGGTTCGGCGCAGTAGCGGAACCAACGAAGTCTGGCTGGAGAGCAAGTGACGCCTAACCCCTCGCTCGAGCCGACCCGCTACGGCAGCCAACGCCTGGCCGCTCCGGGCTACAGTAGTCATCGTCCCTCCGCAGCCAGTCGTCGTCTGCCTCCGCGGGCGGCTCAGCTCGAACGTTAGGCCTCACAACCACCCCCATTGGAGAGCTCAGTGCAGTTCGCCTTAGATTTCGCCTCTCAGTACTGGGCATGGCTGTTCCCGGTCACTCTCATCCTTGTGCTGCTCTGGTTCCTAGAGCAACGCAGACGGATCAACCGTCAAATGGAGCTGCAGCGTCTAAAGGAATACATGCGCATCCGTGATATGCGCGATTCTTCCAGAACCCCGGACGAACCAAGTGCTTTCCAGTTGCTTCTCGGGCAACCCGATGTCACGTTGCGGCTCTTGGAAGAAGTCTACGAGGTACCTCGCTACCCATACTCGCGCAACTATGGCTCCGCTGACGCCATACGACTTCAGGCGCTTGACGGCATTCAATCAGAGCTCAGGGACTCACTCCGCAATTCTGTCAAGACTTCTGACTTCTCCCAGACCAAGGATCGCATTCTGGCGCTGCTTGACCAGGTGCGAATTGAGCGGGCGACGCTCCAACAAAAGGAGCCGTTCAACGACATTCAGGATCCAGAGCGGTCGCTGCTCATTGACATCATGTCTGAGATTGATGGATCGAAGTCGATTGTTCGACAGAAGGCACTGCAGCTTGCCAGCATCATCAAGATCAAGCATCAGGACCTTGCGAAGCTACAAACCGAGAACGCAAAGGCTGCTGTCTGGACAAAGTGGGGCACTGCGGGGACTGTTGTTTTTGGCTTACTCTCAATCGTCCTATCGATCTTGACTGTCAAGTCGTAGAAGCTATTGCCGCAGTGAGGCCTAACCCCTCGCTCAAGCTGACCCGCTACGGCAGGCGCTGTAAGCCTGGTCCGCGGCACATGGTGCATCATCGCGAACCAGGCTTACAGCGCCCGCCTCCGCGGGCAGCTTAGCTCGAACGTTAGGCGTCATCAATGGATCCGTTGCGCATCGCCGAGATTTCGGAAGAGGCCCACTCGGCGTTTGCAAGCGACGTCGAACTCCCGCCCGCACTCACGCTGCGTGGCGGCGACGCCATAGACAACGGCAAGACGCCGCCTAGCTTCGACCCGCAGCTTGACGAGATCACCGACGAGTATGTCGAGGCGTACCACTGGGGCTTGCCGCACCTAGATGCCCAGTCTTGGCGACATGCGCTGCCTTTCCTTCTCTCCTACGCAGTGAGAACGCTTGAGAAGCCATCCGCTGCGGTGGATGCATTGCTCAGCAGCTTGCGCCCACCGGACCGAACTCCACCTCGTTTAGCGTCGCTTTCAATCGAGCAAGAGGCGATCATCTCCAGAGTCCTTGATGTCTTGTGCTTCTCTCCTGAATCGGCCTATCACGAATTGGCCTGCCAAACGACTGAGGAATGGTGGGCACCAAACGCTATGTATCGCCCGCCGAATGACGCCTAACCCTTCGCTGGAGCCGACTCGCACCGGCATGGCACTTGGCCCGCCAGCCGGTGTGGTCCATCATCCGGCCGTCGGGCCAAGCGCCATGCCGGCGGCGGCCCCTCAGCTCAAACGTTAGGCCTCACAATTGACGACCATGCGCGTTCAGAACCTTCTAGTTCTAAGTGCGCCTTTGTCTAATGCAAGACACTAGGTGCGATCGGCCTCGATTGGAGGAAGAGAATGAGAGATCCAATGAAGTTTGGCTACAGCAAGGATGGCAAACTAGTGCCGATTGAACAACTTGCACTGGCCAATGCGATCGCAGACATCGACGCCAAGCTCAACACTCTTGAGCCCGAAACGGTGCGTACGGGCGCAGAAAAGCTTCGAAAGCTCCTTATAGAGAATGGCGATGTCGTGACCGCGCAAGACGAGGAGATGTTTGTGTTGTGGACCGAGGGGGTTATTGAATTCAGGAACGTCGAAGACCACTTCGGCCAGCGGTTGCGGCGCGCAGTCGCAAGCAAGTATCAAAGTGGCACGAGTGAGGCCTAACTCCTCGCTCAAGCGGAGCGCCAACGGCAGGCCGCCAGGCCCGCGAGGCGGCATTGGCTATCCTCCGCCTCGCGGGCCTGGCGTCCTGCCGTCGTCGCCCGCTTAGCTCGAACGTTAGGCCGCACTACATCCGCCGAATCTATGCAGACAGAGTCCATTGCTCAGGCGTTTGCGGGCCTTCTAGAACGACTTGCGCTTAACCAGGACGAGCGCGTTCGAGAGATGTTTGAGGCCATTCGAGCCGGGAAGGTAGAGCTACACGCCCACCATACCGGCGCCTCGTGCTCGGAGCTAGCGAGAACGTATCGCGTACGGAGCGAGATTGCCGCAACACAAGGCAGGAGTGAGCTGGCTGCAGAGATGAAGCGATTTGCCCTCGATTGCGAAGCCAACGCTGAGCAAACTTGCACGTTCTGGGTCACGTCGGGAGCCACCTTCTCGTACCTGGCCTTCGAGCTCGTACCTTCAAGAACCATTTCCTGGTGCCTCAAGCTTCCCGGACCCATCGCGAGCCAACCCGAGAGTGCGGCCTAACCCTTCGCTGGAGCGGGACCTCCGCCGGCCTGGCACTTGGCCCGCGAGGCGCTCGCTGTCATCATCCGCCTCGCGGGCCTAGCGCCATCCCGGCTCCGGCCCCTCAGCTCAAACGTTAGGCCGCACATGGCGACCTGGTCGCAAATCACCATTCAGCCGAGCGGGGCAGCTGTCGACTCGCTGCGCGAACACTGGCGCTGGCAGCTCGGCGAGGACTGGACTCCCCTCATGTTTTCC
>NZ_JBXVVZ010000011.1:0-18421 GCF_057219775.1 Aquabacterium sp. T101
CCTGGCGACAACGTCAGCATCACGGTCAAGCTGATCGCGCCGATCGCGATGGAAGAGGGCCTGCGCTTCGCGATCCGCGAAGGCGGCCGCACCGTCGGCGCCGGCGTCGTCGCCAAGATCATGGAGTAAAGGTTCAGCGCAGGGGCATAGCTCAACTGGCAGAGCGTCGGTCTCCAAAACCGAAGGTCGGGGGTTCGATCCCCTCTGCCCCTGCCACCTCACGGATTCCACTCCACTCAACGGCCCGCAAGCGGTGAAAACCGCGCGCGGGCTTTGCCGCCGATGGAGGCGGCTCGAAACGCAATGACTACCGGAAGCAACCCTCAAGTCGAAACCGTGTCCACCGGCGCGGACAAGGCCAAGCTGGCCGTGGCCGTGCTGCTGGCTGTCGGCGCGGTGGTGGCCTTCTACGTCGTCAAGGCCGATGCCTGGGTGCGCTGGGTCGCGCTGGCCGTGCTGCTGGTGGCCGCGGTGGCCACCTTCTTCACCGCCGAGGCCGGCAAGCAGTTCCTGGCCTTCGGCCGCGACTCGTGGCGCGAAGTGGGCAAGGTGGTCTGGCCCGCCCGCAAGGAAGCACTGCAGATGACGGGCTACGTGTTCGCCTTCGTCGTCGTGATGGCGCTCTTCCTGTGGCTGACCGACAAGACGTTGGAGTGGGTGCTGTACGACCTGATCCTGGGTTGGAAGCGCTGAAGGAACGACCGAGATGAGCGAAACCCAAATGGCTCCCGCCGCCGAGTCCGCCGCCAACCCGCTGCGCTGGTACGTGGTGCACGCCTATTCGGGCATGGAAAAGGCCGTCGAGCGCAACCTGCGCGAGCGCATCGACCGCGCCGGCATGCAGGCCAAGTTCGGCCGCATCCTGGTGCCCACCGAGGAAGTGGTCGAGCTGAAGAACGGCAAGAAGTCCGTCTCCGAGCGCCGCTTCTTCCCGGGCTACGTGCTCGTCGAGATGCTGATGGACGACGAGACCTGGCACCTGGTGAAGCACACCAGCAAGGTCACCGGCTTCGTCGGCGGCGCCAAGAACCGCCCGGCCCCGATCTCCGAGGCCGAGGTCATGAAGATCGTCAACCAGATGCAGGAAGGCATCGAGAAGCCTCGGCCGAAGGTCGAGTGGGTGGTGGGCGAGCCGGTGCGCGTGAAGGACGGTCCGTTCACCGACTTCAACGGCAACGTCGAGGAAGTCAACTACGAGAAGTCCAAGGTGCGCGTCAGCGTCACCATCTTCGGCCGTTCCACCCCGGTGGAACTGGACTTCGCGCAGGTCGAGAAGGTCTGAGTTTTTCCCGCCCTCCCCGCCACGGCCCCGGGGAACGGCATCGCAATCAGGGCTGAAGTGACGAGGAGCCGGACGGCCTGAGGCCCGACGGCGCTTGAACTCGCAAGGAGTGCCAAATGGCAAAGAAGATCGTCGGCTTCATCAAGCTGCAGATCCCCGCCGGCAAGGCGAACCCGTCGCCGCCGGTCGGCCCCGCGCTGGGTCAGCGCGGCCTGAACATCATGGAGTTCTGCAAGGCGTTCAACGCGCAGACCCAGGGGATGGAACCGGGCCTGATGCTGCCGGTGGTGATCACCGCCTACGCGGACAAGTCGTTCACCTTCATCCTCAAGACGCCTCCGGCCACCGTGCTGATCAAGAAGGCGATCAAGCTGGAGAAGGGTTCCGGCAAGCCCCACGCCGAGAAGGTCGGCAAGCTGACCCGGGCGCAGGTCGAGGACATCGCCAAGATGAAGATGAAGGACCTGACCGCGGCCGACCTCGACGCCGCGGTGCGCACGATCGCCGGTTCCGCCCGCTCGATGGGCGTGACGGTGGAAGGAGTCTGACCATGACCAAGCTCACCAAGAAGCAGAAGGCGCTGGCCGGCAAGGTCGACAGCAACAAGCTCTACCCGCTGGGCGACGCGCTCGAGCTGGTCAAGCAGTACGCGACCGCGAAGTTCGACGAGTCGATCGACGTCGCCGTGCAGCTGGGCATCGACGCCAAGAAGAGCGACCAGGTGGTCCGCGGCGCCGTCGTGATGCCCAACGGCACCGGCAAGACCAAGCGCGTGGCGGTGTTCGCCCAGGGCGCCAAGGCCGAGGAGGCCAAGGCCGCCGGTGCCGACATCGTCGGCATGGACGACCTCGCCGCCGAGATCAAGGCCGGCAAGATGGACTTCGACGTGGTGATCGCGTCGCCGGACACGATGCGCATCGTCGGCACGCTGGGCCAGGTGCTGGGCCCGCGCGGCCTGATGCCGAACCCGAAGGTCGGCACCGTGACGCCGGACGTGGCCACCGCGGTGAAGAACGCCAAGGCCGGCCAGGTGCAGTTCCGTGTCGACAAGGCCGGCATCGTGCACGCCACGATCGGCCGCCGTTCGTTCGCCAGCGACAAGCTGCAGGGCAACCTGCTGGCCCTGGTGGACGCCCTCAACAAGGCCAAGCCGTCGTCGAGCAAGGGCATCTACCTGCGCAAGGTGGCCCTGAGCTCGACCATGGGCGTGGGCGCGCGCGTCGACGTGTCGACGATCAGCGCGGCCGCCGCGCCGCAGCAGTAGTACGTAGGAATTGGTGGGCCGGCAGCGGGCAACCGCTGCCGGGCCGTCAAAGACCGCTGGCGAGGCGAAAGCCTCCTAAGCAAGGGCGCAAGCCCGAAGCCAGCGCAGATGGCGTCCCCGCTGTCGAAGGAATGCGTGAACGGTTCCGAGGCAGCAAGGTCGCTGGGTGTGCCGAAAGGCACGTGTGTGTGAGGAGCAGACCTTGAGTCTCAATCGCAACGAGAAGGCTGCCGTGGTGGCGGATGTGGCCGCGCAAGTCGCGCGTTCGCAGACGCTGGCGCTGGCCGAGTACCGTGGCCTCACCGTGGAACACCTGAACAAGCTGCGCGTCGATGCGCGGGCCAAGGGCGTCTATCTTCATGTCCTGAAGAACACGCTGGCCCGTCGCGCCGTCGCCGGCACGCCGTTCGAGGTGGCCGCGGAGTCCATGGCCGGCCCGCTGATCTACGGCTTTTCCGAGGACGCCGTCGCCGCGGCCAAAGTCATCGCCGACTTTGCCAAGGGCAACGACAAGCTCGTCATCAAGGCAGGTGCGTACGCGGGCAAGGCCCTGGACGCCAACGGCGTGAAGGCGCTGGCCTCGATCCCGAGCAAGGAAGTCCTGCTGTCGCAGGTCGCCGGCCTGCTGAAGAGCCCGGTGCAGCGCATGGCCGCCGTGGTGGCCGCGCTGGCCGCGAAGAAGGGCGAGGGCGCTGCTGCCGCCGCCTGACGTCGACAAATCATTCAACGCATTCAAGTTTTCGAGGAACCCCAAATGGCATTCGACAAAGACGCATTCCTGACCGCCCTGGACGGCATGTCGGTGATGGAACTCAACGACCTGGTCAAGGCGATCGAGGAGAAGTTCGGCGTGTCCGCCGCTTCGATGGCCGCTCCGGCCGCGGGTGGTGGCGGCGCCGCCGCCCCGGTGGCCGAGGAGAAGACCGAGTTCAACGTCGTGCTGCTGGAAGCCGGCGCGAACAAGGTCGGCGTGATCAAGGCCGTGCGCGAGATCACCGGCCTGGGCCTGAAGGAGGCCAAGGACCTGGTCGACGGCGCTCCGAAGCCCGTCAAGGAAGGCGTGGCCAAGGCCGACGCCGAAGCCGCCAAGAAGAAGCTGGAAGACGCCGGCGCCAAGGCCGAGCTGAAGTAATCGTCAGGGGCGGGTGGTGGCGCAGGCCGCCGCCCGCCGCGACGGGAACAGCGCGATGCCCAGGGGCATCGCAGTGTTTCCTGATCCGACTGCAGGGAACCGGTTTGGTCGGGCTGGGGTGCAATGCCCCGGTTGTCCGCCAGCGGCTGGTAGAGGCCAGCCACCAAGCTATCAGGTGCAAGACCTGAGCGCAGTCGCCGCGGAGCGCGTGCCAAGGGCCCAGGTGCGCGTCTTCGAACACGGAGTGTTCTTCAATGGCGCAAGCATCCTCCTCGAACTACAGCTACACCGAGCGCAAGCGGATCCGCAAGAGCTTCGGCACGCGCGACAGCGTTCTCGACGTCCCCTACCTGCTGACGATGCAGCAGGACAGCTACGTCGCCTTCCTCCAGAAGGACGTCCCGCCGTCCAAGCGCAAGCCCGAGGGCTTGCAGGCTGCCTTCCTTTCCGCCTTCCCGATCGTGTCGCACAACGGGTACGTGGAGATGAAGTTCATCGAGTACAACATGGCCAAGCCGGCCTTCGACACGCGCGAGTGCCAGCAGCGCGGTCTGACGTACTCGGCGGCGGTGCGCGCCAAGCTGCAGATGATCATCTATGACCGCGAGGCCGTGCAGGCCAAGACGGTCAAGGAGATCAAGGAGCAGGAGGTCTACATGGGCGAAGTGCCGCTCATGACCGACTACGGCTCGTTCATCATCAACGGCACCGAGCGCGTCATCGTCAGCCAGCTGCACCGCTCGCCCGGCGTGTTCTTCGAGCACGACAAGGGCAAGACCCACAGCTCGGGCAAGCTGCTGTTCTCGGCCCGCATCATTCCGTACCGCGGCTCCTGGCTCGACTTCGAGTTCGACCCGAAGGACATCCTCTACTTCCGCGTCGACCGTCGCCGCAAGATGCCGGTGACGATCCTGCTCAAGGCCATCGGCCTGGCGCCCGAGCAGATCCTGGCCCACTTCTTCGTCAACGACCAGTTCCGCCTGATGGACGCCGGTGCGCAGATGGAGTTCGTGCCCGAGCGCCTGAAGGGCGAGGTCGCGCGATTCGACATCACCGACAAGAGCGGCAACGTGGTGGTCGAGAAGGACAAGCGCATCACCGCCAAGCATGTGCGCCAGCTCGAGCAGAGCGGCACCACCTTCATCACCGTGCCCGAGGACTTCCTCGTCGGCCGCGTGGTGGCCAAGAACATGGTCGACCCGGAGACGGGCGAGATCGTGGCCAAGGCCAACGACGAGCTCACCGAGGCGCTGCTGAAGAAGCTGCGCGCCGCCGGCATCAAGGAGCTGTCGTGCATCTACACCAACGAGCTCGACGAGGGCGGCTACATCAGCCAGACCCTGGCCTCTGACGAGACCGCCGACGAGCTGGCCGCGCGCGTGGCCATCTACCGCATGATGCGCCCCGGCGAGCCGCCGACGGAAGACGCGGTGCAGGCCCTGTTCGGCCGCCTGTTCTACAACCCGGACACCTACGACCTGTCGCGCGTGGGCCGGATGAAGTTCAACGCCCGCGTCGGCCGCGAGTCGGCCGAGGGCGCGATGACGCTGTCCAACGAGGACATCCTCGACGTCGTCAAGATCCTCGTCGAGCTGCGCAACGGCCGCGGCGAGGTGGACGACATCGACCACCTGGGCAACCGGCGCGTGCGCTGCGTGGGCGAACTGGCCGAGAACCAGTACCGCTCGGGGCTGGCGCGCATCGAGAAGGCCGTGAAGGAGCGTCTGGGCCAGGCCGAGGCCGAGCCGCTGATGCCGCATGACCTGATCAACTCCAAGCCGATCTCCGCGGCGCTGAAGGAGTTCTTCGGTGCCAGCCAGCTGTCGCAGTTCATGGACCAGACCAACCCGCTGTCGGAGATCACGCACAAGCGTCGCGTCTCCGCGCTGGGCCCGGGCGGCCTGACCCGCGAGCGCGCCGGCTTCGAGGTGCGCGACGTGCACCCCACGCACTACGGCCGCGTCTGCCCGATCGAGACGCCGGAAGGCCCGAACATCGGCCTGATCAACTCGCTGGCGCTGTACGCGCAGCTCAACGAGTACGGCTTCCTCGAGACCCCGTACCGCCGCGTGGTGGACGGCAAGGTCACCAACCAGATCGACTACCTGTCCGCCATCCAGGAAGGCAAGTACGTCATCGCCCAGGCCAACGCCACGCTGGACAAGGACGGTCGCCTGACCGACGAGCTGGTCAGCGCGCGCGAGATGGGCGAGTCGGTGCTGACCTCGCCCGAGCGCGTGCAGTACATGGACGTGGCGCCGGCGCAGATCGTGTCGGTGGCGGCCTCGCTCGTGCCCTTCCTGGAGCACGACGACGCGAACCGCGCGCTGATGGGCGCCAACATGCAGCGCCAGGCCGTGCCGACGCTGCGCCCGGAGAAGGCCTTCGTCGGCACCGGCGTCGAGCGCGTGGCCGCGGTCGACTCCGGCACCGTGGTCACCGCCCGCCGCGGCGGCGTGGTCGACTACGTGGACACCAACCGCATCGTCATCCGCGTCAACGACAACGAGACGGTGGCCGGCGAGGTGGGCGTCGACATCTACAACCTGATCAAGTACCAGCGCAGCAACCAGAACACCAACATCCACCAGCGCCCGATCGTCAAGCGCGGTGACAAGGTGGGCGCGCGCGACGTGATCGCCGACGGCGCCAGCACGGACCTGGGCGAGCTCGCGCTCGGCCAGAACATGCTGGTCGCGTTCATGCCCTGGAACGGCTACAACTTCGAGGACTCGATCCTCATCTCCGAGCGCGTGGTCGCCGAGGACCGCTACACCTCGATCCACATCGAGGAGCTGGTGGTGATGGCGCGCGACACCAAGCTCGGCGCCGAGGAAATCACCCGCGACATCCCGAACCTGTCGGAGCAGCAGCTCGCCCGCCTGGACGAGAGCGGCATCGTCTACATCGGCGCCGAGGTCAACCCCGGCGACGTGCTGGTCGGCAAGGTCACGCCCAAGGGCGAGACCACGCTCACGCCGGAAGAGAAGCTGCTGCGCGCGATCTTCGGCGAGAAGGCCAGCGACGTGAAGGACACGTCGCTGCGCGTCGAGCAGGGCACCATGGGCACGGTCATCGACGTGCAGGTGTTCACCCGCGAGGGCATCCAGCGCGACAAGCGCGCCCAGCAGATCATCGACGACGAGCTCAAGCGCTTCCGCCTCGACCTGAACGACCAGCTGCGCATCGTCGAGGCCGACGCCTTCGACCGCATCGCCAAGCTGCTCGTCGGCAAGGTGGCCAACGGCGGCCCGCAGAAGATCGCCAAGGGCACCGCGATCACCAAGGACTACCTCGCCAGCGTCGAGAAGTACCACTGGTTCGACATCCGCCCGGCGGACGAGGACCTGGCCAACCAGCTCGAGAGCATCAAGAACTCGCTCGAGCAGACGCGCCACAGCTTCGACCTCGCGTTCGAGGAGAAGCGCAAGAAGCTCACGCAGGGCGACGAGCTGCCCGCGGGCGTGCTGAAGATGGTCAAGGTGTACCTGGCCGTCAAGCGCCGCCTGCAGCCCGGCGACAAGATGGCCGGCCGCCACGGCAACAAGGGCGTCGTGTCCAAGATCGTTCCGGTCGAGGACATGCCCTACATGGCCGACGGCACGCCGTGCGACATCGTGCTCAACCCGCTGGGCGTGCCTTCGCGCATGAACGTGGGCCAGGTGCTCGAGGTGCACCTGGGCTGGGCCGCCAAGGGCATCGGCCTGCGCATCGGCGAGATGCTGCATAACGAGGCGCGCGTGGCCGAGCTGCGCAGCTTCATGGACGGGCTGTACAACCAGTCCGGCGGCAAGACCGAATCGCTGGACAAGCTCAGCGACGAGGACGTTCTCGAGATGGCCGGCAACCTCGCCAAGGGCGTGCCCTTCGCGACCCCGGTGTTCGACGGCGCCTCCGAGGACGAGATCCGCTCGATGCTCAAGCTGGCCTATCCGGACGACATCGCCAAGGCCAAGGGCCTGACGGCGACGCGCACCCAGGCCACGCTGCATGACGGCCGCACCGGCGAGGCGTTCGAGCGGCCCGTCACCGTGGGCTACATGCACGTGCTCAAGCTGCACCACCTGGTGGACGACAAGATGCACGCCCGCTCCACGGGCCCGTACAGCCTGGTGACCCAGCAGCCGCTGGGTGGCAAGGCCCAGTTCGGCGGCCAGCGCTTCGGCGAGATGGAGGTCTGGGCGCTGGAAGCCTACGGCGCCAGCTACGTGCTCCAGGAGATGCTGACCGTGAAGTCGGACGACGTGAACGGCCGCACCAAGGTGTACGAGAACATCGTCAAGGGCGAGCACGCCATCGAGGCGGGCATGCCCGAGTCGTTCAACGTGCTGGTCAAGGAAATCCGTTCGCTCGGTATCGACATCGAGCTCGAGCGCAACTAAGGAAGGAAAAGGATCAAGACCATGAAGGGACTACTCGACCTTTTCAAGCAGTTCACCCCGGATGAGCATTTCGATGCCATCAAGATCGGCCTGGCTTCCCCGGAGAAGATCCGCAGCTGGTCGTTCGGCGAGGTGAAGAAGCCCGAGACGATCAACTACCGGACCTTCAAGCCGGAGCGTGACGGGCTGTTCTGCGCCAAGATCTTCGGGCCGATCAAGGACTACGAGTGCCTGTGCGGCAAGTACAAGCGCCTGAAGCACCGCGGCGTGATCTGCGAGAAGTGCGGCGTGGAAGTGACGCAGACCAAGGTGCGTCGCGACCGCATGGGTCACATCGACCTGGCCGCGCCCTGCGCGCACATCTGGTTCCTCAAGAGCCTGCCGTCGCGTCTGGGCCTGGTGCTCGACATGACGCTGCGCGACATCGAGCGCGTGCTGTACTTCGAGGCCTACGTCGTCGTCGACCCGGGCATGACGCCGCTGAAGAAGTTCTCGATCATGAGCGAGGACGACTACGACGCTAAGCGCCAGGAGTACGGCGAGGAGTTCGTCGCGCTGATGGGCGCCGAGGGCGTGAAGAAGCTTCTCGAGGAGATCGACCTCGACGTCGAGATCGACAAGCTTCGCAACGACATGACCGGCAGCGAGCTGAAGATCAAGAAGAACAGCAAGCGCCTGAAGGTCATGGAGGCCTTCAAGAAGTCGGGCATCAAGCCGCAGTGGATGGTGATGGACGTGCTGCCGGTGCTGCCGCCGGACCTGCGTCCGCTGGTGCCGCTGGACGGCGGCCGCTTCGCCACGAGCGACCTGAACGACCTGTACCGCCGCGTCATCAACCGCAACAATCGCCTGGCGCGCCTGCTCGAGCTGAAGGCGCCCGAGATCATCGTGCGCAACGAGAAGCGCATGCTGCAGGAGGCGGTGGACTCGCTGCTGGACAACGGCCGTCGCGGCAAGGCCATGACGGGTGCCAACAAGCGCGCGCTCAAGTCCCTGGCCGACATGATCAAGGGCAAGAGCGGCCGCTTCCGCCAGAACCTGCTGGGCAAGCGCGTCGACTACTCGGGCCGCTCGGTCATCACCGTGGGCCCGACGCTCAAGCTGCACCAGTGCGGCCTGCCCAAGCTGATGGCGCTGGAGCTGTTCAAGCCCTTCATCTTCTCGCGCCTGGAGGCGATGGGCATCGCCACCACCATCAAGGCGGCGAAGAAGGAGGTCGAGGCCGGCACCCCCGTGGTGTGGGACATCCTCGAAGAGGTGATCAAGGAGCACCCGGTCCTGCTGAACCGTGCGCCGACGCTGCACCGCCTGGGCATCCAGGCGTTCGAGCCGGTGCTGATCGAGGGCAAGGCGATCCAGCTGCATCCGCTGGTGTGCGCGGCCTTCAACGCCGACTTCGACGGCGACCAGATGGCCGTCCACGTGCCGCTGTCCATCGAGGCGCAGATGGAAGCGCGGGCGCTGATGCTCGCGTCCAACAACGTGCTGTTCCCGGCCTCGGGCGAGCCGTCGATCGTGCCGTCGCAGGACGTGGTGCTGGGCCTGTACTACGCCACCCGCGAGCGCATCAACGCCAAGGGCGAGGGCATGATCTTCTCGGACATCGCCGAGGTAATCCGCGCGCTGGACAACGGCCAGGTCGAGATTACAGCCAAGGTGGCCGTGCGCCTGACCGAGTACGCCAAGGGCGCCGACGGCGAATGGGTGCCAGGCACCAAGCTGGTGGACACCACCGTGGGCCGCGCGCTGCTGTCGGAGATCCTGCCCAAGGGCCTGCCGTTCGCCAACATCAACAAGGCGCTGAAGAAGAAGGAGATCAGCAAGCTGATCAACGTGTCCTTCCGCAAGTGCGGCCTGAAGGAGACCGTGGTCTTCGCCGACAAGCTGCTGCAAAGCGGCTTCAAGCTGGCCACGCGCGCGGGCATCTCGATCGCCATCGACGACATGCTGGTGCCGAAGGAAAAGCACGGCCTGATCGAGCGTGCCGAGAAGGAGGTCAAGGAGATCGAGCAGCAGTACGTCTCGGGCCTGGTGACCGCCGGCGAGCGCTACAACAAGGTCGTCGACATCTGGGGCAAGACCGGTGACGAGGTCGGCCGCGTGATGATGAGCCAGCTCGCCAAGCAGAAGGTGACGGACCGCCACGGCAAGGAAGTCGATCAGGAGTCGTTCAACTCCATCTACATGATGGCCGACTCCGGCGCCCGCGGCTCGGCCGCCCAGATCCGCCAGCTGGCGGGCATGCGCGGCCTGATGGCCAAGCCGGACGGCTCGATCATCGAGACGCCGATCACGGCCAACTTCCGCGAAGGCCTGAACGTGCTGCAGTACTTCATCTCCACCCACGGCGCCCGCAAGGGCCTCGCGGACACGGCGCTGAAGACCGCGAACTCGGGCTACCTGACGCGCCGCCTGGTCGACGTGACGCAGGACCTCGTGGTGACCGAGGACGACTGCGGCACCGAGCACGGCTTCGCCACGCGCGCGCTGGTCGAGGGCGGCGAGGTGATCGAGTCGCTGCGCGACCGCATCCTGGGCCGCGTGGCCGCGGTCGAGGTGCTGCATCCCGAGACGCAGCAGGTGATCATCGGCGCGGGCCAGATGCTCGACGAGGACGCGCTGGACGCCATCGAGGCGGCCGGCGTGGACGAGGTCAAGGTGCGCACGCCGCTGACCTGCGACACGCGCTACGGCATCTGCGCCAAGTGCTACGGCCGCGACCTCGGCCGTGGCGGCCGGGTCAACGTGGGCGAGGCGGTCGGCGTGATCGCCGCGCAGTCCATCGGCGAACCGGGCACGCAGCTGACGATGCGCACGTTCCACATCGGTGGTGCGGCGTCGCGTGCGGCGGTGGCCAACAGCGTGGAAGCCAAGTCGGACGGCCACATCGGCTTCAACCCGACGATGCGCTACGTGAGCAACGGCAAGGGCGAACTGGTGGTCATCTCCCGCTCGGGCGAGATCATCGTGCTCGACCCGCACGGCCGCGAGCGCGAGCGCCACAAGGTGCCGTACGGCGCGACGCTGGGCGTCAAGCCCGACCAGCAGCTCAAGGCCGGCACCGTGCTGGCCACCTGGGACCCGCTGACCCGCCCGATCATCACGGAATTCGCCGGTCGCGCGAAGTTCGAGAACGTCGAGGAAGGCGTCACCGTGGCCAAGCAGGTCGACGAGGTCACCGGCCTGTCGACGCTGGTGGTCATCGACCCGAAGCGCCGCGGCGCGACCAAGGTGGTGCGTCCGCAGGTCAAGCTGCTCGACGCCGCCGGCCACGAGGTGAAGATCCCCGGCACCGACCACTCGGTGACGATCGGCTTCCCGGTGGGCGCGCTGATCCAGGTGCGCGACGGCCAGGACCTGTCCACCGGCGAGGTGCTTGCGCGCATCCCGGTCGAAGGTCAGAAGACCCGCGACATCACGGGCGGTCTGCCGCGCGTGGCGGAGCTGTTCGAGGCGCGCAGCCCGAAGGACGCCGGCACGCTGGCGGAGATCACCGGCACCGTGTCGTTCGGCAAGGAGACCAAGGGCAAGGTTCGCCTGCAGATCACCGACCCGGACGGCAACGTCCACGAGCAGCTCGTGCCCAAGGAGAAGAGCATCCTGGTGCACGAGGGCCAGGTGGTGAACAAGGGCGAGCTGATCGTCGACGGCGCAGCGGATCCGCAGGACATCCTGCGCCTGCTGGGCATCGAGGAACTGGCGCGCTACATCGTCGACGAGGTGCAGGACGTCTACCGCCTCCAGGGCGTGAAGATCAACGACAAGCACATCGAGGTGATCGTCCGCCAGATGCTGCGCCGCGTGCAGATCGCCAACCCGGGCGACAGCAACTACATCAGCGGCGAGCAGGTCGAGCGCTCGGAGCTTCTGGACACCAACGACCGCCTGCGCAGCGAAGGCAAGACCGTGGCCACGTACCACGACCTGCTGCTGGGCATCACCAAGGCGTCGCTGTCGACCGACAGCTTCATCTCGGCGGCGTCGTTCCAGGAGACCACGCGCGTGCTGACCGAGGCCGCGATCATGGGCAAGCGCGACGAGCTGCGCGGCCTGAAGGAAAACGTCATCGTCGGCCGCCTGATTCCCGCGGGCACCGGCATGGCCTTCCACAAGGCACGCAAGGCCAAGGAGGAGATGGACGAGTCCGAGCGCCGTGCCATCGCGCTGCAGGAGGCCGAGGAACTGGCCGCCGCCCAGCTGGCGGCCGTCGACGCGGACACCGCGGCGGGGGCGGCCGAGGCGGCCGGGGAGCAGGGCTGACGCGGGTCTTCCGCTTCATCCATGCACAAGGGCGGCCAGGGGCCGCCCTTGTCACTTCTAGTCGGCCCTAGGTGTCCGGCGGCAGGGCGGCGGATACATTCGTGCGCTCCGGCGATCTGCCATCCCGAACGCCCACCGTCTTGCCGTCCCGCACACCGCCGGTCCCCGTCGAACACCGCCACACCCATCTCGAGCCGCTGCTGCAGCGCCTGCTGCAGTCGTGCTTCGGGGAGCTGGACGAGCCCACCCTGCGCCTGCTGCGCGAGCACCTCGAGTGGGTCGAACTCGCGGGCGGTCAGGTGCTGATGGAGCAGGGCGACGCTGGGGACTCGCTCTACATCTCGGTCAGTGGCCGGCTGCGGGCCTTCGAGCGCCTGCCCGACGGCAGCGAGCGGCTGCTGCGCGAGATGTCGCGCGGTCAGGTGATCGGCGAGATGAGCCTGTTCACCGGCGAGCCCCGATCGGCCTCGGTCGTGGCCCTGCGCGAGAGCGTGCTCGTGCGCCTGAGCAAGGCCGGGTTCGACGCCCTGATCGAGCGTCATCCCGGCGCGTCGGCCGCGCTGGCGCGCCAGCTCATCGGCCGCATGCGCGAGGTGCCGTCGCGGGCGCGAACCGAGCGGCCCGTCACCATGGCGCTGGTGCCGGTGAGCCCCGGCGTCGACGCCGCGGCCTTCGCCGCGCGCTTCGAGGCGGCCCTCGGTGCGCACGGCAGGGTCCGAAGCCTGGACGCCGCCGCAGCGGCGCAGGCCCTGGGCTCAGCGCCGGACGCGCCGGCCGGCGACGGGCATGAAGACCGGCGCCGTGTCGCGATCTGGCTCGACGAGGTCGAGTCCGAGCACGACTTCGTGCTGCTGCTGGCCGACGGCGGCCCGACCGCGTGGACCCGGCTGTGCCTGCGTCACGCCGACGAGATCCTGCTGGTCGCCGCGGCCGACGACCCGGTCGCGGTGCATGACAGCGAGTCGGCGCTGCTCGACGGCCGGCCCGCGCGGGCCGGGGCGGCCCAGGTGCTCGTGCTGCTGCATGGCCCGGCGGCGGCGCCGGTGGGCGCGGCCACCGCCTGGCTGCGCCGGCGGCCCGTGGCCGATCTGCTGCACGTGCGGCTCGACCGTGACGCGGACCTGGCGCGCCTGGCCCGGCTGCAGAGCCGCACGGCCGTGGGCCTGGTGCTGGCCGGCGGCGGGGCGCGCGGCTTCGCCCACCTGGGCGTGCTGCGCGCGCTGCACGAACGCGGCATCGAGGTCGACGCCGTCGGCGGCACGAGCATGGGTGCCGTCATGGCCCTGCTCGCCGCCAGCGACGAGCCGCTCGAACGCGTGCAGGACGTGGCCCGCCGGGCCTTCGCGCTCAATCCCACCGGCGACTTCAACCCGCTGCCACTGATCTCGCTGATCCGCGGGCAGCAGCTGCGTCGCGTCGTCGGCAAGGCGCTGGTCTGGCTGCTGGGGCGCGAAGCGGCGATCGAGGACCTGTGGAAGCCCTTCTTCTGCGTCGCCACCAACTACACCCAGGCGCGCGAGGAGCGCCTGTCGAGCGGGCCGATCCTGCCGGCGCTGCTGGCCAGCATCGCCATTCCCGGCGCGCTGCCGCCGGTGATCCGCGACGGCGACCTGCTGTGCGACGGCGGCACCTTCAACAACTTCCCGGTCGACGTGATGCGCGGCCGCCGCGGCATCGGCACCGTCATCGGGGTGGACCTGTCCCAGACCATTGCCCGCAAGCTGCCGTTCGACCGCATGCCGAGCTGGTGGCAGCTGGCCCTGGACCGGCTGCGCCCGCGCCGCCGCCGCCGGTACCGGCTGCCGTCGCTGCCGGGCTACCTGATGAACGTCACCATCCTGTACAGCGCGTCGCGCCGCGACCAGGCACGGGCAGGCGCGGACTGGGTGTTCAATCCGCCGCTGTTCAAGGTCGGCATGCTGCAGTGGTCGCGCATCGAGGACATCGCCCGCCAGGGCCATGCGCATGCGGTGCAGGACCTGGCGCGGATCGAGGCCGAGCAGCCCGAGCTGTGGCGCCGTCTGGTGCGCGGCGGCGCGGCCTGAGCGCCGTCGGCTGCGGCGGCGTCACGCCTGCAGCAGCGCGGCGAGGCGGGTGTCCTTCGCGCCGTCGTCCGGCTTCAGGATGCGCACCCCGCGGGCGAGGGCGCGGCCTCCGAGTCGCAGCAGGTGCCGGTCCCGCGTCACGAGCCACGGCGCGCCGGCATGCAGGGCCAGGTCGAGGAACTTCTGGTCGTCCGGATCGGCGCACGCGAGGCTCGCCACGGGGGCCGGCGGCGCCGGCGTGGCCAGGCGGTCCCAGGCGTCGAGCAGGGCCGGCGCGTCGGCGCCCCGGGCGGCAGCCAGACCGCGCGAGAGCACGTGGGCAAACTCGTCGCGCATCAGGGCGGTGGCGATCCAGGTCAGGCGTCCCTGTTCCACCGCGTTGCCCCAGGGCAGGCCCTGCCGATCGGCGAACAGTAGCCAGTCCAGCACCACGTTGGTATCCAGCACCACGAGCCCATTGGCGGATGTGAGCGCAGGCTTCGGAGAGTGATCCAGGGCGTGCATCGACGGCGCGGCTTGCGGCAGGTGCTGCCCGTGAATATAATCGCGGGCTTTTCGGCAGTTCGTGCTGCGCTCGTTGCCCAAGTTGTGCCAGTCGCACAAGCGGGGTAGCGGGCGCTTTCGCTTCTTCCGGAAGAACTCCGAAGGAGCTTCGGCAGTTGCCGAACCCAGGTCTGACTTCAAACGGGAACAAGTCACCCACCATGCCCACCATCAATCAGCTCGTGCGCCACGGCCGTGAGGCCGAGGTCACGAAATCCAAGTCGCCTGCGATGCAGAACAGCCCGCAGCGCCGTGGCGTGTGCACGCGCGTGTACACCACCACGCCGAAGAAGCCGAACTCCGCGCTGCGCAAGGTCGCCAAGGTGCGCCTGACCAACGGCTTCGAGGTCATCTCCTACATCGGCGGCGAAGGCCACAACCTGCAGGAGCACAGCGTGGTGCTCGTGCGCGGCGGCCGCGTGAAGGACCTGCCGGGCGTGCGCTACCACATCGTGCGCGGCTCGCTGGACCTGCAGGGTGTCAAGGATCGCAAGCAGTCCCGCTCGAAGTACGGCGCCAAGCGCCCCAAGAAGGCCTGAGGCAGTCCCGCCGCCAGGTCGAGTAAGTGAAGGGTCCGATGGCCCTTCGCGGCGCGGAGCGAGAGCCCCGCGTCAACTGAAGCAACACAAGGAAGCATTCCCATGCCGCGTCGTCGCGAAGTACCCAAGCGCGAGATCCTGCCGGACCCGAAGTTCGGCTCGGTCGATCTCAGCAAGTTCATGAACGTCATCATGGAGTCCGGCAAGAAGGCCGTGGCCGAAGCCATCATCTATGGCGCTCTCGACCAGGTCGAGAAGAAGGCCGGCAAGGACCCGCTCGAGATCTTCCTGACCGCGCTGAACAACGTGAAGCCGATGGTCGAGGTCAAGTCCCGTCGCGTCGGCGGTGCGAACTACCAGGTTCCCGTGGAAGTTCGTCCCGTCCGTCGAGTGGCGCTGGCCATGCGCTGGCTGAAGGAATCGGCGCGCAAGCGTGGCGAGAAGTCCATGGCCGCGCGCCTGGCCAACGAACTGCTCGAGGCCAGCGAAGGCCGCGGCGGCGCGATGAAGAAGCGCGACGAAGTCCACCGCATGGCCGAGGCCAACAAGGCGTTCTCGCACTTCCGCTTCTAAACCCTGTTCCTGCGGCCGCCTACGGGTTTTCTCTAACCCGCCGGCGGCCCCTGCATTTGGAGTCCCACCATGGCCCGCAAGACCCCCATCGAGCGCTACCGCAACATCGGTATCTCCGCGCACATCGATGCCGGCAAGACCACCACCACCGAGCGCATCCTCTACTACACGGGTGTGAACCACAAGATCGGCGAGGTGCACGACGGCGCGGCCACGATGGACTGGATGGAGCAGGAGCAGGAGCGTGGCATCACGATCACGTCGGCCGCGACCACCTGCTTCTGGAAGGGCATGGACCTGTCCTTCCCCGAGCACCGCATCAACATCATCGACACCCCGGGGCACGTGGACTTCACCATCGAGGTGGAGCGTTCCATGCGCGTCCTCGACGGCGCCTGCATGGTGTACTGCGCCGTGGGCGGCGTGCAGCCGCAGTCCGAGACCGTCTGGCGCCAGGCCAACAAGTACAAGGTGCCGCGTCTGGCGTTCGTCAACAAGATGGACCGCACCGGCGCGAACTTCTTCAAGGTCTATGACCAGATGAAGGCGCGCCTGAAGGCCAACCCCGTGCCGGTGGTGATTCCCATCGGTGCCGAGGAGAACTTCACCGGCGTGATCGACCTCATCAAGATGAAGGCGATCATCTGGGACGAGGCCTCGCAGGGCATGAAGTTCGAGTACGTCGACATCCCGGCGGAACTGCAGGCGGACGCGCAGAAGTGGCGCGAGAACATGGTCGAGGCCGCGGCCGAGGCCAGCGAAGACCTGATGAACAAGTACCTCGAGTCGGGCGAGCTGACCGAGGACGAGATCAAGCTCGGCATCCGCACGCGCACGATCGCCACCGAGATCCAGCCGATGCTCTGCGGCACGGCGTTCAAGAACAAGGGCGTCCAGCGCATGCTCGACGCCGTGATCGAGTTCATGCCGTCGCCGGTGGACATCCCCCCGGTGCCGGGCACCGACGAGGACGAGAAGGTCGTGTCGCGCAAGGCCGACGACGGCGAGAAGTTCGCCGCGCTCGCGTTCAAGCTGATGACCGACCCGTACGTCGGCCAGCTCACGTTCGTGCGCGTCTATTCCGGCGTGCTCAAGAGCGGCGACTCGGTCTACAACCCGATCCGCGGCAAGAAGGAGCGCATCGGCCGGATCCTGCAGATGCACGCCAACCAGCGCGAGGAGATCAAGGAGATCCTGGCCGGTGACATCGCCGCCTGCGTGGGCCTGAAGGACGTGACCACGGGCGAGACCCTGTGCGACCCGGAATCGGTGATCACGCTCGAGAAGATGGTGTTCCCGGAGCCGGTGATCAGCCAGGCCGTCGAGCCCAAGACCAAGGCCGACCAGGAGAAGATGGGCGTGGCCCTGGGTCGCCTCGCGGCCGAGGATCCGTCGTTCCGCCTGCGCACCGACGAGGAGAGCGGCCAGACCATCATCTCCGGCATGGGCGAGCTGCACCTGGAGATCATCGTCGACCGCATGAAGCGCGAGTTCGGCGTGGAAGCCAACGTGGGCAAGCCGCAGGTGGCCTATCGCGAGACGATCCGCAAGACCGCCACCGACGTCGAAGGCAAGTTCGTGCGCCAGTCCGGCGGCAAGGGCCAGTACGGCCACGTCGTGTTCACGGTCGAGCCGCAGGAGCCGGGCAAGGGCTTCGAGTTCGTCGACGCCATCAAGGGCGGCGTGGTGCCGCGCGAATTCATCCCGGCCGTCAAGAAGGGCGTGGAAGACTCGCTGCCCGGCGGCGTGCTGGCCGGATACCCGGTGGTGGACGTCAAGGTCACGCTGACCTTCGGCTCGTACCACGAGGTGGACTCCAACGAGAACGCGTTCAAGATGGCCGCTTCGCTGGGCTTCAAGGACGCCTGCCGCAAGGCCAGCCCCGTGCTGCTCGAGCCGATGATGGCCGTCGAGGTGGAGACGCCCGAGGACTACGCCGGCTCGGTCATGGGCGACCTCTCGTCCCGCCGCGGCATGGTGCAGGGCATGGACGACATGCCCGGCGGCGGCAAGGTCATCAAGGCCGAGGTTCCGCTGTCGGAAATGTTCGGCTACTCGACCACGCTGCGCTCGATGTCGCAGGGTCGGGCCACCTACACGATGGAATTCAAGCACTACGCCGAGGCCCCGAAGAACGTGGCCGACGCGATCATCACGGCGCGCAGCAGCAAGTAACGCGCGCGGTCTTCCCGCCCCGGGGCACCGCTGCCAGTGGCGGTGCGATGCGGGAAGACCTTAAACCTCCACTGGCTCTGTTCTTTTCTCGGAGATTCTCAAAATGGCAAAAGGCAAGTTCGAACGCACGAAGCCGCACGTGAACGTGGGCACGATTGGTCACGTGGACCATGGCAAGACGACGCTGACGGCGGCGATCACGTCGGTGCTGGCGGCGAAGTTTGGT
>NZ_JBXVVZ010000012.1:0-15822 GCF_057219775.1 Aquabacterium sp. T101
TGGGGCCTGCGCCCGCAGGTACCGCCCCCACACTGCAACGACCCCAGCAGACTGCCCGGGGGCACGCCACGTGGGTGGAACGGGCGGGGGGCGCGGGTTCGCGGGCGCAGGCCCCATTCGCGGTCGCCAAGGCGTCGGAGGGCTTGCAAGGTGTTGATGCCACCGACATGGCATGGGGAAACAGTCGCCCGCGAGCGTGGGCCGGAGAACGCGAGCCCGCGCCTCCCGCCCCGCAGCGGCTGACGCCCACGCCGACCACCACGTAGTCAACCGTCCCTCACAAGAGCAAACTCCTCCACCCGCCAGCACAAAGAAGACCCATGGCCACCAAGACCCCCAAGCCGCAGGACATCATCGCCACGCTGCGCAAGGAAGGCGTCACCAAGGTGAAGGTCGCCGTCAGCGACGTCGACGGCATCCTTCGTGGCAAGTACCTGCACATCGACAAGTTCGCCAGCGCGCTCGAAGGCGGCTTCGGCTTCTGCGACGTGGTGCTGGGCTGGGACGCGCACGACCAGTGCTACGACAACACCCAGGTCACCGGCTGGCACCACGGCTTTCCGGACGCGCTGGCGCGGCTGGACCCGACCACGTTGCGCCGCGTGCCGTGGGACGGCAACGTGCCCTTCTTCCTGGGCGAGTTCGTCAACGCCGACGGCAGCCCGCACCCGGTGTGCCCGCGCCAGGTGCTCAAGCGCGTGCTGGCGCGCGCCGCCAAGTCCGGCTTCGCGCCGATGTGCGGCGTGGAGTTCGAGTGGTTCAACTTCGCCGAGAGCCCGCAGAGCTGGGCCGCCAAGCGCGGCGTCGGCCCGGAGACCATCACGCCGGGCATGTTCGGCTATTCGCTGCTGCGCATGGCCGACCAGCGCGGCTTCTTCAATGCGCTGATGGACGACATGCTCGCCTTCGGCGTGCCGGTGGAAGGCCTGCACACCGAGACCGGGCCCGGCGTCTACGAGGTGGCGCTGCAGTTCAGCGGCGCGCTCGAAGCCGCCGACCGCGCCATCCTGTTCAAGACCGGCGCCAAGGAGATCGGCAAGCGCTTCGGTGTGATGCCCAGCTTCATGGCCAAGTGGAGCCAGCAGTACCCCGGCTGCTCGGGGCACATCCACCAGAGCCTGTCCGACGGCAAGACCAACCTGTTCTACGACGCCAAGAGCAAGCGCTCGATGAGCAAGCTGTTCGACAGCTACCTCGCCGGGCAGCTGCAGGCGCTGATGCAGTTCGCGCCGATGTTCTGGCCCACGGTGAACAGCTACAAGCGCCTGGTCGACGGCTTCTGGGCGCCGGTCAAGCCCACCTGGGGCCTGGACAACCGCACCGCGAGCTTCCGCGTCATCTCGGGCAGCCCCAAGAGCACCCGGCTGGAAACGCGCTGCCCCGGTGCCGACATCAACCCGTACCTCGCCATGGCCGCCGTGGTGGCCGCCGGCATGCACGGCGTGGAAAAGGGCCTCAAGCTCACCACGCCGCCGATCACCGGCACCAACCAGGGCGGCGAGAACATCCCGCGCGCGCCGCGCTCGCTGATCGAGACGACGCGCATCTTCCAGGGCAGCGACATCGCCCGCGACTGGTTCGGCGACGCCTTCGTCGACCACTTCGCCGCCACCCGCGAATGGGAGTGGCGGCAGTGGCAGGACGCCGTCACCGACTGGGAGCTGAAAAGGTATTTCGAGATCATTTGACCCCCCCGTTGCGCCTTCGGCGCTCCCCCCCAGGGGGGCGGCGCTGGCGGACCGGCGGAGCCGGATCCGCGGCGCCTGCTGGGCCGTACATCCTGACCTTACGTTCCTCATGAGCATCACTCGCTTTTCCTTTCCCACCTCGATCCACTTCGGCGCGGGGGCGCGTGCGCTCGTCGGGCCGCACCTGCTGGAGCAGGGGCTCAAGCGCCCGCTGATCGTCACCGACCGCGCGCTGGCCGCGCTGCCGGTGCTGGCCGAGTTCCGCACCCATCTGGCGGGGCTGGACGTGGCGGTGTTCGACGGCGTGTTCGGCAATCCGACCGCCAGCCAGGTGATGGCTGGCGCGGCCGCGTTCCGTGCCCACGGCGCGGACAGCGTGATCGGCTTCGGCGGCGGCGCCGCGCTGGACGTGGCCAAGGTGGTGGCGCTGATGGCCGTGCACGACGGCGACGTGATCGAGTACGTGTGGGACCACCCGCAGGTGCGCCCCATCGTCAACGAGCTGCCGTACTTCGTGGCGCTGCCCACCACGTCGGGCACCGGCAGCGAGGTCGGCCGCTCGTCGGTGGTGGCCGAGGAGGACAGCCACGTCAAGCGCGCGGTGTTCAGCCCCAAGCTGCTGGCCAAGGCGGTGTTCGCCGACCCGGAGCTCACCTTTGCGCTGCCGCCCGCGGTGACCGCGGCCACCGGCATGGACGCGCTCACGCACAACATCGAGAGCTACCTGTCGCCGGCGTGGCACCCGATGTGCGACGGCATCGCGCTCGAAGGGCTGCGCATCGGCGCGCGTGCGCTGGCCACCGCGGTGCGCGAGCCGCGCAACCTGCAGGCGCGCGCCGACATGATGATGAGCTCGATGATGGGCGCCATCGCCTTCCAGAAGGATCTCGGCTCGGTGCACGCCTGCGCGCATGCGCTCGGCGCCGTGGTGGACATGCACCACGGCCTGGCCAACGCGCTGATGATCGACACCGTGCTGGCCTGGAACCAGACCGCCGTGCCGGCCAAGTTCGACGAGATGGCGCATGTGGCGGGGCTGGCCGGCGGCGGCGCCGAGTTCGTGCCCTGGCTGCGCCGGCTCAAGGCCGAGATCGGCATCACCGGCGGCCTGGCCGCGCGCGGCGTCACGCCCGAGCACCTGCCGCGCCTGGTGCCGCTGGCGGTGGCCGACTTCGCCGGCCAGACCAACCCGATCAAGGCCACCGCGGCCGACTACGAGCGGCTGTTCCGGGAGGCGATGTGAGCGCGCCGCTCCGGCTCGGCGTGTCGGCGTGCTTCTTCCACGCCGACCCGGCGCGCCCCATCTTCACCGGCAAGACGCTGCAGTACGTGGAGCAGTCGGTGGTGCGCTGGGTCATGTCGCAGGGCGACCTCGCGGTGATGGTGCCGTCGCCCGAGCCGGCCACGCGCCTGGCCGAGTACGCGCGCTGGCTCGACGGCCTGGTGCTGATGGGCGGGTCCGACCTGTGGCCGGGCAGCTACGGCGAGCAGCCGCTGCAGGAGCGCTGGCAGGGCGACCGCGTGCGCGACGAGTACGAGATGGCGCTGGCGCGCGAGTTCGTGGCGCTGGGCAAGCCGGTGTTCGGCGTGTGCCGCGGCTTGCAGCTGATCAACGTGGCCTTCGGCGGCACGCTGTGGCAGGACATCGCCACGCAGCGGCCCGAGGCGCGGCCGCACCGCGACGCGGCGCTGTACGACCGCCTGTTCCACAGCGTCGAGTTCGAGCCCGGCACGCGCCTCGCGCAGCTGTACGCCGGGCAGCGCAGCGCCATCGTCAACAGCGTGCACCACCAGGGCATCAAGGACCTCGCGCCCGACTTCGTGGTCGAGGCGCGCTGCCCCGACGACGGCACCATCGAAGCCGTGCGCTGGACCGGGCAGGCCGCCTACGTGGCCGCGGTGCAGTGGCACCCCGAGTTCCACATGGGGCTGGCCGAGCCGGCCAGCCTGATCGACGACGCGCCGCTGCTGGCCGACTTCCGCGCCGCGTGCCTGGCCGCGCGCAACGCCCACTCCTGACCTCCGCACCCATGCTCAAGATCCACAACCCCGCCACCGGCGCCCTGGTGGCCGAAGTCCCGTCCGACGACGCCAACTCCATCGCGGCCAAGACCGCCGCCGCGCGCGCCGCGCAGCCGGCCTGGGCCGCGCGTCCGCTGGCCGAGCGCGTGGCCTGCGCGCAGCGCTTCCGCGACGCGGTGGCCGCCGAGCGCGAGGCGCTCGCCGCTACGCTGACGCAGGAGACCGGCAAGCCCATCAGCCAGAGCCGCAACGAGCTCAACGGCCTGCTGCCGCGGCTGGACTTCTTCATCGCGCAGGCCGAGGCCACCTTCGCCGAGGAGGCGGTGTTCGACGACGCGTCGATGCGCGAGCGCATCGCCCACGTGCCGCTGGGCCTGGTGGCCAACATCTCGGCCTGGAACTACCCCTGGTTCGTGAGCTGCAACGTGGTGGTGCCGGCGCTGCTGGCCGGCAACGCGGTGCTGTACAAGCCCAGCGAGTTCGCCACGCTCACCGGCCGTCACCTCGTGCGCCTGCTGCACGCCGCGGGCGTGCCGGCCGACGTGCTGGCGCTGGTGGTGGGCGGCGGCGACGCCGGCGCGGCGCTGCTGGCGCAGCCGATCGACGGCCTGTTCTTCACCGGCAGCCATGCCACCGGCACGCGCATCGCCCAGGCGCTGGCCGGCCGGCTGGTGAAGCTGCAGCTCGAACTCGGCGGCAAGGACCCGACCTACGTGCGCGCCGACGCCGACCCCAAGGCCGCGGCCGAGTCGCTGGCCGACGGCGCCATGTACAACAGCGGCCAGAGCTGCTGCTCGGTGGAGCGCATCTACGTGCACGAGTCACTGCACGACGCGTTCGTCGAGCACTTCCTCGCCACCGTGGACAGCTTCAAGGTCGGCGTCCCGACGGACGACGCCACCTACATCGGCGCCATCACGCGCGCCGCGCAGCTCGACGTGCTGGACGCGCAGGTGGCCGACGCCAAGGCCAAGGGCGCCACGCTGCGCCGCGGCGGCCACCGCCTGCCCGGCAACGCCTATGCGCCCACCGTGTTCACCGAGGTGAACCACACGATGGAGCTGATGCGCGAGGAAAGCTTCGGCCCGGTGATCGGCATCCAGAAGGTGCGCGGCGACGACGAGGCCGTGGCGCTGATGAACGACACCCGCTACGGCCTCACGGCCGGCGTGTACACCCGCGACGAGGCCGCCGCGCGCGCGCTGCTGGCGCGCGTCAACGCCGGCAGCGTCTACTGGAACTGCTGCGACCGCGTCAGCCCGCGCCTGCCCTGGAGCGGCGTGGGCGATTCCGGCATCGGCCTCACGCTGTCCACGCACGGCCTGCTGGCGTTCACTCGCACCAAGGCCTGGCATCTTCGGCAACCCTGATCGTGCTCGCGCTGTTCGACCTGGACCACACGCTGCTCGACGGCGACAGCGACGTGCTGTGGTGCGAGTTCCTGATGGACTGCGGCGTGCTCGACCGCGCGCAGTTCGAGCCGCGCAACCGACAGATGGAAGCCGACTACAAGGCCGGCTCCGTGAGCACGCAGGCGTTCTGCGAGTTCTACGTCGGCACGCTGGCCGGTCGCACGCCGGCGCAGTGGCAGCCGCTGCGCGAGGCCTTCCTCGCGCAGTGCGTGCTGCCGCGCCTGGTGCGCGCCGGGCGCGACTGCATCGACGCGCACCGCCACGCCGGCGACGAACTGGTGCTCACCACGGCCACCAACCGCTTCATCACCGAGCTGACCGCCAAGGCGCTGGGCATCGGCCACCTGATCGCCACCGAATGCGACATCGCGCCCGACGGCCGCTTCAGCGGCGCCGTCACCGGCACGCTGAACATGCGCGACGGCAAGGTGGCGCGCCTGCACGCGTGGCTGGCCGCCCAGGGCCGCGCGCTGGAGCGCGAGGACAGCGTGCTCTACAGCGACTCGATCAACGACCTGCCGCTGCTGCAGGCCGTGGGCCGCGCCGTGGCGGTGGACCCCGACCCCCGCCTGGCCGCCGAGGCCGCGGCGCGCGGGTGGACCGTGCTGCGCTGGCGGCACCCTGCGGCAGGCTGAAGCGCCACGCCGGCGGCGCACCGACGACAAGCCCGGAGCGGCTCAGCCCGCCGCGTCGTACGCCTGCCGCAGCCAGCCCACGAGCTGCGCGTCGACCTCCGACGCGCTGGTGATGCGCGTGGTCGCCTGGCACATGCTGCCCGCCGGCTGGACCTTCAAGCGCGCATGGGCCGGCAGGTCCTTCGCGTTCAGGCCGATCTCCACGCTGTCCTTCGTGGCCGGCCCCACCATCGCGAACTGCTTGCGCCGGCGCAGGCTCACGTAGGCCTTCTTGGGCGCCTCCTCGAACGCGCCGAACTTCTTGACGCGCGCCATCACCGCGTCGTGCAGCGGGCGCAGGCCGGCCTTGGCACCGGTGTAGATGTCCGCCAGCGGGTCGCCCTTGGCGGGCTTCGATGTGGCGGGCGCCGCGCCGCCGCCGAGATCGGGCAGGGGCTTGTCGATGAACAGCGCCACCGCGTTGGCGTCGCCGTAGCCGAGGCCGAAGGTCGTCATGAGCCAGGTTCGTCGCTCCCCGTGCTTGACGGCGCCGCTCGCGGCCACCGCCGCGTGCAGTGCGGCGATCGTCTTGCCGGTGCGCGCCTGGATGTTCTTCAGCTGAGTGATCGTGGCGGCGGTGGGGTCGGCCATGATGGGCTCCTCGTGTGGCGTGGGTCAGCCGTTCTTCAGCGGCCAGTGCTCGCTCTTCGTGCGGGCGGGCAGCATGAACTCCATGTGGTCGAACATCCAGTACAGGAGCCGCGTGCCCAGCGCGGGCCGGCCGGTCTCGCAGATGGACTTGAGCGACGCCAGGATGCTCTTGCCGCCGCCGGCCATGCTCTTGGCGGTGCGGGTGCCCGAGGGCATGCCCGACACCGTGAGCGTGACCTCGACGCCGTCGCCCACGGGGCGCAGCTCGTAGCTCACGCGGCATACCGGGTCGTCGAACTGCGTGAAGCGGTGCGTGTGCACATAGCGGTGCGGCGGCTCGAACACCTCGACCCGGCCGTCCACGATGACGTGTTTGCCCGTGCCGGTGCGCATCTGCATCGGCATGCCCGCGCCCAGTGCGCCCGTGCTGTGCAGCCAGGCGTTGAACACCGCGCCCTGGGCCTCGCCCTGCTTGGTCAGTTCGCGCCAGACGCGCTGGATGTCGGCCCGGATGAAGATGCGGAACACCGCGTCCTCGGAGGTGGGGTTGTCAGCCATGCTTGCGGCTCCTCGTGCGTGTGGCGGCGTTGCGTGCGGGAAGGGCGTGCACCTCGGCGCCTTCCGCGCCGTACTTCAACCGGGTCAGGCGCGCGGCCCAGTACGCGCTGAACTCGGTCGTCCAGCGCTCGTGGATCAGCTGCAGCGGCGTGGGGTCGAACCACAGCCGCTTGTCGCGGCCGTCCTTGGCGGTGACGAGCAGGCCGCCGCGCTCGAGCACCGCCAGGTGCTTCATCACGGCGTGCCGGCCCACCTCGTCGCTGAACTCTTCGCACAGGCGGTTCACGTTGCAGCCGCCCTCGCGCTTGAGCACGTCGAGCATGCGACGGCGCAGGTCCGAGGCCAGTGCGAAGAAGGTGGCGTCGAGATCGTCCGGCTCCATATGTGCCTAAATGGTCACATGTTTGGCGCGGGCCCGTCAAGCGGCAGCGCGTGGGGGCTTACCCGGCCGTGCGCGCCTATCGCGGCAGGTAGTCCACCGCTTCCACCAGCTCCCAGCCCGGCAGGTCGGCCACGCACTGGCGCAGCGCGTGGCTGTGGCCGGCGCCGTACACCACCACCACGCGGTCGCCGGGCCGCGCCACCTGCACCAGGCGCGCACAGATGGCCAGGTTGCGCGCGGTCCACGCCCCCACCAGCGCGGCGCCAGGCTGCTGGCCGCCGGCGCCGTAGCCCAGCATGCGCATGTAGAACGCGTTGTCGTCGCGCACCGTCGCGGGCTGGTTCATGTCGCGCAGCACCTGGCCGATGGTGTGGGTCCTCTGCTGCTGCTCCATGCGCTTGACGCGCGCCTGGACGTGCTCGATCTCCCGGCCCAGGTCCGCCGCGCGGCCGTTGCGCTGGGCCCAGGCCTGCAGCGGCTCGAACGGGAAGTCGCCGTGCGTGTCGATGCCCACCACGCGCGGCAGCCCGGCCAGGCGCGCGAGCCGGAAGCCCACCTGCACGATCTCGTTGCGGTCGTCATGGCCCTGGCCGGCCAGGTAGTCGGCGTAGGACTTGAGCGCGCGGTCGGGCACCGCGTCGGCGTCGCGCTCCACCGCCACCACCGTGGGCCGGAACCGCGCCAGCCCCTCGGCCAGCACCTGCAGCTCGGCCTGCCGGCGCGGCTGCAGCACGTCGTCGACCCGCGCGTTGGCCAGGTCCAGGCCGGGGTTGGCGAAGTGGAAGGTGCCCAGCACCATCACGCGCACCGGCTCGGCGGCGGTGGCATGGCAGGCGGCGAAGGCGAGCGCGAGAGTGAACAGGCGGGCGAACGGGCGGGCGAATGGGCGGGTCATGGGCAGGTGGCTTGGAGCATCGAGACGACGGTGCCCACTGTAGGGAGAGCGGGCCGGTCATGGCATGCAGGCCGGGCGTCCCGATCGACGGTTCGTCGCGCGGGCGCGCGGCCGCGACGCCCGGGGCTCGGCAGCCGAGCGCCGCCCGGGCACACTGACGGGCCTCGAACCCGCATCGTCCTGCCCATGCGTCGCATCGACTCCCTGCATCCCAAAGCCCTGCGCACCGCCTTGCTCGCGTGGGCCTTGCTCGCGGGGCTGGCCGCGCCGGCCGCCGCGCAGACCGGCGCCGCGCTGTTTCCCATCCGCAACGGCGAGCGCCACGGCCTGATCGACGCCGCCGGCCGCGTGGTGCTGCCGCCCGAGTACGACGAGATCAAGCCCGGCGACCCGCTGATCCTGGTGCGGCGCGGCGCCCGCACCGCCTATGCCGACGCGACCGGCCGCCTCGTGGTGGCGCCGCAGGACGCGTGGACCCAGCCCTTCAGCGAAGGCGTGGTGCCGGCCACGCAGAAGGACGCCGCCGGCCGCTGGCGCTGGGGCTATGCGGACCCGTCGGGCACGATGGTCATCGCGCCGGCCTTCGACAGCGCGGGCCCGTTCGTCGACGGGCTGGCCGTGGTGTCGGTGGCCGACGCCTGGGGCGAGGCGAAGTACGGCGCCATCGACCGCAGCGGCAAGCTCGTGGTGCCCGCCACGCACGACAAGCTGCTGGCGCCGGCCGGTGGCCTGGTGCGCAGCGAGTCGAAGCAGCGCACGCACCGCGTGTTCGACCTGCGCGGCCGCGACCTCACGCCCGACGGCATCGACTTCGTCGGCGTGCCGTCCGAAGGCCTGGTGCGGGTGTGGAAGGGCCGCCAGCAGGGCTTCATGACCGTGGCCGGCGCGCTGGTGGTGCCGCCGCGCTTCGAGCAGGCGAGCGACTTCCGCGACGGCCGCGCGCGCGTGTGGATCGCCGGCAAGTACGGCTTCATCGACGCCCGCGGCGAGCTGGTCGTGCCGGCAAAGTTCGAGTCCGCGGAGGACTTCTCCGACGGCCTGGCCCAGGTGCGCGCGGACGGCCGCTCGTTCTTCATCGACCGCCGCGGCGACACCGTGCTGCAGCCCGACGCGGAGCGCGTGTGGCCCTTCACCGAGGGCCTGGCCGCCGCGCGCCAGGGCGGCCGCGTGGGCTTCATCGACAAGCAGGGCCGCTGGGTGATCGAGCCGCAGTACGGCTGGGCCCGGCCCTTCCACCAGGGCCTGGCCGCGGTGGGCATCGGCCGCGAGTCGGCCTACATCCGGCGCGACGCGCAGGTGGTGTGGCGCAGCGGCGAGCGCTGAGCGCGGCCGACCGTCAGGGCGCCGGCCTGTCGGCGTCGCGCCCGAGCACGATGCGCGCGCCGCGCTGGTAGGTCCAGTAGGCCCAGGCCCACTCGATCAGCACCATCAGCCGGTTGCGAAAGCCGATCAGGAAGAACACGTGCGCGGCGAGCCAGAACCACCACGCCGGCAGGCCCGACAGGTGCACGCCGCGCAGGTCCACCACGGCGGCCATGCGGCCGATGGTGGCGAGGTTGCCGTAGTCGCGGTAGACGAAGGGCGTGGTGGGCTGCCCGCGCCGGCGCGCCTGCATGTTGCGCGCCACCAAGGCGCCCATCTGCTTGGCTGCTGGCGCCACGCCGGGCACGGGGCGGCCGTCGGCCTGTGCCAGGCTGGCCAGGTCGCCGGCCACGAACACGTCCGGGTGTCCGGGCAGGCTCAGGTCCGGCGCCACCTTGACGCGGCCCACGCGGTCGAGCAGTTCGGCAGCGCCTGCGGCTGCCAGCGCGCGGCCCAGCGGTGACGCTGCCACGCCCGCGGCCCAGAGCACCGTGCGGCACGCCACACGCGTGTCGCCGAGCCGGTAGCCGTCGGCGTCGATCGCGGTCACCGGCTGGCCGGTGACCACCTCCACGCCCAAGCGCTCGAGCTGCTGCCGAGTGCGCACCTGAAGCTCGGCCGGAAAGCTCGCCAGCAGCGCTGGCCCGGCCTCGATCAGGCGCACGCGCGCGCGCTGCGGGTCGATGCGGCGGAACTCGTCGCGCAGCGTGTGCCGCGCGATCTCGGCCAGCGTGCCCGCCAGTTCCACGCCGGTGGGGCCGCCGCCCACCACCGCGAAGTGCAGCTCGGCGGCGCGCTCAGCGTCGGTGGCGGCCGCCTCGGCGCGCTCGAACGCCATCAGCACGCGGCGCCGCACCTCCAGCGCGTCGTCCAGCGACTTCAGGCCCGGTGCGTGTGCAGCCCATTCGTCGTGGCCGAAGTAGGCGTGCGTGGCGCCGCTGGCCACCAGCAGCTGGTCGTAGGGCAGGTCCTGGCCGTCGGCGAGCCGCACGCGGCGGCCCGGCAGGTCGATGCCCGTCACCTCGGCCAGCAGCACGCGCACGTTGCGCTGCCGGCGCAGGATGTGGCGCAGCGGCGCCGCGATGGCCGGCGCCGACAGGCCCGCTGTGGCCACCTGGTAGAGCAGCGGCTGGAACAGGTGGTGGTTGGCGCGGTCCACCAGCGTGATGTCCACGTCGTCGCGCGCGAGCGCGCGCGTGGCCCACAGGCCGGCGAAGCCGCCGCCGACGATCACCACCTGGGGCCGTGTTCCGGTGCGAGGGCTGGAGTCCATGAGTGTTGCGGTCGAGTATCGGCTCGGGGACGCGCCGCCGCTGCGGGCGGCGCGCGCGAGGTCTCAGTCGGGCGGGCCGGCGCCGTCCGGCGCCACCACGCCGTCCACATACAGCCACGCGCCGCCCTCGCGCACGAAGCGGCTCACCTCGTGCAGCTTCGCGGCGCGGCCGTTCACCTTGTGGTGCGCCACGAACTCCACCACGCCGGCGTCGGCGCTGGCCTCGTGGTGCAGCACCTCCAGCCCGGTCCACTTCACGGGGCCCAGCTCCAGGTCGCCCGGCGCGCTGGACGGGTGCCACGTGGCCATCAGGTAGTCGAGCATGCCGCGCGGCGCCGCGCCCTTGCCCTGGGCCAGCGCATAGGCGCTGTAGCGCGACCGCATCAGCGCCTCGGGCGTGGGCGCGTGCTCGCCGCGCGCGAGGCCCTCGTGCCAGCGGCCGCAGCAGTCGGCATAGCGCACCGGCGTGGCCTCGCGTTCGCGGCAGGGACAGGGCAGGTCGTCGGGGCGGGCCATGGGGCCGATTGTGGGTGCATCGACCGGGTCAACACGCCAGCACCGCCGCCTGCAGCGGGCGCTGCGTGGCGGCGTCCACCACCACGAACGCCACCCGGCGCGGGTGCGCCGGCACGCCGCGCGACACCGCGAGCCGCGCGCTCTGGGCCTGGCCGGCCGGCCACTCGGCCACCGGCCGGTACAGGCGCACCACATGGTGATGGCGCAGCGTGGCGCCGGCGTTCTCGCCCGCGCGCACGCGGGTTTCGTGCTCGTCTTCCAGCACGGCCCAGTAGCCGGCCAGCGCGCCCGAGCGCGTGGACGCATCCACCCGCACCACCACGGTGTCGCCGTCGCGCGCCAGTTCCAGCGTGGGCGCGGCGGCCAGGGTCAACGCGGTGGCCGCGGACGGCAGCTCCGGCCAGCGCCGCCAGTCGCGCCCGGCCACCCGCACCTGCGGCGTGTACACGCCGCGCTGCCCGTCCAGCGCGGCCAAGCGGTACTGGCGCTCGGTGGCCTCGGCGCTGGCAAAGCGGTCGGGCCAGCCCAGCTTGTCCCAGTAGTTCACGTGGAAGGCCAGCGCCAGCACGTCGGTGCGGCCCTTCAGCCCGTTGAGCCAGGCCTCGGCCGGCGGGCAGGAGCTGCAGCCTTCGGACGTGTACAGCTCCACCACCGTGGGCGCCGGCCCGGCCTTGCGCACGCTGCACGCGTTGTCGGCGGCGAGCGCCGGTGCCGACGCGGCGAGCGCCAGCGCAAGCGCCAGGGACTGTGAGTGCGGGCGTGGGGTGGGCATGGTGGGGCTCCGGGGCGGGTGGGGGTGCGCCCGTTGGTCGCGCCGGCGGGGGCAACCTGACAGTGCGTGCGCCCCCTAACGTCAATTCTGACGATGGCCGCGCGCAGCGCGCCTGCCCAGAATCGGCCGCACACCCGCCGCGCACCGGGCGCGACAAGGAGGGCGGCCATGCGATCCCGATCCCCCACCGTGGGCGGCTACACCGTGCTGGCGGTGGCCGGCACGAACACCGTGTCGTTTGCCATCGACTACAGCGCCGCCGACACCACCGGCCTGCTGGGCTTTGCGGTGGAGCGCGAGGACCCGGCCGAGGACGAGCGCTACTTCATGCACGGGTTCAAGGTGTTCCCGTCCGTGGTGCCCAACCCGGACGAGAACACCAAGGTGAGCACCTACGACCACCCGGTGCAGAGCTTCGTGTGGGACGACTTCACCGCCAAGCCGGGGCGCACCTACCGCTACCACTTCCACCCGCTCAAGGGCCGGCCCAAGAACCTGGACCGCAGCGCGCCCCCGGTGAGCATTGAAGTGCACACCGAGCCGCAGTTCGACCCCGCGCAGGAGCACGAGGTGTTCTTCAACCGCGGCGTGGCCGGCAGCCAGGCCTATGCGCGCGAGTTCGGCAACCGGGACCCGCGCACACTGCCCGAGCCCCGGCGCACGCGCGCGCTGGCCTGGCTGAGCCGCCAGCTCGACGACGCGCTGCTGCGCTTCGTCGACGAGGCCGCGCCGGGCGACACGCTGCTGGGCTGCTTCTACGAGTTCCGCTACCTGCCGGCGGCGCAGGCGCTGAAGGCCGCGCACGACCGCGGCGTGGCGGTGCGCCTGATCCTGGACGGCAAGGTGAACGAGCGCACCGACAAGGACGGCGTGTTCCACGAGAGCTTTCCGCGCGAGGAGAACCTGCGCACCGTGGCCGCCGTGGGCCTGCCCACGGCCGGCGTGGTGTGGTGGCGCGAGGCCAAGCCCAACGACATCCAGCACAACAAGTTCATGGTGCTGCTGAAGGGCGCGGCCGAAGCGCCGGCCGCGGTGTGGACGGGGTCCACCAACCTGTCCGTGGGTGGCGTGCACGGGCAGACCAACGTGGGCCACTGGCTGCGCAACGCGGCGGTGGCGGGCGCCTTCCGCGACTACTGGCAGGTGCTGGCGGCCGACCCCGGCGGCCGCCAGGGCGACGCGCGCAGCGACACGCTGGCGAAGAACAACGCGCTGAAGCAGCAGGTGGAAGCCCTGGCCGACGTGCCGACGAACTGGCGCGACATCCCCCCCGGCACCACGCCCGTGTTCAGCCCGCGCCGCGGCCTGGACGTGCTGGACATGTACGCCCGCATGCTGGACGAAGCCCAAAGCCTGGCCTGCGTGACGCTGGCCTTTGGCATCAACAAGCAGTTCAAGGCGCTGCTGCAGGACAACACGCCGAACAACGCGCTGGCCTTCGTGCTGCTGGAAAAGGCCGACAAGCCCAACCCCAACAGCACCCAGCCCTTCGTGAACATCAACGCCAGCAACAACGTCTACAAAGCGTGGGGTTCGTTCCTGAAGCAGCCGCTATACCAGTGGGCTCGGGAGACTAGTGCCAAGCGCCTGGGCCTGAACACGCACGTGAGCTTCATCCACAGCAAGTTCCTCTTGATGGACCCGCTGGGCGACGACCCCATCGTGGTCACGGGCTCGGCCAACTTCAGCGAACCTTCCACCAACGCCAACGACGAGAACATGCTGCTGATCCGCGGCAACCTGCGCGTGGCGGACCTGTACTTCACCGAGTTCAACCGCCTGTTCAACCACTACTACTTCCGGTCCGTAACCGAAGCCACCGCCAGCGCGCGCGAGGCCGGCCAGCCCCCGCCGGCCGACGGCAGCCTGACGCTGACGGAGGACGACAGCTGGCTGGCGAAGTACGCGCCGGGGAAGTTGAGGCACAAGAGGGTGCAGGTGTTTGTGGGGATGAAGGGGGTGGGCGCGTGAAGGGAGGGTTCAGACTGATCTGCGACGTTCGATCCTGAGCAGCGAGTGTTGGTAATCTTCGAAAGCGGCCACCGGCGGCCTCAAGCCAACGGCAGGGCTGCACCCGTGGCGGCCTTGCACATTGCGACGACGACCGAGGTTGACCCCGCCAACCTTGCGCTTCCAATGCTCTGCTTAGACGGGCGGCTTCGTCTCTGCGAGGGCGCACTCGATGCGGCGCACTAGGTTGAGGGGCAGGATGCCCTCGCCGTGGTCAGCTTTACACCGCACAAAATGTATCGAACACTTGGCACGCGGTAAATGTGCCGCGCTGCTGGCTCGTCAGGCGAGCCAGTAGATGAGCAAGCTGAAGAAGCAAGGGAGGCAGCAAAGGTATGGCGCGAGGCAACTCCTCGGAGCCGGCCCTGAGTATTCCAGGGCAGGCTGACGGTTTGGCGACCCTCCAAAGTGACAAGGGTGACGAGACCCAGGCGCTTTTCATCTACCAGTGGAGCGCGGGCGTCACGCTCCTCGCCGGCGCTGTAGCCGGCGTCAATGATTACACGGCCATCTGGTGCGAGCACCACGACGACTTGCTTTGTGAATTGCCCTCAGGGCTTTATCACGCTGTGCAGGTCAAGACGAACTCGACTCCGAACGCTCGTTGGACTTGTGCGGACACGGGGTTCGGCGATGCTGTGAAGAAGTTCGCCGAGCATGAGGCGGTGTATTCGTCTCAGGTCGAGCGGTACATCCTCTTCTCCAATATCAAGCCCTACGTCCCTGCCGCGACAGCAAAGGCTCCGGCTCGGCTCAGCAGCAGCCCGGTTCGGGTCCGAGATCTGTGTCGCACAGTTTCGACGTGTTCAGGTCTTTCTGAGCCGTACAAGGCATCGTTTGATAGGCTCGTGAAGTACACGGGAGCTGACTCCGATGTTGTCTTCAGAGTACTGCGTAAGCTGGACTTCCAGGTTGGGCCGCATCTCGAGGACTTCCGCGAGCAGCTGTGCAGCGTTGTATCGAGCATTCCCGCCTGCAAGCAGTTCACGATCAGTTGGCTGGAAAAGGTTCGAGACGACCTGCTGCTTCTGGTCGGGAAGGCTAGTTCGGCAGCGATTCCTGCATTGGACTTCTATGCCTCAGTGCTGCAGTCGGACGGGCGACCGGCCGCGATCGTACGAGGCAAGCGGATTTCCAGGGAAGACTTCGAACAGATGGTCCTTCAGAACCCTGGAAATGGCTTCCGCTACGCAGATGTCGGTGGACACCTCCAACTGGGGAAGGCGTCGGGGCAGAAGGAAGTGCTCCGACAAAAAATGAACGCGGGGTATGTGGCCCCGTATTTCGACATGCTTTGGTCGCTGGCGATGTCCGCGGAGCAAAGGCTGCTCGCGGAGGCCATGGTCGATGCAGAAGGGGCCTTGAGGAAGACCAAGCAACTCGAGAGCGCAATGCTGGTCGAGTGCAAGACCGCCGAGCTTGAAGCCGCCCTCGAACCGGATGAGCGTCGACGAGGGCTCAAAATTCTTCAGGGGGTCTTTAAGAAGGCTGAAGGCCTGGCCAAGCACGACAGGGCGACTGTCGAGGGCGAGCGCGCTGAGACGGCGATGTCCCGGAGTCTGTTGAACGCATGAGCTGAGGTGGCGGCTCCTTCGACCCGCATGCGCGAGCATGCGGGTTGCCTCACAAGCAACCGAAGGAGCCACCAGAGTGAAGTCTCACACGAA
>NZ_JBXVVZ010000013.1:0-11710 GCF_057219775.1 Aquabacterium sp. T101
GACCGGGGGTCGGGGTGCCGCGGGCGCAGGCCCCATTCGCGGTCGCCAAGGCGTTGGAGGGATTGCAAGGTGTTGATGCCACCGGTGCGGCACGGGGCAACGGTCGCCCGCGAGCGTGGGCCGGAGAACGCGGTGCCCCGACCCCCGGTCCCGCAGCGGCCAAGGAACGCCCGCACTCCCGCACCGCAGCGTCCTTTACACGCCAGCGCCACGCGACGCGACGCCGGACCCGTCATGCCAAAGCGATGCGGCGCGCGCGGTCGAGGTAGTGGGCCAGGGGCGGCGTCGTGGCGTCCGCCGACTTGGCCAGGTCGTCCCAGATGCGCACGCGCACCGCGTCGGTGGCGCCGGCATGGGCGATGAAGGCGGCGGCCTGGGCGGTGTCGAAGGTGCCGCCCTGGAGCACCAGGCTGCGCTTGGAGTCTTCCGACAGCGCGTCGTGGTAGCCGGGCCGCGTGGCGCACAGGTAGCGCTTGGCGTCCACGTGCAGGCCGATCGCGCCCAGCACGCGCGGCGAGAACAGGCCCTTGAGGTGCGGCAGCGCCACGTGCTGGTGGCGGTCGTCGATGCCGCGCAGCGTGGGCGACTCGCCCAGGTCCTGCGTCAGGTGGCCCAGGTCGTGCAGCAGCGCGGCGGTGACCAGCTCGTCGTCGGCGCCTTCGGCCTCGGCCAGCGCGGCGCACTGCAGCGCGTGCTGCAGCTGCGTGACCGGCTCGCCGGCATATTGCTCGCCGCCGCGGCGCTCGAACAGGGTGGCGATGTCGGACAGGGTCAGCATCAGGATTCGTCCACGTTGGCGAGCTGCGACTTGCGCAGGCGCGTCTGCGCCAGCGCGCCGTGCGACTCGAGGATCGGGTAGGCGATCGAGCACAGGTGCGAGTTGATGCGCTTCAGCTCGCTGATCAGGTCCAGGTGCAGCGAGCTGGTCTCGATGCTCTGGGCGGTGTTGTCCTGCAGCCGCGCGATGTGGTTGGCCGCGTACTCGTGTTCCAGGTCGCGGAAGCGCGCCTTCTCCTCGAGCAGCTTCTGCGCGTCGCGCACGTGGCCGTCGAGGAACACGCTCATCGCCAGCCGCAGGTTGGCCAGCAGCCGCTCGTGCAGATGGCAGATCTCGGCCATGCCGGCGTCGGAGAAGCTGCGGTTCTTGCGGATCTTCTTGTCTTCCACGTCCTGCAGCACGCGCTCGATGATGTCGCCCACCTGCTCCATGTTGATGGTGAAGGACAGCACGTCGCCCCAGCGCCGGCCCTCGCGCTCGGACAGCGACTCGCGCGAGATCTGCGTCAGGTAGAACTTGATCGCCGAGTACAGCTCGTCGACCGTGTCGTCCTTGCGCCGCAGCGCCTCGGCCAGCTCCAGGTCGTTGCGCCGGATCACGTCGACCACGCCGCGCAGCATGGTCTCCACCACGTCGGCCTGGTGCAGCGCCTCGCGCGCCGCGCAGCTGATGGCCAGCGACGGCGTGGCCAGGGCCACCGGGTCCAGGTGGCGCGGCCGGTCATTGCCCGCAGTGCGAGGAGGCTCCGGAAGCCAACGCTCGACCCATCGTCCCACCGTGTCCGTCACGCCGACGAAGGTCAGTGCGAGTGCCAGGTTGAACAGGAGGTGGAAGACCACCACCTGCTGGTGCACCTCGCCCAACTCCTGCTGGAGCCAAGGCAGCACCCACGGCAGCAGCGGTATCGCGATCACCGCGCCGGTGGCCTTGAAGATCAGGTTGCCCAGCGGCAGGCGGCGTGCCTGCGGCGCCGCGTTGGCCGTGGCCAGCAGCGCCAGCACGCCGCTGCCGATGTTGGCGCCGAGCACGAGGCCCAGCGCCACCGACACCGGGATCAGGCCCGACGTGGCCAGCGTGGCGGTGAGCAGCACGATGGCGAGGCTGGAATACGACAGCACCGTCAGCACCGCGCCGACCACGATGTCCAGCAGCACCTCGTTGGGCAGCGCCACCAGCAGCGCGCGCACCGCGGGCGACTCGGTCAGCGGCCGCGTGGCGCCCACGATGAGCTGCAACGCCAGGGTGATGAGCCCGAGGCCGATCAGCACGCGGCCGATGCGGCCGGCGGTGCGGTCCTGGCGCGAGATGAACATCACCACGCCGACGAAGATCAGCGTCGGCGACAGCCACGACAGGTCGAACGAGTACACCACCGCCATCAGCGCGGTGCCCACGTCGGCGCCCAGCATCACCGCCAGCGCGGCGCCGGTGGCCACCAGCCCCTTGCCGGCGAACGACGCCAGGATCAGGCAGGTGGCGGTGCTCGACTGCACGAGGCTCGTCACGCCCAGGCCGGCCAGCAGCGCCGAGAAGCGGTTGGCGAAGCTCTTGCCGAGCACGGTTCGCAGGTTCTCGCCGAACACGCGCAGCATGCCGGTGCGCACGATGTGCGTGCCCCACACCAGCAGGGCGATGGCGGCCAGGAGGTTCAGCAGATGGAGCATCGGGGTCCGGGTTCGGGCGTCAGGCCCAGGGCAGGCTGTAGGTCTTGAGGTTGGTGAAGCTCTTGATCGCTTCCTGCACGCCTTCCTTGTATCCCAGGCCGGAGTCCTTGATGCCGCCGAAGGGGGTGAGTTCGAGCCGATATCCGGGAACTTCGCGCACGTTCACCGTGCCCACCTGCAGCTCGGCCACGAAGCGCATCACGTGGTCGAGCCGGTTGGTGCACACCGCCGACGACAGGCCGAAGGCCGTGCCGTTGCTGATGGCGATGGCCTCGTCGATCGAGCCGAAGGTGATGATCGGCGAGACCGGACCGAAGGTTTCCTCGCGCACCACGGTCATGTCGGGCCGCACGCGGTCGATCACCGTGGGCGGGTACAGCGCGCCCTCGCGCCGGTGCCCGGCCAGCAGCCGCGCGCCCTGCGCCACCGCCTCGTCCACACGCTGCTCGAACAGCCTGGCCGCGGCCTCGTCGATCACGGTGCCCATCTCGAGCTTGGGGTCGGACGGGTCGCCACAGCTCCAGGCGCGGGTCTTGTCCACCACGAGGTCGGTGAAGCGCTGCGCCACCTTCTCGTGCACCAGCATGCGCTTGACCGCGGTGCAGCGCTGGCCGGAGTTCTTGTACGAGCCCTGCACCGCCAGCGACGAGGCCTCGTCGAGGTCGGCGTCGTCCATCACGATGATCGGGTCGTTGCCGCCGAGTTCGAGCACGGTGCGGCGGTAGCCGGCCTTGGACGCGATGTACTTGCCGATGGCCACGCCGCCGGTGAAGGTGACGAGGTCCACGCGCGGGTTGGTGAGCAGCTCGTCGGCGATCTCGCGCGGGTCGCCGGTCAGCACCGACAGCATCTCCGGCGGCAGGCCGGCCTCGTACAGCAGGTCGGCGAAGGCCAGCGCCGACAGCGGCACCTTCTCCGACGGCTTGAGCACCATGCGGTTGTTGCTCGCCACGCTGGGCACCACCTTGTGCGCCACCTGGTTCATCGGGTGGTTGAACGGCGTGATGGCGCTGATGACGCCCAGCAGCGGCTCGCGCAGCGTGTGCACGCGGCGGCGCCGGCCGTGCGGCGTGATGTCGCAGGCAAAGCTCTGGCCGTCGTCGCGCAGCGCCTCGGTGGCGCCGAACATCAGCACGTCGGCCACGCGGCCGGTCTCGTACAGGCAGTCCTTGACGCCCAGGCCCGACTCGCTGCCGATCAGCGCCGCGTACTGCGCCGCGCGCTCGCGCACCAGCGCCGCGGCGCGGTTGAGGATGCCCGCGCGTTCGGCACGCGACAGCTTCGGCCGGCAGGCGTGGGCGATCTCGAAGGCCTCGCGCACCTGCGCCAGGCTGGCCTTGGGCACCGTGCCCACCAGATCGCGCGTGAACGGGTTGCGCACCTCGATCACGCGCCCGTCCGGCGCGGCGACCTTCTGGCCGGCGATGCGCAGCGACTCAGCGCGCATGGTTGAGCGCCAGGTCGAAGGCGTCGAAGTTGCGCCAGCGGCGCTGGGTGTCGATGCCGGCGATGGCGCGGTTGACGATCAGCGGCACGCGCTGCTCGCTGATGCCGCCGTGCGAGCGCAGCGGCGCGTCGAGCCCCGACAGGTCGTGCCGCGACGCCGCGCTGCCCAGCACCGTGCTGCGCTCGGACACCACCACGAGGTCGCCGATGCGGTCGGCCGGCAGCTCGAACGCCTCGGCCGCCTGCGCGCGCGTCCACACGCCCTCGATGCCGCGCAGCGCGGCCAGGCGCGCCGCGGTGGCCGCCGCGTCCACGCCGGCGGGCAGGTACACGGTGGCGAAGGAGCCGAGCGCGCCGTGGTGCACCACGTAGGGGTCGGTGATCGGCAGGATCACACGCGCGGCGGCGGCGCCGAGCCAGCCGTCGAGCAGGTCCTGCAGGTAGATCACGTCGGGCTGCGCGTCCATGCGCACCTTGGAGTTCATGCCGTGGTCGGCGGTGAGCGCGATCACGCAGCCCATGGCGTCGAGCTCGCCGAGGTGGCTGTCCATCATGGCGTAGAAGTCGTTGGCCACCGCGTCGCCCGGCGCATGCTTGTGCTGGATGTAGTCGGTGGTGGACAGGTACATCACGTCGGGCCGGCGCTGCTTCATCAGCGCCACGCCGGCGGCGAAGACGAACTCCGACAGCTCGGCCGAGTACACGTCGGGCACCGGGCGGCCCACCAGCGCCAGCACGCCGTCGACCCCATGCTCGGCCACCGTGCACGCGTCGGCCTTCTCGGAGCTGAAGCACAGGCTGCGCGAGAGGCTCATGCCGTGGCCGAGCAGGCGGCGCAGCTTGTCCTTGGCGGTGATCACCGCGCAGGAGCGGCCGGCCTCGGCCAGCGCCGCCAGCAGCGTGGGCGCGCGCAGCCACTTCGGGTCGTTCATCATCACCTCGGTGCCCGAGGCGGTGTCGTACAGGAAATTGCCGCAGATGCCGTGCACCGACGGCGGCACGCCGGTCACGATCGACAGGTTGTTCGGGTTGGTGAACGACGGCACCACGCAGTCGGCCACCAGCGCGGTGCCCTGGGCCAGCGTGCGCTTCAGCCAGGGCGCGCGGCCGCTGGCCACGGCCTGGGCGATGTAGTCGGGCTCGCAGCCGTCGACGCAGACGACGACGACGGGCGCGGCGCCCGCTTCGGGCAGGCGGTAGCTACGCCCGTTGACGGACAGGGTTGGCGCGGCCATGGGCGGCGGTTTCCTTTTCGGCAGTCGGTTGATGACGGCGCACGTGGTTGGTCACCGTGCGATCCTTGCTTTCCATGACGTGGTCGAACATCGCGCGGCCCGCCGCCTCGGCGTCGCCGGCGGCGATGGCCTTGACGATGGTGCGGTGCTCGCCGGCGGAGATCGGCATCAGCCAGCCGTCGGCCAGGTTCAGGCGGCGGAACAGGCTCAGTTCCTTGATCAGCTTGCGGTAGATGGCCGACAGCTTGCGGTTGCCCGCCATCTCCACCAGGCGCTCGTGGAACTGCAGGTTCAGCAGGTGGTAGCCGCGCGCGTCCTCGGCCTTCACCGCGCGCTCCATCGCGTCGACCATCGCGCGCACTTCCTTCAGTTGCGCCGGGGTGATGGTCTCGGCCAGGCGCCGGCCCACCAGTTCCTCCATCGCCGCGCGCAGGTCGAAGATCTCCACCGCCTCGTCGATCGGGATGTCGCGCACGAACACGCCGCGGTTCTTCTCGGTGCGCACGAGGCCCGCCTCCTCGAGCATGCGGAAGGCCTCGCGCAGCGGCCCGCGCGACACGCCCAGCTGCGTGGCCAGCGCCATCTCGGTGAGCTTGGCGCCCGGCGCCAGCTCGCCCGACAGGATCATGCGTTCGAGCTCGCCCTGCACCACGCTGGCCAGCGAGCTGGTCTGCAGCAGCGCGATGGTGGACTGGGCGACCGCCGCGGTGGCGGCGCCGGGCGGCGTCGCGGGCGCGGCCGCACCGATCAGGGTTTTCATGCACGCCATTGGAGCGCCGGCCGGCTGGATTGTCAACAATCGACAAACTACCGTTGACATCTGTCACCGGCCCATGCACGATGCCCCGCAGTCCCGCCCGCCGGCGGCCGCGTCGTCATCATGCGGTCATCGAAGGGCGCGCACGATCGCCGGTTTGTCGTCACTCACCCGCTCTTGGAGGAGCACCGCATGAGCATCCACCGCCTTTCGATCGTCGCCGGCCTCGGCCTGGCGCTGGCCGCCGGCAGCGCGCTGGCCCAGAAGACCACGCTGACCGTCTACACCGCCCTGGAGACCGACCAGCTCAAGGCCTACCAGGAGGGCTTCAACAAGGTCGAGCCCAACATCGAGATCAAGTGGGTGCGCGACTCCACCGGCGTGATCACCGCCAAGCTGCTGGCCGAGAAGGCCAACCCGCAGGCCGACGCGATCATGGGCGTGGCCGCGTCGAGCCTGGCGTTGCTGGACAAGAACGGCATGCTCGAGCCGTACAAGCCGCTGAACTTCGACGCGCTGATGAGCCAGTACGTCGACAAGAAGAACCCGCCGGCCTGGTTCGGCATGGACGTGTGGGGCGCCACGGTGTGCTTCAACACCGTCGAGGCGCAGAAGCGCGGCATCCCCAAGCCCGAGACCTGGAAGGACCTGACCAAGCCCGTCTACAAGGGCCAGGTCGTGATGCCCAACCCGGCCTCGTCGGGCACCGGCTTCTTCGACGTGACCGCCTGGCTCACGCTCTGGGGCGACGACAACGGCAAGGGCGGCGGCTGGAAGTACATGGACGCGCTGCACGAGAACATCGCGCAGTACACGCACAGCGGCTCCAAGCCCTGCAACATGGCCGCCGCCGGCGAGTTCGTCGTGGGCATCAGCTTCGAGTACCGCGCCAACGCCAACAAGGCCAAGGGCGCGCCGATCGACCTGGTGTTCCCGAAGGAAGGCCTGGGCTGGGACCTGGAGGCGTTCGCCATCCACAAGGGCACCAAGAAGCTCGAGGCCGCCAAGAAGCTGGCCGACTGGGCGTCGAGCAAGGACGCGATGATCCTGTACGGCAAGAACTTCGCGATCACCGCGCAGCCCGGCGTCGCCGCCCCGCTGCCCAACGTGCCGAAGGACTACGAGTCGCGCCTCGTGAAGATGGACTTCGCCGTCACCGCCGCCAACCGCGAGCGCGTGCTGGCCGAGTGGAAGAAGCGCTACGACGGCAAGACAGAGAAGAGGTAACCCCCCGAGGCGGCCACAGGCCGCCACCCCCCAAGGGGGGGCACGCCAGCGGGCCGGCGGAGCCGGACCCGCGGCGTCTGCTGGACTGGCGTGATGGACTGCCGTGGCCGTGACTGAACCCTACCTGCGCCTTTCGGGCATCCGCAAGACCTTCGGGGCCTTCACGGCGCTCGGGGGCATCGACCTCGACATCCACAAGGGCGAGTTCGTCTGCTTCCTCGGCCCCTCGGGCTGCGGCAAGACGACGCTGCTGCGCATCATCGCGGGGCTGGAGGTGCAGACCGCCGGCCGCATCGAGCAGGCCGGGCGCGACATCTCCACGCTGCCGCCGGCCGAGCGCGACTACGGCATCGTGTTCCAGTCCTACGCGCTGTTCCCCAACCTCACGGTGGCGCAGAACGTGGCCTATGGCCTGGTGAACCGCCGCACACCGCGCGCCGAGGTGGACGCGCGGGTGAAGGAGCTGGTGGCGCTGGTGGGCCTGCCGGGCAGCGAGGGCAAGGTGCCCGCGCAGCTGTCGGGCGGCCAGCAGCAGCGCATCGCGCTGGCTCGCGCGCTGGCCACCAAGCCGGGGCTGCTGCTGCTGGACGAGCCGCTGTCGGCGCTGGACGCGATCGTGCGCGTGCACCTGCGCTCGGAAATCCGCAGCCTGCAGCGCAAGCTCGGCGTCACCACCATCATGGTCACGCACGATCAGGAGGAGGCGCTGTCGGTGGCCGACCGCATCGTGGTGATGAACGCCGGTGCGATCGAGCAGGTGGGCACGCCGATGGAGGTCTACCGCGAGCCGGCCACGCCCTTCGTGGCCGACTTCGTCGGCCGCGTCAACGTGCTGCCGGCGCGCCTGGAACCCGCCGGCCTGCGCGTGGGCCCGCGCCTGTACGACTGCGCGCTCGACGCCACCGCCACCGCGGGCGCCGACGTGCGCGTGTACCTGCGTCCGGAAGACGTGCTGGCCCGGCCCATCGCGCCCGGCGACAGCAACGTGTTCGAGGCCGAGATCGACAAGATCGAGTTCCTGGGCTCGTACTGCCTCGTGCGCGTGAAGAGCCCCGATCTCGGCGAGCACCGCCTCACGGTGTACCTGTCGCTCAACTTCCTGGCCGAGCACGGCCTCGAGGTCGGCGGCCGCCTGCCGCTGCGGCTGCTGCCGGAGCGGATGAGGGTGTTCTGATGCTCGCGCCGGACGCAGCCTGCGTTCGCTCTTCTCTTTGCGAATGGCGTCGCGTCGCGCCGCGGTGGGAGGCGCCGAGGAGCGCAGGGTTTCCGGCCGCGCGCGTCAGCGCGCTTCGTGAACTGACTCGCGGCGGCTGTCCGAGCGCAGCGAACGAAGTGAGCGAAGCGAGTTCGGCCGCGGTCCGGAAGCCCGAGCACCGCAGGGCAGTCGGCGCGAAGCGCCGACCGGCTCCGTCGCAGGCCCGGCGCAGCCCGGCCGCCCCTGGGCCGCGCCACCGCCCGCAGTCATGACCGCATCGACCGCATCGGCCGCCCTCGCCGCGCCCGTCAAGCAGCGCGCCCACTGGACCGACCACATCGCCAGCGCCGCCATCGCCGTGGTGGCGATCGGGCTGCTGGCGTTCCTGGCGGCGCCGCTGGCCGCGATCCTGCTGCAGTCGCTGGAAGACGCCGAGGGCCGCTTCGTCGGGCTGGCCAACTTCGTCTCGTATGCGCAGTCGCCCGCGCTGCTGCAGTCGCTGTGGAACAGCGTGTGGGTGTCGGCGCTGGTCACCGTGGTGACGGTGCCGCTGGCCTTCGTGTTCGCCTATGCGCTGGCGCGCAGCTGCATGCCCGCCAAGGGCTTCTTCCGCACGCTCACGCTGGTACCGCTGCTGGCGCCGTCGCTGCTGTCGGCCATTTCGCTGATCTACTGGTTCGGCAACCAGGGCGTGCTCAAGGGCCTGATGCAGGCGCTGGGCATCGACCAGATCTACGGCGCGCCGGGCATCGTGCTGGCCGAGATCTTCTCCGTGTTCCCGCATGCGCTGATGATCCTGGTGACCGCGCTCACGCTGTCCGACGCGCGGCTGTACGAGGCGGCCGACGCGATGGGCACCACGCGCTGGCGCAAGTTCGTCACCATCACGCTGCCGGGCGCCAAGTACGGCCTGATCTCGGCCACGCTGGTCACCTTCACGCTGGTGGTCACCGACTTCGGCATCCCCAAGGTGATCGGCGGCAACTTCAACGTGCTGGCCACCGACGTGTTCAAGCTCGTCATCGGTCAGCAGGACTTCCAGCGCGGCGCCGTCGTGGCCCTGCTGCTGCTGGCGCCGGCGGTGCTCACGTTTGCGGTGGACCACTGGGTCAGCCGCAAGCAGACGGCCATGCTCACCGCCCGCGCGGTGCCCTACGTGGCCAAGCCCTCGCGCGGGCGCGACATGGCGCTGCTGGCGTTCTGCAGCGTGGTGGCGCTGGCGCTGCTGGCCATGCTGGGCATGGCGCTGTTTGCCAGCGTCGCCAGCTTCTGGCCCTACAACCTCGCGCCCAGCCTGCGCCACTACACGATGGGCCTGGTGGACGCCGAGGTCGGCGTGGCCTTCGTCAACAGCCTGAAGATGGCCGCGGGCACGGCGCTGTTCGGCACCGCGCTGGTGTTCACCGGGGCCTATCTGATCGAGAAGACGCGGGCGCCGGGGCCGCTGCGCACGCTGGTGCGCCTGCTGGCGATGCTGCCGATGGCGGTGCCGGGCCTGGTGCTGGGCCTGGGCTACATCTTCTTCTTCAACGCGCCGACCAACCCGCTGAACGGCCTGTACCAGACCATCGCGCTGCTCACCGCCTGCACCATCGTCCACTTCTACACCACCGGCCATCTCACCGCGGTGACCGCGCTGAAGTCGCTCGACGCCGAGTTCGAAGCGGTGTCGGCGTCGCTGAAGGTGCCGTTCTACAAGACCTTCTGGCGCGTCACGCTGCCCATCTGCACGCCCGCGCTGGTGGACATCGCGCGCTACTTCTTCATCAACGCGCTCACCACCATCTCGGCGGTGGTGTTCCTGTATTCCCCCGAGACCAAGGTGGCGTCGATCGCCATCCTGAACCTCGACGAGGCCGGCGAGATGGGCGCTGCCGCCGCGATGGCGGTGCTGATCGCCGCCGCCAACACCGTGGCCACGCTGCTGTTCATGGCGCTCGGCGCCTGGGTCGGCCGGCGCACGCAGGCCTGGAAGAAACCTTGAGGCACACACGATGGACCGCGACCGCATCCTCCTGACCCCCGGCCCCCTGACGACCACGCTGCGCACCAAGCTGGCGATGCTGCGCGACTGGGGCAGCTGGGACTCGGAATTCAACGCCATCACCGCCCGCGTGCGCTCGCGGCTGCTGGACGTGATCCACGGCCAGGACACCCACGTGGTGGTGCCGCTGCAGGGCAGCGGCACGTTCAGCGTGGAAGCCTCGGTGGCCACCGTCACCCCGCGCGACGCGCACCTGCTGGTGCCCGACAACGGCGCCTACTGCAAGCGCGCGGCCAAGCTGGCGCAGCTGATGGGCCGCAAGGTGACGCTGCTGCCCGTGGCCGAGGACCGCCCCATCGCCGCCGCCGACGTGGAGGCGCGGCTTGCAGCCGACGCCTCGATCACGCACGTGGTGCTGATCCACTGCGAAACCGGCACCGGCGTCGAGAACCCGCTGGCCGAGGTGGCCGCGGTGTGCGAGAAGCGCGGCAAGGGCCTCATCGTCGACGCGATGTCGAGCTTCGCCGCGCTGCCGATCGACGCGCGCAAGGTGCGCTTCGATGCCCTCATCGCCGCCAGCGGCAAGTGCCTGGAAGGCGTGCCCGGCATGGGCTTCGTGTTCATCCGCAAGGCGGTGCTCGACGGCTGCGCCGGCCACAGCCACAGCCTCGCGATGGACCTGCACGACCAGCACCAGTACATGGAAAAGACCGGCCAGTGGCGCTTTACGCCGCCCACGCATGTGGTGGCCGCGCTGGACGAGGCCATGACGCAGTTCGTGGAGGAAGGCGGCCAACCCGCCCGCCTGGCGCGCTACACCGAGAACTACCGCACCCTGGTGGGCGGCATGGCGCGCCTGGGCTTCAAGCCCTTCCTGGCACCCGCGGTGCAGGCGCCGATCATCGTCACCTTCCACGCTCCGGCCGACGCGCGCTACGAGTTCAAGCGCTTCTACGACGGCGCCAAGGCGCGTGGCTTCATCCTCTATCCCGGCAAGCTGACGCAGGTGGAAACCTTCCGCGTCGGCTGCATCGGCGCCATCGGCCCCAACGAGATGCGCCAGGCGGTGGACGCGGTGGCCGACACGCTGGCCGAGATGGGCATCGCCAGCGGGGCGCCCGCGCTTTGAGGTCGGGCTTGTCGATGGGGTGTTGTCTTTGGACGGCCGGCGTGCCTGCGCCGCTGCGGCAGCGCGGGGGCGGCACCTGCGTTCTCCGGCCCACGCTCGCGGGCGACCACCGAGGACTGCGCCCGTTGCCTCATCAACGCCGGGTCTTCGTGCTGCCGCCTTGGCGACCGCGAATGGGGCCTGCGCCCGCAGGTACCGCCCCCACACTGCAACGACCCCAGCAGACTGCCCGGGGGCACGCCACGTGGGTGGAACGGGCGGGGGGCGCGGGTTCGCGGGCGCAGGCCCCATTCGC
>NZ_JBXVVZ010000014.1:0-10698 GCF_057219775.1 Aquabacterium sp. T101
CGGAAGGTGTAGCCGCCGTCCTGGACGGTCTCGCCGTACATGCCGAAGCTGAAGGTGGTGCCGCTGGGGGTGTTGAACACGGGCAGGGCGCCGGAGCCCCAGTCGGCGAAGGTCAGGGGCGCGGCGCTGGAGACGTTGCGGTTGTCCAGGCGCACGGACACGTTCCAGGCACCACCGCGCGCGAAATACAGCTGCGAGCCGCCACCCAGGGTGTTCAGGTTGATGCCCGACAGGTCGCGCTTGGGGGCGGACTGGGTGCCGGCGTTGGCGTTGTTGCCGGGCACGCAGCCCGAGGCCGCGCCGGTCTGGCAGTCGCTGAAGTACAGGGTCACCGCGGCGCCGGGGGGCGGAGCCGGGCTGGGCGACGGGCTGGGTGCGGGCGACGGCGATGGCGACGGCGAGGGTGCCGGCGACGGGGACGGAGAGCCGCTGATGGGCGAGGACGCGGAATCACCGCCACCGCCGCCGCCGCAGGCGCTCAGGGCCACCAGGGCCCACAGGGCCAGCAGGCGGGCGGTGGAACGGGAAGAGACAAGGGCGGTAGGCATCGGCGTCGATCGGTAGGTGTTCCGAGCAAGTTCCCGCAGCGTGCGAGGGGCCGACGTGAGACCACTTCGGCTGGGGAACAGTGACGCCGATTGTCCGCGATGACGCTCCCGCGGGCCCGGAACAAGTTGTGGCGGAAAGTAAGAGGTGCGCTGCGGAAAAGTGCGCAGTGCAAGTGCCTGCTTACGCTGCGGCACAGATCTGCCGAGGCGCCGGAGTGGCACGCACCGTCGGCGTGCAGCAGGCTGCGCGGTGCCGGTGCGTGCGTCTCCCGGGCGGCGATCGACGCGTCGATGGCCGCGTCTTCGAAAGGGGGGCGGCCAAGGCCGCGGCCTGGCCGCCCCTACACTCGACACCCTCCAGCGCCGACACCGGCTCTGTCGACGCAGGCTCAAGAGCCGTCGGGCATGCCGCCTGCTTGACCGCTGCGTCCACCACGCCATCGACGTGACCATCTACTACCACTGCCCGTTCGCGAGCAAGCCCGTCGGCGGGGTCAAGCAGATCTACCGCCATGTCGAATCCCTGGTGGCTGCCGGCATCGACGCCCAGGTGCTGGCCGACCGTCCGCTGGACCCGACCTGGTTCGAGTCGGACGCGCCCCTGGCCGTGTTGCGGCACCGGCCGGCCTGGCAGGCCCGGCTGGCCGAGCGGCTGCGCCGGCGGATCGATCCGCTGGCGTGGCTGACGGGGGACACCGGCCCGATCGTGGAATCGGTGTCGGCGCAGGGAGGCACCCGCCGCTGGCGGCTCGGGGCCGACGACGTGATCGTGCTGCCCGAGTTCTACGGCAAGGCCCTGCGGGCGCCGGGTTTCGGTGCGCGCCTCGTTCTGTTCAACCAGAACGCTCATTACACGTACAACGGCTTCGGGGCCGAGGACAGCCTTGCGGGGTTTCCGTACTTCGGTGCGGCCAGCGCGGTGATCACCGTGTCGCACCACAACCGCGAGTACATGCAGCACGCCTTCCCGGACGCCCGCGTGTACCTCACCCTCAACGGCGTGGACACGTCGGTCTTCAAGCCCTTGCCCAAGAAGCGCCAGATCGCCTACATGCCCCGGAAGCTGCCGCGCGACCTGGTGCAGGTGCTGCAGATCGTGAGCGGTCGCGGCCGCCTGGCGGGATGGACCCTGTGCGCCATCGACGGCATGCACGAGACCCAGGTGACGCGGGTGCTCGGCGAGTCGTCGGTGTTCCTGTCGTCGTGCGAGGCCGAAGGCTTCGGCCTGCCACCGCTGGAGGCGGCGGCATGCGGCTGTGCCGTCGTGGGCTACACCGGTTATGCGGCGCAGGAGTTCATGAGCGCCGACCTGTGCGATCCGGTGACCCAGGGCGACGTGCTCGGCTTCGCCCGCACGCTCGAGGCGGTGCTGGCGCGATTCGAAGACGATGCGGCGGCGGCCGAGGCGCGCGCGATGCGCCACGCCGACTTCGTGCGGCAGCACTACTCGCGCCCGTCCGAGGCGCACAGCGTCGTGCAGACCTGGCAGTCGATTCTGGCGCTGCACGGCGCCAGGGCCTGAGCGCCGGCCGTGGCACGGGGCGCCGATCCGGGCAGCCCCGCATGGCCCGGGACTATCGGGGCGCGGCCGGCTCCGGTGCCCGGCGACCCAGCGCGGCCACCACCTCCGACACCTGCTGCGGGGTGAGTGCGGGGCGCGGCATCGAGGTGCCGGGTGCGAACGCCTGCGGGTCGGCGATGAAGCGGGCCAGGGACGCCTCGTCCCACTGGCCCTGCCGGCGCCGCAGCGCCTCGGAATAGCGCTCGAAGCCGTCGGCGGCGATGCGGCGGCCCACGATGCCGCCCAGCGAGGGCGCGGCATGCGTCGGATTGGTCGGCCCGAAGTGATGGCAGTTCAGGCAACCCGCGAGCACGGGCGTGAACTCGACGTGCTTCTGCAGTTTCGTGTTCGCCGCCAGGCGCGGTGCGTCGATGCGCAGGAACACCAGCGCGGGGTCGTCGGTCATCAGCACGATGCGGCCTTGTGCGATGACGATGTCGCGGATGCGATGGCCGATCCAGATCGGCTCGGCGAACACCACCCGGTCGTCCACCAGCTTGAGCCGATACAGGGTCTGGGCCTTGAGCGACCCCACCAGCAGGTCGCCGTCCCAGGCGGCGTCGAAGTCCGCGACCTCGACCACCGGCGATATCGCCGCCGAAGGCACCCACGCGTACATCGGCCCGGTGTAGCGCGGCGTGGCGCTCGGGTCCTTCAGGGGCCAGTTGAAGGTGCCGTAGTCCGTGCCGTAGGTGCGGTAGGGCCAGCCGTGGTTGTCGCCCGGACGCACGAGGTTGAGCTCGTCGCCGCCCTCCGGGCCGTGCTCGGCGTCGATGAGCTGGCCGCGTCGCGTGAGCACGAGCCCCTGCGGGTTGCGGTGGCCGATGCTGCGGACCTTGTGGCGTCCGGTGGCGAGGTCCAGCTCGTGGATCTTGCCGAAGCTGGAGCGGGCGTCCTGGGCCACCAGCGCAGCGGCGTCCTGTGGCACCTGACCGAAGTTGTAGTCGCCGATGCTGAAGTACAGGGTGTCGCCCGACACCACCATCTTGCCGCCGGTGGCCCCTCGGAAGCTCGAGGCGTCGGGGATGTCCTCGCTCTCGAAGAGGGTGCGCCACTCGCCGGTCCTCGAGCCGGTGGCCGGGTCGATCGGCAGCGCCGAGATCGTGAAGCGCACGTGACGCGAATGGGGCACGAAGCGCTGGTGGCTCACCAGCAGCATGCGCCGTGTGGCGTCATAGCCGAGGTACAGCGTGCGGATCGCGGTGCGTGGCAGGGTACGCGGCGTGTCGACCAGGTAGCGCTCGATGCCGCTCGGGAAGCGCCCGTGGTCCAGGCGGCGCAGCGTGCGCTCCTCGAGGCGGAACACGTTGCCCAGCTTGTCCATCGCCAAGACCTGGCCGTCCACCACCGCCAGGGCGCCGCGCACGAGGTCGTCGCTGGCGGCGAAGCCGTCCTTCGCCGTCAGCGGCAGCACTTCCATGGTCAGTGGCAGTCGCGAGGTGTCCAGCTCGCGCGGCGCGGCCGGCGCCGGCGCGTCCCGGCGGCGGTAGTTGCGGTCCAGTTCGTCACGCACGTAGGCGTCCTCGCCCTTGACGAGCAGGGCTGCCTGCTTGCGCGCCGCGTCGGACCATGCCGCGATGCGGGCCTTGGCCTGGCGGCCGCCACCGGCAGCGAGCACGCCGGCGGCGAAGGCGCACAGGCCGATCAGCGCCACGATCGAGACGGTCTTCAGCGCGGGGGACATTCGCATGGCGGTCGGGTCCGGAGGTCTTTTCTGCGGTGCAGGCACGCCCGTGCGGCCTATCGGTAGCTGTCCATGACGTGGCCGAGGAAGGTGCGGTAGCGCCGCACGGCGCGACGCAGCGGGCGCACCTCGCCCGGTCGGGGTACAGCCGGCCGCAACAGCGCGATCTCGTCGGGGAACTCGCGCTCGAGGCTTTCGCGTGCGTCCAGCAGCCGCTCGCGCGTGAAGGCCTCGGACTGCGCCAGGGCCGACAGGGCCAGGGCGAACTCGGTCGAACTGGCGTCCCACGACGGCCAGGCCGCCGCGGTGGCCAGTGCGCCGCGCTTGAGCGAGTCCATCAGCGCCGGCTGGCCGGTCAGGCGGCGCAGCGCGTCCACCACGCCGTCCTCGTCGTGCATCGGCACGACCAGCGCGTTGCGGCCGTGCGCGATGTACTCGTCGTGCCCGGTGACGTCGTAGACCACGGCGGTGCCGCCGCAATGGAACATCTCCAGCGGCGGACCGAACATGCCCTCGACCAGGCTCAGCTTGAGGATCAGGTCGCACGACCGGTAGATCGGGGCCACCCGGTCCACGGGCACGTTGCGGAACACGCGGCGCACGCCCGGGTACCAGGGAATGTCGCTCATCGTCAGCAGCCAGACCTCGGCGCCGCCGGCGCGGCGCGCCGTGGCCAGTGCGCGGGCGGTGTTCTTGATCGTGCTGAAGGCGCCCTCGACCAGGATGCGCGGCCGCGCGGCATCGCGCGGTGCCAGACTCGGCCCGTCGGGACGGTACAGGTCCTTGCGCACGCCGTTGAGAACCAGGTGGTAGCGCGTGCCGTAGTGGGTCTCGAGGTGGTCGCGGATCCAGCTGGCCTCGGTCACGCCGGGCAGGCGCCAGCCGTAGATGGCATCGATGAGGCCGCGCCGCCGCGTGGCGCTTTCCGGATAGAAGCGCGACTCGATCGACTGCACGAAGTACGCGTAGCGGACCGAGGGGACGCGGTGCAGGTCGAGCATCGTCGACCACAGCGTGCCCAGCGCCAGGTCGAAGCGCAGCGAGGCGGCGTCGTCCACGTGCACGAACTTCAGCTTCGGGATGCCCGGGTGCCACACGTCGTCCAGGGGCGACTCGCGCACCAGCGTCACGATGGTCACGTCGTGGCCCGACTCGCTCAGGTGCAGCGCATGCTGGTACACCACGTAGGTCCCGCCGGCCAGCGCGGACCGGTGGATGAGGAAGGCGATCTTCATGTTGGAGTCGTTCTGCGCCTGCGCCGCGCATTGTCCGGCCTGGGCCCGTGAATTCCTTCCGCCTGGCGCGGAGCCGGCCCGGCACGAGGAAGCAGCGCTGCCGCATGATCGCCCATCGATCGGGTCTGTGCCCTGCAGCCAGCCACTGCACCGCCGGCTTCGAGAATTCCTCACACCCTGCTCCCGGGTGTCGCGCGATGGAGCGTGGCGTCCCTAGAATGCGCCGACTTCGAGCGGGAACAGACGCAGCCGAGCGCGCCGCACGCCACGCATGAACTTCGCTTCGTTCCAGTTCCTCGCCTTCCTCGCCCTGGTGCTCGGCGCCTACGTGCTGGTGCGGCGCCACGAGGTGCAGAACTGGCTGCTGCTCGCGGCGAGCTACTACTTCTACGCGGCCTGGGACTGGCGTTTCCTGCTGCTGATCTGGCTGATCACCGGCGTGAGCTTCATGGCCGGGCGTGCCGTCGGCCACGCGCACGACCCGCGGTCGCGCAACCGCTATCTCACCCTGTACATCGCCTTCGCGCTGATGGTGCTGGGGTACTTCAAGTACTTCAACTTCTTCGTCGACTCGGCCCAGCGCCTGCTGACGACACTGGGCTTCGAGACCAACCCGCTGTACCTGAACATCCTGCTGCCCGCGGCGATCTCGTTCTACGTCTTCGAGTCGATCAGCTACGTGATCGAGATCCACCAGCGGCACCTGCAGCCGGACACGAAGTTCCGCCACTACGCGCTGTTCATCGCCTACTTTCCGAAGCTGGTCGCGGGCCCGATCGAGCGCCCGGCGGTCCTGATCCCGCAGATCCAGCGCCCCCGCGTCATCGACGAGGACGGCGTGACCCGGGGCCTGTTCCTGGTGCTGCTGGGCCTGTTCAAGAAGATCGTCATCGCCGACGGCATCGCGCCGACGGCCGACTCGCTGTTCAATGCCGGCACCACCCCGAGCGCCTGGACCATCGTGCTGGGCAGCTATGCGTTCGCGCTGCAGATCTACTGCGACTTCTCGGGCTACACCGACATCGCGCGCGGCGTGTCGAAGATGTTCGGCATCGAGCTGAGCCAGAACTTCCGCTTCCCGTACTTCTCGTCCAACGCCAGCGAGTTCTGGCGCCGCTGGCACATGTCGCTGTCGTCGTGGCTGCGCGACTACCTCTACATCCCGCTGGGCGGCAACCGGCTCGGCGCGGCGCGCACCAAGATCAACCTGATGATCACGATGCTGCTGGGCGGCCTGTGGCACGGGGCGGCGTGGAACTTCATCCTGTGGGGCGGCTACCAGGGCGCGCTGCTGGTGGTGAACCAGGCGATGCCCAAGCTCGAGTGGACGGGCTGGCGGCAGCAGGTGGCCCGCATCGTCGGCACGCTCGTGTTCTTCCAGTTCGTCTGCTACGGCTGGCTGCTGTTCCGGGCCCGCTCGTTCGAGCAGATCGCCGCGTTCACGCGCGAACTGTTCTTCGGCCAGTGGCAGGCCAGCGTGGCGCTGGCGCGGCCGCCGCTGGCCACGCTGCTGGGCATCGTGGTGCTGGTGGCGTACGACTTCGCCGCCTACCGCAGCGGACGCGCCACGTTCTACCGGTCGCTGCCGCCCTGGGCCCGCGCGGGCCTGTACGCGGTGCTCGGCTTCCTGACGCTGATGGGCCTGGCCGCCGAACGCAGCGCCTTCATCTACTTCCAGTTCTAGCGCACGCATGGCCTTCTTCTCGGCAACCTCGCTGCGCATCGCGCTGTACACGGTGCTGTGGATCGCCGCCGCCGACATCGCGGTGGGGCTGGCGTTCGCGCCGGGACGTGCCCGACTGGCCGAACTGCAGCGCTACTTCGAGTACGGCCGCTCGGTCGAGGGCAAGCTGGCGCAGATGGTGTCCGGCCAGCGCGACGGCCGCATCATCGGCGCCGGATGGATCGACGAGGACCAGCTGCGCCGCCAGCCGGCCGCACCGGCCGCGGGCACCGACCTCCTGGTGGCGGCCTACGGACAGTCCTTCACGCTCAATGCCGTCAACCGTGCGGCGGAGCTGGACAAGGCGATGACCCTGCGCAACGCCGGCGGGCCGGGTGCGCCGGCGTCGCATTCGTGGCGCACCTACAAGGTCGACGCGCCGCTGCGCAAGGCCGACGCGGTGGTGTTCGGCGTGCTGTCATCCACCGTGGGCCAGCTCTCGTCGATGTCGGGCCTGCTGCCGATGTTCGAGAACCCGGCCCCCTTCACCTACCCGCGCTACCGACTCGTGGGCGACCGGCTCGAGGAGGAGCTGCCGCTGATCGCCAGCGAGGCCCAGTTCCGTGCCGCCTTCGCCCAGCGCGGCGCCGAGTGGCAGGCGTTCCGGCGCCAGCTGGCCGCCAGCGACAAGGGCTACGACCGTTTCACGTTCGACCAGTCGTGGATCGACGCGTCCACCGTCGGCCGTCTGGCGCGCCGCGGCTGGGTCGCGCATCACGACGGCTACGACGCCGGGGTGTATTCGCACGAGCACGGCTTCGACCCGCAGTCCGAGCCGGTCCGCGTGCTGCGGCGCATCCTCGTCGAGGCCGATGCGCTGGCCCGCTCGCGGGGCGAGCGCCTCGTGGTGCTGCTGCTGCACACCAAGGGCCACGGCGACCGCCTGTACCGGGTGCTCGGCCCGGCGCTGGACGAGGCCGGCATCGACTACATCAGCACGCACACGCTGTTCTCGGCCAACGACCCGGCGAACTTCCTGCCCGACGGCCACTACACCGCGCGCCCGAACGACGCGCTGGCCCAGGCCCTGAGGGAGCGGCTGCGGCGTCCCGCCGCACCGCGCTGAACCGGGGGCTGCGCCTTCAGCGCTGAACGAACGGGGGCCGCGCCTTCAGCGCGGCGGCCACCAGCGACGCGACCTGCCGGGAGCCCGCCTCGTTGAAGTGGACGTCGTCGTAGAACACCGAGGTGTCCCGGGGCAGTCCGGTCAGGTCGACGCAGTCGATCTTCTCCGTGGCGCAGACGTCGAGCATGACGCGGTTGTAGCGGTCCATGGCGTCGGCCAGCACGTCCACCGCGTAATAGGGCTGGCCCGGTCGGACCTGGAATTCGCCCACGCCACCGAACCACAGCAGGCGGTCGAGCTCGGGCGGCAGCCCCGGCCGCCACATCGTCGGCTGGGTCATCAGCACCAGCCGCACCGACTTCGCCCGGGCCAGCGCCGCCACCTCGCGCAGGTTGCGCTCGTACTCGCGCAGGCCCGGCCCGAGGTCGGGCAGCTCGCGCAGGATCCTGCCGGCCTGTTGTCGATGACGGCGCCACTCGTCGTACACCGCGCCGGCTTCGTCCTGCGCGCCGCGCACCGGCGCACTGCCCGACCAGCGCGCCTTCAGGCCACGCAGGAGCTGCCACAGCATGGTGCGACGGAACCAGGGCGCCGCCGGGTCGCTGCGATGCAGGCCGAGAAAGGTCTCGGCCATCAGCCGTTCCACGGCCTCGGGCTTGCGCAGCAGGTCGGGGTCGTAGGCGCCGGCCTGCGACAGGAACAGCGACAGGTCGTTGATCCCCGACAGCAGCAGCACCGTGTCGATGCGCATGTCCTGCAGCGGCAGATGGCGCATCGCCAGCACATGGTGGCGGCTGTTGCGGCCGCTCATGCCGGCATTGCCCACCCACACGCCGGGCGATGCGGGGTGGCTGGACAGCTGGTCCTGCAGCAGGCGTGGCCAGGCCTCGGCCTGGTCGAGGTACAGGCATTCGGTGGTGCTGCCGCCGAGCGCGAGGATGCGCAGGCCCTCGCGGCCGGTGGCCGGATCGGCGCGCAGGCCCTGGGCGTCGGTGCTGAATCGCGACGGCCCGGACACGCCCGGCATCGTGCCCGGCGTCGGTGCGAAGGTGCGGTTGGTGTGCGGCTTCCAGATGAAGAAACCCACTGGCGACGCCGCGCGCAGCACGGCCTCGGCTGCCACCAGCGTCAGGCCCGCGGACGCCACCACCAGGGCCGTGGCGGCCAGGACGTTCTTGACGGTGAGGCGGGAGGCTTGCGTCATCCAGGAGGTTGCCGCGGCCCGTCGCGCGGCGGCGGCATCAGCGGGCGCAGGGCCCCGTGGTGGCGGCAGGGCCCGTGCGGTAGACGTTGCCGGTGATCGTGGCGGCGCTCGGCGCCTTCACGGCGGCGCTGTCGGCGTTGGGCCCGGTGTGGCAGATGAGGTTGTCGCGGATCACGGCGCCGCCGTCGGCGTCGTCGCCCGGGCCGATGCGGATGGCGGGGATGAGTACGCCGATGTGCCAGCGCGACTGCGTGTTGTAGATGCGGTTCGATTCCACCAACGCGCCGGGGGCTGCCGACAGGCAGATCGCGCACGCGCCCAGGTTGACGACCGTGTTGCCCCGGATCACCGCATTGCGCAGCCACTCCGCGGTGTCGTAGCCGGCCGTCACGCTGATGCCGTAGCAGCCGTTGTCGGACGCGGCCTGCTCGATCAGGTTGCCCTCGATCACCACCTTGTCGTGCTGGCCGTGCACGGTGAGGTTGCCGCCGTCACAGCGCCCGGTGGCGGCGTTGACGGAGTTGCGCCGGAAGAAGCTGTTGCGCACCGTCAGCCCGGTCGAACTGCCGCCCACGTAGACGCCATGTTCCCGCCCGCCGCCGCTGGGGTTGTTGTCCTCGAAGCGGGTGCCCTCGATGAGCAGGCCGTTGGCGTCGCCGAGGAATCCGTGTTCCCGGTTGTGGTGGATGAAGGCGTTGCGGATCACCAGCCGCTCGTTCGGCGCGCGCGAGGACTGCTGCGAATGGACACCGATGTCGAATCCGGTGGCCTCGATGCCGTCGAAGACCACGTCACGCGTGGCGCCCTGGACGAAGGCACCCCACTGGCCCGTGCCGAGGCCGTCCAGCCGCAGGTTGCGCAGCACGTAGCCGCCGTCGACGGTGGTTTCGCCGTAGCGGCCGAACATGAACGTGATGCCCGCGGGCGTACGCAGCAGCGGCAGCGGGCCCTGGCCGTAATCGGCCAGGGTCAGCGGGGCCTGCGACGTGACGAAGGGGTTGGACAGGCGGGCGGTGACGTTCCAGGCGCCGCCGCGGGCGAACAGCACGCTGGCGCCGGCCGGCAGTGCATTCAGCTCGACGCCCGACAGGTCGCGCTTGGGCGCGGCCGCCGTGCCGGGGTTCGCGTTGTTGCCGGGCACGCAGCCGGGCGCCGCCCCGGGCTGGCAGTCCGACAGGTGGATCACCGGTGCCTGGCCGCCGGCGGCCTGGACGAGATCGGCGCAAGCGGCCAGACCGACCAGCGACAGGGCCAGGGCGGCCCGGGTCAGGCGGGCCAGCGGTTCGGATGCGGGGCGTTCCACGGGGAGAGCCTTCCGTGCGGGGGTGGGCGGGCTGCCGGGCCACGTTCCGCCACCGGCGCCTGTGGCGGCGAACCCAGGAAAGACAACGGGGTCGCGTTTTCACGCGACCCCGGGATGTTAGCGGCAGGCCCCTGGGGGGCGATCCGCTAACGTGCGCAGGCGCCGGAGGTGGCTGCGGAACCTGTCACGTAGGTGTTGCCGGAGATGGTGCTGGCGCTGGGCGCCTGCACCACCGCGCTGCCGGCCATCGGTGCGGTGTGGCACACGAGGTTGTTGCGGATGATGGCGCCGCCGTCCTGGGCATCGCCGGCGCCCGGGGTGATGGCCGGGACCTGCACGCCGAGGTGGTAGGACGACTGGGTGTTGTAGACCCG
>NZ_JBXVVZ010000015.1:0-5530 GCF_057219775.1 Aquabacterium sp. T101
CTTCGTGTGAGACTTCACTCTGGTGGCTCCTTCGGTTGCTTGTGAGGCAACCCGCATGCTCGCGCATGCGGGTCGAAGGAGCCGCCACCTCAGCTCATGCGTTCAACAGACTCCGGGACATCGCCACTTGGCGTCTTCAGCTGCGTGAATCTCGATAGGGAAGCGACTTTCAGTGGCCAGAGCTCTGTTGAGAGCCTGGAAGAAGCGTTCCTCTGATTGGGTGTAGTAAATCCACTCGCGGAGGTTCTCTCCAGTGGAGACCAGTACGAGGGCCGCAAGACCTGCCTTTTCGGTTACGGGTTCAAGAAGGTCTTCGAGCCGCTCCATCCGCGCTCGCTCCGCCGTGCTAGGCATCCCAGAGGAGGACTCGTAGCGCCAGACGATGATGATTCGATTCGGATAGGCTGACCGCTCGAAGGCTGGCTGGAACTGCTTGATGTAGCGGAAGATGATCTTCCGATCCGTATTTGCTTGACTGGAGATTGCGGTGGCCCACTCTTTGCCGATGCTTGATTCGGCCGCGACAGCCGTCCCGAGGCAAAGGAGGAAGAGGACGGCGAGAAGCGGTTTCATCTGACGCCTAACGCAGAGTTAACCGGGCGACGGCGGCTGGACGCCTTGCCCGCGACGCGCAGGATAGGCAAGCAGCGCCTCGCGGGCAAGGTGGCCAGCCGTTGGTGCTCCGGTTGAACGACCTGTTAGGCGTCGATGCTTGCAACATAGCTTGGCATGCAGAACTCGGCGAAGGACCAACCATAGCTCAGCCGAGAGGGATGCCGAGGGTGGCCCCGCGACGTCAGCGCGCCGAAGTGAATCCAGGTGGGCCGTAGTGTCCGAAGTTTGGCCTCGAGGACCTTGGCGGATGCCAGGAAGTAGGGCCTCGCAACGACGGACTGGCCCCAAGCTGCCCAAATGGCAGGAGCCTTGGTGTGGGCGAGAAGTGCCTCGATTGCGGCGAAGTTCTGCTCGAGCGCATCCTTCTCCGGCTCAGTCGGCAGGGTGTTGTAGTCGGTCGCTCGCACCGGGTATAGGTTGAGCATGACGAACCCGGTGTATCCGGTACGGCGCGCAACCTCTTCAACCTTGGCAACGGTGGTATCGGACTTCTCCTGCGTTGCTGTACTTGGGTTCAGTCCAACCACGTACAGCATCTTGCTTCCGTGCCGGCCAAGCGTGAAGCGCAGCCGATCGTCGTTGGAGCGGGAGTAGATGTCGTACATCTTCGACGCCTAACGTTCGAGCTAAGCTGCCCGCGGAGGCAGGCGCTGTAAGCCCGGGCTGCGATGATGCCTCAAGGGCCGCAGCCCGGGCTTACGGCGCCTGCCGTAGTGGGTCAGCTTGAGCGAGGGGTTAGGCCTCGCTCGGCACCCGCGGGGTCGCGCATGCATTTTGGAGTGAAGCTCTCTGAGCTGCCGCTTCGTGCGAGATCATGCGCTACTCACGTGGTCTTCGTTTCGCCCTTGAGTCAGTTCCGTCAAGGACTACTCCTACTAGACACCCCGCTGCTACCACCCCGGCTTGGAGCGCGAGCAAGTCTTGCTCAGGAAAGACCTTGGCCAGGACTCCCGCGACCAAAACCCCCACTACCGTACCGATGAACGTGAGAAGCATGGATAGACGCGCGAGGGCTTTGGTTGCGAGGCCTAACGTAGAGGTAACCGGGCGACGACGGATGGACGCCTTGCCCGCGCGGTGCAGGATAGACAACGAGCGCCGCGCGGGCAAGGTGGCCAGCCGTTGGCGCTCCGGTTGACCGACATGTTAGGCCTCAGTTGCGGCGACCAAGTGGGACTTGGCCCTCGGCTCACTTCGTTGACTTGGGTGGCGCCACAAGTGCGGCACCCTGGTGAGCCTGCCATAAGGTGGCTATTCTCTGCTGTGCGACGGCTGAGCCGAATCTCCCAGCCTGTATGTAGATCTCTCTCTTTGCGTCTTCGTCCGAACACAGCCGGCCGAGCACTTCGAAGGCAATGAGCCTGTGCAGTTCGATTCGGGCTTCGTAACGTTCGAGGATTGCTCGCTCTTCCTCGTCCGACTCGTGCCCGTCGAGTGCGTAGAAACTCCAGTAGTTGTTGTACTTGTCGCAGAAGAGGTCGAAGGTGATTTCGCCCTGCGCGCACCTTCGAACGAGGTCGTCATGCTGAGCCAGCGAGCGCTGAAGTTCAGCTTCTGAGGCGAACATTTGCATGGAGTTTCTGAGGCCTAACGTTGAAGATGAGCGGATGCTGGAGGCGTGCGCAGCACGCCGGAAGCCGTCCGCTCAATTGACTGGTTAGGCGTCATTCTTCCGCTTCGACGCAACTGGGGCAATGGACCATGCACTGCCTTGTCCGAAAAGAGCGCCGCACTTCCGGCACTCGGGGCTACTGACTGGTAGAAGAGACTTGCAGTTGGGGCACATTCCGTCTGGCTTTCGGATGTCAGCTTCCAATGCCGCGGACGGGGGTGCTTTTCGACGATGTGCGGACTCCGACGCAGGTTGGCTCTTTCTCAGTCCGTTAACGTAGCTGGCATAAACGTGAGCGATCGCCAGGAGTAGAAGCAGCACCGCGCCGAGAGGAACGGTGTAGAAGAGCAGCCACATAACTCCCGCCATCTCCTGCAACTGACGTGAGCCAATTGCATTGCCCAAAGCCGCAGCACAAACACCCACAAGCAAAGGCGAGAGCGAGATTAGGACTATCCACGCGACGGGCTGCTTCACAACTGCCCCGAGCTTGGAGAAGAAGCTCATAAAGACGCCTAACGTTGGAGTTCACCCGCCTGCGTCAGCCCGCTTCGCGGGCTGACGCAGGCGGGTGCAACGACGGGTTAGGCAGCGCCGCGCTAGTACGACTGCAGGACACTCTTGGCCTCCAAACATTCCCAGCAAACGAAGACGTAGATCATTCCGCAATCGCCAAGGACGTGTGCATCGCCGAGCGAATCAAGCTGCGCGTAGAACGACATCGGCTTACCGCAAGAGCAACTCGGAGTCTCGGGGGACTGGATCCACTCGGGGTCTCCGCCGATGCGGTGGCGACGACCGATCGGCTCGCCCGCCCACTGAAAACCGACGGCGGCAGTTGCCTCCGGCGTTTGTGGTGACGGCACCAACGGAACGGGCGGGATCTTCATGCGCTGCCTAACGTTGGAGCTAAGTTGCGACCAGCGGCATGGCGCCCTGGCCGCGAGGCCGATGATAGCCAACACGGCGTCGCGGCCAGGGCGGCATGCCGCTGGGCGTCAACTTGAGCGACTGGTTAGGCCGCACCGCGCCGGCGGCCAGCAGGCAAGCGCTGCTTAGACTCCGAGAAGATGCACCGCAAGCTTCGCGCTCCACTCAAGGCGAAGCATCCGGGTGACGCGGCGCGGATGAGGAGAGCTTGCTGGGTTTGCTGCACCGATGCTGGAGCCACCATGCAAGTGCAAGGAGCGGAGGTGCGAGAAAGACGGCGGAGGCGGCAGCCAGATACGGACCCATGAACATTGCAACAAGCAAAGCCGGAGCGAGGTTCACCGAGGCGACGACGCAATGTCCGACGCCATACATCTGTGGGGTGCAGTCGGGCAACAAGTAGGTGATGGCGAACGCGAGCGCTGCCATGGCGGCTGGCGCCACGGCGGCAAAGAGAGCGACTCGGCGGAGAGCCCGCGGCCAATGCATCGGTTGTGCGGCCTAACGTTCGACGTGAGCCGCGGACACAAGCACGCGCAGCGTGCTTGTGGCTGTCGGCTCGATGGAGTTGTTAGGCGTCATTTTGCGCAACCACCACCGGGCCCAACCTTCCCGCAAACTCAAAGGCTTCGACTCCGCTGCCTTTAGCACTAACTAGGACTACCGCCCCCTGGCCGAACGAGAGAGCCAAGACGGCACCAGCAGGTGGAGCAACGCTCACAGCCCGTTGGCCGATGAGAGAACGAAGCGCCTCTGCCAGGCCACGCTCGCCACTGCGCGACACCGATGACGCGGTTGCCACCGACAACTCGTTGTAGACAGAGAAACGCTGATCCCCGAACACCAACTGCACGTAGTCTTGGACATAGACGACTTCCGACAGTGCGCCGGCAGGAGTGAGATCAGGCGGATAGCTCACGCTTCGAATGACGCCTAACGTTCGACGTGAGCGGAGGCTGGAGGCACGCGAAGCGTGCCGGAAGCCGTCCGCTCGATGGACGGGTTAGCCAGCACGGCGCTCCTCTTCGCGCGATGCCGCACGCCACCGCTGCAGGCCTAGAGCGGCAATTACACCGGCAACCCCGAGCAAGACGATTGCAAAGCCCTTCCACCCCAGGCTACTGGCTACCAACGAATTGAACCAGCCCCACTTGCCTGTGTGCGGGGGAGCCGGTGGCCAGAACCAACTCAAGATGGCCCACGCACAGACGGCAACCGACACGCCCCACAGATGCTTAGCGCGGCTGCGCTCGGTCTGTGGCATCAACTTCCAATAGGAGTGATCGGGCTCGCTCCTCCAAGACTTCATTGCTGCTGGCTAACGTGAAGGTGACCGGCACGTTGCGGCAAGGGGCCGCACGGTGCACGATTTCCAACGGCGCCGTGCGGCCCCTTGCCGCAACGTGTCCGAGTCGACCGACCTGTTAGAGCGCATGCAACTCCTCTTCTGGCACACCAATCGCCCGAAGCCGGCCGACCACTTGGGCCAGCGCTGCGGGACGCTGGCGGAACCGGGCGACGAACCGTCGTCTCCACCGCCTCCAGTTCTCCTGCACGGACTCCACCGCGTCCTTTGATGCCCCCGGATCGTCATCGAAGCCGAACTCGAAGCCGCAGCTACACATTTCGAACGAGGCACAGCCGTCTCCGAAATATGGCTCTCTGTCCAATTCGACGCTGCCACAGACGGGACATGCCCAGCGGCCATCGACAGCTTGGTAGAGCGTTGCGCTGGAGCCGTCGCGGAGACGGACGAGACGGGTTTTCATGCGCTCTAACGTTTGAGCTAACCGGCCCGCGGAGGCAAGCGCCGTAAGCCCGGGCTGAGATGATGCTTCATGTGCCTCAGCCCGGGCTGGCGGCGCTTGCCGTAGCGGATCCGGTTGAGCGAAGGGTTAGGCGGCGGGCGGTTCACCGTGGGATTTCACCCTGAACGGAAAGCTCAATGCTCACGTTGTACTCAGCTACAGCTTCTCGGTAGCGTTGGATGAACTCGAGAATGAATTCTGAGGGGCGTGCATAGAGGTCGATTCGCAAGCAAATGCGCTTGCCTTGGCACTCTGGATGCTGCTCCAACAACGGACCGTCCAATGCGTACCCCAGATAGTTGTTCAGTTTTGCCTGGAGGGCATTGGCGTCTTGCTCGGACAGCGCGCGATCCTCAACAAGAACCAATCGAACCACTCTCTCATTCTGTGTGACCAGATCGAGGATATTGGGATAGGCGATGCCAGTGTTGGTCATGAGCCGCCTAACGTTTGAGCTGAGCGGACGCCTTCGGAATGGCGCTTGGCCCGCGAGACGGATGATGACCTGAACCGGCTCGCGGGCCAAGCGGCTTGCCGATGGAGGTCCGCTCGAGCGAAGGGTTAG
>NZ_JBXVVZ010000016.1:0-3713 GCF_057219775.1 Aquabacterium sp. T101
CTAACCCTTCGCTCGAGCGGACCTCCATCGGCAAGCCGCTTGGCCCGCGAGCCGGTTCAGGTCATCATCCGTCTCGCGGGCCAAGCGCCATTCCGAAGGCGTCCGCTCAGCTCAAACGTTAGGCGTCACACCGAACACCCCATGCTGTCTCGCATTGTTGCCTACTGGGTCTATGGCGGGGCACTAGCCGCAGTCCTGCTTCTGTTGTTGCTCCCAACAATCAGCATGGGCTGGTCCACGTTTACGCTGGTAACCTTCTTGCACTTGCCGGTGTACATGCTTCACCAGCTAGAGGAGCATGATCAGGACAGGTTCCGAACGTTTTTCAATCAGACAATCGGTCAGGGTTACGAGGCGCTCTCAAGCCTCGCTGTATTCGTAACGAACGTACCGGGCGTGTGGCTGCTAATCGTCGTAGCCATCTATGCCAGCACCAGTAGCCATCCGGGCTGGGCGCTCCTCGCGGTCTATCTGGTTCTCGTCAATGCCGTGGTACACCTCGTCCACGCCTTGCTGTTCAAGCGGTACAACCCAGGCTTGGCTACTGCAATCATCCTGTTTCTGCCGCTGGGTGGCATTGCGCTGTGGCTAACCGCAGCCACGCAAACCGCTCGCCCTCTTCATCACGCCGCGTCGGCCTTGCTGGCAGTTGTCATCCATGCGGCCATCCTCATGCATGTTCGTCGCAGGCTGCGCAGTCTGAAATCTGGCGCGAGTGCAGCTTCGCAGTGACGCCTAACCCCTCGGTCAACCTGACCCGCTACGGCGCGCAGCGTAAGCCTGGTCCGCGAGCCTTGAGGCATCATCGCGTACCAGGCTTACGCTGCGCGCCTCCGCGGGCAGGTTACCTCGAACGTTAGGCGTCACCACCCATGCCCCTGCGCAGGTACGCATGCCCGCACTGCGGCGGTGGTCTGTCACGAACTCTTGTTCATCCGAAGTGGCTCACGCTGGATGCCGACAAGCCTGAGTTTCAGATGCCGCTGGCGCCGGTTCTGCTAGCCGTGGCGGCTCTTGGGCTCGGCTTGGCGCTCATCCATCCCGCGCTCGGTGTCGCGGCCGTCGTGATGCTCGTCTATTGGATCTACTGGCGCTACTTCTCTTGGCTTCAGTGCGACGCTTGCTCGCGCTTCTACTTCGGTGGCCAACTCGGTGGCATGCCAAGAGCAACGCGCCCCTGGACTAGGAGTGAAGTCAAGAGCCTGGCCCTCAAGGTGGCGGTTGCAGCCGGAGCAATACTTGCAGTATTCGTCCCGCTGAACTACCTTGAACAGGTCACTAGATAGAACTGCTCAGCGGAATGCGCGCAATCAGGCATGTCGGCCCAGGTTTTCTTCAACAAGTGCAAATGCGTGCCCAAGGCAAAGTGACGCCTAACCCTTCGCTCAACCCTCGCCCCGTTGCGGTGCTCAGCGAAGGCCCGGTCCGCCCCAGCGGCAGATTCGTCGTAGACCGGGCTTGCGCTTCCTGCTTCCGCGATCGGGGTTGGTTCGGGCGCTAGGCGGCTGAAATTGCACTTGTTGATGGTCTCGCCCACCACGGTTCCTGAGGCATCTTTTCTCGGGGCCTATGCGCGCAAGGGTGCGTTCACCGACTGCTACACCGTGTCAGTGGGGGGAAGGGTGACCTTGCCTGAGTTCGTTCTAGCCTTCTACACAACGCCGCTCTTCAAGGTCGAAAGGTGGCTGCTCGAGAAGGTACTGCACATCAAGTCGACGGATGAGCAGGCGCTACTGCTGGCAAGCGCCGCCTCTGACCGCTTTTCGGCCTGGACGGTGGAGCACAGAGACAGCAACGAGATTCTCATGGACGCAGGCCAAACAAGGTCGTGGCTGAGCGTCCAGCCACAGGCACCCGGCGACGCCTCCACGACGTTGCTGTTTGGCTCCGCGGTAGTTCCCATGCGTCCGGGCGGCCAGTTCGGCCTGGCGTTTCACGTCCTGCTTGGCTTCCATCGGCTCTACTCCAAGCTCCTGCTGTCGGCAGCCTCCAGACGCGTCGTCGCTCTACGCGACGCCGAAAGCGCCGCCTAACGGGTCGTTCACCCGGCGCGCCGATGGCATGGCATCCCACCCGCGCGGCACTCGTTGCCTATCATGTGCGGCACGGGCCAGGCGCCAAGGCGTCGCCGCCCGGTTAGCGCTGCGTCAATCCTCACCCCCCACGCTCAGGAGGTTCCGTGTCAATCACGTCGGTCGGCGGAGTCAAAGTTGGCCCTCGGCACCGCTTGTCCTGCCACTGTGGTGCTGTCGTCCTTGTTCTTGATCTGCCGGACGGAATCGTCAACCCCAGACGCTGCGACTGCTCGATGTGCCGCCGCCGCGGCGCTGTTGTCGCGTCTGTGAAGCTGGACGGGATCACCGTCATCCAGGGTCACGAGTTCCTACGCCTGTACGAGTTCAACACCAAGACAGCCAAGCACTACTTCTGCGCCAACTGTGGGATCTATACCCACCATCGACGCAGGTCGCTTCCGGATCAGTACGGCTACAACGTCGGGTGCCTTGAAGGCATCAATCCGTTCCTCATCCCAGACGTGCCGGTCAACGATGGTGTGAACCACCCGTCGGATCGAGCCCACGACAATGCGGTCTGATCCCTCGCTCCAGCCGACGCGCTACGGCAGCCACCGTCTGGCCGCTCCGGGCCATGGTGGTCATCGTCCCTCCGCGGCCAGTCGGCGTCGGCCGCAGAGCGCGGCTTGGCTCGAACCTCAAGCGTCACATTTCGACTCCGGACCTACCCTCTTCGACGATGAACGCACGTAGGGCTCTTCTGCTCGCGGCCTCACACGCCGCTGTGGCCTTGGCCGGCTTTGCCGGAGGCATCTATGCACTGCCGATCCTCATTGCACCTGAGGCACCCACGGCGGAGCAGATCAAGGCGGCCACTCATCAGGCACTCTATCGAGGCGAGTTCAGGCGTGACCTGAAGGACAGCGACGCACTTCACTGGGGAGAGGGCACCGTCACCCTCTCAACGACCGCTGTGTCTCTGCACGGGAAGCTCTCCCCAGGCCCGGACTACAAGCTTTACCTGTCGCCGGAGTTTGTTGAGACCGAGGCTGACTTCAAGCGACTGAAGCCAACCATGGTCCGGGTCGGTGACGTAAGGACCTTCGAGAACTTCGTTGTAGCGCTGCCGGATGGAGTCGATCCCGGAAGGTACAAGGCAATGATTGTGTGGTGCGAGACCTTCAGTGAGTTCATTTCTGCCGCGAAGTACCGGTAGGCATCGGTTGTCGCTTGCGGACGAAGAGTGACGCCTATCCTCTCTCTCGACCTCCGACCCGCTATGGCAGGCGATGTAGGCCCGACGCCGGTTGCTCGTAGCAGCATCGATCATCGGGCTGACAGCACCTACCTCCAAGGCAGGAGTTGGACCGAACGTTAGCCGCCCTATGGGACTCTCACCTCACGCGTCCATCCTCAAGCGCACGGGCACGGTTCTCGTTGCAGTGGGTCTTCTTGACATTGCAGTGATGATCTATTGCATCGTCAACCGCATCTCGTACTCATCCAGCTTCAATGTCTTCGCCGTCGTTGCTGGGGTCTTCTTGCTTCGAGGAAGCCTGCGTGCGGCGTCCATGGCGATGTCCCGCTCGCTGTTGAACCGTGACCGGTGACGGCTCCTCGGTGGACATGCTACGCGGCCTTCAAGACGGCGCCGTTGTCGCTTTCGGGGCGACGGCCATCCAGGGCCTTGAGGAGGGT
>NZ_JBXVVZ010000017.1:0-1308 GCF_057219775.1 Aquabacterium sp. T101
TCTGGCCGCAGCCACGCAGCTTGCGCATTCGCGTGGCCGCGTCGCTGAGCGCGCTGGCCACCCAGCGCAGCACCATCTGCCCGTCGCCCCAGCGCTTGACGTTGCGGCTGTAGTGCGCCACCGAGCCGTTCAGGTTCTCGATGGGGTTGGTCGTGCGCAGCGTGCGGTACAGCGCCCCGGTGATGCCCAGTGCCTGGACGGTCAGCGTCTCCTCCAGGCCCTCGCGCAGACTGGCCGCCGCACCCGGGTGCCTGGCCTGCAGCGCGGATGCCAGACGGCCGAGTTGCTTGCGCGCCAGTTCGGCGTCCGAGGCCGACCAGGCGTCCTTCAGGGCCCGCTTGACGCCGGCGTGCATGTCTTCGGGCAGGTGCTCCAGCACGTTGCGGCGCTTGTGCTCCTGGCAGCGCTGGAGGAGCGCGCACGCGCCGAAGGTCTGGACGATGGCCTTGCGCAGCGCCTTGCCGCCGTCGATCACCCACAGCCGCATGCGTTGGGCATCCAGCCCGCGCTCGACCAGGTCCGACAGCAGCGAGACGACCACCCGCGTGGCCTCGGTGGAGCCCTCGCGCAGCCCCAGGACGTGCTTGTCTCCTTGGGCGTCGATGCCCAGCGCCAGCAGGATGACGCGGTCGCGGAAGTGGATGCCGTCGATCATCACGACGGGCAGGTCCAGATCGCCCAGGGGCCGTGCGAGCCACTGTGCCAGCTGCTGCTGGCTGAGCTGCACGAAGCGGCGCGACACCGCGCTCTTGGAGGCCGCACGCGGCCGGTGTGCCGCCGGCACCGGCTCCTGGGTGCTGGCGTAACGCCGAGTCGACACACCCGCGGCGATGGCGGCCATCGTGGCGGCGTCCAGCGGGTCGCGGCCAGCAGCCCACTCGAAGCTGCGCAGTGACAACTCGCCCTCGGTCGTCGAGCGTGCCCGCGGTCGCCGTACGGCGATGCGCTGGCCGCCCAGCACGACCTGGCTGGCGGTGGTGCCGCCGCGCACGGCGCGCCGGCCAGCGTCCGGCACGCCCTTGGGGCCGCACAGCGCGATCCTGTCGGCTTCCATCATCGCGGCCAGCACCTTCTGGCCAGCGTCGATGCACAGGCCCAGGAAGGCGTGGCGAACATCGCGCAGAACACCCTGCACGGGCAGCGAGATCTGGACCTGCGAAGCAGGCATGGCCCGCAGCGCGGGCTTCGTGTGAGACTTCACTCTGGTGGCTCCTTCGGTTGCTTGTGAGGCAACCCGCATGCTCGCGCATGCGGGTCGAAGGAGCCGCCACCTCAGCTCATGCGTTCAACAGACTCCGGGACATCGCC
>NZ_JBXVVZ010000018.1:0-1257 GCF_057219775.1 Aquabacterium sp. T101
CCTCCTCAAGGCCCTGGATGGCCGTCGCCCCGAAAGCGACAACGGCGCCGTCTTGAAGGCCGCGTAGCATGTCCACCGAGGAGCCGTCACCGGTCACGGTTCAACAGCGAGCGGGACATCGCCCCTGAGAGGCTGATGCCTTTTGCGCCGCGCACCAAGAATGTGCCTCCAACCCCTGTCGCACGCAGCGCGGCTGACGCTTTGAGGTACTCGCGAAACTCAGCCTGATCTGTTATCTCGTACTCAATGATCATGTATCCCGGAGCCACGGTCTGTGCGCTGGATGTATCCACGGCAACTACTCCATTCAAAGTCGCTGCGATTGAGAAGAGCGCGAGAGATTTGCGGAAATTCATCGTTGATGGTGGAAGACTGAGTGTTGACGGCGGCTTGCGCGGCAAGGGGCTGGTTTGTGCGGCCTAACGTTCGAGTTAACCGGCCCGCGGAGGCGGGCACCGTAAGGCCGGGCTGAGATGATGCACCATGTGCCTCAGCCCGGCCTTACGGTGCCTGCCGTAGCGGGTCCGGTTGAACGAGGGGTTAGGCCGCACTCGACGAGTGTGGGCTAGTACCCTGGGGTGCAGTGACTGCGTTTGGCGCATGAGTGGAAAGAGTGCGGACGAGGCCAGTGACTCACTTTGCCGAAGAGCCTGAAGGGAAGTTGCACCGGCAGACCGGTTCTCTGACTCCCGGACGCCAGCTCGGGCCGTACTCAACTGGAACCATGGTTCCCGACTCGGGAGAACAGCGGGTGACGCACTCTTCTAGCGTTGTGACGCCCGGGATTGACCTAGGCGTTGAGTCGAGAAGCAACAGAACTACTACTAGGCCCGCGGCCGCAGCGAGCAAGAGGTAGCGAGCACGGCTGCGTTTCGGCTGTGTCTTCTTCATGCTTCGGCAAGCAGACAGAGCATGGACTGTGCGGCCTAACGTTGGCGATGAGCGGCAACTGTAGGCGCGCGAAACGCGCCGGAAGTGGTCCGCTCGATCAAACGGTTAGGCCGCACTTGCAACTCTTGCGCTGATGGCAACAACCCAGCCGGAGAGCCCATAGGAGGAACTCAATTGAAAGCACCTCGCGTCCTTGCCACCAAGTTGCTCCATGGTCTTTGTGACCTCTCCCTTCCAGAAGCGGCGATGTCCCGGAGTCTGTTGAACGCATGAGCTGAGGTGGCGGCTCCTTCGACCCGCATGCGCGAGCATGCGGGTTGCCTCACAAGCAACCGAAGGAGCCACCAGAGTGAAGTCTCACACGAA
>NZ_JBXVVZ010000019.1:0-752 GCF_057219775.1 Aquabacterium sp. T101
TCCATGATCTTGGCGACGACGCCGGCGCCGACGGTGCGGCCGCCTTCGCGGATCGCGAAGCGCAGGCCCTCTTCCATCGCGATCGGCGCGATCAGCTTGACCGTGATGCTGACGTTGTCGCCAGGCATCACCATCTCCTTGTCCTTGGGCAGCTCCACCGCACCCGTCACGTCCGTCGTGCGGAAGTAGAACTGCGGACGGTAGTTGTTGAAGAACGGCGTGTGACGCCCGCCCTCTTCCTTGCTCAGCACGTACACCTCGGCCGTGAAGTGCGTGTGCGGCTTGATCGAGCCCGGCTTGCACAGCACCTGGCCGCGCTCCACGTCCTCGCGCTTCGTGCCGCGCAGCAGAATGCCCACGTTGTCCCCCGCCTGACCCTGGTCCAGCAGCTTGCGGAACATCTCCACGCCCGTGCACGTCGTCTTCTGCGTCGCACGGATGCCCACGATCTCGATTTCCTCGCCGACCTTGATCACCCCGCGCTCCACGCGACCCGTGACCACCGTGCCGCGACCCGAGATCGAGAACACATCTTCCACCGGCATCAGGAACGCACCGTCGATCGCACGCTCGGGCGTCGGGATGTAGCTGTCCAGCGCCTCGGCCAGCTTCATGATGGCGCCTTCGCCCAGCTCGCCCTTGTCGCCTTCCATCGCCAGCTTGGCCGAACCCTTCACGATCGGCGTGTCATCGCCCGGGAAGTCGTACTTGCTCAGCAGCTCGCGCACTTCCATCTCGACGAGCTCCAGCAG
>NZ_JBXVVZ010000020.1:0-633 GCF_057219775.1 Aquabacterium sp. T101
ACGTTAGGCCGCACATGGCGACCTGGTCGCAAATCACCATTCAGCCGAGCGGGGCAGCTGTCGACTCGCTGCGCGAACACTGGCGCTGGCAGCTCGGCGAGGACTGGACTCCCCTCATGTTTTCCGCCATCGGCGACGTATTCATTGAAGTCGCGGCAGGTACGGTCTGGTGGCTCAGCACCGCAACCGGCTCCTTGGAACAAGTGGCCGAATCGCAGCAACACTTCGCAGAGCTACTCGGCAGCGAACGAACCGACGAATGGTTTCTTCCAGGCTTGGTGGACGTCCTGCGCTCGCAAGGCAAAGTGCTGGGCGCCGACCAGTGCTACACCTACGCAATCTTCCCAATTTTTTCGCAAGGCAGCTTCAGCGCTGAGAACATGCATCCAGTTTCCGCAGCTGAACACTATTCCATGAGCGGGCACATGCATGAGAGCATTCGCCGCCTTCCAGACGGTGCTCAAGTTCAAGTAACCGTCACCGACTGAGCAAGCCCCCAGAGTGCGGCCTAACCCTTCGCTCGAGCGGACCTCCATCGGCAAGCCGCTTGGCCCGCGAGCCGGTTCAGGTCATCATCCGTCTCGCGGGCCAAGCGCCATTCCGAAGGCGTCCGCTCAGCTCAAACGTTAGGCG
>NZ_JBXVVZ010000021.1:0-589 GCF_057219775.1 Aquabacterium sp. T101
GCGGCACGACCACCGGCCTGGCCGAGGGTGCGAGCGTGACGATCGAGGTGGTCGATGCAGCGGGCGACGTGGTGCAGACCTTCACGCCGACCGTCGGCGCGGACGGCCGCTACACGGTCGACGCCACTGCGCTGGGCGACGGCGCCTACACCGTGCGCGTCAGCGCTAGCGACGCGGCCGGCAATGCGGCACAGCGGATCGCCACCGTGCGGGTGGACACGTCGGCACCGGAGCTGACGGTGGACGCCACGCTGGGCACCGACACCGGCCTTTCGACCACCATCGTCGACGGCGGCTTGACGAAGGACGACACGGTCACCGTCAGCGGCACGGTGACCGACGCCGTGGGCGTGGCCCAGGTGCAGGTGTTCGACGGCACGACGCTGCTGGGCACGGCCGACATCGGCGCCGATGGCCGCTGGAGCTTCACCACGGGCCGGCTGGCGCATGGCGACCACTCGATCACGGCGGTGGCGACCGACACGGCGGGCAACGCCTCGCCGGCATCGACACCGCTCACCTTCAGCGTGGACACCGAGGCGCCGGTCTTGACCATCAGCGCTGCTGCGCTCACCCGCGACACCACGCC
>NZ_JBXVVZ010000022.1:0-584 GCF_057219775.1 Aquabacterium sp. T101
ATGGCCGCCACGGCCAGCATCGAAGTGGACGCCACGCCGCCGACCGTGACGGTCAGCGCCGCCGCGCTCACCCGCGACACCACGCCCACGATCAGCGGCACGACCACCGGCCTGGCCGAGGGTGCCACCGTGACGATCGAGGTGGTTGATGCAGCGGGCGACGTGGTGCAGACCTTCACGCCGACCGTCGGCGCGGACGGCCGCTACACGGTCGACGCCGCTGCGCTGGGCGACGGCGCCTACACGGTGCGCGTCAACGCCAGCGACGCGGCGGGCAATGCCGCCACGACCGCCACGGCCAACCTGCGGGTGGACACGGCAGCGCCCGTGCTGGTGACCCACGACGTTGTGGTCACCGACACCGGCGCCACTGGGTCGATCGTCAGCGGCGGCTTGACCAAGGACAACACGGTGACCGTGAGCGGCACGGTGACCGACGCTGTGGGCGTGGCCCATGTTCAGGTGTTCGACGGCACGACGCTGCTGGGCACGGCCGACATCGGCGCCGATGGCCGCTGGAGCTTCACCACGGGCCGGCTGGCGCATGGCGACCACTCGATCACGGCGGTGGCGACCGACACGGC
>NZ_JBXVVZ010000023.1:0-575 GCF_057219775.1 Aquabacterium sp. T101
GCACCCTCGGCCAGGCCGGTGGTCGTGCCGCTGATCGTGGGCGTGGTGTCGCGGGTGAGCGCGGCGGCGCTGACCGTCACGGTCGGCGGCGTGGCGTCCACTTCGATGCTGGCCGTGGCGGCCATGGCGGCATTGCCCGCCGCGTCGCTGGCGTTGACGCGCACCGTGTAGGCGCCGTCGCCCAGCGCAGCGGCGTCGACCGTGTAGCGGCCGTCCGCGCCGACCGCAGCAGTGCGCGTCTGCACCACGTCGCCCGCTGCATTGACCACCTCGATCGTCACGGTGGCACCCTCGGCCAGGCCGGTGGTCGTGCCACTGATCGTGGGCGTGGTGTCGCGGGTGAGCGCAGCGGCGCTGACGGTCACGGTCGGCGGCGTGGCGTCCACTTCGATGCTGGTCGTGACCGTCGTGGCGGCGTTGCCCGCCGCGTCGCTGGCGTTGACGCGCACGGTGTAGGCGCCGTCGCCCAGCGCAGCGGCGTCGACCGTGTAGCGGCCGTCCGCGCCGACCGCAGCAGTGCGCGTCTGCACCACGTCGCCCGCTGCATTGACCACCTCGATCGTCACGGTGGCACC
>NZ_JBXVVZ010000024.1:0-563 GCF_057219775.1 Aquabacterium sp. T101
GCCGCGCCCCTGACCTTCGCCGACTGGGGCTCCGGCGCCCTGCCCGTGTTCAACACCCCCAGCGGCACCACCTTCAGCTTCGGCATGTACGGCGAGACCGTCCAGGACGGCGGCTACACCTTCCGCAACCTCAAGTTCGACGGCCGCGGCACCGGCCAGTGGGGCGCCTTCGTCCAGGCCGGCACCCGCGACGTCGTCTTCGACGGCGTGGAAATCGCCAACTTCGCCATCGGCATCCATGCCCAGCAGGCCGGCGGCGCCACCAACGAGCGCCTGACCATCCGCAACTCGTTCCTCCACCACAACCGCGAACACGGCTTCCTCGGCGACTCCAACGGCCTGCTCATCGAGGGCACCCGCTTCGAGGACAACAACCCCAGCGGTGGCGGCTTCGAGCACGGCGCCTACCTCGGCGGCCACTCCAACAGCCTGACCGTTCGCAACAACATCTTCCGCCGCAACTCCGTCAACGCCGCCACCGGCCGCTGCGACGGCGGCAACCTCACCATCCACGGCCAGCACGAGGCCCTCACCATCGAGGGCAACCTCATCGAGCAGGCCAG